>NZ_CP120366.1:0-1418903 GCF_030064585.1 Ensifer meliloti
ATGACAGTTTCAATCTTGTCGCGCCGCCGCTTTCTGATCGGCACCGCCGCTGCGGCCGGCGGCTTCTCGCTCGGCTTTCACCTGCCTTTTGCTGCACTGGCCCAGGAGAGAAACGCCATCCTGCCCGAGGTGAATGCCTGGGTTCTCATTCAT
Organism: Ensifer meliloti; assembly: GCF_030064585.1. NCBI lineage: Bacteria > Pseudomonadati > Pseudomonadota > Alphaproteobacteria > Hyphomicrobiales > Rhizobiaceae > Ensifer > Ensifer meliloti. The sequence continues at coordinate 154 of NZ_CP120366.1, forward strand.
CCGGACGACACCGTCGTCGTCCGGATTGCCCGCTCCGAAATGGGTCAGGGAACGCTCACCGGCCTCGCCCAGCTCGTCGCCGAGGAGCTCGAATGCGACTGGTCGAAAGTCACGACGGAATATCCGACACCCGGTGAAAGCCTGAGGCGGAATCGCATCTGGGGCAATTTCTCGACCGGCGGCAGCCGAGGAATTCGGGAATCGCACGAATATGTGCGTCAGGGCGGAGCCACCGCGCGCGAAATGCTCGTCGCTGCGGCCGCGACCCTCTGGAAAGTCCCGGTGCAGGAATGCTCGGCGGCGAACAGCGTCATCACCCACAATCCCTCCGGCCGGACCGTCACCTACGGCGCCGTTGCTTCGCTCGCAGCGCACATGCAACCGCCGGCCAATGTGCCGCTGAAGGATCCGAAGGACTGGAAGATTGCCGGCAAGCCGTTGCCGCGGCTCGATACGCGCGACAAGCTGACAGGCAAGCAGGTCTACGGTGTCGACCTGCAACTGCCGGGCATGCTGAACGCCTCGATTAAAGCCTGCCCGGTCTTCGGAGGGAAGGTGGCAAGCTTCGATGCCGCAGCCGTCTCGGGCATGCCGGGCGTAAGGAAGGTCGTTCAGGTCGATGAAACGGCCGTTGCCGTTGTTGCCGACACGTGGTGGCAGGCCCATTCCGCCCTTAATGCGCTGCCGATCGTTTGGGATGAAGGCCCGAACACGAACGTCAGCAGCGAAACGATTGCCGCGATGCTGCGAGAAGGTCTGGACGCAGAAGAGGCAGTCGTTGGCACGGCGATTGGGGACGTTCGGGCAGCACTTGCCGAAAGCGCCAAGGTCGTCACGGCTACCTATTCTTTTCCATACCAAGCCCATGCCACCATGGAGCCCATGAACGCGACGGCGCGATATACGACGGATAAATGCGAAGTTTGGGTGCCGACGCAGAACGGAGAGACGAGCCTTGTCGCTGCCGCCGAAGCCTCCGGCCTGCCGATGGAGCAATGCGAGGTATACAAGCTGCATCTCGGCGGCGGCTTCGGGAGGCGTGGCGCTTACCAGGAATATGTCCGTCAGGCCGTGAGGCTTGCCAAAGAATTCGCGGGCACCCCCGTGAAGCTTATCTGGTCGCGCGAAGAGGACATGCTGCACGGCGCGTACCATCCGGTGACGCAATGCCGCTTGCGAGCAGCAATCGACAAGCAGGGCAACGTGTCCGCCTTTCACATGCGGATCAGCGGGCAGTCGATTCTCTGGTCGCTGCGCGCCGAGGTGCGCGAGACCGGGCGCGATCCGGCCGTGTTCCAGGGTCTGAACGACGGCGATGCCGAAGGCGCCTTCGGCTATACCATCCCCAATCTGCTGATCGATCATGCGATGCGCAATCCCCCAGTTCCACCGGGGTTCTGGCGCGGGGTCAATCTCAATCAGAACGCTCTCTACGTCGAATGCTTCATCGACGAGCTCGCCCACGAGGCGGGCATCGACCCGCTCGAATTGCGGCGAAAACTGCTGGTCAACCATCCTAACCACCTTGCCGTTCTCGACGCAGTCGCCGAACGGATCGGTTGGGAAAAGCCGGCAGGAAGCGGTATCCATCGCGGCCTTGCCCAGATCATGGGATTCGGCAGCTACGTCGCAGCCGCGGCGGAAGTCTCGGTCACAGACGGGCAGCTTAAGATCCACCGCATCGTCGCGGCGACGGACCCGGGCCATATCGTGAATCCCGCCCAGGCCGAGCGGCAGGTGGAGGGCTCTTTCGTCTACGGTCTTTCAGCCTGCCTCTATGGAGAGTGCACGATCAATGGCGGTCGCGTCGAACAGGAGAATTTCGATACCTACGAGGTCATGCGTATGGACCAGATGCCGGCCGTCGAAACCATTCTCATGCCATCGGGGAATTTCTGGGGCGGCGTCGGCGAGCCGACGATCGCGGTAGCGGGACCAGCGGTTCTGAACGCGGTCTTTGCGGCCACTGGCAAGCGCATCCGACAATTGCCGTTGAAGAACAACAGTCTCGGCGTTTGATGGGTGGTGGCGAAGGCATCGCGCGCTGCCGAGGCGCCTTTCAACGACGCTCCCGACGCGACCGCGGGTGATGGTGCCACAGCCATGGCGGGTCAAACCCCGCAATCCCACCCTGTTGAGAAGTTCAGCGCCCACGCTGCGGCCCGAATTGGGTGAGGCGTTTTCCAGCCGCGCCGGCATAGCCGGCACAAGCGGCCGCAGCGAGCATCAGTGAGCGGAGCAGCCGAAGGCAACCCGCGCCCGCCGGGTAGCGCCGTAGGGTTTGCCGAACGCTTGTGGGAAACGCCGGCACCAGAGGTGGAAGACCAAAATGAACCGCTTGCCGGGGGCAGTCGGTCCCGGTTTCCGCCCTTCGAGCGGCGCTATGCTAAACCTCCTGCGGCTGCCCTTTTAACCGGTCAAGCGGTTGCGAACTGGCTTCGGCTGCGCCTTCGCCCGGTATGCTCATTTGTTTGCTTCAGTGGGGAAAGGGCGCGCTGCCCCCTCTCCCCTGCAAGGGGAAAATCGGTCTCCCCGTCCTTCCTCCGCTCGCCTTTATCTCGCTCCGTGCAGGATCGACTCGGATCCGCTCGAGGTGGATTTTGCGTCGCCCCTTCGGGCGGGTGATCCCCCTCCGACTTGTCCCCTTGCCCCCTCTCCCCCGCTGCTCCGCGCGAGTTCGGGGAGCAGGAGCGGGGCTCCTGCCCCTTCGGGCATGAGGCCGCTTCGCGGGTATAGGGAAAAAAGGGGAACCATCATGACTGACATCATCACTGTTGCATTGAGCAAGCTCGACGCCGATCCGAGGAACGTCCGCAAGACCTACAGCGCCGAGGGCATCGAGGCACTGGCTGCGATGTCGTCCCCTCACCTACTCCGACGATTTCTGCGATTTTCGGATCGACACGGAACGTAGACCCCTGACGACGAACAAGGCCGAACAAATCGCCCGAGATGGCTTCGGTGCAATTGAGCAAGAGTCGGCTCTAGTTCCATAAGGTTCATTTGTCATGCAGTCTTTATGGGGCAGGGATGTTCGGAATTCGGGATTGAGGAGGCGCAGCGTCTGCTGGATGAGGACTCGCGCGCTAGATCGCCGTTCAGCTGGCCTGCACGACGAAGGTGCCGCCACAACATTGAGGCCGGGATAAACGTTTTCTACTACCATCAGCACGAAGTCAGCGCATTTGCTATGCCGTCTCTTCCCTTGCTCGAAGTCGGCAAAAGCATGAGCGCCCTTGGCTTCAACCCGAAGAAGTGAAATCCAGCCAGTTCTCGACCTTGAGATCACGAATGCGTGTGAACTCGCTACTGTTGGCCGTTACCAGCACCGCTCCAAGCATACAGGCATGAGCCGCGATGAACAGGTCATTCGGGCCGATGGGCCTCCCAGCGGCCTCCAGTTCAGCCCGGATGCCGCCGTATTCGGCATCAGCAGGCACATCGAGCGCAAGCACTTGCATACTTTCAAGAATGGTCTCGATTTGCGCCAGCAGTTTCGATGATCCCTTCTTGGCGCATCCATAGCGTAACTCTGCCGCCGTAATGATGCTGACGCAGATTGCATCCGGTCCTACCTCGGCAATGCGTTTAGTGACAGCCCCCTGTGGGTTTCGCGCAAGCTCGGACACGATATCGGTGTCCAGCATGTAGAGCCTGCTCACAGGTCGATTTCCTTCACCGGCAACAGGGTTTCGTCAACGTCAGGGAACTCATCTTCAGACCCGAGCGGCTCCAAACCAGCCAGCACTTCCAGCAAGTTCTTGCGGAGCACCGGCTCTATTATCAGCCGATCTCCGTCCCGATGGATCATCACCCGATCGCCGGGAAGCTCAAAATCAGCGGGGATACGTACAGCCTGACTTCTATTATTTCGGAAGAGCTTGGCTTCCCTTGGCGGTGTTGGTTCGTTGTGTCGGAGTTGGGGCATCTCGGCCTCCTTTGCATATACATGTGCATATACATCCCCGTGGGCTGGATTTCAAGCGCCTGATCAGAGACCCCTCGCGAGTTTAGTCGGCGCTGGCGTGGGCGCGCTGCATCGAATGCCGCCCGAGGCCGACGGCCTACGGGTGGTCGCACGGGGAAAGATGGAGTTCGTGGGCACGTCGGACCCGGCTGGGGGAAGACCCTTTCGTGCTTGCGGCCTGCAAAGATCACCCGCTTGCCGCCAAACCCTCAGTCGGCTGGGCAGACCTCGAGCCCTACCATCTGATCACCGCTCATCGTTCAAGCGGAAACAGAACCTTGCTGGATGCGGCCCTGACAAAATCGAATAGCAAGCTGCGTTGGTTCTACGAAGTGACCAATCTGTCCACCTCGCTCGGTCTGGTCGATGCCCTTAGGGATTTCAGTCCTGCCGCGCATGGCGACCCCGCAGGATGACCATCCGCTCTTGATCACACTCCCGATTAGCGATCCCGAGATATCGCGTACCATCGGCGTGGTCCGCCGTCGCGGCGGCACCCTATCGCCGGCCGCGGAAAGGTTTCTCAAGATGCTGATGGACGTATGGGGCAGTAATTGAGGCGAGCCCTTATACGCGTCAAGTTGAGGTGAACAGATGTGTCAGCGGATCACGCACTTGAGCCTGCTGGGGTCGCTTTACCCGCTCCGTTCACAAGGGATCTTGCCCAGTGAATCCACAGAATAGCGGGGCGTTCGCTGCAAGCAGCGCCGACAGACGGTCAGCGACAGTGCGGACGGATTCCCGGTCCCGCTCGTCATCATGCAGCACGATCCACAAGTGGTGGCTCAGCTCGTCAATCACGTGGCCCGCCCGAAGGAAGCTGGGATCGCGATCGCCGATGAAGCACGGCAGAACACCGACGCCCGCTCCCGCCTTCACAAGATCGAACATCGAACGAGGTGCGTTCACCCAGTTTGTGATGAACTGGCCCCGATGTTCAAACGTCCACCGCTTCCACCGCTGATTTGCGACGTCGGTGCCGAGCGACACCCAGTTGTTGTTGCGTTGCTGATCAAAACCCTGGGCGCAGTAGGGCGCGTAGGCGATCCGGACGGAACGGCGGGCAGCGACATTACCAGTCTCCGGCCGCTCGGCGGCTAGTCCTATGTCTGCTTCGCGGTACGTCAGGTCAAGGATGGCCTCGGAAGTTTTGAAACACACGCGAAACGAGTCGCGGGGCGACCACAGGTGGTTGAAGCTCGCGGCCGTGAAGCACGACAACGTGCTGTCGGAAAGAAGCCGCACCATTGGCAGCGAGTGTACCGACTCCTGCCAGTTGTGGATATCTTGCGCCGCCTCATACATCGCCTTCACGCGCTCCAGCAGAACGTGTCCGTCCGGTGCAAGCTCGTATCCCGTACGCGCCCGTACAAACAACGCTCTCCCAATGGCGCGTTCAAGCGCCAGCATGCGCCGTCCGATTGTAGGCGCGCTGACGCCCGCCCTCTCGGCGGCACCCGCCAGCCCGCCTTGTTCAGCGACGTGCAGGAACAACCGAAGATCATCCCAATTCTCGAGTTTCATCTCTGAAACGTGCCTTTCGCTTGTGCGTCTACATCTTCAAGCCGCCACGAACCACATTCTGGCCAGACAGCATGGCGGAGAAACGAGATGCTATTGCAATGGACGATTGTATATAGAGAGCTAGTAACCCAACACCGCAAGAAAAGAACCAATGCTTTTGCCGATCCGCTCGACGGTCGCGAATGGGACGGCTTCGGCTGGATCGTTAGCTGGTTCGAGAAATCTGCGGAGCGCCGTTCAAAGGCGACGGAAGGCGTGCCAGGCTCAGCCCGTAGCACGAAACTGACCACTAGAGCGGTATGTATTTAAGCCCGTTCATATCCCGCCTCTTTGAAGTAGGCTGCGCATTCCTGTGGGGTGACGGCTTGGAGAATGTGGCGCAGTTCGTCATGGATTGCGTCGCGTGATCTGGCCTGTGCCTCACGCAACCAGTGCTTGATTTTGGCGAAGAGCTTTTCGATCGGATTGAGATCGGGGGAATATTTCGGCAGAAAGAACAGGCGGGCGCCGGCCTTACGGATGGCGGCGCGGATCTCCTGACCCTTATGGGAGCCGAGATTGTCCAGGATGACGATGTCGCCGGCTTTGAGTTCCGGCACCAGAACTTGCTGGACATAGATGCGGAAGCGTTCGCCATTGATCGGGCCATCGAGGATAAAGGGAGCGCTGACGCGGTCGGCCCTGAGTGCGGCGACAAAGGTCATGGTGTTCCAATGGCCGAAGGGGGCGTAGCCCACCAGTCGTTCGCCGCGAGGCGCCCAGCCCCGCAGCGGCGCCATGTTCGTCTTCGTCCAGGTCTCATCGATGAAAACGAGGCGGGCGGGATCAATTCCGGGGCAGTGCTTCAGCCATCGTGCCCGGTGGCGGGCGACGTCGGGCCGCTCCCGTTCGCTGGCGACCAGCGTCTTTTTTTATAACTCAACCCCTCTTCGTGCACGAAGGTCCAGACGGCGCGATAATCCACCTTCAGGCCGCGCTCGCTCAACTCGGCGACAAGTCCGTGCAGCGTGAAGTCGCGCTCGCGGCAGCGGCAAAGCAGCCAAGCCCGGTGCGGACCGGAAAGCTTGCGGGGCTTGTGCCCACCCATCTGGCCGGGTGCGGCGCTGCCCGTCTCGCGAAACCGCCGCACCCAATCGATCGCGGTGCTGATGCCGATGCCGAAGCGCTTGGCCGCTGCCCGGCACGATAGGCCCTCGCCCGTCACCGCATCGACAACGCGTTCCCGAAGATCATTCGAAAAAGGTCTCGCCATAAAGGCCGGCCTCCTTCACCGGCCTGAATGGTGAATCTGATTTGCGCAGAAAAAGGAATCCCCTTTCCGATTCCGCCTAAATGCATCCCGCTCTAACGCGCCCGGTTTCACTAGTTCCTGCAGCTTGCGATCCGGCCCAGGCCCGCGCATCCCCTAACAAGTAGAGCTATTTTGCATTTGTCCTAATCTTTAAGTTGCGACGGACCTCGCCTCCGTTGATGCCGACAGGGGTGCCTAAATTGAAAGGTTGCTGATTGAATAGAGCGTGGATAGCGGCGGGGCGGCGCATCGTCTCGGCAGTGCGGATCCGCGGAGCTTCAAGACGGAGCTCGACCGTCTGGGATTGAAGGACACGGCCGCGATCGACCGCATCAACGAGGTCGCCAGCCTCGTCGACCGGACACACCGGGCGGAGTTGAGCCGAACCTACGAACTCACGCGGAGCCTGAAGAAGGGCCTCGGCTTGAGTATTTAGGTCACCGTAAAGTGGCCAGGGCGCCGAGCGCTTCAGTTATTGGTTGTGGGTATCCCTTAAGCCGCGACGTCGCCGATCAGTGAGCCAGCCGGAATGTTCCATTCCTTGCTTAGCTTTCGGATCTGATCCAGATTGATTTCCCGCTTGCCGTTCAAAAGATCGGCCGCCCGCGCTTTGGAGCCAATAACCGCCACGAGATCGGCACGCGTGTAATTGTTCGCAGCCATCACGGACTTGACCACCTCAACCGGGCTCGCCGTCGGGATTGGATAGTGCTTACCTTCGTAGTGTTCGATTAGAAGGACGAGCGCGTCAAAGTGCGCAGCTTCCTCAGAGCCTTCATCGGGTTCGTTCTCGAAATACGGCCGAACTTCCTTCAGCGCGGCGTTGTACTCGACCTCACTCTGAAGCGTTCGAAAAGCTTTCAAATCCAACATGTCGACTTCCTTTCACGTCAGAGGTCTTTGACGTCGATCGCATCGTACTGGGCGTGCGTCCCGGCAAACAGAACGAAAATCCGCTTTGATCGAAATGCGACCAGCCCCGCGTGAAGTTCCCAATTTGGAAATTGTGTAGTCGGGGCACTCTCAACTACCACCAAAGCAACATCGACGGAATGCAGTCTAGGAGAGCTTTTGGCGCGAATCTGGCCGGAATGGGCCGCCCCTGCATGTCAACCTCGGCTATCTCTCTTGCTCGAGCTCGAACGCGCACGCGTGGTTTCCGACGCTGCCGTGCTTGGGAATGTCGTGCGAATGGGATCGATGGTAGAGTATGAAACTGACACCGCAGACGGGCGAACAGTGACGCTTGTATTCCCAAAGGACGGAGCATACCGACGCGTTTGCGCACCTTCAGGCTCTGGATAGCGGCATGCGGCTTGTTGCTCAACCCGATGGAGCCGCCGGCATGGCCCTGATGAAGTCGATGAAGGCCCGCAGGGGCGCCGGCACCAGCCGGCGCCCAGGATAGTAGAGGAAGGGGCCGGGAAAACTCAGCCACCATGGCTCCAGCACGGGCTCCAGCGCTCCATTTTCGAACTGCGGACGCAACCAGTCCTCGAAGAGCGAGACGATTCCAGTTCCGGCAATCGCCGCTGCGATCCCAAGATCCGAGCCGCCGCCCGCCTGCACCACGAGGGACGTGGGCGGGTCAATCGTGATCACCTCGCCGTCGCGCTCGAACTCCCAGGGACTGATCGGCCGGCCGGCAAAACGGCCGCGGATGCAGCTGTGAGAAAGCAGGTCGCGCGGATGCTGCGGCCGGCCATGCGCGTCGAGATAGGCTTGCGAGGCGCCGCTCGCATAACGCTGCACGCGTGGCCCAATCGGAACGGCGATCATGTCCTGCTGCAGCCGCTCGTCGTAGCGGATACCAGCATCGCAGCCCGCGGCGACAACATCGACGAAGCCCTCCTCGGTCACGATCTCCAGCCTAATGTTGGGATAGGCCGCAAGGAACGGTGGCACGATGGGCGGCAGGACCAGCCGCGCGGCGCTGACCGGCACGTTCAACCGCAGGACGCCCGCCGGGCGGTTGCGGAAGCCGCGAGCGAAATCGAGCGCGGCATTGATCTCTCCGAATGCCGGTCCGAGCCGCTCCATCAGCCCCCGGCCAGCCTCGGTCGGTACGACGCTGCGGGTGGTACGGTTGAGAAGCCTGACGCCGAGTTCCGCCTCCAGGCGCCGTACGGCGTCACTCAGCGCCGACGCGCTGATGTCGCTCGCCCGAGCCGCCTCCCGGAACCCACCGGCCCGAGCGACCTTCATGAAAGCGCCCACATCCGCCATGTTGGGCCTGTCCCGTTCCATATTCCCGCTCCCAATTGTTCGGCGTGCCGCACAGCCCGTACGAATGGTAGCTGATTGTCCTGCCGATGAAACAGCCTTAATCCCGTTTTTGTGGCTCAAATGGAGATCAGTGCATGTCCAGTGTTGCAGAATCAGGAACTTTCATGCTCGGCGAGCGGCCGGTGAACCGGTTCGGCTATGGTGCGATGCAGCTTGCCGGCAAAGGTGTCTTCGGCCCTCCGCGCGATCGCGCGGAAGCGGTCGCCGTCCTTCGCGAAGCGGTTGAAAGCGGCGTCAACCACATCGACACCAGCGACTTCTATGGCCCGCACGTGACGAACGAGATCATACGGGAGGCGCTCCACCCCTACCAGGACGACGTCGTCATTGTCACCAAGGTGGGCGCCAGGCGCGGCGCGGATGCCTCGTGGAATCCTGCGTTCTCGAAGGAAGATCTGACGCAGGCCGTGCATGACAACCTGCGCAATCTCGGGCTCGACGCGATCGAGGTGGTGAACCTGCGCGCCATGTTCAGCGTGCACGGCCCGGCCGAGGGTTCGATTGAGGAGCCGCTGACGGTGCTGACCGATCTCAAAAGGCAGGGGCTGATCCGGCATATCGGCCTTTCGAACGTGACCTTGAGGCAAGTCGAGGAAGGCCGCAGGATCACCGAGATCCTCTGTGTGCAGAACATGTACAACCTCGCCAACCGCGCTGACGACGCCATGATCGACCGGCTTGCCGCCGAAGGCACCGCATATGTGCCCTTCTTCCCGCTCGGCGGCTTTTCGCCGCTGCAATCCTCGACGCTGTCGGATGTGGCGGCGCGGCTAGGGGCGACGCCGATGCAGGTGGCGCTCGCCTGGCTGCTCAAGCGCTCGCCGAACATCCTGCTGATTCCCGGCACCTCCTCGCGCGTGCATCTGAGGGAGAATCTCGCCGCCGCCGAAGTCGACTTCCCAGACGAAGCAATGGCCGAACTCGACGGAATGGTGCCCGCCTGAAGGAGAACCTGCGGATGGAGCACGGCGCGTCGGGCGAACAACGCGCTCCGCTTCCTACCGACCGAGCCCGCGGCAGCGGCGGGGACGCTTGGATACCGATTCTGGACGGCCGCAACAGAAACCTGGACTTTGACACATGGTCGCCGCTGCCCGCTGGTGGGATACCTTGCGCGAAATCATTCAGGGCGTCCTGCTCGTCGGCTGAGCGACCAGAACCTCCCCAGGAGTTCCGGCGGCCGACGGACATGACTTCCCGATTCATCCGACCACACTCGACAGGAGGATGGTGTGACGCGGGAAGAAACCGAGAAAACACTGCAAGCTTTGGCGGAAGGCGTCCGCACGTGGCGGCGAGCGCCCATCTTGCACTGCCCGCACGAGGAAGGCCTGGAGTACGAGGATGTCTTCTTTCCCTCGGAGGATGGCATTCCGCCTGAAGGATGGTTCATCCCGCGATCTGGATCGGACGAGATGATCATCGCCAACCACCCACGGTGGTTCAACCGGGCCGGACTGCCGTCACATCTCGAGCCGTGGAAGTCGTTGGGCCGTTCTGCCGGCAACGACTTCGAGGTCAATTTCGTGCCGGGTTACAAGATCCTGCACGACGCGGGTTACAATGTGCTGGCCTATGGATGTCCGCAGCCGCAGTGATACGCGGGAAATGACCATCGGGCTTTTCAGCCGCTGCTTGGGCTGCAACGCCACTATGTTCGCCATGACGCGTCGGCCCGGCGTTTTCGATGGTGAACGCTGCATGGTGTCGCCGCAGCCATTGTCCAGCGGCGTCGCGCCAGCGGTTCGGCGTTCCCGCCAGCTATATGGAAGATCTGAAGGACCGCGTCGGGTTGCAGACGAGTTTTACGCTCGATCAGTTCTCGCCCGTCCCCCTGGGCCAAGAGCCTCATGATCCCAACGTTCCTCTACCAGGTAAGAGACGACCTCTATACGAGGCCGGACGACATCCAGGCCATGTTTGACAACATCCCGATTGCCAACAAGAAGCTGCACTGGATCGAGGGCACGACGCGGCGGTGGGACGGTTATACCTATTTCCTGCGAGCCGGAACAGATGCTCCACTGGTTCGCCCGCTTCATGGCCTGACGGGCGATATGGCCGGCCCGGTTCGACGTCGAAGACCTCCCCCAGCCCGGCTCGCGTCGGGCCGGGTCATACAACGGGCTTCCGGCAATCGCAGGTCTGGCGCGCCCACAGGCAGGCCGCAGCGAAGGCCGGTTACCGCTGGCTCTCGATGAGCTCCGAACTAGCCGCCTTTCTTGACGCGATAGGCGTCCGGCAGGACGAAAATCTCGTCGGCGCGGCCATATCCGCCGTCCTTTACTTCCTCGATCAGCACCATCGTGTGCGGCCTTGCCGCCTCCGAGAAGTATTCGACGAGCATATCAGTCATGCGGTGCACGATCTCTTCCTTCTGGCCGCGACTGAGCGCAGCTTCAGGGGTTTTGATGTTGACGAATGGCATGGAATTCTCCTTTAGGTTTCTTCAGATCATGCCGCCATTGGCGCGGAGCACCTGGCCGTTCACCCAGCCTGCTTCGGGGCTGGCAAGGAAGGAAACGACCGAGGCAATGTCGTCCGGCCGACCCAGCCGCCCGAGCGGAATCGTCCCGACGATCCTCTCGACCAATTCATCGGACTTGCCGGTCATGAACAGTTCGGTCTCGACCGGGCCGGGCGCGACCGCATTGGCTGTGATGCCCCGGCGGCCGAGTTCCTTCGACGCGACATGGGTCATGGCCTCGACGGCGGCCTTGCTGGCGGCATAGACGCCATAGGTCGGCCCATAGGCGCCGACCACGCTGGACGAGAAGTTGATGATGCGTCCACCGTCGCGGAGCCGCCTAGCTGCTTCGCGCATGGCGCGGAACGTACCGGTGAGATTGATCGCGATCTGCTGCTCGAAGCTCGCGTCGTCGGTTTCGGCAAGCGGTGCCAGCTTCAGGATGCCGGCGTTGTTGACGAGGATGTCGACGCTGCCAAAGCCTCCTTCGGCAGCATTGAACAGGTCAGCAGCGGCGCTCGGGCTGCTTATGTCAGCTTGCACCGCGACCGCCTTGCCGCCGCCCGCCTCAATCTCAGCAACCACGGCGGCCGCAGCCCCAGGGCTGCTGAAATAATTCACCAGGACGGCGATGCCGTCCTTTGCCAGTTGTAGCGCAATGGCCCGGCCGATTCCCTTGGATGCGCCGGTGACGATCGCGACGCGTTGTCCTTTGATGGTCACGTCATAGTCTCCTGTTTGACGAACAGGGAGATACTGCCGACGCCGGTTCAGAACAATTGGGCAAGGATTGACATGAGAATTCGGCTGTGGTGAACAAAGCCATGGACCGGCTCGACCGCATGCAGCTCTTCATCCGGATCGTTGAGCGGCGCAGCTTTGCTGCGGCGGCGTCCGACCTCGGGCTTGCCCGATCCACCGCCACGGAAGCGATCAAGCAGCTGGAACACGATGTTGGCGTTCGGCTTCTCGAGCGAACGACCCGGCATGTCGCACCGACGCTGGACGGCGCGGCCTTCTACCAGCGCTGCATTGCGATCCTCGCGGAGGTCGACGAAGCGGAAAACGCCTTCCGCGACATGCAGCCCCGCGGCCTGTTGCGCGTCGATGCGCATCCCCTGCTGACACGCACGTTCCTCCTGCCGCGGCTCACCGAATTCCTCGATCGTTATCCTCTGCTTGACCTTCAGATCGGTCAGGGCGATCGCCTGGTGGATCTCGTCAGGGAAGGCATCGATTGCGTCATCCGCGCCGGAGAGATTGCGGACAGCGGCTTGATCATGCGCCGCCTCGGGATGATTACTGAAATCACCTGCGCCAGCCCGGCCTACATCGAGAGGCACGGAATTCCCCACTCCCCCGATACGATGGAAGGTCATCGCGCCGTGGGATTCATCTCGTCCCGCACCGGACAGATCATGCCGCTCGAATTCACGATGGGTAGCAGTGTCCGCTACGTGACCCTGCCGTGCAGGTTGACCGTCAACAACTCGGACACCATGAACGATCTCGCCCTTCGCGGCTTCGGCCTAATTCAGGCGCCGCGGTACCGCTTGCAGCGGGACCTGGACGAAGGAGCCCTGGTCGAGGTCCTCGCCGAGTTCCCTCCCCCGCCGACACCGCTTTCGGCGCTTTATCCCCAGAACCGCCAGCTTTCGCCGCGGGTGCGCGTCTTTCTCGACTGGGTCGTCAAACTGTTCTCCGAGGCCGACTTGTGACGATGGGTCGAATGCCGGCTGAACCACCGCTCAGTTCGCGACCACAGCAGTCTGCCGGCCCGGCATCGCTTCGGCCCGGGGGCGGCGTGCGCCTTCGGCACTACCCGTTCCTGCCTGACCGCGTGAAGACGGCGCTTGAATTCTAGCTCACCCTATAAACAGGCCCGCCCGAGAGCAGCACTGCGGCCGGGCGGCGGCGACGACCGTCGAACAGCACCGACCTTAGTGCGCAGATCCTATCACCAAACCTCAGTATCTCCACTTCGGAGCGCGTTTGGCATTATGCTGCAGCTCGGAAGCTGTGGCAAACCGGCCAAACAGCCGGCGAAGTCGGATCTCCTCTTTCCCACCCAATTGATGTTGCTCGCAATATTCGCGGACGTTCCAAACCTTGGCAACGGTGTGCTTCGAAAGCTTTTCGGCTTCGACATGCTCCATCTTGCTCCTCCCAGGCAGTGGACGGCCAGACTATGCTACCAAAGTCTAATTAAGCAAGAAGTAAAATAAAGTATGACTTATTGCCTGTGCCCCTGTCGATTACCACGCTATGTTGCCTCTTCTGCGACTATCTTGCCTCCAAGACGCAGAACACTCATCCGAAAGAAAGCCCCTCTTAGCGGTAAAGATAGTGACGTGCTCACGCCCGCATGGCCTCTCCATCGTCGCAGGAACCTTCGCCGCAACCATTCTGGCTTAAGGCATTATTAGTTTGCGAGCGCCGCGCTGTGAGCCTTGTTCATTACGCGCTTTAGATCGTCGATCGCCGAGGCCGAGGGGAGCGTCTCTCCTTCGAGTTCGGGCGGCAGCTTCCAGCCGGGCTCAACCCCCTGCATGTTCGGCAGTTCGTGGGCAATGCCCTTATGGCAATCGATGCAGGTCGCCCTGCCCGGCAGCAGGTAGCGCGTATGGATTTCTGCTGCACGCTGCGTCTGCTTGGAAAGGTCCATCGCCGCTGAGGAGTGACAGTTGCGGCACTCGAGGCTGTCGTTGGCCTTGAGCCGCGCCCATTCGTGCTTGGCGAGTTCCAGGCGGTGGTCGAGGAACTTCTCGCGCGTGTTGATGGTCCCGAAGATCTTTCCCCACACTTCCTTTGAGGCCTGCATCTTGCGGGCGATCTTGTCCGTCCACTCATGCGGCACGTGGCAGTCGGGACAGGACGCCCGGACGCCCGAGCGGTTGGAGAAATGAACCGTGCGCGTAAGCTCCTCATATACGTTGGCCCGCATCTCATGACAGGAGACGCAAAACTCCTCGGTGTTGGTGAGCTCCAAGGCGGTGTTGAAAGCGCCCCAGAAGATCACGCCCCCGACGAAGCCGCCGAGTGTCAAAAAGGCGAGGCTGAGCGTTGCGGCCGGCGTAGTCAGGATCTTCCACACCCAGAGTAGGAGGCGCTTTATCCGAGCCATGGCCTACTCGCTCCCCGCCTGGCTGACGCCCATCTCGCTCATGTCCCGGAAGGTGTTGCCGACGAGCGGTCGCACGTCCGCCTGCGGCACGTGGCAGGCTGTGCAGAAATAGCGCCGCGGCGAAACGTCGGCGAGCATCTGCCCCTCCCGCGTCATGTAATGGGTGACGCTGATCATCGGCGCGCCGGACTCCTGTGTGAGTTCGCGCTTGTGGCAGGAAAGGCATCGGTTGGTGTTGACCGAAAGTTGGTAGCCCTCGATCGAATGCGGGATGACTGGGGGCTGGTCGGGATAGGCGCGCTCCTTGCGGACGTCGTCAACAACCCACTTCGGGATCGGGTGCGCCTCTACTTCGCCCATTTCCTGCGGCGGGCCGGAAAGCTCCGGCACCCGTTTGTCAGCCATTTGCGCGATTGCTCCCGTTGCGACGACCAGGATGGCCAACGGCGCCCCCAGTATCGATCCAGGGCTTCTCATCATGCGACAGAGACGATTTTGACCGCGCATTTTTTGAAATCCGTCTGTTTGGAGATGGGATCGGTTGCGTCGAGTGTCACCTTGTTGATCAGCCTGCTGGCGTCGAACCAGGGTACGAAGATGACGCCCGGCGGCATGCGGTTGCGGCCGCGCGTCTCGACGCGCGCGCGAATCTCGCCGCGGCGGGAAACGATCCTGACCTCGGCCCCCTGGTTGATACCGCGATCGCGTGCGTCGCCCGCATTCATGAAGCAGACTGCACCGGGGAACGCCTTGTAGAGTTCCGGCACCCGCATCGTCATCGAGCCGGAATGCCAGTGCTCGAGGACGCGGCCCGTCACCAGCCAAACGTTGTATTCGTCGTCGGGAGATTCCGCCGGCGGCTCGTAGGGAACGGCGAGGATCACCGCCTTGCCGTCCGGACGACCATAGAACTTCACGCCCTCCCCCGGCTTCACGTAGGGATCGTAGCCCTCCCGGTAGCGCCAGAGCGTCTCCTTGCCGTCGACGACAGGCCAGCGGAGCCCCCGCTCCTCGTGGTAGCGGTCATAGGGGGCGAGGTCATGCCCGTGACCGCGCCCGAAGGAGGCATATTCCTCGAACAGGCCCTTCTGGATGTAGAAGCCGAAGGCCTCGGCCTCGCGGTTGGCGTATTCCCTGCTGATCTCGCTTGCCGGGAAGCGGTCGACGTTGCCGTTCTTGAAGAGCACGTCGTAGAGGGTCTTGCCCCGATAGCCGGGACTGGCGTCGAGGATGTCGGTCGGCCACACCTCGTCGGTGGTGAAGCGCTTGGAAAACTCCACCATCTGCCAGAGATCGGAACGGGCCTCGCCGGGCGCATCGACGAGCTGGTGCCAGACATGGGTGCGCCGCTCCGCATTGCCATAGGCGCCTTCCTTCTCCACCCACATGGCGGCCGGAAGGATCAGGTCCGCGCTCATAGCGGTGATCGTCGGATAGACGTCGGACACGACGATAAAATTGTCCGGATTACGATAGCCCTGATAGGTCTCGTTCTGCGTATTGGGAGCCGCCTGGACGTTGTTGTTGACCTGCACCCAATAGAAATTGAGCTTGCCGTCTTTCAGCATCCGGTCCTGCTCAACCGCATGGTATCCGGGTTTCTCCGGAATGATGCCGTGGGGAATGCGCCAGATCTCCTCGGCATGCTTGCGGTGCTCCGGATTGGTCACGGTCATGTCGGCTGGCAGCCGGTGGGCGAAGGTGCCGACCTCGCGCGCCGTCCCGCAGGCCGAGGGTTGACCGGTCAGCGAGAACGGGCTGTTGCCCGGCTCGGAGATCTTCCCGGTCAGGAGATGCAGGTTGTACACCATCTGGTTGACCCAGACGCCGCGCACATGCTGGTTGAACCCCATGGTCCAGAGCGACATGACCTTGCGCTTGGGATCGGCATAAAGGTCGGCCAGTTGTTCGAGGAATCCGGCCTCGACCCCGGTGAGTTCGACCACCTTGTCGAGCGTGTATTCCGACACGAAAGTCTTGAAGCTCTCGAAGTCGCTCGGCGTCATTTTAGCCGCATCCTTGGCGTTCAGGGCCTTGACCTCGAGCGGATTGTCGGGCCTCAGGCCATAGCCAATGTCGGTCGCGCCGAGCATGAACGTCGTATGCTTCCTGACGAAATCCTCATTCACTCTGCCGGTCTGGATGATGTGGTTGGCGATGTAGTTCAGGATCGCCAGATCGGTGCCCGGTTTGAAGACGATCGGGATGTCGGCCAGATCCATGCTGCGGTGGGTGAAGGTCGAGAGCACCGCCACCTTCACATGCTCGTGGCCGAGCCGACGGTCGGCGAGACGCGTCCACAGGATCGGGTGCATTTCCGCCATGTTCGAGCCCCAGAGCACGAAGGCGTCCGCGTGCTCGAAGTCGTCGTAACAGCCCATCGGCTCGTCCATGCCGAAGGTGCGCATGAAAGCGTAGGCGGCCGAGGCCATGCAGTGGCGGGCATTGGGATCGAGATTGTTCGAGCGGAACCCGGCGCGCATAAGCTTCGTGGCCGCGTAACCCTCGAAGATGGTCCATTGCCCAGAGCCGAACATGCCGACGGCGGTCGGGCCCTTGTCCTTCAGCACCCGCTTCGCCTGCTCGGCCATGACTTCGAAGGCCTCGTCCCAGCTCACCGGCTCGAACTCGCCGTCCTTGGCAAAGGCACCGTTGCGCTTGCGCAGAAGTGGCGTCTTCAGACGGTCGGCGCCGTACATGATCTTCGACAGGAAGTAGCCCTTGATGCAGTTGAGGCCGCGGTTGACCTCGGCCTGCATGTCGCCATGGGTGGCGACGACCTGTCCCTCCTTGACCCCGACCATCACCCCGCAGCCGGTACCGCAGAAACGGCAGGGCGCCTTGGACCACTTTATCTGAAGCGCTTCGACGCCGCCCGGCACGGGCTGGGCCGCCGCCGGAAGCGCGATCCCCGCCGTCGCAGCGGCGATGCCGGCCGCATGCGCCTTCAACATTTCACGCCGCGTCAGTTCGCCGGTCATGGCCGATCTCTCCTTGAGTTTCGACATGCTCAAACACCATGTTGGCTGCCACCACGCCCTCGAGCACCGCGATACGCGAAAGACTTTCACCGAGCATCCCGGTGCTGGTGCCCTCGATCACGACGACGATCTTTCCCGCCTCATGGGCGTAGATCTCGACGTTGGGCATCTCGGCAAGTTCAGCGACGACACGCTCCCGCATATGCGGCATCGTCACGATGACGGCGCTGGAGATATGATAGGACGCGCTCCGATCAGACATGGGCGCGCTCCCACTCGACCTCGCGAATGCCTATCGCTGCCACTGGACAGACGGAAAGGCAGGCGCCGCAGCCGGTGCAGGCCTCTTCGTCAAGCTCGGGCAAGAAGGGCCCGCCGGCACGCGGCCGGAAGCGGATCGCCTCCGTCGGACAGGCGTCGCGACAGGCCTGGCAATCGGTGCGATTCCTGGCAAGACAGCTCTCGCCGATCATCGCGATGTGTGGAAATTGTTGTGGCCGGCCGGCGAAGACCGGCTCGGGACAGAGTTCCGCGCATTGGCCGCAGAAGGTGCACTCGGCGACGGAGAAATCGAGCGCCGGGCGATCCTTGATCAGCCGGATAATCTGCGTCGGACAGGCGTCGACGCACCGTCCGCAGCCGGTGCAGGCCTCGAGGCCTTCCGGGGTTGCTCCCGGCGGAGAGACACGCCCACTCCCCCGCTTGTTAAAACCGCGGAGAAAATTTCGCCTCGATAGGTGGACCGGCTTGCTCATTAGTGCGCCGGAGGGCCGGGTGGGCCGAAGATGATCTGGAACATCCAGACAAGAAAGCCGTAAGCACCCACGACGCCCACGGCGACGATTGGCCAGATGCCGAAGGCCAGGACGAGGAAGGTGGTGAATTCGTTTCGCCGCTGCGATCGTGGTAGGCTCGCGGTTGGCTGATCAGCATCGGGCATTTAGCGTCTCCTCTCCGCATACGCCTGAGAGAAGTTTAGTACCTAGCAGATAAAAATAAAGGGAGATCCCAGATAATTCGTGTGTCGCAGTTTACAATGCTCCAAGGGAAATTGTTGTTTGTCAATTACTTGGGGAGCGGGGCGATAATTATTACCGAAGTCTAATACAAGCGCGTAGCGAGGCATTGAGGCCCGGTGTATGGATTGGTCTACTGTTTACCTGGCTTCGTTTATTGTTGGCCGCGGCGAGAGCTGCGTCGAGATAGCCGTTGTTGGTCGGTATAAAGGTGACTCTTTAGGCGATGTCTCGGACTACACAGCGGAGCACAAATCCATTTGATCAAGGTCAACAACATTGCAACGATGGGCCAGCCTTAAGATACCTGCAGAGGCAATGAGGAATATTTCCGCAGGTCGAGCGCTTGGTGCTGCAACTTGGTGCCATCAGCTGCGATGCCGATGAGCGAATGGCTTGACGAAATCAATTCCGCAACCTAATAGGAAATGCTCGTTTCCTATTAGGTTGTCAGATGAACTTCGGAAGCATCTCTAATCGCCGCGTCGGGCGGCCGCGCGAATTCGACATGAACCAGGCTCTGGATGCGGCGATCCGCATATTTTCGGAGAAGGGCTATCACGGGACCTCCATCGCCGAACTGAAAACGGAAATGGGACTGACCGCCGGCAGCATATACAAGGCGTTTCGTGACAAGCGTGACGTCTTCGTCGCCGCCTACGACCGCTATAAACAGATCCGGGCCGATCTTCTGGATCAGGCGCTGTCTTCAGCCTCCACCGGTCGCGAAAAGATTGCCCGCGTCGTCGGTTTCTATGCCATGTCCGCCTGTGGCGAGACCGGTAGGCGCGGATGCCTGGCCATTGGCGCCGCCGTGGAACTGGTTCTGTCCGACGCGGAGATCGCCGACAGGGTCGGCGGACACAATCGCAAGCTCGTCGCCCGGCTCGAGGGTTTCATCCGCGATGGCCAGTTGGACGGCTCAATCCGCCAGGACGTCGATCCTGCGGCGACCGCGCTTGCGCTGTTTTCCTATCTTCAGGGCGTCCGCATCGCCGGCAAAACCGCAGAGTTGGAGAGCCAGATGCTCCCTTCCGCCGAAGCCGTCTTGCGCATTCTCGACTGAATAAACCGCCCGCCCTCCTTTCTCCCACGGAATTTTCAATGACAACTCCCGCTTCCACCGCCCAGACGCAGCATCCGCCCGGACTCTCTGCCGGCATGACATTTCTGATGGCCACCGCCTGCGGCCTGATTGCCGCCAACCTCTACTATACCCAGCCACTCGCCGGGCCGATCGCAGTCGACATCGGCCTGCCGGCAGAGGCAACCGGCCTGATCGTTACCCTGACGCAGATCGGCTATGGCCTTGGGCTGCTGCTGCTCGTGCCGCTGGGTGACCTCGTGGAAAATCGTCGGCTGATCGTGACCATGATCGGCCTGGTTACTCTCGCCCTGATCGCGGCCGGCCTCTCAACCACGCCCGGGCCCTTCCTCACCGCTTCGCTTGCCATCGGGGTAGGCTCGGTTGCAGTCCAGATGATCGTTCCCTTCGCTGCTAACCTTGCTCCGGATGCGGCTCGGGGCCGCGTCGTCGGCAATATCATGAGCGGGTTGATGGTCGGCATCATGATGGCGCGGCCGATTGCCGGGCTGATCGCCGGCCTCAGCTCTTGGCATGCCGTCTTCTATATTTCCGCTATCGTCATGGTCGGGCTTGGAACCCTGCTATGGGTCCAACTGCCGACGCGCATGCCGACGGCCCGGCTGAGTTACGGCCAGCTGCTCAAGTCGATGGCCCAGCTTCTCGCGACGCAGCCGGTCCTGCAGCGCCGCGCCGCATATCAGGCCTGTCAGTTCGCCGCATTCAGCCTCTTCTGGACCGTCACGCCGCTCTATCTTGCAGGCCCGCGCTTTGGGCTGGGTCACAACGGCATTGCGCTTTTCGCCCTCGCCGGTGTTGCGGGCGCCATTGCTTCCCCCATCGCGGGACGCCTCGCGGATAAGGGGTTGGTTCGGCCGGCGACGGCATTCGGCCTTCTCAGTGTCGGTGTCGCTTTTCTGATGACACAAATCGCTTCTGAAGGTTCAACCATTGCGCTTACGCTTCTGACGCTTGCTGCCATCCTGCTCGACTTCGGCGTAACCATGACGTTGGTGACCGGGCAGCGCTCGATTTACGAACTCGGCCCCGATTTGCGCAGCCGGCTCAACGGCCTGTTCATGGCTATCTTCTTCACTGGCGGCGCCATTGGCTCTGCCTTGGGTGCCTGGGCTTTTGCCTCTGGTGGATGGTGGTTCGCGTCCATGATCGGCTTCGCGCTGCCCGCCACAGCGGTCGCCATCTTCCTGACCGAGAAACACGGTCAGGAAAGAAGCTTGCTGCATTGAACGAATTTAGGGTCGCCTCCAATCGCCGATCTGCGGCTGTTGATGCCGTTGGGGAGCGATTTCTCAAGGCTGCGTTGATGATCATGCGCGCAGCCTTGAGTCTGCGATCGTTATGCGTCAACACGCCTGAGTTCGCCTGATACGGCGCTGCCCCGAAGATCCTCGCACTGGCTCCCGATGCAGAGAAAGTAAGAACATCCATAGGCGGTGAGCGCCCTCCATCGGTTGCCGAAAGAACATTGAGAATCTGCGCCGTGCGTAGCGCATGAAGAAACGCTTCAGACTCAATTCGAACCGCGGGCCTACAAGTTCAGGCTCGAACGTAGATTTCTGTTGCACGAAATCGCCCATCTATTCGCTTGCATTGAACAATTACGTCGATTGATACCCTCAATAATTTATCGATGTCATCACGGTCCAGATTCCGTCCCCCTGCCGATTCCTTCACGAGAAGCGTTAACTGTTGGAAGGCGAGTTTGGCAGAATCGGCATGCACGGTAGTTATCGATCCGGGGTGACCGGAGTTGACGTTGCGAACGTAGTAGAATGCCGTGCCATCGCGCAGTTCCTGCAGCAAAATTCGGTCCGGCCGCATCCGGAGACAGGATTCGAGCAGCTCTTTGGGGCCAGCCCCCGAGAGTCCCTGGGCACCCTTCGAATAGAATAGGCGCACGTGGTTGGGCTGCGGAATAATGAGTTCGGGTGTGTCCTCGATCGAAATGATCCGCTCATGCTCGGGAATGTGTTTAACCAGCGCTTTCGAGAGAGTCGTCTTGCCCGAGCCGGTTGCGCCTGAGATGATGATGTTCTTCCGTGAAATGACGGCTTGCCGCAAGAATTCCTTGAAGCGGCCGGCACGGTAAAGCGCCAGCAAGCCCTCGTCCCGCGTCGAGGCGCCGTCGTTGGCCGCTCGCGTCTCGGAGAAAAACTCTCTCTCTTTCAGATCATTGAGGGTGAATGTGACCGACGATGGCTTCCGGATGGTGATGCTGACCGTGTTCCTGGTGGTGGCTGGCGGGATGACGATCTGGATGCGTTCGTCCCCGGGCAGGGTTGCCGATAGGATGGGTCGCGTTTCATCAATTGATTGGTGGGAAAAACTGGCAACTGCCCGGGCAAGGCGCATCAGCTTCTCGAAGGAAAGCTCCGGCAGGTCATAGGTCCGCCAACCACCAGCGCCTTCCGTCAGCACTTGCCCGGGCCGGTTTACGATCACTTCGTAGAGCGACCTGTCACCGAGGAACGGCTCGAACGGAGAGAGCAGTTCACGAACGACCGTTGCGTCGGCACCTTCGGTCATCGGCCTTGCTCTACTTCGTCACGAGCGTTGACTGCGGCCTGAAGTCCCCCGGCACCGCCCGGTCGAGGACCTTGTTTTTCGACCCGGTCACCCGCAATCCGTAGACACCAGAAAAGTCGAGATCGCGCGCCACGAAGATCGAGACCAGTTCACCCTGATGTTTGTTGAGCGTCGGCGGAATGTTGATCGATTGCTCGACAGCGACCGCCGCCGCCTGCTGGCCTGCGCTCGTCGTTTTCTGCGCGTCGACGTCGCTGTCCTGCAGGCGGCTGCTGGCATAGCTCGTGGCGTCGCCTACGATGGAAAGGAGAAGCGCACTTCCAAACCGCTCCCACCAGTGAGTGTCGACGTAGCCATCCACGCCGGCTCGGCCGAGGGCATCCGTTGCCGGCGAGGCCAATGTGACGATGACGCCATTCGGGGTTTTCGCACGGTTCCAGAGCACGAAGAGGCGCTTCTGTCCTCGCTGAAGGCCGCCGCGGTACTCGCCGAGAACTTGAGTGCCTTTCTCCATCAGCACGACTCGGCCATTGTCCGAGAGGACGTCACGGTTGATCACGCAGCTTGTAAAGCCAGGTTGATCAGATGCCATGGCAGTTTCCAGGACACAGGGTATCGAGGTTCCCATCGCAACGATGAAGTTCCGGTTGCCGAGCGTGCCGGCGCGTGAGCCCTCAAGCCTGGTCGGCCGCAGCAACCCCTCGAACCGCTGTTCATCGGCATTGGCCGTATTCTGGCCCATCGTGTCTCCATCGAGCGGTATGAAATTGCTGTCCGCCGAAATGGGAGGATTTTCGGTGTCACGGTGCGATGTCGCGTTTTTCTGTCCGCTGCTATAGGCGATGACGGGCGCCCGCCGCGCCGAGTCGAGCAGTGGGTCTTCCTCCTTGACCTCCTCGGTCACGACGGGAGTTGGCAGCTTCACTTCCGGCACTGGCTGAACGGGTTCCAATTTCTCCTTGGCCGGTTCGAAGTTCGTCGTTTGTCGGATGACCACGCGCTCCGGCTGGGCATTGTCCTGCCGTTTCCCTTCCCCGCCCATCGACAACAAGGCGAAGCCGACAAAGGCAACCACCGCCAGCGCCACGGCGCCGCGCTTCAGCATGGGATTGTTATCGATCTTCCTGCCGGAAACCGTCTCGGCCCGCTCGCCCGGTATTCGGTTTTCATCTTCTTGAGCCATGGCAGCCTCCTATTGCACCGCTCCTGCGTCGATCCGCACGATCCGCTCGACGGAGGGCGAGGTCGTGTTAGTATCCGGATTGATGCCGACGTGGTCGTAGGCTTCGTTAAAGACGCAAAGAACGTCCCCTCCCCTCCGAAGGATGAACTTGCGGCTGATCGCGTGTACCAGCACCAGGTTGCCGTCGACAGACTTGGGAACCAGGCTCTCACTGCCGTCCGAGTTCTCGATGTAGATGGCCGGCATTTCCTGATTGCCAACGAAGGCAAAGGTCGTGACCTTGCCATTGTCGTAGACCGATTGCGGTTCCAGCGCCTGTGCGCCTTGCGCCGAATAGCGCCAGTTCCTTGGCCCATAGGCTTCATGAATGGCCAGCACGTTGTCGGCTTCCTTCGCCTGGGCGGCGATCGCACGCGCGGCCGCGGCCTGTCGCCTGCGTTCGGCTTCGTCGGCGGGATATCGGTACTTGACGTAAAAGTAGGTGTTCTGGCCGACCTCCACCTTTCCATCCCGTACCGTCAGCTCCATCTGGTAGCTTCGGGTCGATCCGTCGCGCCGGGTGGTCACGACGGAGATATTGGTGACCGGCTGATTTTCCCGCGGTTTGAGAAACAGGATGTTGCCCGCTGGGGCGACCTCCCAGGCCACACTGTTGCCGAGCGCGACATGGGCGATCTCCTCGTCGGGCGCGAACTCCACCTGCACCGAGGAGCGCAGCGAGCCGATGATGCGGGTGATGTTGTAGGGCTGGTAGTCGACGAAACGGACGCGGCTGTCCTGCGCCGCGCCGCGCGGGATTTCGAGGGCAAGCGCCGTGGAGGCGGCGGCCGTAAGAAGGAGGGTGGCGATGAAAGTAGTCCGCATCAGTTGATGGCCTCCGGATCGGCCCGGTATTCGCTAACCGCAAAACCAAGAGGATTCACCAGCCGATCCGTCGATGACATCGGCGAGTTCACATAAGAGAAGGTGAGCGTCGCAACCCAATGGGTGGGTTGAACCTCCTCGCCGCGGGTAATCGTGCGCATGTAACGGACGGACACGACATTCGGATTGATTAGCGAGATCGACGCGATGCTGATGCGCGCTGTGGCGCTGCGCCCGTACGTGTTCTGCGGCGAGTCTGGATTGCTGCCGCGATAGATGGCCGAAAAACGAGCTTGCTCCGGCTGCGTCGACAGCAAGGCGACGGTGCGGAAGTTCTCCTCCGCCTCACTCCAGACATAGCCTTCCCGCGCACGCACGTATTTCGCGGCGAAGTATTTGGTCACGGCCTCGTCGTAAGTGCCGGCCGTCGACGTCAGCGCCGAGACGACATCGACAATGCCCGTCGAATTGTCGACGCGCACGACAAATGGCTCGATCGTTTTCAGCGGCGTGAGGGCGGCGACGGCGAAGATCGAAGCGCCCGCAAGAATGCCGGCTACGATCGCAACAGACCAGGCGATGCGTGCCGAGCGCTCGACCTGGATTACGCGGTCCTGATCGAAGCGTCGCGCTTTTTCGAAGTATGTCTTGAGTTCGTCCGCCGAGACCATCGAGTCAACCCTCGCAAGGACGATAGGATGCGTCGATGTCGAGATGTGCGAAGGTGGGAAATTCCCTGCCCTCGTCGACATCAGCGGTGGCGACGGACTGAGAAGCCGCCGGTCGCGCACCGGACTGTTTCAGCTTGAAGTTGCTATTGTCTTCCCACTGCCACATCGATCGATTGAGAGGCCGGCGCGAATAGCCGTCACATTTCGGGGGCGGATAGGTCATCGATGCGCAACCGCTTAAGATCGCCGCAATGCAAAGCAGCGGAATGTTCTGATTATTCCTGGAGAGCCTTTCTCTTGTTCCAGCGAAAAGCGTCATGATCCGGAGCCTTTTGAGGTGAAGGTTCGGCCAACGGCACGGACACCACGTCCGGCCGCACGGACGGTATGGGAAGCCGCCCAGGCGAGCGTGCTTTCGTGGGCGTCGCGTGCGGCGCCGTAGCCGTAGGTCAACGACGCGCCGCCGGTGGCAAGCGCCGAGGCGATGTTCGGGAGTTGATAGAAGACATAGAGAGCCGCGAGGCAGATGGCGCAGAGTGCGATCGGCCGCATCAGCACATCGCTATAGGCATCGATCGCTGAAAAGGTCGTATCGACTGAGGTGATCAGCAGCGAGCCGACGGCGACGACGAGGACCTGCAGGATCACGAAGTTCGCAAGCTGCCCAATCCAGGCCTCGGTGAACCGACGCGTCGACTGGAACATGGCCAATGCCACGAAGATCGGCCCGATCGCCAGCACGATGGCAAGCGCAAGCCTGGCATAGAGCGAGACGATGTAGCCGATAGCGGCGACAATGAAGCTTGCGCCGATCACGAGCATGCCGCTCGTGCCACTGACGATGTCGATAGGCCAGGAGGCACGCGCCCAGATCTCTTTGGCGCACTGTTGTCCCTTGTCGAGCAGCCCGTCGAAGGTCGAAGCGTTCGGCTCCGTCCCGGTATTCAGCGCCTGGGAGATTTCGCGCGGAAGGACGTCAAAGAAGATGTTCGTTACGTAGGTCTGGTATTCGCTAGCGTTCTTCACCAGCATGACGATGATGGCGAGCTTGATTGCACGGAAGGCGAAATCGAGGATCGGTTCCTGGACCGAGCCGCGCAGCACGAGATAGCCATAGAGGACCACGTAAAGGGTGACCGCCGTCGTCAGGGGACCAGTGACCCACTCGGCAATGTTCGACGTTCCCGAGGCAATGAAGGTCTCGAGCGGTGCCTTGAACTGCCCGTCGACAAAGGCGAAGACTTGATACACGGTTTTTACCTCCGAGCGCTCCTTACATTCGTTCAAGACGCGCCCTGAAATCTGCGGCCGCAGCGGTTTGGCAATTCAGAGTGTTACTCAACTCACCCGAATTGTGGCGGCATTTGCCGATCACGTCGGCAAGCAGCGCTTCGTCGGCAATCAGTTCATCGACGGTGTAGACGCGCTCGGCTTCTTTCGAGCAAGCGGCCAAAACGAAGAGAAAAACACAGAAAAAGTGCACCCTCATTGCAGTGCGGCTCCCATGGCGTCCATGCGCTGCCGCCAGTCCTCGGCCTTGCGCTGTTCATCGATCTGCGCCTGCGCCTGCTGCACCATCCGCAGACCCTCCATCCGCAATACATCGGTCTGAAGGAAGGCCTGCTCGGCCTGAAGTCGCGCCTGCAGGTCGGCGATATCTTTGGCGTCGCCTGCCGTCGAAATCTTCTCGCGCAGCTGGTCGATGCCGTCTATGCGCTTGGTCGCGGCATCATAAATCTGTTGGCCGAGGCTCATCTGACCGGCGTTCTTGTTCTGGATGCGCGAAAGCTCCTGCGCGTAGAAGTCGGCGGCGTTGGTTTGATAGGTCGTATTGCCTTCGAGAAGCTTTGAGGCTGAGTCAGCGACGACGCCCGTACCGTTGCCTTTGAACAGGTCCTCAATGGCGCTGAAGTCTGCCGGCAGCGCTTTGCGAATGGCCGGATCGTTCAAGACGCTGGCAACATCCGCCATGTCGGTGAGCTTGTTGAGCGAACCGTGGAGCTGCTGTGCCTGCTCGATCTGCTGATTGAGCGCATCGAGTTGGGCTTTCAGCTGCGCGATGCTCTCGATCTGCTTGGCGATCGCGGTCTGGTCGATCACCGGGATCCCCTGCCCTGCCGCACCGGTGGCGGAAAGGCTGAGCGCAGAGGCAATCACCACACAATTAATTCGAAAGAAAGCCATCAGGTCGCACTCCTTCTTTGCTGGAAAACGGGAAGCCAATCCTTTGCATTGCTGCCGACCTCCGCACGGATCGCATCGGCAAGTTCGACATTGGCGGTTCGTCCGGAGAGGATGGCGAGTTCGTCGTCGAGGCCCTTGAGATCCAGCTCGGCGACGACGCTGTTATGTCCCTGCTTCAACACGAACCGCCGGCTCTCGATGGAGAGCTCACGCGCGACCAGCTCGAATTCGCGCTCCGTCAGCTTGAAGCCATCGACATAGTCGCCATGATTGCCGCGGGAGTTCGGCAGGAAGATCTGTGTCGGGCATTGCTCGATGATGGTGTGAGCGATCGGCGAGACGATCGCGTCGCGCGGGCTCTGGGTCGCAAACAGCATGAGGCCGTTCTGCTTGCGGATCGTCTTGAGCTTGTTCTGCGCGAGATCGCGGAACCCTTCGTCCTGGAGCGCTTTCCAGAACTCGTCGACAACGATGATGATCCTGCGGCCGTCGATCAGTTGCTCGACGCGATGGAAGAGATAGGCCATCAGCGGGGCCCGGATTTCCTCGTTGTCGAGAAAGTCGGTCATGTCGTAGCCGACGAATTTGCCACCGCCGAATTCTCCGAAACCGATATCCTCGATGACGTTGTCAAATACCCAGCCGAGCGGCCCTCCCCTCTCCCACCGCCGCAGCCTGGCTGCGATCCCTTCCGGGTTCGTGTTGTCGAGAAAGGTCCTGAGCGCGCCGATCGTCCGACGCTCGACCGGCAGGTCGGCAAGGCCGTCGATGGCGGACGCAATGTCGCGGAGTTCGGTCACGCTCAGTTCACGCGTCGCCGAGCCGACCAGCTTGCCGACCCAGCGTGTCAGAAAGACCTTGTTCTCCGGTGTTAATTCGAGGGCCTTTAAGGGGGTGCAACCGGTCGGGATGCCGTTCTTGAGAGGCAGATAGGTGCCGCCGGCGGCGCGCACGTAGAGATCGGCTCCCCTGTCCTTATCGAAGAACACCACATGCGGATCATGCTTTTCTAGCTGCGACAGCATGAAGTTGAGCAGCACCGTTTTGCCGGCGCCGGACGGCCCGCAGACGAAGGTGTTGCCGAGATCGCCGTAATGGAAGTTGAAGTAGTAAGGCGAGCCGGACGCGGTCTTGAGCAGGGCGACGGCGGGTCCCCACTGGTTACCATCCTTTTGGCCGAGCGGATAAGAGTGGAAGGGCGACAGCGCTGCGAAGTTCCGTGACGTGATCGCGCCGGACCGGGCCCTATAACGGAAGTTACCCGGTAGCTGCGCCCACCAGGCCGCCTCAAGGCCGAGATCCTCGCGCGCGACGACTGCGCCTCCACTGGTCATGCTGGCGCGTGCCTTGGCAAGATTGTCGGTCAGTTCCTTCACTGAGGGGGCAAAGACGGAAAGCGTCAGGTGGTGCTCGCCGAACACGAACCGGTTGGACTCAAGATCGTCCATCGCTCCATCGAGTTCCTCGATCTGCGAGGCCGCCTTGTCGCCGCTGCTGACCATCTGGTTCTGCTTGCGGCCCATGATCATGCGCGCGTCGGCCTTCGAGACGAAAGAGAAGGATTGCGCCAGAATGAGTTCAAACGGGCTGGTGAGCACGGCGTCAAGCATGCCGGTCCTGGTGCGGGCCGGATACTCCTTGAAGCTCAGCATGCCGGCATAACGGCTGTCCGCCTCGTGCCGGATCTCAATCGTCTCGCGCCCCACGATGACGCGATCCGAGTAGATGGCAGAAGCGATGCGCCCCTCTGTCAGCGGGATCGGCTCGCGACGGCCGCCGACGAGCTGATGGAGCACCTCGCTCGGTTCCGAGAACATGAGGCCGTCGTGCTCGTAGAGAGTCAACACGCGCGGCTCGAAGCGTCTCAAAGCGGCGGTGACGTCGGTGACCTTGTCGCGGAGATGCTTGAGGGCGTCCTCATCGAGTTCGGTCCCGACCCGGCGGGCCCGACGTAGGCGCGACAGCAGTTTTGCCGCCTTGTCTGCCGGATCGCGAGCTGGTGACCAGAGAATCGACAGATAGAGGTCGTTGCGAAACAGGTCCTCGCCCACCATTCTTTCGCGGTACTTATCGTTGAGCGCCGCCGAGAACGGTGTGGCGAACGTGCCTTCCGGATAGCTGTTGTCGCGACGGCGGATGAGATGCGTCCACAAGGCAAGCCGCTCGTCGGCGATGTTGCGGTAGAGGGTGTTGAGGTCGCGATGGAGGGCATTCAGGTCGAGAATATCGGCGGTCTCGAAGGAGACGCCTTCGAGCGCGATCATCACCATCAGCGCCCGGGAATCGAGCGCGATTGTCGACTCGTCGACATGGCGGACATAGGGGATGAAGGTCTCCGGACCGAGTTCGCGAGATCTGAGTGTGGTCAGGCTAGGCAAATCCGAGGTCCCTTTCATCGTATTTGCGGGCGAGCTTCAGGGGGCTAAGCGTCGCCCCGCCCCAATAGGCGCTGTTGCGGGACCGGCCGCGCGTCTCAATCCAGGCCAGCAGGATGCGAAACATGTTGTGGTCATGTTTGACGAGGGCGCGGAACACCAGATGGAAGACCACGCCGACGAGCGCGTAAGCGACGGAGCCGGCGACGATGTAAAGAATGGTCGTGAGCATGATGTTCATGCCCATGGCTTCCACTGTTACGCCGGCGATCATCGCGGGCCGCGTGCAGGCGATGAACAGCGTGTCCTCCTCGAGTGCCGGTCCTGAGTCCGCCATGGTGTCAGCTTCCGACGATGGTATTCACGAGTTCGGTGGCGCCGAAGATGCCGCCAATGCCGATGATCCAGAACCCTGCCCGTCTCAGATCCATGTAACCGAACATCCAGGCGATGCAGATCACGATCACCGCGATGACGGCGAGCAGCTTGGCGATGTTGCCGGTCAGCATGTCGACAATGTTCTGCAGCACGGTCTCGATTCCGGCGGCTTGCGCGAAGGCCGGCTCGACCATGGTCACCACGATGGCCGTTGCCATAACGGTGGATGCAGCTATCGGACGGATACGGGAACTGAAAGTCATTCACTCTGCTCCATTTGACCGTTCTGAAACACGAGGACGGGAGATCTCCGTCGCGAACTGAAAACATCCCAGGACGGCACCGACGCCCTCTCGTCGACCGGCCGGTCGCCCGGCGGCTTCTCTGCAGCCACATCGACAGGGCTCTCTTCGGTGGTTCCCCTCGCCTGTCCGCCATCTCCCATCATGAGAGCGGCTAGACTTTTGCCGAGCCGCTTCACTTCCTGGCGGACCTGCTGGTCGTACTGGACCATGGCGCCGACGGAGGGGTCGTCTCGGCCGTAGTAGGATTGCAGCATCACTTGTTCGGCATGGTCCGGATCCGCTCCGGCCTTCATTGCCAGTCGGTAATATCCGTCGAGCAGCGTCGCGGTGGCCTGAAGGTTGAGGCACGGATCGAAGGCGTCGGAAATTGTGAGCTTCAGCCTCCGGAGCTCCCCCATGCCGATACCTCCGAGACCGAGCTGGATGTCCTGCCGCTCGGCTGCCAGCGACGTTGCCATCGCGATCGCTTCCGTCTTGGTTGCGGGCTGCTCCGAGAGCGGGACTCCGCTGTTGATCCGGATGGCGAATGGTTCGAACCGGCTTTCAAGGCTGACGACACCGGCAAGTGTCTCGGCCGCAACTATAGGGGCGCACGTTTGCGCCAGATCGAGGAACGCAGCGGGCATGGCTCAGTACCACACCCTTTGTTTGCCGCCGCCGTCGATGGTCACATCGACATAATGAGGCTGTGGGCGGATGTTCGGCCGCGTCGTCACATAGCGTTGGCACTTTATGCGGCCTTCGCTCCGCTGCCACCTCGGCGAGGTGCTCCGATCATTGTCGAAATAGCATTCATGACTTGAGACGATTTGCGGCGTGGTCGAGATGCAACTAGCCTCGCGCCCGCGATCTGCATACCGCGTCGTCAGGCGGTAGCCATCATTGCAGTAATACGGCTCGTATCCGGGGCGCGAGGCCTGGAACCCAACGCCGCTGCAGGCCGGAAAAGAGTGTCCCTTTGCAAGCGCGCGCCAGAGCTTCTCGATCGGAGGCCGGCACTCGGCATACTGCGTCGGACCACCGGGATTGGAAAGGCACAGGATAACCTGGCATCCCCAGTCGTCCGCTCGCGCTTTACCGTCGAAAACAAGATAGAATGACGCTAAGCTGGCTGCAGCGACGAATGCCCGTACGAGAGACGTGTTCATGACCACCACCCTTCACCGACGCGAACATGCACGGACCCCATCAGGCTTTGCGAGCTCGCGACTCGTTTTACAATCATATAACTGACAGTATAAAAGATGACAAGCGCACTCAATGTACATTGGCAGAGCCAGCTATTTGCGGCCTACGCATTGCAGGAAGTTCTCGACAAACCGATCGACGGAGAGACGCCGCAATCGCGGCTGAAGCAGCTCGGGATGATGACGGTCCTCTACATGATGCACCAGAGTCACGAAAAGCTAACGCTTTCAAATATTGTCAAAATTACCGGATTGACACGCAATGCCGTGGCGGAATCGGTCGACCCGCTCGTTGAGCGCGGGATACTTACAGAGACAATTGTGAAGAACTCCATGGGGCGCGGAACTGCGAGGCAGTTCGAGTTCTGTCCGGAGATTTTCGACCGACTAAGGTCGGGCAGTGAGGAGCGAAAGCGAGGAACGTAGTGGCGGCGTTGCCATACTAAACCCGGCGCTCCCGGCGCCGCTAAGACGATCGCGGAGCCTTGGTTAGGAGACGCGGGGTTCGCGACAGTCAAAGCCGAACCACTCGAACATCTACTATCCGAAGGCGTCATGCTGGCACACGCTAGCAATGATTTCGTCTGCACTGCTTGGGCGGGAAAAGCCCGCCGCTCCGTTAGGGGCGGTTGTTCGCCTTCCCGTCGAATTCGGCCGTTTCAAGGCTGATGCCTCATAGTTGCGAGGAAGAAGCCTCGGAAAGCGCTTCACGCCGTTCTGCCCCCGCACGGTGGGGCGTGCCTCGATGCGCGCCACGTAATCGCGAAAGCACGCGGAGAGCGGGAACCCGAGTTCCTGCGCCCCGCGCGCCAGTATGAACAGATACGGGTCCGCCACGCCGAAGGTGTCGCCGAACGGGTAGTTCGTGCGTTCCAAACGGAAGGCCAGAAGGCCGAAGCGCTGCAGTATGTCCTCCCGAATCACTGCCTTTCATTTCCTCAGTTACCGGCCTGCGGATTGCGGCGAGCCTTTAGGATCGTCAGAACTAGCGGACGGGTTCAGGCCCGCCTCGACACGACGATGTGGGTCGACTTTTGCGACGGGACATACTCGGTTACCTCATAGCCGAGGAGAGGCAGGTCCATGCCGGCAAAGAGCGCCTCGCCGCTGCCGAGAAGGATGGGCGAGATCGCGATATGCATCTCGTCTACCAGCCTGGCGTTCAGATATTGCCGGACAGTGGCGCTGCCGCCACCGAGGCGGACATCACGACCGTCCGCCGCCTCCCTCGCGCGGGCGAGCGCGGCCTCGATGCCGTCAGTGATGAAGTGGAAGACCGTGCCGCCCTCCATCTGCAGCGACGGACGCGCATGGTTTGTGAGGACGAAGACGGGGCGGTGATAGGGCGGGTTTTCGCCCCACCAGCCCCTCCAGGATTGGTCGGGCCAGGGTCCTCGCACCGGCCCGAACATGTTCCGGCCGAGGATCCAGGCACCAACATTGTCAAACCCGCGTGCGGCGAAATCCTCGTCAATACCGGTCGTCCCCTGCTCTTTGCCCGACATCCGCTGAAAGGTGCGGGTAGGCAAAAACCATTCGTGCAACGCCTCTCCGCCCCTGCCCAACGGATTATCGAGGCTCTGGTCGGGCCCGGCGCCGTATCCATCGAGCGAAATCGAGAAAGCATGAATACGAAGCTTGGACATGGTTTGTCTCCTGAACTGCTTGGTTGATGGACGATCTGGTGGGTCGAAATCATTCGTTCGGGCGAGTGTTGGTGCGCTTGATGATTGCGGAGATAATTTTATCCCAGTCGGCCGGGTGCAGCTCGTGTCCGCCCCCTTCGATTTCGACCAGCCTGGCTCCATCAACCGCCGTTGCGACGGCCGCTCCATGTTCGACCGGGAAAACCGGATCAGCTGTGCCGTGAATGACCAGAAGGGGCACTTTCATCTCGTGCAGCCGATCTCGCCACGCGTCGCTGATCTCAAACAGGACGCTATGATTGGTGGCGCTGAGGTAGCCGCCTGAGCGGTCGAAATCCCGTTCGATGAAGGCTCTGGTCTCGGCCTCGTCGAACGGATGTACCGTGCTCGCGACCAAACGCGCATCCTCGAGCATGTAAGCGACCGCCTCTGCCCCGTCCGACCAGTCCACCTCCATGTTCATGTGTTCCATCCAGGCCGTACCGCTGGCAGGAAGGTGGGTTGTGTTCATTCCAAACGGCGAACTGCTGATCGCGGTCAGGGAAAGCACGCGTTCAGGATGTTTGAGCGCTGTTGCCTGGCCGATCATGCCACCGAGGGACATCCCGACCACGTGGGCCGCGGAAATTCGGTAGCCGTCGAGAACGCGGATCACGTCCCCGACAGCATCGTCGAAGGCATATCCCGGCTGACCTGGCGGATATTTCGTCGAGAGACCGGTATCGCGATGGTCGTAGCGAATGACAAAGCGGCCGTGTTCAGCAACCCGGCGGCAGAATCTCTCAGGCCACCATAGCATAGATGCCATTCCCCCCATGACGAGGACGACCGGCGGATGGGCAGAATCACCGAAGGCTTCGGTGGCGATCTCAACGTCATTGCCCTTAATGATGAGCATGCTCTTGCAAGCCTCCCTTGATCTGCTGAAGTGTGATTGCAAATAGCAACTGGTTGCAGAATAGTGCAACCGGTTCTGTTTTGCAATCAGTTCTGCGGAAATTCAAATTAACCGCTCAAATTGGATGGCCCGCCCACCGCTGGGGCTACCCCTAGATCACTCTTTGAAGGTACTGGCGACGAATGGTCGAATGACGACTGGATCTCTCGCTTCGAATCGGGGGTCTGTTCGGCTCCGTCAATGCGCGGAACATTTACGGAAGGCTCGCCGTAAGCGTCGCCACCAAGCCCCGCGACGGCTTCATCCGATTTGTTTACAGAAGCCATCAAAGCCTAATTTATTATCAGATTAGCTAAAAGATTTGGAGGGAGATCTCTTTTAGCTGCGCACGAACTTCGGCAGCTGATGGTGACCGTCACTAGCCTCACACGCGCAAGTCGGAACTCGACTGAACACACAGGCGGCCGATAAGGTGGGGGTGTCTGGCACAGTGCTGTGTCCCGGATGGGCAGACCACCATGGCTGCGTCGACTAGCACCGTAATTGCCCCAAGCGCCCCAATGGCGATGACCGCCGATTTTCTGCATCTCTGTTACGTTCGAGGCTCGATTGGCTGCCAAATGCTTATTCTGCGGGTCTCGGGCATTAGGAAGATGGCTAGCACGAAGCACACTGCAGGAACTGCGATTGGATAGATCAGCGCGTACCCGATGCTACCCGTCGCTGCGAAAGCCGCTGAGGTGATGAACGGTACCAATCCGCCACCCCAGCCGT
Organism: Ensifer meliloti; assembly: GCF_030064585.1. Classification (NCBI taxonomy): domain Bacteria; kingdom Pseudomonadati; phylum Pseudomonadota; class Alphaproteobacteria; order Hyphomicrobiales; family Rhizobiaceae; genus Ensifer; species Ensifer meliloti. Next base: position 34,906 of record NZ_CP120366.1, read on the forward strand.
TTCCGATGTGATACGGCACTGATACCGACGTGTACCGAATCCTTCCGGGAAAATACTCAGCCAGAAACGCCCCAACCGGCCCGTAGACCATGCCGACATAGCAAACGAGGATGAAGATGATGAAGATCGCAATTGGATAGTTGATGTTGTCAGGCTGCGTGACCGCACCGAGCCACAATTACAGCGGATAATAGGTGAGCGCGGCGAGCAGCATTCCTCCCAGGATTACTGGCTTGCGGCCGATTATGTCGGAAAGCCAGCCAAACAGGATTAGGCTCGGCGTTGCGAGAAGCAGTGCCGCTCCGACGATATAGGCGGAGTTCAGCGGATCCACTTTGGAGACCTGCTGTAGAAAGTACAACGCCCAGAACTGTCCGCTGTACCAGACCACGCCCTGCCCGATGAGCACGATGGTGGCAATGCCCACATATTTGATGTTGGAGCTGAGGAAAGCTTCCCTCCAGGGATTTTGGGTCATCTGCCCCTTGGCCTTGATCTCCTGGAAGATTGGTGTCTCCTGGAGCTGGAGCCGGATGTAGATTGCGATGCCTACCAGCAGGAACGATACCAGGAACGGAACGCGCCACGCCCATGCGTCGAAAGCTTCACTGCCGAAATAGGTTCGTGCCGCGATGATCACCGCCAGCGACACCACGATCCCGAGAGTTGGAGAAGTCTGAAGCCAGCCTGTGTAGTAGCCGCGGCGCTCGTCAGGGACGTGCTCGGCGACGTAGGTGATGGCACCGCCATACTCGCCGCCCAAGCACAAGCCCTGGATCATCCGCAAGCTGAAGAGAAGGAACGCAGCCGTCAGACCGATCGACTCGTAGGTCGGGATTAAACCGATCGCACCGGTGCCCAACCCCATTCCCGTTAGCGTAATCAGGAACGTGTATTTGCGGCCGACCCGATCGCCCATCCAGCCGAAGAGGAAAGCGCCCAGTGGGCGGATCAGGAATCCTGCCGTAAAGAGCGCAATCGTACTCAGCAGCGCCGCAACCGGGTGTGATTGCTCGAAGAACTTGACGGACAGAACCGCAGCCAAGCTCCCGAAGATATAGAAGTCATACCATCGATGATGTTTCCCACCGATGCCGCAACGATCACGCGGCGGAAATCCGTCGGGACTTGAACAGCCATGTTGCTTCCTCCCGTTTCAAGACATGGCTCCAGTCCAATACTTTACCACAAAAAATAGCTTGGCCAAAATTGAGTATTGCTCCGGAACGGGAAGATCTCTGGAAGTAAGGGCTGGCGGAAAACTCCTCACCCGCGGCAATTGTAACCGGTAACGCCTCCAAGTCGCGCCATTGGATGGGAGGCAAGACACGCGATTTGAAGCGGTGAGGCTCATCGATCGTCACTGCGTGCACGGGAACCGTGTCCGAAACGGGTACAATTCTCTTTGCCCCTTTCCTGTATCGCTGGAGTAAAGCCTATCGCCTAATGATACGAAGGTTGAAGAAAGGAACACGGGACTTGGCACGCCTGCCCAATGTGGACTGGGCTAGCCGCGAAGCCGGACAGGGACGATGCTAGCGCGGAGCTTCCGTAGTAGTCGGAGCGCAGGAAAGCTGACTGCAGGGCCTAGGGAAGCAGGGAGACGATAGAATTGTAAGACCGAGGAATGATCCATGGACTTGAATCATCAAGTCCATGAGGCTTGGATTCTCGGCGTTCAACGCACGCTTATCATGCGGAGTGCCTTAGGGTTCTTGGCGCCGAGATTTACCACACATGACATACTACGAGTCCGGCATGCCAACGTGCGCCGGGCTCCGTCTTTCGCAAAATTTCGCCGCTCCTAAACCCCCCCAGGGTTCCATCCGCGCCCTCTGTTGCCGAACATTTCGTATCCGTCCGTCGTGACGGCGACCGTATCCTCCAACTTGATGAAACCGCGTCGCGGATGAAGCATCGTCGTCTCGACGGAAATGATCATGCCTACCTCCAGGGGCCGATCCGCGTCCACGCCTTCATAGGCGACGGGGTGGTTGGTCAGCAGGAACGGTGCTTCGTGGCTGATGAGCCCCATGCCGTGGCAGAAGAAGTCAGTAAAGGCGGCCGAAGGCGAGCTCTTCAAAATCTCTTCCGCCGAAGCAATCATCTCACTGCCTGTTGCCCCGGCCTTGATCCTGGCAAAGGCCGCCTTCTGGATCGAATCGACTTCAGCTAGCAGGTCCTCGAGCTCCGCATCGGGCTCGCCGAGCACGCCCATCCGGCAAAGGTCACCGATATAGCCCTGGTAGTTGCCGCCGGAATCAATCGAAAGCACCTCACCTTTCGCCCATGCCTGCGGCGAGGCCGCACGGTTGTGACTAGCACCCAAGGTCAGCAGGCAATATTCGAAATGCAGCCCGCGATTGGTCTCTTCTCGCCTGAGTCGTTCAATGATCTCGCCCTTGGTGGATCCCTCTCGTGCAGCCGCGATGGTGGCGAGCATTGAATCGGTGATCAGTTCGGAGGCAACCTTGAGCTTCTCCAGCTCCTGCGGTGTCTTGATCGAGCGCAGTCGCTCGAGCGTGTGCGTCGCGTCCACGAAGCGCGCACCATCAAGGCGAGAAGCAAAGAGATCCCGCGCATCAGCGGGCAGGAAGGACGGTTCGATGCCGACGCGAGCACCCGCCTTTCCGATCTTCCTCAGGTGCTCGACCGCAAGCGCTGCTGCGTCGAGCGTACCCCATGTCGCCGTATGAACGGCGGGTGTCCAGAAAGGGTTGTTCTGATGTTCTCCCCCTTCCATGCGGTTGCCAATATACGCGGAATGATCGGGGGAGCCCTTCTCATAAACGACGATCGGCAGATAACGGCTGTGGCCGATCGCATCCATTGCGGCGAAGAAGATGAATTTGTAACCGCCCAGCAGGTACTGCGTGTTGTGCTTGGACGTGGCGAGCAGAACGTCGATGCCCGCCTCCTCCATGAGCCTGTCGAGTTTCGCCGCATCGAAGGGCGGCCCCGCCGCCAGCGTTTGTCTTGGGCTGATAGCCACGGAATTTCTCCCACAAAGCCGTTGTCGTGCGCCCTCAGGTACCGGGCGGGATTAGACGGAAATCCGGCAGATCCCGAAGCGCACGCTCAGGACCTGCCGGTGAATAGACCACGAAAAGCTGCATCGGGCCGGGACCCGTGTTCCTCGTCGAGTGGAATCGGCTTTCCGGTACATAGATCGTGCAACCGGGCCCAACCCTCTGCGTCACCGGATCGCCGTTCTCGTCCTCCACCATCTGCTCGCCCTCTCCCGAGACGACGAAAATGATCTCTTCCGCGCCCGGATGATTGTGACGCGTATGCCCCTCCCCGCTCGGCAAATCGACCACACCGCCCGAGAAGCGTTCGGCCCCGTTCACCTCCGGCGCGACCGTCAGCGCAAGTCGGCCCCAGTCGAAGCCGAAGCTTTCGACATCCGTCGGGTAGAGAAAATATTCTTCCTTTGCCATGCCGCGGCCTCCTCCGCATCTTGCTCGCTTCAGACCACAGTACTGATGGCAAGCGCCTTGAACTCTTCCGTCTGCCTGCGGATCGCCACCTCGGCAGGCAGGCGTTCCATTGAACTCGCGCCATAAAAACCATTGCAGCCTGGGCAACGATCCAGGATGTACCGTGCATCCTCCGGCATCGAAATCGGCCCCCCGTGGCAGAGCACAATGACGTCCTTGCGGACCGAGCGCGCGGCCGCCGCGATCGCGTCGATTTCGCTCACGCAGTCGTCGAGCGAGATCGCGGAAGTGGCGCCGATCGCGCCTCCCGTGGTAACGCCCATATGAGCGACGACGATGTCTGCACCCGCCTTCGTCATCGCGATGGCTTCTTCCTCGTTAAAGACATAGGGTGTCGTCAGGAGGTCGAGCCGGTGGGCCTCGGCGACCATGTCCACCTCGAGACCATAGCCCATCCCGGTCTCCTCGAACCCCCGCCGCATCCGTCCATCGAAGAGGCCGATGGTGGGGAAGTTCTGTACGCCGGAAAAGCCCATGGCCTTCAGTTCCGCGAGAAACTGGGGCATGAGAATGAATGGGTCGGTGCCATTGACGCCGGCGAGTACCGGTGTAGCCTTCACGACCGGCAGCACCTCTAAGGCCATTTCCTTCACGATTTCATTGGCATTTCCATAGGCGAGCAGACCGGCCGCCGAGCCGCGGCCCGCCATTCGGTAACGGCCGGAGTTATAGATGATAATGAGGTCGATGCCGCCCGCCTCCTCGGCCTTGGCCGAAATTCCCGTGCCGGCCCCACCTCCGATGATCGGCTTGCCGGCGCTGATCATGCCGTGGAACTTTTCAAGAATGGTCTTGCGGGGGATTAGTGGCATCGGTTTCTCTTTCAGGGGTTGGCAATGTCTCGATAGGCGGCGACTGCGGCCTCGGCGAACTGCGGATCGTTGATGTGGAGCGGAAGGCGTTCGATGCGGCGCCGGTCACTTCTATTGACGGTGGTCTCCAATGCTTCGAAGAGCGCCGCATCCGCCGCAGGATCGAAGAAGGCGCCGCCCTCGATATCCAGCGCCGACACGCCTCGCTCCGGGATCAGGAACCGGAGAGGTCCGCTGCAGAGGTTCAGCTTTGCGCCAATCCACCTTCCGATCGCGGCGCATTCCTCCGGAGTCGTGCGCATGAGCGTGACGTTGGGGTTGTGGCGATACAAGAGCCGGCCGGAATATCGCTCCGGTACTGTCTCTGGCGCCCAGAAATTGACCATATCCAAAGCCCCGACGGAGCCGACATAAGGCAAATCGGTGCGTGCAATTGCGCCGAAACGATCCTCGGTGGCCGGCAGCACGCCGCCGAAGACAAGATCGCACACCTCCGTTGTCGTGATATCGAGCACACCCGATAGAAGCCCGCTGTCTGCAAGCTTCTCCATTGCTCGTCCGCCGGTGCCTGTGGCGTGGAAAACCAAACAGTCATGGTCGGCCTTCAGTCGTTCAACGATGGCAGTCACACAGGGCGTCGTCACGCCAAACATGGTCAGGCCGATAGCGGGCTTCGAGGCTGTTTCCTCCGCCGGCCTGTTCGCCATGGCGGTAATCGCCTCGGCCGCGTTTTTTAGTATCACGCGGCTCACGCGGTTGAGCCCGGCCATGTCGGTAACCGAGGGCATCATGATGATGTCTGAGATGTCAACATAAGGTCCCACGTCGCCCGACGCGAGCGTCGAGACCATGACCTTCGGTAGCCCGAGCGGCAGCCTGCGCATGCCGGCGGTGATAATCGACGTCCCGCCGCCGCCACCCATGCCCACCACGCCGGCGACGTCGTCCCGGGCGGGCAAGAACCTTGCGAAGGCCTCGCCCATGGCAGCGATCGCTGTTCCCCGATCGTTGCCGGAAAGCACCGCGGCGGCGCCGCCCGGATGCACCGCGGCCACGGTTTCGGCGGAGATGTCGACCAGAACCGTGGGGCGACGCGTGCCGACATCGACCAAAACGGGCCGGCCGCCCGCTGCCTCAACGCAGGACGCAAGATAAACGAGTTCCTCCCCCTTCGTGTCGGCCGTGCCAACGACGTAGATACGCTTCATCTCTCCTCCCCGGCGACCTGGCCCTCCTCTGCCTTGAAAAGCCGCCTCATGCCGCCTGATTTGCCGGCACTTGCAAAAATATGAGATGCGCGTATCGTAAAGACATGGATGTCTCACGTCAACATAGCGAATCCTCCGCACCCGCCGAACGCGGTCCCCGAGCCCGCACACGCAAACTCATGTTGGATACCGCCACGCGGTTGATGCAGTCCGGTATAACCCCCTCGGTGAGTGAGGTCGCGGAAGCCGCTGAAGTTTCGCGCGCCACCGCCTACCGATACTTTCCGAGCCAGGCGGCGCTGGTTCATGCGGTGGTGCACGAGGCGCTCGGCCCGATCCTCGACTGGAGATCCGAAGCGCCCGATGCGCTCACTCGCGTTGGCGATCTGCTCGCGACCGCCATGCCGCGCATCGATGAGTTCGAGGCGACGTTCAAGGCTGCGCTGAAGCTCTCGCTCGACCAGTGGGCGCAGCGCCAGGCAGGTACGCTCGGCAACGAACCACAGCTCACGCGAGGGCACCGCGTCGAACTCCTTCGACAAGTCACCGTGCCACTCGAGGGCAAGGTGTCGGCTGAGGCCCGCGAGCAGCTGGCTCAGGCGCTCTCGCTTGTTTTCGGTGTCGAGGTGCTGGTCGTGCTCAAGGATATTTGGGGCCTCTCGGCCGAACGCGCGCAAGCCGTTGCAGAGTGGGCGGCAGCAGCCTTGGTCGAGGCGGCGGTCCGGGATGCGCAAACCGGGGCATGATCTCGCGCACTCCCGCCCGCATAGGAACTGGTTTGACCAATTTAGATGATGCGCGTGCATAACGACTTAGCGACAGCTCTTTCCTGCTTGAACTGAGGTAGAGCATGCAGGTTTAATTCCGTAGGAGAACCCAGCACTATGAGCGGTGATCTGCGGCAGATGGCGACGAACAGTAATCTTGACGCTCGTTAGCTTTGGTACTACCAGATTGGTGCTGCGTTCGTTTGGGCCTGATATCTGTCCCAAGCCGCAATGGGTCGGAGGAGGACCCGCCGCAGGAGCGCTAATCAGGAGGATTTGACAGACGGACCGCCGTGGTAAAGCGGACGGGATGCACAAAAGGGGAGGAAAAATTATGCGCAAGACAGTGGCCGGCCTGTTGGCCGGTATCAGCTTTATGATCGCCTGCGGGACGTCCGCGCAATCACAAGAACTGACGATTTTCTGGGCCGAATGGGACCCGGCCAATTATCTCCAGGAGCTTGTAAACGAATACGAGGCCGAGACCGGCGTGAAGGTCACGGTCGAAACGACTCCATGGGCGGACTTTCAAACGAAGGCCTTTACCGAATTTAACGCCAAGGGCTCGGCCTATGACATGGTCGTCGGCGACTCACAGTGGATCGGCGCCGCATCGGAGGCCGGCCACTACGTCGACCTCACCGAGTTCTTCAATCAGCACAAGCTAAACGAGGTGATGGCTCCTGCTACGGTGAAGTACTATTCGGAGTATCCTGCGAACTCCGGCAAGTACTGGTCGATCCCTGCCGAGGGCGACGCTGTCGGGTGGTCATACCGCAAGGATTGGTTCGAGGACCCTAAGGAGATGGAAGCCTTCAAGGCGAAGTATGGCTATGACCTCGCTCCGCCCAAGGACTGGAAGCAGTTGCGCGACATCGCCGAGTTCTTCCATCGTCCGGACCAGAAACGCTACGGCATCGCGATCTACACCGACAACTCCTACGACGGCCTCGTTATGGGCGTGGAGAACGCCATCTTCTCTTTTGGAGGAGAACTCGGAGACTACAGCACTTACAAGGTCGATGGGATCATCAACTCGGAGAAGAACGTCAAGGCCCTGGAAGCCTACCGCGAGCTTTACGGTTTTACGCCTCCTGGATGGGCCAAGTCCTTTTTCGTTGAGAACAACCAGGCGATCACTGAAAATCTGGCGGCGATGAGCATGAACTACTTCGCCTTCTTCCCGGCGCTGGTCAATGAAGCATCAAACCCAAACGCGAAGGTAACCGGCTTCTTTGCCAATCCGGCCGGCCCTGAGGGCGACCAGTATGCCGCGCTCGGCGGCCAGGGCATCTCCATCGTCTCCTATTCGGAAAACAAGGAAGAGGCGATTAAATTCCTTGAGTGGTTCGTCAAGGACGAGACACAGAAGCGCTGGGCCGAGCTCGGCGGTTACACGGCAAGCGCCAAGGTGTTGGAGTCCGAGGAGTTCCAAAACGCGACGCCCTACAACAAGGCCTTCTACGAGACCATGTTCAGAGTAAAGGACTTCTGGGCAACGCCGGAATATGCCGAGCTGCTGATCCAGATGAACCAACGCATTTATCCCTATGTGACGGCCGGCCAGGGTACAGCAAAAGAGGCGCTCGACGCTCTCGCCAAGGACTGGAACGCGACCTTCAAGAAGTACGGTCGCCAATAACGCTAAGACACTACGGGAGGGTGCCCGGCTCCCTCCCGTTCTTCAACTTGGCACCGGACAGGGCTCGCGCCGAACGCGGCGACGCGCGGGCAACACATGGCGCAAGTGCGCCCGGCGCCGGGCTCTGGGAGGAGGAGCACATTGGCCACCGTGGTTATGACATCGTTGGATTCGAAGTCGCGCGCGGCTTCGCGCGGCTTGAGCGACATCAAAATTCGCAATCTTTTCATTATTCCGACGATCCTGTTCCTGATCGTCTTCAACATCTTCCCCTTGATCTACTCGCTCGGCTATTCTTTCACCGACTTTCGTGCTTCGACGAACGCGCCGGCCACCTTCGTCGGCCTGCAGAACTACCGGGAACTGTTAAACGACCCCTTCATCTGGGCGAACTTCGCCATTACGGCAAAATACGTGATCGTGTCGGTTACCGGTCAGGTTGTCGTCGGTTTCGGCACGGCGATGCTGCTCAACCGTGAAATTCCGTTCAAGGGTCTCATCACGACACTGCTTCTGCTGCCGATGATGCTGTCGATGGCGGTGGTCGGGCTTTTCTGGAAGCTGCTCTACGATCCTTCCTTCGGCATCATCAACTACGCGCTCGGCCTCGGCTCTTTCGAGTGGCTGGCGAATCCCGAAATGGCACTTTACGCTGTCGCCATTACCGACATCTGGATGTGGTCACCATTCGTGATGCTGCTCTCGCTCGCAGGCCTCTCCGCCGTACCGAGGCACCTTTACGAGGCGGCTGCCATCGACCGAGCGGGACCGTTCTACACGTTCTTCCGTATCACTCTGCCGCTCGTTGCGCCGATACTCATGATCGCGATCATCTTTCGCACGATGGAGGCTTTCAAGACTTTCGATCTCGCCTACATTCTCACGAGCCAACCGACCACAGAGGTGATCTCGATCCGCCTCTACAAGATGGCGTTTCAGGAATGGCAGACCGGGCGGTCCTGCGCACTCGCCTACATAGTGCTGATCATGGTGCTCGCGATCACCAACATTTACGTCAAATACCTCAACAGGGTGAAGGAGCGCTGAGATGGCGGCCGTCCAAACTCGCTCCGAGCGCGCGCTGAACCGGGTAGCGATCGCCGCAGTGCTCGTAATCACGCTGCTGTTCCTCGCACCGATCTATTGGATCACGTCAACGGCATTCAAACCGCGCAACCTCGCAACGACCATCCCCCCGACGGTTATCTTCGAGCCGGAGATCTCGCCTTTCGTCAAGCTCTTCACCAAGCGCTCTCAGTTGCGGTCAGCACCTGAGCCCGAAGACTATGCCGCCGCTCCCTGGTGGGAACGGCTGGTCTTCGACGGGGGTGAAAAGGTCGTGCGTTCCGGACGCGGTCAGGTGCAGTTATCCGGCTATCCCAATCGCTTCATGAATTCGCTCATCGTGGCGATCACCTCTACAGTGCTCGCCGTCGCCATGGGCACCTTCACGGCCTACGGCTTCTCGCGTTTCAAAGTGAAAGGCGAAGCGGACCTGTTGTTCTTCATCTTATCGACACGCATGCTGCCGCCCGTGGTCGTGGCAATCCCTATGTTCCTGATGTACCGGGCTGTCGGGCTGAACGACACTCACTGGGGCCTTATAATCCTCTACACCGCCTTCAATCTATCCTTCTCGGTCTGGCTGATGAAGGGCTTCATCGACGAGATTCCGAAGGAGTATGAGGAAGCGGCGCTCGTAGACGGCTACACGCGCTTGGAAGCCTTCTTCAAGATTGTGTTGCCGGAGGCCGCCACAGGGATCGCCGCGACCGCCGTGTTTTGCTTCATTACAGCGTGGAATGAATATGCTTTCGCGCTGATTATGACGAACCGGCGCGCGCAAACGGCACCGCCCTTCATCCCAAGCCAGGTCGGTTCTGGCCTACCCGATTGGACGGTCATCGCCGCAGGTACCTTCCTGTTCCTGCTACCGGTGGCAATCTTCACCTTCCTGCTCAGGAACCATCTCCTGCGCGGCATGAGCTTCGGAGCGATCCGCAAATGACGTTTCGTGCGATAAACCAGAAGTATCTCGCGCCAGGCGCGCAGCTCCTGATGATATTTGGGATCATCGCGCTGTGCCAGCCATGGAACCTGTTCCTTCATCGCTATGGATTGACGATGACGTTAGTTGGGCTGATTGCCTTCATGATCACGTCGAAGGTTCCGCCGGAACAGAAAGCTGACGAAGGCAGGAACCCATGACGCAGATTGAATTACGCGGGATTGAGAAGCACTTTGGTGCCGTTCAGGTGATCAAGGACCTCAATCTCACCATCGCCGACAACGAGTTCATTGTTCTGCTTGGCCAGTCCGGCTGCGGCAAGACGACCACTCTACGCGCGATCGCCGGGCTCGAAACGATCGATGAAGGCGACATCCTCATAGACAGTCAGCCGGTGCAGCACATAAAGGCGGCGCACCGAGACATCGCCTTTGTATTCCAGTCCTTCTCGCTCTACCCGCACATGACGGTGTTCGAGAATATCGCTTTCCCCCTCCGCGCCACGCGCGGCAACCGTGCGGATATCGAGCGCGAGGTTCAGGCGGTTGCAAAAACGCTCCAGATCACCCACCTCCTCGTCAAAAAGCCCTCCGCTCTTTCCGGCGGCGACATGCAGCGCGTGGCGATTGGTCGGGCACTCGTCCGGCGTCCGAAGGCGATGCTCATGGATGAGCCGATCGGCGCGCTCGACGCGAAGCTCCGCGAAGAGATGCGCGCTGAAATCAAGCGACTTCACATCAAACAGGGCTCGACAACGATCTACGTAACCCATGACCAGGTCGAAGCGATGTCCCTCGCCGACCGCATTGTCGTCATGCACGAAGGTGTGCTGCAGCAAGTCGGCAGCCCTCATGAGGTCTACGCTCGTCCTGCCAACATGTTCGTCGCGCAGTTTGTCGGGAGTCCGGTCATGAACATGTCTGACGTGACGGTTTCCGAGGACGCCGGGCATGCGCGCGTCGTGGTCCGAGGTGCTCCAACTTCCTTCGATTTTCCGTCGAATCTCACGGCCCAGCTCGCTGTCGCTGGGGCTCAAAACGGTAATCTCACCCTCGGCGTACGACCTGAAGGGGTTCTCGTGTCCAGGGAAGCACGTGAGGGCTTCGTGCCCGTCGAGGCCCATATCATCGAACCGCTCGGCTCGCATGACATCATAGACCTGAAGGTTGGCGACCAGATGCTGCGCGCGCGGACAAAAAGTGGTTTCGTACCCCGGCCCGGCGAGGCCGTCTGGGCTCGAATAGATCCGGCTCAGGCGCATTTCTTCGACAGCTCGACTGGCACATCTTTCGGGATCAGGCTCTGATGGCGCATATCGAACTCAAAGGCATCACCAAGACCTTCGGAACCCACACCGCCCTGAGGGATCTCAGTTTTGAAATTGCCGACGGAGAGTTTTTCGTGCTGCTCGGCGAGACGGGCGCCGGCAAGACGACGACCCTCAGGCTGATTGCCGGGCTCGAAAAGCCGACGGGCGGACAGATCTTCATCGACGGTGAGGATGTTGCCGACTGGGGCGCCGCCGAGCGCGACGTAGCGCTTGTGCTGCAGCAGTATTCGCTCTATCCGCGCTATACCGTCCGCGAGAATCTCGAATTCCCGCTGAAATCTCGCATCCGGCGTGTCGAACCGGTCGAGATCAATGAGCGTGTCGCGCGTGTCGCGAGGACGCTCCGCATCGAGCATCTGCTCGACCGCAAGACGGACCGACTTTCGGGGGGCGAGATGCAGCGCGTGTCCATCGGCCGAGCCATCGTGCGCAAGCCGCGCCTCTTTTTGATGGACGAGCCCCTTTCCGCCCTCGACGCCAAACTCCGGGAGGCGCTGCGCACTGAACTCAAGAACCTTCAGATGAATCTCGGCGCGACCTTCCTCTTCGTCACCCACGATCAGATCGAAGCCATGTCAATGGGCGACAAGATCGGCGTACTCAACAACGGCCAGCTTGTTCAGACAGGCACCCCACAGGAGATCTATCGCTATCCAGTCAACACCTTCGTTGCACGTGCGGTCGGATCGCCGCCAATGAACCTGATCTCCGGCAAGCTCGGGGCCAGCGAGGCTATCGCGGACGAAGGCTACCGCCTGCCCTTTGACACCGCGCTCGGCGCTGGGCTTAACGGACGGCCACTCACCTTCGGCATCCGCCCTGAGGATCTCTTTCTCGAAAGCGGCGCACCAGGTGAGGCCCGCGTACACGACGTCGAGAACCATGGCGTCGAGAAGATCGTCACGCTTCGTACAGGTAACCATTTCTTGCAGGCGACGGTGCCAGCTCAGACCGATTTTGAGATCGAGGAGTCTGTTCGCTTCTCCTGGAACCCGGAAAAAGTCGTGCTCTTCGACGGCGGAAGCGGGATGAGCCTGCACCATGCTGGCTGAGGCGTCATTGAGGGCAAAAAAACCGCTTCGGTCCTGGTCGTGACTTTCCGCCCGTTTGCCCGTCATTCACATGGCCACCATGACGTGTCATCAGGAACGGGCGAAGCCCTATCCAGGGAACCGCCGCCTGTAGTGTTCGACGACCTCAGGGTTGCGGAGATTAACGGGCAATCCCCCTTCCATGACCCGGATCGCTTCGGCCGCAGCTCCTTTTCCCATGCGCATCATGCTTTCCTCGGTGATGCCGGCGAGATGAGGCGTCACAATCACATTGTCCTGCCGGAAGTATGGATGCTCGGGCGGCAGGGGCTGTGTAGAGAACACGTCAAGGGCAGCGCCGCCGATACGCCCCCTCTCTAGCGCCTCGATCAAGGCAGCATCGTCCACGACCGGACCGCGCGACACGTTAACGAGGATCGCGCCCGGCTTCATGCGCGCAATTCGCTCGCGGCTTAAAAGCCCGGTCGTCTTGGGCGTGAGCGGGCAACAAAGAACGACGATATCCGCCGTCGACACCAAGTCGTCGACTGAGAGAAACCGGACACCGTCCGGCAGGCTTTCCGGCGAGCGGCTGTTCGCAACGATCTCCAGCTGGAACCCGTACTTCGCGATCCGGAAGACCGCCTTTCCAACATTGCCCATGCCGATGACACCCATGATCCGGCCGGCGAGATCAAGTGCTCGGTCGGAGTGGGCTCGCCCAGTACTCCAACCCATGTTTCTAAGGTCGCGGTCCATAGGACGGAACTGTCGCAGCAACGCAAGCGTCACCATGAATACGTGCTCCGCAACGGTCGGTGCGTTGACCGCCGGCACGTTGGCGATAAGCACACCGGCGGCCGTGGCCGCGTCATAGGGAATCATGTCGAGCCCCGCACCGTGCCGGACTACGGCGCGCAGGGCCGGTACATTTCCGAAGAAGGCGGGCGGTATCGGAGCGCGCACGATGACAATCTCCGCACCCTCCCCTTCACGAAGCAACGTTTCGGGATCCGGGGCGGACGCGACGCGGAGATCACCCGCCGCCTTCAGCATAGCTTCGGCATCGGGGTGCAGGCGGTGGGTCGAGAAAATGAAACTCATCGGCCTCCTCATTGCCGACCGGGGACTACTCCGCGGCTGTCGCAGGCCCTCCGATGAGACCCTTCCAGTAGCTTTCCGCGCCCTGAAGATGCGCGTTCATCAAAGCCTGTGCGAGATTGCCGTCGCGTGCGAGCAGCGCCTCGTAGATACGGATATGTTCTTCATGCGAGCGGCGGCTGCGGGCGATATCAGCGAAGTAGATAGGCAGTCGCTGTTCGCCCATGGTGTAATAGACACTGCAGATTCGGTGGAACACGCTGTTCTTCGTCGCCCGCACGATCTCCAGATGAAAGTCCCTGTCCTCGCGCGCGAGGCCCTCGCCCGCAGCGATCTTCGTCTCGGAAGCGGCGAGAATTTCGCGCAGCCGTTCATAGTTCTCTTCCGTCGCCCGTGCGCAGGCGAGCTCCGCAGCCTTGATTTCGTGGATCTTGCGGAGTTCCACCGTTTCGTAGATCACGATCGGGTCCAGTGGTACGCCAGCGCGCGCGAAGAGTGCTATGGCCTCGACGCTCGCCTCGGTCGTCGTCAGATAGATACCCGACTTCGGCCGGCGCTCCACAATGCGCATGGCTTCCAGGATTGCCAGAGCCTCCCGGATCTGTCCCCGGCTGACGGCGAAGTGCTCGGCGAGCTCCCGCTCCGAGGGTGTTCGGCCATTGCCGCTCGAAGTCGAAAATAGATGGGCCGCCAGATCCGAAAGCAGATTGTTTTCTTTCATAATTAAAGTCTTTGCGCATGAGTCTCCAGGACGCGCTCATTTATCGTAAATCCCAAGCCTGGTTTATCGGGAATCTCTAGCATCCCGTCCTTAACGGCGACAGTCTCCTCGACGAGGTCGTGAATCATCGGGTTCGCGCCGACCGAGTATTCGACGACGAAGCTTGCCGGGGAGGCCGCGCAGATGTGCAGGCCAGAGAAGAAACACGGCGCACCGGCCCACAAATGCGGTGCAAGACGGAGGTTGAAGGCACTGGCGATCGCACCGATGCGCATGGCCTCCGTAATGCCGCCGCAGAACGCCGGATCAGGCTGGAAAATATCGGCTGAGCGCAGCACCGCAAGGTCGCGGAAAGCGAAGCGAGTGGCCTCGCTCTCGCCGGTGGCGATTGGCACGTTTCCAGCGGCGCGCACTTCCGCCATGCCGGCCTTATCGTCTGCGATCACCGGCTCCTCGAACCAGGCAAGATCGCAATCCCGGACGAGCTGGATGAAACGTTTCGCGTCGGCAACCGTGTAGGTGCCATGCGCATCGACCATGATATCCACCGAGGGGCCCAGCGCCTTGCGGGCAGCACGCACGCGGGCGGCCGAGACATACGGCGCGCCGTCCATCGCGCCGACCCTCATCTTGACCGCCTTGAAACCGCCACTGGCAAGGTAGGACTGCAGTTGGCCGCCGATCTTTTCGGCACTCTCCCACCCGCCCGAAGCATAAGCAGGCAGCCGATCCGCCTTACGCCCGCCGAGCAGCTTCCAAACCGGCACGCCCAGCGATTTGCCAAGGATGTCCCACAACGCGATGTCCACAGCACTGATAGCAGCAATCGAGAGGCCCCGGCGTGAGAGCTCCGGCATAGCGTGACCCGACATCGCCGCCCTTTCGTGGCGCACGCCATTGTAGAGCATCTCCCAGACGGCGGAGATATCAGCGGCGTCGCGACCGACGAGCCTCGGCCCTACCTCATAGTTGAGCATGTGCACGAGCGTGCCGTAAGAACCCGCACTGCCCGCAGCATTCTTGCCCTCACCCCACCCCACGATCCCGTCATCTGTTTCTATGCGCAGGATCGCCGCGTCGAAGGTTGTCAGGCGACCGAAATCGCTTTGATGCTGCCGATTGGCTTCGATAGGTATTCGAACCCACCAGGCTTGGACGGTCTTGATACGCATTTCGCCTCCCAACCTCGCAGCACGAAGGCCGCAGGGCATGCTCCGTCCTCACTTGATCAGCGGCAGGATGGTCTCTGCGGTGATCCGCATCTGGTCATCGTAGAATTTCTCGGTCAGTAGGCTCGATCCGTGGTCCTGGATGAATTTGAGCTGCTCCGGCGGGATATCGACCGGATTGCGCTCGACCATATCGGGGTATTTCGCCGCCGGCGTGCGGTCTACCGGAGCCACGAACTCATTGGTGAGCGCGCCGTCGTATCCGATCTCTTTCAACGTGGCGACGATCTTCGGCCAGTCGAGATGACCGAGGCCCGCCGCAAAGCGGTTGTTGTCCGCCACATGGAAATCGAAAAGCCGGTTTCCGGCAAGCCTGATGGCGTCATAGATGTCCTCCTCCTCGATGTTGAGATGAAAAGCATCGAGGCAAACGCCGCAATCGGGATCAACTGCATCGGCTAGCGCGAGCGCTTGGGCAGCACGGTTGAAGAGATAAGTCTCGAACCGGTTCAGCGGTTCAATCGCCAGCCGGACGCCCTTTTCCCGGGCGTGGGCGAAGCACTCCTTCGTCGCATCCACGACCCACTGCCATTCCTCCTCCTCGGTGCCATCCGGAACAACCTTGCCGACGGTCGCAGGTACAAGGGTGACGATCTCGCCTTCGAGCTCACTGACCATCGTTATAACACTCTTGACGTAGTCCACCGACTTTGCTCGCTGGCTCTCATCCTTGGCTGCGAGGTTGCGCTCACCGAGCGTTAGCGTTACCGCTCCCCAGCAGCGAATGCCGTGTTCTTTGAGCAGTGCGCGGGTGTCCTTGATGTCGTACTGGGCCGGCTCGCCTGAAATCTCGATGCTCTCGTAGCCGTACTTCTTGATGCGTTTCAGCGTGACGGCGAGAGGCTCCGCCCGCATCCAGTTGTGCGTCGAAAGGTGCATAAACGTCCTCCCAAACTATCGTAGCTGCCGCGGCACTCGAGGGTGCCGGAGCATCTCCTCCACTCCGACCGAACCTATTCTGGTTTGGCCAATTCTACTTCCCTAAAAGGTCTATCCCAAATTACATGTGCCGGCAAGGCGGCTTACGCAACCTCGCGTTTCTGGGATTTTTCACAAGTGTCCATCCAATCTCGGTGCTTCGGTCCAAAATCATCGCCGTTGCTAACTTGACCAGATCGCCGCATTTGGTATTACCAGATGGCGACCGGGTGGGGAGGCGTTACCGCGGCAGTGAGAAACGGGAGGAAGGAACCATGAAGATCGGTATGTGCATGTTTCTTTGGACGACGAGCGTCAGCCGGAAACATGAAAAGCTACTCCGGGACATCAGGGCGACTGGCTTCGACGGTGTAGAAATACCGATCTTCGAGGGCACTCCGGACGACTACCGCCGCCTCGGCGCATTGCTCGATGGCATAGGTCTGGAGCGCACTGCTGTTTCTGCCATGAGCGACCCATCCATGAACCTGATTTCGCCTGACACTGCGAGCCGCAAGCGCGGCATCGCCTACATGCAATGGGCTATCGATTGCGCGGCCGCCCTCGGCGCTCACGCGCTAAGCGGTCCACTGCATTCTACGCTAGGCCAGTTCTCCGGTACCGGGCCCACCGCCGCGGAACTGAGGCGGTCCATCTCCTCGCAGCGCACGATCGGCGATCATGCCGCCCAGCGCGGTGTCACCGTTGCGCTCGAGGCGCTGAACCGCTTCGAATGTTATCTCGTCAACACAATGGACGACCTTACTGCTCATATTGATGCAATCGGGCATCCGAACATTCGCGCCATGTATGACACCTTTCACAGCAATATCGAGGAAGCCGATCCCGTGGGGGCCTTCACCCGCAATGCGGACCGAATCGTTCATGTCCACATCTCAGAAAACGACCGCGGGGTACCGGGTCATGGCAACATTCCATGGCCGGAGACCTTCAAGGCAATCCGCGCGAGCGGCTATGACGGCTGGCTGACAATCGAGGCCTTCGGCCGCGCATTGAAAGAGCTCGCGGCAGCAACGAAGGTCTGGCGCGATTTCTCCGAGACGCCCGAAGTCGTCTATCGCGATGGATACCGTCACATCCGGGATGGATGGAAGGCAGCGGCATGACGAACCGGCCTTTTGGACGAAATCACAGAACTCCAGTTGAAATAGTCTTTGTCGCGCGCTCACCAACGCTCCCGAACAGTTGAAGTTGGGCGCGGTGGCAGCGCGAGCGTCCCCAGGTTCGTTGGGGCCGGCAGGACTAAGCGTCGCCTTGCCTTACCGATTTCGGATTTGTGGAATTCCTCCTGCTCGTCCAAAGCGTTCAGCATGGAAGTTAAAGCTTAGATCCGCCCGCTTGACTGGTTGGAAACCTACGCAATCACTGTGCGGGTTCTGATTCCGTAGTTTACCGATGGGCTACAGTCGACGTGCCAGTTCTCGAAAGGTCAATTCGGCCTGGCCGGCTGAATCGGGTCAGATTTTCTGCAGCGAGATCGGCTGCTTCACCGCTGTCAGATCAGGGCCACGGACGACGCGATACCGCGCTTCAACGAGGTTATAGATGCCGAAAGCAGCAATACCGGCAGCGACCGCGATGTACAGAATCGAGCCGAACGGCAGTTGTCGAAGCCACTCCAGGGCATCGCTGATGCTCCCAGCCTGTTCCGGGTCGACCCGGAATCCCGCATAGGCAAACAGGATACCGATAATCACGAAGACTGCGCCACGCGCGACGAGGCCGTAAATGCAGATCAACGTAAGGACGCGGTTCCGGTCGGGAATGCGAAGATATCGCTCGAACTTTCGGGTGAGGCCTTTGTAGGCGGTGACGACCCCACCGACGATGAAGCCGATCCCGATCGCGATTGCCAGGTACGAGCCGAATGGCTTCGACATGATCCATTCCGCCAGCCCTTTCTCACCCGATTCCTGGTCTCCTCCCGCGAAAAATAATGCATGTCCAAGGGCGTAGCCGGCAAGCCCAAGGTAGATTGCGGCGCTGCCGAACAGTGCACTGCGCACAGTGAGCCCCTTGCGATCGGATCCGTGGCCATGACTATCTGCAAGGGATTGGGCCAATCTCCAGGCGACGAACCCGAGCAGGCCGACCCCGATCAATCCGACCCAGACCCGGCCGAAGGGCTGTCCAAGCAGCGTCAAGAGCGCTGATTTCATTTCCGGTTGACCGCCTTTCACTCCGGAGAAAAGAGCGAGTCCGGCAACGAGAAGGAACACGACACCACGGGCGGTGTAGCCGGCTTTCGCAAGTAGGTCGAAACGAAATCTTGAGATCATCGTGCTCCCCGCGCTCCAATTTTCTTCGTCTACTAACGCACGAGCTGCCGGAAGGTTGTCGCGGTCCGATCCAAGCCTTCGGTCGGCCACAGGCAAGTACCCATGGCAAGATCGAATGCCCGGACATTGCCGGAACAGCCGCTTGTCATGGGAATTCGGGTGTTGCCGTTCTTCACTCCCCGCGTTGTTCCTTGCCATTAATCGCTGAGACATGCCATCAAGACACAGGCGCAAGCCCATGAAAACCTTTGCAGCGCAAGCAGACATTGCAAGGTGCGCAGCGGAGGTAGGCTCCGGGCGTGTTTTCGCCAGGCAAGTCCAGACACTTCTGGAGAACTCATGTTTGACCATCTCAAGTTCGGCGTCAGCGACTACGCAGCGAGCAAAGCGTTCTTCCTCAAGGCACTCGAACCGATCGGCTTAGCCGTAGTCTCTGAGGGTCTGCCGACGTACGGTGTCGAGCTTAGCCCAAAGGGCAAGGCTTCGTTGCGCCTGTACCAAACCGAGGAGAAGCCAGCGCATCTTCACTTGGCGTTCACGGCCGACAATCGCCAGCAAGTCGAAGCCTTCTACCGCGCGGCTCTCGCGGCGGGTGGCAAAGACAATGGTGCTCCTGGCCTGCGCCCCCAC
The DNA here is from genome assembly GCF_030064585.1 of Ensifer meliloti. NCBI lineage: Bacteria > Pseudomonadati > Pseudomonadota > Alphaproteobacteria > Hyphomicrobiales > Rhizobiaceae > Ensifer > Ensifer meliloti. The sequence continues at coordinate 54,103 of NZ_CP120366.1, forward strand.
TACCACGCGAACTACTATGCGGCATTCGTCATTGGTCCTGACGGGCACAACATCGAAGTGGTTTGCCACGAACCCGAGGCCTGATCCCGCCATCGAGGGACATCCACAAGGGGGCTTCGCCTACCCGCGCCGCCCCTCATGTCGAACATTGAGCATCGGTTTCCGGCGGCCCCCGCTACGCTGGATGAACGCCCGGTCTTGGTTGGATCCTCGGTCAAAGTCTTGAATCAGGCCCCGAGTAAAAGCTCCTGAAAGGTCCGAACCGCAGGCCCGTTCATTGCGCAATCCTTGCTTTGACAGGCATCAATGCACCTCAGTGACGCATCTAGGGCAAGCTTTGGCGCGCTTGGGGGACACGGCCTCCCACCAATGTTCGTGGCCGCCGCTCGACATGCGCCGTCTAGTGATGGCCCAATAACGACAGCGAGACGTTGACATCAGGCGTCCAAGGCCGGGGCCGGAGCCCGCTCTTGGGGACGGGCTTATCCCGTACCCACTTGCATTCACTGGGAAGGAGGCTTCCTCAAAGCCAGAAGACTGACTGAAGGCGGCGCGCCGAAAGTCCGGCGGAAATCATTGGTGAAATGCGCTTGATCCGAGAAGCCCGCGGTGTGGGCGGCCGTCGTAAAGTTGCTGCCGTTCACGATCTCACTTATGGCCACACGCATCCGGTTCCAAGCGCGGTAGCGACGGAAAGGCACGCCCACCTCTCGGGTGAATATGCGTTGAAACTGCGACGAGGAAAGGCCTAGGCTCTTTGCGAGGGGCGATACTGAGGTGAGTTCGCCCGGGTGTGTTCGCAGGTAATCAATAGCCGCCGCTATTCGCGTGTCTCTGTTTTTAGCGGCCCGTCGTGCGGAAAAGCGGAGCAAGTCCTCCAGAGCCAAACCGGCCCATCTGGCGGCGGCACTATCCTCCCACAGCTCGCGCATGACGGAAACCTCGCCACTGCGCCCCATAACAACGCCGTCCACTTCCCAAATATTTCCGGACAGCGATACAAGTACTTCGATGCCGCCATGCTTTGGTTCGACGTAAAATACGGCCAGCGGGTAGCCGCAGAGATCAAGCTCGTGAAATACACCAGCGGGAATGACCGCCGTACGGCACGAATGCCAATTTCCCCCATGGATTCGCAGCCGGAATTCGCTGTAGATCCCTGCCAGGAAAACGGGAGCGCCATGCTGGTGGAGCCTGTTATACTCGAGAGGTCCTACAAGAACGTATGCACTTCATCCACGTGCCAAAAGGGCCGGAGCATGCCGTCCGGAGCAGCACGTTCATACAAGCCATCCGGTGCCGACATGGCTAACCTCCCAGTACTTGCGACCACCTAGCCTCATCTCGATCGCGGGACTGCAGTGTAGGTGAACCTCGCAGAAATGGAATGACCTGTGCTGGAGCGTTCTGCCGTCAGATCGGCTGCGGCGAACGCGCCTCACTGCTTCGAGCGCAGTGGAGCTGCTCTAGCAGAGACCAGTACCCACGTGGAGGATACCGCATGATGCTTCTACCCCACTTATCTCGACGACAAGTCCTGGCCTCGGCCGCTTCGTTGGTAGCAGCTCCGGCGATGGCCGGCCTGTTCGGGTCGGCGGCACAAGGTGCCGGAATGCCGCTCGGTCCGTCAATGCCAACGCACTATCGTTTCAAGCTCGGAAGATTTGAAGTGACCAATATCCTCGATGCCGGCCCCGTGCTCGATGGACCGTGGCCCATCGTCGGGCAAGATCGCCCGCAGGCCGAGGTCGAAGAGTTGATGCGGCAAAGCCTGCTTCCCGAAAGGAAATTTCGGCCGGGCTTTACCCCCACAATCGTGAACACGGGCAAAGAGCTCGTGCTCTTCGATACCGGTAACGGCGAAAACGGCTTCGTCCCGAGGCCCAATGGCGGCTGGCTCGCAAACCTGTTGGGCCCGGCCGGCTTTGCACCGGAGCAGATCGACGTCGTGGTTTTGACCCATGCCCATGCTGATCATATAGGCGGCCTCATCGAGGGTGGAAGACCACTATTCCCCAACGCTCGATATGCAATCGGTGATGTGGAGTTCAATTTCTGGTCGTCCGAGGACCGTCTCGCGGCTCCTCGCAGTGACAACGAGTATGTGTCGGCAAAGCTCTTCGCCAGAAATGTCGTTCCCTTGGCCGAACGTACAAGCTTCATCAAACCGGGTGGTGATGTGGTTCCCGGCATTCGTGCGGTCGAGGCCTATGGGCATACACCTGGCCACCTCGCGTTTCACATCGAAAGCGAGGGCAAACAACTGCTCGTCTGGGGCGATTGCGCCCATCACGAGGTAGCATCGCTTGCGTATCCCGAGTGGCACGCCTTTTTCGACATGGATAAGGCCAAAGGCGCGGAGACCCGGCAGCACATCTATGACATGGTTGCAACCGATCGGCTTCCCGTCGCCGGATACCATACGTCATTTCCCTCGCTCGGGTTTGTTGAGCGGAAGGATAGAGGCTATCGTTGGCTGCCGATTTCCTATCAGTTCAGTTTATAGGCCCCGTTGCAACCGTAGAGCGTGACCTGATTGTCTCGCATCAATTCCTAAGGGCCGGGGAGCCAACACCCCATTCCTTGCAGTGAGGGTTACGATTGGCGGCGTATTGGTCGTCCAAGGGCGCCGACGTTGCCTCGGCGGCTCTTGCATCGCGCCGTCAGTTACCGATTCTTCTGGAATCGAGCAGCGTTCTCATAATTTTTCCTAGTAGAACTGGCAGTCACGCGCGCGGCGACCAGCTTGAATGCCTTCACACCGAGCAAGGCCACTTGGCTGACGGGGCAGCTGCAGGCTAAGGGGCGCTTTCCGTCAAAGTCGGTCACTCATTCTACCGCTTGCGCGCATTTCTGCGGCGACGGCACTTTCGACCGCGCTCGGTCGAGGCCGGCACCTTCGCGCGAAGTGTCGTGTCGAGCTAAACCTGTCGCGATCTCACCGGCCTTAGAGCCGGGTCGATTTCGTTCGGTGTGCGCCAGGGATACCCTCCCAAACCCTCATCCGCGTGCCGCAAAGGCTGCGAGAGGAGGCGGGCCGTCCCGCTGACAAAGATAGACGCGGGCTTTCAGCTTAGGCTTCCGTAGGAGACAGAATCGCCTCTAGCCCTTCAAGCGGCTGGCCGCTTTGTCGGCAGCGTCGCGGTCGCTGCCGTGCTGTTTGATGATGCGGCGTGCATCCGCAGCAGCGATGCCGTGCTTCCTCGCAAAGTAGTCGACCTCGTACTTCTGGGTGCCCGATACCAGTCGGCGGTCAGCTGCCGTCTTAGTCTTGTCGTCTGCCATCCAAGGCCCTCCTTCCGTTGACTGACGAACAACGCAGGCGGGAATCGCAAGTTCCCCGCACGACCATCGCGCTTCAACCCATGGGGCACACTCGAGCGCAGGCGGGAAAGGGAGCTGGCGCTGTGACATTTGAAAGCGTGCAAACAGGAGGAGTGGAATGTAGGTGCCGCGATCGGCTTCGGCGGGGCAGACTTTGCCGAAAAGCAGCTCGGAATGTGAGTCGAGCTTTCGGCTGCGCGGTTCTGCTTGCTCTCCGTGCTCGGCACTGGTCGGCCTCGTTTTGGCCTTTACTCGGCAATCCGCGCATCGCACAAGTCGCCGTTGGCAGCCCTGCGCTATGGACAAGCATTGATCGGCAATCCGCACTCCGGCACTCACAAAGGACGGCTTTGGGTGGCATTGCTATGTGGTGCCCTTGGCGAAGTCAGTGGAGACAATGTGGCGCTGGAAGAGCACGAAAAGGATAACGACTGGCACGATCGAAATGAACGCACCTGCCAAAACGAGTCCCCAATCACCCTGCACCCCCCCGAACGAACGACGTAGGCTGAGAAGCCCGACTTGGATCGTCAGCGCTTCAGGTGGGCTGGTGATGAGGACGAGGGGCCAAAAGAAGTCGTTCCAGGCGCCTTGAAACGCGAGAATCGCGTTGACCAACAAGGCCGGTTTGGCGTTTGGCAGAACGATCTTCCAGAACACTTGAAAACGGTTTGCGCCGTCGACGATTGCAGCTTCCTCTATCTCTCTTGGAAACCCCTCGAAAAACTGTTTCATCAAGAGGACGTTGGCTGAGGCGACAAAAACGACGATTACGCTCCAGGGTGTGTTCAGAAGCGACAGATCCCTGAAAATCAGATAGTTTGACACGAAGGTCACTTGCGCCGGAATCGTCATGGAGAAGAGTGCTGCAGCGAACAGTAAGCGGCTGCCTCTGAACTTGAGCCGCGCGAGCGCATACCCCGCAAGGCTAGCGACGACGAGCGTCAGGACCAGGCGCCCAGTGGCGATCGCAAGACTATTGCCAAGCCAGCTTCCAATCAGGCTCTTCCCAGTCTGCAGGTCAGCCGTCTCGCTTATCACCCTCCGGTAGTTGTTGAAGATCAACCCGAGAGCGCCTGGTGTGATGTTATCCCAGCTCAGCAAACGTCCGCGACGCTCGGATCGCGATGGCGAAATCGGACTGTCGATAAGCGTTTGAGAGGTCGGAGCGGTAAGATTGACGGGCGTACGTTCGATCCAGGGGCCATTATGGCGGTCGGAGCGGTAGGTGATCTCATAGACGAATGTCCGCGCCTGCCAACCCTGCCGAATTCCCCTCTTGTCACGAGCCTGCTTTGTTGCCGAACTGGAGCTTCTCAATGCAATTGACGCATAATCCGCCGCATAATGCCGCATGAGCGCAGCGGCGATGCCCGAACCCGGGCGGCGGCGGGGAATCTCGGCTCTGGGTTCAACAATCCTAGCATCGGCGGGTGCCGCGTACGTCACACTGAAGTGAACGTTGGCGCCAGGAGCAAGCCCTCCCCACAAAGCGTCACCCGCACCTTCCCGTCCCAAGCGAGCGGCGGCGACCCATGCGGCCGGATTGAGCTGATCGAAATAGATGCGGAACGGTCTCTCGAGTGGGTCGACCTTCAAGCTCGCTATAAAGGCGAGAACGAATGTCCCCGCCATGATGGTCGCAACGGCGAGAAAGGCCAGATATACCCAGGCGCTCGCTGCAAGCTGCCGCCGACGAAGCGCGCCAGCCGGCAAACGGCGGCGCGAGGGCGAGACTTCCGCAGCCGGCATGCTCGCCATCATTCGCCCTTTTCGTTCACGCCGACCGATTTTTGCACGTAGACGGCTGCGATTGTAAGAATGCCAAGGACCAGGGCCGCAGCACTTGCCATACCGATTCTCGAAGAGGCGCCTGCCGGAAAGGCGTTCTCATAAACGTAGTAGGCAAGCGTTACCCGACTTGCGAGGGGAGCCGCATCTCCTAGAATTGCGACCTGGTCGAACATTTGTAGGGTACCAATGACGCCCATCGTCACGACGGCAAAGGTCACCGGCCTGAGCGCCGGCACGGTTATGTGGCGAAATCGCTGGAAAGCGTTGGCTCCGTCGACCTCGGCCGCGTCGTATAAGCTGCTCGGGATCGACTGCAGGCCTGCCAGGAACAACAGCATCAGCGTCGGGACCGTCGTAAAAACGTTCATTAACGCCACGGACCACAGCGTGACCGGCATGAAAAGGAAATGGCGCTGCGTATTTAGCCAGGAAATAAGGAGATTATTGTCGAAAACAGACAGCAATCCCGCGAGGGCACAGGAAGCAGCAAGCGCCAGCGCGCCGACGGCGGCGACGAACAGGAAGAACGGATCGAAGATCGAAATGCCTTCGTAGCTGCGTCGTGCGTTGAGAACGAGCGCGCCCTGCAGAGCAGCCATGCCCACGAGGAACAAAAGGATGTGCTGGCGATAAGCAAGCACGACGCTGACGATCGCGGTCATGAAGCCATTTCTCTGGAAGAGCCACAGGAAGATAAGCGTCATGGCCGCACTGGACATGATCGATGGCAGGTAAAACACCGTCCGAATGAGTCCCCTCGCCCGGACGGCATGGTTCACGAGAACTGCCAGACCAAGTGCGAGCACAGTCTGGGTCGTTGTGACGATGAGCGAGAAGCCGATAGTGTTGCGCAAGGCGAGGAGGAAAAGTTCGTCGGAGACCAATGCAGTGTAATTGGACATCCCGACAAAGCTTGGAGCCTTGAACAAGTCGAAATCGGTAAAGCTGTAGTAAGCTGTCCGAACAATCGCGTAGGCAAAAAACAGCATCATCGAGATCGTAAAAGGCAGTACGAAGAGCCAGCCGCTCCTCTCTTCTGACCTTGCTCGTGACATGCATGCTCCTCCCGCGGGCGCCTGCTTCGTGCGTTCTGTAACCGTTGCTAGCCCGAGAGAAACTTACTTGGCGAGCATCCGGTCAAAGGCGCTTTGTGCCGATGGCAAAGCTGTGTTCGCATCCTCCTCCCCGAGGATGACAGAATTGAGCGCAGCATTGATCGGCTGCATCCAACTCCCTCCGACGTCTCCAAAGAAATACGGCATAACGTGATCGTCCGAGAGGCCTTCAAGGACCACTCGGCTTGCGATCTGTTCAGGCTGGCCGCCGCGCAGCCACGGGTTGTCATTCAGACTAGTCCGGCTCGGGAGGGCCAGCCCCTGCTCCAAAACCCATTGCTGGGCCTCCTCGGTAGTTAGGAGCTCGGCGACTTTTGCAGCAGCCTTACTGACCTTCGAGGCCGCGTTGACGGTCCAGCCGACGGAGAAGACGATATTGCCTCGTTTGCTGCTTTCTGGGTCTTTCGGCATCCGGACAGTGCCGAGATTCATGTTTGGAGCACTATCGCGCAACGCGCTGAGGATCCAAGCACCCTCTATCGCTACGGCAGCCCGCTCCGACGCCAAGCAACCGCCAGTCCAGCTGTGCCCCGCGTCGGCGGCCATAACGGCGGCCCCGGACTTCACGAGGCCGGTATAGAAATCGAATGCCCGACGAAAGCGCTTATCCAGTACGGTTTTTCCCCGAGCATCAAAGGGCGACCAGCCTGTCGACAACGCAAAGGCGCCGAACCGGGCATATTCCGGCACAACACAGAGACCATCGACCTCCGGAAGCGACTTGTTCACGGCCACCAATTTCTCTTGCAGCGTCGTCCACGTGTCGTCGTCGCTCGGATAGCCGACGCCCGCGTCATCGAAGATGTCCTTGTTGAAATGTATGGCCAGCGTATTGAAGTCTTTGGGGATTGAGTAAAGCTTCTCATCGTAGGTGAAGGCGGTCAGCAGATTGGCTGCAAAACCAGAAACGTCGTTTGTTACCGGTGCGGCTTGACCGGCGCTGAATACCGACCGCGCCCAAAAGGTGTCGACGTAAAAAAGGTCTGGAGCGGTGCCCGCCGACAGGCCGTTGATGATGAATTGCGAATAGTCGCCATCAACAGGCTCGTACTTTACCCTGATCCCCTCTTCCGCGAGCTTTTCGGCAAGAACGTTCGTTAATAGCCCGTTGACAATGGCGACCTCGGACCCACCCCAGCCGGATATCCGCACAATCTCCTCAGCAGAGGCCGGCAACCCTAAGAGCATGGTCGCTGCAACGAGAGCTCCAGGACGGAACAGCATGTCGGTCCTCCCTCCGATCAAAAGCCACGTCGCGCGGGTACGGGCAAAAGCGTCCCGCTTTTCAGGAGGTAGATAGCTCTGTCTGCGGAAACGTCGAGCGGCGGCCCACTACTTGCCAAAATCGCCGAGCTATTCGAGTATACTCGCTGCGCGTTGGCAACGTTGATCAGGGCAAGCCCACCCCGAAATCTGCGACAAGCCGGTCGGCGTCATCGGCGCGCTCAGGGAATTGCAGCAGGGATCCACGAAGTAGGAAGTGGAGCCGCTTCTACTCGTCTTCGAACTCGCTGGGCGACATCTGGGTGCCATGTAGGACACGCAGAATCCGAATCAAATCTGCCAGCACCATATAGGCTGCAAGATAAGGCGTCCTCGGGATGACAAGCTCTCGAGTTCCGGCAATCCGGTCAGGCCGGCCGCTTTCGGAAAAGCCGACGACGTGCAGCGCTGACGATCTCCTCGTTGACGTGGACCGCCGCCTTAAGGACACTCACTTGAGTGCTGTGCTACATCGATCGGATGTTTGGGCCCGCTTGCGCAAGCATCGGCCGTGATTGCGGCAACAGAGCGTATTGAGCTTCGAGCAAGTCGTTGCAGGTCGCCCGTTTGAGCAAGCATTACAAGCTGGGGTCCGGCCCGTTCTCGCCCAAGCGGGAGTTCAGGGCCGTGGACGATGTCAGTTTCACGCTTCGTCGTGGGGAAATCGTCGGCGAGTCCGGTTCGGGCAAATCCAGCCATTGCACGCATGCTAGAGCGGGATGCATTTAGGCGGAATCGGAAAGGGGATTCCTTTTTCTGCGCAAATCAGATTCACCATTCAGGCCGGTGAAGGAGGCCGGCCTTTATGGCGAGACCTTTTTCGAATGATCTTCGGGAACGCGTTGTCGATGCGGTGACGGGCGAGGGCCTATCGTGCCGGGCAGCGGCCAAGCGCTTCGGCATCGGCATCAGCACCGCGATCGATTGGGTGCGGCGGTTTCGCGAGACGGGCAGCGCCGCACCCGGCCAGATGGGTGGGCACAAGCCCCGCAAGCTTTCCGGTCCGCACCGGGCTTGGCTGCTTTGCCGCTGCCGCGAGCGCGACTTCACGCTGCACGGACTTGTCGCCGAGTTGAGCGAGCGCGGCCTGAAGGTGGATTATCGCGCCGTCTGGACCTTCGTGCACGAAGAGGGGTTGAGTTATAAAAAAAGACGCTGGTCGCCAGCGAACGGGAGCGGCCCGACGTCGCCCGCCACCGGGCACGATGGCTGAAGCACTGCCCCGGAATTGATCCCGCCCGCCTCGTTTTCATCGATGAGACCTGGACGAAGACGAACATGGCGCCGCTGCGGGGCTGGGCGCCTCGCGGCGAACGACTGGTGGGCTACGCCCCCTTCGGCCATTGGAACACCATGACCTTTGTCGCCGCACTCAAGGCCGACCGCGTCAGCGCTCCCTTTATCCTCGATGGCCCGATCAATGGCGAACGCTTCCGCATCTATGTCCAGCAAGTTCTGGTGCCGGAACTCAAAGCCGGCGACATCGTCATCCTGGACAATCTCGGCTCCCATAAGGGTCAGGAGATCCGCGCCGCCATCCGTAAGGCCGGCGCCCGCCTGTTCTTTCTGCCGAAATATTCCCCCGATCTCAATCCGATCGAAAAGCTCTTCGCCAAAATCAAGCACTGGTTGCGTGAGGCACAGGCCAGATCACGCGACGCAATCCATGACGAACTGCGCCACATTCTCCAAGCCGTCACCCCACAGGAATGCGCAGCCTACTTCAAAGAGGCGGGATATGAACGGGCTTAAATACATACCGCTCTAACAGGACCTCGCCTTGTGCGGCATTCCGAGGCGCTTTCGGCGCGTCGGCATGGGGCACGGCCGACATCAGCCGGCGGGTATAGGCGTGGCTCGGATTGGTAAAGACGTCCTCGGCCTTGCCGCTCTCCACCACCTTGCCGCCGTTCATTACGATGATCCGATCATCCGCCATGGCCGCGGCCACCTCGAGATCATGGGTGATCATGATCAGAGCCATGCCGGTCTCGCGCTGTAGGTCCCGCAGGAGTTTCAGGATCTGTGCCTGAAGGCCGTCGGTCGTCCGATCGGAGGGTCGGCCGGTTGTCAAAACGCGAATCTAAAGTGTCCTGATTCTGCAAAGTAAGAATGTCACTCTCCGACGTTTTGACGGCGTGGGAGATTGCGGGTCGGATCGATTGCGATGAGCGACCGCGACTGCGAGAAGCCCGGTATTCATCTGATGTTGAGACCGTCAACGCCGGCTATGCCAGCAGCAGTCCGCCGTCCACATGCATGACCTGCCCTGTGATATGGCGTGCTCCGGGTGACAGAAGGAAGGCGACCAATTCTGCCACGTCGATCGGCTCGCCGAGCCTGCCATTCGGTGTCACCGCACGTGCGCTTTCCATTGCTGCTGATGAAGTCGCGGCATGGCCTCCGGTGTCCTTGCGCGTGAAGCCGGGTGCGACGCAGTTTACCGTCACACCCACCGGCGCGAGCTGGGCAGCAAGCGATTTGGCTAGAGCCTCCAACGCAGCCTTGGCGGCACCGGATGCGGGAAAATGCATCCCATTCGTTCCAAAGCCGTGGGCGACGAAGGAACTGACGGCGACCACTCGCCCCTGCATGGATGTTCTCAGGTCCGGCAGAGCGGCGTCGACCAGCCGGAAAAAGGCCATCGGCATCATGTCGAACGCGGTCTGCAGGTCTGCGTCCGTCAGTTGACCGAACGAAGATCGCTGCGCGCGGCCGGCATTCGAAACGATCTGGTCGAGCCCGCCGAAGGCTGCACGCGCCGCCTGGACGAGATGTCCGGGAACGGTCGGATCGGACAGATCTCCGAGTTCCGTGGCAACCTCGGCGCCTCTTGCGCTCACCTCCTTCGCGACTGTCCTTAGTCCTTCCGCATTCGCGCCCGTGTGCAAGAAAAGCCGCATGCCGGGCGTCGCGATGCGCCGCGCGATTGCGGCGCCGATTCCGCTGCCAGCACCGGTAATGAGAATTCTTGGTGCGTCTGTCATGGCATCCTCATGAAAATGCGCGCAAAAGCAGAACAAGAGCTGAAGCCGCCGACACGATGAGGACGATGACTTTCACATGCCCTCGGTCGACGAGTCGTCGTCCCCAGCCCGACAGCAGGAAGCCGAGGAAGGCGAAGGGGAGCATGGTGGCGGCAAGAAGGAGATCGGAGAGGCCGAAACTGCCGGCGACGAAAAGCGCTCCGATCGAGATGATGCCACCGACGACGAAGAAGGCGTTCAGGGTCGCACGCATGCGTGCGCCGCCGGTATTCTGATAAACCATGGCCATGGGCGGAGCCCCGATCGAGGTCAAGGTGCCCATGAACCCCGAAAGGACACCGGCGAGAAAGAGCGAACTGCGCGTCGTGTCGATCCTCAGCCCCGCAAGGCTGAGCGCCACGGCGAAGAGCACGCCGAAGCCGAATACGGCCGCGAAGGCATCTGGGCTTAGCAATTGCAGGCAGAACGCGGCCGCCCCTGCCGCCAGCAGGCGTCCGGTCAGGGAGAAGGCAAGGTCCTGCCGGTTGACGTCGCTCCATTCCCGAACCGTACCGCCGGCGCTCACGGCTATCGCCATTGCCAGCATCGGGCCCGGTACGAAGGCGGGATCGATGATGGCGAGCATCGGCGCTGCGAGCATGTTGAACCCGAAACCGGTGGAACCCTGAACCGCGCCGGCAAGAATGAGCGCAACGGCCGCGGCTATCCCCTGAGGGCTGATCAACAATTCCATCATGCGTGACGATTCCAGCAGGCGGCAAAGTGATCGCCGGTCTTGCGCAGGAGCTGCGGAGCCTCTTCGCGGCACCGATCGGTCGCAAGCGGGCAGCGCGGATGGAAGCGGCAGCCGGTCGGCGGACTGGCGATATCGACGGACTCGCCCGGAGGCACGATGCGCCTCCGGGCGCGCTGGAGCTTCGGATTGGCGACCGGAACCGCAGACAGCAATGCCTCTGTATAGGGATGGATAGGCCGCTGGTAGATGGCGTCGCGCGGCGCGATCTCGACGATCCTCCCCGCATACATGATCGCCACCCGGTGAGAGATGTGCCGCACGATCGCGAGATCATGCGCGATGAAGAGATAGGATATTCCGAGATCGCGCTGCAGGTCCTGCATAAGATTGACGACCTGAGCCCGCACCGAGACGTCGAGGGCGGAGACAGGCTCGTCAGCCACAATGAGCGCGGGCTTCAGCGCCAGGGCCCTGGCGATGCCGATCCGCTGGCGCTGTCCGCCGGAAAAGCTATGCGGATAGCGGTCGGCGGCATCGCCGGGCAGTCCCACGCGCTCCAGCAATTCGGCAACGGCGGCACGCGCCTCCTCTGCGGAAGCGGCGAGGCCGTGGACGATAAGCGGTTCCGCTACGATGCTCGAGACCTTCATGCGCGGATTGAGCGACGTATAGGGATCCTGCAGGACGATCTGCATGCGCGCACGCAGGCGTCGCAGCGGCTCGCCACCGAGATGGGTAATGTCCTCGCCGCCGAAGACAATCCTGCCTTGCGCAGCGGGAATGCGGCGGAGCACCGCACGGCCGACGGTCGTCTTGCCGGAGCCGGATTCGCCTACAAGACCAAGCGTTTCGCCCGGTGCCAGGTCGAAGCTCACATCGCTGACGGCATTGACGCTCCGGCGTTTGCGGAAAAGTCCGCCGGACGAGAGTTCGTAATCGATGGCGAGGCCGGAAACCGAAAGCACGGGGGCGACCGTCATACTGCCTCCCTCCATGCCTGTTCGCCGGCCTTGCGGCAGGCCACTGTGCCCGCACCGACCGCACGGAGAACTTGAGGCCCCCGGCAACCCTCGTCGCCAATCGGACAGCGAGGCAGGAAAGCGCAGCCGGAAGGCGGCTGCAACAGCCCCGGCGGAGCTCCGTCTATCGCCGTCAGCCGCTCCTCGTCGGCATCGAGGCCTGGTGTCGAGCGGATCAGGCCCTGCGTATAGGGATGCGATGGATTCTCGAAAATGGCATCCACCGGACCGGTTTCGACGATCTGCCCCGCATACATGACGGCGACGCGGTGACAAAGGCCTGCGACGATGCCGAGGTCATGGGTGATCAGAACGATCGCCAACCCCATCTTCTCCTGCAACTCCGCCAGAAGCTCCAGAATCTGGGCCTGGATCGTTACGTCCAGGGCCGTTGTCGGTTCGTCGGCGATCAGGAGCTTGGGCTCGCAGGCGATTCCCATGGCAATCATGACGCGCTGTCGCATGCCGCCGGAAAACTCGTGCGGATACTGATCGAGCCTCCGCTCCGCCCCGGAGATGCCGACTGCCGAAAGCAATTCCACCGCCCGACGTCGCGCCGCTCGCCTGCTGGATCCCATGTGAACCTCGATCACCTCGGCGATTTGCGCCCCCACCGTCATCAGCGGATTGAGCGATGTCATCGGGTTCTGAAAGATCATCGTGATCTCCCTGCCCCAGATATCGCGCGCAGCATTGGCGACATCGAACCCGGCGAGTGGCTTTCCCTCCCAGAGAATCTCACCGTCCGAGATGCGCCCCGGGACGTCGATCAGGCCCATGGCCGCCTGTGCCGTCACGCTTTTGCCGGATCCGGATTCGCCGACGATGCCGAGCGTTTCGCCCGGTGCGACGGTCAGGGACACCCCGCGCAGGGCCTGGACGGTCCCGGCGCGCGTATCGAAACAGACATGCAGGTTGTCGATCTCGAGCAGAGGCATGGTCATGCTTCCGCCCTCCGTCGCCCGCGCCGCCGCCTGACCGCCTCGGCGCGCGCAAAGCGTTTCTCCCGTTCCTCGGGGTCGGTCGTTACCCGCAACCAGTTGGCGAAGAGATTGATGGACAGCACTGTCACGACGATCGCAAGGCCCGGAAAGGTCACGAGCCACCACGCGATGAACAGGTAGTCCCGTCCCGAGGCGACGTCGAGCCCCCATGACGTCGCCGGAGGCTGAACGCCGAAGCCGAGAAACGACACCGCTGCTTCCGCCAGCACGATATTGGTGAACTCCAGGATCGCGAGCGTCATCAGCGGCGAGACGATGTTCGGCAGGATATGCCTGAAGATGACCCTTGCAGGACGACAGCCGATCACTTCGGCTGCTTCGACGTAAGGGGTCTGACGGGTCGACGAGACGATGCCGCGCACGAGCCGGGCATAGACCATCCAGTTCGTCACCGACAGGACCGCAACAAGCGTCCAGACGCCTGGCCCCAGAACCGCGACGACGAGGAGGATGAGAAGTATGCCCGGGAAGCTCACCTGAATGTCGACCAGACGCATCAGGATCGAGTCCGTGCGCCCTCCCATGAAGCCTGCCCAAAGGCCGATGACGGTCCCCAGTGTCGCCGCCAGAAGGCAGGTAACGGCGCCGATCGTCAGCGTCGCCCTCGCACCCCAGATGATGCGGGACAGGACGTCGCGGCCGAGATTATCGGTTCCGAGCAAGTGTTCCCAGGTACCGCGCTCCATCCAGACCGGCGGCTTCAGCCGTGCCATGATCGACTGCGCGGCCGGATCGTAAGGTGCGATGAGCGGAGCGAACAGGGCCAGGAACACGATGAGCAGGATGAAGGCGAGGCCGATGGCGGCGGTCTTGTCGTGCCAGAGCTCCGATATCCTTCCGCGCGGCACGCGCGTGCCGACAGGAGTGGGTGAAGCGGCGGAAGCGGAAGCGGCCATCAGTTCAATTCCATCCTCGGATCCACCGCCTTCGACAGGATGTCGAGCGCGATGCCGATCAAGACGATCAGGAAAGCGATGACGAAGACGATGGCCTGCATCAGAAACAGGTCGCCCCGCTGGATCGCCTGCACGGCCGTCAGGCCCAGCCCCGGCCACGCGAACACCGTTTCGACCACAACCGTATAGCCGGAGAGAGTGGCAATCAGTTCCCATCCGGAGATAGAGAGAAAGGGAACCAGGATGTTGCGTAAGGTATGGACGCGCAGAATACGCGTTAGCCCGAGGCCCTTTGCCCTTGCCGTCTTGACATAGGGTTTGTTGAGTTCGTCGATCATTGACGCGCGCACCATCATCGTGAAGCGCGCAAGCGGCGTCAGGGCGAGCGTAAGGGCTGGAAGAACAAGGTGAGCGGCCGTGCCCATGCCGGAGGTCGGCAGCCATCTCAGCGTGACCGCAAAGATCATGATGGCGACGAGACCGAGCCAGAATTGCGGCATCGCGAGCCCGAGAAGGCCGACCGACATGGTCAGCCGATCGACCAGTCCGCCCGGACGCAGAGCCGAAACGGCGCCCAGCGGTATCGAAAGCATGACTGCGGCTCCAAGCCCTGCCGCGATCAACAGCAGCGTGTTCGGCAAGCGCTCGAACACGACTTCGATCGCAGGGCGACGCTGCCAGAGGCTGTTTCCGAAGTCCAGTGTGGCGATGTCCCCGACGAAACGCAGGAACTGCGTGGCGATCGGCTGGTCCAGGCCGATCTGCTGGGCAAAGGCAGCCCTTTGCGCCTCCGTTGCGCTGAGCGGAAGCATCAGCGCAACCGGATCGCCCACCAGTCGGGTCACGACGAAGACGGTCGCTGTCACCCCGAAGACGACGAGCACGCCCTGGAACAGGCGGCGGAGGATGAATTCGAGCATATGAGGCATTCCTGTGGTCGGGGCGACCCTTGCCGCAGAACAGGTCCGCGGCAAGAGTTAATCCACCTGCGGACGACGCTATTCGGTTACCTTCATTTCGCTCACCATCAACTTCGCGTCGACACGTGGCTGCCATTCCATGCGTTCCGACATTCCGTAGATGTCCTGGAGATTGAACAGCGGGACGGTGTAGTTCAGGTCGTGGCCCTTCTTCTGGATATCGTCATAAAGCGCCTTGCGTTTTGCAGTATCCGTTTCGACGCGTGCCGCCTCGATCATGGTGGCCATTTCGGCATCCGAGTTCGATGCCGCTGCACCGTCCTTGTGGTAGATGAAGGACATTTCCCGGTCGGCATCGAGCAGTTCGTTGGAATTGGCGATGAAGATCGCGTCGGGACGCGGCCCGTCGCCCATCAGGCTGTCGAGGTACTGCGAGAATTCCTGGATGTCGGTCGTGACGTTCAGCCCGGTCTCGGCCCAGTAACCCGCGACCGCCTCGATCTGCTCACGGTCCTTCAGCCAGCGGCCGGATTCGCCGACGACCACGAGGGGCTTGCCCTCGGCCCCTGCCTCCTTGATCAGCGCCCGCGCCTTCTCGATGTCATGGGGATAGTGCTCCAGCTTTTCGTTGAAGCCGAAGGCTGCCGGATTGATGTGCGACCCTTTGGCGAGGGTCGCATAGCCCATGAACAGGCCCTCGGCCATGGCCTTGCGGTCGATGGCGAGATTGAGCGCCTCGCGCACCTTCGGGTCCTTCGTAACTTCGTTGTCCGTGCCCAGAACGAAGACGGACGTCTCGAGGCCGGGAACGGCAGCGAACTTCGGCACATTTGTCGTGAACTCCGGCAGGAGGTTTGTGATCACGTCGAATTCGCCGGAAAGCAGGCCGGAAAGGCGCGTGCCCGGCTCCGTCACGAAGCGGTAGGCGACGTCGTCGATCTGCGGTTCCCCGCCCCAGTAGTCCGCGTTTGCAACGAGCTTCAGGTCCGTCCCGCGGTTCCAGCTGTCGAACTTGTACGGGCCGGTTCCGACCGGCGCACCGGCAAGATCGCCGTCCTTGGCATAGCCGGGCGCGATCATCTTCATCCAGTACATGCGCGACGGCAGGATCGGATCCGGGCCTGTGGTGACGAGGTTGACTGTCAGGTCATCGACCTTTTCGGCCGTCTTGATCGTACCGAAATACGCCATCTGTTCGGAATTGTTGGCAGGATCGATGACCCGCGAAACGGATGCAACCACGGCATCGGCATTGAAAGGTTCGCCATTGTGGAACTTGACGCCCTCCCGCAATTTGAACTGCCAGGTCGTGGCGTCGACCTGCTTCGGAGGCTGCGCGGCCAGACCCGGCACGAGTTCGCCGGTCGGCGTCCTTGCCATCAGCGTCTCATAGATGTTGTCGTTGACCTGTCGCTCGCCGCCGTCATCCCTAAGCTGCGGATCGAGCGTCGAAGGCTCCGACCCGATGGCGATGGTGATGGATTGTGCCCATGCTGCCGATGCGGCAAGTGTCGACGCGAGCAACATCACGACGCCGGCAGTCAGTCTCTGTATCTTCTTCATCCAAGTTCCCCTGTTTTTTGTTTCAGATATCACATGGCTCGAGCCGGAAGTTCTAGTTTGAACAGGCAAGGCTCGGGCCGGCCTTCCAGTCCCGGAGGCGTCCTGGCCGCAAACCGCGATGGATCAGCCCTTTCGAAGCTCTCGGCAATGTCGAGCAGCCGATGCTCGGAGCGCGGCACCCCCATGATCTGCACTCCGACCGGCATCCCGTCGCCGCCAAAACCCGCCGGAAAGGCGAGAGCGGGAAAGCCAGTATAATTGGCGACGATATTCGGAATGGGGTCCTTCATGAAATAGAAGGGGTCGACCGACGCAAGCGGCCCCGGCGGCGTGAGTGCGCCGGGGACCAGCAGGCAATCGACGTTCGACATAGCGTCCAGGAGCCTCTTCCTCAAAACAGGGCGCAGACGTTCGGCCAGTCGGAAGTCATGAACCGCTATCCCCTCACCGACAAGCGCGCGAGCCCGGAATATCGCGCCGAACTTGTCCCAGGCCGCACGGACGGAAGCGGCATGCTCCGCAGCAACCTCGCACATCATGAGAACGGTGCCCGGGGCGTGGAAATCCTCCAGCGAAGGAAGCCGGAGCGGCACGATGTCTGCGCCTTCAGACCGGGCGACTTCGATGGCGCCGTCAATAGCCGCCCGCACATCGGGATGTATCAGCCGTCCAACATCCCATTCATTCTCCGGGACGCCGATCCGAAGACCTTTTAGCGACCCGACGAAGGGTGAACCGGGGCTGCGGCCTGCCATGACGTCGAACAGGATGCGGGTATCATCGGCGGTCCGGGCGACCGGGCCCACATGGTCCATCGTGGCCGCGAGGACAGCGATACCGTCGAGCGGCAGCGTATCGTGACCGGGCTTCAGGCCGAAGACGCCACACATCGTGGCCGGAAGCCGGATCGAACCGGCCGTGTCGGTCGCCAGCGATCCGAGACAGAGGCCGGCAGCGACGGTGACGCCGGATCCGCTCGACGAGCCACCGGGAAAGCGGTCAAGATTCCAGGGATTGCGGGCAGGCGGGAAAGGCAGATCGAAAGACGGGCCGCCGAAGGCAAGCTCGTGGCAGTTCGCCTTGCCTAGCACGATCCCACCCGCCGCCTTCATACGGGCAACGACAGTCGCATCGGCAGTGGCCGTGCGCCCTGACCGTGACGCCGAGGCCCCCGCAGAGGGAAGCCCGGCAACATCGGCTGTATCTTTGATGGAGAGCGGTATGCCGACAAGCGCCCCGGCCTCGCCTCCTGCATTCAGATACGTATCGAGATCGTGTGCGGCGTCCAGAGCTGCTTCCGGTGCCGGCACGTTGAACCCGCAAAGTGCATCGTCGTGGGCCACGATCCGGCCAAGGAAATGGGTTGTCACATCAACGGCGGAGATCTCACGTGCCCGGACCATCGCCGCAAGTTTCCTGATCGACAGGTTTTCAAGCGCGGTCATGGCTGCATCTCGTCCTGGGCTAGCCTTTCGGCCACGCGACGCGCACGCAACGTCACGTCATCGAGTATGGCGAGGCCTCGAACAAAATCCGCGATCTCTTCCTCAGAAGCCCCATGAGGCAGCCTGACCTTCGCAATCGCCCTCAACTGCGCCTCGATCTTGCCAGCGTCACTCATTGACCTTCATTTCCCTGACAATAATCTTTGAATCCACCCGCGGCTGCCATTCCATCTTTTCGGACATGCCGTAGATGTCCTGATGGTTCAGAAGCGGGACGTCATAGGCTTCGTCGTGCAGCTTCTTCGTGATCACGGCATAGGCGGCCTTGCGTTTTTCCACGTCGACTTCCGAACGTGCTGCACGGATGGCCTCGCCGAGGGCCTTGTCGCTGTTCGAGGCACCGCCCTGGCCCGGTTCGTAAGCGAAGGCCATTTCACGATCGGCGTCAAAAAGCTCGTTCGAGTTGAGGACAAAGTAGCTGTCGGGCCGGTTGCCCATGTCGAAGATGCGGTCGAGATACACCGAGAATTCGAGGATCTCGACATTCACCTTCAGTCCGACCTCGGTCCAATACGCGGCAACCGCCTCGATCAGCTCCCGGTCCTTCAGCCAGCGCCCCGCCTCGCCGACGAGATCGATCGTCGTTCCGGCCGCGCCCGCTTCCGCGATCAGCTTCTTCGCACCCTGTGGATCGTAAGGCCAGTTTTCCAGACTCTCGTTGTAGCCGAAGGCGCCCGGCAGGACGAGCTGTCCCTTTGTTACCTTCGCGTTGCCGGCAAACAGGCTTTCCGCAAGGGCGTGCCGATCAATTGCCATGTTGAGCGCCCGGCGCACTCGCACATCCTTCACGGCCGGATTGTCCACGCCGAGAATGATGACCGATGTCTCGAGGCCGCTTACCGACTTTGCCTGAGGCACGGAGTCGGCAAATTCGGGAAGCAGATTGACGACAACGTCGAATTCACCGGCGACCAACCCCGATAGCCGCGTGCCTGCCTCGCTGACGAAGCGGTAGGTCACATCATCGATCTGCGGCTCCCCACCCCAGTAATCGGTGTTGGCCGTCATTGTGATACTGTTCCCGCGGTCCCAGGTGCCGAACTTGTAGGGGCCGGTTCCGACCGGCTTCTCCGCGATGGCGGTCGCGTTCTTCGAGTAGGCGGCAGGGACCATCTTCAGCCAATACATCCGGGCCGGCAGGATCGGGTCGGGGGCGGATGTGATGATGCGGACAGTCAGGTCATCGACTTTTTCGGCTCCTGAAAGCGGACCAAGATAGGCCATCTGCTCCGAATTGTTCGCCGGATCTATCACCCGCAGCACCGAAGCGACGACGGCATCGGCGTTGAATGGCTCGCCGTTGTGGAACTTGATGCCTTCACGCAGCTTGAACTGCCAGGTCCTGGCATCCACCTGTGTCGGCGCATCTGCGGCAAGGCCCGGCACGAGATCGCCAGTCGCAGTGCGCGCCATCAGCGCTTCATAAATATTGTCGTTGACCTGTCGCTCACCCCCGTCATCGCGGAGTTGGGGATCGAGGGTCGAAGGCTCCGAGCCGATCGCTACGGTGATCGACTGCGCCCAAGATGTGGACGCGAACAGGACGGCGAGGCCGGCGGCCAAACCCAGTATTCTTGTGTTCATCTGTGTACCCCTCTTATTGGAATTTTTGTTTTGCATCCTCGATCGTAAGGGTAAAAGCGAAGCTCGCGGCGGCGACCCTTTCCTCAACGGGCCTGCAGCGTCATGCCGAGATCTCCTCCATATGCCGTTCTGTCCGTGTGTCGGCGTTCGCGCGAGCTTTTGCGAGCGACGACAGAGCTACGGGCCGCAACGGCCAACGGCAAGCGCCCATTTCGGCGATGCTTGACGGAGAGGCTGTGGGGCGCAGTTCGGACATCAGTGAAAGCGTCCATTCGGAGCAGAAGCGCCCCTGGCAGGCGCCCATGCCGAACCGTCCGTTGAGCCGCAATTCTCGTGCTGAAACGGTGTCCGGCCCCGACAATTGCGCTTTCAGATGGCTGATCGTCCGGTTCTCGCAACGACAGATCACCGTGTCGCCGGGACAATCGTCCAGGATCGGCGCACCGTGGACGGGCGCGAAAAGGCGGGAAAGGCTGGTCTGCAGAGAGCGTAGGCGTCGAATCCCGTTCGGGCCACTGCGCGGCGGGCGCCCTGCCAGCCGCGCCGCAGCTTCGCGGCCCGCTTCGGCTCCATCCGCCTCGGCGGCGTGCGCGCCGAGCACTTCGCGCACATCTCCGGCCCGCAGGATGACGAGGCCTGCCGCGGCATCATTGGCCGGCAGGCCGAAATCGTTCGGACGCAGCCCGTCATGGAGACCGATGCGGTCGACCTCGATCCGCTCCTCCCGCCCGTTTGGCGCGATGAGGCACGCGGTGAGCATATGGCCGGATTGGGTGATCTCAGTCAGGCGCGTGCCGCGGCGCCACACGACGCGGCGGAAGAGGACAGGCATCATCAGGGCAGCCATGTCCGGAAGGATGGATGGATGAGCCAGCAGACGGACACCTGCCAGGGGCCGCGAAGCAGGATCTCCCTCCTCGATGACGGCCACGGGCGGATTGCCGGCTGCCGTCATTTGTGCGGCCAAAGCGAGCAGCAGCGGGCCGCTCCCCGCAAGCAGGATGCGGCCCTCCGGCACGCGGCCCTCCTTCAGCATCACCTGGAGACCGCCTGCCGCGGCGACGCCGGGCAAATGCCAGCCCCGACGCGGTCTTACCCGCTCCACGGCCCCGCAGCTTAAAATCAAGGCGCGCGGCCGGCGTACTTCGACCTTGCCAGCTGCCCGGTCTTCGATCAACACGGCGCCTGTGCTGTCGACGCCGACGAATGCGCGGCGCGTCCGAACATCCACGCCCGAGGCGGAAAGCTCCGCAGACAGGGCCTGCCAGCGGCCCCTAAGTGACGGTAAGACGGCAACGGGGGTTGCGCCTTCGGCCGGCTGGCGATGGATGGCGCCGCCGAGCGCCGGCCTCTGCTCGCAAAGCATCACCGAGAGCCCCGATTTCGCGGCTTCGATCGCCGCCGACACGCCGGCCGGTCCACCGCCGACGACGATGACGTCGGCCTCACGCATCGTCATCCTCCAGCGCCATCACGACCATTCCGTCATAGACCGGTTCGAGGCAGGCCTCGGTTGCGCGCCCATCCACACGGACGAGGCAAGATTGACAGGCACCGATGCCGCAGAAATACCGGGTTGGTGACCCGGCAGGATCCTTTCCGAATCCATGGATGTTCGAACCGGCAAGGGCGGCTGCGATGCTTTCGCCTGCTCGGAACGGCACCTCGGAGCCCCGCCAGAAAAAAGTCCGGACGGCCGTCATGCCGCGATGCTCCTACCGGCGAACCGGCCCGGATCGAACGGCGAAACATCGATCTCCGGCTCCTCCCCCCGAACAAGATCCGCCACGATCCGGCCAGTCAGCGGACCAAGGCAGATGCCGTCTCCTTCAAACCCGGCTGCGACGAAAAGATTGTCGATACCGGGCATCCTGCCGACCATCGGCAGGCCATCGCATATCGCAGTGCGGATCCCGGCGAAGCACCGAAGGATGCGCAAGCGCCCTAGCGCGGGCACCATGTCCCCAGCGGAGGCCGCCAGGTGAGCCACCGCGTCGATATCATTTTCAGGGATGTTGCGGCCCTCCTCCCGTGTCGAGCCGATCAGGAACTGGCCGGTTTCGAGCGGGTCGATGACGACGCCATATCCGCGCTGATCCGCATCGCCCCCTTGCCTCTTGCTGAGGAGATAGCTGCAGGAGAGAAGCGACCCCGGCAGGGCGGCATTCAGGGTGGGTGCCCGCTCGGTCACCAGTTGCTGCCCCCTACGTGGACGCGACACATCGGGAAGTCCTATAAGCCCGCCCGCGCCGCCACCTGCGGCGACGACCACCGCCGAGGCTTCGATCACCGCTTCCCCGACACGAACGCCGCTGACGCGGCCGGATCGTCCGTCGTATTCCAGCGCCGCAACGGGGGAATTGCGCTCCACCTTCAACCCTGCGGCGGAAATCAGGCGCGAAACTATGCTGTAGCCGATCGCGTGCCCCTCGTCTTCGACTTCAAGCACTGCCACCGTCTTTCGGGAGAGCGGGGCCAATCTGTCTGCAGCCATATCCCGGGTGAGCCAAAGCACCGGCGCACCGACCTCGGCGAGAGCTTCCGAATGGTCGGAAAGGACGTCGGCTTCCGCATCGCTCGTCGCAACGAGGAAGGTGGGTCGCCTGTGGAAGAGGCCTTGGAACAACCCCTCCTCCGCGAGTTCTCGATAAAGCGCCGCTCCGGCCCGGGCCATCGTCATCATCGGACCCGGGCGCTTGCTCGCCACCGACACCGCACCATCTGCAGCGCCGGTCGCCCCGCTGGCCGGCGTCGAAGCGTCGAGCAGCCGAACTGGCGTACCCGCGAGCGCGAGAAACGACGCGGTCGCGGCGCCGACAATGCCCGCGCCTATCACAATGACTGGTGGTGAAGAATGCTGCTCGCGCACCTAATCTGAACGCCTTGAAAGGAAGCCTCGGGACAGATCGTAGCGCGCCCGGCAAAACCGCGTCGATAAAAGAACAAGGGCACGAGTTACGAAAAAACTTACAACTTGCCGAAGCCGCGCCTTGCGGCCCTGCCCCTGCTCACCGTAACGTCCTCGCGCGAATGCCCACGAGCCGCCGGAACCGCCACTTGCCCAGCATCAGCCTCTCACTTGTCCAGACGTTCTACCAGCTCGGACGGACCGGCTCCTATTCCGCCGCGGCCCGGGAGCTCAATCTCAGCCATCCATCCGTGGCGAACCATATCCGGCGGCTGGAACACCTCCTCGGAGAGCGGCTGGTTGTAGCCGAGCGCGGGGCACGGCGTGTGGGACTGACACCTCGGGGACTTGCGCTTTACGAGCTTATCCGCCCGGAATTCGACATCATGCTGACGCGTCTGACGCGACTGATGGAGAGCCAGCGTCCGGTGCTGCGGATCGGCATGCCGCAGGGAATCTTCCATGATCTCTTTCCCAGGGTCGTCCGGAAATTCCATGAAAGCCGCCCTGACGTGGAGCTTGTCGTCTACGAGCGTGACACCGCCCTGTCCGATCTGGTCCGCCAGGGCAGCCTCGACATATTCATTGCGGAGCGGCACTTTGGCGACGCTGTCGTGATCCAGCAGTTGATCGGCCGCTACAGCCTTTCGCTCGTCTATCCCCGAACCTGGGGACCCGCTCCCGCCGAGGGAGATATTCCCGAATGGGCCCGCGGTCGTCCTTTCGTTTCGCATGAACCGGGACAGATAATAAGGGACATCGCCACCGGTTTCCTCAGCAGCAAGGGTGCGGTCGTCGAGCCGCTGATCTCGGTTTCGTCAAGCGTCAGCATCAAGCGCTATGTCAGCGAAGGCCTCGGCTTTTCCATCTTGCCTACCTGGTCCGTCGGACCGGACGACGACACGATAACCCGGGTGGAGCTGCTGAGCCTCACGCCTGTTCCCATCTATTTCGGGACGGCGCACTTCCTGAAGGACAACGAGACCGTCCGGGCCTTCTTCAGCCACTGCCAGTTCGAGCTCTCCGGCAGATCCTGATTGGCCATGCTCGCCTCAAAGCGCCTTTTCGAGTTCCGGCAGGACTTCGAAGAGATCGGCGACGAGGCCGTAGTCGGCGACCTGGAAGATCGGCGCTTCCTCGTCCTTGTTGATGGCGACGATCACCTTGCTGTCCTTCATGCCGGCGAGGTGCTGGATCGCACCGGAAATGCCGCAGGCGATGTAGAGGTCCGGGGCGACCACCTTGCCGGTCTGGCCGACCTGCCAGTCGTTCGGCGCATAGCCGGCATCGACGGCGGCGCGGGAGGCGCCGACGGCGGCGCCGAGCTTGTCGGCAACCGGCAGGATGACTTCCTTGAACTTCTCCGAGGAGCCGAGCGCCCGGCCGCCGGAGATGATGATCTTCGCCGAGGTCAGTTCCGGCCGGTCGGAGGACGACAGGGCATCGGAAACATGGGCGGAAAGGCCCGGATCCGCCGCGGCGGCAACCGTCTCGACCGGTGCCGAGCCGCCTTCTTGAGCGGCGGCAAAGGAGGCGGTGCGCACGGTGATCACCTTCTTCGGCTCGCTCGTCTGCACCGTCTGGATGGCGTTGCCGGCATAGATCGGCCGCCGGTACGTGTCGGACGAGACGACCTCGATGATCTCCGAAACCTGGGCGACGTCGAGAAGGGCTGCGACCCGCGGCATGACGTTCTTGCCGACCGAGGTGGCGGCGGCAACGACGGTGTCGTAATTGCCGGCGAGCGAAACGATCAGGGCCGCCAGCGGCTCGGCGAGATTGTTGGCGAGCGAGGCGTCCTCGGCGACCAGCACCTTGGCGACGCCCGAGAGCTTGGAGGCTTGTTCGGCGATGCCTTTGACGTTCTGACCGGCAACCAGCACATGCACGTCGCCGCCGATCTTCGCTGCCGCCGTCAGTGCCTTCGCCGTCTGGTCGGAAAGGTGGCTGTTGTCGTGGTCAGCCAGAAGCAGAATGGCCATGATGATATCTCCCTTTCCTGAACTTAAAGCACGCCGGCTTCGGTCTTGAGCTTCTCGACGAGCTCGGCGACCGTCTTCACCTTGACGCCGGCCTTGCGGCCGGACGGCTCTTCCGTCTTCAAGACTTTCAGCCGCGGGCTGGTGTCGACGCCGAAGTCGGCCGGGGTCTTCTTGTCGAGCGGCTTCTTCTTCGCCTTCATGATGTTCGGCAGCGAGGCATAGCGCGGTTCGTTGAGCCTGAGATCGGTGGTGACCACCGCCGGCAGCTTCAGTTCGACCGTCTGCAGGCCGCCGTCGACCTCGCGGGTGACGTTGACCTTGCCGTCGCCGATCTCGACCTTGGAGGCAAAGGTGCCCTGGGCCCAGCCGAGCAATGCCGACAGCATCTGGCCGGTCTGGTTGGAATCGTCGTCGATCGCCTGCTTGCCGACGATGATCAGCCCCGGCTGTTCGGCCTCGGCCACGCCCTTGACGATCTTGGCGACGGCGAGCGGCTCGACCTGGTCCTCCGTCTCGACCAGGATCGCCCGGTCGGCGCCCATGGCGAGCGCGGTCCTGAGCGTCTCTTCCGCCTTGGCCGGGCCGATCGACACGACCACCACTTCACTCGCCTTGCCGGCTTCCTTCAGCCGCAGCGCCTCTTCGACCGAGATCTCGTCGAACGGGTTCATCGACATCTTCACATTGGCAAGCTCGACGCCCGATCCATCCGCTTTGACCCGGATCTTGACGTTGTAGTCGACCACCCGTTTCACCGTCACAAGTATTTTCATGGATTCCTACTCTCTGTCAGCAACAGTTGCGGAAACGCTCGACCATCACGTCCAGCACCTCGCCGGGATCGCGTTTCCACCAGTCGTTCGCGGAGAAGATCTCGACCTCGCAAGGGCCGCGATAGCCGGCGCCTTCAACGAATGAACGGATCGCCTTGAGATCGGCGACGCCGTCGCCCATCATGCCGCGGTCGAGAAGCACGTCATTCGTTTCGGCGAGCCAGTCGCAGAGGTGATAGCCGTAGATTCGCTCGGCGCCGGCACGCTTCAACTGCCGGTCAAGCTCCGTGTCCCACCAGACATGGTAGACATCCACGGCTATACCGACATTCGGGGCAGCTATGCGATCGCAAAGGTCCACGGCATCGCGCAGCGTCGTGAGGCACGACCGGTTGCCGGCGTAGACGGGATTGAGTGGCTCCAGCGCCAGTTTCACGCCGCTTGCTTGTGCACAGGGAGCGGCTTCGGCAACGCGGTCCGCCACGATCTTCAGGCTCTCGGCAACCCCTTTGGTCCCCGGATGCACGCCTCCGACGACAATCGTTAAGACCGGAGCCCCCAAGGCTGCCGCCATGTCGATCGACCTCTTGAAATCGTCCATGATGCTTTCGACATCCGTCGCCTGGGTGCCTACCAGAAAGGGGGTCCGGCACAGACCCGCCACGGTCAGCCCGGCAGAACGAACCCGTTCGCCGATCTTCACGGCGCGTTCACCGATCTCGCGCCGCCAGAACACGATGCTCCCGAAACCGCGCTCGGCACAGGCATCGATGACCTGTTCGCTCGTCCAACCCGCACCGTGGCCCTCGAGGTTGTGGCCGAGGCTCGCCGTGTTCAGTGCGAGGGCCGAGTGGTCCGAAGAGAAGTCCCTCATCTCAGACTCCGTAGACTGCGAGGAGGCGCTTCATGCGGGTGACGGCCACTTCCGGATCGCGAAGCAGACCGCATTGATCCGCGAGCCTGAAAACCTCGGTGAAATAGGGAAGCGGCCGCATCGCCTGCGCGCCGTTCAGCATCACGAAGTGATCCTGAAAGCCGTTCAGCCAAGCCAGGAAGACCACGCCCGTCTTGTAGTGTTGCGTCGGCGCCCGGAAGATCAGCCGCGCCAGCGGCACTGTCGGATCCAATGTCGCGCGGAACGCGCTAACGTCGCCCTCGCCAAGTCTCTGCACCGCAAAGGCGGCAGCCGGTGCGAGCGGATCGAAGATGCCGAGAAGTGCGTGCGAAAAGCCCTGCTCGTCCCCCTCGATCAGTTCCGGATAGTTGAAGTCGTCGCCGGTATACATCCTGACGCCCGCCGGCAGCAGCCGGCGCATAACGATTTCCTTGTCCTTGTCGAGCAGGGAAATCTTTATGCCGTCGACCTTGCGGACGTTCGCTCCGATGACGGCCAACGCCGTCTGCATCGCGGGCTCGAATGTCTGGCCACCCCAATATCCGGCAAGCTGCGGGTCGAACATGTCGCCCAGCCAGTGCAGGATGACCGGGTGGTCACAGGCATCGAGCACGTCGGAATAGACGCTGATGTAATCGTCCGGCCCCCTGGCCGCCCGAACCAGAGCCCTCGACGCCATCAGGATGATCCGCCCGCCCAGCTTCTGTACCGCTTCGACCTGATCGAGATAGGCACGTCTCACGTCGTCGATGCTGTGGGATCTGGAAAGGTCCAGGTGGTCGGTTCCGCAGCCGTTCGCAACCAGCGCGTCCGGCAGCTCGGCCTTCGTGCGGCGAATGAGTTCCAGGGCGCCCGCCCAGTCCAGACCCATGCCGCGCTGTGCCGTGTCCATGGCCTCGGCGATCCCGAGCCCAAGCCCCGCAAGATAGCGGCGGAACTCCAGCGTCTTCGGCCAGTCGACGGTCGCCCGTCCTGAGGGCTCGTTGGCGGTGAACGGGTCTGCCACGACATGCGCGGCGGAATAGACGACACGAGCACGATCGGGACCGAGGGCCGCGCCCGCTATCGCGTTGCCTGAAAGCCTGTATTCGGCCAGCCTGCCTTCGGCATCGGGAAGAGCAATTTTCATTGGAGACCTCAAAATCGCGGAAGGAGCATGCCGGCATCTGCCGAGATCGTCTGTCCTGTCGTGTAGGGGAGCCTGCCGGAGGCGAGCGAGGCAATCACGGCCCCGACCTCCTCGGGCTCTCCGACGCGCGGAAAAAGTGTCAGCCCCTGCTCCGCACGCTCTCGATAGGAGTCGATCACCGGAGCGGTCATTTCGGTGGCGATCAGGCCGGGCTGGACGTCGTAAACAGCGACGTTTTCCCGCCCAAGGCGGACCGCGAGCGCCTTGGACACCATCGACGCCGCCGCCTTGGAGGCGCAATATTCCGAGCGCTGAACGGCGACCGCCACGGAATTCGACGAAGTGACGTTGACGATCGAGTGGAAAAGCGGGCTTCGCTCCCGAGCCAGAAGTCGGCGCGCGAAAACCTGGCTCAGAAAGAACATCGCCTTGGCATTCACCGTGAGGCAACGATCCCAGCTCTCTTCCGTCACATCGAGGAGGTCGCCGCGCTTCAGAACGCCAACCCCGGCATTGTTGACGAGTGTCGTGAGCGGGCCGAGCTCCGCCTCGATCTTCGTGAGCGCCGCCTCGTGAGCAGCCAAGTCTGCGACGTCGAAGGCCACCGCGATCACCGGCGCTCCGTGCCTGGAGACGCGTGCGGCAGCGGCCGCCAATTCGTCGTCGGCCGTCAGCCCGTTGATTGCGACGGAGAACCCTTCCCGCGCCAGGGCTTCGGCAGCGGCAAGACCGATACCGCGTGACGAGCCCGTCACCAGTGCCACGGGTTTCGCGGTCGGATTACTCACGCCCTTGCCCCCTTCTTCAGAAGTTCACGCGCAATGATCATCCGCTGGATCTGGTTCGTGCCTTCGTAGATCTGGGTGATCTTTGCGTCACGATAGAGCCGCTCGACTTCGAAGCCGCGGATATAGCCCGACCCGCCGAAGACTTGGACCGCGTCGGCGGTGCGCTGAACGGCCATGTCCCCGGCGAAACATTTTGCGATCGAGCAGGCCTTCGTCGCGTCCAGGCCCCGGTCGATCTTCGAGGCGGCCGAATGGACGAGAAGACGCGCGGCTTCGATGTCCTTTGCCATGTCGGCGAGAAGCCACTGCACGCCCTGGAAATCGGAAATGGCCTTGCCGAACTGCTTGCGTGTCCCGGCATAGTCCACCGCCGCCTCCAGCCCCGCCTGGGCGATGCCGACGGCGAGTGCGGCGATGCCCACGCGGCCTTTGTCGAGAACGGACATCATCATGTGGAAACCGCGGCCCTCCTGGCCCAGCAGAGCACCGCCCGGCAGGCGCACATCGGTGAAGGTCAACGCTCCCACCTGGCTGGCTCTCTGGCCCATCTTGTGCTCTTTCGGACCTCTCTCGACCCCTGCGGAATTGAGATCGACGATAAAGATCGACATGCCGCGGTTGCCGGCCTCCTTGTCGGTCCTCGCCAGAACGAAACCGACATCGGCAACGGGCGCGTTATGGATCCAGATCTTGCCGCCGTTAAGCATCCAGCCGTCGCCGTCGCGTTCCGCCGTCGTCCGAATGCCCGATACGTCGGTTCCGGCCTCGGGCTCTGTGATGCAGTAAGCGACCTTGGCGCTCATGTTCAGAACGTCGGGGAGCATGCGTTGCTGACCTTCGGTCCCGTGACGGACGAGCAGTGTGGAGATCAGCTCCACCAGCCCGCACTGATCGGCAACCGACGCATAACCGCGGCTGAGCTCCTCCATCACGACCGCATAGGTCAGCGTATCGAAGCCCGGTCCGCCGAGGTGTTCGGGAACGCCGATACCGAACAATCCGAGCTTCGCCATTTCCCCGTAAAGTTCTGCGGGGAAACGTTCCTCGCGGTCGAGAGACTCCGCCATCGGCCGGATCACTTCGTCGGCGAACGCGCGCGCCATATCACGCGCCTGCTCCTGTATTTCCGTTAGATACATAGACTTATCCCGCATTCAGTAACTATCCAGTTACATACATCGGGATGCGGCAAACGGTCAAGCCGGAAAATCGCCGATCGCACCACGACGAGGCTTGCGCACCGGCCGTCGCCGCGCGTATTATGCACCATCCAGTTACTTACATGAGGAGATTTGCGAATGCATCCGGGAGAGAAACGGAAGTTCGGCCGCGTGGACCTCGACGTCACCGCATTCGGGTTCGGGACAGCGCCGCTCGGCAACATCTTCCGTGAAATCGACGAAGAGACGTCGCAATCCATGTTTGAGCTCGCCTGGGATGCGGGCGTGCGCTTCTTCGATACCGCGCCCATGTACGGGCATGGCCTGGCCGAACTTCGTACCGGCCAGGGCCTGCGCTGGAGGGATCGGGACGAATACGTGCTTTCATCGAAGGTCGGCCGGTTGCTGACGCCCGCCAAGCGATCGACGATCGACTTTGCCCCCTGGGTGAACGCCGCGCCCTTCAGCATGCGCTTCGACTACAGCTATGACGGCACGATGCGCTCCTTCGAAGACAGCCTGCAGAGGCTGGGCCTGGAACGGATGGATATCTGCCTCATCCACGACATCGACGTTTTCACGCGGGGAAGCGAGCAGCCCGAAGTATTCGGCCAGGCCATGGACGGGACCTGGCGGGCGCTCGAGAAACTCCGGTCGGAAGGCCTGGTCAAGGCGATCGGGGTCGGTGTCAACGAATGGGAGGTGTGTCACGAGGCGTTGAAGCAGCGGGATTTCGACTGTTTCCTGCTTGCTGGGCGCTATACGCTTCTCGAACAGGACGCACTCGAGGAATTCCTGCCTCTTTGTGAAGAGCGAGGCGCAGCCGTGGTCGTCGGCGGAGGCTTCAACTCAGGGATCCTGGCAACGGGGGCGAGGGAAGGTGCGAAATACAATTACGCACCGGCGCCGAAGGCCATATTGGAGAAGGTGGCGCGAATCGAGGCGGTGTGCAGGACACATGATGTGCTCCTTGGGGCAGCCGCACTCCAATTCGTGGTCGCGCACCCGGCCGTTCCCTCCTTCATGGCTGGCACACGGACGATCGAACAGCTGCGCCAGAACCTTTCCTGGTTCAGCCACCCGATTCCGGCTGGGTTCTGGACGGAACTCAAGTCCAAGGGGCTCCTGCGCGAGGATGCTCCGATCCCCGCGTGAGGCGACTCAAGAGAGATTGCGCCCTCTCCGATCGTCTTTCTCGGGCTTTGGCCCGAGGAAGACGTTTGAAGAGGGTCCCCGCATCCACTGCCGGGAGAGAAGGTTAGCCGCCTTTCACCGGACCAGAATCGCCCTGAAGTCATTCACATTGGTACCTGTGGGCCCGGGCACGAACAGATCTTCGAGGCAATTGAAAGCAGTCCAGGCGTCGTTGCCCGAGAGCAATGCGACCGGATCTCTGCCGAGTGCGCGCAAGCGCGTGGCGCTGCTTCCGTCTGCAAACGCTCCCGCATTGCTCTCCGAACCGTCGATACCGTCGGTGTCTGCCGCCAGTGAGGCGAAGGACAGGCCTTCGGCTGCGATCGCAAGCGAAAGGAGGAACTCGGTATTGCGCCCTCCCCTTCCATGCCCGCGAAGCGTCACCGTCGTTTCACCGCCCGACAGCAGAACCACGGGACGCTCGAAGGGGCGGTTGCGCAAAACCACTTCGCGCGCGATTGCGGCGTGGACTTTGCCGACGTCGCGCGCCTCCCCTTCGATCGCGTCCGACAGGATGATGGCAGGAATTCCCAGTGCATCGGCCCGAGCCGCGGCAGCCTCCAACGAAAGCCGCGCCGAGGCGATAACCTGGACCTCGTGCCCCGCAAGGACGGGATCGTTCGGCGACGGAGCCGTCCCGTTCTCGCCCTTCAGCCAATCGACGAGCCTCTCGGGCAGTTCGATCCGCCAGGCATCCCTCATTGCGCGGGCAGCAGCTCGGTCCGTCGCGTCGGGAACGGTGGGTCCCGAGGCGACCTGTGCCGGGTCGTCGCCCGGGACGTCGGAAACGATGAAGCTTATCACTTTCGCCGGATGGCAGGCGGCGGCGAGCCGCCCACCCTTTATGCGGGAGACCTGCTTGCGAATCGCGTTCATCACGGAAATCGGTGCGCCGCTTGCGAGCAGTGCCCTGTTCAGGGCGATTTCATCTTCGAGTGCGAGTTCCTCGGGCGGGCAAGGCAGCAGGGCCGAGCCTCCTCCGCAGAAAAGAGCGACGACGAGGTCATCCGGCGTCAGACCCCGAACGGCTTCGAACAGCGCGTGCGAGGCGATCAGTCCGTTGCAGTCGGGAACCGGGTGTGCCGCCTCGATCACTCGTATCCGATCGCAGTGAACGGCGTAGCCGTAGCGGGTGACGACGACGCCTTCGAGCAGGCCGCCCCACAGGCTCTCGAATGCCGCCGCCAGCTGGGCCGCGCCCTTGCCCGCCCCAACGACGACAGTGCGCCCGCGCGGGCGCTGCGGCAATCGCGCGCGAAGCGCAAGCTTCGGGTCTGCCGCCCCCACGGCCGCTTCGAACAATTCCGAAAGAAAGTCCCGATCTTCAGGCGACATGAAAACTCCAGTTCATTGACCGAACCGCGCCGGCCGCCTCTCACGGAAGGCCGACAAGCCTTCCTGCAGCTCGTCGGACGCGGCGGCGACGGCACCCGCCAAGGCTTCGACGACCCGCTCGCTTTCCTCTCCCTCGGCCGCGTTGATGAGCATCTTCGTAAGTTCGGTCGCGCGCGCCGATCGCTTCATTACGCCTGCCGCTGCAATTTCCGCCGCGGCGCGCCCCTCGCCCGTTGCGACCACCTGATCCACCAATCCCAGAGCGAGCGCCTCCTCAGCGCCATAGACATGTCCGAAGAGCGCCATGCGCCGGACGAGCTGCGGACCGAACCTTCGCACCGCGCGCTGCGTTCCGGACCAGCCGGGAATTATTCCGAGCCCCGTCTCCGGCTGCCCTATCCTGACGTGCGCCTCGGCGATCCGGAGATCGGCGCAGGCGGCGAGCTCGAGCCCGCCCCCTAATGTGTGCCCGTTCAACACCGCGATCAGCGGAACCGCGAGCCGGGCCAGAGCATCGAAGGCCGCATGGCCATCACGCACCCAATGGCGGCCGAAGGCCTCGGGCGAAGCATTGCTCCAGGCATCGATGTCGCCGCCGGCGCAGAACGAACGCTCCCCCTCACCGGTCAGTATCGCCACCTTCGCCGCGGAACGCTCGATTTCACGACAGGCCGGGACGATTGCATCGACCATTTCGCCGTCAAGCGCGTTCAGCTTATCCGGCCGGCTGATCGTCAGCCAGGCGACACCTTCCCCGATTTTCAGTCGAACCGGCTCGCTCACAGGCCTAGCCCCATCGCAGTTGAAAGAAACAGGGCCTGGTCCATCTCCTTGAGGCCGTCGGCTACCCGCAGGGGCGTCGCTGCCTGATCGAGAACGTCCCGTCTCAGGTCCAATCCGGGGGCAACCTCGCTGACGACGAGCCCGTCGGGCTCGAGCTTCATTACGCAGCGTTCGGTCACATAGGTGACGTCCTGACCTTGAACGCGTGCGCGCCTGCCGGAAAAACTGACCTGATCGACTTTCGGGACGATCTTCGCAATTCGTCCTTCCTTGTCGATGACGAGCCGCCCGTCCTCGATACGCATTTTCGCGCCTGCGTTGAAATTGCCCGAGAAAACGATCTTCCTTGCGCGCGCAGTAATGTCGACGAAACCGCCCGCGCCGGCCGTGCGGTGGGGTGTCGCTGCGAGGCGGCTGACATTCACCGAACCCTCGCCGTCGATTTCAAGAAAGGACAGCAAAGAGCAGTCGAACCCGCCCGCCTGGAAATAGCAGAACTGATGCGGCGAGGCCACGAAGGCCTCGGCGTTGGAGGCACAGCCGAACTTGAAATCGAGCAGCGGCACGCCGCCCACGGCGCCCTGCTCGATCACCCAGGTGATCTTGCCGTGATGCCCTTCCTCTATCAGCACGCGCGGAACGTTTGCCGAAATACCGAACCCGATATTGACCGCCCAGCCGGCCTTGAGTTCCTGCGCCACACGGCGGGCGATCACCTTGCCGGGGTCCAGCGCCGGCGTGCGGAACGTATGAAGCGGGCGGAACAATTCCCCGGATATCGCAGGATCGTACGGGGTCGCAGTCGTCTGCAATTGATCGGGCGCTTCGACGATGACGTCGACGAGTATCCCCGGAACGCGCACATCGTGAGGACGCATCGTTCCCTCGGCCGCGACCCTCTTCACCTGGGCGATGACGATCCCGCCGGAATTGCGCGCCGCAAGCGCCATCTCCATCGCGCCGAGCGTCGCCCCCTCGTGCTCGTAGGTCAGGTTGCCTCTCTCGTCGGCTGTCGTCGCCCGGATGATCGCGACATCGGGCTGAATGGGCGGAAAATGCAGCCAGTCGTCGTCGGCAAAGCGCACGCGCCTGACGATCGGCTCGCTACGCGCTGCGGCGTTCATGGCGCAGCCCTCCTGCTCGGGATCGACGAAGGTGTCGATGCCGACCTTGGTCAGCACGCCGGGGCGTTTCGCCGCACCTTCCCTCAGCATGTCGAAGACGATGCCGGAGGGCACGTTCCAGGCGGCCACCTCTTCCTTCAGGATCATCTGCCAGATGAGCGGCGGCTCGGCACTGCTCGGACCGGAAGGATACGAACCGCCGATGATCTTCTTCAGCATGCCTCGTCTGGCGATGTGATCGACACCCTTCGTCCCGAAGAAATCTCCGGCGGCGATGGGGTGAACCGACGTCAGTCCGCGCGGATGTCCCTCCGACTCGAACCGCTCTCCGAGCGCCTTCAGAACCTCATCGGGACAACCCAGGCCGGACGACGAATTGACCGCCAGCACCGCCCCGTCCCTGACCAGCCCGGCGGCCTCGTTTGCGGTCATCACTTTTGCCATGCCAAGGCTCCTTTTCTTGTTGCGTAAGTAACTAACCAGTTATAGCTTAAGCATGATGAGCGGTAGAGGCAAGAGGGCATTTTTCCTCAGCTCCTCGTTTTACTGGCCAACCAATGGGAGGACCGATGAGCGTCTATTTCGAGAAGAGCTATCAGAGAGGCTTCGGCACCTACCCACTGAAGGGCGAGCCGTTGAAGGCTGCCGTTCGCGAGGCCATCACGGTCGGGTACCGCGCCTTCGACACCGCACAGATGTACGGCAACGAGGCCGAGACGGGGGAAGCGCTTGCCGAAAGCGGCCTGGCTCGCGACGAGCTATGCATCACCACGAAAGTGCACCCCGATCATTATTCCGAAGAAGCATTCCTGCCTTCGGTCGAGGCGAGCCTGAAGGCCTTGCGGGTCGATCAGGCCGATGTCCTGATGCTGCATTGGCCGGAGATCAATGGTGAGAACGCGCGATCCCTGCGGCTGCTACAGAAGGCATTCGATATCGGTCTCGCCCGCAACATCGGCGTCTCCAATTACACGGCCCCGATGATGCGCGAAGCACGATCGATCGTAGAGGCGCCGCTGGTGACCAACCAGGTCGAATTCCACCCGCTTATCGACCAGAGCCGGCTTCTCGACGCAGCCGAAGAAACGAAGATTGCGCTGTCATCCTACTGTTCGGTTGCCAGGGGCGAGGTCTTCAAGCATCCGCTCTTCGCCGAGATCGGCGCAAGATACGGCAAGACGGCTGCCCAGACGGTGCTTCGCTGGATTCTTCAGAAGGGCGTGTCCATGAATACCATGTCCACCAAGCCGGAGAATATCCGGGCGAATTTCGAGATATTGGATTTTGCGCTTTCGCCGCACGACATGAAGCGCATCGATGCGATGAACGCGACAAACTATCGGATTCTGAAAGCCGGGGTGTTGCCCTGGGTTCCGGACTGGGACCGGTAGGTCACGCACCTCCTCCGCCCGTGGGACGCCTGAAACATCCAATAAGCGGCGTGAAGGGAGGAGCTTTATTCCGCCAGCATGCGTGCGAGCATATGCCTGATGTGGTCGTGCGCACCATAGAAAATTGCTGCCACAATGATTGTACGGCTACGTTCTACCGGTAGAAACCATATTGCCGTCTTGTCCCGCCGAAGAAACCGGATCCCGGAATGTATATCGGGCCGCAAAGTCCCGATATAAGGCGTATCCACGAGACAATCGAATTCGAGGCGCAGTTTGCGGATTCGTTCAGCGCTACGCTCCAACGCCTCGTCAGGCAGATCTCCAAGTTTGACATAAGCGTCGAACAGACGATCGAAGATCAGCTCGAAATCGCGTTCGGCATCCGCAGAATATTCAAGTGTCCACACGCACAGTCCGTCGCTTCCGCTCAATCATTGCCGCGACGCGGCCTTCCATTTCCGTCGCAGAAATCATCGGTCCTGTTAATCGACGCTGGATCACCTCACGAAGCGCTGCCGTTTCGACGGCCTCCGCTTCCGTCTTTTGACGAAGCAGTTCGAGGCCCTGCTGCAGGACGGAACTCAGGCTGGAATACCGGCCGCTCTCTACCAACGAACGGGCGAACGCATCCTGTTGAT
This sequence comes from Ensifer meliloti, assembly GCF_030064585.1. NCBI lineage: Bacteria > Pseudomonadati > Pseudomonadota > Alphaproteobacteria > Hyphomicrobiales > Rhizobiaceae > Ensifer > Ensifer meliloti. Next base: position 89,916 of record NZ_CP120366.1, read on the forward strand.
CGGTCAGTGAGATCGATGATTTGACACTCATCGGCTGAACTCCTTTGGCCCATCATGCTACTCAGTAGCACACTTGTCAAATTGCGTCGGGACTCATCCGTTACTGCGTCGCAGTCAAGCGTCGCGTCGGATCGTGGCCACGCCCAGGCGCTAGGCTGTCGCTTGCTAGACTAAAGTGGACTTCAGCAGATTTCACGCTAGCCCACCGTACCTTTCTCTGCGTGGTCAGCAGAGAAAGGTGACGCCGCTCCCGCGCGTTCAAATGTTGCCCCGTATCAGATCGGCCGCCTTCTCGCCGATCATGATGGTAGCCGCATTGGTGTTGGAGCCCACGAGACTGGGCATCACCGAACTGTCGCAGATGCGGATGCCGTCAAGGCCGTGGACGCGGAGCTGCGGATCGACCACCGACATATCGTCGCGACCCATCTTGCAGGTGCATGTCGGGTGGTAGGACGTCCGCCCGTATTGCCGCGCATAGGCCTCGAAGTCGGCCTGTGTCCTGACGCTCTCGTCGGGGAAGCGGATCGTCTTGATGTACTTCTGCAGCGACGGCTGCCCGAAAATTTCCCTGCTGATCCTGATGCCTTCGACGGAGATCCTGAGATCATCCGGATCATCGAGGAAGTTCGGGTCGACGATCGGCAGGGCACGGGGGTCGGCAGAACGAAGGGTGACGGAACCCCGTGACTTCGGCCGGACCGTGTAGGAATTCAAGGTCACCCCGGAGGAACCCTTTGGGACGCTCGGCACCCCGGCCTCGGCTCCCGCCCCCGCAAGAAAGTGGAATTGCAGGTCGGGATAGGGGCTTGCCCTATCGCCGTACCAGAAGGCTCCACCCTCCACAACATTCGAGGCGACCGGCCCGGATTTGAACAGCGCGTATTCGATTCCCGCCAAGAGCATCCAGTGGAACTTGTTGTACTTGTCGAGGCTGTCATGCCCCTTCAGTTCGGCAACGATGTCCACGCCGAAGTGATCGTGGAGGTTCTGGCCGACCCCCGCCATATCCTGCACGACGTCGATACCGTGGCTCCACAGAGAGGCGGCCGGGCCGACGCCTGAAAGCATCATGAGCTTAGGCGTTCCGATCGCACCCGAGGTGACGAGAACCTCGCTTTCCGCCCGGGCGATCTTCGCGGCGCCCCCGGTCGAGTATTCGACGCCGACGGCGCGGCGGCCCTGGAACACGATGCGCAGGACAAGCGCACCCGTGATGAGCGTGAGGTTCTTGCGCGCGAGCGCCGGCCGCAAATATCCGACAGCGGCCGAGCAACGGCGGCTGTTGCGGATCGTCGTCTGGTAGACCCCTGCACCTTCCTGGACCGGCCCGTTGAAGTCGGGATTATAGGGGATGCCGAGTTCCTGGCAGCTCTGGACGAAAGCCCGTGTCATCGGCTGCGGATCGGGAAGGTTGGAGACTCCGAGAGGACCGTCCGTCCCGTGCCACTCGCCGGAGAGGATCGTATTGCCCTCGGATCGCAGGAAGTAAGGCTTCACCTCCCGAAAGCTCCATCCGTCGGCCCCCTCTTCCACCCAGCGGTCATAGTCCCGCGGGTGGCCGCGCGTATAGACCTCGGCATTGATCGAGGACCCTCCGCCGAGCACTCTCGCCTGGGCATAGGGAATCTCGCGGTTGTTTGCATGTTTCTGCGGGGCGGTCGTCAGGCCCCAGGTCATCGGCCCCGCGGTCATCTTTGCGAAGCCGACCGGCATGTGGATCAACGGGTGACGGTCGCGCCCGCCCGCCTCGATCAGGCAGACGCGCACCGAAGGGTTCTCGGAAAGGCGGGCGGCCAGAACGCAGCCCGACGATCCGCCGCCGACGATGACGTAATCGAAACCTTCCATCATCAGGAGATCCAATGCGTGCGCTTGCCGATCTCGACATGGACCGATTTCACCTGCGTATATTCCTCGACCCCGTACATGCCGGCTTCGCGGCCCCAACCGGACTGCTTGAAGCCTCCGAGCGGCATCTCCGGCCCGCCGGCCATCATGGTATTGACCCAGAAGCGGCCCGCACGAACGCGGCGCGTGACGGTCAGGGCCTTGTCGATATTCTTGGTCCAGACGCTTGCAGCCAGTCCGTAAACCGTGTCGTTTGCCAGTTCGACCGCCTGCTCGACCGTGTCGAAGGTCATCGAGCAAAGCACCGGCCCGAAGATCTCGTCACGCGCGATCGCCATCTCGCGCGATACGCCCGAAAACAGCGTGGGCGCGATGTATTGCCCGCGGCCGAGATCGATGGCGGTCCCCCCGGTCACGAGCTCCGCTCCTTCCGTCTTGCCCTTGGCGATATAGTCGAGAATGGTCGTGTTCTGCGCTTCGGTCGTGATCGCGCCGACCTGGGTCGTCTCGTCCAGCGGGTCCCCGACGCGTATACGTTTCATCTTCTCTGCAAGCAGCGCTTCGAATTCGCGCGCCACCGATCGCTCGACGATCAAGCGCGATGAGGACACGCAGCATTGTCCCGTATTGAAGCTGATGCCGAAAGCTGCGCCATCGGCGGCATCCTCTAGATCGGAGTCGGCAAAGACGATGATCGGGTTCTTGCCTCCAAGCTCCAGGCCGAGCTTCTTGAAATTGCTGTCGGCGGCCGCATGCACGCAGGAACGGCCAACGGCGGTCGAACCCGTGAACGACAGCATGTCGATGTCCGGATGCTCACTCATGGCCTGGCCGATCGTCCGGCCCGAGCCGGTGATGACGTTATACACGCCGTCGGGCAGTCCGGCTTCGGCGAGCACCTCGGCAAGGATGAGAGTCGTCGCGGAAGTCACCTCCGACGGTTTCACGACCATCGTGCAACCCGATGCGAGAATGAAGGGAACGCGCTCGCACAGGATAAGGAAAGGAAAGTTCCATGGCGTGATGAGCCCGACGACCCCGATCGGCTCGCGCAGAACCATGCCGAACAATCCGTCTCCGAGCGAATTGAAGCTGTCGCCGTGCAGAAGGCGGGCTGCACCCGCGCCTACTTCGAAGCAGGCGATGCAGTGGTCGATCTCGCCGCGCGCCTGAGCGATCGGTTTGCCATTTTCCAGCGTCTCCCAATAGGCGAGCTCATCGCGGCGGGTGCGCAGGATCTCGGCCACCCGCAGCAGTACCGAGGCACGAGAGCCCCCCGGGAGACCGGACCAACGCCGGTCCTCGAAAGCCCGGCGTGCGGCGGCGACTGCGGCATTCAGGTCGTCGACGCTGCATTTTGCCGTGCGGGTGACCGCAACGCCATGTCCGGGCGAGTGCCGCACGAAGAAGTCATGCCCGCTTTGCCATTTGCCGTCCACGAAGAAACCGAAATCCCGCGGGGCGGCCGGAGGGGAAAGGAAGTTGTTCAGCTGGTCCATCGGGTGCCTCCCTATTTTAGTAAGTAAACGGATATTGCTGTTAGCTGCGCCCTCGACCACGATGGCTTTAGGTCCGGTCGACCTGAAGTCATGGTCGTAATCGATTCAAAAAACTGGAGCGGGATGCGGCGGAAAACCGCGCAGACACTTCCTCATCCCGCACTAAGCGTCCAGCAGGATCTGGGTCTTGAGGTGCCCGGTTCTTGCCGGAATCGTTTCGAAGGCCTCCTGAATGCGTTCGAGCGGATAGTGAGCAGCGGTAAAGGCCGCGGTCCGGAACCTGCCATGGGACAGAAGCGTCAACGCGTCATGCATGTCCTCCCCCATTCCGGCAACCGAGCCTTTGAGGCTGTTTTCCTCGAGTACGGTCTTGAGTATCTCGATCGGAATGGTCTCGCCTGGCGGGGTAATCCCGAAGAAAGCCACATGACCGCCCTTGCGGACCAGGTCGAAGGCCTGGCGATAGAGCTTCGAGCTGCCGACGCTTTCGACGACGATATCAGCGCCGCGTCCGCCCGTCATCTCCAGCACCTTGCTCCCGAGCGCCGCCGGCTCCGATACGGCAGCATCCGCGCCCGCCTCAACCGCCATGCGGCAGCGCTCGCTCGACAGATCCGCAACAATGATCGGGGCCATGCCGACAAGGCGCATCATCTGGACATGCAGGTTGCCGATGGGGCCCGCTCCCAGAACCACTCCCGACCGACCGAAGGCCGCACCGGCCTTGCGCGCCGCCCGGACGACGCAGGCGACCGGTTCGACGAGGGCAAGAACTGCTTCGGGAACCCCATCCGGCACCGGTAGCACCAGACGGCCGGGAAGAGCGACATACTGCGCAAAGGCTCCATCGCGCCCGATCCCGATCTGCTCCACTTCGCCGCAGTTCAGAACCTCGTTGCGTCGGCACCAGTAGCAGTTGCCGCAACCGATATTGATGTCCGCGACCACACGCATCCCGGTCTTGAGGTGCGTCACGCTTGCGCCAATCTCGGCGATCGTCCCGCAGAACTCGTGCCCAGGCACTATCGGCAACCGATCAGCCGCGTAATGGCCGTTGAATATGTGGAGGTCGGTACCGCATATGCCCGCCCGCGTTACGCGGATCAGGACGTCGGCTGGACCGATCTCGGGAATGCCGACCTCTCTGACTTCAAACCGGCGCGGCTCCACGAGAACGGCAGCTTTCATCGTCGCCATCCTTCTCTCCTACTTCACGGTCCTGAGCTTGGCCCGGTCGATCGTCAAGGCGATGGCGCCGATGAGGACGATGCCGAAGACCATCTGCTGTTGTGTCGCATCGATCTCGAAATAGAGCATCGAGGCGCGAATGACCGCCACGATCAGGGTGCCGATAACCGTGTTGAGGACCCCACCCACGCCGCCCGTCAGCGGAGTTCCGCCAACGAGAACGGCGACGATAGCCGGCAGCAGGAAACCGTTGGCGATCGTCGGCGCTCCGCCCGACAGCTTGACTGCGAACAGGAGGCCGGCAATCGCCGCAAGCGCACCGGAAATCGCAAAGGCCAGTATCTTGTAGCGGGCCACGTTCAAACCCGATGCGGCGGCCGCGAGCTCGCCTGCGCCGACGGCCTTCAGCGCCCGTCCGAGAATGGTCCGGCGCTCGATGAAGAGGCAGACGAGGAGGAGCACTGCCGCGATGAGGAGTTCGTTCGGGACCCCCCATGTCCGGCCGATCATCCAGCCGAAGGTCTCGTTGCGTTGCGCCGCGTCCATGTTCAGCGCGCGCTGGCCGGACAGCCACTGTGCGACCGAAAAAGCGACGCCGCCTACGGCAAGAGTGGAAATGAAGGACGGAACGTAAAGCCTCGTGGTGATGTAGCCCGACAAGGTGCCCAGCAGAAAACCCGCGGCCACGCAGAGAAGGGCCACCCAGGCTCCCATCGATGCAAGGTAGACCGAGGCAATCACGGTCACCATGTTGGCCATGGACTGGGCCGACAGGTCGATGCCTCCGATATAGATGGCGAAGGTCAGGCCGAGCGCCATGATGAAGAGCGGCACGATGTCGCCTGCGAGGCTCATGAGGTTTTGCGGCTTGAGAAAGCCGGGATCGGCCATGCCGACGATGGCGACGAGCACCGTGAGCGTGATCCAGGGCAGGTGCGGTTTGAGGCGTTGTATGTCCATCTTATCCTCAGATCATGTAATGCAGGAGGTCATACAGGGAGGGCTTCGCGCCAGGCACGCAATCGAACCGTTTCTGGATCCTGCCATCCTTGACGACGACGATCGTATGGGAGAGTCCGATCGCTTCCTCGAGCGTGTCGGCCACCAGGACGATCCCGACGCCCGCATCGCTCATGGCGCGGATCATTTCATAGACGTCCTCCTTCGCCCCGATGTCGAGACCGCGCGTCGGGTGATCGAGGAGCATGATATCGGCGCCCGCGGAGCGCCATTTGGCGAGAACGACCTTCTGCTGGTTGCCGCCTGAAAGGTTGCCGCAGTCGGCGAGCTCGGAATGGGCCTTGATGGAGAGCTTCCTGATCCACTCCCGCGCGAGCGCGCGCTCCTTTCCGACCTGCAGAACGCTCGCCGTCGAATGCTTCTTCAACTGCGAGAGGGTCATGTTCTCGTAGACATTCATGCCCGCCACGATGCCCTCGATCTTGCGCTCGCGCGGAACATATCCGACACCGAGGCCGACCGATTGACGCGGCGAATATGTCCTCACCTCCCGTCCCTTGATCTTCAGGCGTCCGCCGGTGGGGCTGAGCATGCCGTAGATTGCGCGCAGGATCGCTTCACGGCCCGAGCCTTCGGTTCCGACGAGGCACAGGACCTCACCGGCGTGAAGCCTGAGCGAGATATCCTTCGTGCGGCCCGGCAGGTCGATGCCGGACATTTCGACGAGGACTCTCGAGGGATCGTAGGGCTTTTGAAGCTGCTCCCGATAATATTGCTTGTCGACGTTCCGCCCGACCATCTTGTGCTGGATCGATTCGGCATCGGCTCCGCCCCCGCCCCGCTCGACGACGTCGACCACCTGTCCGTCCTTCATCACGTAGATGCGATCCGACAGCTCCATGACTTCGTCCATTCGGTGCGAGACGAATATGAAGGAGGCACGGGTCACGAGCTCGCGCACGAGCTTGAACAGAAGCTCGACTTCGTCCTTCGACAGGACCGAGGTGGGCTCGTCGAGGAGGATGACGAGATCGCCGTCGACCCGCTCTTCGAGTGTGAGGACCTTGGCGAGTTCGACCAGCTGACGCTGAGCGAAGGACAGTTTCGATGTGACCGTCGAAGGATCGATGTCCAGCTTGACCTTCGCAAGCTGTGCTTTCGCGGCCTTGGCCATCTCCTTCCAGTTGATGACGCCGAGGCGGACGAACTGCTGCTCGTAGCCGAGAAAAATGTTCTCCATCACCGTCAGGTTCGGGATCAGGGACTGCTCCTGAAACACCATCCCGATCCCCTTTTCCATCGCCTGGCGGGGGTTCGCGAAGCGCACGGCATCGCCGTTGATGAGGATCTGCCCGCCATCGGGCTGGTAGGCGCCATAGATCACCTTCATCAGGGTGGATTTTCCCGCGCCGTTCTCTCCCACCAGCCCGACGACTTCGCCGCGCTTGATATGGAAGTCGATCGCCTTGAGCGCATGAACGCCGGGAAACTTCTTGTCGAGGGACTTCAGCTCGTACATGTCCTCACCCTCACTTCACGAAAGAGACCAGCTTGCGATCGGTCGACAGCACGACGGCAAGGATGACGAGGAGGCCCAGAACTCCGTCCTGAAGGAAATCCGGCAGACCGATGACCACCATGCCGTTGTTGATGACGCCGACGATCAGGGCGCCTATCAGCGCATTCCACACGCCGCCGATGCCGCCCCACAGAGCCACTCCGCCGACGACGACGGAGGTGATCGATACGAACATGAAATTGGAACCCGTCACCGACTCCGCTTGACCGATGCGTGCGACGACGAGGACTGCCGCGATCGCGTAAAACACGCCTGCAAGCGCAAAGCCGGCGATCCGCACGCGGCTGACGTCGAGGCCCGAGGCATGCGCCAGCTCTTCTCCGCCGCCGACCGCATAGAAGTTGCGGCCTAGCCTCGTGTGCTCCTGGATGAACCAGGCCACGATCAGGAATACGGCGGCCACGTACACCATGAGCGGGAAGCCAAGCCATCTGACGGTCAAGAGGCCACGGAACGCCGGATCGCTGACCCTCACTATGTCGCCGCCGGTGATCAGAATTGCCGCGCCGGTTCCGACGAAGCCCATCGCGAGGCTCGCCATGAACGAGGGTACCCGCAGTTTGACGTGGACCAGGCCGTTCAGGAAGCCTATGAGCCCGCCTATGATCAGGATCAGCGGAAGGGCGAGCCACGCCGTGCCCAGCAAGGTGCCGCCGAGCTTTATGAAGGCAAAGGAGAAGAGCACGGCCGTAAGCGAGATGACACCTTCCATGGAAAGGTCGATCGAGCCCATGATGATGATGAAAGTCACGCCCACGGCCACCATCAAGGCGGGGGCGGATGCGACGGCGATGCGCGCGAAGTTGCGGGCCGAGAAGAATGTCGGGTTTAAAACCGTAAAGAAGATCACAAGCGCGATGAGCACCAGAAGGGGCGCCCATTTGATCAGGGTCTCGCGCGATATGGGCCGGGTCACGGATGGGCACCTTTCGCAGGGTCTCGGATAGGAATATCGGGGACGGTCAGCTGTGCGCCGTCCCCGGAAAGAGGGTCAGGACCGATACTGAATTTGTCCGTTCGAGGGACCCCAGAAGTCGGCCCAATCGTATTTCGGTACCGAATCCAGATATTTGGCCTTGAACTCCTCGGCATCCTTCTTGCTGACCAGGACGGTCGGTCCGTAGAACTCGCGATGTTCTTTCGGCTCTTCCGACGGCTTGAAGCTGCCGGTTGCCGCATGGTAGGCGAGCGCCGACGTGATGCCACCGCCCCAGTGCGGATTGGTGAAGACCGTCGCGAGCAGCTGGCCGTCCATGACCATCTGCACCGCTTCGGGATTGCCGTCATAGGACACGATCGGCATGCCCTCGATGCCTTCGGCGCGCAGCGCCTCGATGACGCCGTAGGCGATGTTGTCGTTGGCGCAATGCACGCCCTTGATCCTGTCGCCATAGCGGGTCAGGAAGGATGACATCAAAGCCGCGCCCTTCTGCGTGTCCCAGTCCGCCGGCTGCGCGTCGAGCAGTTCGATGTTGGGAAAGTCCTTCAGCGCATTCTTCAGACCGTTGAGCCGCTCGACCGCAGGGTTGTTGGCGGCAATGCCGCCCAGGTGGACGACACCGCCCTCGCCGCCCATGGCTTCGAACAGGATGCGCGCGGTTTCTTCGGCGGGCTTCTCGTCCGACCAGGTCATGTGCGACACGTAGTTGTCGCCGAAATCCCATGGATGGAGATCATCGGTCTTGTTCCAGATCGTGGAGATGTAGCCGCCCGCAGCCGCCACCGCCTCCACGATCGGCCGCGCATTCGGGCTGTCATTGGCATCGCAGGCCAGGGCGCAATTTCCATTGTTCTTGGCAAGGAAGGCCTTGATGTCGGCCAGAGATTTCTCGGATGATCCTTCGTTGATCAGACTTACGAGCGCGCTCTTCGGCTTGCCGAGCGATTCGACGAATGCTTCGCCGCCGGAGACGACCGAGTTCCAATAGGCCGAAGCGCGGTCGCGATAGCTCCAGGCGATCGCGGGATCCGTCAATGCAGCGCGCGCGCCGCCGCCAAACGGGTTTGGCAGGACCGCTGCCCCCAGACCTGCGGCCGAGGCAAGCAGAAAGTGACGACGGCTGATCGTCTCACGCTCGATGAAGTTCTTGATGAATGTCGACATTCGCATTCCTCCCAATGCAGTTGAGTGTCCGGCACCGACGGCTTCATGGAGGAGAATGATCATTCCCCGCCCGCACCCTTCTTCCGCCGCCACTACCGTTAACGCACTAACTAGTTACTTGTTTAGTGTTGCATGAGTCAAGGGTTTTCATATATTTTCATCAAGCCGACCATCTCGGCAGGCGGCTTTGACGGCTATACCGGCAGGCGTGTATGAGTCGGACAACACAAGCCATGAACGCGTGAAGGTCAGACCTTGAGAACGACGAGTGCACAGAAAGCGAAAGCAGCCGGGAAGCCACGGCTACGCGATGCCGAAGCAACCAAGGCGCGCATCCTCGAGGCCGCGAAGAAAGAATTCGCGAAAAACGGATTGGGGGGCGCCAGGGTGGACGTGATCGCCGAGAAGGCAAACGCCAACAAGCGGATGATTTACCACTACTTCGACGGCAAGGACCACCTCTTCCAGACCGTTCTCGAAGACGCCTATAACGGGATACGGACCGCGGAACAAAAGCTCAACCTCAATGACCTTGAACCCAAGGCTGCCCTCGAGAAGCTCGTACGTTTCACCTGGGAATACTATCTGAAGCACCCGGAGTTCATAACGCTGGTCAACAGCGAGAACCTTCATCGCGCCAAGCACTTGAAGAAGTCCCAGGTGGTCCGTGCAACCAGTCGAAAATTCGTCGGCATGGTCAAGGAACTGCTGGAGCGGGGCGTTTCCGAAGGGGTTTTCCGGCCGGGAATCGACCCGGTCCAACTGAACCTCACCATCGCGGCCATCGGCTATTACTACATCACCAACCGCTTCACCGGTTCGATCGTTTTCGAGCGTGACCTGATGGCGAAAGACGCGCTCGAAGAGCGCGTTCAATTCAACATAGAGACCATCATGCGCATGGTTTGCGCTTAGATCACGACGACTTCAGGTCGGGTCCGTCGAAATCGGTCCAATCAAGGACGATGAACGGTTCCTCGATACGTCTTGCGGCAATGTCTGCGTAGAGAGAGGCAGGATCGGTCGGAGGAACATGGCGCAGCAGTCCGCCGAGTTCGATTCTTCCCTCTGCCAGCCAGTCGAGCGCCCGGGCAAACCCTCCGAAGACGCTGTGGCGCGCGTTATTGTAACCGCCCAGCAGTTCCTCCCACTCGAATGCACGGGCATGAACCGGCAATTCCCATTCCCAGCCCGACCGCAAGGTCACGAGATTGAAGAAAACCGCGTTCAGAAGCTCATGCGCGGAGATCTCGGTCAGCTTGCGCCATGGAACGCCGACCAGGACGACCTCGCCCAGGCGGCGAACGATGCGGCATGCGTCGAGCACGGCCCCTTCATGGCCGGAACAATCGAGAACGAGCGCGACCTGCCCCTGAAGCGACGACTGAAGCGGGACACGCTCGCGGCAATCGGAGATGCCGCAACTGGCGAGCTGCGCCCTTCTCAGAGGATCCGGATCGACGACGGTCACGCGGTAACCGGAAATCTTGAAGAGCTGCGCCGCGAGAAGACCGACCGGGCCGGCTCCAGTGATGACGACGTGATCGCCAGGCCGGGCCTTGGTCGTCATGAGGCTCGTGAGCGACACGCCCATGAGGCGTGAGAGAACGGCGATCTCGGGCCTCAAGCCGGCCGGCAATGGAACCGTGTCCCGCGCCGTATGCGTCTGAGTGCTTCGGTGCATGCCCATCGCGAAACGCAATTCACCGGGCCGAATACCATCCACGCCGTCCGCCACCTCTTCCACCTCGAAGACGGCAGAATAGCCGGGCCGAATCGGAAAAACATCGCCATTCGCCCAGCCGAGTTCGGTTCCGGGGCTGACCAAAGTACAAACCGTCCGCCCACGGATTTCGCCGGAGTTTAGCGGCAAGTCCACATACCGGTCGAGTCGGAACGTCTGCTTTGCAGGGATCGTTATCTCGTGGGGCAAGCGCACTCCTTTCCGTGGCGACGGCCTTCTTGCGATCGGTGATGAAATCACTCTCCGGTTACCGGAGACCACTGTTTCGGCCCACCGGCCCGCTCATAGCCCAGCGCACCGTTCATGCTTACGAGCTCGAGGAACTGCCCCCACGGCGCACGCAGGTAAAGCCAGGTGAGACCCTGCATCGCTCCGGCATCCACGAAAGTCGGCCCCTCCAGCACGTCGACGCCCGCCTGCCGCAGCCGATCCGCGGCCGAGTGGCAGTCATCCACCTCAAACGCCAGGTGAAAGCCGCCGGATTGACTATTGCGCTTCAATGGCTCTTCGCCGTCTTCCTCGCCCGAGTATTGAAAAAGTTCGAGATTGGTGCCGTTGCCAATTCGAAGAACCTTTATGTTCTCGATCCTGCAGCCGGCTGGCACGCCGAGCCTTCTCTGCATGAAGGCGTCGTCGGCTTCGATGCGTCCGGTCTCCAAACACGTCACGGCACCGAAGGCAGCTTCGAAGAATCGAACCGCCTCCTCCAGATGCGGCACGGTGAAGCCGATATGCTGCATGCCGAAAACTCTCATCGATCCCCTCCCCGGTCATCGCTCGGAACAACAGCTACACCGCAGTTAACTATGTAACTGGTTAGTGCGTTATATTCACTGCAGGAGACTTGAGTCAAGCGCTCGGGGACAGCGCACCGGAGTATCCGGCCGGACCCGACCGGATACGGTTTCAAACTTACCCGGAAATGCTCTACCCTGCGATCGGCGCCGGATCGCTCCGCAACCACTTCGGCTGCGGGACGGCCCTCAGCAGAGCTTGCGTGTATTCGTGCTGAGGCGAGACGAAAAGGGCTTCGGTCTCGACTTCCTCGACGATCCTGCCGCGCTGCATCACCAGGATTCGGTCGGCGAATTGGCGCACGATGGGCAGATCGTGGGTAATGAAGACGTAGGAGAGGCCGAGGCGCTGGCGCAGATCGGCCAGAAGCTCGATGACCTGCATCTGGATCGACACGTCGAGCGCCGAGACCGCCTCGTCGCAGACGATCAGCTCGGGTTCGCTGGCGAGCGCCCGGGCAATGGCGATGCGCTGCCGCTGCCCGCCCGAAAACTGATGCGGATGCCGTGCAGCATGCTCTGCCTTCAGGCCGACAAGCTCCAGCAGCTCCACGACCCGCTCGTTCCAGCGTTCGCGCGGCAGAATGTCCCTGTGGATCGCCCAAGGCTCGGATATGATCGAACGGACGTTCATGCGCGGGTTCATCGACCCGAACGGATCCTGGAACACCATCTGCACCCTTCGGCGGAAACCATCGAGCGCCTTGCCCTTGAGCTCGAAAATGTCCTCGCCGGCAAAGAGTGCCGCGCCCGATGTCGGCTCGTTCAGTCTCAGCAGCATGCGTGCAATGCTGGATTTACCCGAACCGGACTCGCCGACGATCCCGACGGTTTCCCCACGACGAAGCGTGAAACTGACATCGTCCACGGCCCTGAACTCCCGCTTGGGCGAGAACGGGCCGGACCCCAGCTTGTAATGCTTGCTCAAATGGGCGACCTGCAACAGGACCTCGCCTTGTGCGGCATTCCGAGGCGCTTTCGGCGCGTCGGCATGGGGCACGGCCGACATCAGCCGGCGGGTATAGGCGTGGCTCGGATTGGTAAAGACGTCCTCGGCCTTGCCGCTCTCCACCACCTTGCCGCCGTTCATTACGATGATCCGATCCGCCATGGCCGCGGCGACCTCGAGATCATGGGTGATCATGATCAGAGCCATGCCGGTCTCGCGCTGCAGGTCCCGCAGGAGTTCGAGGATCTGTGCCTGAACGCTGACGTCGAGCGCCGTAGTCGGCTCGTCGGCGATCAGAATATCCGGCTTCAGCGCGATCGCCATGGCGATCATCACGCGCTGCCTCTGTCCGCCCGAGAACTGGTGCGGATAATAGTCGATCCGCTCGTCCGCTTCCGGAATTCCGACCCGTTCGAGCAGCCGAACGACCTTGTCGCGCACCGCACCGCCCTCGCCTTCCCCATGGCTCTCGAACACCTCGGCGATCTGCCTGCCGACGGTGTAGACCGGGTTGAGATAGGCCAGCGGGTCCTGGAAGATCATGGCGATGCGGCGGCCGTTCAGTTCACGCCGGCCTTCGTCATCGAGGCGGGAAAGGTCGGTGCCGTCGAAAACCAGCGAGCCCGAGACGATGTCGCCCGGCGGACAGTCGATCAGCCCCATGACCGTTCCGGTGCTGACGCTCTTTCCCGATCCACTCTCACCGAGGATGACGAGGGTTTCGCCCGGGCAGACATCGAACGAGACGTCATCGACGGCACGCACGGGATCGCCTTCGGACAGGAAGTCGACCGTGAGTTTGTCGATCCGCAGAATGGGTTTGTCCGGCGCGTTCATCGCGGGGCCTTTCGCAGCGATTGCAGACGCCAGCGCTGCAGCGGATCGGCGACGGTCCGCGCCCAGCTGGCGAGAATGTTTAAGGAAAGCGTCGTCAGCAGGATCGCGAGCCCCGGCCAGAAAGCGATCCACCACGCCGTCTTCAGATAGCCGCGGCCGTTGGCCACCATAGCGCCCCAGGTGAAATCCGGAGGCTGAATGCCGAGCCCGAGGAAGCTGAGGGAGGATTCGGCCAGGATGACGGTGGCGAAATCGATGGCCGCGATCGTCACCAGCGTCGGCAGCACGAGCGGCGCGATGTGGCGGAACAGGATGCGTCCCGTACTTGCGCCCATGGAGCGCGCGGCACTCACGAACATGCGCTCGCGCAGTTCGAGAACCTCGGCCCGCGCCGTGCGGATGAAGATGGGCATGCGGGTAATCGCCAGCACGATCACCAGGTTCGTCATGCTGGGACCGAGCGTATAGAGCACGATCAATGCGAGCAGCAGCGAGGGAAAGCTCATCACCACATCGGCAAGCCGCAGGATGACGTGACTATACCAGCGCTCCGAATAGCCGGCGGCAAGTCCGAGGATGCCGCCTAAAGCCATGGAGCAGAAGACGGCGGCGGCCGCGATGCCGAGCGTGTTCTGCGCCCCGACGATCAGCCGCGCCAGGATCGGCCGCCCGAGCGTGTCGGCTCCCAGAATGTAGATGAACCCGTGCTCCAGGGCGAAGGGCGGCAGGTTGCGCTGCCTGAGCCCGAGCTTGCCGGCAAGTTCGCCGACGAAGAGCGGCCCGACAAGCACGCAGACGATGAGCACGAGCAGAAATACGGCTGCGCAGAGCGCCAGCTTGTCCCGGGTGAGATAGATTGCAAGCTGCCGCAGGGCTCCGGGCGATCTTACAGATGGCAATGCCAGGTCGGTCATTGTCGCCTCCCCTCAGTAGCGGATGCGAGGATCGAGCACTGCGTAGAGCAGGTCGATCGCGATGTTGACGATGAAAATGGCGATTGCCGTGACGAGGATCGTCGATTGCACCACGGCAAAATCGCGCTGGATGATCGAATCGATCATCAGTTTGCCGATGCCCGGCCAGCCGAAGATCGTCTCGACGACGACAGCACCGTTGATCAGCCCGGTCGCCAGGTCACCGGCGACGGTGATCACCGGCAGCAGCGAGTTCCTGAGCGCGTGACCGAAGATGATCTTGCGACGCTTCATGCCCTTGGCGTGGGCGGTCTTGATAAAGGGCGAGGCGAGCGCGGAGATCATCGTGCCACGCACCACCTGGACCAGCAGCCCGAAAGGGCGCAGCATCAGCACGGCGATCGGCATGATCCAGTGCAGGGCAGTGCCCGTACCCGACGTCGGCAACATGCCGAGCCCGACCGCGAAGACGAGAATGCCGACGATCGCGATCCAGAAATCGGGGGTGCTCGCTCCCGCCAGCGAAACGAGGCCGGCGATGCGGTCGAAAAGGCTACCGGGACGGGCAGCGGCCAGCGCGCCGACGACGATGGCCAGCACGGTCGCGAGCGACATCGCGACCAAGGCGAGCTTCAGCGTGGCGGGAAAGGCCTCGAGAGCCACCTCGATCGCCGACCGGTTCTGCCGCAGGGACTGGCCGAAATCCAGGGACATGAGGTTTTGCAGGTACTGGAAGAACTGCACGTAAATCGGCTGGTCCAGGCCGTTCAGGCGTGCAAAGGCCTGGCGCGCCTCGAGACTTGAATCGAGCGGCAGGTAGAGCGCCGACGGATCACCGGTCAAACGCGTGAGGAAGAAGACGAGCGTCAGCAGGCCGATCACCGAAATTACGCTGTGATATGCCCGCCGGCCGATATAGCCGAGCATCATGCGGAGCCTCTGGATTCCCTTGCAGTTCAATGCGAGCGCGCGAACCTGTCGCGCGCTCGCCCGGATGGTGACACTCAGTCCTTGAGAGCGATATTGGCGAGCGGGATCTCGCTGTTGGTCGTGATGTCCGGCTTCCACTCCAGGCGGCTGCCGACCCGGGTGTAGCCGATCATGTGGAACATCGGGACGTCGACCGCGAGATCGTCATGCACCTTCGCGAAGATCGCCTTGAACTTTGCCGTACGGTCCTCACCGGTGGCAGCCATGGCATCGGCGACCTCCTTGTCGAGTGCCGCGTCGTTGAAGGTCGAATAGCTTCCGGCCGAGGTGTAGAAGATCGGAATGGTGAAGGCGGCATCACCCTTGTTGTTGTCATGCATCATCTGCAGCAGGTTCGGCCCGCGGCTCTCCGGGAAGGGCTTCTGCAGGTAGCGCAGCCAATCGTTCACGTCGAGCATCGTCAGCTTCACGTTCAGGCCGACATCCTGCCACATGGCCATCATGGCTTCCATGGCTTCCGTACCGTTGGGGTAGATGCCGTTGCGGCCGATCAGCTCGATTTCGGTATCGACCGGAACGCCCGCGGCCTTGGCCTCGGCGATGAGCGCACGCGCCTTTTCGGCATCGAACGTCCAGGGCGCCAGCTTGTCGTCGTGGCCGTTGATGCCGGTGACGACCATCTGCGAAGCCCGCTGCACGTCCTCGCCGAAGAGCTGCGCGAGGCCATCCCAGTCGATCGCCAGATTCAGCGCCTTGCGGATTCGGACGTCGTCGAGCGGAGCAAAACCGGCATCGATGCGGATCGCGGTAGTTTCGGAGTTCAGATAGGCGAAGTCCGTTTCCGGATTGGTCGCATCCTGGATCGCGATCGACGGCGTCAGGTCGGCCTCGCCGGTTTCCACCATGGCGGCGCGGATCGAGGATTCCGGGCGCCAGACATAGCTGGCCTTGGCGATGACCGGCTTCTCGCCCCAGTAGCCGTCGAAGGCTTCCAGCACGACTGTCTGCGGCGTGAAGCTCGAAAGCTTGAACGGCCCGGTACCGACCGGGTCGTTGACGGCCTTGTCCGCCGGCGTGTTCGGCGAGACGATCATGACCACGCTGAGCAGCGTCGGCAGGATCGGCTGCGGCTTGTCCGACTTGATCTCGACCGTCAGCTCATCGAGCGGCGTGACCGTCAGCTTGGCATCGCCGAACTTGGCAATGTTGCTGCAGGTCAGCTTGCCGCCGGTCATCCGCTCGATGGAGAATTTGACCGCCTCTGCGTCGAAGGCGGCTCCGTCCTGGAACTTGACGCCTTCGCGCAGCTTGAGCTGCCAGGTGTTCGGATCGGTCTGCTTCCACTCGGTCGCAAGACCGGGTGTCGGCTGGCCGCTTTTCGGATCGATGATGGTCAGCGGCTCGACCACGTTGCGGCTCAATATCTGGCCGACATTGGTGATGATGGTACCGCAGGGCTCGAGATTGGCCGGCTGCTCCGGCAGGACGATCTTGATTTCCGAGGCACTTTGCGCAGCGGCGTAGCCGGCCCAGCCGGCGACCACCATTGCTCCCGCGATGACGCGAACAGATTTGTTTCCCATTGCACTCCTCCCCAGTTGGAACGACGACGTTAGAGACGGGCGCCATCCTCCTGGCGCCCGCCCGATGTTTCTTTTCAGCGGCGCGATGCCTCTATCAGTCCCTGCAATATCTCCCGCTCCTCGCCGGTCAGATCCACCAGGGGCGGGCGAACCGGGCCGGGCGCAAAACCGGCAAGCTCGACGCCCGCCTTGATGATCGAGACCGGATAGCCGGCCTTGCGGTCGCGCAGGGCTGCGAAGGGGAAGAAGAACGTATGAAGGATGCCTTCCATCACCGCCCTGTCGCCGGCTCGCATGGCCCGGTAGAAGCGCTGCGCCAGTTCCGGCACGAAATTGAACACTGCCGACGAATAGGTCGTGACACCGACGCCGTTGAACCCTTCCGCGAAGAGCTCATGGGTCGGCATGCCGCCGATATAGCAGAGCCGGTCGCCGAGCTTGGCCGTCACGTGACGCACGAGGTCCACCTTGCCGGTCCCGTCCTTGAAGCCGATCAGGTTGGGGCAGGCCTCGGCAAGGCGCGCGACCGTGTCGGCATTGGCGACCGAATTGGCGCGGTTATAGAGAATGACGCCGAGGCCCGTCGAATCGCAGACGGCCTTCACATGAGCATAGATGCCTTCCTGCGGTGCTTCCGTCAGGTAGTGCGGCAGCAGGAGAATGCCGTCGGCACCCGCCTCCTCGACGATCTTCGCCGTCTCGACGGCAAGGGACGTGCCATAGCCGCAACCCGCAATGATCGGCACCTCGCCCGATACATCCTTGGCCGCGCGGGTAACCTGGCCCACTTCATTCGGCGAGAGCGAAAAGAACTCGCCGGTGCCGCCGGCAGCGAACAGTGCCGCGGCCTCGAAGCCGGAAAGCCACTCGACATGACGCCGATAGCTCTCCAGATTGAGCTTGTAGTCCGACGTGAAGTGAGTGACCGGAAAGGACAAGAGCCCCGAACCGACACGCGACTTGATTTCTTCAGGCGACAATGAATTCCCTCCGGCTGCGAGCTTAAGACGGGAAATTCATATGATGACTTTTGAGATGAGTCAATCAACCGCATCGGTTTTTTCGCTCGGTCGCCAGGTCGTCAGTGAGCGATACCGCTTGATCCCGGTGACGAGATGGCGACGCATGGCCTCCCGAGCCCGGTCCGGATCCCGCGCGAGGATCGCCTCGGCGATCTCGCGGTGCTCGAGGAGAATGGGCTCGTCGCGGTTCGGCAGCGGATCCACGCCGCCCATGACCGTGCGAAACTTCACGCGCGGGATCATGCGGCGCCCGACATGCTCCAGAAACATGCGGAAGCGGGTGTTGTTGGTGGCCGTCGCTATAGCCATGTGAAACTGGAAATCCGCCTCGTCCGTGGGCTTCCCTTCGGCGACAAGTTGGGCAAAGCGCTCGACCTGAGCCTGGATTTCGGCCTCCTGCGCCGGCGAACTGCGGGCCGCCGCCAGACCTGCCGCTTCGACCTCGATGCCGATGCGCAGTTCCAGCTCCTCGATGATGTCGGAAATCTTGTCGGTCTCGCCGGTGAAAAGCTTGAGGCCCGGGTCGCTCTGCCGCGGCCCTATCACGAAGACGCCCGACCCCTGCCGCGACTCCACTAGGCCATCGGCCCTAAGCGCCGCAATCGCCTCCCTCACCACCGTCCGACTGAAGCCGAACTTGTCGATCAAGGCCGGCTCGGTCGGCAACTTGTCGCCCGGTGCATAGTATCCCGCCTCGATCTGCGCCTTTATGGCGTCTGCCACCTGCGAGGACAGCGATGGGCGACCGCCCCCTTTTTTCGTACTCGGCATGAATATTCCCATACCCCACTTCCAAAATCATCATATGACTACGACCGATAGTTGTCGCAGACATCTTATGGGATTATCGGACGGCGGTACAGCAGATTTCGAACCGGCTACTCGCGGACGAGATGTCGCAAGCAGAGACGAAGTCGGATAAGGGACGACTGCAAGCATGTTCCGGAACATTTCGCCTCGCCCAATGTTCGAGAGAGTTGGCCCGCACCTGAGGAGCCAAGACTGACGCCGGGCGGGCTTCAAGGAGGAAGCCATGATCCGTCCAATGCCCTCAATTTTCCTTCCGCGCCGTCGCCTTTTACAGCTTGGCCTCGGGGCGACGCTCGTTTCAACCGCAGGCTTCCCCTCGATATCGCAGGCCGACGAGCCGAGTGACATCGAGGACGAGGACATATTCCAATTTGCACTCAACCTCGAATACATGGAAGCCGAGTACTACCTGCGTGGCACGACCGGGAAAGGCATCGATGATTCCGATGCAGGTTCTGACGCCGGCCCGGTGACCGGCGGCAAGCAAGTTTCCTTCGATACCCCTGCGATCGGCGAGTTCATGCAGGAGGTAGCCGAAAACGAACTTGCCCACGTCAGGTTCTATCGCAAGACGCTCGCAGATCAGGCTGTGCCGAGGCCGGCCATTGATTTCGACGCCGGCTTTGCCGCGGTTGCGAAATCGGCAGGGCTCGGCGAGGACTTCGATCCGTTCGGTAATGAGACGAACTTCGTGCTCGGCGGCATGCTATTCGAGGATGTTGGCGTTACCGCCTATGCCGGAGCAGCCACCGTCCTCAAGAACAAGGACTTTCTCGCCGCCGCCGCAGGCATTCTGGCAGTCGAGGCCTACCACATGGGAATGGCGCGATCGACCCTTTATCGAAAGGGCGAAGAAGCCTGGAAGGCCGCGCAAGCGGTATCCGACGCCCGGGACAAAATCGATGGGCAGGAAGACAAGGATCAGGGCCTTCAGCTGGATGGCAACGCCAACATCGTTCCCTCGACGCCGGATGCCATTGCGTTCACCCGGACCCCGCAAGAGGTCCTACGCATTGTGTATCTCTCCGACAAGGAAGGTGCCAGCAAGGGCGGCTTTTACCCCAATGGAATGAACGGCAAGATAAAAAGTACCTGATTCGGGAGCAAGTCCCTGTGTCGATGCGTCCCCGGGCGAGCACGCGCGGTTCCCATTTGATCTTCCTCGATTTGTTTGGTTCCCGCCTCAACATGATGCCGCCGTGGGCATGAGGAAAGGCATCCTGGGATACGCAAGAGATCTCACATCGTTGCGGAGATCTCAGGCGAGCGATACCCGTCGCGTCTCGGCGTCGATCAGAAAGGCCGCAACGGCAGCCACGAGCAGAAGGCCGGCAAAGATGCCGATGGCGAGACCGAAACTCTGCGCCACCACGAGCCCCATCAGCGACGGGGCGAGCAAGCCGCCGAGCCGGGCCATAGCGCCGGCCGCGCCCATGCCTGTCGCCCGCGATGCGGTCGGATAGAGTTCCGGCGTATAGGCATAAAGCGCACCCCAGGTGCCGAGCAGGGCGAAGCTCATGATCAGGAGCGAGACGCCGATAAGCATGGCCGTTCCCGCCGCCACGAAGAGCAGGCAGCCGAGCGCCGACAGCAAGCAGAAGCCTATCAGGGTCAGCCGGCGGCCCCATTTCTCGACACCGTAGGCGGCGAGCGCATAGCCGGGGATCTGAGCCAATGCCAGGACAACGAGGAAGCCGTAGCCGCGAACGAAGCCGAAGCCTTCGCCTGCGAGCCTCGGAGGCATCCAGGTGAAGACGCCGTAATAGGATATGGAAACCAGAAACCAGATGGCCAGGATCATCAGACTGCGCTTGCGCAAATCCGCGGAAAAAATACCCGCACTCGCCGTCGGCGGCGGCGGAACCAGCGATGTGCCGGCGCCAAGTTGCATTTTGCCGTTGACGACGAGGATCTCATCGACAATGGCCTTCGCCTCGGACGTATTTCCCAGGCGGAGCAGATAGAGCGGCGATTCCGGCACCAGGAAACGCAGGCCCACGCCGATCAGTGCCGGGATTGCCGTCACTGCGAAGATGTATCGCCAGGCATCCGCGACGCCGGCGAGGCTCGCAGCCCAGGCGGCGAGCGCCACGATGAGCGTGCCGACAGCCCAGAAGCCTTCCAGCATAACCAGCCAGCGGCCGCGGTTCCGGGCCGGCAGGAACTCCGCCATCATCGCATAGTCGACCGGCAGTGTGCCGCCGACAGCTGCGCCCGTGAGAAACCGCAACAGAAGCAAAACGGTAAAGTCCTGCGCAAAGACGGACAGCAGGCCGAAGACGGCATCGCAGGCGACGGTGGCGATCAGAACGCGCCGGCGGCCGATCCGGTCCGCGAGCCTGCCGAAACCCGCGGCGCCGAACAGCATTCCGAGAAAGAAAAGCGTGCCCGTCTGAAGTGCCTGCGGAACTGTCAGGCCGAAAGTGGCGGCGATCGATGCGGCGGTGAAGCCGACCGCCAGCACCTGCATGGCATCGGCAGCCCAAACCAGACCGAATATGGCCATCAGTCTGCGTTGGTAAGTTCCCGTGCCGGCGCGATCGAGCGCATCGTCTACTGTGATTGTCGTCATTCGCCCTTTCTCCAGTTGGCGAGCCGCTGCAATCAGCACCTCGGCCTTGCTGCGCCGGTCGGGGCATGCTGGTGGCCGCAGCGTGCCGCAGCCGCACCGTCAACCGGCAAATCCGTCCTTGCGCAGTTTGGAAACGAGCTTGCTCTCCAGCAAGTGCCTCAAGACAAGTCAACATCGCGGCGCCTGATCTCGACGCGGGGGAGCACGAAATCGATTGCCGACTGGCCGGGCATGGCGAGAGAGTCGACAAGGCTGCGTTGCTTGCCGGTCAAGCGCCCGAACTCGTCATGGGTCGCCAGGGCATCGGAAGGCTTGCCGCGGTCGGTGATGCCTACCAGACCGTTTTTCGTGATGTTCACGGCTCAGCTCCATATGGGTAATTACCTACGTACACCATTGGCAGAAGCGATCGCAAGCCGACCGGACGCCGGTGAACCCGGATCAATGTGAAACCCCGCCACATGCCGGGCCGACACGGGCGGCCCGTCATCCCGTCAGCCCGATATCTCCACCGCGACTGCAGTCGCCTCGCCGCCGCCGATGCACACGGAGGCAATGCCGCGTCTAAGGCCACGGCGGCGCAGCGCATTGACGAGCGTGACGATCACCCGGGCGCCCGAGGCGCCGATTGGATGGCCCAACGCGCAGGCGCCGCCGTAAATGTTCACCTTTTCCGCATCAAGGCCGAGCTCGCGCATTGCCGCCATCGGCACGACGGCAAAGGCCTCGTTGATTTCGAAGAGATCGACCTCACCAATGTCCCAGCCGATGCGCCGGCAGAGTGCCTTGATCGCTCCGATCGGCGCCGTCGGAAAGAGACTGGGGGCGTCCGCATGGGTGGCATGACCGCAGATCACCGCCAGAGGCCCGATGCCCTGTTTATCCGCCGCCGACCGGCGCATCAGCACCAGCGCCGCTGCCCCGTCGGAAATCGAAGATGCGTTCGCGGCCGTGATCGTGCCGCCGTCGCGAAAAGCCGGTTTCAACAGAGGAATCTTGTCGAGCCGCGCCTTCTGCGGCTGCTCGTCCAGGTTGACGGTCCGTTCCCCCTTGCCCGAGGCGATGCTCAAGGGGACGATCTCCTCCGCAAAGCTGCCGTCGGCGCTTGCCTTCTGCGCCTTCTCCAGGGAGGCAATGGCATACTCATCCTGGGCGCTGCGGGTGAATTGATAGGCTTCCGCGCAATCCTCGGCAAAGGTGCCCATCAGGCGCCCCTTGTCATAGGCATCCTCCAGCCCATCGAGGAACATGTGGTCCAGAACCTTCTGGTGTCCGATGCGATAGCCCTGCCGCGCGCGGTCGAGCAGATAGGGGGCATTGGTCATGCTTTCCATGCCGCCCGCAACCACGATCGAGGCCGATTCCGCCTTGATCAGGTCATGCGCCAGCATCGCCGCCTTCATGCCCGAACCACACATCTTGTTCACGGTGGTCGCGCCGACGCCGGGCGGAAGACCCGCACCGAGCGCCGCCTGACGGGCTGGCGCCTGTCCCTGTCCCGCGGTCAGGACACAACCAAACATCACCTCATCGACCGCATCCGGCGCAAGTCCGGCGCGCTTCAGAGCATCGACAATCGCGGCCGCGCCGAGGTCGGCGGCGGAAAGGTCCTTCAACTCACCTTGGAAACTGCCAAGCGGGGTTCGTGCCTGCCCGACGATGACCACAGGATCCTGCTTGTTCATTCGAACCTCCCTGCATGGCCATGCTTACCGGGGCGCCATGCGCAAAGCCCCGTCGAGGCGGATGACCTCGCCATTGAGCATCGTATTCTCGCAAATATGCTTCACGAGGGCGGCATACTCCTCCGCCCGACCAAGGCGCGGGGGAAAGGGCACGCTTGCCGCGAGCGCATCCTGAACATCCTGAGGCATGCCGGCCATCATCGGCGTATCGAAGATGCCAGGCGCAATGGTGACGACGCGAATTCCGAAACGCGCGAGCTCGCGCGCGGCCGGAAGCGTCAGGGCGGCGACGCCGCCCTTCGACGCAGCGTAGGCGGCCTGGCCGATTTGCCCGTCGAAAGCGGCGATAGAGGCGGTATTGACGATCACCCCCCGCTCGCCGTCGGCGTCCGCCTCTCCCTGCGACATGACCTCGGCGGCAAGCCGTATCATGTTGAATGTCCCGATCAGGTTGACGGCGACCGTGCGGGCGAAACTGTCCAGTGCGTGCGGGCCGCTCCTGCCGAGAATCTTCTCGCCGGGCGCAGTGCCGGCACAATTCACCAATCCGTGGACGTGCCCGAATTCCTGTTTCGCAAATGCCAGAGCGGCGGTGGCGTCGGCCTCATTCGTCACGTCGGCATTTCGGAAGCGCACCGCCGCGCCGAGCTCGGCGGCAGGCTCTTCCCCCGCTGGCGGCTTCAGGTCCAGCCCCAGCACTGTCGCGCCCTCCTGAGCCAGCATGCGCGTCACAGCCGCGCCGAGCCCGGAACTGGCCCCCGTAACGATAAAGACGCGGCTCTTGAGTTGCATAGGCTCCAGCTCCAACTGTTTCCAATCGGATGATGCAGAGGAAAAATATGGTATGCAATGACCGAATGGCTCAGCTTATGTGATCGCTTTTGCAATGTTCAATGAGAAGGATCGTCGCTCATGGAACGCCGGATGATCGCCCCATGTTTCATGGACGACACGCTCGAATGCCTCCGGCGCCATGGAGTGGATGCCGGACCCCTCCTTGCACAAGCCGGCCTGCCATCCATCGTCACCGGGCCAGTTTCGGCCGATCAATACGGCGCCTTTTGGCATGCGGTGGCGCAGGCGATGGATGACGAGTTTTTCGGCGAGGGCGCACGGCCGATGCGCGCCGGCAGCTTCGCATTGCTCTGCCACGCCATTCTTTCCACCGCGACGCTCGAACATGCACTGCGGCGAGCACTGCGCTTCCTAAGGGTGGTCCTCGAGAATCCGCACGGCGAGCTGGTCGTCGAAAACGGTCTGGCACAGATTGTTCTGAAGGACGCCGGGGCGACACGCTCCGCCTTCGCCTACCGTACCTTCTGGATCATCCTGCATGGCGTCAATTGCTGGCTGATCGGGCGCCGGCTTCCGATCCGCTGGGTCGACTTCCGCTGCAGTGCGCCACCCGCCGGAACCGATTATCGGCTCTTCTTCGGCGCGCCCGTCCACTTCGATCAGCGCCGGACGCGGCTTGTCTTCGATGCCGAGTACCTGAAACTGCCGCCCATCCGTGACGAGCGGGCGCTGAAGCACTTCCTCCGGCATGCGCCTGCAAATATTCTCGTGCGCTATCGCCACGACGCGGGATTGTCCGCGGCAATACGCCAGCGGCTCCATGCTACGGCTCCATCCGCTTGGCCGGGTTTCGAGGCGATTGCTGCGCGCATGCGGATTGCAGCGCCGACCCTTCGGCGGAGATTGAGGCAGGAGGGCCAGACCTATCGATCGATCAAGGAGGACCTGCGCCGGGCGCTTGCGATGGAAGCCCTGGCTGACGGCCGGACGAATGTGGCCCAGCTTGCCGTCGAGCTCGGCTTTTCCGAGCCGAGCGCCTTTCACCGCGCATTCCGGAAATGGACCGGAAAGTCCCCGGCGCAATTCCGGCGTAATGCTACGCAGACGGATTTCACGGAAAGCAGTTCACCACGGAAACGCACTCAACCCCAGGAGAGCTGATCCTTAGGAAGCCGACCACTTGGATCATACACGTCGAGGCGATGCGGCAGATCCGGTCCCCACGTCCAAAGGACGAGATTCCGGTCTCCCGCTTCGGTCCCCGGTGCGAAACTCGGAACCAGAATGCCGGCGGTCCCGCGCGGATGGAGGCGGTTGTAAATGGCCCAGGAAGCCGGACGCCTCCCCTCGGCAAACGCGCCCGCCCAGCTGCAGGCCATCTCCTCCAGCGATACCCCGTGTTCCGCTCTCCCCCTCTCCGCCGTGAGATCAGCGATGTCAGCGCAATCGATGTCGTAGGAGCAAAGAACGCAAGGATCGATACGATGAGCGAAGCCCTGATTGGCCTCCTTGACCGCTGTCATGATGCTGAGTGCAAGGTAAAGCGTCTTCACACCCTTCGGATTGAAGCGCGCGCCCTTTATTGCCGCGCCATCGCCAGATGCAGGTTTGAAAGCCCAGCGAGGGTCATGCGCGCGATAGCAGGTTCCCGTGAACCTCAAGCAAAGCCCCCGAGGGCCATGTGATCGAGATAATCGCGCACGGCCGCCGCCTTGCCGTCCTTCACCAGAGCTTCGGCCGTTCGCCCGCCGAATGCCGGGAGGGGCTGGGCGCGATACCACGCCATTGCCTGCTCCTTGCCGCCCGCCCAGTCGGTGACCCGGCTGATGATCTCGAGCATTTCGCGGAGGCGGTTCTGCGTCTTCGTCCCCCGGCTGCGCTCGAGCCGGTAGAGCGTTTCACGCGCAAGCCCGGCCGTTTCGGCAAGTTGCGTTTTCGACATGCCGAAGCCGTCCGCGACCTGCTGAACCGCGATCTTTCCGCCCTTGTCCATGTAGGAAAGTATCAGCGGTCCGCTATCGCTTTGGATTTTTTGAGCCTGAGCCATATTGCGTCATATCCAAGAACATATTTCCTGTGCAAAATATATGGCAGTGCATGCAATTTCGCAAGACCGACACGACCGCCAATCGATGATGAGCTGGCTACTCTTATCCAGGCTTCTGGCGGTTCTTCGACTTCGAAAGCAAAACGGCCTTCTTCCAAAGATCAGCATCGACGCAAACGGGCTGCTTTCGTCCGGAGTGGCCGGGAAGCCTTACCCCGGCGGCGCCATGGGAGGCGACCAGATTATCCATCGCTTCGGAGAAGTGACCGGCGGCGAAGTGATCAGGGTCGATGGCGATCAGGAACTGGCCGACATGCGGCGGCCCACCCTCGTCGTTCCCAAAGGCGCTCGCCTCCGTGCTGAGGGCCGAACCCGTCAGGGCGGCAGCAAGGACTTCCACGAGAAGGGCGATATTGGCGCCCTTGCGACCGCCGGCGGGCAGCAGCGAGCCTTCCAGCCCGGTGGCCGCGTCGGTCGTCGGCCGTCCGTTCCCGTCCTGCGCCCAGCCGATCGGGATTGCCTCGCCGTGATCGCGGCGCAGGATCATCTCCGTCTTGGTGACGGCACTCATGCTCTGATCGACGACGATTGTGGGAGCCCCTTCTTTCGAAGGCACGGCGAAGGCAAGCGGGTTCGTGCCGAAGAGCGCCCGCGTCGCACCGGGCGGCGCGACAGAGGCAGGCGCATTCGAAACGCAGATGCCGATCAGGCCGGCGCCGGCAAGGGGCCGGACGTGATGACCGAGTGCGAGGCAATTATAGGAGTTGCGCACCGCCATTGCGGCGAGGCCCGCCTGGCGTGCGAGGTCGATCAGGGCCGGCGTGCCGGCGGCTATGGCGGGATGTGCGAAGCCGGATCTCGCGTCGACCGTAACCGTCACACCGCACGTCGTCACCTCGGGAGCGGCTTCTCCATCGACCTTTCCGACCGCCAGGTGCCTGCAGAAGATCGGCAGGTAGTAAAGGCCGCAGACGCGATTGCCATCGGCCTCGGCCGTGGCGATCGCGCTCGCCACAGCGCGTGCGTTTTCGGCTGCCGCACCATGGACCGTCAGCGCCTCGAGGCAAACCGCCTCGATCTCTTCCCAGGAGGTCTCGACCGGCGTCATCGGCTTGCCGCGTAGCGTCCTTCGCCTTCGGCGACCAGGTCTTCGGAGAGCTGGAAACCAAGTCCGGGCTTCCTGAAGGCATCGAGCCAGCCGTTTTTGGGCGCGAGATCGGGCGAGGAGACGATATCCTTCTGGACGAGCTGCCACATGATCTGGTTGCCGTCGTCTAGATTGGGAATGGCAAGCCCGATTTGGTGCTCAGCGCAGGTGGTGATGCCGGTGGTGAAGGAAGAGTGGATGCAGATCTTCAGTCCGGCGGCCTCCGCCACGGCTGCCGCCTTCATCATCGGCTGTATGCCGCCGATCTCGCGCGGGCCGATGCAGATCATGTCCGCAGCACGCTGGCGGCATATCTCGTAGACGTCGTAGAGCGTGAAGGCAGCCTGATCCGCAACGATCGGAATACCGACTTTCTCGCGCACATGCGCCATGGCCGGAATGCTCCAGCTGACGGTCGGCTGCTCGATGAATTCGATGTCGTATTTTTCGAGCTTGCGGCACATGTTGATCGCGTCATGGACGCTCCAGCCTTCGTTCGCATCAAGACGCAGCCGCGCGTCGCCGATCTCGCCGCGAACCGCCGCGGTGATCTCGAGGTCGAGTTTCTCTCCGCGGCCGACCTTGAGATAGAAGACCCGCTCGCCCTGGGCGTGGCCGGCGGCGGCATCGCGCGCAAGCTCCTCGGCGGTTTCGCCCTGCAGGAAATAGAAGTAGCCGACCGCCTTCCGGTGAGCGCCCCCAAGCAGCTGGTGAACCGGCAGGCCGGCGAGCTTGCCTTGAAGATCCCACATGGCCATGTCGATGCCGGAAAATATCTGGTTGGCCGCCCGCATGATATTGGCGCCATGCCCGAGATATTCCTGGTGGAAAATGCGCGCGATGAGCGGTGCCACGTCGTGAGGCGAATGGCCGACGAGATGTTTGGCGAGGCGATAAAGGATCGCCGCCGTACCGGTCTGGTCCGGCGCGACTGTGCATTCGCCGATTCCGACCGTGCCGTCATCCGCCTCGATCTCGATAAGGTTGACCGCAAAAGATTCGCGGATGCCGTAGGACCAGTGGTAGGGCTGCTTGAGCGGCAGAACCAGCGGGCGGACGCGGACGTTTGATATTTTGACCATTCTCGTTCCTCGAAAAGACGGCCGGCACGGCCGATCCGGTATATCTGCGCCGGGTTCTCCGGCACGCATCCTTCCCGCCCGCCGGCAGGAAACCTGCAGGCGGGACGAGACGTTCGTCGATAAATGCAGCGCGTTTTACATGCCGAGCGACTTCAGATAGTCGGCGGCGACCGTTTCGATGGTCTTCTTCTCCACATCGACCTGGCTGTTCAAACGCTGCATCGTGGCGTCATCGAGCTTCTTCGAGACCGTTTCGAGCGTTTCCTTGAGGTCCGGATTCGCGTCGAGCACTTCCTTGCGCACGACGGGGGTCAGCGCATAGTTGGGAAAGAAGCCCTTGTCGTCCTTCAGCGTCTTCAAGCCGAGTGCCGCGATCTGGCCGTCGGTCGCCTGCGCGGCGATGGTGTCGAGATCGCCGTTGGCCAGCGCATTGTAGGCAAGACCAAGGTCCATCGGCCGCACATTGGCGCGCCCGGTCTCGAAGCCGTAGACCTTCTCCAGGCCGATCAGGCCGTCCGGCCGCTTCGGAAATTCGGCCGTCGTGCCCATGAGTATATCCTTGCCGTCGTTATATGCCTTGGCGAGGTCGGAGATCGTCTCCATGCCTTCCGTCTTGGCGTTACCCGGCTTGACGACATAGGCGTAAGTATTGTTCGCTGCGGACGGTGCGAGCCAGACGAGGCCTTTTTCGC
The DNA here is from genome assembly GCF_030064585.1 of Ensifer meliloti. Taxonomy (NCBI): domain Bacteria; kingdom Pseudomonadati; phylum Pseudomonadota; class Alphaproteobacteria; order Hyphomicrobiales; family Rhizobiaceae; genus Ensifer; species Ensifer meliloti. The sequence goes on from NZ_CP120366.1 coordinate 118,700, forward strand.
CGTCCAGTTCCTTGACGCGGTTGTAGGTCTCCTCCGGCGAAAGCCGTTCCGTCACCTTGTTGAAGGTGATGAGCGACGTCCCCGTGTATTCCCAGTAGAGATCGACCTCGCCATTCTCCAGTGCGGCGCGGACGATCTTCGTGCCCATGCCGTCTTTCTTGTCGACGGTGTGGCCCTTGCTCTCGAGGAGCTGCTTGGTAATCTCTGCGATGATCAGCTGCTCGGTGAAGTTTTTCCCGCCGACGGTAATGGTGGCGGCCCAGGCGGTCGTCGTTACGAGCGCGATGGCCGCCGCCGACAGAAGGGTCTTGGCAAGTTTCGGTGCGAAGTTCATTTCAGTTCCTCTCTCTCATTTTGTTATCGCAGCGGATTGATGCCCCGTGGAACGAGGTAGTACTGAATCTGGCCGACGATGAAATCGACCAGGACCGCGAGCATTGCCGTGGGAATGGCCCCGGCCATCATCATCGGGAGTTCGTCCAGCGAGATCCCGGTGAAGATCAGTTCGCCAAGCCCGCCCGCGCCGATCAGAAAGACCAGAGGCGCGGAGCCGACGCAGATCGCGAGCGCCGTGCGGATGCCGCCGAAGATCACGAAGAGGGCGTTTGGAAGTTCGACCCGCCACAGAACCTGCCGCGGCGTCATGCCCATGCCGGCTGCGGCCTCCACGAGGTGCGGCGGCACGGCGCGCAGGCCGGCATAGGTGTTGCGCACGATCGGAAGGAGGGTGGCCGCCCAGAGACCGAAGACCGCGGGCACCGTACCGATCCCGAGCAGCGTCATGGAAAGCGCCAGGATCGCAAGCGTCGGCACGGTGCTGCCGATATTGAAGACTTGCATCACCGCCTCCGAAACGAGGCGGAAGGCGGGCCGCGAAAGCACGATGCCGACCGGTACGGCCACAAGAATGGCAAGCCCTCCCGCCCAGGCGACCAGTTCCAGATGCTGCACGGTGAGATAGGAGATGTCGTCGGAATAGGCGAGGATTTCCTCTGCCATGCCGCTCCACCACAGCAAGGCGACGGTTCCGGCCAGCACGATGAGCACGATCAAAGGCGCGGTCTCGATCCGGCGCCTTTGCTGCGGTGCGGCCGGGCTGACGAGAGCGCTCATGCCTTTGCTCCATGGGCGAGATAGTGCACGATGGAACGGTAGCTCATCACGCCTGCCATCCGACCGCCCTCGTCGACGCAGGGCAGCAGCGGCATGTCGTGGGCGAACATTATCGACACGGCCTGCCTAAGATCGCCGGTGGTCGGGACGGCAGACTTTACCGGTTCCGCATGATCGCCCACCGTACCGGAGCGCAGCTCCGCCACCTGCTCGCTCAAGAGAGATTTCGGTGCGCCGTCGGCGTTCAGCACAAAGACTGCAGCGCTGCGCGACGATCGCATGCCGTCAAGCGCATGCTCGACCGAGTCCGAGCTCCGGACCGTGATGAAACCCGTCTCCATGGCGTCGCGCACCGAGACGAGCCTCAGTCGCTTGAGTGCCCGGTCCGAGCCCAGGAAGTCTTCGATGAAGCTGTTGGCGGGACGGGCGAGCAATTCGTCGGGCGCGGCATATTGTTCGAGCCTGCCGCTGCGGAAGATTGCGATCTTGTCCGCCATCTTCACCGCTTCGTCGAGATCGTGCGAGACGAAGATGATCGTCTTGCGGATCTCCCGCTGCATCTTCAGGAACTCCTCCTGGATGGCTTCGCGGTTGATCGGATCGATCGCCCCGAACGGCTCGTCCATCAGCATGACCGGCGGATCGGCCGCAAGGGCGCGCAGAACGCCGACACGCTGCTGCTGGCCACCTGAAAGTTCCTTCGGGTAGCGCTTGAGGAAAAGGTCGGGCTGGAGGCCGACAAGCTCGAGGAGCTCTTTGGCGCGGGCGCGCGACTTGCGGCGATCCCAGCCGAGAAGGTCTGGCACGACACAGATATTTTCCTCGATCGTCTTGTTCGGGAAAAGGCCAATCTGCTGGATCACATAGCCGATGGTCCGCCGCAGCTTGATCGGATCGATTGTGCTCGTGTCCTTGCCGTTGATGAAGACCTTGCCGCTGGTTGGCTGGATCAGACGGTTGATCATCTTCATCGTCGTCGTCTTGCCGCATCCCGAGGGACCGAGCAGCACGCAGATCTCTCCGGTGGGTAAGTCTAGACTCACATTGTCGACGGCAATGAGCGGATCATGCGCCGGGCCGTAGTGTTTCGTCAGATTCTCGAGCCGGATCATGGCGTGACCTCCCCCTGAATACCGCGTGACGTGAGAAGGCGCTGCACGAGCGCGAGGAAAAGGTCGGCTGCGATCGCAAGCAGCGAAACCGCCAGCGCTCCGGTCACCAGTTGACGGGGATCGGACTGGCTGATGCCGCGCGAGATGAACGTGCCAAGGCCGCCTGCGCCGATATAGGCCGCAATCGCTGTCACGCCGATGTTCATGACGACGGCAGTCCTGACGCCGGCCATGATGACCGGAATGGCAAGCGGGATTTCGACCTGGCGCAGACGTTGCCAGGTGCTCATCCCCATCCCTTTCGCGGCCTCTCGAAGAGCCGGATCAACATTGGTGATGGCGGTGTAGGTGTTGCGGATGATGGGAAGCTGGGAATAGAGAATGACCGCTACGACCGCCGGGACATAGCCGATGCCATGCCCGATCGGCGAGAGCAGCGGGATCATCAGGCCGAACAAAGCAATCGAGGGAACGGTGATCATCATCGACGCGAGATAGAGAACGGTGTCGGCCGTGCTCTTCGACTGCGTGATCGCAACCCCGATCGGAACGGCCGTCGCGATCGCAATCCCAACCGCCAGGAAGACGATCGAAATGTGCTCGATCGTCCGCGTGCCTATGATGTCCAGATTGTCGATGATGAACCGAACGATCTCCATTCGTTGCCGCCTGCCTCTCCTAAACTGCATCACGATGTCTCAGGCCGGTTCGACCTGAAACCATGCGCGTGACCGATTCCAATAAATCAGAGCGGGATGCAGGCGGGACACCCGGCCTTCCGCTCTGATGCGTGCCCCTATCAACGCTCGTCAGAGTTCGCCGTAAAGTTTAGCGGCATTCTCGAAAGTGTAGCGCAGGGGCACCGATCCCTCGACCCGCCATGCTTCGACCGTATCTCCTTCCAGAAGGGCGCAAGCGGCTTCGGTACCGACGACCGCACCGCCATAGAGGCGGTTCGCCAGATTGAGAATGCCGGTCTGGTGCATCGCAAGGCCGCCGCTGCCGCAGCCATCCTTTACGAGTAGGACATGCAGGCCAAGGTTGATCGCGTCCTTGACCGTTGCATCGACACAAGCCTCGGTCCAGACGCCGGCGACCACCAGCCATTCCACGCCTGCGTCCCGCAATTCGCCGATCAAGGGGCTCTTGCCGAAGGCGCTCGCTTCGTTTTTGACAAGCAGCCGCTCCGACGGAAGCGGAGCGACCTCCGGGCAAATCGCCGTGAGCGGATCGTCCTTGTCGCTGAAGGCGGAACGTCCGTCCGGTCCGATCGGATGGAACGGGCGAAGATTGTCGGCGAGATCGACGATATAGGCGCAGTGAAAGACGGGGATGCCGCTTCGGCGGGCCGCCGACTGAAGGCGTGCGGCATTGCCGAGCACCGTATCGTAACCTTCGACGAGATAGCGCTCGTCGCGGCGATGCTCCTCCTGGAGATCGATAAAAATGGCGGCGGCTTTCGCACGGTCGATCCGCAACGGTTTCTTCATCAAGTCTCCCCGCTCAGGAATTCGTCCTCATAGGGAAAGCGCGACAGGAGCTCCGTGCCGTTCTCCGTAATGAGGATCTCGTCTTCGAGTTTCACGCCCTCTCGGCCGCCCTTTTCGCCGATATAGCTTTCGACCGACACGACCATTCCGGGCACGAGATGTCCATCGCGACCGTAGGTCTCGTAGTCCATCGCATGGGCGATGAATGGCGTCTCGCCGTGCATGCCGACGCCGTGCATCACGGACGTGTAACGCTGATCGACGAAGCGGTCTGGTATCTTCCAGGCCTTTTCGGCGATCTCGCGGAAGGCCATACCCGGCTTGACGATGTCGATATTGTGCTGAACCTGGTCGTAGGCCATCCGGTAGAGCGACTTCTGGTAAGGGGTCGGCTTGCCGGGACCGCAGCGGAAGGTTCGCGAGAAATCGGAATAGTAGCCGTAGCAGCCGATCGTATCGGTATCGAGGGCCACGAGTTCACCCGGCCTGATCTTGCGGCCGCTTGCCTCGTTGAACCAGGGATTGGTTCGCTGGCCGGAACTCAGCAGCCGGGTCTCGATGAACTCGCCGCCCTGCCGGATCACTTCATGATACATGATCGCGAAGAGCTCGTTTTCGGAAACGCCCGGCTTGATCGCTTCGCGCACGGCGGCCACGGCAGCTTCGGCGCCGGCCATGGATACCTGTAGGCATTTGATCTCTTCAGGAGTCTTTACGGCCCTGACGGCGAGAATTTCGCCCTGGCAGTCCTTCACCTCGCACCCGCGCTTTTCGAGCGCCAGTGCCTGCAGATGGCTGCAGCGGTCCATTCCGAGCTTCATCGACCCGCCGCCATGCTGCTTGAGCAAATCGGTAATCTCGTCCGCGAACGGCCCGGCGGTCTCGTCGTCCTTACCGGAGACGGAGGACCATACAAGTTTGGAGGGGCGAGCCTCGTCTATCGTGTCGAGGACCATCGAGACGTGATAGCTCTGCGGATATTCGAAGAGGACGACCGGACCTTCAGTGGGGATGAAGAAATAGCGGGTGGAGTTACGCAGGAAATACCCGAACATGTTTCGGGAGCCCGTCGCGTAGCGTTGGTTATAGGGGTCGAAAAGGACCACCGCGCCGTAACCGGCAGCGCGCATCCAGTCGCGAAGCTTCTTCAAACGCCCGTTGCGCAGGGCGTCGGCGTCGATAAAGGACGGTTCCGTGTCCGAAAGCCACATGCCGCCGGCCGGATCGGCTGTCTCCGGATGGCGCATCCGGTCCTTGAAGTCCACGTCATCCACGCTGTCGGGATCGAATACAACAATGCTCATGACATTCTCCTTTTCCAGCAGGATGGAGAAGAGTCGGAGCGCGCATTTGCGCCGATTCCGCAGGATCTATGCCAGAATCCGCGCGGCTTCATTATTTCAGCCCCGCGACCGCGCGGGGCGCCTCGCCCGCTCGCGAGACGCGGCGGCGAACGCTGTGCGGGACATATCCGAACTGCTCTTTGAAGGCGCGGGAGAAGTTTGCGGCATTTACGAAACCGCACGCGACGGCGACTTCATTCACCTTGAGGTTTGAATGCGTCAGCATGTCTGCCGCATGACCGAGCCGCAGATTGCGATAGTAGCTGTTGGGCGACACGCCAAGTTCGGCCTTGAAGGCGCGTTCGAGCTTATCGGATGAGACATTCAGCCGGCTTGCCAGGTCCTCGATCCGCAAAACGTCCTCGATGGCGTCCTCCATCATCGCCACCGCGGAAAGGACCAGGTCGTCGGCGATGCCGCTCCGGATACGCAAGGTCAGCTTCCGGCGATCGGCGTCCGGCCGCAGCGGGCTGTGCATGAACCAGCCGGCGACGCCGTCGGCGAGCTCGGCGCCATAGTCCCGTCCGATCATGTCCAGCATCATGTCGAGGCTGCCGATGCCGCCGACGGAGGTGAAGCGGCGGCGGTCGATCACATAGAGGTCCGAGCGCATGTCGAGATGCGGGAACGCTTCCTTGAAGGCCGGCTGGCTGGTCCAGTGGAGCGTGCAGGAGTGGCCGTCGAGCAGCCCTTTGCGCGCCAGGAAGAAGGCAGCATCGGCCACCGCACCAAGTTGCGCCCCGGCGCGGAGATTCTTGCGGATCCACGCCATCTCCTCGTCCGCGACGAGATGCTCTGCGTCACCGCCCGAACACACGACAATCCGATCGACCTCTGGTGCGTTGCGCACATGAAAGTCCGGCTCGATACCGATGCCATTCGACGCGCTGATCTTCTCGCCGGCAGCGACCGTGAGCCAGGAATAGCAGCGCCTGCCGGACAACGTGTTGGCTGCGCGCAGCGGCTCGATGACCGAACTGAAAGCCATCAACGGAAAGTTCGGAAACATCAATACCGCAAAGCGGATTTCCTGCGTATCCCTCATCTGCCCCTCAAGGTTCGCCCGCCCCGATCTCCGCGCGCCGCTTGATCGTGTAGGCATCGAGCTCTTCCCGGATCGCCGGGTCGAGTACCGGCTCCTCATATTCTCGCAGGGCCTGCTGCCAGATGTCGGTCGCGCGCTCCAGCGCGTCGCGCCCGCCGGCTTCCTGCCAGCTGCCGTAATTCTGCCAGTTGGACAGCATCGGCTGATAGAAGGCCGTCTCGTATCGTGCCATCGTGTGTTCGGAACCGAAGAAGTGCCCGCCCGCCGGTACGGATCTGATAGCGTCGAAGCCGAGATCGTCCTCGGAGAAGGGCATGGGCTCGAGGAAGCCCATCATGTTCTGCAGGATCTCCACATCGAGCACGAGCTTCTCATAGGAGGCCGTGAGGCCGCCTTCGAGCCATCCCGCCGCGTGATAGATGAGGTTGGCACCCCCGAGCACCGCACCCCAAGTCGCCATTTCCGTCTCGTAGGCTGCCTGAAGGTCGACGGCGTTAGAGGCATTTGCGTTCGACGTGCGATAGGGAAGCTTGTAGCGCCGCGCGAGCTGGCCCGCGATAATGTTGGCCTTGGCGTTCTCCGGCGTGCCGAAGGCGGGGGCGCCGGAGCGCATGTCCACATTGGACGTGAATGCACCATACATGACCGGCGTACCCGGATTGACCAGCTGCGCAAGCGTGACGCCGAACAGCGCCTCGGCATTCTGCTGGCAGAGTGCTGCCGCAAGCGTCACCGGCGTCATGGCGCCCATCAGCGTGAAGGGCGTGATGGTCACCGGCTGCCCGTGCTCGGCCATGGCGATCAGTCCGTCCGCCATCGCGTCGTCGAAAAGCCGCGGCGAGTTCACCGAGATGATCGTGATGACGCCGGGGGATTGGCTCATCTCCTCGACGCTGATGCCGCGCGCGATCGCCATCATGTTGATGCCGTCCACGGCCCGCCCCCGCCCGATGGCGGTGCAGTGGAAGCAAAGATCGCTGAGCGTAAGATTCGCCATGTAGGTATCGAGGTGCCGGGAATTGGCCGGCAGCTCCATCGGCGCGCAGACCTGGTTCCCGAGAATGTGGATAGCGTTGAAGTGGTGGGCCAGACGCGTGAAGTTCTGGTAATCGGCGAGATTGCCTTGCCGCCGGCCGTTGACCCGGTCGTGCACGTTCGGCGGACCTGCCACGAGCCCGAAGGCGATCGTGTTGCCGCCGATCGTCAGCCGTTTTTCCGGATTGCGGCTGGTCAGCGTGAAGGAAGACGGCGTCGTGGCGAGCGCCGCCTCGACGATGGATTCGTCGATGCGGATCATCAGGTTCTCGCGGTCGACGATTGCGCCCGCCTTCTCGAACAGCGCCATCGCCTTTTCGCTCATGACGCGAATGCCGATTTCGGAAAGGATGCGCATCGAATTGCGGTGAAGGGCCTCAATACGCTCCTCGTCGAGAAGCTGCATCGGGGCATAGGTGTTGACGACCTCCTGCCATGGCAGCTGCGAGATACCATCGCCGCCCCGGATTGCTCGCGATCGTCTTCCGCCGCCGCGTCTGCCGCTCATCGAGAACTGCCTTTCATCCCCTGATCCGCGCAGCTAGGCCACAGAAGGCCTGCTCCGAATACTTGTGCTTTTTTCTGTTCCGCTCACCGAAACTATGGCCAATGATGCACCGGTCTTCACATGATAAGTTCGGCGGCAATGCCCAAAAAAAACCATGTCATTGCACGCTTGCGTCTTGCGAGTGCCGGAGCGGGCAGGCTAGCGTCGCACAAAAGGGAACTTCAGATGAAGCCGCCGCCGCCATTGAACTACATCCGCTCCTTCGAGTGCTCTGCCCGGCATCTCAGCTTCACCGAGGCGGCCAGCGAACTGGGCTATACGCAGGCCGCCATCAGCAATCATGTGCGGGCGCTCGAGCAATATCTCGGGCGCCAGCTCTTCATCCGCTATCCGCGCAGCCTCAAGCTGACCGAGATGGGCGAGGCCTTTCTTCCCACCCTGCGCCAGGCTCTGAACCAGATCGATTTCGCTACGGAAGCGGTTCTTGCGTCGGCACGCAACAAAACCGTCGTCATCTCCTGCCCGACGAGCCTTGCCGAAAACTGGCTGGCAAGGTGCGTGGCCGGGTTCAGCAGGAAACATCCCGACGTGGAAATCCTTCTGCACGGTACGATCTGGGAGGATTCGACCGAGCAAATCGCCGACATCCTGATTTCGATCCGCCGATTCGACAACATGCCGGCAAGCGGCATGCAATTGTGGAACGACCGGCTTGTGCTTCTATGCGCGCCCAAGCTCGTCCACGGCCAGAATGCGGTCAGGACGCCGGCCGACGTTCTTAAATCGAATTGGATCGCCGTGCACGGGCGGCAGGAGTTCTGGCAGGAAATGGCCGATGCGCTCGGCATAGATGCATCCGCAAACGACAAGCGGCTTTCCACCAATTCCACCAATATCGCGCTGGAAATGGCGGCGAGCGGCGCCGGCTGCATCGTGACCACCCAGTCGCTCGCGCGGACCTATGTGGATCGCGGCCTGCTCGTCGAGCCGTTTCAGATCCGCACCAGGAGCGCGTGGAACTACTACCTCGCCGAAGGACAGGCGTCGAAAGGAACGACCGTCTCGAAGGTGCGCGACTGGATCATCGCCGAGGCTCAGAAGGTGATCGGCTGACCGGTGACCCGTTGGCTCGATGCCGGAAAGGGCCGATTTCAAACTAGCCGGAACTTGCCGCGCAACAAACGAAAATTGCGAGATCAATGACCTCGTTTTATTTGTCCATCCGATGACAAAAGGGCCCGATTTCCCGCTTTACGCAGCTTTGCAAAAAACGCCGCGTCCCTAAACTGGAGCCGCGCCGGCAGAGATCCGCCGGCGGCAGAGGTCATCGTTTCAAGGCTGGATTTCCATGCGCTCCCACGCTCAAGCGGTCGTCATCGGCGGCGGTCTCATCGGCTGCTCCATTCTCTACCATCTCACCAAGCTCGGCTGGTCCGACGTCGTGCTTCTCGAGCGGAGCGAACTGACATCAGGGTCGACCTGGCATGCGGCCGCCAACATCCACGGCCTGCACGACTCCACCAATATCAGCCTGCTTCAGCATTATACGATGGCGCTCTACAAGGAGCTGGAGGTCGAGACCGGACAAGGATGCGGCATCTTCCAGCCGGGATCGCTCTATCTTGCTCAGACCGAGGCGCGCGAGCACCAGCTCCGGCTCCAGGAGGCCAAGGCGCGCCGCTACAAGATGAACTTCTACGAGATCGGCCGTGACGAAGCCGAGCGGCTGCATCCGCTCGTCAACTTCGACGGCATCCGGTGCATCATGTACGAGCCGGAGGGCGGCAATGTCGACCCCTCCGGTGTGACGATGGCCTATGCCGCAGGCGCGCGCAGGCGCGGCGCCGAAATACACCGCTTCACGCCCGTCACCGGTACAGAGGCGCAAGCGGACGGCAGCTGGATCGTGCGCACCCCGAAAGGCGACATACGCACCCGGTGGGTGGTCAACGCCGCAGGATTGTGGGGCCGTGAAGTCGCCGCCATGGCGGGCCTCGAACTTCCGCTGATGCCGACGGAACACCAGTATTTCGTCACCGAGACCATAGCGGAGATCGCCGCCCTTGACCGGCGGCTTCCCTCCGTCGCTGATCGCGACGGCGAGTATTACCTGCGGCAGGAGGGCCTGGGCCTCCTGATCGGCGCCTATGAGCGCGACATGCGCTTCTGGGCCGAGGACGGCACGCCGCTCGGTTTCGGTCACGAACTCTTCCCCGACGACCTCGAACGCATCGAGGAAAATATGATGCGCGCGATCGATCGCGTGCCGGTGGTCGGAACGGCGGGCATCAAGCGCGTCATCAACGGGCCGATGATCTGGTCGCCAGATAGCGCGGTCCTCTTCGGTCCGGTACCGGAAATGACGAATTACTTCTGCTGCAACGGCATCATCCCCGGATTCTCGCAGTCGGGCGGGATGGGCAAGCTTGCAGCGGAATGGATGATCGAGGGCGAGCCGTCGCTCGACATGTTCGGCTGGGACATGGCGCGCTTCGGTCACTGGGCGAACAAGGCCTTCACCAAGGCGCGCGTCCAGGACCAGTACAGCCACCGTTTCAAGATCCACTTTCCCAATGAGGAGCGGGCAGCCGGACGACCCGTTCGCACCCGGCCGGCTTATGAGAAACAGAAGGCGATGGGCGCCGTCTTCGGCCTGAATTTCGGCTGGGAGCATCCGCTCTGGTTTTCCGCCGAGGGCGAGCCGAAGGAAGAGACGATCGGGTTTACCCGCCAGAACTGGTGGGCGCCCGTCGGCCGCGAGGCCCGCATGCTGCGCGAAAGCGCCGGCATTATCGACATCTCGAACTTTGCGAAATACGCAGTGAAGGGAGCGGGTGCCTCCGACTGGCTGAACGCGCTTTTTGCCAACCGCATGCCTACTGGGGTCGGCCGCTCGTGCCTGACGCCTCTCATCGGCAAGCGGGGCGGCATCGCCGGGGATTTCACGGTGACGAAGCTCGGCGACGACGAGTTCATGATCTTCGGCTCAGGCATGGCGGAACGCTACCATCAGCGCTTCTTCAATGCGGTTCCGCTTCCCGACGACACGACCTTCACCTCGCTCACGGAGCGCCTTTGCGCCTTCAACATCGCCGGGCCGAAATCGCGCGAATTGCTGATGCGCCTGACGAATGACGACCTTTCCAACGAGAACTTCTCCTTCATGCGGTCGCGCAGGATGCGCGTCGCTGGCGTCGAGGTCATCGCGCTGCGCGTCTCGTTCACCGGCGATCTCGGCTGGGAACTCTACTGCGACGCCGAAAGGCAGGTCGCGCTCTACGACGCCTTGCTGGAAGCCGGCGCGGATCTCGGCGCGGGTCCGGTCGGCTCACGCGCACTCGCCTCGCTGCGCATCGAAAAGGGCTATGGCAGCTGGAGCCGCGAGTATTCGCCGGAATACTGGCCGCAGGAATGCGCTCTCGACCGGCTGATCAAGCTCGACAAGGACGCGTTCCTGAACAAGGCCCCTTACCAGGAAATCGCAGGGAAGCTTCCGAGGCAGAAGCTCGTCATGATATCGATCGACGCCACGGATGCGGACGCCACCGGCGGCGAGCCGATCTTTCTCCGGGACGGCACCCCGATCGGCCAGGTTTCATCCGGCGCCTACGGCTATACGGTCGGCATGTCGCTAGCGCTCTGCTACATCAAGGCTGAAATGGCGAAACCGGGTAACAAGGTGAGTGTTGCGATCCTCGGCCGCGCCCATGACGCAGTCATCCTGGAACGGCCGCCCTTCGACCCCGCAGGCGAAAGGCTTCGAATGTGACGGACAGATGCGTGCCGTCCCTCTACAGGCGGCACGGTAGAACAGGTGCGAGCATGATCTTCAGGACAGTCGTTCGATGCGGAGTGGAAACTTTCCGCGTGTGAGCAAAGGTTCGACGCCGCCATCCAGCCGGCCAAGCCGGATCAGACCGGCCGAGTAGCGATAGCCAGCGTAGAAGAATGCCAGATTGCCCCAGGGAGCATAGTAGCAGAGGTCGCCCGGAGCTTCGTTGGAGAACGAACCGCTGCCTTCCTCCGTCAGCTTTCGGGGCAGATAGGCGATCTTCTCATTGTTGGCGTAATTGTCGATCTCCAGGTCGAGCGGGAGCATCGACCAGAGGTCGCGCGCCGGGGGGCTGTCGTAGAGCGTAGCCGTGAACACGTGATCGGCAAAGGCAATGCGCATCTTCATGTTAGTCTCCTTTTGAGCCCATACCAGGCGCGGCAGTACGGCCCCGGTGATGGCGCCGCCGATCAAGACCCGCCGCGTGATCGAGGGGGATCGCCGTTTCATTTTGAATGCTCCCATTCGAACGAGGCGGCCCAGGCGGCAACCGACGAGCCCAGCAACAGTGCGGCGGCGAAGGCGAACGAACTCCACCATCCGGCCCAATCGAACAGAAGACCTCCGGCTGCCGCCCCGATCGTGATGGCAAACTGGATGACCGCAACCTGAAGGCCACCCCCCGCCTCCGCATCGTCGTGCAGAACCCGGCTCAGCCAGGTCCCCCAGCCGACCGGCGCCGCAGTCCCGAAAAAGCCCCAGGCGATCAACAAGGCCGCGACAGGCAACTTGATGGACCCAACGGCGATCAGCGTGAGGGCGATGGCCGCCATCACCAGGGGAATGGCGATCACGATCGAATAGAGGCGCGTAACGAGCAATCGGCTAATGCACCACGTACCCGCTACGCCGGCCAGGCCCATCAACAAAAGAACCAGTGACAAGCCGGAGACGGAAAAGCCGGCGGCGGACTCGAGGAACGGCCGCAGATAGGTGAACAGAGCAAACTGTCCCATGAACAGCAACAGGATCGCCGTCATGCCGAGAGCGACCTGTCGGCGTGCCAAAAGCCGGAAAACGTTCCCGGTTGCCCGGCGGTTTCGCGGCGGCAGGGACGGCATGTTCGTCCATTGCCCGATCAGCGCAATGAGCGCGAGCGGAACCACGAAGAAGAACGCGCCCCGCCACCCGATGTAATCCCCCAGAAAGCTGCCGAGCGGAGCGGAGATCGTGGCAGCGATAGCATTGCCGGCATTCAGCATCGCAAGGCCCTCCGGCACCGCACTCTCCGGCAGGAGGCGCATGACGACCGCGGTGGACATCGACCAGAATCCGCCGATGGCAACGCCGAGCAGAGCCCGACCGACCATCAGAGCCGTGTAATTGGGGGCGAAGGATACGACGAGCCCCGAGACGATCAGCATGAGCGAGAACGAGGACAGGACGAACTTGCGGTCGATCTTCCGCGTGAACCCCGCAATGAAGAGACTGGTCAACACGGCGAACAGACCGGAGATCGAAATCGCCTGTCCGGCCTCGCCCTCGCTCATACCAAGATCACGGGCGATCGGCGTCAGGAGGCTGACCGGCATGAATTCCGAAGCGATCAGCACTGCCACGCACAGCGCCATGGACGCCACTGCGCCCCAGGCCGCGGCGGTTTTGACGATTGTCTCGCCGAATGTTGGATTCGTCATATGTCTGTTCCTTATTGGCCGAAGCCTGTCGCAAGTTCCTCCACGGCGGAATGTAGCAGCCGGGTATCGATGGCATTAGCCGCTATAATTCTATTTCATTTATCGACAGGGTGCATAAGTGACCGAATGCGGTGAAAGCTCCCGGCATTCACTCCCAGTCTCGCCTGTAACGAAGCGGCGGCGCCGACCGAAGCCAACGCCGCCGAGCAAAGAGCACGGACGGAAGGACTATTGCGCCCCAAGGAACGCGATGATCGCTCGACGCTCGTCGGCGTTGTTGAAACGCTGGGCCATGCGCGTTCCGCGAACCATCGCGGCGGGATTGCTCAGGAAGGTTTCCAGCGTTTCGGCGGTCCATGCGATTGCGGAACCTTTAAGCGCCGCGGAATACCTGAAGCCGTCAACGCTGCCGGCCGTTCGGCCGACGACACCCACCAGATGCGGTCCGACGCCGTTTCGGGGTGTCTCGAGCTGATGGCACGCACCACAGCGTTGCTGAAACAGCTTCTGACCTGGTGCAACCTCCTGAGACAGAGCCGGCGTGGCGTGGCCTGAAACAGCAAGAGAAACGAGCGCAGCAATGACGACCTTGTTCAACCGTCGACTCCTTTGAAATCGTGTTTGGACAGCGGCAGGCTTCGAACGCGCCGGCCTGCCAGAACGGAAACGGCGTTTGCGATTGCCGGAGGCACCCCGGGCAAACCGGGCTCGCCAATGCCGCCCATGGGAGCGCCGCTTTCTACGATCCGCACATGAACCCGCGGCATGCGATCCGGCGTCAAAATCGGGTAGCCATCGTAGTTGCGGGCCTGCGGCATGCCGTCGACATAGACGACCTCTTCCAGCAAAGCCGAGGAAAGCCCGAGCGCGACGGCCGAGTTCACCTGTGCCTCGATAATCGCCGGATTGACGATACTGCCCGGATCGATAGCCACCCAGACGTCGTGCACGACGACCTCGCCGCTCCGCAACGACACTTCGGCAATCGTCGCCACCTCGCTGCCGAAGGGTGAGGCCATGGCCACGCCCCGGGCGCGGCGCGTGCCGTCGTCCGCGATGAACGGTCCTCGCCGCCAACCGCCGGAGAGCTCGGCCACGGCTTCGAGCAGGGTTCTGTGCCGTGGGCTGTCCGCGAGGAGACGCCGCCGCAATTCGTAAGGATCCTGCTGACCCGCATCGGCCATCTCGTCGAGGAACGTCTCGTAGAAGAAGTCGTTCATCGAGTGACCGACGGACCGCCAGAAGCCGATGATCGCGGGGTCGTCCACATGAACCTGGCCGACATGCCGGTTGGGGATCGAATAGACTTTGCCCGCAATGCCCTCGACGGAAGAACTATCGACCTTGTCCGGCTCGCGGCCGAACCAGCGGCCCGTCGGACCTTCGCCCACCGCCACCGCCTCCAGTGCCACCGGCAATCCTTCGGCGTCGAGCCCGGCGCGGAAACGAACGGCGCCCATCGGCCTCAGGGTGTCTCGCAGGAACTCCTCCTCGCGGCTCCAGATGAGTTTGACCGGCCGAGCGACAGCCTTTGCAAGCAGGATCGCCTGTGGGAACGGATTGGCCGTTCGATAGAGGAAATGCCTCCCGAAGAAGCCGCCGAGCATCGGCGAGTGGATGGTGACCTTCTCCGGCGCGATGCCGGCTACCTTCGCGGCCTCTGCCTGAAACATCTCCGGTGCCTGATTGGGAACCCAGAGGTCGAGCGAGCCGTCGTCGTTCCAGCGCGCAAGCGCGGATGGCGGCTCGAGTTGCCCATGCACCAGATATGGCGCGTCATAAGTCGCCTCGACCACCCGCGCAGCATCACCGAGCGCTGTTGCAGCATTCCCGACGGTCTCGTAGGCGACGCCCTCCCCCGGCGTCGCCTTCAGCATCGCCATGTGCGCCTCGGTGGAAAAATCCGCCGGCATGACGTGGGCCGTTCCGCGAGTCGGCTCCGTCCAGGTCACCTGCAGGGCTTCGGCTGCCATGCGTGCGCGCCACCAGCTATCGGCGACCACGGCGACGGTGCCGGGCAGGCTGTGAATGGAATGGACGCCGGGCATGCCGCGCACGTCCGCTTCATTCTGCAAAGCACCGGGCTCGCCACCGAGACGCGGGCTGTGCTGGACCGCGGCATGCAGCATTCCGTCGACTTTCAGATCGATTGCGTACCGAGCCTTGCCCGTCGACTTGTCGCGCACATCGAGCCGCGCGACCGGCTTGCCGATCCAGCGGAAGTCTGCGCGATCGCGCAGCACGACATTGGTGGGGAGCGGCAAGCCCGCTGCCGCATCCGCGATCTCACCGTATTGAAGGGTCCGCCCCGAAGCGCCGTGCACGACGCGGCCGGGCTCCGTGGACAGCTCCGATACCGGCACGCGCAGCCGTACCGCAGCGGCTTGAATGAGCATGTGGCGCGCGGAAGCGCCGAGCTTGCGCATGGCGTCGTAGCTCATGCGCACGGACATGCTGCCGCCGGTGAACCGCCCGCCGCCGGTCAGCAGATAATCGGGACCCGGAGGCGCGCCTTCGACGACGAACTGCATCGGATCGACGTCCAGTTCCTCACCGACGATTTGCGCCATGGCGGTGAATATGCCCTGCCCTCCCTCGATGAAAGCACTGCGGAACAGGACGGTCTCGTCGGGCAGGATCTCCAGAAAAGCGGAAATCCGGGTGCCGGGCGTTATGGTCGTAGCGGCTGCCTGTGCTCTGGCCCGGCCGGCCGGAAGAGTGACGCCGAGGACGAGGGCGCCGAGCGAGGCGCCGAGAAAGCCGCGCCGAGAAAGCTTGAAGGGCTTGCCGATCTCGCTGGCAGTGATTTCAGAGGTAACCGGTGTCATGTCGTTCATGGTGTCGCTCCCGATCAAGCCTCAGCGGCCTGCCGGACGGCAGCCGCAATGGCGTTATAGGTGCCACAGCGACACAGATTGATCATTGCGCCGGCAATGTCCTCGTCGCTCGGCCGAGGACTCTGCTTTATGAGCGCCGTCGCGGCCATGACCTGGCCCGACTGACAGTAGCCGCATTGAGGTACCTGATTGGAAACCCATGCCTCGACTACTTTCTGGCCCACTGGATCTTCGGTGATGGCCTCGATGGTCATGATCTCGGAACCGGCAACGCTCTCCACCGGAGTGACGCAGGAGCGCGTCGCCTGTCCGTCGACGAGAACCGTGCAGGCGCCGCACTGGGCGAGGCCGCAACCATATTTGGTTCCGGTCATGCCGAGTTCATCGCGAAGAACCCAGAGCAGCGGCGTATCCGGCTCGATGTCGACCTGGTGTCTAGAGCCGTTGATGGTGAGTTCCATGGCGGTGTCCTCAATGCAGCTTGCGGGAAAACGGGCGCGGAAACAGCGAGCAAACTGTTTCAGCTGGGACGGTAGCAAAAGCATAGCCTATGGATTAGTGGGCATAGTTCTCTTACATCTATCGACATGAACCATAAATCGAGCGTGCGGATGTAGAGTATGCCCAAGGAAGACTTCAACGATCTGCTGTGGTTTCTCGCCGTGGCCGAGGAGCGCAGCTTCACCAGGGCCGCTGCCAAGCTCGGCATAACCCAATCGACGCTCAGTCACACGATCAAGCGCCTCGAAACGAGGATGGGCCTGAGGCTTCTGACCAGGACCACCCGGAGCGTTGCCGTGACGGAAGCTGGCGAGCGCCTGCTTCGTTCGCTGGCGCCGCGGATATCGGCTATAAGGGACGAAATCGCGGCCCTTATGGCGTTTCGCGACAAACCGTCCGGCTCGGTCAAAATCACTTTGTCCGACCACGCCCTGGAGAGCCTCGTCTGGCCGAAACTACAGCCGGTTCTTCTGGAATACCCCGACATTCGGCTCGAGTTGAGCAGGGACAACGGCTTCAGGAACATCGTGGAAGATGGTTTCGACGCAGGCATTCGCCTCGGCGAGAGCGTCGAAAAGGACATGATCGCGGTCCGTATCGGACCGGACTGGCGGCTTCTGGCAGTGGCTTCGCCCGACTACCTGGCAGATCGTCCGCTGCCAGAGCATCCACAGGAACTGATCCAGCACAATTGCATCAACTCGCGCCAGGCAACAGGCGGCGGGCATTATGTATGGGAGTTCGAGAAGAACGGGCAAGAGCTCCGCGTCAGGGTCGACGGACAACTCACCTTCAATAGCTCATACCCCATGGTCGATGCCGCCATGAAAGGTCACGGCATAGCCTATCTGCCGGAAGATCTCGTCGCGGGGCACATTGCGGCAGGACGCCTGGTAGCGCTGCTCGAGCCCTGGTCGCCTCCATTTGCCGGGTACTACATTTACTACCCTAGCCGACACCACAACTCACCCGCATTCAAGGTGATCGTGGACGCCCTGCGACACCACGGCACACCAGATTCCGAGGGAACGCGAGATGCTTAAGACATAGGCCGCACGCGGACGAGCCGCGGGACGATGGCAGCGAGGGCAAGATGTGGATTGCCAGCCACGTCGACGGCGCGTCGAAGTTGAACTGGGCAGCGCGGACGATCTGCGTTCCGTGTTCGTCGCCGCCGCAGGTGTCCATCCGTGCTACGTGTTCGCGGTCGTCTGCACGCAAAGATTTGCAGAATGCACAATATCGGAAGAGAGCGTCTCTCCCGCGTGCCGAAAACTGCGCCCGGCATGGCACGCGCTGTCGCAGTCGGTTACAAAGCCGACCGGTGGCCTTGTCTTCGTGGCGGATGATGCCCTCAGGCATGACCCCGGATCTGAAATCAGATTGCCAGCTGTACGATATGAGCAAAGGGAGTCATCGCCCATTTGCCGCTATTATCCTTGGCAGTTCTGTAGATTATAAAGTCGCTGCCGACTGTGAACCTTCCATGCATGGTGATTTCGTTTCCGGTTGACAGCACGGCTCGCAGCTCGGTTGCATGCCGTTGCTCAATTTGTTCGCTGATTAGCTCAGCCAAGGTAAGGTGGAGCCTTTCGGGTTTTGGATCGCTCATTGGAAGCCCCGCCTTTGCTAGTCAAAGTTCACACGTTTAAGAGCTTAGCAGAAACCAGCGGGCGACGCTTCCTTACCATTTTCCTTGGCCTTGGGTGTTGCCCGACTTGGTCACCCCGGCTCGGGATCTGCGGCAGCGGCTGGAACCTGGTGGCCGATGCGCCGATCTCGCCTGAAAAACGGCTCCAAAAGGCGCACCTGCAAAGGCTGTTGGGTAAAATTTTCTTATCGAACTTCTAAATAAACTAAACTTTACTTACCGCCGCATCTGCTTGCATCTTTCTCCCGGCAACAAACACGCCGGGACCGCCGGCAGAGGAATGCTCTGATGAATGCTTTTTCCCCTCCGCCCCGCCTGCTGATGGGCCCCGGTCCCTCCAACGTCTCGCCGGAAGTGCTCGCGGCACAGGCACGACCGACGATCGGCCATCTCGACCCCAGCTTCGTCGGATTGATGGACCGCATCAAGGATCAACTCCGCCTCGCTTTCCGAACAGATAACCGTGTGACTTTCCCCCTATCGGCCCCGGCCTCGCTCGCCATGGAGATGGCGTTGGTGACGCTGCTCGAGCCAGGCGACACCGCCATTATCGCGCAAAACGGCGTGTTCGGTGGACGCATGGCCGAAATTGCCCGGCGCGCGGGCGCGGAGGTACGGCTGGTTTCCGTCGAGTGGGGCAAGCCTGTTGACCCCGAGGCGGTTCGCACGTCGATTCTGGAGGCACCGCAGGCCAAGCTGCTCGCTTTCGTGCACGCGGAGACTTCGACCGGAGTGCGATCGGATGCGGCCTCCCTCTGTGCCCTCGCGCGCGAAGCGGGGTTGCTGTCGGTCGTGGATACCGTTACGGGCCTTGGCGGGATTCCGGTGTCGGTTGACGAATGGCAGGCGGACGCCGTCTATGCCGGTACGCAGAAATGTCTGTCCGCGCCGCCAGGCCTTGCGCCGATCACCTTTTCCGATCGCGCCGTCTCGGCAGTTAAGGCGCGCAAGACGCCAATCCAGAGCTGGTTCCTCGATCTCGGTCTTATGCTTGGGTACTGGGAGGGGGAGGGTGCCAGATCCTATCACCACACCGCGCCGGTCAATGCGCTTTACGGCCTGCACGAAAGCCTTTCCCGCCTGCTGGGCGAAGGCTTGGAGACTGCCTGGGCGCGTCACCGCGCCGCCCATGACCGGCTGGTCGAACGGTTACAAGGGCTGGGCATCGCCTTCGTCGTCGACAAGGAGCACCGACTGCCGCAGCTGAATACGGTTTGGCTCCCGGAAGGCGTGAAGGACGTGCCCGAGCGAAGACGGCTGCTTGACGAATTCGGGATCGAGATCGGCGGAGGACTCGGGCCGCTCGCCGGGCGCATCTGGCGCATCGGACTGATGGGCGAGACTTGTCGGATCGAGAATGTCGATCGCTTGGCCGAAGCGATCGCGGCAGTTCTGCCGTAGGGCGTACCGGCCCACGCAGGAACTGTCATTGGCGCAATCGGGAGGGTTCCGCTCCGTGGGCGGCGGCGATAGCGTGCATGCGCTGTGAGAGGTTCCCGCCTCCTCAGGCGGAGTTGCCGCTCCACCAATGCGAGCGCCGTACGGATGTCGACTGCGCGACCTCGCCGTATCGACGCACGCAATCCAGTCGCTGGAACGCCCTCAAGCGGCACGCGCCGGGCCGGCAGGAAAGATCCCCGACATGACCGTGAAGCCTTTGATCCGCTTGAGGCGATCGCACCAACGACGGATTGCCGGATAGTCCTGCCGGGGAATGCCCCCCTCTTCCGACAGCATGATGTAGGGGAAACAGGCGATGTCAGCGACGGTCGGGTGTGGGGCCGAGCAGATCCAGTCGCGCCCTTCCTGCTCGCCGAACCAGAGATGCTCGTCGAGGATGCGAAACAGCCTATGCGCACCGGCCCGAGCCGCCTCGACGTTCAGTTCGTAGAACAGGCCGTCATGGAGACGCGCGGCCGAAGCCGTGCCCGTGATCCCGTCCGCAAAGGCGAGCCACTGACTGATCTCGCCGAGCAGCGCCGGGTTGTCACGCGGATACCAGGTGCCGGAAGGATCATATTTGGAGCCGATGTAGACGAGGATCGCCTGCGCGTCGCGCAGCACCAGTCCGTCATCCTCGATCACCGGGAGTTGTCCAAGCGGATTGAGCTTCAGGAACCAATCCGACTTGTGTTCGCGGCCGGGATAGAAATCGACCGGTACCGTCTTGTACTCGATGCCGAGCATGCTCATCAGAAGTCTGAGCTTGTAGCAGTTGCCCGAGAGTTCGTAATCGTAGAGGGTGATCATCGGGCAGCTCCTAGAGATCGAGGACGAGGCGCGCGGATTTGGCGCGCGACACGCAGGTCATGATCTTGGTGCCGGACTTGCGCTCGGCGTCGTTCAAATAGACGTCCTGGTGATCGGGCTCACCCTCGATCACGGTCGCAAGACAGGTGCCGCAGGCACCCTGCTCGCAGGATGACGGCATGTCGATCCCGACTTCGCGCATCACATCGAGGATGGTCCTGCCGGCCGGCACCTTAAATGTCACGCAGGAGCGCGCCAGCGCCACCTCGAAGCTCGAACTGTCGTCTATCGTATTGGTGTTCTTGAAATACTCGAAATGAACCGCAGTTTCCGGCCAGCCGACCTCCGCAGCGATCCGGCGCGCCGCCTCGAGCATAGGCCCCGGACCGCAGAGATAGACATGCATGCCGGGCCGATACCCGGAAAGAATGTCCTTGAGCTTAGCTGCAGTCCCTTCCGGGTCGAGCCCGAGCTGGGGCTTCAGCGCCTCGCCGAGGAGAGCGGTCTTTTCCGGAAAGGCGAGCTGTGCCTGGTTCTGGGCGAAGTAGTGGAAGGCGAAGTCCAGGCTCTGGTTCTTAAGAGCCTGTGCCATGGCAATCAGCGGCGTGGCGCCGATGCCGCCGGCGACGAAAATCGTCTTCTCGGCATCGCGACGCAGCGGGAAATTGTTGCGCGGCTCCGAAATCGCCAGGACGTCGCCCTCGCGAAGCGTCTCATGCATGCATCGCGAGCCGCCCTTCGATTCCCGTTCCAGCTTGACGCCAATGACGTAGCTGTCGCTTTCGCCCGGGCCATTGGTGATCGAATATTGCCGGATCAGCCCGTTCGGCATGTGCACGTCGATATGGGCGCCGGGCTGGAAAGTCGGCAGCAGGCCCTTGATCGGGCGAAGCTCGAACGCCGCGATCCCGTCCGCGGCCATCCACTTTCGCGCGACCGTGACACGGATCGTCGCCTTGCGGCCGTGGGCGGTCATCTCCGGCAGCTCGGCCAGTTCCGGCGAAACGCGCTCGATCACCGGCTCGAGCGGCGCCGGCTGCGGTGCGGCTTGAGCCTCGCGCTCCACGATCTCGCGAAGCTTCGAAAGCCTTTCGTTGTGGTGGTGCAGGACGGTAAGCCGTTCGGCGCCGCGCGGCGAGCCATCGAGTACGCCGCGGATGACCGAACGGTTGGAGTCGACCGGCTGGACGAAGAACACGGCAAGCGTCTCGGCGCCCTCTTCGCGGGCCGTGAGCGCCACCGAGAAGCCGTCGCTCGCCTTTAGCGACATATCCGCCGCTCTGCCTTCGAGGCGGCCGTTCGGCTGGAAGCGGTAGCCTGTCAGAGCCGCCACCACGACATCGGCCGGCGCATTGACCGGAATGCCGCGAAGGGTGAGAAGATCGCCTTCGGCGAGGCCTGTAACTTCCGGCACGTCCCCTTGAGGCTCCTCCGCCGTCCAGACGAGGCCATAGCGCTCGACGCTCGCAAAGGTACGGTTGGTAATGGTGCGGGCCGGAGCGTCGGCCGGGTGCGCCGGAATATAGGTACAGCCGGCGGTGCGGTTGGAATAGCGCCAGCCATGATACTGGCACTTCAACTCACGGCCATCGTTGATGCCGATCGAAAGGCGGACGCCGCGGTGCAGACAGCGGTTCTCCCAGATATTGACGTAGCCGTCGTCGGCACGCCAGACGGCGAACTCGCGGCCGAGCAACTGGGCATGAAAGATGTGGCGGAACGGCAGATCATAGGATGCGGCAACGGGATGCCATCTGGTCTTGGCGGTATCGAGCATCGTTCTCTCCAGAATTCTGAAACGTCAGGTGGCGGCCGGGATGACCCCGTAGGTCACGCCCTTCTGGCTGAGCCAACGGCGGTAGGCGATCGCAGACTTGTCGGCGCGGATCGGCGTCTCGGCCCGCGGGTCGAGCGGCAGACGCTTCGGAAACTGGTTTTCCAGGATCGGCTTGTCCTGGCCGAAGATCGTTTGCTGGAAGCGTTTGATCACCTTGTCTTCGTTCTCTTCGTCGAGGACACAGAGCATCATATGCGCGCGGACATGCTCCTGATCGACCGGCTGAAGGAAAACGGCGATGACGTCGAGACGGCTCTCGTCGACGGGGCTGGATTTGTAAAGCACCGAGCAGTAGGGGTGCGGCACCCGATAGATGTACTCGACATCGGCGCCGCCGGTCGATGCGGTCGAGGCCATCGGCTGAAAGAAGCGACAGCGCGTGGCGACGATCTCATCGCGCTCGACCGAAAGCTCGACGTCGTACTCCTTGACCTCCGTGTGCGGTTCGGCTCCGAGAATGTCGGTGTGGACATAGGGGAAATGGCCCATGTCGAGGAAATTCTCGATCGCGCGCGGCGCCGAGACATTGACGCCGATGCTGGCAGCATTCAGTCTGCGACGGTCAGACTCCGCATATTCCGGAATCGCGAACAGCTCGGCCGGCGGCGTGCCCAGCGAGGTCCAGATATACCCGTAGGCCATCTTGACCGGAAGACCACCGTCGAGCGTATCGATATCGACCCGGCTGCCGGCAGGGAGCTCCGGGCGCGAATGCCAGGCGGCCGCCTTGCCTTCGCCGTCCGAGACATAGCTGATGCGTTCCTCGAGCAGCACCGTATCCTGAACCGTCCTCGCCGGCATCTCCTCCAGCGCCGCCAGCGGGTGCCAAAGATCGAGAACCACCTGGTCCTGGCATTTGGTTGGGCTCATGTCGTTCATCTCCGTGAATGGCGTCTGATCATAAGGCGGTTACATCCGGGCCGGGATCGCGCCGAAGGTGACCGCGCGATCGCGCAGCCATCGGCGGTAATAGACGGAAACGGCATCGGCTCGGATCGGGGTTTCGGCGCGCGGGTCAAGCGGCAGCCTTTTCGGCAGCTGATTTTCCAGGATCGGCTTGTCCTGGGCGAAGATCAATTGCATGAAGCTGCGGATCGAGGCCCCGCTGACGCCTTCCTTCAGGTAGCAGAGGAACGGATGGGCGATGCAGCGTTCCTCGTCAACCGGCTGCACGAAGAGCGTGATTACGTCGAGCCGCGCCTTATGAACAGGATTGCTCTTGTAAAGCGCCACCGTGTACGGACGGATCACCTTGTAGATGTAATCGACGACGAAGCCTTCCTTCGCTGTTGGCGATGCGACCGGCTGATAGAACTTGCATTCGGTCGCCACGACCTCGTCGGCGTCGGTAAGCTCGACCTTGTAGGGCGCGACCTCGGTGTGCGGTTCCTCACCGAGCCAGCCCGTGTGAATGAAAGGAAAGTGCCCCATGTCTAGGAAGTTCTCGACCGCGCGCAGCCCCGAGACGTTCACGGCGATCGATCCACCGGTCACGAGATAACGGTCCGCCTCGTTCGCCTCCGGCACGAAGACGATGTCGCGCTCGGGCTTGCCGAGACAAGCCCAGAGAAAACCGTAACGGCTGTCGGAATTCACCGGCTCGCCGCCATCGCTGCGAACCACCTGTCGGCGATAGCGCCCACCACAGTGGATGGTGAGATCAACACCGAGCAGGCGGGTGTGAAAGGGCGCGGTCGACGACAGGTTCGTCAGGTCCGCAACGACATGCCAGTCATTAAGAAGAACTCGATCGCTACAAAGGGCAGTTCTGCTCATCGCACCCTCCCTGGCTAGCACTTCCCGATGAACCTAGCTCCTTGATGAACTCATTGGAACCACAAGATTGGATACCAATCAATAAAAATTTGCATGGCAAAACGTGTTTTTTGATTGACAGCTTGATTTGATTGAATACCGATATGGAATTCGTAACGCCGGATATGTGGCCATGCAACATTCCGGTGCGACCGTCCCGCAGATTTTCTGCGGGAGATGGAGAGACCCGTCATGAGCAGCCGTTCGCAGGCGATTGCCGATATCCTGACCCGGGCGATCATCGATCACCGGCTCGTACCCGGATGCAAGCTCGGCGAGCGCGAACTTGCGGAAATCTTCGAGGTCAGCCGCATCGTCATCCGCCAGGCGCTGATCAGGCTTGCCGACGACGGGCTGGCGCAGATCGAGCGCAATCGCGGCGCCTTTGTCGCGCGCCCGAGCATGCAAGAGGCGATGGAGATATACGACGCGCTGACGCTCGTGGAACAGGGCGTCGCCGCCCAGCTCTGCGACCGGCTCGGGCCTGCCGGCTTCGCCGAGTTGCGCCAGCACGTGGAGCGGCAACGCCAGGCCGTCGCATCCGGCAACGACGCGCTTGCCGACGTTCTCGGCCAGGAGTTTCATACTCTCTTCGTTCGCCTCAGCCGAAACAAGATCATGCAGGAAATTCACGCGCAGCTCGTGCGGCGCACCACGCTCCTGCGCTCACTGATCTCCGCCGATTTCGACTATTGCAATCTGCTGGACGACCACCAGCGCGTGATCGATCTGCTCGAAAAGGGCCGGCTGAAGCCCGTCATGGAACTGATCGACACCCATCACCGCAGCGTCGTACGCGGTTATATCATGGATCGGCAAGTCTTTCCGGAGCTGACGCCGCGGGAGGCGCTTCAGCCCTATCTCGACGGCAAAGCCGACGAGGCGCCTAAGCCGGCGCCTCGCAGGAAAACGGGAGAAAGCGGCGGGACCGGCGCGGGTCGCCACGTTCACGCCACGAAATAGATCCGGCGGACACAAGCCGGAGAAACGACACGAACCGACAAAGGGGTACTGCCATGTTCAACCTGACCAGACGACAATTCCTTCGATATTCCGGCGCGACCGGTGCGGCACTCGGAACCGGAAGCCTTGCCAGCTTCGCGGGCGCAGAGGAGCCGCTCAAGATCGGCGTCGTCTATGTCTCGCCGATCGCCGAGATTGGCTGGACCAAACAGCACAGCCTGGGCGTCGACGCGATCAAGAAGGAATTCGGCGACAAAGTCGCCATAACGGTCATCGACAACATCTTCATGCCCCAGGATGCCGAGCGCGTCTTCCGCGAGCTCGCCGCCTCGGGAAATCAGCTGATTTTCGGGACCAGCTTCTCGCACGGCACGCCGATGCAGAAGGTGGCGCCGCGCTTCCCCAAGACGGCCTTCGAACACTGTTCGGGCATCGTGCACCGCGCAAACCTCGGCACCTTCGAGGCCAAATATTACGAGGGCACCTTCGTCGCGGGCGCTGCCGGCGGGCATATGAGCAAGTCCGGCAAGATCGGCTTCATCGGCGGCTTCCCGATCCCGGACATTGTCGGGCCGGCGAATGCGCTTCTTCTCGGCGCGCAGAGCGTCAATCCGGAGGTCACCTGCAACGCCATCTTCCTCAACTCCTGGTTCGACCCGGGCAAGGAGAAGGAAGCCGCCAATACGCTGCTGTCGCAAGGCTGCGACGTCATCTGTTCGATGACCGATACGGCAACCGGCGTACAGGTGGCCGGCGAAGGCGGCGCCTGGTCGATCGGCTACGCCAGCGACATGGCCAAGTTCGGCTCCGGCAAACAACTCACGGCCTTTACGCTCGACTGGTCCAGTGAGTATCTGCGTGCCGCAAAAGGCGTCGCGGAGGGCACCTGGAAGGCCGAGGCGCGTTGGGATGGGCTTGCCGCCGGCGTCGTCAAGATGGCCCCCTATAACGAGGCGATCCCTGCCGACATCCAGGCCAAATTGAAGCAGCTCGAAGCCGATATCGCAGCGGGCAAGATCCATCCCTATGCCGGCGAGTTCAAGGACCAGGACGGCAACACCAAGGTCGCTGCCGGGTCGGTTCTTTCGGATACCGACATCCGGGGGATGAACTGGTTCGTCAGGGGAATGATCGGCAAGCTCAGCTGAGCCGCGTCCTGAAATCGGCGTGCCGCGGCGGAATCCGCGCCGCGGACACGTCGTCGCCAACGCACAACCACGGCAGGAGCGGCCATGATCCCCCGCCTCGAACTGCGCAGCATTACCAAATGTTATCCCGGCACCGTCGCGAACGACGCCGTCTCGCTGTCGATCCTGCCGGGAGAGATACACGCCGTCCTCGGAGAGAACGGCGCCGGCAAATCGACGCTGATGAAGATCATCTATGGCGCAGTTCAAGCCGATTCGGGCGAGATCTATTGCGACGGCAGACGGATCGAAGCGCACAATCCCGCAATCTCGCGTTCGCTCGGGATCGAGATGGTCTACCAGCATTTCGCGCTCTTCGAATCCGTCTCGGTGGTCGAGAATATCGCCCTGGCGGTCAAAGGCACTTTCGACCTCGACCGCCTCGCGGCCGAGATCAAGACCCTCTCGGCACGCTACGGCATGCCGATCGACCCGCACCGCAGGGTGCACGATCTCTCCGTCGGCGAGCGGCAGCGCGTGGAGATCGTGCGATGCCTCCTGCAGTCACCCAAACTTCTGATCCTGGACGAGCCGACCTCGGTGCTTACGCCGCAAGCCGTGGTGAAGCTCTTCGAAACGCTTCGCCAACTGGCAAGCGAAGGTTGCAGCATCGTCTATATCAGCCACAAGCTCGATGAAGTGCAGGAACTTTGCGACACCGCCACGGTGCTGCGCAACGGCAAGGTGACCGGCACGGCAAAACCCAAGGAATCGACGTCGCTGGAGCTCGCCCGGATGATGGTCGGCTCGCAGCTTCCGCAAATGCATGTCAGTCCTTCAGCCCCGAGCGCCAAGCCGCTGCTGGAAGTTCGCGGGCTGTCCGCTCCCGCCCGGGACAAGTACGGCACCGAGCTGACGGATGTATCCCTCGAGGTGCATGGCGGCGAGATCGTCGGACTGGCCGGTGTGTCGGGCAATGGCCAGGCGGAGTTGATCGCGCTGTTGAGCGGCGAGCGGACCCATCCGCGTGCGGAGACGATCCTCATCGGCGGCAGACCGTCCGGCCATCTCAACGCCGGCGAACGGCGCAAGCTCGGCATGGCCTTCGTCCCGGAGGAACGCCTCGGCCGTGGCGCGGTTCCGCCCCATGCCCTATGGGAAAACGCAGTGCTGACGGCCCACCGGGCGGGCCTCGTGCGCAACGCTCTCGTCGACCGCAGGCGGGCCGGCGAGTTCGCGAGGCACATTATCGAGCGCTTCAAGGTGAAGGCGAATGGACCGCAAGCGAGCGCGCAAAGCCTCTCCGGCGGCAACCTGCAGAAATTCATCGTCGGCCGCGAACTCACCCTGGAGCCGAAGATTCTTCTCGTGTCCCAGCCGACCTGGGGCGTGGATGTCGGTGCAGCTGCCTTCATCCGCCAGACGCTCGTCGATCTAAGCCGCGGCGGCGCTGCGGTGCTCGTCGTATCGGAGGAGCTCGATGAACTGTTCGAGATTTGCGACCGTTTGCTGGTCATTTCCAACGGCCGCGTTTCCCCTCCATTGATCAGAAAGCAGACCAATCGCGAAGAGATCGGCTTGTTGATGACCCGGGTCGGCCATGGCGAAACGAGGAGAAGCGAAGTTGCGCTTGAGGATTGA
The DNA here is from genome assembly GCF_030064585.1 of Ensifer meliloti. NCBI lineage: Bacteria > Pseudomonadati > Pseudomonadota > Alphaproteobacteria > Hyphomicrobiales > Rhizobiaceae > Ensifer > Ensifer meliloti. The sequence goes on from NZ_CP120366.1 coordinate 146,437, forward strand.
ACAACGGCAGGAACCATCCGCCCAGATGCGCATCGCCGCTCCGGTGATCGCCACCGCGCTGACCTTTCTCGCCGGATCCGTACTGTTTGCCGCGCTCGGCTATGATCCGCTGGCGACGCTGCACGCCTTTTTCCTGGCGCCCATCAATTCCACCAACGGCCTTTCGGAGTGGCTGCTCAAGGCTTCGCCTCTGATCCTGATCGCCTGCGGACTGGCGGTCGGATTCCGTGCCAACATCTGGAACATCGGCGCCGAGGGACAACTCATCATCGGCGCTATCGCAGCCTGTGGCGTCGGCCTTTTCTATCCCGATCCCGAAAGCCCGCTCCTCATTCCCCTGATGTTTCTCGCCGGCGCAGGAGCCGGCATGGCATGGGCAGCGATCCCGGCATTTCTCAGAGCCCGCATGAACACCAACGAGATCCTGGTCACGCTCATGCTGACCTATATCGCGACGCTGCTGCTGTCCTTTCTGGTGCACGGCCCGTGGCGCGATCCGGCGGGCTTCAACTATCCGCAAACGGCGCTCCTGCCCGCGGCGGCAATGTTCGAGCCTTTCGATTATTCCTACCGGCTCAATCCGTCGATCTTCATCACGGCCGTGGCGGTCGTGATGATGTGGCTCTTCACCGATCGCAGCTTTCTCGGCTACAAGATGTCGGTGAGCGGCGCCGCTCCGCTTGCGGCACGCTATGCGGGCTTTCGCGAGTCCTCCGCAGTCTGGACAGGGCTGCTTGCGGGTGGCGCTGCGGCAGGCATCGCCGGTATGGCGGAAGTGGCCGGCCCGCTCGGACAATTGTCGCCCCAGATCTCGCCCGGTTACGGATTTGCCGCCATCATCGTCGCCTTCATCGGACGGCTGAACGCCTTTGGCATCGTGCTCGGGGGGCTGCTGATGTCGCTCCTCTTCCTCGGCGGCGAAACCGTCCAGATGACCCTCGGCCTGCCGGCGGCGCTCACCCGCATCTTCCAGGGCATCCTCCTGTTCTTCCTGCTCGCTGCCGACTTCTTCATCTACTATCGTCTTCGTCTTCCGGAGCACGCCTGATGGATCTTTTCATTGCCATTTTCACCGGGACCATTATCGCCGCGACGCCATTGATATTCGCAGCCCTTGGCGAGCTCGTCGTCGAGAAGTCCGGCGTGCTCAACCTGGGACTCGAGGGCATGATGCTGATGGGGGCGGCCTTCGCCTTCTGGGCGGTGATCGCCGGCCTGCCGATGCCCGTGGCCATCGCCGCCGGCGCACTCGCCGGCGCCGCCACCTCGCTTCTCTTCGGGGTGCTGGCGCTGACGTTTCTGACAAACCAATATGCCGCCGGCCTGGCGCTCGCCATATTCGGGTCGGGGGTTTCGGCGTTTCTGGGCCGCGGGTTCGGCAGCGCGCCGATCGATGCGCTGAAGCGCGTCCATATCCCCTTCCTCTCCGATATCCCGGTGGTCGGGCCGATGTTCTTCCGCTTCGATCCGATGGTCTATCTGGCAATCGGGATGTTCGGCCTCATCACCTGGTTCCTCTACCGCACCAAGGGAGGCCTCATCTTGCGCACCATCGGCGAGTCGCCCGAGACGTCGCACGCGATCGGCTATCCTGTCATCAGGATCAGATATCTGGCGGTGCTTTTCGGTGGTCTGATGGCTGGCCTTGCCGGGGCATACCTGTCGGTCGCTTACACGCCGCTCTGGGTGGAAAACATGACGGCCGGCAAGGGCTGGATCTCGCTGGCACTCGTCGTCTTTGCGACATGGCGGCCGTTGCGCGTGCTGATCGGCGCCTGGCTGTTCGGCGGCATGACGATCCTGCAGCTGCAGGGCCAGGCTCTCGGCATCGCGGTCCCTTCGGAGCTGCTCTCGGCGCTTCCCTATCTCGCGACGATCATAGTTCTCGTGATCATCTCGCAAAATCGCCAATTGCTGACGCTGCACTTCCCGGCGTCGCTGGCAAAGCCATTCCGGGCGGCGAGCTAGCGTTCCAGGAAAGGTGGCGGTGATGCTGGAGCTTCCGCTCTCGGGTTATGGAAGCTCTATCTCACCCGCCACTACGTGATTGAGATCGGTGCCTTCCGCCGTCAGCGTCATGCGGACTTTCAACTTGTTGCCGTCGATCTGCCCCTTGCGCACCGTCTCCTCGATCTCTCGCTGCGACGTGACTCCGACTTCTTTCAGGAACTTGCGGATCGACATATTGAAGGCATCTTCGCTCATGGCAGGACTCCTCTGTCTCTGGAAGTGATTGTAGGAGAAGGGGCGTGAACAAGGAAGCAACGGCCGCGCGGATTGCTGAAAACCAGATCAGCCGCGAGGCCGCCTCCGCCATGTGGGGATCGGGTTCAGCATACCGCCGGCAGATGCTGTCGACGCCGGTTCCTTGCCCCCTCGTTGCAAGTGGAGCGTGACGGCTGTACCGTGAGGCTGACAGGTGCGCAGAACGCGCGCTGCTGCATGTTGCCTTAAGAACCTGGCCGAGCCAAGGATGAAGTCATGCAGCGATCCAGAGTGCCACATCGTGCTCTGCGCGTCCGACAACATGCGCGGGGCCGGGCAACGGACGCAAAGTCATGGAACTTATCGTCGCCCTCGGCGTGATCGTCTTCAAGGTCGCCTTGGTGATCGCGATCCTCCTGTTGCTGCCCCTGCCGCTGACGTGGTTGGAACGCAAAATCGCCGGGCACATGCAGCAGAGGATGGGACCGATGCGCGTTGGCTGGCACGGTCTCCTGCAGCCCGTGGCGGACGGGATCAAGCTCCTGACCAAAGAAGACCATATACCGGCAGACGCCGACCGCTTCCTGTTCAAACTGGCTCCGATCCTGGCGCTTGCCCCGCCTTTCGTGGTGTTTGCCGCAATCCCGTTCGGCGAAACCGTTTCGGTCCTCGGCAACGAGATCACGCTCTACATTTCCAACCTGAACGTAGCGCTGCTTTTCGTCTTCGCGGTGATCGGGCTCGAGGTCTATGGCGTCATCTTCGGCGGCTGGGCGGCAAACAGCAAATATGCGGTCCTTGGTTCTCTGCGGACCTGCGCGCAAATGATCAGCTACGAAATCCCGATGGGGTTCGCGGTCATCGGTGTCGTCATGCTGGCGCAATCCATGAGCCTGCTGGACATCGTGCGGGCGCAAACCGACGTCTGGAATGTCGTTTATCAGCCGATCGGATTTTTCGTGTTCTTCGTCGCGGGCCTTGCAGAAGCGCAGCGAATTCCTTTCGACCTTGCGGAAGCCGAAGGCGATCTGGGAGCCGGGTTCCACACCGAATATAGCGGCATTCGCTTCGCCTTGTTCATGGTCAGCGAATATGTCGTGATGGTGCTGGTGTCGGTCCTCACCGTGATCCTGTTCTTCGGCGGGTGGAACGGCGTGCTCATCCCGCTGCCGCCGCTCCTTTGGTTTTTGCTGAAGGTTGCCTTCTTCGTCTATTTGTTCATGTGGTTCCGCTTCACCTTCCCCCGTTACCGCTACGACCAACTGATGGCGATCGGATGGAAGGTCTTGCTTCCCCTGTCTTTGGCGAACATAATCATCAGCGGTGTTGTATTTTCTTGATGCATGCCGCCCCGGAAGCTCTGGGCACGGACATGCAAGACGACTCTCAGGAGCCGCAGCGAGGCGGCCATGTCGCGTGCACTGGACAAAGCTGGAAGATGGATCGGCTGGGCTTTCTTCGCCGATCTGGCGAAGGGTTTGACCTTGACCTTCGGCTACATGTTCTCCAGACCCGTTACCATGCAATATCCGGACAAGGAGAAGTGGCTGCCCTATTCGCGTTACCGAGGGCACCATTTCCTCAAACGTGACGCCGAGGGCGAGATCAAATGCGTCGCCTGCGAACTTTGCGCGCGCATCTGTCCCTGCGACTGCATCGAAGTGGTCCCCTACGAGGACGAGAAGGGCAACCGGCGCCCCGCCAAATTCGAGATCGACACGGCCCGCTGTCTCTTCTGTGGGCTCTGCGAGGACGCCTGCCCGGCGGACGCGATCGCTCTTGGCCAACAATACGAATTTTCGAGTTTCTCCTCGCGCGACTTGGTGATCGGCCGTGACGATCTGCTCGCCAAGCCGGGCAAGGCGATGACCGGCGGCGGTGTCGTCGCTGCGCGCCTGAACACCGAACGCGATGTTCTGGTCGAGACGAGCGAGCCGAGCGGGTACAATTGGTGGCGGAATATTCGACGAAAGTGAAGGCGCGCCGGGCGTCGCGCAAAGCAGGGACTGGAGGCTCAGATGCACATCTGCCAAATCCTGGGGAGCAAGTCTCCCGAAATCTTCTCGGTCACGCCGGATCAAACGATGGTGGAAGTATTGCGGCTGTTTCGCGACAAGAATATCGGCTTCGTCGTCGTCGGCCGTTCGCCAGGGGAATGCCTGGGCACACTCTCGGAGCGGGACTGCTGCCATGCCGTCGCCGAGTACGGCACCGAAGCACCCCTGATGCGGGTGGGAGAAATCATGAACCGCACTGTCGCGACCTGCTCGACGGAGGATTTCCTCCCATTCGTGATGTCGATCATGACCGAGCGGCGCACGCGCCATGTATTAGTCATGGACGGCAACGATGCCGTCGGCGTGGTCAGCATCGGCGACGTGGTCAAACACCGGCTCGAAGAAGCATTGCAGGCGGAGCGGGACATGCACGATTACATTTGCGGAGCCAACTATCGCTGACGAAATCGCCGGACGCAGATTGCCTGGGAGTCGACCCGATCAACAGCAAGGCTGCAGCATATACCCCCTCTGCCCGCCGATCCGGATGCAATCAGACCCGGTCGTCCTCCAGAGCAGGTTCTGCGCGCTTCGCACACTCTCGGATCTCCACCGGACATGGATACTCGCCCCGCCGCATCAGACTGTTGAGCCGCAGGGCGCGGTAGTTTTCGGGAACGAACACGAGCCCGTGCGGAAAGCGCCTGTTGACCTTGAGCTTCGCCGTCAGCTCGCCCCGGGCAGATCGCACGAGCACCTGATCGCCGTCCGAAAGGCTGAGACCAGCGGCATCCTGAGCGCTCATCTCGATAAAGGGGTCATCTGCGACCGAATTCAGGGTTTCCGAGCGCTCGGAAACATAGCCATTGTGGAACAGGCAGTTGCCGGTGATCAGCTGGAGCACGTCCGTCACCCCAGGTGCAGACAGAGAAGCGAAGAACCCGCTTGTCCAAGGCTTCGGGGCTGACGTGGTGAAGGCACCGTCGGCACCAAGCCCTTCCCAAGTCAAGCCTTCATAGGCGGGAACCAACCGGGTCATCTCCTCGAAGATGACGGTCTCGGTCGATGGCTGCAGCGGCTGCTCCCGAAGCGCCGCGATAAAGCCGAAGATCGCCAGATTGCTCCTGGCGTCAAAAGCCGGTTCGCGGAATTTGCGGAGCGCCTGGGTACGACCTTCATTGTTAGTGAACGTGCCGGATTCTTCGCCGTAACCGGCCGCGGGCAGCACGACGTCGGCCAGTCCGGCCGTATCGGTGAGAAACGCGTCCTGCACGATCAGAAGATTGGCGGCACCGAGTGCGCGCTCCACGAACTCCCGGTCGGGATAGGATATCAGCGGGTCGCTTCCGACCACATAGAGCACGCCCATCCCCCCCTTTTCGCAGAGTTCCAGCATCGCGTCGACATCGGCGCCCGGTTCGCGAGGGATCTCTGCGCCCCAGCTCCGTTCGAACTTCGTGCGTGTTGCCTCATCGGCGATGGGGCCCAGCCCCGGCAAAACTCCCGGCAGAACACCCATGTCCCAGGCGCCCATCTGATTGGCACGATCGAAGAGGAACTGCAGCGAGGGTTCCTTGCCGAGCAGGCGCAGGAGTTGCAGGAGATTGCCGAGCTGCTGCAGCGTCTCCCGCGCCAGCGGTGATCTCAGCAGATCGACGCTTACCAGGAGAGTGACGCTCCGACCTTCCTTGAGCGTTGAGACCAGACGGTCCAACGTGTCATTGGCGCCGGAACTGGCGATCGTCCCGCTGGTCTTCGCAAGAATGTCGTCTGGCAAGCCCTCATCGGTCACGGCCACGAGAGCAGCCACGACCGCGGCCAAGCTTTGAGCCTCGCCGCCGGGATGGGCGCGGAGGACTGCCCGGGCATCGGCGTCGAGCCGCGATGGCCGCGCCGAAAGCATGAGCAAGCGGGTATTCCGTCGCCGCGCGGCATCGCGCAGGAGGTATTCGGTGACCGGGTTCTCCTCCGTCACATTGCCGCCAATGATAAGAACGCAGTCCTTGCCGATCATCTGTTCGAGAGGGTCGCGGCTGTAAAAGCTTGCCACTATGGGGGCCAGAATGTCGAGAGGCGTGGACCAGCGCGACGAGCAGTCGACATTATTGGTGCGGAACACCGTTCGCATCAGCTTCTGGAACTGGTAGAGCACCTCGTTCGGCAGACGCGGCGAGATGAGCCCGCCGGCGGCCTTGCCCTCCGCTACCCCGAGGCGCTGGCGGAGAAAATCGCCCGCCTCCTCCCATGACACCGGCGTGAGCGCCCCATCGCGGCGGATCATCGGCCGCTTGATCCGATCCCGGCTCTCGATGAAGTCGAGGCCGAAGCGGCCGCGCACGCAAAGCGTTTCGCGGTTGACCCCATGCTCCCAGTCCGAGCGGACGCGCATGAACTCGCCTTTGCGCGCTCCGACAGTGAGCTGGCATCCGGTGCCGCAATGCGGGCAGATCGTGTCGGTCTCGGCGAGATCCCAGGGCCGTGCCTTGTAGCGATAGGGGAAACTCATCAGCGCACCGACCGGGCAGACCTCGACGCAATTGCCGCACTGGTCGCAGCTTGCAAGACTCCCCTCGAAACCGGTGACGGCGGTGTCCATGCCCTTATCGACCGTGCCTAGCGCCACCGCGCCCACGACCTCCTCGCACATGCGCACGCAGCGCTGGCACTGGATGCACCGGTTGACATTCATGATTATGACCGGGCTCAGACGGATGTCCTTCGAATGAAACACACGTTTTGGGTCGCGGAACCGGCTTTCGCCGGGTCCATACGCCATGACCATGTCCTGAAGCTCGCACTCGCCGCCCTTGTCGCAGATCGGGCAATCGAGCGGGTGATTGGCGAGCAGCATGTCGAGCATGGACGAGCGCGTTTCCTCAATTAGCGGCGTATTTGTCCGAACTACCATGCCGTCCGCTGCCACAGTGGCGCAAGCCGGCTGCAGCCGCCGCAGTCCCTCGATCTCCACCAGACACATGCGGCACGAGGCGAGTGGCGGCAGCCGCTTCCAATAGCAGAAGGTGGGGATCTCAATGCCCAGCCGCTCGGCGGCGGCGAGCACCGTGGAGCCAGCCTCGACCTCCAGCGATTGTTCGTCGATCGTAACCTTGACCATACTTCCTCCCAGACCGGCCCGGTGCCCCTCAGTGGAAAGGGCACCTCCGCTCTTCGATATGCGCGACGAACTCCTCGCGGAAATGCTTGAGCGCGGCTCGCAGTCCCATGGCCGCGCCGTCGCCCAGGGCACAAAACGTGTTGCCGAAAATGCCCTTGCAAAGCATCTCCAACTGCTCCAGGTCGCCGGTTTCACCCTCGCCTGCCTCGATGCGCCGCAGGACTTTCACAGTCCAGTCCAATCCTTCCCGGCATGGCGTGCACTTGCCGCAGGACTCATGGTGGAAGAACTCGATGATCCGCGTGGCGAGCTTGACCATGCAGGTCGAGTCGTCGATCACGACCACGCCTGCCGAGCCGAGCATCGAACCGGCGGCAGTGAGCGAGTCGAAATCCATGCCCACCTCAAGCTCGCCCTCCGGGATAACCGGCGCCGATACCCCACCGGGAATCACCGCCTTGACCTTTCGCCCCGGCAGGGGTCCGCCGGCGTGCTCCTCGACGAGCTCCCGCAGCGATATGCCCATCGGCAGCTCATAGAGGCCGGGTTTGCGAACCTGACCGCTGAGGCAGTAGAGTTTCGGGCCGGGGCTCCTGTCCGGCCCTATGCCGCGGAACCATGCCGATCCGCGCATCACGATATGCGGCACGCAGGCAAGCGTCTCGACATTGTTGATGACAGTGGGGCTGGCATAGAGCCCGGCCACGGCCGGAAACGGCGGCTTCAGTCGCGGCTGCGCCCGCTTGCCCTCGAGTGACTCGAGCATTGCGGTCTCCTCGCCGCAGATATAGGCGCCGGCACCGCGATGGATGTGGACCATGAAATTGAAGTCCGAGCCAAGAATGCCGATGCCCAGATAGCCGTTTTCATGTGCCTCGGCGATCGCCTGTTCCATGCGGCGTATAGCCGTCACATATTCTCCGCGAATGTAGACGTAAGCCGTCTCGGCTCCAATTGCATAGGCGCTGACCGCCAGCCCCTCGATGAGCTGATGCGGGTCACGCTCCATGATGATGCGGTCCTTGAAGGTGCCGGGTTCCCCTTCATCGGCATTGCAGCAGAGGTATTTCGGCTTGCCGGCCGCTTTCGGCACGAAGCTCCACTTCATGCCCGTCGGGAACCCGGCACCCCCGCGGCCGCGCAGGTTGGACTCCTTGACGAGCTCGACGATCTCGTCGGGCGTATATTCGCCGAGCGCCTTCCTGAGCGCCCGGTAGCCGCCGCCGGCCTCGTACGTCGACAGCAGATGACCGTCCGGCACATCGACATTCCTGAGCAGGACAGGCTCGAACATGGCTTACTCTCCTGGCGCCGCAGCAGCGCGCTCGACGCTCGTCACCCGCTCCGCCGCGCGGAAGCTCTCCAGCAGCGCATCGAGCCGCGCGGCATCAAGGTTGCCGTGGTAATCGTCGCCGACCTGCATAACCGGAGCCATTTCGCAGGCCCCGAGACATTCGACGGTCGAAAGCGTGAACGCACCGTCCGGCGTGGTCTCGCCCTTCCTGATCCCCAGTGTCGTTTCCAGATGCGTCAGCAGCGCCTCGGATCCGCACAGCATGCAGGAGACGTTGTCGCAGAGTTGCAGGTGGAACCTGCCGATCGGTTCGGTATGGAAGAGCGTGTAGAAGGTCGCCAGTTCATAGACCCAAACGCGCTCGACGCCGAGGATTTGGGCGACCTCTTCGAGAACCGGGCCGGGCAGATGACCGTGCTCCTTCTGCGCGATCATGAGCGCGGGCATGATCGCCGACCGCCGGTCGGGGTATCGTGCCGCCGCCGCCTCGATCTCTTCGCGCATCGTCATCGCGTCCGATCCTCCCTGCTACTTGTCCACCTCCGCCATCACCGGGTCGAGGCTGCCGAGCACCGCGATCATGTCGGCGAGGTAGCGTGCATTGGTGACGCCGAAGAGCGCCTGGAGATTGACGAAGGAAGGCGCCCTCACCTTCATGCGGAACGGCTTTGGCGATCCGTCGCTGATGATGTAGAAGCCGAGTTCCCCCTTGGGCGCCTCGATTACCGAATAGACCTCACCCGCGGGTACGTCGAAGCCATAGGCGGAGAGATCGAAATGCTGGATCAGGGCCTCCATCGAGCAATGCACGCGCTCTTTATCGACGGGGAAGGCGATCGTCGGAATATCGACCTGGAACGGCCCCTCCGGCATCTGCTCCATGCATTGTTCGATGAGGCGTATGCTCTCTCGCATCTCGTCGACTCGGCACAGCCAGCGCGCATAGCAATCGCCCTCCTCGCGGGTGATGACCTTGAAATCGAGCCGATCGTAGATCTCATAGGGTTCGTCGCGCCGGATGTCCCAGTCGACGCCGGAGGCACGCAGGTTCGGCCCGCTCAAGCCGAGGTCGATCGCGTCCGTTGCGGAGATCACGCCGACCCCTTGCGTACGGCTGAGAAACACCCGGTTGTTCTCTATCAGGCGCTCATAGTCGCGGATCCGGTTCGGGAATATCTCGCAGAACTCCCGGATCTTCGGAAGGAACCCGTCGGGCAGGTCCTCGCGCACTCCGCCGACGCGGCAGTAGGACGTGTGCATGCGCGCACCGGTGATCATTTCCAGGAGGTCCATGATCATTTCGCGCTCGCGCATGGCGTAAAGCAGCGCCGTCATGGCGCCCAGGTCCATAGGCAGCGCGCCGGTGATCAGGAGATGGCCGGAAATCCGTGCGAGTTCGGCCATCATGACGCGGATATATTGCGCCCGGATCGGGGCTTCTATGCCGAGCAGCTTCTCCACGGCGAGCGCGAAGGCGAGATTGTTCGAAGGCGGACAGAGATAGTCGAGCCGGTCGGTCAGCGGGAAGATCTGCGTATAGGTGAAGCTCTCCGCGAGCTTTTCTGTGCCACGGTGGAGATAGCCGATATGCGGGTCGACGCGCTCGACATATTCGCCGTCGAGTTGGAGCACGAGCCGCAGAACCCCGTGGGTGCTCGGGTGCTGCGGACCGAGATTGAGAAGCACCTCCTTGGTATTGAGCGCTTCGCCTTCCGGCCTCATGAGCTCGGTGACTTCGGTCATCTCAACTCTCCGGCGTCTAGCGGCCTCCTTGGGGTATATCGTTAGTGGCGAGGTCCGGCTGCGTCGGCGGCGGCCCCTCGGCACCGAAGGGGTTCAGCTTGTCCTTGTAGCCCCTCAAGGGGAAATCCTTCCGTTGCGGAAAGCCCTCGAAACCTTCCCACATGTAGATGCGGCGCAGATCGGGATGCCCCTCGAAGCGGATGCCGTACATATCCCAGGCCTCGCGCTCATGCCAGTTGGCGGTTCGCCAGACTCCCGTCACAGTGGGAACATGCGGCGGCTCGCCGAGCCGGCACTTGATGCGAACACGCCATTTGTTCTTCAGCGAATAGAGGTGGTAAACCGTCTCGAAGCGCGGCGTCTCGGGATAGTGATCGACGCCGCATATGTCCGAGAGGAAATCGAACTCAAGCGCCGGGTGTTCTTTCAGGAACCGACAGAACTCGACGATCTGCTCCGGTGGGACGGCAAAGGCGTAAATACCATGCGCAGCGCCGAGATTCTCGACCGCTCCCCCGAAGCTCCCAATGATCGCCGTGAGATGGACGGGCCGCTCCCCGGTCATGATGCTATAACCCGTCCCAGGGGCGTCCCGGTAAGTGCGCGGGACATCTTGATCTTCTCCTGAAGCAGGAGAAAACCGTGCATCAGCGCCTCCGGCCGCGGCGGACAGCCGGGCACATGCACGTCGACGGGGACGAAGGTTTCCGATCCCTGCACCACGGCATAGGTGTTGTAGACTCCGCCCGAAATCGCGCAGGTCCCCATCGCAATCACCCAACGCGGTTCCGGCATCTGGTCGTAAAGCCGCCGCACGACGGGCGCGAATTTCCGCGTGACTGTGCCGGCAATGATCATCACATCGGACTGCCGCGGAGAAGGCCGGAACACCACGCCGAACCGGTCGAGGTCGTAGCGCGCGCAACCGGCCGAGATCATTTCGATGGCGCAGCAGGCAATGCCGAAGGTTTCGGGCCACAGGGCCGACCTCCGGCTCCAACTGATGATGCTGTCGGCCGTGGTGAACAGTACGCTGTCGCGAATCGCGTCGTTTACTCCTGCCATTCCAGCGCCCCCTTCAGCCAGGCATAGGCGAAGCCCACAAGTAGCAGCAACATGAAGACGAACATCTCGATATAGCCGACGAAGCCGATCTCCTTCAGGACGACCGCCCAGGGAAAGAGGAACATCGCTTCGACATCGAAGACCACGAGGAGGATAGCGAGGATAAAGAACGGAACCCGGAAGCGCCCGCCTGCGGCCTCGCCCGCCGCTTCCATACCGCATTCGTAAGGGGCGTTCTTCTCGGGATAGGGATTGGACGGACGCAACAGCGATGAGACGAAAAGCGTCGCCGCCGCCACCAGGACTATCCCGGTAACCATAAACAGAACCGGCAGGAACTCCATTGCCGTCATAGCGTTGGCCTTGGCCAACCAGCGGCTTTTCTCAGCCGCGATCGGCCCCTTCGGAACCGGGGATGCCGGCGCCTCGATAGGCGGCCTGGGCAATCCTTTTCCTCCAAGGCGAGTCTATGCCGTCGGGCGGATCAATGCAAATCCAATTGATTAGTAATGCATGATCCGAATCGGCCCGCCTGTAGCAAACGACGATACAGCAGCGAAAACCCGCCTTACCCGCCGAAAGCCGACTGTTGAGCAAGCCTCAGGAACCACGCCGGAAACAGGCCAATGCCGATGGTGCCGGCGGCGGTGAAGGCGAGCGTGGCGCTGACGAGCGGCGTCAACGCAGGTTCGAACGCCCTTTCCGGCTCGCGCATGTAGATCACCATCACGATGCGGATATAGAAATAGGCGGAGACGACGCTGAGCAGGACTGCGATCACCGCCAGCGCGACGAAACCGCGCTCGACCAGCGCGACCAGCACATAGAACTTGGCGAAGAACCCGGCCGTCGGCGGGATGCCGGCGAGCGAGAAGAGATAAAGGAGCATCAGAAGCGCGAGTCCGGGATGGAACTTGGCGAAACCCGCGTAGTCTTCGATGACTTCGCCGGAAAAGTCGCCGTTCCGCATCATGATCACCGCGCCGAAAATGCCGAGATTCATGAAAGTGTAGATGAGCAGATAGAGCATCACGCTGGCAATCCCGTCCTGGCCGCCGGCCACCACACCGAAAATAGCGAATCCGGCATGGGCGATGCTGGAATAGGCGAGCAGGCGCTTGAAATTATCCTGCACCAGCGCCACGAAACTGCCGAGCGCCATCGTTGCCACCGCAATGGCCGCGACGATGATCCAGGCGTTCGAGGCTTCGACAAGCGGATTGAGAAACACCCTGAGGATCACCGCGAACGCGGCCGCCTTGGGCGCGACCGACATGAAGGCAGTGATCGTCGTCGGCGCGCCTTCATAGACGTCCGGCACCCACATATGGAACGGCACGGCGCCGATCTTGAAGACGAGCCCCGCAACGATGAAAACGACCGCCAGCAGCAGGGCGGGATCGAGCGGACCGCCGCTCACCGCCTCAGCCATCCGGTCCAGCTGGGTCGTACCGGTGAGCCCGTAGATGAGCGAGACTCCATAAAGGAAAATCGCCGTCGAGACCGCGCCGAGGATCACATATTTCAACGCCGCCTCGTTCGACCGCCGCTCTTTGCGCAGGAAGCCTGTCAGCACATAGGTGCAGAGCACCATCAACTCGAGACCCACATAGATCGACAGGAGGTCGATCGCCGAGGCCATGATCATCATTCCCACAAGGGCAAAGAGCAGCAGGACATAATATTCGCTCCTGCCGATCCCCTCTATCTCGGCGTATTTCCGCGACAGGAAGAAGGTCAGGATGGTCGCCAGATAAAACACCAACTTGAAGAAGACGGCGAAGCGGTCGGAAATGAACATGCCCGCATAGGCTGGCCGCATCTCGCCTGCCAGCATGAGCGTGGCTACCGCGGCGAGGAGCACGATCGCTACTGAAGCCCACAGGAGCAGTTCGTCGCGTCCCTTGCGCACAAGCTCTCCGACAATCAGCAGGACGCAGGCACCGGTGACCACGATGATCTCGGGGACGCTCGCCAGGGCCCATTGGAGAAGCGCGGCAGCAGTCATTGACCACTCCCTTCACCGTGTACCTGCACCAGCAGATTTCGCACCGACGCATCGATGATCCCGAGGAACGGTCGCGGATAGAGCCCGACCCAGAGCACGAAGATGGCGAGCGGCAGGATGGCGGCCATCTCGCGGCCGTTCACGTCATGTATCTCATACTTGGCACTCACACTCGGCGGACCAAGCGCCACTTTCCCGTACATGCCGAGCAGGTAGGCCGCACTCAGCAGCGCACCCACTACGGCCGCGGCGCCCGCGGCGAGGTTTGCCGCAAACCCGCCTGACAGCACCAGCAGTTCGCCGACGAAAGCGTTCGTCCCCGGCAGCGCCATCGAAGACAGGGTGAAGAGCGCAAGAAAGGCGGTATAGACGGGCGCCGCCTTCATCAGCCCGCCGTAATTCGCGATGCTGCGGGTATGCGTGCGCTCGTAGATCAGGCCCACGAACAGGAACAATGCGCCCGTCGTTATCCCGTGATTGAACATCTGCAGGATGCTGCCCTCCAGCCCGCGCAGATTCAGCGCGAAAATCCCGAGCGTCACGAATCCCATATGGCTGATGCTGGAATAGGCCACCAGCTTTTTCAGGTCGTCCTGGGCCAGAGCCAGCAGGCCGCCATAAACGATCGCAAGAGCCGAAAGCGCGAGCATGAGCGTCGAATAATAGAGCGATGCTTCCGGCAGCATCGGCAGCGAGAAGCGCAGGAATCCGTAAGCACCCATCTTCAGGAGCACGCCCGCGAGAATGATGCTGCCCGCAGTCGGCGCCTGCACATGGGCGTCCGGTAGCCACGTGTGCACCGGCACCATCGGCACCTTGACAGCGAAGGCCACCAGGAAGGCGAAGAACAGCCAGGACTGGACGCCGAAGGGCAGATCCTGCCCCGTCAGGGCGAGTATGTCGAAGGTCTCGCCCCCCTGGAAATAGAGCACGATGACGCCGATCAGGAAGAGGATGCTGCCGGCCAGGGTGTAGAGGAAGAACTTGAACGCGGCATAGATCCGGCCTTCGCCGCCCCAGACGCCGATGATCAGATACATCGGAATCAGCATCGCCTCCCAGAAGACGTAGAACAGGAACAGGTCGAGCGCGCAGAAGACACCGAGCATCAGCGCCTGCATGACCAGCAGGCTGACCATGAACTCCTTCACCTTGCGGTCGATCGCCACCCAGGAAGCGAGCACGGAGATCAAGCTCAACAGCGCCGTCAGGAACAGGAAGAGCGCGCTGATGCCGTCGACGCCGAGCGCATAGGTGATCCCGAGCGCGGGCACCCAGGGACGGCTCTCGGTGAACTGCATTTCGTGGGTCGTCGTATCGAAGCCGGCCAGCATCACGATGCAGAGAGCGAGATCGACAATACCGAAACCGAGGGCAGTCCACCGCACCGCATCGTCGCTGCGCATGAACATCAGAACGGCCGCCCCGGCGACGGGCACGAAGACGATGAGGCTCAGCAGCGGGATCGACATCGCGCCCTACCTCCAGACGACCGCGAAGACGAGGATGGCCGCGATCAGACCGGCGATCATCGCCAGCACGTAATGGGTGATGACGCCGGTCTGCAAGCGCCGCAATACGCCGCCGCCTTCGAGGATCGATCGGGCGACGCCATTGACGACTCCATCCACGCCATTGAGATCGAGCCGCATCCCCGTGCGCGCCGAGCCGTGCAGGAAGGGCAGAACCGTGGTCTCCGACACGTCGCTGACCGCCTTCTCATAGCGCGCCAACGGTCTTTCTGCGAACCACATGAAGGCGCGGGCGCCCTTGCGATAGAACCAGTCGGTGTCGAGACTGATCGTGTTTTCGGGATCGAGCGCCCGGAGGAAGATCACAAAGCCCAGAGCCGTGAACATCAGGATCCCGAGGCTCTCGGTCACGTGGACGCCGGTATAGGGCTCGAAATCGACAGGATAGGGCAGAAGCGCGTAGAGCGGTCCGGGGAATACGCCGATGGCAATGCAAAGCGCCGCCGCCATGCCCATCGCGGCCAGCATGTTGCCGGGCGGCTCCCGTGCCTGCAGCCCCCGGTCGGTACCGAAGAACATGTAATAGGGGAGTTTGAGCCCGGTGTGCAGGAACGTCCCGGATGACGCCATCGTCAGCGCCAGCATCACCAGCGCGCGGTGATCCTGCCCTGCAGCGGCCACCACCATCGATTTGCTGACGAAACCCGAGAAGAACGGAAATGCCGAGATCGCAAAGGCGCCGATCATATAGAGCGCCACCGTCAGCGGCATTGCCTTGTAGAGCCCGCCAAGCTCCGTGAGCTTGCGCCGGCCTGTGACGTAGATCACCGCCCCGGCGCCCATGAACAGGAGCCCCTTGTAAAGGATGTGCGCGAAGGCGTGACTGGTGGCTCCGTTCACCGCCAGCTCGGTGCCGATGCCGATGCCCGCGACCATGTAGCCCACCTGGCTGACGATATGATAGGCAAGAAGGCGGCGGCAGTCGTTTTCCAGCACCGCATAAATGACGCCATAGAGCGCCATCACCGTGCCGAGCCAGACCAGCAGTTCGATACCCGGAAACGCCCGCGCCAGCACGTAGACGGCGGTCTTGGTCGTGAAGGCGCTCATGAACACCGCCCCGGTGACGGTCGCCTCCGGGTAGGCATCGGTAAGCCAGGCATTGAGCGGCGGCACCGCCGCGTTGAGCAGGAAACCGGCAAGAATGAGGTAGGCACCCGCGCCCAAAGGGCCCTCGACCGGACCGAAGAGCAGCGAGCCTGCGGCTGCCCCATGGAGCAGAATTCCCCCGAGCAGGACGACGCCGCCGGTGACGTGGACCATGAGATACCGAAAAGCGGCGCGGATCGCCTGTCGGCCTCCTTGAGCGAAGACCAGATAAGCCGAGGCGAATGCCATGCCCTCCCAGAACAGGTAGAGGGTCAGATAGTCGCCTGCGAACACCACCCCGAGCGCGCTGCCGACATAGACGAAGGCGGCCACATGCTGGCCGGCGCCGGAAAGGTGCAATGCATAGACCGTGCCGATCAGCGCCATGATGGTGAAGACGGTCGCGAAGACGATGCTGAGCTTGTCGGCCTTCGCAACCAGAATGTCCTGGCCGAGGAACTGCGTCTCGCCATGACTGCCGGGCTCTATCGCCGTGACGGCGACGATCGCCAGTACCGGGATCAGCACGAGATAGGCTTTACGCACCGGTCCCGTTAAGAACGGGATCGGCAGAGCGCCCAGAATGAAGATGAGAGCCGGGTGGACGAAATCAATCATAGTAGTCCTCGCGCCGCATCAGCCCGGCGCGATGGCCGAGAAACTTGGAAACGAAGATGAGCAGCACGCAGGAGCCGAAGCCGTACGCCGCCGGCCAGCCCGGCAGGCGCTCCCACAGGTATTCGGCGTGGTCGCGGGGAACCAGGAAGTCGGCGGCGACGATCAGGACGAGCACCAGATAGAACAGCCGCCGGCGCAACCTCGCATATTGCGCGTCACCAAAGAAATCGACGACAGGCTTGATCATCGGATCACTCCGTCCGCGAGGGTGAGGAAATAGTAGGGGAAGATGCCCATCAGCACTGACAGGATCGCGGTCGCGACCAGCGGGATCGCAACAAGCGGGATTTCGCGGACCGGCGCCCGGCTCTCCTTGGTCTCCGCCTCGAAAAAGGCGGTGTAGCTGACCGGCAGAAAATAGGCGGCATTGAGGACCGAACTTGCGAGCAGCACGGCCAGGAAAGCCATCTGCCCGCCCTCTACCGAGCCCTCCGCCAGATACCACTTGCTGACGAAACCTGCCGTCGGCGGGATGCCGATCATGCTCAGCGATGCGACGAAGAATGCCCCCATCGTCCAGGGAAGCCTCCGGCCGATGCCCGCCATGTCGCTGATGTTGCGTTTTCCGGACGCGCAATAGATCGACCCCGCGCAGAAAAAGAGCGTGATCTTGGAGAATGCATGCGCGGCGATGTGGATGATCCCGCCGACCATGGCCAGCGGCGATAGGAGTACCGCGCCCAACACGATGTAGGAGAGCTGGCTGACGGTCGAATAGGCAAGCCTCGCCTTCAGGTCGTCGCGCGTCAGCGCGTAGACCGATGCCATCAGGATGGTGAATGAGACCAAATAGGCCGTGGCGACCCCAAGGCCCAGTTCCCCGACCGTGCTGACGCCAAAAACATGAAAGATCACCCGCAGCACGCAGAAGACGCCCATTTTGACGACCGCCACGGCATGCAAGAGCGCGCTGACAGGCGTCGGCGCCACCATTGCGGCGGGCAGCCAGGCATGCATCGGCATCACCGCCGCCTTGGCGAAGCCGAAGAGATAGCAGAAATAGACGACAGTGAGCAGCGTCGCCGAGGCATTGGCGCCGGTCAGCAGCCCGCCCCTCACGAAGTCGAGCGACCCGGCGATGTGATAGGTCAGCGCCAAGGCAGCGAGCAGCACGCTTTTCGAAGCGCCCATCAGATAGACGAGATACTTGCGGCTGCCCCGCCATCCTTCTTCGTCCTCGTGGTGGTAGACGAGCGGATAGGTGACGAGGCTCAGCACCTCGTAGAAGATAACCAGCGTGAACAGATTTGCGGCGAAGGCGCCGCCCACTGCGGCCGCGAGGCTGGTGGCGAAGCAGGCGAAAAAGCGGGTCTGCGCGTGCTCGTGCAAGTGCCGCATATAACCGATGGAGTAGACCGCGGCCACGATCCACAGAAGCGAAGAGACAGTCGCGAATACCATGCCGAGCGCATCGGCGCGGAAAGCGAAGTCGATCCCTGGCAGGACCTCGAACAGCCGCAGTTCGACGGTGCCGCCGGCCAGCACCGTGGGCGCCATGGAGACGACGATCGCAAACATGGCAACCGCGGAGATCGGCGATACCGCGTCGCGGAGTTTCTCGCGCTTGTTGAGAAAGAGAATGGCGACGGCCGCCAGTCCGGCGACGGCGACGGCGAGCAGCGGCCGGGTCGATATCACCGGGTCCAAGCCGCTATCCTTTCATGATGGTGACGTCGTCTACCTTGAGGGTGGACTTGTTCCTCACCAGCGCGACCAATATGCCGAGGGCCACGGCAACCTCCGCCGCGGTGATCGCGATGACGAAGATCGCAAAGATCTGTCCGCGGAAGTCGTCGTAGTACTGCCCGAAGGCGATGAAATTGATGTTGACCGAATTGAGCAGAAGCTCCAGCGACATCAGCACGATCAGGATATTGCGCCTCAGAAGGACGCCCCCCGCTCCTATCACAAACAGGGCCACTCCGAGCAGGATCGACCACCAGAGCGGGACCATCAGCCAGGCTCCTTCCGCGCCAGCACGATGGCGCCGACGAGAGCCGCCAGCAGGATGACGGAGGCGACTTCGAACGGCAGGAGATAGTCCGAAAATAGCGTCTTGCTGAGATCTCTGATCGCATCGCCGCCGCGTTCGGCGACGGGGGGCGATTCAATGAAGCGATCGCTCCAGAGCACCAGCACGACCATCTCGGCACCGAGCAGGACGAGAAGCGCGAGCGCCGGCAAATTGCCGCCGGGCATGAAACGCTGCAGCACCGCTTCGCGCACGTCGACCATCATGATCACGAACAGGAACAGGACCATGATCGCGCCGACATAGACGAAGATCTGGATGACCGCGAGCAGCGGCGCGCCGAGCATGACGAAGATTGCGGAAATCTGCAGGAAGCACGCCATCAGCGCCAATGCGCTGTGAACCGGGTTGCGCGCCAGGACCAGCGTCAGGGCTGTGACCACGGACACCGTAGCGAACAGAAGAAAGAACCCCTGATGCATCGACGCCGACCTTTCGCCCACGAACTCTCGGCGCAAGACGGCCGGAGTCGAGATAGCGCCGCACTCACAAATTGTGCCCTAGTATCGGATTTTTCACAAGATTATTGTCGCTCTGACAAATTCCCGATGCTCTATCCGTGCTGAGGCCGTCGGCTCACACCCTAAGACCTTGCCTGTGCGGCGCCGGATCGCTAGCGAATTGTTCGCGCCATTTGGTCTTGCTATTGCATGCTCGTCACCCTTTAATGTTCGAGAGGCCATTGCCGGCCAACTGGCTGAGGAGAGCGCGCCCTCATGAAGCCAATGAACGAAGAGCACCTCGCCGTTCTGCGCAGGCACATGGTCGAGGTGGTCGCAATCTATGCAGACCTTGCAAGTGAAGAACTCGGCAAGGCGGCGCTCGATGAACGGGTAATGGCAGCAATGCTGCGGGTACCCCGGCATCTGTTCGTGCCCGCCCAGGCTGCGCCCTTTGCCTACCAGGACATGCCGCTTCCGATCGGCTTCGATAAAACCGTGTCGCAGCCCTTCATGGTCGCTCTCATGACCGATCTCCTTGCTCCCAAGCCGCATGAGGCCGTGCTCGAGATCGGCACCGGCCTGGGCTATCAAACCGCAATCCTCGCACAACTTGCCGGGAAAATTTGGAGCGTCGAGATTATCGAGGAATTCGCAAGCCATGCCGAGGCTCTCCTGCACGGCCTCGGCATGTCTAATGTCGGTATTCGTATCGGCGACGGTTCACGCGGCTGGCCTGAGCACGCTCCATTCGACAAGATCCTGGTCACGGCGGCGGCTGAGGAGCCGCCTCCGGCTTTGCTCGAGCAGCTCAAGCCAATGGGCCGCCTTGTTCTTCCTGTGGGTTCGGAAGAACAGGTGCTGACTGTCATCGACAAGGATTCGGAAGGGCAATTCCTGGCGCGGCAACTCATCCCGGTTCGGTTCAGCAAGCTCGAGGCGGTCTAAGGCGCGCGTACCCTGCCGCAGGAGAGGCTGTATCTTTCTCCGGGAACAATTTGCAGTCGCGATCAGTTGACCCAATTTGCACAACCTAGTGGGGATTTCTTCCAATGCACTACAGCGCCTCACCGGTCTAAGTGTCGTGTCATGAACGCACCGACACCCGAACCGCCCTCCCATAGATCCCATGATCTCTTCCAGCGGCTTATGGATGGCATTGCCGAACCGGTGATTATCAAGGACGATGCGTCACGGTTCGTCTTCATCAACGACGCGGCATGCGACCTTCTGGGAAAAGACCGGAACCAGCTCATTGGTCGGACCGACCACGACATATTACCGGGGGAGCAGGCAGACAGGATCGTCTCGCTCGACACAGTCGTACTTTCGACAGGCGAAGGCCACGAGCTGGAAGAGCAAATCACGACGCCCGATGGGACAGAGCGCACGCTCCTGACGAAGAAACGGTGCGTGAGCATTCCCGCCGGTTCGACGCAAGAGAAGTTCGTGGTCGTAACGATCGTGGATATCACCAACCTGCGCAGGACCGAAGAGACCCTCCGAGCGAGCGAAGAGCACTATCGCTCTCTGGTCGACCTTCACCCGCAAGTTCCCTGGACCGCAGACACGGCGGGAGAGGTCCTGGAGGTTGGCCCACGATGGAGCGAGCTGACCGGACTGGGCGAAAAAGAGACACTCGGCAGCGGATGGGCCAAAGCGGTTCATCCGCAGGACGCGGAGGCTTTGCAAGAGGAATGGCGCCGGTCCCTGGCAAGCGGTGCACCGTTCGACTGCGAATACAGGCTCTTGACCAAGACCGGCGATTATCGATGGTTCCGCGCTCGCGCAGCCGCAAAGCGTGACGCGGATGGAAAAATCGTGCGCTGGTACGGCGTTTTGGAGGATATCGACGAAAGGCGGCGCGCTGCCGACGACTTGCGCGAAAGCGAGGCCCGCTTTCGAGCCATCGCTGACGACGCCCCCGTCATGATCTGGGTAGCGGACCCCACAGGCGACACAAGCTTCTTTAATCGCTTGTGGTTGGAAACGACTGGGCAAACAGAGGCTGAGGCGCTCGGTTTCGGTTGGGTCGACGTCATCCATCCCGATGATCGCCAAGCAGTCGAGGAGACATTCTTCAGGGCGACTGCGGGCAAGGAACCGGTGCGCAGTGAGTACCGGTTGCGACGAGCCGACGGAAGCTGGGCATGGGTCATCGACGTCGGGCAACCGCGCTTCTCCGCCAACGGAACGTTCCTCGGATATGTAGGATCCGTTCTCGACATCACGGAACGCCGAGCCGCGGAGATCGCTCAACAGGAAGCTCAGGCGTTTATCAGAAGCATCTTTGACAGCAGCCCCGACTGTGTGCGCGTGCTCGACATGGAGGGACGGCCCCTGCTCATGAACGAGGCCGGGCGGCGTATCTTCGGACTGAACGAAGGCGCGCCGGTGACGGGGCAGACATGGGACTCCATCGGGCGAGCTTCCGACGCCGATAAGGTCGAGGCGGCCTGGGAAAGCGTCAGACGCGGCAAGACAGCGCGTTTCGAGATTTCCCTTCGGGATGCCGGCGGTGAAGAAAGATGCATGGACGTGATCTCGGCCCCGATCACGGACCATCAAGGAAAACCGTTCAGAATCCTGTCGATCTGGCGCGACATTACCGATGCGAAGCGAGCAAGCGACGAAATCAGTCGTGCGCAAAGGCACGCCGAAGCCGCTGCCGACCAACTTTCCTCGGTTCTCGAGAGCACCATGGATAGCGTCATGCTGCTCGACGCAGACTGGCGCGTGCGCTATCTCAACGAGAATGCCCGGAAGCTCCTGCAGGTCGGAGACGAGGCCCTCGGAAGAGTGTTCTGGAAACTCTTCCCCGAAGAGGAGGAGGGGAGCTTCGCCAAGCATTGCCGCGAAGTGATGGACCGACGGGTCCGCTCCTTTTTTGAGGACCATTTGTCGTCGCTCGGCCGCTGGGTCGAAGCGAACGCCTCCCCAACGCGAGACGGCATTTCCATTTTCTGCCGAGACATAACCGAGCGGCGTCGCGCGGAAGAAGACACCCTGCTCGCCCAAAAGCAGATGGCGCATATGGCCAGGCACGACATGCTCACGGGCCTCGCGAACCGGATGTTCTTCCGCGAATGCTTCGAGGAAGCGCTGAACGAGAGCAACCATGCGCGTATGGCAGTGCTCTGCCTGGACCTTGACGGCTTCAAGGCCGTCAACGACACGCTCGGCCATCCGGCCGGCGACGCTTTACTGCGCCAGGTTTCCACAAGACTGATCCAGGCAGTCAGGAGCACGGAAACCGTCGCGCGACTTGGGGGTGACGAATTCGCCATAATACAACCTCTGATGGAGTCACGTGACGAAGCTTTCCGCCTCGCACAGCGACTGATCGATACCCTTTCCGAGCCCTTCAGTATCGAGGGCGCCGCCGCAACCGTCGGGACCAGCATCGGAATTGCCTTTGCGCCAGAAGACGGAACCTCTGCAGATGAGTTGATCAAGGCGGCTGATATCGCACTCTACAGTGCGAAATCTAGCGGCCGCGGCACCTACAAGCTTTTCGACGTGGCGATGCATGCGCAGTTGCAAACACACCAGCAGATGAAGATCACAATGCGGGACGCGCTGGCGAAGGGAGAGTTCGAGCTGCACTATCAGCCGCTGGTGAGCTTGGAGTCGCGTTGCGTGAGCTGCTGCGAGGCGTTGTTGCGATGGCGGCACCCCGACCGTGGAATGATCGCCCCGTCCGAATTCATTCCAATTGCCGAAGAAACCGGCTTGATCGTTCCGATTGGCGAGTGGATCCTGGGCGAGGCATGCCGCCAGGCCGCGCGCTGGCCGGAACGTGTGAGTGTTGCCGTAAACCTCTCCCCTGTCCAGTTCAAGCATCGCAACCTGGTGAGGGCCGTCGCCAAGGCCCTTTCAGCCACCCGGCTTGATCCCGCTCGTCTGCAACTGGAGATCACGGAAACGGTTCTCCTGGACGAGAGTGAGCATAATCTCGAGCTGCTACAGGACTTGCGAAGGCTCGGCGTCAAGATCGCGATGGACGATTTCGGAACGGGTTATTCCTCACTTGGGTACTTGCGCAGCTTTCCGTTCGACAAGATCAAGGTTGACCAGGCCTTTGTCCGGGACCTGCCGCACGGCAAGGAGTCCCTCGCGATCGTCAAGGCCGTCGCGGGCCTTGGGCAAAGCCTTGGCATGACGACCTCGGTCGAGGGCGTCGAAACGGAGGATCAGCTGGCGGTGGTGGATTCGGAGGGCTTCAATGAGGTGCAGGGCTACCTCTTTTCTCGCCCCCTGCCCGCCGCGGAAATTTCCAAGCTGATCGCGGCCGGTTCCCTCTAACTCGATTGCCGCAGTTGCCAACAGGGCAGGAATTAGCCCTACACGTCTCGCGGCGTGTGTGGCACAATCCAATTACTACCAGTCATTGATGGAAATGGCGGGAACTCATTCGCGGAGACGATCGTTAGTTGCAAGTCGACTAGACGGGTTCGGAAGCCCTTGGCGTGAGCCAGCGAGCGGGGATAGCGTAATGAATGCCTCAGGCGTCGCACTTATTGCCGATGACGATGAATTCTTCAGGATTGCGCTTGGCTTCATTTTGAAGAGCAAATTGCGCTTTACCGAGATTATCGAGACTGGGTCACTCGACGAGGCAATCGAGAGGCTTTCCGAACGCGAAGACGTCTCGCTGGCACTATTCGACCTGGCGATGCCGGGCATGCAAAGCGTTGCCAGCCTTGCTGCCGTGCGCGACGTCCACCCGGATTTGAAAGTCGCGGTCGTTTCGGCATCGTCGCGTCGATCGGATATCCTCTCCGCCCTGACGGCAGGCATAAACGGTTATGTCCCCAAGGGGCTCGGCGCGACCGATCTCGCCGAGGCGGTTCGCGCCATTCTCAACGGATCCGTCTATGTCCCGCCCTCCATCGCAGGCCGCGCCTCCCCTTCCGAGGCAGAGACGCCCGCGCCTGGCGGGGGCGTCCAGAACGAACGCCACCGTACGATCGAATTCCTCACGCCGAGGCAGCGCGAAGTCTTGCAGCTCCTTGTACAGGGCTTCTCGAACAAGGAAATCGCACGCAAGCTGAAACTCGGCGAAGGCACCGTGAAGATCCACATGGCAGCACTATTCCGAAGCCTGCGGGTCAGGAACCGCCAGGAGGCGGCCGCAGCCGGAGCACGTCTTTTGCCGATGACCGAAAACCGACAATAGTCCGCTTGGATAGGCCGCCCTCTAGGTCATCCGGACGAATAGCGCAAATGCACGCCAGGACGTAGTGACGACAGCAGTCAATGTATGTGGAACGAAAATGCGCCAGCCGGTTTCGACAGAGAGCTTCATCCCGAACGGGCAACGAGGTGTCCAGTGACCAGGCACGGCCCGTCGCTGGAGCTCGCTGAACAGGTTGCAGGCAGGGTCGGCCTGA
Source organism: Ensifer meliloti (assembly GCF_030064585.1). Taxonomy (NCBI): domain Bacteria; kingdom Pseudomonadati; phylum Pseudomonadota; class Alphaproteobacteria; order Hyphomicrobiales; family Rhizobiaceae; genus Ensifer; species Ensifer meliloti. The sequence continues at coordinate 171,028 of NZ_CP120366.1, forward strand.
GCTTCTCGGCATCCCGGAAAGAAACCGTCGCTTCGGCGATAGACCGGGTCATGGTGCGGCGCGGCATTGGCGAGGGTCGCTTGCTTCTCGACCGGCTGGGATCGGACGAGGATTTGACCGAGGACGTGATCTCCGCGGTCACAGTTGCCGAAACGCATTTCTTCCGCGGGCCCGAGCAATTCGAGCTGATACGGCAAACAATTCTCCCGGAATTGCTGCGACGTCGGCCCGAGGGGTCTCCTCTGCGAATCTGGAGCGTCGGCTGCGCGACGGGCGAGGAACCGTATTCGCTTGCCATTCTATGCGAAGAGGAAGGCCTCTTGGACGGCGTCCGGATCGATGCAGCCGATATTTCGAGGAGGGCTCTCGCCGCGGCCAAGGCTGGCGACTACGGCGAGTGGGCCTTGAGGAATACGGGCCCGAGGCTGAGGCAGCGGTATTTCACTTCGTGCGAGGGGCGTTTTCGACTGAACGAGCGATTGCGCCGGCAGGTCGACTTCGCTCATCTGAACCTCGGCACCGACGCGCTTCCGGCACCGGAAAAGCGATTGTCTGACTTCGATTTGATCCTTTGCCGCAACGTGCTCGTCTATCTCGAAGCGAGCGCAGTGCGCCGCATCGCCCGTCAGCTTCTGGGTTCCCTTTCCGATGGCGGCTGGCTGCTGACGGCCCCGACCGACCCGCCCCTGTGGAAATACGCCCCCTTCGAGACGTCGATCACGCCCGCGGGCATTGTCTACCGCCGCATCATGGCTCCGGACACACGCAAAAGCTCGACCGCGTGCGTCGCTCCCGTCCAACGCCAAACCGGCAACCCGGTCGCGGGCGTTCCGCTCGCCCGGGCTCGCGCCGCGGCCTCGGGAAAAACGACCGGCGACGATACGGCCGAGGCCATCGCCCGGCAAATCCGATCGCGTTTCGACCTGGGTGAGCCCCGCGAGGCCGCGCGCCTTGCCGCCCGAGCGATCGAGAGGCATCCGCTATCAGCGGAACTGCACTTCCTTGAAGGTGTCTCCCGGATGGCCAGCGGCGAGACCGATGCGGCGAAGGCAGCACTCCGGCGGGTGGCATATCTCGACGGCAAACTGGCGGCTGCACAGTTCTTACTCGGTGTCTGCCTCAAGGACAGCGATCCGCGGGCGGCCCTGCGCGCCCTCGAAAATGCGCTCTCGTCCTGCCTATCTCGCTCGCCGCGCGAACACGTTGAGTTGATGCCCGAGGCAACGGCCGGCCATCTGGCACAGCGTGCACGGCGAGAGATCGCCACGATACGCCAACATCTCGGGAGCGAAGCCGGATGAAGACACCTTCCCGTCCCGCCGCGCGTCCGCTCGACTGGACCGCCGTCAGAAGCCGTATGGCAGCCGCGATAGAACAGACGGAGGCGCTTCTGGAAGCGGCACAACAGGATTCGGAAGCGCAATACGAGCAACGATCACCCCGTGTGGCCGTTGACGTATCCGCCGGGCAAAGCGAAGAACAGGCCGTCGGTCTTGTGATCTTCGTCCTGGCGGATCGCCACTTTGCCTTGGAGATCCGCTACGTTTGCGAAATCGTTTCGAGGGCACGCGTCAGCCCGCTCCCCGGAATGCCCCCGCATGCCTGTGGCGTTTACGACCTGCGCGGTCAACTGCTTCCCGTGTTCGATCTGCGCGGACCGCTCGATCTCCCGCAAGAGGCCCGTATCGCCGACGACTGGGCGATCGTGTGCGGGCAGGAACGGCCCGAATTCCTGATACTTTCCGAAGCCGCCCCAGAAATATCGACGCTCCCGCTGGAGGAAATCCGAGCAGCGGAGCCCGCTCCAGGCAAACCATGGCATTGGGCGGCGACGAAAATCGGGGCGGTCATTCTCGACGGCCGCCGCCTTTTGGATGACCGCCGCTTCTTTCTTGAGGATGAGCAGATCACCGCCAGCGACGAGACGGAAAGGACCGAGTTCCATGAGTCCCCGACCAGCGAATAGCCTCTATGGCGCATTGGGGTTGGCAATGCTCCTATTCCTGGCAGCATCGGCGCTGCTTGTCGGGTCCAGCTTCATTGCTCTGGAACGCGTGCGGGCCGATCTCGCGGCAACGTCCTCGCTTGGCAAGGAACGGCTCGCCTACCAGATGATCTACACGGCCAGTCACCTGGAACGAGCGGAGGGTCCGGCTCGGGCCGCTGCTACCGATGAGCTGCGCCGGTTGATGGCTCGCAATGAGCGGCTTCTTGCGAGCCTGGCGAATAGCGAAGAAGGGATCGGTCTGGCGGCGGCGAACGATCCTGCTGCTCTCACGCAGCTTGAGCAAGCCCGCCAACAATGGCAGGATGAAGTCAGGCCCGGTCTGGAAAGCGTTATGGCCAGCGCACCGCGCAGTCGCGGCGCACTGGACGAGCTGGATCCCGTGATCAGAGCGTTTGCGGCGCGTCTGGACGGATTGATCAGCCGCATCGAACAGGCCGGAGTGACCCGGCTCCAGCGCTCCCAATTGCTGCAGTTTGGTTTTTCGGCACTCGCCCTGCTGCTGCTCCTTCACGTGCTGCGGGTCGTGCGCCGTCTGGCCCGCCGCACGCGCGCGCTCGCGGTCCTGGCGGAAAAGGTCAGCGCCGGCGACCTGGCGCAGAAGGCATCCGTGGAGGGCAGCGACGAGCTCGCGGTTCTCGGCGACTCCTTCAACGCGATGACCGCAAGGCTTGCCGGTATGATCGACAACGAGCGGGGCAGCAGGGAGCGGCTCGAGAAGTTGCTCGCCACGATTTCTGAAACGGCGCAACACCTCTCATCGTCAGCTGCCGAAATTCTCGCCGGCACCACGCAGCAGGTCGAAGGCATGCGCGAGCAGTCCTCGGCCGTTGCCCAGACGGTCACGAGCGTCGACGAGGTATTGCAGACGTCGGAACAGGCAGCACAGCGCGCGCAGCACGTTGCCGCCTCCTACGACAACGCCGTCAAGATCAGCAATGAGGGCCGCAGAGCGCTCGACGACACGGTGCAGGTGATGAATGCCGTTAGTGCCCGGACGGAGACGATCGCTGCGGATATTCTGTCGCTTGCGGAAAACAGCCTCGAAATCGGCGAAATCGTCTCGGTCGTTGCCGAGATCGCGGACCAGACGAACCTCCTGGCATTGAATGCTGCGATCGAGGCATCGCGTGCCGGCGAACACGGCAGGGGCTTCAATGTTGTCGCCAGCGAGATCCGGACGCTTGCCGACCAGTCGAAATCTGCGACCACCAGGGTCCGCCGCATCCTCATGGAAATTCAAAAATCGACAAACTCCGCGGTGATCGGCGCCGAGGATGGATCCAAGAGCGTCAGCCGTGCGCTCGAGACGGTCAGCGAAGCGGGCGAAACCATTCGGCAACTCGAGGCAATCGTCGCCGATTCCGCGCGATCGGTCGCTCAAATCGCCGCCTCGGCTGGTCAGCAACGCGCCGGAATGAAGCAGATTCACGAAGCGATGCATTACATCGAACAGACCAGCAGCCAGAACCTCTCGGCGATACGCCAGGCAGAGGAGGCCGCAAAAGATCTGAATGAACTCGGCTCGAGGCTGAAGGAAATGCTCACCGACCACGGCAACGAACATGATAACACCTGAAGAACTCGACCCCGGCTTATTGACCATGTTCACTCAAGAAGTGCGGGAACGTGCGTCGGAGATGGAGAACGCCGTGCTCGCAATTGAGGCGTCCGGCGACGCAGATCGGAAACGGCATCTGCAGGAACAGCTTCTAAGAGTGGCGCATAGCCTCAAGGGTGCCGCCGGCCTGCTTCAGGTGCGCGGCGTCGAAACGATTTGTCACTGGATGGAGGAAATTCTCTCGATCGCTGCGAATGTAGGGCTTGTTCTCGAACGATCGAGGCTTGACCTGCTACTGTCGGCTGCGGACGCAATCAGGGACGCGGCCAATCTGCTTGAGAGCGGCGAAATCCCCTCTCCCGCGCATGGCCAGGACGTGGTCGAAAAGCTGAAGGCCGTCGCAACCGCGGGTTGCGATGACGGCTTGAAAGAAGCGCACCACCATCCGCCCATGGCGGAACCGGGGATCGCCATTCGCGCCACCGACACCGACGGGTCCATGCGCGTCTCAGCCGCGCGCCTGGATGCACTCCTTTACAGGAGCGGTGAGATGTTGACCTTCAATGCCGTCATGCGGCGTCATGCCGAACAGGCCTCTTCGCTGCGCGAGGAAGCAAGGAAAATGCGCGCACCGGGTTCTGATCCCACCGGACAGGTGGCGAGCGTCGAAGGCGGCCTGCGTCAGCTCGCAGCATTCCTCCGCCAGGACGTTCGCCTGATGCAAAGTGCCGTGACCGCACTCGACGAGGAGATCAGACTTGCGCGCACGCAGCCCTTTGCAGAGGCCTGCAAGGGTCTGGGCCGCATCGTCCGGGACGTGGCGGCGGCATCGGGCAAACGCGCAGAGCTGGAGATCAGCGGCGGAGAGTTAGAGGTCGATCGCTCCATTGTTTCAGCGCTGCAGGATTCGCTTCGCCACCTCGTCCGCAACGCGGTTGCGCATGGAATCCAGACGCCGGAGGAGCGTCGGACGGCAGGACGGCCGGAAAAGGGCAGGATTCTGGTTTCGGCCGCGATGCGCGGAAACCGGATGGAGGTTCGCGTCGAAGACGACGGCCGCGGCCTGAATTTGGCTTTGCTGAGTGCGGCGACAGGCGAAAGCACACATGGCAAGCAGGCCGAAGCGGATATCCTGCGGCGTGTCTTCGAGCCGGGCGTCTCCACCTCGGCGACCGTCACCAGCCTCTCAGGGCGAGGTATAGGTCTCGATATCGTGAAAAGGAATGTGGAAAAGCTACGCGGCGCGATCGACGTATCGCAGGTACCTACCGGCGGTGCTGCCTTCACCCTCACCCTGCCTTTGACCCTTGCAACGGTTCGCGTTCTGGAAGTTCTTGCAGGAGGACATGTGTTCACGATCGACACCACGTCCGTCCAGCGCGTTATCCGGATCGACCGGGGGGACTTCACGCTGATAGAGGGCAGGAATTTCGTCCGTACCCCCGCAGGTCCGATGCCCTTCGTCGATGTTTCACTCTGGCTCCGCCTCCAGCCGAATCGCAGTCCTGCGAGCGAAACGACGCCGGCAGTGGTCGTCGACTCGCCGAGCGGGTCCACGGCAGTGCTCGTCGACGAAATCACCGGGGAACAGGAATTGCTCGCACGATCGCTCGGTCCGCGCCTGGCAAATGTCCGGCGTTACAGCGGTGGCATGGTGCTCCCGGACGGGCGCATCGCCCTCCTTCTGAACGTCGCAGCTCTCGCGGAAGCTGCCGCCGAGGTGCGGCCTCGCAACGAGGTCGTCGCGCGCCGGAGCGTTGCGGCCGCTCGTCGGAAGGTCCTTGTCGTCGACGATTCGAAATATGTGCGAACATTGGTGAAGCTCATACTGGAAGGCGCAGGATACGATGTGACGATGGCGACCGACGGCACGGAAGCGTTAAAGCAGCTTCGCGACCATGGAGCCGACGTCGTCGTAGCCGACGTCGACATGCCGTCGATGAACGGCTTCGAGCTCACCCGGGCCATTCGCCAGTCGGACCGCTTTACCGGCACGCCCGTCGTACTCGTCACCGGGCGGGAATCCCTGGAGGACAAGGTGAAAGGACTGCGCGCAGGCGCAAACGCCTATCTGAGGAAGGATCAGTTCGATGCGCACGACTTCCTGGAAACAATGCGGCAGGTCGTTTGAGGGACGAGAATGGTACGCATTCTTCTCGCGACATCGACAGTCGAGCTCGAGGATCTCGTAAGGAGGGCTATCGAGGGGGACGCCTCAGCGGAGCTCGTACTGATCGCAAGAAGCGGGAGAGAAGCCGTTAGAATGACCGGCGAACTCTTGCCGGACATTGTCGCCGTGGAGCTCTGCCCCTCCGGGGATGACAGCGCAGAAACGGTCAGGGAGATAATGATCGCGGCACCGACACCGGTCGTAATGCTCTCCCATCGGGACGGCTCGCAGCTCGGGACCATATCGGCGCGGGCACTCGAAGCGGGCGCTCTCGCGGTCATCCCGGCGCCGGCCGCGCACGGCATGCCGCTCGAACAACCGGCCATCGAAAAGTTCCTCTCGACGATCAAGGCCATGTCGCAGGTAAAGGTCGTCCGGCAATGGCGCCAGAAGGTCCGCGGAGATCGCGCGGCTAAAGACCAACCGCCAACGGCAAGGACGCCGATCGGAATCGTGGGAATCGCGGCCTCGACCGGTGGGCCGGCGGCGATCCGTGCGATACTGAAAGACATCTCAGCCGATCTCCCGGTGCCGATCCTCATCGTCCAGCACATGTCGAACGGCTTCATCGACGGCGTTGCCGCCTCTCTCAACGCGACCGTGCCGCTCACGGTGAAGGTCGCCAGGAATGGAGAGCTTCTCAAACCCGGCACGGTCTACCTAGCGCCGGACAACTGTCAGCTCGGCGTCTCGGGCAGGTCACGCCTACGCGTCTCGGACGATGCTCCCGTCAACGGCTTCAAACCGTCCGGATCCTACCTCTTCGGCTCGATCGCGCGTGCCTTCAAGGGAGAGTCCCTCGCAGTCGTCCTGACCGGAATGGGCGATGACGGAACCGAGGGGCTTCGGGCACTGCGCATGGCGGGCGGCAAGGCAATCGCGCAGGATGAGAAGAGCTCGGTCGTCTTCGGCATGCCGAAGTCGGCGATCGGTGCCGGTCTCGTGGACCTGGTGCTGCCGCTGGAAAGCATAGCCGAGAACATCACCGCCATCGCCCGGGGGCGGAGCGAACCGGAAGGGGAAACGAGGACATGAAAGCTGTGGCGCCCACGCGTCGGATTTGACGCGCAGGCGCCAGACCGCCCCCCTCTAGGTGCTCATGATCTGAATGACCGCCGGTGTGATGATCACCGCGAAGAGGACCGGCAGGAAGAACAGGATCATCGGCACGGTGAGCTTGGGCGGAAGGGCAGCCGCTCTTTTCTCGGCCTCGCTCATGCGCATGTCCCGGTTCTCCTGTGCCATCACGCGCAGCGCCTGACCGAGCGGCGTGCCGTATTTCTCCGCCTGGATGAGGCTGGTCACGACGGCGCGCACGCCCTCCACGCCGGTTCTCTGCCCTAGATTCTCGAAGGCTTGCCGCCGGTCCTGCAGGTAGGAAAGCTCCGCAGTCGTCAGCAGGATCTCCTCCGCAGTTTCCGGCGATTGCGTGCCGATCTCCTCCCCAACCTTTCGGAAGGCGCTTTCGATCCCCATGCCGGCTTCGACGGTAATCAACAGAAGGTCCAGCGCCTCCGGCCAGGAACGCCGGATAGACTGCTGCCGCTTGGTGATCCTGTTCCTGACGAAGATCGCCGGAGAGAAATATCCGAGCGCGCCCATGGCGGCGGCCATCGCCACCACCAGAAGCAGCGGTGCCTCCGGGCGAACCACCAGCAGGATATAAAGCAAGCAGGCCGCGAAGATGGCAACCGGCGCAATCAGCCGGAAAGCAAGGAAGGCGGTCACGGCGGCATGGCCCCTATAACCCGCCATGCTCAACTTGCGCACGATCTCGCCGTCCTCCGCCTGCTTGGCAAGACGGAAGCGGTCGACGATCGCCTGAAAGAGGCGCTTGGGTTCCACACGCAAGGATACCCTGCTCTTCTCTTCCAGCCGGGCGCGTTCGCGCTGGCGGATACGCTCGCGTTCGCCCTCCACCCTTCGCATACGGTCTGACAGCGTGTCCCGGAAGACGTAAGGCCAGGAAACGACCACGACCGCTGAAAAGGCGGAGAAGCCGGCCATTATAGCCGCCAACTGTTCCGGATCGGGGATATGGACGCCAAGGTTCATCTCAAGTTCTCAGAAGTCGAAGTTGATCATCTTGCGCATGACGAGGATGCCGATGCCCATCCAAAGGCCGCAGCCAACGACGACGACCTTACCGATCATCGTCGTGAACAGGAGCGCCATGTAGTCCGGGCTCATGAAATAAACGGCGCCGGCGACGAGAAACGGCAAGGCACCGATGATGCCGGCCGAGGACTTCGCCTCCGAACTCATCGCCTTGATCTTGCCCTTCATCTTCTTGCGCTCGCGCAGCACCTTGGAAAGGTTCCCGAGCGCTTCCGAAAGGCTGCCGCCGGTGCGGCTCTGGATGGCGACGACGATGGCAAAGAAGTTGGCTTCGGCCAGTGGCATGCGTTCGCTCATGCGCTTCACGGCCTCGTCCACAGGGATTCCCAGCGTCTGATCCTGAACGATCGCGAGGAACTCGCCCTTGACCGGCTCCTGTGCCTCCATGGCAATCACCCTGAGGCAATCCGGCATCGGCAGGCCTGCCTTGAGCCCTCTGACGATGACGTCGACGGCGTTCGGGAACTCGGCAGCGAACCGGGTAAAGCGCGCATTGCGCTTCATGTTCACATAGAGGTGCGGCAGGAGCAGCCCGCCCGCGATGGCGAAACCGACCGACACCAGCGCGCCGAGGCCCAGCAGTAGCAGCATCACGACCCAGGTGGCCAGCGTAGCGCCGGCACAGACGAGAAAATAGGCCTTGCGGGACCAATGAAGGCCGGATTGACGGAGCCTGGCCGAAAGCGTCACCTTGCCTTTGCGCGCATTCGCCTGGCGCTTCTCCTCAATCTCGCGCAGCGTCTTTTCCACCGACCGACGCCGGTCGCGGCCATCCGTCTCCGCTGGCTCGCTTCGCTTGTCTTCCGCCCGCGCCGAAATGCGCTCGAACCTCTGGCGATAGGCGCTTGCCTTGGAGACACGCGGATAGAACGCCGCCACCATCATGCCGCCGATGCTGGTGGACGCCAGGAGGAAGACGAAGACGGGAAACAGCAAAGAAGTCGCCATCTGTATTGGCCCCTGTGTCAGCGTGTCGTCAGGCGGCGGCCTTCAATTCCGCCGCGTCGAGGGCGGCGGCAAGCCGAGCCTCTTCGCCGTAATAGCGTGCGCGATCCCAGAATGCCGGCCGACCTATCCCGGTCGACCGGTGTCTTCCGATGATGTTTCCCTTCTCGTCTTCGCCGAGAATGTCGTAGACGAAGAGATCCTGCGTCGTGACCACCTCGCCTTCCATGCCGAGCACTTCGGTGATGTGGGTGATCCGGCGCGAACCATCGCGAAGTCGCGCTGCCTGCACGATCACGTCGACTGACGAGACGAGCATCTCCCGGATCGTCTTGGCCGGCAGCGAGCTCCCGCCCATGGTGATCATCGCCTCGATGCGTGCCATCGCTTCGCGCGGGGAGTTGGCGTGGAGCGTTCCCATCGAGCCGTCGTGGCCCGTGTTCATCGCCTGCAGCAGGTCGAAGGCCTCGGGCCCGCGCACCTCGCCGACGATGATCCGCTCGGGCCTCATGCGCAGGCAGTTCTTCACGAGGTTGCGCATGGTGATCTCGCCCTGCCCCTCGATGTTCGGCGGCCGCGTTTCGAGGCGCACCACATGCGGTTGCTGCAGTTGAAGCTCTGCCGCATCCTCGCAGGTGATGACGCGTTCGCCGTGGTCGATATAGCCGGTCAGGCAGTTCAGAAGCGTTGTCTTGCCGGAGCCGGTACCGCCGGAAATGAGGACGTTGCAGCGCACACGTCCGATGATCTTGAGAACCTCGGCGCCCTCCGGCGAGATCGAGCCGAACCGGACCAACTGGTCGAGGGTCAGCTTTTCCTTCTTGAACTTGCGGATCGTCAGCGTGGGGCCGTCGATTGCCAGCGGAGGCGCAATCACGTTGACACGGGAACCGTCGCCCAGACGCGCGTCGCAGATAGGGCTCGATTCGTCGACGCGCCGGCCAACCTGGCTGACGATGCGCTGGCAGATATTGAGTAGCTGCTCGTTGTCGCGAAAGCGGATTCCCGTCTCCTGCACCCTGCCGTTGACTTCGATGAAGACCTGGTTTGCGCCATTGACCATGATGTCGGCGATATCGTCGCGTGCGAGCAGGGGCTCGAGCGGGCCGTAACCCAAGATGTCGTTGCAAATGTCGCTGAGAAGGTCGTTCTGCTCGGCCATCGAAATGCCGGCCTTCTTGGCCGCGACGATGTCGTTTATAATCGCGCCGATTTCGTTGCGCGCCTGCTCGCCATCCATATTGGAGAGTGCTGCAACGTCGATCGTCGCGATGAGGGCGCTGAAGATTTCCTTCTTCAAGCTGTAATATTGTTCGGCGTTCTCGGGTTTCGCAGTTGCCGGAACCTGGGGTGGCTTCCGAACTTGGACAGGGGCGTGCGCGGCCTGAAGTTCGTTTTCGACGACGGGCTGGACCGCTGCTTCGGCTGTCCGTTCTTCCGAAATGGATTTCTTGCCGAACATCGTTGTCGCTCTGTTCCCGAGATTGAGAAGTTTGAGTTCGTTGAATGCGAAAGCGGAAGGCATGCCTTCCGCTTCGCTTGGCAACCGGCGCGCGTTGTCGAGAGCGTCAGCCGCCTGTGAGCGCCGTGCCGATAGCGGTGAATCTGGTGGTCAACCCCGTGCCTATGGTCCCCATAACGGTGATGAGCACGACAGAGATCAGACCAGCGATCAGGCCGTATTCGATGGCGGTTGCGCCGGACTCATTGCGAGCAAAACGGGCGAGAAGATTTTTCATGGTTCGGTCCTTCATGGGTTGGAGAAAGTGCCGAAACCAGGTTCGGCGTCACAGGGCCGGGCCGGGTTCTGCCTCGTGTCCCGCTTGCTGTGTGGCCCTTATATAGACTTTGTTAACCCTCCTGATCCATTCAGCCTGATGGCCGATCCGGCCGTGCAAGTGGCTCGTCCGGTTGGTCTAGTCCGATCGCCAGAACCGCAATTTGCGACACCTTGAAGTTGCGATGCGCCGCGACGCATGGATCGTCCGAGACACTGCGCCCCGCTCCAGATAACCGTCATCGCCGCCAACAGATCGTTGCAAACACGCCAGTTGAAATTCGCCGGCCTTGGCTGGAAGCTCAATCACCCGATCGGGATGCGCCGCGACAGATTGAGGCTGACGGGGCTTTGGGCGAGACCGGGGACGACGAAGGTGAAGGGATAGCGGATCGAGAGCACGCGGAAGGCTATGCCGTCCACGGTTTCCTTGGTGACAGCGATAGTGAGCAGCGTCGGATCGCCGCTGTGAAAGCTCTCGCGCACCGCGCCAGCCAGCTTGGTCAGTGCTTCGCTGTCGGTCGCATCACGCGCGATCTGCCCGATCAGCACCCGCCGAGCGGCAACGTCGACGGCGTGCGAGAGTTCATTGCGCACGTAAAAGGCGCGGCCGAACTCGATGATGCCGAAGACGAGCAGCAGCAAAGGCAGGCAGACGAGCGCGAATTCCACCGCCGTAGCGCCTGACTGACTCCGAAACAGACGGCGGAGGATGGCGGGCGGAGCCCTCATTGGACTTGCACCTGCATGGAGGACCCGAGCTCGAACACGGGAAGTACCGCCGGCAGGGACATGGGCCGATAGGACTTTGCAGCCGCGAGCCGATAATACACGAATTGCGGTTTCGCGTTCGCGCAGGTCACCGTTCCGCATTGCGGCGCGGCTTCAGGTGCGACATCGGCATTTTCCGGGCAGGCGCAGTAGCGCTTCACTGCCGGCAGCACGGCACTCGCCAGACGCGGGCTCTCGGCCAAGGTGGAAACGAGCACCTTTTGGACCTGCGCCGCGCCGGGATCGGCCAGAGCGGCCTGCGCGCCGGCGCGCAGGACATGGTCGATCGTCATGCGCTCGTGGATCGCAAGACCGAGATCGGCCGTAGCCACGAGACCGAGAGCGAGGACCGGCGCGACTAGCGCGAATTCGACCGCCGAAGCACCGGCCTCGGACGTCTTCAATTCCCCGGCCTTCTTGCGCAACGTGGACGGAGCCTTCGGCTTGCCGCGTTTGAAGACCTTCTGCAGCAAAGCTTTGACCCCTTTCTGCCGCGTCCGTCTCTCCCGCGTCCCGCCAACCCGCCAGGCGAGCGAAACTATGGCTTTTCCCGCCTTCGAATCCGGTGCCGACTCGATGACCAGCCGGCCATGATTGGCCGCCGCGCCGAACAAGGACGGCTCGAATGCCAGAGAGACACTCTCTTCCAGGCCGACAGCCGCCACGAAATCCTTCGGCTTGATCTCCTGAAGTTTCGGGGTGCCAACCTTGTTGAGCACAAGCCGCGGCGGCGGATCGTTCGGCCGCGCCTTCTTCAGGAAATCGATCAGGTTCTTGGCATTGCGCATGCCGGCCAGGTCGGGCGTCGCCGTCACGACGATTTCGTCCGCCTCTAGCAGGATCTTCCTCGTCCACTGCGTCAGAATGTGCGGCAGATCGACGACGACATGCCACGAGCTCGAACGAGCGACGTCGAGGAGATGATCGACATCGCCCTCCCGAAGATTAATGAACTTGTCGAGATCCGTGGTCGCCGGAAGCAGGTGCAGGCGGTCCGTGTAGCTGACCGCCAGGCGTCGCAGCAGCACGTCGTCGAGACGATCGGGGCTCTGGAGCACATCCACCATGCCGTGTTTCGCCTCGATGTCGAAGTTCAGTCCGAGCGTACCGGACTGAAGATCAAGATCCGCCAGAAGAACATCGGCATCCACCCGCTTGGACATGGCGTATGCCACGTTGTGCGCGAGCGTGGAGGAGCCGGTTCCTCCCTTGGCACCGACGAATGCGACGATGCGCCCCAGCTTTTCCTCGGTAGAGTCGCGGAAGCAGCGGTGCACCGCCGCGACGAAGTCCATCGGCTCGAGCGGCTTGACGAGATAGTCGCTCACACCGGCGTCCAGAAGCTTCTTGTAGAGACCCACATCGTTGGAGCGGCCGATGACGATGACCTTGGTCCCCGTGACACACTCCATTGCGAGCGTTTCCAAGGTGGCCATCAGACGGGCCTCGCCATCGTCGCTCTCTACGACGACGAGGTTCGGCGATGTTACGCCGCCATAAAGCGCAGTCGCCTCTTTCATTCCTCCGGCCTTCACCGTTACGGTGGCGCGCGCCATGCGACGATCGATCGCCGCCGTGCCGACGGCCTCTCTCACCTCTTCCGACTGGCAGAAGACGGCGATGTCCACCTTCGGTATGGGCAACAGCGGTGCAGCGGTCATCGGCTGCGGTGCTTCCCTGGTTTCGCTATCGAGCTGTTTCATGTTCGGAATTTCCATAAAGGATCAGCTGCCGCCGGAACGGGAGGGAACTTCCACCATCGACATGCGTCCGCCGTTGAAAAAGCGCACCACGCCGGGTCGGGTTCCCTCTGCTTCCACGACCGAGGCTTCGTGATTGTCGGTAATCGCACGAAGTGCGAGCGAAACCGTGCCGGAGGCTTCCGCCGCCGCGACGGCTGAGATCTGTTCGGGATCTACTTCGAGCGTGGCGGTCTTCCCGATCACCGAGGCTCCATCGGATGCCTGTGAAACGGTCTGATCGACCGCGAGGACGCGAATGTTGGATAAAATCGCCCGGCTGACGACCTTACCGGCGTCGCCGGAGGCGTCAGGCCGGGCGACGGTGTGAATAACGTCGACATGGTCGTTCGGCAGGATGAAGCCACCGGCGGTGCTCTCGGCCGTGACGCGAACGGCAATCGCCCGCTTTCCCGAAGGCAGCAAGCTGGACAGATAGCCCGTGCCGCCCTGCGCAAGCTTGTCGTCGCGAATGGGTTCTCCCGCTACGAAGCCGCTTAGGGCGAGCGAACCCTTGAGCGCTGTCGTCGCATCGGGTCGGGAGCTGCGGCTGATGAAGACAGGGGGGATTTCGCCCTCCCACGGCTGCCAACGCAGCTGGTTCTCTTCGATCACTGCACCGCGCTTGAGCTCTGCAGCTGCGACGAGCACCTCCTGCGAGGGCGTTTCTTGAACCTCTGCAACCTCGACCGCGCGCTGATCGCCGGTGCCGAGCGCCAGCCAGGAGGCGGCCCCACCGGATGCCAGTGCGAGCAGGAGAATGACGATACGGATCATGGGTCAAACCTCGTCTTGCGCGGCGGATCGCCACGCGATGGTTTAAAGGAGGACGGAGCACCAGTGGCTTTCCGGAAGCAGCAGAAGGGCAGCCGGCGCCATAGCTGCGCCATAGGGAATGCCCGTCTCGCGGTCGAGAAGACGCTTCGCCCAGGCGTTTTTCTTCAGGGCGAGCGGTAGAGGTACCCGTCGAAGCTGAAGAAGCCCAACGGTCAGGGCCGCGCCGATGACCGACGTGTAGAGGATGAAGGGGAGCGCAAGGTCGGCGCCGAGCCAGAGCACGGCAACTGGCAGCAGTTTTGCGTCACCGCCGCCGATCCAGCCGGCAGCAAAGAGTACGAAAGTGCAAGCGAGCACGGCGGAGGCAACGACAACGCTCGACATGACCGTCGCGAGGTTCAGACCTGCAGCGGGCGCAAGAATGGCGAAGGCGATCACCAGGAAGACGACCAGGCGGTTGGATATGGTCATCGTCGCCACGTCCCTGATGCCGGCGTAAGTCATCGCTCCGGCGAAAAGCAGGAAAGCGAACCAAGCTGCGGATGTCGAGATCATCGTCGATGCCTCATGCACAAGGGCCGATGCGGGGCCGGTTGGAATGTCCGGAATGTGCCCACTGCGCTAAGGAATATCCATTCGACCTGATGGACTAAGCACGCCACGCGAAGGGCTGCGGCCCGGACTAGGCCGACTGGCCGAATCGTCGGCAGGCGGCAGGCGGGATATATCGTCCCACTGGAACGCCCTACTGCATCTCACCCAAAGAATGCAGCGGTTCCGAGTAACGATATGCCTTCGACTTCGGGAAACCTGGATGAGCAAGAGAATTGACGCAATCGGTGAAGCGAGCCGTTCGCCTCGGCGACAAAGGCTCGCACGCCGATTTCTCACTGCCGAAGACGGCGCCGTCGCCGTCATCGCTGCCGTCGCTTTTCCCGTGCTCGTCGGTGCGATGGGTTTGGGGGTCGAGACGGGGTACTGGTATCTGGAAAAGCGTAAACTGCAGCATGCGGCGGACGTATCGGCCTATGCCGCAGCCGTGCGCCATCGCGCAGGTGATCAACAATCCGCACTCGAGACCGCCGCGCGCAGGGTAGCAGGTGGCTCCGGGTTTTCGCCTGGGGACCTCACCGTGTCCACGGCCCCGGGCTCTGCCGGTGGATCGAACAAGGTGACGGTCGAGTTGACCGAGACACATCCACGCATGTTTTCTTCCGTGTTCGGCACTGGGACCATCACCATGAAGGCACGCGCGGTCGCTCAGGTCACTGGCGGCTCCAAGGCTTGCGTGCTTGCGCTGTCGAACTCCGCTTCGGGCGCCGTCACCGTAACCGGCTCAACGGAAGTCCTATTGTCCGGCTGCAGCGTGGTTTCCAATTCTAATGCCGCCGACGCCTTTCTGATGAAGAACGGCAGCGCGCTAATGTCGACCGATTGCGTGTATACCGTCGGCGAAGCCGTAACGACGACGGGCCTCACGCTTACCGGTTGCAGCAAACCCGTCCAGCAGGTTCCGCCGACGCCGGATCCTTTTGCATCCGTCGCCGAGCCCGACAAACTGCACATTCAGCAGCTTCCTTGCCGAGATCTGACCTATGTCTCGAACTCCACCTATGTCTTCGACCGGCTTGCAAGCGGAGTCGAGGCAATCCGTTTCTGCGGCGGAGTGGACATCAAGGGAACGATCACGCTAAAGCCTGGCCTCTATATCATAGACGGCGGCGAACTGACGATAACGGCCGGGGCAAAACTCACCGGCGAAGGCGTTACCTTTTTCTTCACCAATTCGGCGGCCGCCAATCTGCTGGGCAACGCCGACATCGATCTGTCCGCTCCGACCAGCGGACCCTTTGCTGGCCTGCTGTTTTTCTCCAGTCGCCAAAGTGCCGGCGTACTCCATAAGATAACAGGCAATTCCGAGTCGACCCTGGTTGGAAACCTCTACGCGCCGACGGGCAAAATCGACTTCACCGGAAACTCGACCGTTTCCGGAGGGTGTACGCAGATCATTGCTGATCAGGTCACTTTCACGGGCAATTCGACAATGGAGACCTGCGCCTCGCCGACGGAGGAGATCCTGGTCGGTCGGACCGTGTCGCTGATCGAGTGAGGGCGACACGCCGCCATGTCCGCAAGCGGAGCGGCAACTTCTTTGTAGCTGGCCGGAACGCAAGAGACGTCCAGCCGTTGACCTCGACTGTCATCAATGCAGGAGTTTTCCCATGTCCAGGAGCTCAAAAGGGGCCGTCTTGTTGCTGGCGATATCAGCTCTGGTCAGGCCCGCAGCAGCGGACGAGCAAAAAACGGCTATTATTCCGGTTCAGCAAAGGAGCACAGGAGCCGAAGGGGTGGAGCGGCTTGTCGTCGACTTTGCCAAGACCGTTGCGCTTCCTCGGCCGGCGAGCACAGTCATCATCGGCAACACGGGAATAGCACAAGCAAGCCTGAGCGACGACAGGACCGTGATCCTCACCGGCAAGACACCCGGCTCTACGAACCTGATCGTGATCGACAGCGACGGCGCCGAAGTGGCGAACCTCGTTCTGGATGTCGTTGCGAGCAGCGGCCGTCTGGTCACGGTTCATCAGGGCGCGCGGCGGGCGACCTTCACATGCGCGAGGCGCTGCGACCCGGTTCTGCTCGTCGGAGACGACGCTGACCACTTCAACGCCACGGCCTCTCAAATTGCCGCGCGCAACGGCTTTTCCGCCCCCTCCCCAGACAACCAGCAGTGACGGCACTATGTTGGTCCAAGGGACGCCGCCGCTGTTAACCGAACGATGACGCGTTGAGTGAGGAGTCGTCCGTCCGCCGAGCAGACTTTTGACTGAATCTATCCTCGCGGCGGCCGCTGAATCTCCACCGGCGTCTTCATGA
Source organism: Ensifer meliloti (assembly GCF_030064585.1). Lineage (NCBI taxonomy): Bacteria > Pseudomonadati > Pseudomonadota > Alphaproteobacteria > Hyphomicrobiales > Rhizobiaceae > Ensifer > Ensifer meliloti. The sequence goes on from NZ_CP120366.1 coordinate 187,768, forward strand.
TGATTTCTCGATGCGGAAAGGGGATGGACACCCCAGCCTCTTTGAATGAATCCCATAGTGCCATCAGAACTTGGCCGCGCACATTCGTCAGGCCGTTTGCCGGATCGGAGATCCAGAACCGCAGTCGGAAATCCAGCGAGGAGGCACCAAAGGCGGTCATCCAGCAGACGGGCGCCTTGTAGTCATTGACGACGCGGGGAACGGCCGATGCGGTTTCGACGGCGATCCGTACCACCTCATGCGGATCGCTGTCGTAGGAGGTGCCGAAATCGACGTCGATGCGGACGTAGTCGCTCGAAAACGACCAGTTCACCACCTGTTGCGAGATGAAGTCCTCATTGGGGATGAGGTATTCCTTCCCATCGCGGGTAATGACCGACACGAAACGCGCGCGGAGGTCGCGGATGGATCCGAACGTGTCGCCAAGCGTAATCGTGTCGCCGGGCTTGATCGATTTGTCGAGCAGGATGATGATTCCGGAAATGAAATTGGACACGACCTTCTGCAGTCCGAAGCCGACGCCGACTCCGACAGCACCCGAAAAGACCGTCAGCGCCGTGAGATCGATACCTGTCGCGGACAATGCTATTGCACCGGCGATCATGATTAGAGCGATCTTGATGACCTTGCTGATCAGCACTTTGAACGATGGCGAAAGGTCACCCGAACGCTGAACCCAATGGGCAAGCACATTGCCGACGAGCACTGCGACCCAGATAAGGGCGACTGTCAGAACAACCGCCTTCAGAACGATCAGCAGTGAAAGACGCATCACGCCCAGATTGACTGCGGCAGCATCGAGCGCCGACAGGATAGGACCGTCAAGGCCGGTGGCATATACGGCGAGGTATCCCCAGCTTACCATGGCAACCAGGCGCGACAGGGTCGGGTTGCGGATAATCTTGGTCAGCACGGAAATTATGAACCAGGCGGCCGCCAGGGACAGCGCCGTAGCGATCAGCCATCGTTGTGACGGCCAGGTACCCTGTTTGAGAATGACGCTCGCAAGCCACAACCAAAGGGTCAGAAAAAGCCATTTCAGGCGGCGCATGAAGGCGATGATGACGCGCAGCAGATCTGGATTGCCCTTGATACGCCGAGCCCTGGATTCCATCGCCGGCTCGGTTCTCGATGCGACGAAGGAGGCGAAAACGTACCCGGCGGCGATAATCCCAAGCTGATAGAATGTCCATTCGCTGAGCACGAATGTCCTGAGCCAGATTTCAAGCGGTCGAACCATCTGCATGAAATCCACGGCGATGCCTCTCGAACTAGATCTTTAAACCCCCTGTTACAAAATGTTACTCCGAAGCGGTCCAGTGGAAAATAGTTCACTTCCGCAGTGCCCTGCTGCACGGGGCCCACTGCATGTTTCCTTTGATCGTAGCCGATTGAAGGACAAAACATTCAGCAGATTAAAGTGCTACAGCGCCGCGTCGACCTACACTTTGAAAGTACGCACTTCCGCACGGAACACCGTTACACACTTTTTCTGAAAGTGCTCTAGATAGAGACTCCCGCCTCACGGAGACCTTCCACCAGCCGGTCCATCAGATGGGGATCTTGGTAGGGTAAAGATCGCCTCAGGTGATCGACGGAAAAGCTCGGGTTGACCCCCAATACCTCCCGCCAGTAGCCTCGCGCTTCTTCATGCCGCCCGGTACGACCATAGAGGCAGGCAAGATAAAAGCGCGTCATATCCGACCGGGGCGCAAGCAATAACCGACGTTTGAAGGCGACCTCGGCCTCGTCAAAACGGCCGAGATTCAACAGAGCCCTCCCTTGGAAATGCAGCGACAGGTCGAATTGGGGGTCCAGCCGGTGGGCTCGTGTATACAGCGCCAAAGCCTCTTCGTGCCGGCCCTGGAAATCCCGAATGGTACCGAGTGCCGTATAGGCGTTGGCGGAATTGGGGTCGAGTTCGATAGCCCGCTCTGCAGCCTGCTCTGCCTCGTCCAGACGTCGCATCCAGGAAAGGGCAAGCGCGAGTGTGTAGTGACCTTGCGGCTCGGAACCGTCGGTATCGATTGCCTCTTGGGCCAGCCCAAGTGCCTGTGTGAGATTGTCAGGCGTCGCGCCGTTCCACTGGTTGATGAAGTCGGTCAAGGCGATAATCGAAAGCGAAGCGTGGGCAGCCGCCATCCCTGGATCGATCTCGAGGACGCGGTGCAGCATGCGGCGGGCCTCCATGGAGGACAACGCGTTGAACTGCAGGATCGCCTGACGGGAGCGGACGAGCAGGTCATAGGCCTCTGGATCGACCTTGCCGCGGCTCTCGCGCCGCTCCTCCTCGCCGGCGGTCAGCTTGACGCGCAGCGCATTGACGATGGTGCGCGTCACCTCGTCCTGAACGGCGAAAATATCTTCAAGCCCCCGATCGTAACGCTCTGCCCACAAATGGCCGCCGGTCGTGCCGTCGATCATCTGGGCGTTGATGCGGATGCGGTTGGCCGCCCTGCGTACGCTGCCTTCCAGGACATAGCGTACACCGAGTTCCCGGCTCACCTTGCGGATGTCCGGCGTCTTGCCTTTGTAGGCGAAAGAGGAATTTCGGGCGATTACGAAAAGGCCGGAAACCTTCGAGAGATCCGTGATGATGTCTTCAGTAATACCATCGGCGAAGTAACCTTGCTCCGGGTCGCCGGACATGTTGTCAAATGGAAGGACGGCTATGGACGGCTTCGCCGGAAGCTGCGGGGGCGGTTCGGCAGCAATGTTAGGGGGCTCCCTCGCGCGGTCCTTAGGCGACCAGGTCCAGATGTGCACCGGCCGCTCGATGTTCTTGACTTCATGATAACCACTGTCGACGAAGTCGATATCGGTGCGGCCATGCACATATTCATGAATTCCATCCGAAATCGCCACGCCGCCGGGGTCGGCAAGCGCCTCGATGCGGGCAGCTACATTGACCCCGTCGCCGAAGAGATCGCTGTCCTCAACCATGATGTCGCCGAGATTGACACCGACGCGGAGTACGATGGCACGGTCTTCCGGCAGGTCTCTGTTTGCGGCCGCCATGGCCTGCTGAAGTGCTGCAGCGCATTCGACGGCGTTGACCGCGCTGCCGAACTCTACGAGCACGCCGTCACCAGTCCTCTTGAAGACACGGCCCTGATGAATACCGACGAGCGGCTCCAGCACCTCTTTCCACCGAGCCATAAGCAAAGTGTGGGTGCTCTTTTCGTCCCGCTCCATGAGCCGGCTGTAACCGACCGCATCAGCGGCCAGAATGGCTGCAAGCCGGCGTCTGATGGATTCCTTGGCCATACGCAATTGCGCCTTCCCAGTGCCCGCGGATCAAAAATTCTGCCGTCCTTTTCCGTCCATTCGGCGGTTCGCGCATTGATGCGCTCTAACGTCAAAATATGCAGAACCACTTCGCGAGAGCAGAGCTCAGCCTTGCTTCAAAAGTGCCCGTGCGAGCTCTTCCCATTCTTCATCGACCGTCAAGGTCGATGGTACGATATCGCACCTGCGATACCAATATTCGGCGTTCGATTGATCGCCTTCCTTGCGATGGAGATAGGCATGCACATGCATACCCGCCCTATTCTCGTGCTCCTGCGCGCGTTCGTGCGCCTTGTTCCAATCGCCCTTTCCATCCCACCACAGCGCCTCCAGCGCAGGGCTTAGATCGACGGGCGGTTGTGGCTCGGCGAGCGAATCTCTGAAGGCCTGTAAATCCAAATTATCCATCCTCGTGAAGTCGCAGCCCCGATAATACGCTCGCCCGGGCCCGAGCGGTAGCATGCATCGGGCGATATTCGCAGTCCGCCTGGATTGCCGAAAACGATCGAATCAGGCGCCACACCTTCTACTCGAACTCCACCTCAGACGTCCGTTTTTTCGCTATTCGATCACCAGCGGAGGCTACCGAGGCGTTAGTCTGGCGATTTGTCCAGAATGGGGTGCAATCCCGCTATGCCACATCAAACCGCGAGAGCTTCTTCTTGAGAAGCAAGTTGTGCATGAAGCTGTTCCGCCAACAGCCGCCTGAGCCGCTTGCTCGCTTTCGAGGAGTGCCCCTAGATCTTGTTCGAGCCTAAGATCCTGGCGGGCGCTCCTGCTGCCTCAGCGCGTCGAGCTCTGCTCCGCCGGCGGTCGGCATCACTGCTCGTGCAATGTCGACATCGCCCGCATCTTCGCTAAAACCTGAATTTGTCGGAGTGCCCGGCGCAATTTCAGCTGAACGCCTTCTCCTTCAGTTCGCGCTCCAGAGTCCACAGGTCCGTGTCTCCCAGAGTGAATGTTGGGACTTCTGGCTGTCGCCGCACCGACTTCAATTCCCCAGCGAATCTCCGTTGTGGCGTCTTCACAGACTGTCGGTCCCAAGCAAAGTGAAAGGACAACGCCGGTCGGGCGCCGCGCCTGATGACCGCACCAATACAGCCCCTCCCCGCGCCTTTCATCTCGCGCGCGGCTCTATGCTTTACGTGCCCGCTCGCAGCTAGCGAGCCTTTCGCGAGGTGACGGCGGGGAACCAGCAGCGCATCATTTTGCCGGCCCAATTAGAAATTGGAAGCAAACTCGAGCTTTTGGCGTCACGCAGTAGGACGCCGAAGCGACCGTCGAGCCTGCGCATCCCGGTCGTGACTAATCCAGCCCAAGCCTCTTGCGCAGGTCGGCATTTTCCGCTCGCAACTTCTCCGCCAGAAGCTTGCGGAGCCTCTGGTTTTCTTCTTCGAGTCGAACGAGATCCGCCAGCTCCTCGCCGGTGGGAAGACGTTTCTCGGCCTTTTGCTCAACCGGCTTTACGGTCCGCTTCCACTGATAGTAGGTTTGCTCGGAAATGCCGGCGCTCTTAATAGCGTCTTTGAGCGTAACTTTGCCTTCGGTGACTTGCGTCTCTATCAGCTTAAGCTTCTCTTTTCTCTGTTGTTCGCTATATCGCCTCGGTTTGGCGGCCGGCGTCTCCGATACAGCTCGCCTTGGTTCGGCAACCGCCTTCTGGCGCCGTGGCGACCTCTTCTTCTTAGCTGCTGGTGCTTTCACGTCGGCGTTCGGCGCTACAGCCGCAGCAATTGACCCGGTGTTACTCTCGTCAGCCATCAGCAATACCCTCCTTAGTTATGATTTTGTTTTCTGCTGAGTGCACCACAGAGTCAACACGACTATCAAACATCTGCTTTACAGATTGTTGATGTTGGACCCCGTACGAGGGAGCCATGGGTGCTTGCAGCGTAGTCGTACCTGTCAGCTACGGCACGGCGCACCAGTCGCGGGTGTGGGCCATAGCTCACCTCACCGCCATCTTGCTCGGTTAAGGCGCGAGGTGTGTGCGACAAGTCACACTACGGGATGCTAGGGGTGGCCCTGCGGGGCGGGGGTCAAACCACTAAACAGGAGACTTCTCGATGAGCAGAACTGTCACGAATGCCCTAGGCGAGCCGCTGTCCTATGGCGGTAGTTCTACGGCATGGTTTTCCGCCAGCGGGTCCGGACCGCTGCTCTACGGAACGGCCGGCAACGATTCGATGTGGGCTGACAGTTCCGTCGATGTCACTATGATTGGGGACTCAGGCGACGACATCTACTATCTTTATTCGGGGGTCAACCGAGCCTCTGAGGCGCCCAGTGCGGGCGTCGATACCATCAACACCTGGATGAGCTACTCCCTGCCGGAGAATTTCGAGAACCTGACGGTCACCGGCGTCGAAGGGTTTGGCTTCGGCAATAGTGCCAGCAACATCATCAGCGGCGGCTCTGGCAGCCAGACGATCAATGGTGGCGCTGGCAACGACGTCCTCACCGGGGCGGGTGGTGCAGACACCTTCGCTTTCAAAAGGGGCAACGGTAGCGACCTGATCAGCGACTTCGGCTCCGACGATGTGGTGAGGCTCGAAGGTTATGGTTTTACGTCGTTCGACCACATTCTTGCCAACGTTGCCCAGGAAGGCTTGGATCTCAAGCTCAGTCTCGCCGATGGCGAGTATCTCGTCTTTGCAAATACGAGCGCCGATCAGCTGCATGCGAACCAGTTCAGCCTGGCGCTGGACCGATCCGTTCTGACGCAGACCTTCTCCGATGACTTCAACACTCTGCAGCTCAGCGATGGTACCAGCGGTGTCTGGGACCCGAAGTACTGGTGGGCACCCGAAAAGGGGGCAACCCTCACCGGTAATGACGAGCTGCAATGGTACGTCAATCCGACCTATCAGCCGACCGCCTCGGCCAATCCATTTTCCGTGACGGACGGCGTTCTCACGATCACCGCCAAGCCGGCTTCACAGGCGATCCAAGCCGAAACCAACGGGTATGATTATACCTCCGGCATGCTGACGACCTACTCGTCATTTGCTCAGACTTACGGCTATTTCGAGATGCGCGCCGACATGCCGGATGATCAGGGGGCGTGGCCAGCATTTTGGCTGCTGCCGGGCGACGGCACCTGGCCCCCGGAACTGGATGTGGTCGAGATGCACGGCCAGGATCCGAATACCGTCATCGCCACCGTGCATTCCAATGAGACCGGTTCTCAGACCAGCATCGCAAGCGCAGCCAGGGTCACCGATACAAGTGGCTTTCACAAATATGGTGTGCTTTGGACGGAAGAGGAGATCGTCTGGTACTTCGACGATGCCGCGATCGCACGCGCCGACACCCCCTCGGACATGCACGATCCGATGTACATGCTTGTCAATCTTGCGATTGGCGGGATGGCAGGCCCGCCAACCGACGGGCTCATGGGCGGCGCTGAAATGAAGGTCGACTATGTCAAGGCCTATTCGCTCGACGCCGACTGGCACATCTGAGTTAGGAAAGCAGACCTGAACCAGGAAAGAGGTTTCCAGCGGCCGGCAGCCCCAAGGCTCTGCCGGTCAGAATGGATCGACTGAACCCGCTTTCGCTAACCATTCTTTACACCGCGCATGCGTTCTCTTTGATGAAGGACCAGCTCCTCATCAAGCATCGACGTGCCGCGAAGACGTCGGTGCATTCAGAATCTTTCGCAAGGGCAAACGCTCACTTGGGGCGTTATCACCCTGCAGACCGGTTGGGCTCGTTGACAGTTTCATGGGACAAGAAGGGAAACGGGACGAAGTACCCCCGATCGAGATCTCCGGGAAATCGCCAAACTTGTTCCCTTAGGAACTGCGGGGATTTTCAGTAACTGTCATAAATGAGAGCCTAGAACGGAAATCTGCAGAAACAGCTCGTGCACCAAAGGGAAAGCGCACATGACGTGAATGGATTCCTAGTTCATCAATACGGTCATCGACGCTATCCGCGTGTGCTTAATTCGAGCGCAGGAGGGTATAATTATGGGGCCGGTAACTCTTGTACTGACGGTATGCCTTTTGTCAGCACCCGAAAAGTGCCGTGAGGAGCGCCTGGAGCTCGAGATCCAAGATTCGCTGACGCAATGTATGTTCCGTTCCGTTATGTATGTCAGCAACTGGTCTGGACAGCATCCAGGCCTAAGCGTCAGAAAATGGCGTTGTGAGGTACCGGTTGCCAGCCGAGATGCCTGAATGTTCCGCCCCAAGGCGTTCGTCGCACTGGCGCAGCGACGAGCTTTCAATCCAGGCCTGGATTTCCGATGTCAGTGGGCCAGATGACTTCCGTCAACGTCGCTACCGCATGCAGCGCGGTCGGGCAAACTCATCGAGATATCGTGATGAACGATCCAAGCGTCAGGACCCTTGTAGTTGATGACGCCGCGCGCTGTCCGCTCGGACGCGTTCACGAAAAACCGGTAGGATAGAACTCTCGAGTGGCCTTCGGCGCGACCGGACTTGCCAGCGAGCGTACAGCAATCTCGAAGTCTTCCGGCGTCCTCTTCAGCTCATATTGATTCAGGATGGTGCGGTGGTAGTCGATCGTGATTGAACCTCGGTCCGACGCATCTCTTTGAGGAACTGGGCGCCGACTGCCATCGACAAGTCGTCCCTGATCGTTGCCGGAGGCAGCATACGACCTGCTGCTACCGGTCAACGATGACGTATTCGTTTCGGCCTTAAGGCCGTCGTTGACCAACTCTCCCTACTATGAGAGTTGGGCCTCGATTGCCGACTTGTCGATGACCGACCATACCGAAACGATCTTCGATCCTACGAATTCGTAAAAAACGTTCTCTGTAAAGGACACTTGCTGTCCATTGACGCTCAGGCCCAAGAACTCGCCTTTAGGGGAGCAATTGAATGAGAGGCGGGCGGCAAGGCGCGGCGGCTCGCATACAAGCAGTTGAATATTGAACTGCAAATTTGGAATGTCTTCGAAGTCCTTCACCAGCATTTCCCGGTAGCCCGATATCCTTAGCAGCCGACCGTTGTGCTGGATTTCGTTGTCAACGAAGTGGCCAAGCTCGTCCCAGGCTTGCCGATTGAGACAATCCAAGTAGGCACGATATATGTCAGCGAGTTGTCTGATCAAAACTGTCTCCTTACGTTGAAAGGCCAACTCATAGAATTGGATCGGCGGCACACGGACGGGAAACGCTACGTTCGTACCGACCGACGCCAACGAGTCGTGACGTGCCTTCGTCACTGGGCAAGATTCATTCATGAAGAAACGCCGAGCATTCCGCCGTAGCTCAAGGCCGGCCTGATCCATGTCCAGTTAAACCATTCATCCTTCCCCGGACGGCAATGGCCGCCTCGGCCGACTTCTGATCACCATCTCTGTTTTTGCGCGACAGGCGTGCTTCGACAACCTCTGCTCTACCGGACCGCCGCCGCCGACCTTGGATCGAAACTGCTCCTCCGTCATGCCGATCCGACAATTTTGGCCCGTGCAGCGGCGTCCATAACCGGAGCGGAACTACGCAGGCGCCACGTATTTATGGCGTCGCTCGGCCTACTTTAAAAGGCATGTCGTGCCTCCGCTCCGCTCGCACGATCCGCTGCAGCATAATGCAGCTCGGCTGACTAGTCGGATGACTTGATCGCGCCATCGAAACCGGCTGCCTCACGAAGCAGCCGTTGGGCAGATTGCAGATCCGTTGTCGCGAAACCCTCCGCAAACTTGCCGCAGAGTGGCGCAAGCAGGTGATGAACGTCGCCGAACCGGTTCTGCCCGATCCTTAGTCGGGCTAGGCTTGTCGCTGCGCGCAACTCCCACAAGTCAGCGCCTTGCCCTCGCGCGAGCTCGCCCGCGTGCTGGAGCCGTGCTTCCCCCTCGGCACGATCAAACGCGGGCAGCTGCAGCATCAGCTCGCCCGTCAGCCGATGCAATTCCGCCTCGAACCACCGCTCGCCCGTTTCGCGCGCTCGCTGCAGCGCGTCGGTCAGCAAATCCAAGGCTCGCTTTGCTCCTGCGCTCTGGGTCTCGACGCGCGCGAGCAAGCTCAAAAAGTATGGAACCAGGAATCTCGCTCCAGTCATCTGCCATGACGCTAAGCCTTCTTGCACCTTCGTGCTGGCCGCCGGTAACTCACCCGTCTGTCCTAACGTCCAACCTTGCACAATTTTACCGGCACCGAGGAAATGCGGAGAACCCTGCGCTCTTGCGAGCGTGATTAGTGAACCTGCCCGGTCTCGGGCTTCTCGCCAATCACCGCGAAGCTGCGACAGGATGCAGCCGTAGAGCAGGGCGAAACCAAGCGTGTTGCTGTGAGAAAGTTCCCTTGCGTCCGCCAATGCCTCGTTACTTCTCGCCTGGGCCTGCTCGGGATACCCAAGAGCGAAGAGGGTCAAGGAGAGGACCGACAGCCCCGCCACCCGAGGGTCCTGGGCGAACAGGAACGCGAGGGCGCGGTGTTGCTGCGGGTCATAGAGTGCGAGCGACCGTTCCAGATATTCACGGGCATTAGCGATCTCGCCGCGAAGGAACGCACCGGTTCCGGCGATGCGGTTGCCGACGATTTCAGCGGACACCTCCCGTTCTTCCTGCGCGCGCCGGAGCAGTTCCTCTCCCGCCTTCCTCCCCGCCTCCAGCTCAGCGCGCACGACGTGGAAGACCCAGTCCCCATAAAGGACAGGGAAGAGCCTGCTTTTGTCCCCCAGCCGCTCGCATAAATTGCGCGCTCGCGCATTTGCCCGGCCGACCTCTGGCGCTGCCCAACCCTTGGCGGTCATGAGGGCGACGCTGAGAGCGACTTGGAATTCGAGTTCCTTTCTCCATCGCACAGCATCATCAGGCAGCCCTCCAAGCAGCTCCAGCCCTCTTGTCAGATGGGTAATCGCTTCGGTCGTTGCGGATCGCGCAATCTCTGCTTGCCCGGCTCTGAGCCAATAATTGACCGCGGGTTCTAGCCGTCCCGCCTCCGCATAGTGCTGGGCTAAAAGTTCCGGCTGCGTCTGCACCATTTCGGGGAAGCGTTGCTCGATCGCTGTGGCGATCGCCGCGTGCAACCTTTGTCGTTTCGTGCGCACAAGCGTGGCATAGGCGGCGTCGCGTACGAGCGCGTGCTTGAAGCTATAGGTCAGTTGCGGGGGAGTCCCGTGGCGGAACACCAACCCCGAGGAAATGAGGTCCTCCAGTGCTTCCTCTACCTCGCTCGTCTGCAACGGCGCGGCGGTCACGAGCAACTCATGCGAGAATTCTCGACCGATTGCGGCCGCAACCTGCGTTACCTCCCTGGCGGGCGCTAGTCGATCGAGCCGGGCCAATAACGACTCGTGAAGCGTAGCTGGAATAGAGATTGCCGACAGCGGACTCGCGAGAGCGTAGTGATCGCCCTCGTCTTTAAGCAAGCTGGTCTCCAATATCGCGCGCGTCAGTTCCTCCACGAAGAGCGGAACGCCGTCTGTCTTTGCGACGATCTCATTGAGCACTTCGGTAGGCAGAGCCCTGCGGCCGGTCAGCCGGTCGACCATCTCTGCGCCTTGCCGACGGCTCAAACGACCAAGCGTCAAAACGGTGACATGGGGATAGCGCGTCCACGGTGGGAGAAACTCGGTGCGGAATGTGATGAGCACCAGCACCGGCGAGTCTTGCACGCGGTCAACAACAAGATCCAGCAACTCAAGCGATGTCGGATCAGCCCAATGCAGGTCCTCGTATACTGCCAGGACGGGCTGACGTGCAGCGAGCCCGATGAGCTGATCGACGAGTACCTCCAGCATTCGCTTCTTCTGCCGGTGCGGGCTCAACTCCAATGGCTGATAGCGATCGTCCGCTGGCACCGACAGCAACGTCGCAAGCAGCGGAGCCGCGTCGGCGACCTCTTCGGTCGATTGCGTGAGCAGCGCTTCGAGCTTGCTCAGTTTCACTTCGGGGGGATCCTCCGCGGCGAAACCAGCTGCCCGCTCCAGAAGGCGGATAACCGGATAAAGCGGGCTGGTCTGATGATATGGCGAGCAGTAGTGGCTAACGGTCGTATGCGGCTCGCCTTCCAGACGCCGGCGCAGGGCACGAACAAGACGCGACTTGCCGATGCCGGGCTCGCCCGCTAACAGCACCACGCGGCCTTTTCCCTTTTTGACTGCCTCCCAGCGCTTCAGCAGGAGGCCTATGTCGTGCTCGCGACCGACGAGCGGGGTCAGGCTCGCCCCGTGCAACGCTTCGAAGCGGCTTTCCGCAGAGCTTTCACCGAGTACGCGCCAAGCAGGTATCGAAGCAGGAAAACCCTTCAACGGGTGGAAGCCGAGTTCGGCGAGATCGAACAGACCGCGTATCAGCTGGCGGGTAGCGGATGCTACCACCACAGCTCCCGGCTCGGCGACACTTTGCAGTCGTGCCGCTAAATTGGGCGTTTCGCCGATTACCGTCTCCTCACGCGCTGCACCTTCGCCAATCAGTTCGCCGACAACAACCAACCCAGTCGCGATGCCGACGCGAGCTTCCAGCTTCTCCCCATGCGGTGGTTGCAGCTTCCGCACTGCGTCGATGGCCGCGAGCCCCGCTCGCACCGCTCGCTCCGCCTCATCCTCGTGAGCGCGCGGATAGCCAAAGTAAGCGAGCACGCCATCGCCCATGTACTTGGCAACGTGTCCTTCGAATCGCGCGATCGCGCCCGCTACCGCGCGCTGATAGCCGCGGAGCAGTTCGCCCATCTCCTCTGGATCGAGTCGTGAGGAAAGCCTGGTCGAGTCGACAAGGTCGACGAACATCACGGTGAGCTGACGACGCTCCGCCTCCGGGACGATTACAGGTGTCGCGCCAACCCCAACTGCGCCGCTCGGTTGTTCAGCGATCTCACGCAGTGCGCCGATGGCGGCAAGCAGTCTACGACGGTGCCCTACTGAAGCGACGCCAAGCCCAATCAGGTCCTCGGCCGTAAGATGCCTGAGTACTTCAGGATCGATGTCGTTTTGGCGGAACGTTCCTTCGTACTGTCCCAGCCCTTGATCGCGCAGCCAGGCACCGATGTCCATGGCTCCTTCTCCGTCTACTCGGAGTGCAAGGTTCTTCAGCATACTCCAGAAGTCTCTAAGCCGCACGTCCCCAAGCAAAGAGGATGGCGTCGTTCGAAGGCGTTCACCTGCTCTTTGCGGCTGCTTCACAGCTTCACGGGAACAAGGGGCTTGCGCGCCGGACCATGGATCACCGACCCACCGGATGCAAAGATCGATCCGTGGCAGGGGCAATCCCAGGTGCGATCGGCATTGTTCCAGGTCACGGTGCAGCCCTTATGGGTGCATGTCGCGGAAACGCCATGCAAGGATCCATCTGCAGCCCGACAGACCGCGATCTTCTCATCGCCTCTCTGAATCACCCCGCCTTCACCGATCCGGATGTCGTTCGTGCTCTGGACGATAGATTGGCTGTCGCCATTTTTATGAAAGTCCTTGGGGTAGGACCGTATCGGGTTGTAGAGCCCCTGCCAGGGGTTGAAACGACGTTGGATCGTGTCGGCAATCACCGCTCCGGCCGCGGTGCCATTGCTGATTCCCCAAGCGTTGAAGCCGGTGGCAACGTGAAAGCCCGGAGCCTTCTGAGGATCCGGTTCGCCGACATATGGCACTCGATCCGCCGTGTCGTAGTCCTCATTGCACCAACGCCATGCAACATCGCCGACGGGCAGGTTCTTTCGCGCCCACTCTTCCAGGTCGACGAATCGTGCCGCGACGTTCCCATCCTGACCGGTGTTGAACTTGGGGCCTAGCACGACAAGCAGCGGACCTCTGTCATCCAGGCCGGTTCGTAACGAGTGCGTGGGATCATCAATGCCGATGAACATACCATCGACGACGAGCGGATCATCAACGCGGAAGGCCATTGCGGTATGACACCGCGGCTGCGTTCGGTTTGCCATCCCTACCGGGCTCTTGACGGTCATGTTGGTCGCAACAACCACGTTTCCCGCGTGAACTGTCCCGTGAGCGGTAACGACGCGCCACCGGCTCGCCTCGCCTATCAGTATCGCGCGGCTGTGTTCGAAGATGCGACCGCCCCGGTTCGCAACGGTATGCGCCAATCCACCAAGGTATTTGGACGGATTGAATTGCGCTTGCTCGGCAAAACAAAGCGCGCCGACCGTCTCGAAGGGAAGCGGTGCGCGGTCGAATACCTCCGCCTGCAGCCCGACTTGCCGCGCAGCCTCTGCCTCGGCCTCGATCTCTCCGCGTCCATTTGAGCTCGTGGCGTAGGTGTATGCATCCTTGCGTTCCAGATCGCAGGCGATCCCATATTCCCGGATCCAGTCCTTGATCAATTCGGCTCCTGCCGAATTCGCCGCGGCATAGTTGCGCGCCGTTGGCACACCGCAAGTGTCGACCAGATGGCGGTAGATCAGCGCGTGCTGGGTGGTGATCTTTGCTGTCGAGCGGCCGGTCACCTGCTGGCCAATCTCAAGCGCTTCGACAAGGATCACTGAACGTCCCGCCTCAAGGAGACGCAGCGCTGTGGTGAGCCCGACGATCCCGCCTCCGACGACCACGGTTTCGGCATGTATCGAACTCTCGAGTTGCGGATAGCCCGTTCGGTCGGCGGTGGCCACCCAGCAGCTTCCGCGATTTCCCGGCAAGTTGACCATCCAGACGACGTCCTACGATTGCATGTGATTTCGATAACCACAGCCGTCCGCGAATGTTCCGGACCGAACTCTACAGCAGCCCTCCAAACGCAATCCGTTAAAATCGACTATGGTAAATGGCCGAGCACCTTCGAGGCGCGCCGATGTGAGCACGGAGACACCACATGGGCATCTACACCGATATCATCTTGCCACAGCTGTGATCTTTCGATGCCATGACCGACTGCAGCCCAATCGAGAGCGAGTGATCGGCGGGCGGAGGACGAGCGTTGAGGCCGGCATCGGTTCGGGCCTTAACCTGGCTTTTTTCCGCCCGGCGGTGCGGGAAGTCCTTGCACTCGGGCTGGCCGCAAAACTTCTAGCGATGGCCCGGCGCGTGCCGGATCCGGGAATGCCCGGCAGCTTCATCGAGGCATCTGCAGAATCCATCTTCCTCGACGGTTAGAGCGTCGACACAGTCGTGACCCACCAGGACCTTGCGCACGATCCCGGGCGGTCGCGGCGATTGCAGAAATGCGGCGCGTACTCAAACCTGCCGGCAAGCTGCTGTTCGTCGAACATGGATTGGCACCCGATGCCGGTATGCGCTGGTGGCAGGACCGGCTCACACCGATCTGGCGACGCATCGGGTGGAGACCGGCTACATGGCGGGCCCGAAGCCGATGACGTTCATGTATGAGGGCAGCGCACGCCCTAGGTGACGACGATCAATAGGCCGGGTTGATCGGTCTATCCATGCACAACTAAAATGGTGCAGTACGACGCTACCCTTTGATCACAGATCGAGAACATCCTGCGATATGCTGCGGAGGCCCGCGTGAACATCGCCTGAAACAGCGCCTCCAAGCACCCGTAGGCCGGAAATCTCCGAGAAAGCCCCCCCCCCACCATATTGAACTTGTCATGACCTCCATTGCAAGGAACAAACCTCTTGCCCGCGAACCACCTGAGGCGCATGATTTCACTGACGGCAAACTGTACGGGGACGCTTGCTAGAGGTCAGTTCGAAGAGGTCGAGCCATGCTGCAGTCTCACGATCATACAGATGCGGTTCTGCCTGCCGGCGTGAATTTGTTGGATGAAGTTTTCACCGAAATCCTGACCGAAAAAGGTCTCTGCCGCGATTGCGAAGCGGCCGAGCTTATCGCCAGGACGCTTTTTGCCCTCTTTCAGTCGGGTGTGCGCGAGAAAGAGGTGCTTCGTAATTTGGCAATGGACTACGCCGAGCTAGAAGTGCGCGAGAAGTCCTGCTGAGGCGAGACGCAAACGACGGAACTTCCCGTCCTCTTTGCGGTCGATTGAGAACAAACGAGGCAGCCATGCACTCGTTCAATCTCGCCGGCATCATGATTCTCCTTGCCATCGCGATACTCGCCCCGGGGTGGCTCGCAGTCTGAGGAGCAAGGCTGCGTACGAGGGCTGACTTTGAAAAGGTTAGCCTTGCGCGTCTCGAAACGGCTTGTCTCCCGGTCTTACAATAATCTTTGAGGTCGAAAGAAGCCAGGACCATTGCGATCCGGGCTCAATCAATGTTCAAACTGTATTCTCATGCAACATAAAGCATCGACGCCGCAATATTTCTTCCCCCTCGCCAATACAGGAAGTTCTATGGGCAATTCAGGAATGATGGGCCGCTGCAGAAAGGATATTAGCGGGAAGTCTTGCAGAAACAATAAAAAATTAGGGATCCGACGATTTATCGTACTTTATTTACCCTGAGCCCTGTCGGAGCCTCACGCCTCAAGTGTCGTTACTACGTGTCCATTTTCGCTTTGCGGCGCTTCCTAAATGCTCGTATCTATGTGGTCCCGGAGCTCGACCAGATCGATGAAGTGATCGACTTCGCGGCGGCCGCGTCGCCATGGCGGACACCACTGAGATCTTGCATCCTTGCGTTGCAATGCCACGACCAGACTCATGAAGTTGCCGTCGCCTGAGAAGATCACGAGATGATCCGCCGTCTTCGACATCTCAATCGCGTTGATCACCAGCTCCACATCCATGTTGCTTTTGACCCTGCGACGGCCGAGCGAGTCGGTGAATTCTCTGAGGGGGTGGTCACCACCTGGTGTCCGTTGTAGTCGAGCCAGGTCGATCAGGGGGCGGTTTGTGGCCGTTTTCCGGTTCTCCACCAGCGCAGCATCGTAATTGGCACGGAGCAGATGACGCGATTCCGGAAAATCTCGGCAGCTCGCGATAACCAATGTCGAAGCCGAGCGCCTTCGAGGCGGCAAACAGGTTGGCGCCGTCGATGAGGAGAGCTATCTTCTCCCGCTGACCGAACATGGAGAGTGCTCTTTATGAGCGCTCGGCAGAGCAGCAGGGCGCGGGACCGGTTGGCGCCAATTCACGGTCCGTGAAGAAGCTCCCGCTATGTCAGAAATCGGCGATCCGGTCGTAGCTAACGCAGAAAGCCTCACGGCAAAGATGATGCGAAGTGTGCGGCGTTGATCCGGATCGTCCAACGCGCAAATTCTGTCAACAGTGGGACACAGGCGTATTTCGAATGTCCGGGAGGAACCTATGCGAGAGCCCTAGCGACCACTCACCACAAGCTGTTCGCCGATCGCGCCGCCGCTGCTATTCGCTGAAACGGTAACAATGCCACCAGAATAACTGCCTTCTCTGCCAACTCGCCAGTGCCGCGTCAGGCCCGGCAGCACATAACCGACAAACCCTTCTCGGCGGGCAATGACTGCACCGCCCTGCGCCAGCGTCACATCGGACAGTCTCAGCCTGCTCGCCCCCTTATTTTCGACCACGAGCATAAGCCAGCCATCGGAGCGCGTTAGACTCAAATCAATCTCCGGCCCAAGGACGTCCGGCGGACGGAAAAGGACTGGCAGAACGTGTCGGGCTGAAAGGCTTTCGGCCTCGGGCGTGTTCCGTGTTGGATCAGCCTCATCGATCACCACTCGGTAGCCCTCCTCAGAGCGCAGCGGTTCCTTGCTGACGCGGACCACGCGGACGGCGCGGTTGCCGTTCGGCGACAGCTGCGCTGATATCGGGCTTGCGACCACGTCGCCAGTCGGCTCCAGTTTCTCTACCCCGCCTTTTTGGCTCCAACGGAAGACCCGCACCTTTATGCTAATCGGCCGGTCCATCTGGTTTCTGAGGTGGAAAACCGCTGCTCGATCCGGTGCAACACGCTCGATGGAGGATGGCGAAATTATGAGCGAAGTGGCATTGGCGGTGAGGGTGTACAGTAAGAACAAAGCAACTGCGCCGGTGCTCATCAGCATGGAAGTCATGGCGATCTCCTGTCCAATTGGTCAGCATGGCTTCTGTGCGAGACCCACACACCCGAGAAATTGTCATACAACGACGCTCAACGCCAGCGTCAGCATTCTATATTTGCGGCGAAAGATATCGAGACATCCACGTGGTAGTCCATTATTTCTAGGTTCGTGCAGCACTTGGCCTCTGATGAAATCCGACCGGATTGGGAGAAATGCCCCATACCCCACTTATCGCTACCCTTGTTGCCGGCCTTGGGCTTGCCTTCATTCTCGGCACGCTGGCGAACCGACTTCGCCTGTCGCCGTTGGTCGGTTACCTCTTGGCAGGTGTCTTGATTGGTCCGTTTACGCCCGGCTTTGTTGCAGACCAAGCGTTGGCGCGCCAACTCGCCGAACTCGGTGTAATCCTGTTGATGTTTGGCATAGGCCTACATTTCTCTCTGCACGATCTACTTTCGGTACGGACGATCGCGCTTCCTGGGGCATTCGGTCAAATGGCTCTGGTGACATCGCTTGGGTTCATCGTCACGCAGGTGATCGGATGGCCGATCGGAGCTGGCCTTGTGTTTGGATTGGCCCTGTCAGTGGCGAGCACGGTTGTAGTTCTCCGAGCTTTGCAGGAGAAGCGACAACTTGAAACCGATGGAGGGCGTATTGCCGTCGGATGGCTAGTAGTCGAGGACGTCGCCATGATCCTCGCGCTCGTATTGTTGCCAGCCTTCGCCGGTGTCCTTGGCGGTAGTGCGAACCGGGCGGAACCACACAACAGCGAAATGCTAACATTTCTTGAGCCGCATACGATTTCGGGTGCGCTCGGACTTACGCTGGGCAAGCTCGCCGCCTTCTTTGCGCTCATGGCAATCGTCGGCCGGCGTGTCATTCCCGCGATACTTCACTACGTAGCTCATACGGGTTCGCGAGAACTTTTCCGTTTAGCCGTGCTGGCGATTGCCCTCGGAGTGGCTTTTGGGGCCGCGGAACTCTTCGGTGTCTCGTTCGCTCTCGGCGCCTTTTTTGCGGGAATGATTCTAGCCGAATCGCAGTTGAGCCAAAGGGCCGCTCAGGAGACGCTGCCGTTGCGCGACGCATTTGCCGTGCTCTTCTTTGTCTCCGTAGGCATGTTGTTCAACCCCATGATTTTGATTGAGCAACCGCTGCTCGTCGCTGCAACATTCCTGATCATCGTAATTGGCAATGCTACAGCCGCATCCGCCATCGCCCTCATGTTCGGCTATTCGTTGCCCATAGCCGTGACACTCGGCCTGAGCCTGGCACAAATCGGCGAGTTCTCCTTTATCCTTGCGGGGTTAGGTGTTGAACTTAAACTCCTTCCAGAGACGGGACGTGACCTGGTACTTGCCGGAGCGATCCTTTCGATCCTCATCAATCCGCTTTTATTTGCCGGATTGGATCGGCTGATGCCACGGCTCAAAAATCGGGGGCCAGTCAGGACGGAAGAAGAAGGCCGGATCGACATCACACCCAAACCGACAATTACCAGCCTTACTGACCATGCAATCCTTGTCGGCTATGGACGCGTGGGACGCCTGGTCGCCGAGACATTGGAGAACGCAGGGCAGCCATACCTGATCGTCGAGGAACGGCAAGTGGTTGCTGATCAACTCCGCGCCGGCGGCGTTGACGTTATTTCAGGGAACGCCGCTCAGCCACGGCTACTCGAGGCCGCCAACGTTAACTCGGCTAAGTGGTTGATCAGCGCTATTCCAAATCCATTCGAGAGTGGCAATTTCATCGAACACGCGCGCGCCACCAATCCGAAGCTAGAGATTATCGCTCGCGCCCATTCCGACGCCGAGGTCGAGTACTTAAAGAAGCTGGGCGCAGATCTGATCATAATGGGCGAGAAGGAGATTGCTCGGAGCATCTCGGAACATATCTTAAGCAAAATTAATGCACCTGACACCACCACCCCTAGCGATAGCGAGTCCCGTCTCACGTCCGAGTAGCCTTGTAGGACCTTCAGGTATTCCCGCGCCTTGGACAGGCTTGCCTGCCCGAGGCGGTCGTTCTGAGTCAGTTCTGACCAATGGCGATGACCAGCCAGACGGCGGACGGTGTTCTACTCCTAACTGCTGCCGTTTGTCGGCGCACCGCACCGGCCGCAGGCCGACGTCGGCAAAATGGAGCATCGGCTCGCTGATCTTGCAGCAATTGGTTGTAGGTGTTGGTGGTTCCGACGGCGCCGTCCATCGCGGACGTCGCGATCATCCTGCTGATAAAGCCCATGGAACTTCATCAGCTTCACGTCGTCCCCGGGTACAGCGGCCGTCAGTTCCTCCCCCGGGCCGCCTGCAGCAACCATACCGCGAAGCTGGTCGCTGCGGTCCTTCAGCATCCCGTTGGGGCCAAGCCGGCTGAGCGGCTGCGAGCTGCTATCATGGCGGCGATCGGGTGGCATCATCGGACCTCCATAAACATCAATTTCCGCGGCTTGTAGTGCGCCATATCGACGAGGGTGGGGCTCGACCCCCTTCCCACGCGCGGCATCCGCAAGCCGCTCTGCGAGAGCCGCACTGTTGCCGGTTTCGCTGCCGAAAAGAATGGTGAGGGAAGGCGCGTTGGCGGCAAGAACATCATCTGTGCTTTGGCGAGGTGCGGCGTCAAGGGGATCGCGTCGTGATCGAGCCCGACGAAATATCCACTGATCCAAAGCGCCTGCCCGGGGCGGACCGAAGTCGTGAGTACCGAGATCTGGCTCCATTGGTCGACTGTCAGTCCCGGGCCGGGAAACTCCAGTGCGGTCAAGTGGATGCCTCCAGCTTGAATACGGCGACGTTCAGGAAGCCATTTCCCAGATGCGCAGACCATGGTGTTCGATTGCTGCGCTGATGATTGCCACGCTGTCCCGGACAAACGATGGATAGACGCGCTTTCGTGGGCGCAGGTACCTTCGGGCGGAACCGGGCGTTATTAGTCATTCCCTTCCGAACTGACCATTGCCGATTCCCGCGCCGATAGTTCCTGTCGACAGTGCGATATTTTGAGCACAGAGCGGGAAGGCTTTCTTCGGTGCGCGCCACGAGGCTTGCATCGCTCTCGACCGGATGCAGAGTCCAAAGCCGGAGTCATGGGGCCCCTTTGCAACCCCATCCGGCCTCAGACCATCGAGACCGCGACTGTCCGAAACCGGCCGATCCCGCGTGCTTCCATAAGAACCTCCAGCATGTTCAAGCTTCCATCAACCTGGAGGACAGGAATTCGATGAAACGCTGGGTCTTGGCTGGAATGAGGCGTGTTTCAGTGACGGCGAAAATGCTGACGGCCGAGCCCTGCCACTCGGGCAGAATGCGTCGGAGACGGCCGAATGCCATGTCCTCAGCAACGATCTTCTCGGGGAGCAGGGCGATACCCTGGTGGTTGACGGCCAGGGCACGGATCATGCCGACGCTGTTGAGCGCGAAGCGGCCGCGAACGGCGACATCGACCTTGTTCATGCCCTGGTGCAAACTCCAGATCGGGCTTCGCAGCATGCCGATGCATTCATGCTCCGCCAGTTCCGTCGGTGTGACGGGCTCGCCTGACGCTTCGATGTAGCCAGGAGAAGCATAGAGGTGGCGCGAATGCCGCCCGATCAGGCGAGCGATTAGACCGGAGTCTTCGAGTTTGCCTATGCGGATCGCCACATCGAACGGTTCGGCGACCAGATCGACCCGACGCGGGGTCAGGTCAAATTCGAATGTGATGCCGGGATAGTGCCGTGCGAACTCGCCGATGATCGGCGTGAGGTAAAAGGTAGCGAGATCGACCGGGAGCGAAACCCGGAGGACACCGCTGGGCTGCTTAAGCATCGCGCCGAGCTGTTCGTGCGCGAGCCGTGCCTCGTCGACGATCCGCTTGCTTCGTTCATAATAGAGCTGACCGGCCTCGGTGAGCTCTATCTTGCGTGTCGTGCGGTGAAGGAGCCTCAAACCGATCGCCTTCTCCAATTCGCTGACACGTCGCGACAGGGTGGAGTTTGGCATTCCGAGAGCCTCCGCAGCCTTCCGAAAGCTCCTGGCTCTGGCGACCTCCACGAATAGTGCCATGTCGTTCAAATGTCTCATGTGATTGCGCCATAGATGGAAAACTGTTTTCAATTTTGCCGGATTTATCCTTAAATTGGAATAGTGGATAAGGGCTCTAGCAAATGGAGATCCCGATGAATCCCATCTTCACCTCTGTCCGCGTCGGCCGCTACATGCTTCCCAACCGGCTTGTCATGGCGCCAATGACCCGCAGCCGCGCCGCCTTCGATGGTACGCCAGGAGAGCTGGCTACCGAATATTACGTCCAGCGCGCCCGCATCGGCCTGATCGTCACTGAAGGCACCCAGCCCTCGGATGACGGCCAGGGCTATATCACCACACCCGGCATCTACACGCCTGCCCACATCGCCGGTTGGCGGAAGATCACGTCCGCCGTGCACGACAAAGGCGGCCACATCTTCATTCAGCTGATGCACGCCGGGCGTATGTCGCATCCGGAAAACACGCCGCATCATCGCCAGGGTGTCGCACCGTCCGCGATCGCGCCGGGAGCGGGCATGTTCACGACGACAGGGATGCAGGACATTCCCACGCCGCGCGCGTTGACGGCCGAAGAAGTGCGCCGGACCGTCGCCGATTTCCGCCACGCGGCCCGCTCTGCGATCGAGGCCGGCGCCGACGGAATCGAGATACACGGCGCGAACGCCTACCTCGTCCAGCAATTCTTCGCGCCGAGTGCCAACACGCGCACGGACGAATATGGCGGCTCCATCGAGAACCGCGCCCGCTTCGCCATCGAGGTCGCCACAGCGATCGCCGAGGAGATCGGCGCGGACAGAACCGCAATCCGACTGTCCCCCGGTACGACGATGTGGGGGATTGACGAAGG
The DNA here is from genome assembly GCF_030064585.1 of Ensifer meliloti. NCBI lineage: Bacteria > Pseudomonadati > Pseudomonadota > Alphaproteobacteria > Hyphomicrobiales > Rhizobiaceae > Ensifer > Ensifer meliloti. The sequence goes on from NZ_CP120366.1 coordinate 209,740, forward strand.
CGTCGAAGGGCCGGTCCTCTACCGCTATCTCGTCGCCGAACTCGACAAGCTCGGGCTCGCCTATGTGCACATCATGCACCAGGGCAACGAGCCGTTGCTCGCCGACGTCCGCAAGCTCTGGCACCATTCGCTGATCCTCAACCGGCCGGGTCGTCCGCGCGACCAGATCGGCGCCGACGTGGCTTCGGGGCTGGCTGATCTGGAAGCCTATGGCCAGATGGTTTTGGCCAATCCGGACTTCGTCGTGCGGCTGAAGGCTGATGCGGCGTTGAACGAGCCAGACCGCAACACCTACTTCGGCGGCGCCGCACAGGGCTACATCGATTACCCCGTCCTGAGCGCCCGGACCGATATTCGCTCATGACAGGAGATTTTAAATTGATGCAATCACCGCATTCCTCGACGGCGTCGGATAGGAAGGCACTTGCCGAGACCGAAAGCTTAGGCGCGACGGCAAAAAAGAAGGTCCTGGTCGTCGGCGCAACAGGGTTCCTCGGAGCCAAGGTTCTCCGCAAGCTAGCGCATGATGCGAGCGTTGCCGTCGTTGCGATGTCGCGTAAGGGCGTGCCGTCAAATGAGAGCGCCGATGTCGAATGGGTGCGCGGGGACATGATGGATCCAGGGTCGTTGGACCGTGCTTTGCAGGGCGTGGACGTCATCGTCAGCTCGGCTAACAGTTACATGAAGGGAAGCCTCGACACGGATTTCCAGGGCAACAGGCATCTTATAGAGGCCGCAGCAAGAGCCAACGTTGGCCGATTTGTCTTTCTCAGCATCGTTAGCTGCGAGGCTGCGTCAGCAGTGCCGCATCTCCACGCCAAGAAAGTGGCCGAGGATCTCATCCAGGCTTCCGGGATTCCGTATGTATTTGTCCGCGCGCCCACATTTCTCGATCAGAGTACGGACTTTATTGCGAAGGGTGCGCAAGCTGGCCGGTTCCTGGCGATGGGCGATAAGACTACGAGATGGTCCTATGTTCTGACAGATGATCTGGCGTCATATCTCGCCAAAGCCGCGACGTTTCCTGGCAGTGAGATCAACAACCAAACGATCGATGTCGGCTGGCGCGATGGCCCCAAGAGCCAGCAAGAGATCGCCGATCTGGTCTCCGAAATTGCGAGGAAATCTCTTAAGGTCCGGGTTGTGCCCTGGCTGGTTTTCCGCATGCTCGTACGCCCGGTAAAGCTGTTTTCCGAGCTTGGCTACGATCTGATCCAGATGTTCCTGTTCTTCAAGAAGGGCGTCTATGTTTCGAACATTTCGAAGCAAGAGCACTTCTTTGGACCTGCGCCTACATCCCGAGATGCGATCACGCGATGGGCGAAAAGTCAGCAACTAATTTCGTGATGCATAGTGTGCCGGCATTTCACGGGTAGCGAAATGGCATCTACCTCTCGGCTGAATTAGAAAATCATGGAGGAAGGAAAAGCTCCAACCATTTGGAAGAAGCTCCTCGTCAAGTTGACGTCACCGAGATGCGCCCAAGCGGGTTTCCCCATGGCCCACTGCGGAAGGCAACGACGGACACGAGCAATTCGCTACAGCGAGCTCTCGGCGTCGCAGTCCGTTCGCCCGAGCACCTGGAGAAGCCAGACGAGACCGGCATCCATCAGCGCCGCCTTTGGCACAACCGCCTGGATAGAGCTGATGGCAAGATCGAACGGCAGCTTTGCGGTGGCAACGGCGAAGCGCTCCGCATGCATCTCGACGAAGCGCTTCGGCAGTACGGATACCAGTTCTGTTTTCACGATGAGATCGAGCGCCAGCATGAAATTCGGCACCGCTAGCGCGACCCGGCGGGAAAGGTTGCGGCTCTCGAGCAGTTGATCAACGAGGCCCCGGGGATCGCCTCTGGGGGCGACGAGCAGGTGCTGCATGCGGCAATAGTTTTCGAGCGTCGAGTTTTTGAGGAACGGATGGTCAATCCGAGCCGCCACCACGAATTCTTCCTCGTAGAGCCTTTGCGCCGCGAAGCGGGCAGGCAGCTCGTAAAAGGGCGCGACCGCGACATCGATCAACCGGTCGTCGAGATCGGAAAGAGCCGACTCCATCTGCATATGGCGCACGACGATATCGATGCCCGGCGCCTTGCGGGCGATTTCGTCAAGCAGCGGCGGCAGGAACACCGAGAAGCCATCGGCCGTACCGATGGTGAAGCGACGGCAGGTGTGTGCCGGATCGAAAGGCTCGGCGGTCGAAATCACGCTTCTCACCCGCGCCAGGATATCGGCGATCGGCGCCGCGAGCGCCCTGGCGCGCTCGGTTGGGACCACTCCCTTTGGCGTCTTGAGGAAGAGCGGGTCGTTGAGCAACCTCCGGAGGCGGCCAAGACCGTGGCTGACGGCGGAGGCGGAGAGGTTCAGCCGCTCGGCCGCGCGACCGACATTCCTCTCCTCCAGCACCATTTCGAAGAGCACCAGGAGATTGAGATCGGCACGGGATATGTCGATGTCATTCAGCATAATGCTGAAGTTATATCACTTTATTCAGCATGAACAGCAGCGTAGTTCTCTCTGCTACAGGCGAGGCCACACGGTCTCCACCAAAAACGCTACGGAAGAAAGTTATGAGCGATTTCACCTGGTACATCGAATCGCTGGCGCTGCGCAGCCTACCGGCGACCCAGGCGCAAAGCCCCGCGACGGCGGATCCGGTCTTCAACAGGCGGTTGCGCGAAGCGCTCGCGGCGCCGACTGAGGCGACGGCAGTCATCGATTTCTGGCGCGAGGCCGGGCTGACGCGCTGGTTTGCCAAGGACGCCGAGTTCGACCGCGCCTTTCGCGAGCGCTTCCTCACTGCCTACGAAGCGGCAAGGCGCGGCGAACTTTTTAAGTGGACCGCTTGCCCGGAAAAGACGCTGGCGCTGCTAATTCTTCTCGATCAATTCCCGCGCAATGCCTTTCGCGGCACGCCGCGTATGTACGACACCGACCCCCTGGCGCTTGGCACTGCGCGGGCCGCGGTCGACGCTGGCTACGATCTCAAAGGACCGCCCGATCTGCAGCTCTTTTTCTATCTCCCTTTCGGCCATTCTGAAAAGCTCGCCGATCAGGAGCGATCCGTCGAGCTCGCCGGACGCCTGGGAGAGCCGAGCCTGTCCAACGCAAAGCGCCACCACGCCATCATTCACCGCTTCGGCCGATTCCCGCACCGCAACGTCATTCTTGGGCGGACGATGACGGAGGAGGAACAGCGGTTTTTGGACGAGGGCGGGTTTGCTGGATGAGGAGGTGCTTGCAGGCCTCGACCCAGACGCCGACGGAGTTAGCCGTTTCTGAACCGCGACGTGTGTCATCTCCGCAACGCGATCTATTCCCAGATCGGCGGGTGGGACGCGCCCGCCTGATTTGCAGGTGCATGTTGGCGCCTACGCTGTGGGCACCGTACCCCCATCGATCGTGTGTTCGGTACCGGTGATCGAAGCGGCGCGATCCGAGGCGAGGAATGCGATCAGGTTTGCGACCTCTTCCGGTTTTGCCGGACGACCGAGCGGAATGCCGCCCAGTCCGTCCATGATGATCTTTTTGCCGCCCTCAAGGTCTGTTCCGGCCTGCTTCGCCAGGCGCTCGGCGAGGCGGACCGAGGCTTCTGTTTCGATCCAGCCCGGCGACACCCGGACGACCCGGACACCTTTGGGCGAAACTTCCTTCGACATCGCCTTGCTGTAGGTCGAAAGCGCCGCCTTGGCTGCGGCATAGGCGGTCGTCGATGCCGGAAGCGGCAGTAGTCTCTGGATGGATGTGACATGCACGACGACGCCGCTTCCTCGGACAACCATGTCCGGAACCAGTTGCCGGTCCAATCGAACAGCCGCGAAGAGGTTGAGCGACAGCTCCTTGTACCAGTCATCATCCGATAGCGCCGAAAAGCCGCCCCCGGCGGCTGACGAGCCACCCAGCATATGGACGATGACATCGACGCCGCCGAGGCGTTGACGCGTGGCCTCTGCGACGATTGCACATCCTTCCTTAGTGGTCAGGTCCGCTTCGACGAACAGCTCTTCCGGCAGGCCTTCTGGACGCGCCCGCGCTGTCGTCAGCACCTGCGCGCCGAGTTCCCGAAACAGGCTGACGGTCGCAGCGCCGGCACCCTTCGTTCCAGCCGTAATGAGGGCTCGTTTGCCTCTCAGGTTGAGAAATTCGGTCATCACTGGATCTCCAGCCGAACGATCTTGCCGTCTTTGATGGTGAAGTAGTAGGTGAGCGTCACCGGGCTACCGGGAAACTGACCGCTCACCTTGGCTCGGACGACTGCTCTGTCGCCGTCGGCCGTGGATTCCAAAGGTTCAGCAACGTACTGAGCCGCCTTCTTCGCAGCCACCCACCATTTGAGGATTGCGACGACGCCTTGATGGCGAGCGCCTTCGTCTTCGACGACCGCTTCGGGCGCAAAGGTTCCCGACAGCGCATCCGCGTCGTTGCGGCTGTCGGCGTCGAAGTACATGTTCACAATACCGGGCATATCCATCGTGTTTCTCCTCGTGAGCTGACCTACTAATTAGCCCTCGACCATTACAGACATAAGTGGGACAAATCGGCATGCGAAATTGAATAGATCGGGACAATGGAACAAGCCAACCTGAAGGAACTTGAAGCAGTTATCGCTATTGCCCGGCGCGGGACATTTCGCGCCGCGGCCATCGATCTCGGTATGTCCACGACCGCGCTGAGCCACACAATAAGCAGGCTTGAGGCAGGGCTGGGCGTTCGATTGTTCAACCGCACCACGCGCAGCGTATCGCTGACAGATGCGGGCAGGCTCTTTGTGCAGCAGGTCGCGCCTTCACTCCAGGATCTCTATGCCGCTCTGGATTCAGTGCGCTCGCAACGCGAGACACCTTCCGGAACAATACGGATCAACGCGGCGCCCTTCGCGGCGCGCGCCATCATCTCACCACTCGTGCTTGAGTTTCTGCGCCGCTATCCCGACATGAATGTCGATATCGTCACTGAAGGAAAAATGGTCGATATCGTCAAGGACGGATTCGATCTGGGCGTCAGGGTTGCAGGTCTCGTTCCCAGCGACATGATCGCCGTGTCGCTCGGCCGGCCTCAGCGACACGCCGTTGTTGGTTCTCCTAAGTACTTCGAGCAACATGGCAAGCCCATCGTTCCTCCGGATCTTCTCAATCACAGGTGCATTCGCGTCAGGCTGCCTGACGGCTCCCTGTTCCGATGGCGGTTTGAAAAAGACGGCGAACCATTGCAAATCGATGTACGGGGACCAATCACACTGGATGAGGCCAGCCTCGTGAGGACTGCGGTGCTTGAAAGTACCGGCGTGGGTTACACCATAGAACAGGTAATTCTCCCGGACATCAAGGCGGGGCGCCTTGTCCGTGTCCTCGAAGACTGGACGCCGCCGTATCCCGGGCTTTGCTTGTACTATCCTGGGCGCCGCAATCTATCGGCCGGAGTCAGAGCGTTCTTGGAACTAGCGCGTGAGTTCTCGCGACGCGCGGCTGAGTGACTCGCTCACGAAGCGCGCCTTAGACCTATTGCCTCGCTCTTAAGCACATTCGAACCTGCGACCAATGGTGGCGCACAGATTTGAGATGTGTTTTCGATAATTTCAAACCGTCCGGCCGATGAACAGATTGGTTCAATGACTCCGGACCTCTTGCTCATACGATACGTGATGATTAATGCGCGATGAGGCGGACACGAGAACGACCCTTTCGATCGACGACGGTGTCCGGATCGCCGCGAGGGCAATGGCAACCCAGCAACAGCGGAGTATCGGCGAGGTCATTTCCGAGCTGGCAAGAGCGTTCACGGAGCCGGCCGCGGCGAGCCGCTGACGATCTCGAGGGCGGTGCGTCCGGCCGACGCGACAGGAGAGGAATTTTATTACGTCGAACTGCCGTGACTTTTCTGCTCGACGTCAATGTGCTGCCCTGATCGATCCACGCCATATACGCTATGATGACGCGCACGAATGGTTCGCGGCGGTAGGTCAGACCGCGGAGGCCCCTGCCCCATAACCGAAAATGGCGTCATCCGGATCGTCGGCAAATTGCGGTCGCTCCCCGGCAATAGTTGTTGGCCGGAAGATATGAGCATTGTCGCGTCAGGCGATGTTGCTCCCACGAAATTCTAACTTTTGGGCAGGTAACTGACACCTATCTGTGTACGCTTGCGAAGGCGGGTGGTAAGCGCCGTCTCCGCCCCATTGGACAGGCTGTATTTTGAGGCTGGCTGGGCGTGCGAAAAGGTTTCCAGGACTATCTGGAGATTTGCATGGCAGATGATGGATTTGTTGGGCGCTACGAAGTTGTCGAGCCGCGCCGCGGAAACCGACGTTGGCCGGATGCTGTGAAGGCGCGGATCGTCGCGGAAAGCCTTGAGCCTGGTGTTCGTGTTGTTGATGTCGCGCGCCGTCATGACGTTGTTCCGCACCAGCTTTCCTTCTGGCGCCGACAAGCGCGCGAGGGCATTCTGGCGCTGCCGTTTGAGGCTATGCCGGGCCTGTCGGAGAGCGGCGATGCCGAGCCTGCATTTGTGCCTTTGGCGATTGCGGCAGAGCCGAGCGAGGCTGTGAGTGTTTTGGCGCCGCCGCTGTCGGAGGCGGTTTCGTCGGTCTTGACGTTGGAGATCGGCCCGGACGTTGTGTTGCGGGTTCCCGGCGATGTGCCGGTTGAACGTGTGGCGGCTCTGGTGCGAGCCATGCGAGCGCCGGTATGATCGTCGCGGGCCAACGACTGCCGATCCTGATTGCAACGCGGCCGGTGGACTTCCGCTGTGGGCATCAGGCGCTGGCTCTGATGGTGCAGACCGAGTTGAAGCTCGACCCGCATTCCGGGGTGACGGTGATCTTCCGGTCGAAGCGCGGTGATCGTCTGAAAATCCTGGTATGGGATGGCACCGGAATGGTGCTAACCTACAAAATTCTTGAACATGGAAGCTTTGCCTGGCCCAAGGTTCAGGATGGGACGATGCGTCTTTCCAGGGGTCAATATGAGGCTTTGTTCGAAGGTCTTGACTGGCGACGGGTGATGGCGCAACGGGTGACGGCGCCGTCGGCGGCAGGGTGAGTATCCGGCCGTCTTTGCATTGTTTTATTTGGCTTTTTTGTGCTGCCTTGCTATAAGGCCGCATGTCGTCTCCCCTTGATCTCAGCCTGTTTCCGAACCTTCCGCCAGAGGTGGTGAAGGCGTTTGCGGCGATGCAGTTCGAGCTGTCGGTCGAGCGTGCTGCGCGTCAGCATGAGCAGGCTGTGGTGGCCGAAAAGGACGCGTTCATCGCCGAGTTGAAGGAACTGATCGAGAAGCTTGAGGGGCAGGTTCACGACTATCGGCGCACGAAGTTCGGGCCGAAATCGGAAAAGCTCGATCCGGCGCAGATGGAACTGGCGCTGGAAGACCTTGAAACGGCGATTGCCGAAACACAGGCGCGGATCGCCGCCGTCGAGAAAAAGATCGAAGCAAGCGCATCCGATCCGGACAAGGCCGTTCCTCGCAAGGAGCGTAAGGCCCGTGCACTGCCCGAACACCTGCCGCGGGTCGAGAGAGTGATCGAGCCTGAGAGCATCGTTTGTCCCTGCGGTTGCGGCAACATGGTCCGGATCGGCGAGGATCGGACGGAACGGCTCGACCGGGTCCCGGCACGCTACGAGGTGATCGTCACGATCCGCCCGAAATACGCCTGCCCCAAGGGTCGAACGGGCATCGTCCAGGCCAGAGCGCCGGCGCATCTCTTAGAAGGGAGCTGGCCGACCGAAGCCCTTCTGGCTGAGATTGCCGTCTCCAAGCATTCCGAACATATGCCGCTCAACCGGCAGGCCGAGGTCATGGCGCGACACGGGGTGCCGATAGACCGCACCGTCCTGGCCGATTGGATGGGCAGGACGGGTGCTGCGATCGCGCCGGTGGTCGACCATATGGCCAAACGGCTGCTGTGGGAAAGCACGCGGCTCTATGTCGATGAGACCACGGCTCCGGTGTTGGATCCGGGGCGAGGCAAGACGAAGACCGGTTATCTATGGGCCGTGTTGCGTGACGATCGCGGCTGGAATGGCTCTGCGCCGTCGGGCGTGGTGTTCCATTATCGACCTGGGCGTAAAGGCGAATATGCCGCTGAAATCCTCGACGGGTTTAACGGGACAATCCAGGTGGATGCCTACGGTGGTTACTCTCACCTCGCCACGTCGGACCGGGTGGGTGGCGATCCCTTGAGGCTGGCTTTCTGTTGGGCGCACGGGCGCAGAAAGCTGATCAAGGCCACGCCAAAGAGTGGATCGCCCATCGTCGACGAGGCGCTGGTGCGGATCGCCGCGCTCTACAAGATCGAAGACAGCATCCGGGGCTCAGATCCCGAACATCGCCGGGCAGTTCGACAGGACCTCTCCCTCCCGCTGGTGGACGCGTTCTTCACCTGGCTGGCAGCGCAAGCCAAGCGCATCTCACGCAAGTCTGACCTCGGAAAAGCCCTGGCCTATATGCTAACGCGGCAGGACGGCTTCCGGCTGTACCTGGACGACGGCCACGTCGATATCGACTCCAACCTGGTGGAAAACGCGATCCGCCGACCCGCCATGAACCGCCGCAATGCGCTCTTTGCGGGGCACGATGAAGGGGGCCGCAATTGGGCCCGGTTTGCCAGCCTGATCGGCACTTGTAAAATGAACGGCGTTGAGCCCTACGCCTATCTGTGCAACCTCTTCACCCGCCTCGCAAACGGCCACCTCGCCAAAGACATCGATGCCCTGATGCCATGGGCCTATGCCGCCCGCATCACGGCCTCACAATGAGCTCGTCAGGTACTCTTCGGTGAGCTCATTTGACCGCCGAGGATCGGCCTCAGATCGCCGCAACTGAAAAATCAATGGGGCGTGGACGTCGCATACGGCGGGTGGCGATCAGCTGGCGACATTCGATCGCAAGCTGTCAGCAGCGGCGGTCACAAGGGGCAATTCTGCCTTGCACCTGATCACCGCAAATAAGTCGTGAGTCCCCGTCGATATATTATGCGGTCTTTTCAACACAGGACGAGAACAGTCCCGCTCTTCGCCCAAGGTGCCGCCGAAAACTCCCACCGTCCGCCCCGGTCCGCCGGGGTAACCTGCGTCCCAGAGCTCTGACAGCGCGCGGCATCAAATTTAGACCTTCTCGCCGGTCTAGACCGACCCTTGCCCACCTGGAGCAGCTATCGCTGCGGCGCCGCATCCCGCATGTCCTTCCCAGGATGCGTTCCAGATTATACGGCCGATATTCGCAGACGACTACAGGATGCTTCCGAATAGGGACGCATAGACAATCACTGCAATCGCCAGAGTAAACGCAAGTGCTACGAACAGCCGCGAGAAATCATAGGTATAAAAGCGGGCGGGAATGAAGCTTTTCATTGCGGTCTCCTGATTTCCGTCTGATTGAGATGTCCAAAGCGCGGCGGCAACCGTGCTTCAGGATAGTGATCGACTGCAACTCGTGCTGACCTTGCCCAGGACGTCCGCTGGAACTTGGATATCCGCCATAATGACTGCTACGAGTTCGTCGCGCTTCGCACGGTTGTCGTAGCCCTTGAGCGCCGCGAGGTCGGTGCTGCTGGCAGTAGCCATTCGCCCTGCCGCAGTTGAGCAGATTCCCGAAAGTGCATCCACTCTGGCCGTCTCTGCCGCCAGGGTGCTGGCGTTGGTCGTGGTAATCCATCCGGCATTGAAACCGATGATCGGCGCAGCGATAAGCCCAACGACTAAACCAATCGCATAGGGCTTTGTCCGTTCTAGAATTTGATCGAGTGTCATGATTTCATTCCCTCTAATCAGGTTGACTATCGGGATCGTTGCGGGCCCTCGCTCAGACCAGGAGCCAATGGCAATCCAGATTTTTACAGTGCGCTCAAAAACCAATAAAGTAAACAAAGACTGCCGATCATCGACGAAATATATTTGTTAATTGATGACCGAATGTTTATTGAACAAAATTCAACGTCGCGGCGCCTCAACATGAATCTTTCTCAGAACGCGAAGATTTGTCTCGATATAAAATAAGCGTTTTCTAAATCCTGGTGCACTCATCCTCAACTTTTACAGATCGATTGGGGTTCCTTGGGTGACTTTTGGTATTGATGAATATGGCGTGAACGCTTGAGAAACTAGAGCACAACAAGTAGAAGCCCGACGAACGTGGATCCGGTCCAGTACGGCACGATATCTCGCTTGGCGGCTCTTCGTTAGTTTCAGCAATTTCTGTACGCCACCCGCGTTCTGCCCCTTTCGAAATTGGCTGGCGGCGAGCCATGCGATCTCAAAGCGGCCGCAAGGAATGGTGCCGGCCGGCTTACTCCTCAAACTACGAGCCAAGCCACGGCGAATAGTGCAATGATAGCCGAGAATTATCGTGCCAGCGAGGTTGAGCGAGTGGATACGGGGCTGCCTCTGTCTTTTTCACTCAACCTGATTGAGAACGGTCTGTCCGCCCCCAGGCCCACTGTCGGCCCTATAGTCATGGCGGCCGGGCCTTTGCAAAGTACGAATAACTAAAGTGATTGGACCAGAGAGGTCTAGGGGGCTATACCCGGTGACCCATCAGAAGTTTATCTATTGAAGACGCTCAAGGATGTGATTGTTTTTTAGAGAGGAGCCCGCTCGACGGGCTCCTCTTGCCGGTCAACACCAAAGTACCCCTTTAAGTATGATTAGAGAGGTGCCTCAGGGCATCGACATCTCCATACCGTTTCCGATTGCCAAATCGTGGACGTTCAGCTGGCCGAACCGGGCGCAATGGCACGGCTGCCGCCCACGAGAGGCGGTTGTTTCATAATGAGTTTCCTTGGAAGTGTTGAACAGCCGCCAAGGTGGCGATGATCAGCTCAACATTGGGGTGCGTGGCGGGCGCTCAATGCCATAGGCCGGTCCTTCCCTCAGGCTAGCGGTCGCCGGGGGAAACTTCGGGTCGACGGGCAGCGGAGTTGCAACGCGTCCGCCGCCATCAGCTCGGTCTTTTCGTGGGTATGGTCGGCATGGTGGTCGGGAGCCGTGCTCGTGTTGCCGAGGAAATCGAGATCATCGTGCGAGTGGTCGCCGTGCTCATGGGAATGACTGTCCACCGCGACCATCTTGGTCTGAGCCGAATGCTGTAGCGGCGAGTGCGTGGCAGGTGCGCAGTACGCGTAGAAGAGCATAGCGATGCCCGCCGCGAAGGTGGTGAAAAGAGTCGGCAGTCTTTGGCGCCTTCAGAGCATCATGGGTGCACTGATAACCGTGTTCATAAAGTCGAACAAAAATCGCTCTATTGATTAATCCCTACCAGGGGGATAGGAGGGCCAGTATGACCGAGCACAAACACGAAAGCCATCCCGAGATCGTCAAGCGGCTGAAGCGGGCCGAAGGGCATCTGAAAAGCGTCATTGCGATGATCGCGTCGGGGAGGCCGTGCCTTGACATCGCCCAGCAGCTCCATGCTGTTGAAAAGGCGATCGCTCAAGCGAAACGGACACTCATCCAGGACCACCTCGACCATTGCCTCGAAGAAACAATCGGCGCTCTCCCCCGCGACCGACGCCAATCGATAGATGAGTTCAAATCGATCACCAAATATCTCTGAGGCGCTCCCGACATGCTGCAGGTCCTTGCCAACCGCACCTATCGCCGCCTGTTTCTGGCACAGGTGATCGCACTTGTTGGCACAGGTCTCGCTACCGTTGCGCTCGGGCTCCTGGCCTTTGACCTCGCGGGGGCGGACGCCGGGGCGGTGCTGGGCACGGCTCTCGCAATCAAGATGATCGCCTATGTCGGCGTTGCACCTGTGGCCGCCGCGTTCGCCGAGCAACTTCCCCGTCGTTCGATGCTCGTTTGCCTCGATCTCGTACGGGCAGCCGTCGCAGTATTCCTGCCCTTCGTGACCGAGGTTTGGCAGGTTTACGTGCTAATTTTCGTGCTGCAATCGGCATCCGCCGCCTTCACGCCGACTTTCCAGGCTACCATTCCAGAGGTCCTGCCGGACGAAAAGGAATACACGCGCGCCTTGTCGCTTTCGCGGCTTGCCTATGATCTCGAAAGCGTCGCAAGTCCGATGCTGGCGGCCGCGCTTCTGACCGTGGTCAGCTTCCACAGCCTGTTCGCCGGAACAGTAGTCGGCTTCCTCGCATCGGCGGCCTTGGTTGTCTCGGTCGTGCTGCCGAGCCCCAAGGCGTCGGAACGCCGCGGCATCTATGATCGGACGACACGTGGCCTGCGCATCTATCTCGCCACGCCACGCCTGCGCGGCCTGCTAGCCCTCAATCTCGCGGTCTCGGCGGCAGGGTCGATGGTCATCGTCAACACCGTCGTGCTGGTGCAGGCAGAATTCGGCCTCGCTCAACGTGACACGGCCGTGGCGCTTGCGGCGTTCGGCGTCGGCTCAATGATTGCCGCCCTGCTGCTGCCGCGACTGCTCGACAACATGCCAGACCGCACTGCCATGCTGGCGGGGGCCGCCGTTCTCGTTGCAGGGCTGTTCATCGGCGTGTTCGTACCGAGATTCGCTCTGCTGCTGCCGCTGTGGCTGGCAATCGGCGTCGGCTATTCGCTTACACAGACGCCATCCGGCCGCCTGCTGCGCCGTTCGGCGCATCCAGAAGACAGACCCGCGCTCTTCGCCGCGCAGTTCGCTCTGTCGCATGCCTGCTGGTTGATCACCTATCCACTGGCCGGATGGCTTGGAGCCAAGGTCGGTCTGTCGGCGACTTTTGCCTTGCTTGGGGTGATTGCCGCCACCGCCATCTTGATCGCCACGCGAATTTGGCCGGTGCACGATCCCGAGGAAATCGAGCATGTCCACGACGCCCTTCCCGTGGACCACCCGCATCTCGTCGGTGCAACGCGGGTCGGCAACCGACACAGACACATCCATCTTTTCGTGATCGACAGCCATCATCCGGATTGGCCGACCGAGCAATGAGCGAACTCGCCGTCGATGCCGGGCTGTTCCTGATCGCACTGGCCGCCGCCACGATCCTGCTGATGCAGTCCGAAGCTGGCGGTCCTGCTCGCTGCCGGCTACACGCCTTGGCTGCCCCTCGCCATCGCGAGCCTCGGCAACGTCCTCGCTCGGTCGTGAATTGGCTGATCGACCGCGGTAGGGAGCGATTCCGGCAAAAACGCTGGTTTCCGGTGAGCGATGCTGGACTTAGAGCGGCGCGCAGCACTGGTATCCATCGTTATGGAAAATGGTCGCTACTCCTCAGCTGGATGGCGATCATCGGCGATCCATTGACTGTGGCGGCAGCGTCATGAAAGAGCCACTAACGCATTTTGTCTTGTCGGTGGCGGTCGCCAAGGTGACACGCTACCTGGCCGTGGCGGCCGTTACTCTGAACTGGGCGTAAAAGTTTGCTACAGGCGATCGTAGACATCCAGCGGGACATCTATCTCGCCTTCGCCGAGCATATCAAAACCATCGCGAATGGCGGTGGCTGGACGGACTTCCTGGCCTTCCTGCCGATGGGGATCATCTTCGGCGCTGTGCATGCGATGACGCCCGGCCACAGCAAGGCTGTGCTTGCCACCTACCTGACCGGTGCGTCGGCCGGCATGCGGCGCGGGCTGGTGGTCTCCTTGGCACTGTCCGCCACGCATGTGACGATGGCCGTGGTCATAGCCCTGTTCTCGCTGCCGCTCGTGTCGCTTATGCTTGGAAGCGCCGGGTCGGCGCCGCTGCTCGAGGACGTGAGCCGGGGTCTGCTCGGCCTCATCGGAGCCTGGATGTTGTGGAGCGTCTGCTTCCGGCCGCCTCATGTCCACGGCGAAGGAGAAGGTGTTGCCGTCGGCTTCATGGCCGGTCTGATCCCCTGTCCCTTGACGCTGTTCGTCATGACCTTCGCAATATCACGCGGCGTACCCGGGGCCGGGATCATGTTCGCGCTCGTCATGATGACGGGTGTGGCAATCACCCTCTCGAGCGTTGCACTGGTGACCGTCTTCTTCCGGACGCGAATGGAGAAACTGCTGGCGACCCGGCACGCCCTCCTGGTCAAAATATCAAAGTTTGTCGAAGCCTTCACAGGTCTGATCTTAGTAGTCATCGCAATGCGTGAGATTTTCATCCGTTGAAAAAGGGTTAGCAGCAGCGGCTCGCGTCAGCATTCCTCCAGCGGCCTCAACCGCCGGAAACTGCATCAGCCACAGCAGATCGTAGACGATCTTCAACGCACCGCCGATGGCAACGGCCATGCTCGAAACGAGGCGGCGAAGAGAGCGCCCGCCAGGACTGGCCGCAGCGTGCTGTTCGTGAAGGACTTCTATGACGCTCTAGACAGCGAAAGTGAGATGGATATCAGCAGTCTGGTACATGGTGTGCCTGTCGTTTCGGATCTGGCCGACGCAATGCAGGTAATCGAATCCATTCGTAAATCGCCGGTTCACATGGTGCTGGCGCCACGAACCAGGGCCGCTGTCGAGATCGGAGAACTCGGCAAACGGAAGTGGTGCAGTCCTGGCCAGTATGCATGCGACTTCTTGCGAGGGTTAACCCGGCTGGCTCGATCCGTTGAAGGAGGTAAGAGGGGCTACACGTCGGCAGCAAGGCCTCCGAATCCTCAAGGACCAACCGGGGGGCCTGACAACTTAGCTATGCAGCTTGGGTTTTGTCAGTACGATCTGATTGTTCAGGTCTGACCAGTCTCTTGTCTATCCGCCTGCCATCGAGGTCAACGACTTCGAAACGCCAGCCGTTCTTATCGAAGCTTTCGCCAACGGATACATTATCCGATCTTCGAAGCTGCTCAACAGCAGCAATAGCCATTCGCCGGTGATGAACCATCTCGCTCAAGAAAATGCCCGGTGTCTGGACACCGGGCTAGTTGGCGGGAAGAAGCTCACTCCCGCAGGGGAAATTGGTAGGCACGTCGCCATTACTGACTGCACCAGAAATGAATTTTCAGCTCGTCTATAGAAGGCAAGTCGCCCACAGCATGCCAACGAAGACTTATCTCTACACTGATGCGGCCAATGCAGACTGCTGAACAAGGGCAGAACGCTTGCCCCCATAAAGCTCGGGCGCAAACACGCAGGCAGCGTTATGGTCAGGTGAGAGCCGATGTGAAGGCGGTGCCTTCCCGGCGCATTCGTCCACCGCAAGCGGACAGCGGGTCCTGAACCTGCAGCCGGACGGCGGATTGATTGGACTTGGTATTTCTCCCATCAACAAAGGTCCGCTGCGGAGCTTCTCGACGCGTGGGTCGACCTCAGGAACGGACGCCAGCAGCATCTGCGTGTAAGGATGGCTAGGACGGTCGTAAAGTTGCTGAGACGGCCCGTGCTCGACAATCTTACCGAGATACATGACGTAGACGCGTGAAGCCGCTTGCCGCACCAACGCAAGGTCATGGGCGATAAACAGGCAGGCGACACCGAGATCTTTCTGCAAGCGCAGGAAGAGGTTCATCACCTGCGCTCGGATGGATAGATCGAGGGCGCTTACCGGCTCGTCGCAGATCAGCACCCGAGGGTTCACCGCAAGCGATCTCGCAATGGCAACACGCTGCCGCTGGCCGCCGGAAAGCTCACGGGTGTGCCGATCCTTGACAGCATTCGCCAGCCCCACCTGATCCAGCAGCTCTTTCGTCCGCCGACTCCTCTCGTCCAGCGAATATGTTCCATCGATGAGCAGTGCCTCGTCGATAGTCTCGCCGACGGTTTGGCGATCGTTCAGGGAGGAGTATGGATCCTGAAACACGTATTGCAGGGCTCGGCGACTGCGGCGCAGTGCGGCACCCGAGAGAGAGCTGAGGTCTACCCCGTCGAGCAACACCCGTCCGCTGGTCGCCTTCTCGAGCCCAACGATGGTTCGCCCGAGCGTCGACTTTCCGCAACCCGATTCGCCGACCAAACCGACGATCTCGCCCGGATAGAGCTCGATGGAGACATCGTCAACGGCATGGACATATTTACCCCGCTGGACGCTCTTGAAGCGCGTCTGCAAGTTTTCGACTTTTAGAACAGGCGCGTGTGTCATGCGGCGGCCTTTCCTTGGCTGACGATTGGGCAGGCCACGAAAACGCTGCTATCGGCGGTTTGCGTCATTGGTGGCCGGCTGCGCGTGCATTTAGCGACCGCGAATTCGCAGCGCGGAGCGAAAGCGCAGCCATTGATTGGCGCCCCGAGCGTTGGTGGTACACCGGGCAGACCTCGAAACTCGGAACCGACTGGGTCTTCCCGCCGAGGAATCGCATTGATTAGTCCCTTGGTGTAGGGGTGGCGCGGATTGACCAATACCTTGTCGACAGGGCCACGTTCTGCACCACGTGCTGCGTACATGACCAGGACATTGTCCGCTGCCCCTGCAACCACGCCCATGTCGTGGGTGATCAGCACCATGGCCATGTTGAGACGATGCTGGAGACCCTTCAGCAAACGCAGGATCTGTGCCTGAACCGTGACGTCGAGGGCAGTCGTCGGTTCGTCAGCGATGAGGAGCTTCGGCTCTCCCGCAAGCGCAATGGCGATAACGATGCGCTGCCTTAAGCCACCCGAAAGCTCATGGGGGAACTGGCTCAGCCGTGCGGCAGGATCGGATATACCGACGAGCTTGACGAGGTCTAGCGCCCTTTCCTCCGCCGCCCGAGGACTCATGTTCAAGTGCAGCTCCGCCATTTCCGCGATCTGTCGTCCGATGCGCCGCACGGGATTGAGTGCACTCATCGGATCCTGGAAGATGAAGCCGATGGACTTTCCGCGGTATTTGCGAATTTCGCGTTCTGATAGACCAATCAACTCCTGCCCTTGGAAGCGCACGGACCCGGACAGTTGCGTCGCCACACCCGATGGCATCAGGCCAAGCGGAGCGAAGTTCATCACTGTCTTGCCGCTGCCACTTTCACCCACGATCGCGAGACACTCGCCTTGGCGGACTGAGTAGCTGACCCCGTCGACCGGGCGCACTGCCGATTTGGCGGTCAGGAGATCGACCGTCAGATTGCTGACGGACAACAATGGTTCATTTTGCATCAATGCTCTCCTTTGCCCATCCGGCTACCTCAATTCGCCGCGCAGCGAGCATGCGCCGCGTGAGTGGCTTTGGGATGCGATTGAGCGCGATCGATTCTCCCAGCGTATTGAAGCCTATGACCGCCGCGGTGAGCGCCAGCCCCGGCAGGATAACCTGCCGCGGATCGGATTCGAGATAGGGCAACGCGTCGACCAGCATTTGGCCCCACTCTGGCGTGGGCGGTTGGATCCCCAGCCCCAGGAAGCTCAGCGTTGCGACTGCAAGCGCTGCCACGCCCGCGTCTGCGGTTGCATAGACCATGACGGCGCCGATCGTGCCGGGAAGGAGATGATTGAAATAAATGCGCCAGGGGCTGGCGCCCAGTACGCGTAGCGCCTCGATATGAGGCTTGCTCATGATACTGACGGCGACGGCACGGCTGATACGACCGCTCATCGGCCACCAGGCGAGTGCCAGCGCCATAACCATCGTCCAGTATCCCGGGCCGACAATGCCGATCACAGCCAGCGCGATGATCAGACTCGGTATCGACAGGCCCACGTCAACGACACGCATCAGGACGTCGTCGACCCAGCCTCTGTGGTAGCCGGCAATCGTGCCCATCGCGATGCCAATAGTCATGGCAATTGCGAGGACCGATCCGACGCTCACCAAGGACGTGTTCGCCGCGATAATCAGCCGGCTGAAGGTGTCGCGCCCCAGATGGTCCGTGCCGAGCCAGTGGCCTCCATTTGGTCCAACTCCGGCTTCCAGCAGGTTTTGAGCGCTGGGGTCCTGGGGAGCGAGCCATGGAGCAAACGTGCCGAGGGCGACGAACAGGCCGATGGTGACCAAGGCCGCTCTGGGCATCTTGTTCAGTCTGGCGGAGAAAGACTTCAGTATCTTCATGATCAGCTCCATTGGCGCCTGATGCGGGGATCGGTCAAAAGCACAGCGAGATCGACAATCAGGTTCACGAGGATGAAGAAGGTGAGAAAGATCAGCAGGCATGCCTGCACGACCATGAAGTCGCGGAAGCGCACGCCGGCGAGGAAGTAGTCGCCCAAGCCCTGCCAGGCGAAGAGCGGTTCGACGATGATCGCCGTGGCAGTCATCAGGCCCACCTGCGTGCCAAGCGCGTTGATGAAGATGGGCGTTATGTTCGGCAGCGCATCGCGGAACAGTATCGCGGTGCGGCGAAGACCCTTGCTCTTTGCCGTTAGCACAAAGGGGCTCGCCATCGCCTCTTCCAGCCCGACCCTCACGACCCGGCTTAAGACTGCAGCCGGCAGAACGCTTACCGTGAGCCATGGCAGGATCCAGCTTTGCGGGCCATTGAATCCGAACGATGGCAAGAGTTGAAAATGGACGGAGAAGCCATAGATCATCAACGCGCCAACGAAGAATGTCGGTGTCGATGCGCCGAGCAGTGCCAGACCGCGCGATACGCGGTCTGGCACTCTGTATGGCCAAAGGGCACCCAAGAATCCGAGCGCCAGGCTGAGCAGGGTCGCAATTACAGCCCCGCCCGCAATCAATATCCCGGTGACGGACATGCGCGCGGCAAGATCCGCACTTACGTCCTGGCCGGTTCTGTAGGAGATGCCGAAATTACCGCGGACCGCGTCGCCGAGCCAATCCACATAGCGCATCAGCAGCGGCTTGTTCAGTCCTATCTCTTCGGCAACCTGCTCGACATACCCCGGTGTTGCGACAGCTCCTCGAAGTTCGGCGATCAGAACGGCCACGTTTCCGGGAGCCGACACGACGAGGGTGAAACACACAAGCGACGCCAGGAAAAGCAAGACCAGGGAGTGCTTCAGCCGCTTGCTGATGAAGTGGAACACAACTCTCTCCTCCCTACTCTGCCAAAACGATGTTTTCGTAGGGCATGTCGTATTCTGTAACGGGGCTCGTGAACCCTTGAACCCGTTTGGAATGCGCCCAGATGCTCGGGACGTAGACCAGCGGCGCGATAGCGTCGTTGTCCCGCAGCCAGTCATAGACTTTCTGAATCGTCGGCTGAATCTGGTCTCCGGTCGCGGCCGTCGCAGCATTGATCAGTGGGTCCAGATTGACCGGATCGGTCACCAGCTTTCCCTCGACGTCGTTTTTGAAGGTCGATAGGCACAGTGCCACGAGCGAGCCGAACGGATCGTAAGGTGCGCCGTAGGTCAGGAAGAAGCCGAGGTCGTACTTTTGTTCGAGCATGTCAGTGTGCTTGGAGGCATGGTCGACCGAGCGGATCACCAGGTCGATGCCGATCTCCTTCATCTCGGACTGGATGACTTCGGCAATCACGCGCGATCCCGGCACGGCGTCGGGGCTGACGACCAATTCGAGCGTCAGCGGCTTACCGTCCTTGGATCGGATGGGACTACCCGTCCAACCAGCCTTTTCGAGCAGCGCCGAGGCGGCCGCAGCATCACGGACGGGTGCATCGAATTGCTTTCCGGCATAGGGCAATGCCGCCGAGAACATGTTGCCGGCGGGCTTCGCGTAGCCATGGTAGAGCACCTTGGAGATAGCCGCGCGGTCGATGCCGATGCTGACGGCTTTGCGCACCTGCGGATCCTTGAGAGGCTCGGCACGGTCCGGATTGAACGCCATCACCAGGGTGACGTTGCCGGGATCGACGACGACGTTGAAACCGGCCGCCTCGAGTTGCTTGCCCTCTTCCGGGGTCAGGGGCGCGATCCAGAAGCCGCCGACCAAGTCGATTTCGCCAGCGCGCAGCGCCGCGACCCGCGAGCGTGCATCTGGGATGACCTTAGCCTCGAGGCGTTCATAGGTCGGCTTGTCGCCCCAGTAACCATCGTAGTGCTCGAAGACGCTCTGGGTATCGTCCGCGCTGATCTGAACCCAGGGTCCCGTTCCAACCGGCTCTTTGAACTTGCCATCGGCGTCAACCGATTTGGGGCTCAGGAAGCGCGTCGGTCGCGTGTAGGAGAGTTCCTGCATTAGCGCGAGGACCGGCTCCTTGAAATGCACGGTGATATGATAGTCGTCGACTACTTCGAGCGACTGGAAGTGCTTGGAGCAGTTCATCCAGCTGAACTGGTCGATGCCCATCCAGCGCTCGAGATTCCACTTGCAGGCTGCAGCGTCGAACTTGGTCCCATCCTGAAACTTGACGCCCTCGCGCAACGTCAGGTGCAGCGTCTTGCCACCGTCTTCGATCTTCCAGTCGGTCGCCAGGCAAGGTTCGATCTGACCGCCCTTGCCGTACTTCACAAGCGGCTCGAACATCAGATCCTGGATCGCCCAGATCGCATAATGGCTTTGGGGATCGAGGTTGCCGGCAGGTTTTGCGATGGCGACACGCAGGGTTCCCGCGGCTCCTTGCGCGTAGACGATTTTCGACAAGGCGCCCTGGGCCATGGCCAAGCCGATAGCGCCGGCCGCCCCTTGTAGGAACGTACGTCTCTTCACTGACATGAGTTTTCTCCTCCGGTTTGGCGCTCCTCGCGCCGTCGATACATTCGGCCTCCACACCGGTTTTGTATAGACAACTGGACTTTGTCATGTATACAATCATTCGTCAACATCGTATTTTAGATTGTTGGCATTTCTGCTTACAATCCATCGACTCGCGGGACATCGGGAGGAGGATGGGCAGCGCTGAACGCGCGAACCCTCGGGACCTGATGCTCATTCGCTTTGAACAAAATCCATAAATTGTCTACAACGAGGGAGGGACTGAATGCTGATCAAACTGATAAATCCGAATACTACCTCAGCCATGACGGAGCTCATGGGTGACACCGCTCGGACGGTTGCTGCTGCTGGAACCGACATTGTCCTGGCAACGTCCCGCTCCGGCGCCGCCTCGATCGAAGGCCACTACGATGAGGCTTTAAGCATCTTGGGCGTGATCGATGAGATCGCTCGAGGCAAGCCAGCGGACGCCTACATCATCGGCTGCTTCGGCGATCCCGGCCTGCTCGCCGCACGCGAAATCACCGCCTCACCTGTCCTCGGCGTCGCCGAATCCGCCATGCATGCGGCGACATTCGTGGCGACCAGTTTTTCGATCATCACGACTCTTGAGCGTACTCGGATCATCTCCGAGCGCCTCGTCCGCAGCTATGGCATGCAGAACCACTGCCGGAGCGTGCGAGCCACAGATGTACCCGTACTCGAACTTGAAAAGCCTAATTCAACAGCGGATGCTGCGATATTGGCGGAATGTGAGAAGGCACTCATTGAGGATCGCGCACAAGCGATCGTACTCGGTTGCGTCGGCATGTCGAACCTCGTGGAGCGCTTACAGCACCGGCTGGGGGTGCCCGTCATCGACGGCGTTGCCGCCGCGGTGAGGTTCGCCGAGGGGATTGTGGGTATGGGCTTGCGCACGTCGAAGGTCGGGGACCTGGCCTATCCCTTACCGAAAGCCTACGCCGGTAAGCTGGCGGAATACGCCCCGGCCAGTCTCAAGCTGCGCAAGAATGATGAGCCCTCGGCGCTCGCAACGGCGATAGGTAGCTAATCATGGAATTCGATTTTGCCGAACTGCCAGAAAAAGACCGCTACCGCCTGCTTTGCGCCTTTGTCGGACCGCGAGCGATCGCACTTGTCACCACCATTGACGAACAGGGCTGCAAAAACGCAGCGCCTATGAGTTTCTTCAACGTGTTCTCGCACGATCCGCCACTGTTGATCCTTGGCATGCAAACCCGCCCCGACGGCAACTCGAAGGACACGGTCGCGAATATCCGTCGGTCGGGCGAATTCGTCGTTCACATGGTGGATATGGCGATTGCCAAGGAGATGATCATCACCGGCATCAACTTCCCCAGTGACGTCGATGAAATCCAGGTTTCCGGGCTTACGAGCGTGTCTTCCGTCAAGGTCGCACCGCCGCGTATCCAGGAATCACCCTGTGCCATGGAATGCCGCGTGTCGCAGATCCTCAATTACGGACGCCGCTCGATCGTCATTGGCGAAGTCTTACAGATGTATGTCCGCGATGAATGCCTCGACGCAAGTGGACGCTATGTCCTTCCCGAAGTCTACCAGCCAATTGCCCGCCTACATGCCAACAACTACATCGTAGCCGACAATCAGTTTGTGTTGACCAAGCCGGACGAGTTCGCTCACCACAACAACGCTGCCGGCTACGGCGGGCCGGTACACGAGGCGAAGGGTGGATCAACAATCCGTATCGCCTCGGCGGCTGATGGCCAGAAACTTGATGAAACGGTCGAACAGCCTTGACGCTACGGCGTACCGAAGCGCCCATTTGAAAGCGGCGCTTCGACTGCCAGACCGAGCACTCGCAACAAATATTGGTTGTACTTTTCTTGGAGTTGCCTACACCGGCTAGACAAAAAAGGACTAGGATAATAAATCGCGGGTTTAGCGTGTTCGAGACACCCCATGTTTAAAGGCGACCGATTTACGGAGAAGCAGACCAGTTGGTGGCCGATCTATGTCGCGCTGCGCGATGCGATCGTCAGTCATCGGCTGGCACCCGGGACGAAATTGCCTGAGGACGAATTGGCGTCGATCTATGATGTCAGCCGGACGGTTATTCGATCGGCGCTACAGGCGCTGACACACGATCGGCTCGCGCAACTCCAGCCAAATCGTGGCACCTTCATTTCGAGCCCGACGAAACAGGAGGCACGAGAGGTCTTTGAAGCACGGCTATTGATTGAACCCAAGATTGCGGCGATCGCCGCAGGGGTCGCAAAGAAGTCGGACATCACGAAGCTGCGCAAGCACATGCAGGCAGAGCACGAGGCCGTCGCCTCCGGCGGCACAAGCGACGCTATTGCAGCATCCGCGCAATTCCATATAGAAATCGCCGAGATTGCCAATCATACGGTGCTAACGAATTTCGTTCGCGAACTCGTCTCCAGCTCTTCCCTCGTGGTCGCGCTTTACTGGAAGAAGCGCGAAACGACCTGCGAAAGCCATGCTCATGCGGCTCTGGTCGAGGCGATTGCAGAGGGCAACGCCGTTCAATCCGCCGAGCTGATGAAAAGTCACCTGGAGGATGTCCTGTCGGGGCTCGACGGAGGCCTCGCAGCGACCAAGCAGGAGGGGCTCGCAGACATTCTCCGGTCGAGCTGAGCCAGCACTTGATTTCTCAAGGGGCTCGAAACTGAGCTCCTGGATCGCATAATGGCTTTGCGGATCGAGGTTGCCGGCGAGTTTTGCGGAACCAACCTGGCCGTACCCCCGGCTCGTGGGGCATAGACCATTTTCGAATTGGTGGAACGGTGGCGATGGCCCTCGCCTGAGCAGGATTTGCTCGTCGGAGTGCTTCTTGGGCATCCTTTCGCTTCTGGGCCGCGGAATTTCCGCTGGTTTCGAATGTGTGCACTTCAGTAGATATCGGGTCTTTGTCTTGACCTCTCTTCTTCTGATCATCTGCCATGCTTCTCTCCCTCAACATCAAGGGAAGGATAGGAGCCGAACGGCTGCAGGCAAGAGACGTCGCGCACGGTGAAGACCCCGGGGCGGCTACCGGTGCTGCCTGCCGTGGGGCACTGTGCGAGAGTTCGGCGAACGTGCTGGCCGGCCATATCGTCGATCTCTGTACTGTGCGACCCTTTTTGGAGGGTCGACAAATATCACAAGCAAGAACTGGGCAGCCATGAGCACATAAGCCGGAATACCTGTATCTGCGCTCACAAGAAACGAGATCCATATCGCGATTGCGATGTAGACGCCGATCGAGAAGGGACTTGTTGCCATGCGCCAAACGAACGTGGCTGATCGATCTCTCCATCGTTTGCTAGCTGACATAGTGGGAAGCTCCGAAAGATCTGTTGAAGTGGATGAATCGCCGCCGTGTGCTCGGGCAGTGAGTATGTGCTTCGGCCGTGGGCTCCCGCAATGGGTGTAGGACCTTTGCCTTTTCATCATCGGACTATGGTCCTACGAGCGTGTCACCTCGAGCGGCGAAACCGGGAACCTCGATCCAGCTGACCTGGGCGGCGAGGGCGTGATTGCCGGGGGTTGGGCGAGGCTATCGCTCCGACCACTGCTCGTGACACCTGTTGCGGCAGCACAATGATCAGCCGGAGCCTCGATCTGCACCAATCTGATCCAGAAATCGGCAAACACGCGATTTCCCCGCTGTAGAGATCGACGCAAACTCACAAGCGTTCGCGTCTTCGCCTCGACGAAGATGACGTTTCCTGTTCCTGTCCCTCTGGGCCCCCTGTTCGTTCCCGAGGATACATTATGCGATCATACTAGCACAGAACGCCAACATCCTCGCGACAAGCCCTGCACAGGACTCGTGAAGAACGGCTCTCTTCGACCATGCAGAGTCTCAAGGTCGGAGTCATGGTGGTCGCTTTGCGCACCACCTCAGTCGTCACAGCTAAAATCCTCCGACTTCTAGAAGCGGACATCGTCTATAACCCCAACTAGGCGCCCGCCGCCAAACGCTCTCGCCGGTCCGCTCCATCTTTGTTTAGCGGCTGTGCCGCGCGCTCGGCGCCCGTATGCCACAATCTATCTGATCGAACTGAAGCTCAACGCGGCCGCCGTAGCATCGGAACGAGCGTCGGCGACGAACCGAACTGGATCGCGCCGAGCGGTTCGAAGCCGTAGCGTCGGTAGAACGGAATGTTGCGCGGGTTCGAGGACTCCAAATAGGCTGGCGCGTGATCGCGATCGCACCGCTCGAGTGCGTACGCCATCAAGGCGTCGCCGTGACCTTTGCCTTGATGCGCCGGGTCGACGCCGATCAGGGGCAGGTACCAATGTGGTTCGGTCGGGTGGTACGCGGCCATCTGCTCGAATATGGCCGCGGTTTCGGGGGCAAGAGAGCGCGCAACCGTGCTCTCGAGCACCGCACCAAGCCCTTCCTCGTCGGAATGCACTCCGGGCGATAGCCACAGCGCCGTCCCGGCGTAGTCGTCAGTGCAAAAGGCGCTCCCGTTAGAGAGTGCTCTGCTCCCGAACGCCCGGATCATTCGCGGCATGGCCGCAAGGTACTGGTGTGCATGCGGCCAGGTCCATCGCGCCATAGGATCCGCTGCAAACGCCAGCATGACCGTTTCGACCGCCAGATCTTCCTCGGCCGCGGCCATAACTTTCACTGTTGGCGATTTCACACTGCCCTCCTGACGTAGGTGGTCCGACGAGGCGCTCGCGCCCGTTCTCAGCTACGCATCCTAACCCGGTCGGCCTGGGAGCGA
This sequence comes from Ensifer meliloti, assembly GCF_030064585.1. Lineage (NCBI taxonomy): Bacteria > Pseudomonadati > Pseudomonadota > Alphaproteobacteria > Hyphomicrobiales > Rhizobiaceae > Ensifer > Ensifer meliloti. The sequence continues at coordinate 234,805 of NZ_CP120366.1, forward strand.
TACCAGTTGCTGCTGGCTCAGCGGTTCCGGATTCGCTTCGGTCCATTCCGGCCTTCGGAGCAGCCATTCAAAGATGTTGCCTCAGATGCAACTGGCATCGACCTGCTTGGGAGTGAACGTCTCTGGGTAGGGGTAACCATTACAGCTCAGAACAAATGGCAGTAGCCGACAAGGGATGTCTTCGAATGTCTGCTTTCAGGAGCCGAGAGAAGTCGTTGGAATGCCTGTGATACGGAACGGCCGCTTCTCATCGATGTCATCCCGTAAGCTGCCGACCGCGCTCGTCCCTTTCCTGTCCTCGCGGAGGTACAAATGAACTCTATTTGAGCCGCAGCGATCAATGCTCGCGCCGCGGGGTTCTCTTAGAGTTCCACACGACTCCTTCGCATCGGCTTCTCGAGAGTTGGGATTGAGACGCTACGCTCAGGACCGGCCTTGGTTCCTCGTAGAGTTAACGCTGTTTCCTTAGCCCTCTTCAGCTCCGGAATTGATCTTGCCTGCACGACTGCCTGCTCGATTAGGTATTCGCGCTTCATTCTTCCACGTTGGCTCAGGTAAACAAGTGGCGCCGCCGACAGTGTCCGCCGGCGGCGTTCTATCTCCTACATCACTCGCTTGATTTCGGAGTAACCACCGTCAGTCTTCAAGGTGACAGTCACCGGCTCGCTCGTGCGGTTGCGCCAGAACCAGCCGTGATTGCCGTCGAAGGCGGCTTCAAGAACTCCGCTGTCCTCGGCCGTGCCGCGGCCCTTTTCATAGCTGGTGCTATCGCCGCCGCCATCGCCATGCATGTCGAAGTTCACCTTGGAACCGTTCGCCGTCCAGGAGTATTTTGCCTTTGCTCCCTTTAGCATGGCGAGCTTGATTTCCGCGCCCTCGCCGGGCTGAAGCGTCAGCGACATTTCGTCCTGACGCACTTCCTGCGCATAGGCGGCGGAGACGCCGAGCTCACGGATGATGCGTTCCATCAGGCCGGAGCCCTGCTGCGGAGCCTGTTCCATTGCAGGCGACGCAGCGTTGTTTTGCTCGAGCTGCCGATCGCGTTCGGCTTCCTCGGCGAGTTGGGTCTTGATTTCGCCCATCTCGGCGAGGCCGAGCGCAGAGCCCGCGCCGGTCGGGTCGATGCCGTACTCGGACGGCAGCACCACCGTGACAAGGAGTGCGGCGGCTATGAACGCTGCAATGGCAGTCGACCTTGCAAGCTGAGCCGAAGACGGCAGATCATCAGTGGCAGGTGCTTGGGAGTTAAACATGTTCTGTCTCTTTCTTGTGCGAGGTTAGGCAACAAAGTAGCCGGTGAGCTGATAACCGATCAGCACGAAGCCGGCGGTCATCATCAGCACGTTGGCGGCGTAGGCATGCTTGAGAAAGCTCGGTGTCTTTCTCCAATAGCTCATCGCGATGAGGATCATCGCGAGCGCAACCAGCTGGCCGATCTCGACGCCAACATTGAAGGCGAGAAGGTTGGGGACGAGTCCGTCTTGCGCGATCTCGTACTCCAGAATCTTCGTCGCCAGGCCGAGGCCGTGGAAGAAGCCGAAGATCAATGTCGCGAGCTTGGTATCAGGCTGGTAGCCGAACCAGCGCTGGAAGGCCCCGAGATTGTCGAGCGCCTTGTAGACGACGGAGAGGCCGATGATCGCATCAATCATGTAGGAACTGACGTTCCAGCCGAAATAGACGCCAAGCAGCATCGTCGTCGAATGGCCGACGGCGAAGAGGCTCACATAGATTGCGATGTGCTTCAGCCGGTAGAGGAAGAAGATCACGCCGAAGAGAAACAGCAGGTGATCATATCCGGTCACCATGTGCTTCGCGCCGAGATAGACGAAGGGGATCAGATGGATGCCCGTGATTTCCTGGATGTAGCCCTTGTCGCCTTCCGCGACGGCATGGGCGGACGCCGTGCCCGCGAAAGCCAAAAGGGTCAGGACGGCAAGACCGATCTGGAGCGCGGGCGAACCGGGCGCAAACGCACGGCTGCCGCCTCTGAAAGGTGGTTGTTTCATGATGTGTTTCCGTGAAAGTGTTGAACAGCCGCCAAGGCGGCGATGATCAGCTCAACATTGGGATGCGCGGCGGGCGCTCGATGCCGTAGGGCGGTCCTTCCCTCAGGCTAGCGGTCGCCGGGGGAAACTTCGGGTCGACCGGCAGCGGTGTTGCAAACGCGTCCGCCGCCACCAGCTCTGCCTTTTCGTGGGTATGGTCGGCATGGTGGTGGTCGGGAGCCGTGCTCGTGTCGCCGAGGAAATCGAGATCATCGTGCGAGTGGTCGCCGTGCTCATGGGAATGACTGTCCACCGCGACCATCTTGGTCTGAGCCGAATGCTGTAGCGGCGAGTGCGTGGAAGGTGCGCAGAACGTGTAGAAGAGCATGGCGATGCCCGCCGCGAAGGCGGTGAAAAGGGTCAGCGATCGTTGGCGCGGACGAAGCATCATGGGCGCACTGATAACCCGGTTCGAAGAGTCGAGCAAGATTCCCCGCCTGCAGCCTAGTGGCTTGACAGCTCCGGACAAAGAGTGGAAAGACACTCCCATGGGGTTGCGATCACCCCACAAGGCGACAGCCGAAGTATCGCGTCCGCTCAGACGGGAGGACGCGCCATGTCATCGCTTCTTCAAATTTCCACCGAGAAACTGGCCCGCCTAGTCGGCACACCCAAGTGCCCCACACTTATCGATGTCCGGATCGACGAGGACTTTGACATTGATCCCCGTCTCGTCCCCGGCTCTGCTCGGCGCGACTACCGCAATGTGCAGGAATGGGCCGCGGGGCTCGATTCAGACTCCGCAGTCGTGATCTGCCATCGCGGCAAGAAGCTCAGCTACGGCGTTGCCGCCTGGCTTCGCAACTTTGGCATTGCCGCCGACGTGCTCGAGGGCGGCTTCGAAGCCTGGGCCGAGGGCGGCTATCCAGCCGTACCCGTTTCCGCGATCCCCGAGCGGGGTTTGAGCGGCCGCACCGTCTGGGTGACAAGGGCACGGCCGAAGATCGACCGTATCGCCTGCCCATGGCTGATCCGTCGTTTTGTCGATCCGCAGGCAGTCTTCCTGTACGTGTCGCCGTCCGAGGTCGAGACGGTTGCCGATGGCTTCGACGCGACCCCCTTTGACATCGAGGCGCCGATCCCAGGAGCCATAAGGGCGAATTTTGCACCTTCGATGTCATGGTCGAGGAATTCGCCCTTTCGACCGAACCGCTGCTGCGGCTCGCCACCATCGTCCGCGGCGCGGATACGTCCCGCCTCGATCTTGCGCCGCAAGCGTCCGGACTGCTCGCGGCGTCTCTCGGCCTGTCGCGCATGTATTCCGACGGCCTCGAGCAACTCGAGGTCGGCATGCTGCTCTATGACGCTTTTTACCGTTGGTGCCGGGATGCTACCGACGAAACCCATAACTGGCCGTCGCCGAAGAAGGATTCGTGAATGACCGAGATTTCAAACAGGGCCGCGCCGGATGCGGCGCGGCAGGAATATGGTCACAGCATTTCCTTCGGTGAGGCCGTCCGGGTCTGGGCAAGTATTGCGGCCCTGAGCTTCGGCGGACCGGCCGGGCAGATCGCGGTGATGCACCGCATCCTCGTCGAAGAAAAACGCTGGATCGGCGAGCACCTTTTCTGCATGCCTTGAACTACTGCAGGCTGCTGCCCGGACCCGAGGCGCAGCAGCTCGCCGTCTATGTCGGTTGGCTCCTACACCGCACCGCAGGTGGCCTCGTGGCCGGAATACTGTTCGTGCTGCCGGGCTTCCTCGCGATCCTCGGCCTAAGTTACATCTACGCCGCCTTCGGCAATGTCACCGTTGTCGACGGGCTGTTCTTCGGACTGAAGGCCGCAGTCCTCGCCGTCGTCGTCCATGCCGTTTTCCGGATAGGTAGTCGGGCGCTCAAGAACCGGCTGATGATCTACATCTCGGCAGCCGCCTGCGTCGCCATCTTCTTCTTCCGGGTTCCGTTCCCGCTGATCATCCTCGCGGCCGGTATCATCGGCTATATCTGGGGCCGTTCCGGTTCGCCGCTGTTTAGAGTTGGCGGCGGCCACAAGACGGGGAGCGGCCCGATCCTCAGGGACGAAGACCCGCTGCTCGGAGAGGAAACCCCGGCCCCATGCCCGGCCGAACCTCTCCTGGTCCTTGCGTGTGTCGGCGGTGTTCTTCGCGATCTGGCTCGGACCATTACTGCTGCTGACAGCCTTCCTCGGCGTGGACAATGTCTTCACACGAATCGGCCTGTTCTTCAGCCAAATGGCGGTCGTCACCTTTGGCGGTGCCTACGCCGTGCTCGCCTATGTCGCCCAAGAGGCGGTCCAACTTTACGGCTGGCTGAAACCCGGCGAGATGCTCGACGGCCTCGGCATGGCCGAGACTACGCCCGGGCCGCTGATCATGGTCGTGCAGTTCGTCGGCTTCATGGGAGCCTATCGCGATCCGGGATCGCTGAACCCGATGAGGCGGCGACGCTTGCGGCGATCCTGACGACCTGGGTGACCTTCGTGCCCTGCTTCCTCTGGATTTTCCTCGGAGCGCCCTTCATCGAGCGGCTGCGCAACAATGTGGCGCTGACGGGCGCGATGTCGGCAATCACCGCCGCCGTCGTCGGGGTGATCTCAACCTAGCCGTCTGGTTCGGCCTGCACACGCTATTTTCTAAGGTTGTTACATGGAGGCTCGGATGGTTCGCACTCGACGTCCCCCCGATCCATTCTCACTGGTGTTGCCATCGCTCGTGCTGACAGCGGCAGCCGCGGTCGCAATCTTCCGGCATCAGGCTTCGATTATCGGTACGCTGCTCGCCTGTGCCGTTTGGGGGGTCGGGGCAAATGCCTTGATTTAGGCCGATCCCGTTCCAGCGATCCGAATTCTTGCTATGCTTCCGGCACGCGCATGCGGAGGGGAATTGGATGAATGACGCAGGCGGCAGTTTTCGTGACAGTCCCGGCGCGGTGGTGCGGCCACCGATCGCCTGGGCAGTTGCGGCCCTGTCTGGGCTCGTTCTGGATGCTCTCTATCCGCTGCCCTTCCTGTCGGCGGCCATGCCGGCCGGCTGGTTGGGCGCTATTGTGTTCCTCGCCGGCCTGGGACTGCTCGTCTGGGCGGCGGCAACCCTTCGCCGAGCGGGCACGCGAATCCAGACCGTCCAGCCGACAACGACGATCGTCAACGAGGGTCCTTACCGCTACAGCCGTAACCCGATCTATGTCGGCATGTTTCTCGGCTTGATCGGCCTTTCACTCGGCTTCGACAGCCTCTGGCTCCTTATCACACTGGTACCGTTCTACTTCGTCATTCGCAACGGCGTGGTCGCCCGCGAGGAAGTCTATCTCGAGCGCAAGTTCGACGACGCTTATCGTGCCTACAAGACCCGCGTCCGACGCTGTAGGGCAGAGAGCGTGCCTCCCTGCCGGCTTCGCTGGCACTCGGAGCCGCCGGATAACTGCTTCCGGCAGCAAGGGGCGTCCACCGTTCGCGTCGGACTTCTTGTTCCGCCCATTTTGCACAGTCGATGATCCACCGATGCGACCGTGGCTTTCGGAGTCGACTGCGCATCCCTCGCCTTGAAGAGATTCGAACTGCCGACCTGCTAATGGAAACATCATAAAGTCATCGCTGGCTGATATTCACTCAATGATCTAGCGGACAAGCTCGATCTCGCTCGGCCGCCACTCCTTGGTGAAGAACGGTTACAGCGGACTGTAGAGCCGCAGAAGGGTGTTCTAGCCCTTACCAGGAACGGTTTGAATCCAGTTGTTTTCACTGACGCCGTCGGGTCTCGTCGGGGCAAAATAAACGGTGGTTGAGCCATCGGCGTCAGCCACAGCGGCGGGAGACGGATAGGTCTGGCTGCCTGCTCGTGGATAGCGCTGCGGCGTGTCGAGCATTGAGCGTGTTCTGGTTGTATGAGATCTGTGACCGGCAAGCGGCTGACCAGTCCACGGGTAGGTCTGAAGTGCAGTTGGTGAGCGGCTCGAGTGTGGCGGATTGCAAGCGCGCCGGACGCCAACGCGCGAGTGAGCAACCAAGATCATCTGGAACCGGTTGAATGGGACCAGGCCCTTGGAAGATGGAAGGGCTCAGCCCGAAAAACGCAGTGCAGCACTGCGTATCTTAATAGCCCAAGCTGACATCGATTGGTCTCGATCTCTGACGAAATCCCATAGCGTATTTGGACCGGAACACCCGCTCCTTACGGAGCCCGCATGACTGAAATCGGCGCGACGGATTGCCCAGCGTCCCCAATAGGGTTGCGCAGAAGCTGTCTGCCGCAACCCTCGTCTCGAGCCGCCAAAAATGGCGGTCGGACCGGTGGCGACCGGCGCATCGGTGGTCGTAACGGCGCTGAGGCCGGTGTGGTATCGGGGGGGGGGGCGCGGAATGGAAGCCATCATTCAGATCAACCATGAAACAGTTCGTCGGCGCGAAGCACGCTTCGCAGCAGCAGGTCCGCGCCGTTGGCACATTGCTGCGGCGAGGAATATTCGCGTTCGTTATGTGACAAGCCCTCGCGCGAGGGAATGAAGATCATCGCCGTCGGCGCCTTGGCTGCCACGTGGGCCGCATCGTGACCGGCGCCGGAAACCATCTCCAGCGTCGAAAGGCAAAGACCTTCCGCCTCCTGCCGGATTACCTCGCGCAACGCCGCATCAAACACGACCGGCGCCTTGCGCCAGACCACGGAAAGCTGTGCCCCCGGCGCGAGGCGCTCGATCTCGTTCGTCAAGTCCGTCTCCATTGCGGCAAGGCCGCTCTCTTCGGGATGGCGCATGTCGATTTCGAGGCGGACTTCCCGGCTCTTCCCTCACCATCCGCTACGCCGACAAGCAACCTACCCTCGCCGCCCGCGCGCTTGCACCATGGCCGATGTGCTGACGGAAATGACACGTGAATCCGTAGCTTGAAATTCAGGCCCGTCGAAATGCTGAAATGCCTTCTCATGGCTAGTGCGGTCGCTTGGATTATCCCGCCCGCGCTGGCGAACCTATAAGGACGAGAGCGGCAAGGGGCCCTACCCCTCGAACCGCCGTGACGGTGATTACAGGCGCCATTCCTACGAGATTCCCCGTGGAAATCTGCTGCGGCCAGGAAGCTGCCGTGTCTGGCTCTACGACCGCCCCGGCTGGGCAACAGCCTCTCCGAGAGGCTGCCGTCAGGCGCAGCGGATGGCGGATCGCTACGACGGATCTCGGGAGGCCCTCGGTAGTCGGCTTCCGCCGCTGCTAACGTTGTTCGGACTGCTGGCGCCTGAGAATGTTGACGAACGCCATCGGTTTGGCACGGATTTGGTCCCGACCCTTTCCCTGGCCAGTCTACCTCTTGCTTCCGTTCTGCTCGGCACTGCCAGGTGCCATGATAGAGCTCGCGACGACCAGCGGCTTTCCGGGCGACTTCGCAACCGGAAGGACCAACCTGACGAATTGTTGGCGTCCGGAGACAAAGAGAATGTAGAGCCGGTTGCTTTGCGCCGGGCTGCGTTCCTCGGAGATCTTCTCGGCGTCCGTCCGGGTGAAAAACGCCTTCTGGAATGCGTCTGGATCGATATCGGGCAATGCCAGTGTACATGTATGAACGGGCTTACCGTCGATTGATGCTGTGGTGAAGCCGATAATGGTGCCGGGAGGGAGCCCCCCGTCCACTTTGGTCGTCAGCCACACGCGCACCGAGTCCGGATCGGCGATCGGCGCCAGTTCTTCGAACGCCACCTCCGCAAGCAGTTCCCAGTTGCGGCCGTAAGCATCCTGGCTCATCCGCAGGAAACTTGGCCCCTCCGCCAGACAAATGTGGTGGAACTCTTCGACAGCCTGATTGGCATCGCTGGCGGACTGGGCTGTCAGCGGCGCTAAGGTGAGGAGAATTGCCCCCGCGAAGACTCTTCGGCGGCGCGCGACTGAACTCATCGGTTTCTCGAAAGTTGGGATTGGAACTTAACGCGCAGGGCCGGCCTTGGTTCCCCGTAGTGTTCACCCTGTGGTCTAGCCCCTCTTCAGCTCAGCACTTGATCTTGGCTGCACGACTGCCTGCTCAAGTTGGTATTCGCGCTTCATTCTGCCACGTTAGCTCAGGTAAACAGGTGGCGCCGCCGACGTGTCCGCCAGCGGCGTTCTATCTCTGAACACATCCTGCCGGTGCCGGACGGGTTGGCTTCCGAAACCGCCGTCATTGCGCGGCTGATGAGCGTGTCGATGACCACTTTGATGACCACAAAGGCACGCCCCGGTGATCGCGTCGTCATAACGGGGGCCGGTCCTGTCGGCTTCCTCGCCGCCCATCTCTCCGGGTTGGCCGCTACCGCGTGTCCGTCGTCGACCCCGACGCCATGCGGCGGGAACAGTTGGCGAAAAGCGGTGCTCTAGATGCCCGTGCAGCGATGCCGCTTGGATCCAGACCTTCAGGGCAAGGTCGCGCTCGCGGTCGACTGCTCGGGTCATGAGGGCGCCGTGCTGAAAGGGTGCCGCATCGTCCGCCGCATGGGTGAAGTGGTGCTCGTCGGCGTCCCCTGGCGAAAATATACCGACCTTACAGCCCATGACGTGCTGAACCCGGTGTTCTTCAACCACGTGACTTTACGCTCGGGCTGGGAATGGGAGCTTCCCATGCACGGCCGCAGCTTCCAGTGGGAAGAACTGCTAGGAGGCTATAACAACGCTCTGCACTCGATTTTCAGCGGCTTTTCCCGTGCGCTCGAATGGTTGACCGAGGGCAAGATCCCGCTCGACGGCCTAGTCCGCAGCACATCACCCGACAATCCGGAAAGACTCTATGCGGATATTATGGCACGTCACATCGATGAGCCATTCATCGTCTTGGATTGGTCTGGTCTCACTTCATCGCCTTGACGGGATCGAACCGTTGACCTCTTGATGATCGGCGTGCTCAGGGAATAGCAGGGATCCCACGAGGTAGGAAGTGACGCTGCTTCTACTCGTCGTCGAGCTCGCTGGGCCAGATCGGCCAGGCGGCCGCTTTCGGGAAAGTCAAGCAACCATGATGTGCAGCACTGACAATCTCTTCGTCGACGTGGACCGCCGCCCTCGGATCTCTCTTCCGATGCAACTGAAGATTATGTCGCTGTCCTCAAGCGCATATCGGGCCCAGACGAGCTTCATCGATCACCCGCGGCTGACTTGCGCAGAGCTGCCGCCGTGGCGCGCTCTTTGATTTCGGCATCGATCCGGGTCTGAACAAGTGCACTAGAAGCCATGTGCAAATCTCCTTCGCCGCCAATATAATGCACATGCATGACACATTCTGGAGCCGCCGCGACTGTCCCATGCCGAATTCACACGGAATCGGGCCGGCGACAGCGCCGTTCCTCTTGATACATTACGCGACGTTTTGAGCACAGAACGGAATCTACGGAACGAACTTCCCTGCGATCGGTCGCCCTCCTCGATCCAGCGGAGCAAGCTGTAGGCAATGCTCCCGCTGGGCGTCGGGTCGATTGCACCTGCTGGGTTACGCCTTGCGTCCTGGGCGGGTGCGGAAAAATCGTTCCTTGGCCTGTTCCCGTACGGTCTGAACCAGCACATAGAACACGGGGATCAAAAGAAGCCCGACGACGGTACCGACGAGCAGTCCGCCGAACACGGTCATGCCAATGGCGCGGCGGCTGCCGGCCCCTGCCCCGGTGGCGATCACGAGGGGGATGACGCCGAGGATGGATGCCATTGCGGTCATGAGTACGGGGCGAAAACGTTGGGCTGTTCCCGCCGCTGCGGCTTCAGGTGTCGCCATCCCTTTGTCGCGCCGTTCCTTGGCGAACTCGACGATGAGGATCGCGTTCTTCGCGGCGAGTCCGATCAGTAGAACCAGACCGATTTGGGCGTATATGTTGATGTCGATCGAGGCGAGCATCAGACCCAAGAGAGCGCCGAGCACGGCGACAGCGACGGACAGCATCACCGCGAGAGGAACACTCCAGCTTTCGTATTGCCCGACGAGAAAGAGATAGGTGAAGATGAGGCCCATGAGGAGAATGAGGGCGGTCTGGTTTCCGGCCTGATCTTCCTGCAGCGCCAGTCCCGTCCACTCGAATCCGAAACCTTCGGGGAGATTTTGCTCCGCGAGCGACGCCATGGTGGCGAGGGCCTGGCCGGTGCTCGTTCCCGTCGCGGCCTGGCCGTTGATCGAGGCCGAAGGGAACAGGTTGTAGCGATTGATCGCAGTCGGCCCGTAACTGGTGGAGATGGAGAGCAGTGATTGGAGCGGCACGAGCTCTCCGTTCCGACTGCGCACCCGCAAGCGCTGAATGTCCTCGATGCGGCTGCGGAACTGTGACTCATCCTGGATCCGCACCTGGTACACGCGCGAGAAGATGTTGAAATCATCGACATAGGACGAGCCGAGATGGGACTGCATGGCGTTGAAGATCGTCGCGGTTGAAACCCCGAGGAGCTCGGCCCGACGGCGGTCGACATTGAGAAAGACCTGCGGGACGTCCGCCGAGAAGGCGCTGAAGACGCTGGCAAGCCCTGGGGTCTGGTTAGCCTTGACGATCAGGCCGCGCATGACTTCGGCAAGTTCCTGCTGGCTCTGGCCGCTGCGCGCCTGAAGCCTGAGGTCGAAGCCGCCGGTCGTACCAAGGCCCGGTATGGCCGGTGGGTTGAACGGCACGACGGAGGCGGTGGGTATCCGGCCAAACTCGGCGCGGAGACGGTTCATGATCGCGTCGATGCTCTCCTCGGCGCTCCTGCGTTCGCCCCAGAGTTTCAGCGCTGTGATCACCATTCCGGCGTTCGAGCCGCCGCCGCCCACCATGCTATTACCGGCAATGCCGACAGAATTCGCAACCCCTGGTGTCCGTTGCAAGATCCTCGAAACGGTATCCAGCGCCTGCTGTGTCCGCTCGAGCGAAGCGGCATTGGGCAATTGCACATTGATAAAAAGGTATCCCTGATCCTCGCTCGGCACGAATCCGGTCGGAAGCGCGCGGAACAATCCATAGACCCCGCCAAAGATCGCCAGAAGAATTACAGAAGCAATCCAGAGCCGCCGGGACATGCGGTCGAGCATCGCGAGGTACCAGTTGCGCGAGAAGTCGAGGCCCCGGTTGAATGTCCCAAAAATTCGGGACCGCTGCTCGCGCGGTGGCCTGAGCATGAGGACACACAGGGCCGGGCTGAGCGTCAGTGCATTGATGGTCGAGAAGGTAGTCGTGATCAGGATCGTCACGGCGAATTGACGGTAGAGCTGCCCGGTAATCCCGGCCACGAATGCGATCGGCACGAAGAGGGCTGCAAGGACCAGAGTGGTCGCCACGATCGGACCCGTGACTTGGCTCATCGTACGGCGGGTCGCGTCGTGCACATTCAGTCGCTCTTCGGCCATCAAGCGCTTTACGTTCTCGACGACGATGATCGCGTCGTCGACGACTAGGCTGATGGCGAGGATGACGGCGAAGAGCGTAATGGTATTGGCCGAGTAGTCTAGCAGATAAAGGACGGCAAACCCGCCAATCAGGGACACCGGGATCGTCAGTGTCGGTATGACCGTCGCCCGCCAGTCTTGCAAGAAGAAGTAAGTGACGGCGACCACCAGCGCAAAGGTGATCGCAAGCGTGATAGCGATCTCCTTGATCGTTTCGGTGATGAAGGCTGTTGTGTCGAAGACGATCGCATAGGCCATGTCCTCGGGAAACTGCCGCGAAAGCCGATCGAGTTCGGAGAGCACTGCCCGCGACACGGCAAGCGCATTGGCGTCGGCGCTCTGGTAAACGACGACCGTCGCGCTCGGTTGACCGTTGAAAGTTGACGCCGTGTCGTAGGATTGCGCGCCGAGTTCCACGCGCGCGACATCGCGGAGGCGGACTAAGGCACCTTCCGTATTGGTGCGAACGATGATATTCGAAAAGTCCTCCTCGGTCGCGAGACGCCCCTGGGCCATGATTGTGAGCTGCAACTGTTGGCCCGATGTTGCAGGCGGAGACCCCAATTGGCCGGCCGAGGCCTGCGCATTCTGGGCCTGGATGGCGCTCGTCAGATCCGCGGCAGTCAGGCCTAAGGCCTGCATTCGGTCCGGGTTCATCCAAATACGCATGCTGTAGGACGGACCAAAGATACCGGCCTCCCCGACGCCTGACACGCGGGCGATCGCATCACGGATATTGTTGGCGGCATAGTTGCTGATGAAAATCTCGTCGCGCGTTCCCTCGGGGGAATAGATCGCAACGCCCATCAACATGCTGGACGAGCGCGCTCTCACTGAGACCCCCGTCTGGGTCACGGAAGCGGGAAGCCGGGGCGTCGCGAGCGCGACACGGTTCTGCACGTTAACTTGCGCCAGTGCCGGATCGGTACCGACGGCGAAGGTCACAGTCAACGAGTAGGTCCCGTTGTTGGTGCTTGAGGACGACATGTAAAGCATGTCCTCGACACCGTTAACCTGGTTCTCGATCGGGGCTCCGACGCTCTCCTCCAAGACGCTCGCATTGGCCCCTGGATAACTGGCGGTGACCTGCACCTCGGGCGGCGTGATCTGCGGGAACTGCGCAATCGGAATCTGGAAGAGTGCGAGCGCACCGGCGATCGCCATCACGACGGCGATAACGGTGGCAAGTCGCGGGCGGTCGATAAAGTACGCCGACAGGTTCATTGGCTCGACGATCCTGGCGCCGGTGCGGTAGTATCCGTTGCGGCGTCGCCGGCCGATACGCTCTGCGCCTCGACGACTGCTCCAGGGGAGACGCGTTGGAGGCCCTCGACGATCAGTTTCTCACCGCCCTGCAGGCCCTCCTCGACCACCCAATTCTGCCCGACCTGCACGGAAACGCGAATGCGTCGCACGGTGGCACGGCTCTCGCCGTCGACGACGAGCACGAAGCGGCCCTCGCGGTCCTGCTCCACGGACCCGACCGGCACCACCGGACGTTCCTCCCGCTCCGCCGGCTCGACAATCACCGTGACGAACTGCCCCGGCATGAGGAGCGATTGCGGATTGGCGAATAGAGCTCGGATCGGAAGCGTGCCGGTCTGCACGTCGATCTCGTTTCCGAAGAATTCGAGCTTCCCTGACTGCTGGTAAGGCTCACCATTCGACAGGCGCAGCTTGAGGAGATAGCCTTTTGCCAGTTCGTCCTTGCCTGCCCCTCCGGCGATCGTGCGAAGGTCGAGGATGGTGCGATCGCTGACCGAGAAGACCACGCGGATGGGATCCGTCTGAACCACTCGGGCCAGCGGCTCCGACGACGGGCTGACAAGACTCCCCACAGAATAGGCAGCGCGGCCGATCCGACCGCCGATCGGAGCCTTGATGTGGGTGTAGCCGAGATTGAGCTCGGCCTGATTGACCCTTGTCTGTGCCGACAGGACGTTTGCCCGGGCAGTGTCGCGCGCCGCCTGGCTCTCCTCGAGCACAGCCTGCGAGACTGTGCGCTGGCTTAGCGTCTGGTTTCGCTGGAACTGGCGTTCGGCATTGTCGAAATTGGTCTGGGCGCTGAGCAGCGTCGCTTGTGCATCCTTGAGCGCAAGCTCGTAAGTCGTTTGCTCAAGGGTGAAGAGATCTTGACCTTTCTCGACGTTCTGGCCCTCGGCGAAAAGCCGCCTCTCCAGGAAACCTTCTACTCTGGCTCGGATATCCACGGCGTTGAGTGCTTCGACCCGGCCAACGAATTCATGGGCCGGAGATACATCCTCGAGTTGAACGGTCATCACGCCGACGACCGGCCCGGTCTGGGCGACACCGTCTCCGGTCGAGCAGAGCAGGAGACCGCTTACCCCTAGAACGAAATCCACAGATCGAAATGCCGTTTTGAACATCGAAGACCCCGCTTCGAGTTTCCGATCCAAGCCTCCTTTGGAGAGGCAAGCTATCAGGCCGCCTGTTGTGCCTTGCGATAAAAGAAGAGCCCTGGGGGCGCCTGTCGAGACCTGTGGCACGCCGGAAGCACGATGGCTTCATCTAGTATTGGCCTCAATCGGTTACCTGGGAGCACCTTACGTTAGGTAGGCACGTTCACGGATGCCCGGCGGACGCTGCAACGCTAGAAGTGTATGACCTTAAGAATAGCAAGCTTTACGCGCAAAGCCAGCGTGATTCAAGAAAAATGAGCCGCGCGCCAACTGGCACGAACCCGCTTTCGGGGGCGTTGCTTCTATTTCGGACCCAAATCATGCGTCGAACTGGCAACAAGCTTCATCGCCGCAGCCAGGAGAAGTGCCGCTCCCGGCAGCACGAGACCGTTCCAGTCCAGCATCCCCTCAGTCTCTGCCACGACGGTGGCGAAATGAACGACGAGATAAAGGATGATCACCTCGATGAAGAGGATCTTCATTTCCGCGACGGTGTTGAGGATCATCCATCGCGGCACCCTCTTACGGACCTCGTCCGAGACGTCGATGACGAAACCGAACGTGATCGCATAGCCGAAAATGGTGAGTACGATGCCGAAAAGAAACTTGTCCGTCGCACGCAAGACGGCAGCGGTCACCGAAAGCTCCGGCTCTGTTCTGACGAAGGTGAAGGCGTTGCGCAAAAGAAGCGCGCCTTCAAGAAACATCAGCAGCGCACCGCCCAGGACCCCGATGGACGCGAGGATCATGATGTAGCGGATGCCCAAGAAAAACGAGATCATTGGCCTTGCTGCCTTTCTGCAGCGGGTCCGGGGCACTCTCATTTGGAGGGGCGCTTCCCGTTCAAACGCTCTCCCCGACAGCGGCAGCTCGACGGCTCTTCAAGCCGGTGGAAACCGTTCCCCACAGTTCTGGGGGCGCTGGCGACACGCAAATTAACACAACTAGCTCTGGTCTGGTCCCCTGGGATTTTACAGCTTGAAGTTTTGAAGCAAAAGGTACAACCTTTCGGCCCTCCCACCTAGGGGCGGCTCATCGGTACGTGCTTTTCGTTCAATCAGGCAACCGTGCGCAATCGGAGGCCGCGTGACCAGCACTGCTCAGAAACTTTCGCTCACGTCGCTGGCCGCGCTCGTCGTCGGCTCCATGGTGGGAGCGGGCATATTTTCGCTGCCCCGCACCTTCGGCGATGCGACTGGTCCGTTCGGTGCTATCGTGGCCTGGTGCATCGCAGGGGCAGGCATCTTCACTCTGGCTCACGTGTTCAGGGTGCTCGCGGAACGCAAGTCGGATCTCGATGCAGGCGTCTACGCGTATGCGAGCGCCGGCTTCGGCGACTATGCCGGCTTCCTTTCGGTTCTCGGCTATTGGCTGGTCGGCTGTATTGCCGATGTGTCGTACTGGGTGTTGATCAAGGCCACCCTCGGGGCCTTCTTCCCGATCTTCGGAGACGGCAACACGATCGCCGCTGTGCTTGTCTCCTCGGTCGCGCTGTGGGGCTTCCACTTCATGATCTTGCGAGGGATCAAAGAGGCAGCGGCCATCAACACCGTCGTCACCGTGGCAAAGATCGTGCCCATCCTGATCTTCATAGTCATCCTGCTCGGCGCGTTCGAGACCGATCTCTTTCGCAGCAATTTTTGGGGCGGCGCGGACACGCCCGAGGCGAGCCTTTTCGAGCAGATACGTGCCACCATGCTGGTCACCGTTTTTGTGTTCATCGGCGTAGAGGGCGCGAGCGTCTATTCGCGCTACGCGCGCAAACGTTCCGATGTGGGCGTGGCCACCACACTGGGCTTCGTAGTCGTGCTGGGACTGATGGTGTTGGTAACGCTGCTACCCTACGGGGCCCTAGAGCGACCCGAAATCGCGGGCATGCGGCAACCCTCGATGGCTTCCGTTCTGGAATCCATCGTCGGGCCGTGGGGCTCCGTCTTTGTCAGTGCCGGTTTGATCGTTTCCGTGCTCGGAGCGTATCTGGCATGGTCGCTGATCTGCGTCGAAGTGCTCTTCTGCGCCGCCAAAAACGGAGACATGCCGAGCGTACTCGCCAGGGAGAATAGCAACAGCGTTCCGGCTGCGGCTCTTTGGCTGAGCAATGGAGTGATCCAGCTCTTCCTCATTAGCACCCTGTTCTCGGAAGATGCGTTTCGCTTGATGGTAAACCTGACGAGTGCAATGGTGCTGATTCCATACCTGCTAGTGGCAGCCTATGGATTTCTTGTCGCCAAGCGCGGGGAGACCTACAACATCAGACCGAAGGAACGGTTCCGCGATCAGATCTTGGCAGGCGCCGCCACGGTCTACACGGCCTTTATGATTTATGCCGGCGGCCTGAAGTTCCTCCTGCTTTCCGCCATTCTCTACGCGCTTGGAACGGCCCTGTTCCTCTATGCAAGACGCGAACAGAAGAAGCCGCTCTTCAGCCCTCGGGAATGGCTCGTCTTCATAGCTGTAGTGGTCGGATGCCTAGTCGGCATCTACGGTCTCGTGACCGGCTCCATCACTATATAGATTTCACAGATCGGGGCGATCTAGGCCTCGCCGATCCGTCAGCTCATAGACACTCCGCTGGCCTTCCCGCATGTTCCTTGAATCGGCGCCGACTTGAGAAAAAATGCAGTAATGCAAAACGTTAAGTGTCCCTTACCCTTATGAAAGACACGCGCGGCGCTGTAGCTGACACGTGTTTGCGTCAGGCTTTTCGTCAGCAAATCGATTCGCTCTTGCAATTTGAGTATTACACGTTAACATTGTGATTAATCCAAGTATGCTACACAAGTGGCGCCAGAAGCAGATAGCAGCTTCAAAATACCACGCCGGCTTGAGATATCCGTAATTTCACCTGGCTGAACAAGCGATCTACAGAGTTGTTCGCGCGTCCGCACCTCCGCAGACGCCGCTTTCATTGGCGAATCCGGGAGTAAAGCGATGGCGCAGAAGCTTTCCCTGTTTGCTCTGACTGGCATGGTCGTCGGTTCCATGGTCGGCGCAGGCATCTTCTCGCTCCCGCGGACATTCGGCGTCGCAACAGGGCCGTTTGGCGCAATCATCGCCTGGTGCATTGCAGGGGGCGGCATGTACATGCTGGCGCGCGTCTTCCAATCGCTGGCGGAGCGCAAACCCGATCTTGACGCCGGCGTTTTCGCCTATGCCAAAGAAGGGTTTGGCGACTATCCAGGCTTCCTATCCGCCTTCGGCTACTGGATCGGCAGTTGCATCGGCAACGTGTCATATTGGGTGCTGATCAAGTCGACGCTTGGCAATTTTTTTCCAGTCTTCGGCGACGGCAATACTGTCGTCGCTATTCTCGTCGCTTCGGTCGGCATCTGGCTCTTCCACTTCATGATCTTGAGAGGCATTCAGCAGGCCGCCTTTGTCAACACCGTCGTGACCGTCGCGAAGGTCATCCCGATTATTGCCTTCATCATCATCCTGCTCTTCTTCTTCAAGCTCGACCTGTTCCGGCTCAACTTCTGGGGTGGCGAGGGGATGCCGCAGGCAACCCTCCTCCAACAAATCCAGGCGACAATGCTGGCGACGGTCTTCGTCTTCATCGGCATCGAAGGCGCGAGCAACTATTCGCGCTATGCGCAGGCGCGCTCCGATATCGGAACGGCCACGATCATGGGCTTCATAGGCGTCAGTGCGCTGATGGTTCTGGTCACGCTGCTGCCCTATGCGGCCCTGACGCGCCCCGAGATCGCCGCCATGAGCCAGCCTTCGATGGCCGGAGTGCTTGCTGCCGTCGTCGGCCCCTGGGGTGCGGTTTTCATCAGCATCGGGGTGATCGTCTCGGTGCTTGGTGCCTATCTCGCCTGGTCGTTGGTGTGCGCGGAAGTGCTCTACGTGGCCGCGCGCACGGACGACATGCCCCGGCTTTTCGGCACTGAGAATCAAAACAAGGTGCCCGCAGCCGCGCTATGGCTTACAAACATCGTCGTCCAACTGTTCGTCATTAGCACCTACTGGTCGCAGGACGCGTTCGCGCTGATGCTGAACTTGACGAGCGCAATGTCGCTGATTCCCTACATGTTCGTGGCTGCCTTCGGGTTCATGCTGGCTCGACGCGCCGAGACTTACGAGGTCCGGCCGCGTGAACGCACCCGCGACCTGATCATTGCCAGCATCGCCGCCGCCTACACATTTTTCATGATTGTCGCGGGCGGCATCAAGTTCGTCCTGCTGTCGGCTCTTCTGTATGCCCCTGGCACGATCCTCTATTTCTGGGCCAGGCGCGAGCGGGGCAAGCGGGTTTTCAACACATCCATCGACTGGCTGATTTTCGCGACTGCAGCCATCGGCTGCATCGCGGCGATCATCGGCTTGTCCACCGGCTACCTGACGATCTGAAAAAGGAGATGTGCCATGTCCTCTGAAAGCTCGACCCAGCACACTTTGGGTGTACATTCCGAGGTTGGCCAGTTACGCAAGGTCATGGTCTGCGCGCCGGGGCGTGCTCATCAACGGCTCACGCCGAGCAATTGTGACGCCCTCCTGTTTGACGACGTCCTCTGGGTCGACAACGCCCGGCGCGATCATTTCGACTTCATGACCAAGATGCGCGACCGCGGCGTCGAGGTTGTCGAGATGCACAACCTGCTAGCCCAGACCGTGGCAATTCCTGATGCGAGGAAGTGGATTCTCGATAACCAGGTCGTGCCTAATCAGGTCGGGCTTGAGCTCGTAGACGAGATCCGCAGCTACCTCGACGGGCTGCCCGACCGTGAGCTTGCGGAGACCCTGATAGGCGGACTATCGACCCATGAATTTCCCGAGGCTCACGGCGGCGAAATGTTGGAACTGATCCGGGACGCTGCTGGGGCCGCAGAGTATCTCCTGCCGCCGCTGCCCAACACGCTCTATACGCGTGATACCACCTGCTGGATTTACGGCGGGGTGACGCTCAACCCGCTTTATTGGCCGGCGCGCCACGAGGAGACCATCCTCGCCACCGCCATCTACAAGTTCCACCCGGATTTCGCCGGCAAGGTCAATGTCTGGTGGGGCGACCCGACCATGGACTGGGGGCTCGCCACACTTGAGGGCGGCGACGTCATGCCGATCGGCAAAGGCAACGTGTTGATCGGCATGAGTGAGCGAACGTCGCGGCAAGCGATCGGCCAGCTTGCCGCAACCCTGTTCGAAAAAGGCGCTGCGCAGCGCGTGATCGTCGCCGCGATGCCAAAATTACGTGCGGCCATGCACCTAGACACGGTGTTCACATTCGCCGACCGCGACTGCGTGCTTATCTACCCCGACATTGTCAACGAAATCGAGGCATTCTCCTACAGACCCGGTGAGAAGCCGGGCTCCGTCGAGCTCCACAAGGATCGTGGCTCGTTTGTCGAAACTGTGCGGGACGCCCTGGGCCTCAAGGAAATGCGCGTGGTCGAGACCGGCGGGAACGCCTATGTGCGCGAACGCACGCAATGGGATAGCGGCGCAAATCTCGTCTGCCTGTCTCCCGGCGTGGTGCTGGCCTACGACCGAAACACCTACACCAATACGCTTCTACGCAAAGCGGGCGTTGAAGTGATCACCATCACGGGCGGCGAACTCGGTCGCGGACGCGGCGGTGGCCATTGCATGACCTGCCCAATTATTCGTGATGCTGTGGACTATTGACCAAGATCGGCAGTTTCTGGCCCAGAGCGACTGTAGCCCTGCCCTAAATCGCCTGATCTCTAAGCCCGATCTTGCAGAGAGTGGCCGCTCTCACAAAGGAGAAATGCCATGGCACGAAGAACAATACTCCCTCTCACGCTTGCCGCTGTGGCCGCGATTGCCGGTGGGTGCGCCACCGAACAGAACCAACGCGGCCTGGGCGGAGCTCTGATAGGCGCCGGAACAGGCGCGGTGGCGGGCCAGTTGATTGGAGGGAACACAACGAGCACCGTCGCCGGTGCGGCTGGCGGAGCTCTGGTCGGGGCCGCGGTCGGGACTGCAACAACCCCGTCTTACAACCGTGGCAACTGCAGATACAGACAGCCGGACGGCACAATCATCATCGCAAGGTGCCGGTAAAGCCGACCGCCTGGCGCTCGCCGCAACCTCATGCCGGAAGGCGGTGAGTGCCTGCGCGGGATCGTCATATTTGGGCTTTCAGGGTGCGCGCCAGGTTGCGCCAACCGGAAACTCGTCATCACCGTGACGCATCGAGAACTTCGCAACTCAAGTAAATGGGAGTTAGTCATGTCCAGCCTGATTGCCATTATTTATCCCAGTGAAGACAAAGCCGAAGAAGTCCGAAAGCGCCTGATTGAGCTGCAGAAAGAATACTTGCTCACGTTGGGCGACGCCGTGATCGCGACAAAGACTGACGCGGGCAAGATCAAGTTGAATCAACTGATGAACCTAACTGCGGCAGGTGCCGCTTCAGGAAGCTTCTGGGGATTGCTCGTCGGTGTGCTGTTCCTCAACCCGCTGATCGGGGTGGCCGTAGGTGCGGCGTCCGGAGCGATCGGCGGCGCGCTGAGCGATGTGGGCATCAACGACGACTTCATGAAGGAACTGGCCAGGGGCCTTCAGCCCGGCAATGCGGCGCTGTTTGTGCTGGTGAAGGAGATGACTGAGGACAAGGTTCTGAAGGATATATCGCCGTTTGGCGGCACCATACTGAGAACCTCTCTGGATGAAAGCAAGGAGCAACTACTGCGGGAGGCCTTGCAGAAAGCGAGCGTCGCTTAGACGCCGTTAGCGCTGGTGACAACCGAACCGGACGCGCAGAAATTGGATGTTCACATGGCGGGATACGGCGAAAACTTCAACCTGATGAAAATGAAGCTAATCGGCTTCGGGAGTATCATTATTGGTTTCCTCGTCGCGGCGTCCGGCTACCGATATGGCTCGTTTGGAATCGGATTGGCAGGAGTAATCCTTCTGCTCATCGGCATAGCTTTCATCGTGGGCCACGTCCTTCGCCGAAATGAACGGCGATAGTGCGATTTACGCCGGGCGCTGGCTGCAGGCGCAAGGTCCGCACAGAAGTCTGTTCGCCCGCGGATCGATGCGTCTGCGCCTTCGAAAGATTCTTGCCGACGGTCGGGCCGCTTCTCGGAGCAGTGGGAACGAGCAGCCGGAGTGACGAGGACGCCATGGCATCTTACGACACCATGCCGGTCAATGCCGGTGGCGACCCCAGCGGCCCCCCGCCTTCGGTTCGGGTGGTGCTTGGCGGCGTCATGCTCCTGGCGGGACTGGTCGTCCTGACGGATGTAGCGTTTGCATCAGTCGTTACTCCTGTCTTCGTCGGAAACGCTGCCATCTTGGTCGGCGTATTCGAAATCTTATATGCCTTCTGGGCGAGACGGTGGGGTGGCCTGTCATGGCAAACGCTGCTCGGATCTTTATATATCGCCCTGGGCTTGATGCTCACCGACGTCGCCGGCTCGAGCGTGATGGAGGTGCTCACGGACATTGTGGCCCGCTCCGTGCGTACACAAGAGCTTTTGCAAACCTACACGGTCGGCCTGCTGTTCATCCTCTCAGGCGTCGTCAGAATCCTGCTCAGTATTAGCCACTGGCGTGAGGCAGGATGGCCCATGATGCTGTCGGGAGCCTTCGGCGCCGCAGCGGGACTTGTCGTCCTGGCCGAGTTCCCGACGATGGGTCTTTGGCTCCTTGCGCTCTTGCTCGGGATCGATTTCCTGGCGCATGGCTTGGCTTGGCTAGGATTCGCAATTTTTGCCCGGCAGGACAAAGGTGGAAACAATACGGCATCGCCACCCGCTTGACTGCCGGAACTGAATCGGCGCTATCGTGATCGCTTGACCCACATAGCCGCAACGGCCGACGATGACGACCGCATTATCCGCTGGGCGTCGAAGCGACCTGATCGGCTGCCATCTCCAGACCGAACAATTCCGAAAGCCACTTGCTGGATGGATGCTCGTTGCAGAAAGTCAGCAACGCGATCGTTATCGGTACGCCGATGAAGGCGCCGAAGATCCCCCAGAGATAACCCCATAAGAAAACGGAAAACAGGACCATGACAGGAGACATTGACAGCGCGCTGCCTGAGGCTCGTGGCTCGATATAACTGCTCACAACGAACTGAATGAGGTTCAAGCCTGTAAAGACAATCAATACGGTCTCCATAGTCCCGAACTGGATAAGAGCAAAGAGCGTCGGGAACAAGGTGGCCAGAAGCGGCCCAAGAAAGGGGATGTAGTTGAGAGCGAACGCAATAAAGCCCCATTCCTCGGCGAGAGACAGCCCGACAGCGCGGGTGAAAATCCAAACCAGAAGACCGGTGACGACACTCATCACCGTCCTAATCATCATGTAGCGGCGAATCTTCATAGCGGTTTGTTGGCTGCCATGAAGAAGCAGTGCACTGGCCGTCCGGTTTCGCAATGCCTCGATCCTGCGCCCGAATGCCTCTATCTCCATCAGCCCGAGCAGGACATAGACGAGCGCGATCAGCCAGAAACTGAACGTGCTGTTAAGCCGGCCGCTTACCGCCTGCACGGTATGCAAGACCCAGCCGGCGCCGAAGTTTTCCGACCAAAGCACGCCAACCGCTACGCCGTGTTCCTCGAGCCAGAGGCGAACGTGGTCATAGAGCTGCTGAAAACGCGCAGCATCCGCGATGATCCACCGGCCGACGTGCCCGAATGCCCACGCTATGAGCCAGCCGAATGCGACGATGGCGAGCACGACCAAGAGGAAGCTGATGATGAGCGCCAAAGAGCGAGGGAGCATAGCCTGCAAGCGGCACTGCATCGGCCACACAAGCGCGATGATAAATAGCGCAAAAGCTACTGGGGCGAATATCGAACTTGCCATCGAGAGCATCGCGAGGAGGAGCAGAGTCGCGATCAGAATTTGGGTAATGTAAATTATCTTGATTCTTGCGGCGGGCATGCACCTACCTCTCAGACGATCTCCGCAGTTCATCAGTAGCATGCGACGACAGCAGGTGGGCCATCAGGCAGTCGTCGCTCACTGGGTGAGTGTGTTTTTGTAGATCACGCCGTCCTTCATGATGATTTTGAAGCTTTTGGCAGGATCGGCCACCAGGTCGATGTTCTCCAGCGGATTGCCTTCGACGAGCAGGAGGTCCGCGAGAGCGCCTTCTTCGATGACGCCCAGCTTTCCCGGATAGGGGTTACGTTGGCCCGACAGCGCCAGCAGTTCGGCATTGGTCCCGGTCGCCATGACGAGCGCTTCGGCAGGCGTGTACCAACGCACGAGCGAAGCCAGTATTGCTCCCTGTTGCTTCGCCAGCGCGCGGGAGAACAGGACATCCGTGCCCCACGCGGTCTTGATCTTGTACTTCTTTGCCAGTTCGTACGTTCTGCCGATGCCCGGCCACACCTCATCTGCCTTAGCGCGCTCGACCGAACCCTCCCGGAGGCCGGTCCTCATCAATTCGGGAAGCGGCTGCAAGCTCAGCCAAATGTCGTTTTCAGCGATCAGCCTGGCGGTGGCCTCATCCATGAGGAAGCCGTGTTCGATGCACTTCACACCAGCCGCGATGGCTTTCCGTATCGCATCAGAGGTGAAGGCATGCGCGGCAACGTAGGTGCCCCAATTCTCGGCAATTTCAACGGCGGCCCGCAGTTCGGGCTCGGTGAAGGTGGTAACATCGAGCGGGCTGAAGGGTGAAGACACCCCGCCGCCCGCCGTTAGCTTGATCAGAACGGCTCCCTGCATGAACTGTTCGCGGACGCGCAACCGCACCTCGTCCGGGCTGTCGACGACCATCGCACCCCCGACCGTCTCCATGGGGGTGAGCAGACCGCCGGTTCTCCGCGGCAGGTCGGTGAGCTGGCGGAAATCGCCATGCCCGCTGGTGACTGTGATCATAGCACCGGATGCATAGATGCGCGGTCCAGGGATGATGCCCCGGTCGATCGCACGCTTGAGGCCGAACGCCGGTCCGCCCACGTCGCGGACGGTGGTGAAGCCGCGCATCAAGGTATCCGTCGCCTCCTCGCCGGCCAGGATGCTGGCGAAGCTGACGTCGCCCATTGCTTCCGCCGGGCTGGACGCGGCCAACATGGCATGCCAGTGCGCATCGATCAGGCCCGGCATCAGGGTTCGCCCGTCGCCGGCAATGCGCTCAGCGCCTTCGGCCTCGATGGGGCTTGTCGAAATCGCCGCGATCACATTGCCGTGGACCAGAACATTCGACGGTGCCGTCAGAGCAGCACCTTTTCCGTCGAAGATGCGGACGTTTTCGAAAAGCACGTCCTCGGCGCTGGCGGTGGCGCAAACGCCGAGCACGAGAGCCGCTGCAAGCATCTCTCTGCCTGAGCGAAGCAAAGTGAAAACGGGGCGCGCAAGAAGGAACAACGCTTGGGCGCCAATCACGGCGTGCACTACAGCGTTGCAATGTGCCAACTGCCGCGATCCAGGGGTTTTTTGACACATGACGATCATCCCGCTTCAGGAGGAGAGGTGGTCACGCCGCAAGGACAAGTTGTAGCTTATACGGCGCAGACGTCAAGAAGCGTTTCAGACTGGTCTCTTTCGTAGTGCAGGGGTCGAGATCTTGGCACGCCAGATCGCCGAAAGATGGGGCAACCTCGCTCGCCGTCTCTCACTCATCCCCGACACCAGATGCTGCGATATTATCCACTTAGCCCTTGGCAGACCAATATCCCACTCTAGGACAAGGACGTCGTAGGTGGTGAGCTGATGGGAGACGTTTCAAAGCCGCGCAGCGATTGCAAGCACTCTGTTGCTTGCCTCTGGTCTCTGGCGTCGTTCATGATCGGATCGCGCCACCTCGAATGCGTGGTCACCCAAGCCAACGAACCCACGTAGCCACAGCTTCCCAGACGATACATTACGCGACCTTTTTCGCACAGAACGAGAACCCCTCGCAACAAGCCGTGCGCGGGGCTCGCGAAGAACGGCTCCCCCCGACCCCATTGCCGCCGCTCGTCGACCCCGTCCAGAACTTCCGACGCTGAGGCAAAAGTAGAAATACGGAACGCCAAAAAAAGACGGCCCCGGGGCAGGCCAAATCCAATCAACGGAGAGGCGGCAAAGCACCCGTACATTCAACATAGAGCTCCACAAACGGCCGCCGCCTCGGCTCTCCCCTCACCTTATCGAGAACTTCGAGCAGGGCAAAGCAGTCGACGGCCCTATGGCCCTCATGGAAATAACCCGCCTGCCCGATCAGGTAACCACGCTTGGTGCCTTCGAGGTCGGGGGAGGCCCAGTCGATCTCCGAGCCCGAGCAAACCCATGCCTTCCCGCGAAGATGGACGAGAAGGCCTCACAGAACTGCCGATCGAAGCCGGCATTATGCGCAATGATCAGATCGGCAGGTTCAATGATGGCGTGCAGCTGATGGAGGTCGATCATCTGGCCCGCCACCATTTCGTCTGTGATGCCGGTCAGGCGCGTGATCTCGGAAGGATTTGGAGCGCTCGGTTGCTGCAAGCCACCATAAACGCCGATGACATCGCCAATGGTGCCGGCCGCATCGAACGTGAACGCCACGGCGCCGATCTCGATGATCTCGTCCTTGCGATGGTTGAGGCCGGTCGTCTCGGTATCGAGGATCACGCTCCTCAGGGGAAATCCCGGGCGTACGACCGGCGCGCCGGTACGAGGCTCGAGCTTTCTCAGGGTGCGATAGCGGCCAGGCTCCTGGAGTTACCGCGCGATATCGTCCTCGCTCAATCCACTCTGAGGGTGGCGCTTCTTCACCGAAGAACATCCGCCTTAGCAGGTCCTGCCTCGTCCGCAACAAACAAACGAACTGCTTCATTTGCTCAGCCTCGCGGCCGCAAGCGCATGGGGCATCAGGAATGTAGCAATCTCCGGAATAATGTCCGTCAGATTCCCCGTATTGTGTGCGACGCCTTCAACGAAAGCACGCCATTGCCGCTGCTTTTGCTCGTCCCGTGCAAAGGCGTCCGTCAAGGCATCTGGTAGGTCGTTGGGGATCGGCGTCTCGCGCCGCTCGAAGGTGGCGGCGATTGCGCGCGCCAGCCGGTCATCGCTGAAATCAAAGGACCTGCTCGGAATCCAGATGTCGTAGAAATCCTTCATCCGGCTATTTGCACGCCCCAGCATGGCCATCGCCTGGAACTTCTCCGCAATGACCGTCTCTCCCGCATAGGCTCGGAGCCGAGGCGCCGGGAACTCCAGCATGGAAGGATAATCCAGCATCTCCGCCCCAGGCTCGAGCGCATCGCCAAAGCCGATGTCGATCGTCAGGTTGATCCGAGCGCCACTGATCGAGGCAACCACCCGCAGCCTTAGCCCGCCATATTCCAGTTCTTCGCGGATGCGATCTACACGCAAGGTACCGGTATCGAACGTGACCCCGTCATCAGCCTGCTGCGCCAGAACTTCATGAAAGGTCTCCAGCATTGGGTCCGGGTCGGGGTTACCAAAGCCCAAAAGGTCGAGGTCGCGCGTGCCGCGGTGCGGATCGTCAAACCAGCTCATCATCAGCATGGCGCCCTTCAACACGAAGCGACCGGCGTGGGCCGACTGGCTGAGCCGGAACAGCAACCGTTCAAGGCGAAACGCGTCGGAACCAAATCAAAGCTTTGCCCGCTTGCCTTGGCCAGTTGCAACAGGCGGGCGCGGACCGAGGCGCCGACGTTTCTGATTTCTTTTACCCATTGGCGGTCAGCGCCTGTAGATACGGCCGGATTACCGTGCCAACGCCACCGCGGTCGGCCTGAACGGCAATTTCGCCAGGAGCAGCCCTTCGTTGCCGGAGCGCCTCCTGAAGCCCCTCTATCGCCACCGAAAGGCCGATTTTGTTACGATAGCGAAAACAATCGGCAACTGTCTTGGCAACTCCGAAAATCTTTATAGGAACGCCTTCGACGGTGTGGGTTTCGATACCTTCGTTGAGCAAGCTTTCAGTGAAGCGCACGATGCGAATAGGGGTGCCGTCCGGCTTCGGAGCCCAATCCTTGCGACCTATGGCAAGCCACACGTGTTTCGGCAGTTGATCAGTCAGGCCGTGGAACGCGAGGGCCGAGACGAGGCAGATAACGGCTTTCGGAACGCGCTTGGCAACCTCCGCCAGGCTATGGTTGGCAGCGAGCTCCGCATCAGGAAGCTGGTAGAGACCGCGGGCAAGCCGGATCACCTCTCCATCCCGTTCCATACGGCTTACGGTGGCTGCAGTGACGCCTGCGTTCCTGAGTTCCGCCAAACGTGCTATGCCGCGCTCAGCTAGCACTGTTCGGGCGATTTGACGTTGAGTGACGGAACCAGACATTGATACAAGAACTCGGACCCTAGAATCTATAGTCCGAGGATTTATATCACTACCCAACGAGCTAAGAAAGCCCTGAGCCAATGCCGGTGTTCGTCGCGCCCCAAGTTCCGCACGACACACTATGCGATCTTTTTAGCCCAGAACGCGACCCACCCAACAAGCCATTTAGGGGGCTGGTGAGAACTGCTCCCTTCGACCGAGAGCAGCCGCTCGACCATCGCCCCAGCTTATCCTCCGCTGGCCACATGCGGATATTTATTACGCGCGTGCAAAAATGCAGTCACATCGAGGCGACGTATACGAAGGCAGCGGCCGATAGCTCATTCGCCTCGATGCCCTCAGGCGAAACCGCTTTCCGCGGCGTAGAAGGTTCGGTGCGCCCGGTCCAAAGGATTCGGTGACCTGCCAAGATCGCCGCTGCGGATTAGACTTCACGATGCTGCCTAGGCCAGACTACTCGGCCGCTGCCTCACCTTCCTGTTGCGCAGCCAAGGCGGCGTTTTTCTTGGCGATGGTATCGTGAGTCATGGCTGCAGCCGCCATTGACGATTGCGCCTCGTCCCCGGCGACCTGGACTGTCGGCGAAGCGAAGTGAATGCCATGTGTCTTGAACGCATCCTTGATCAGGGCCTGCGCACGGCGCCGAACCTGGGTCTGATGACCAGGCTTAGTGGTCATGGCGAAGCCTAGCGTGATGCCGTAGTCACCGAACTGCTCGACGCCCTTCATCTTCACCGTTTCGATGATCAGCGGTGCGAGTTCGGGATCCTCAAGCAGCGTGGCCCCGACACCCTTCACCACCTTCTTCACTTTGGCGACATCGGATTCGTAGGCGACGTTGATAGTGAACTTGTCGATCACCCAGTCGCGACTCATGTTCTGCACCGCGCCGAGCGAGCCGAAGGGTACGGTAAACACAGGCCCCCGGTGATGGCGAAGCCTGACGGAGCGAATGCTGAAGGATTCGACCGTCCCCATATAGCTGCCGCTCTGGATGTATTCACCCACCCTGAAGGCGTCATCCATCATGTAGAAGATTCCGCTGATAACGTCCTTGACAAGTGTTTGGGAGCCGAACCCAAGTGCCACGCCGAAAACGCCTGCGCCGGCGATCAGCGGGCCGATATGGACTCCGAGGCTGGAAAAAACCATCATGCCGGCGACGATCGCGATAAAGACTGCGAGAAAATTGCGCAGGATCGGCAGCAGTGTGCGCACCCGCATGTTGCGGGCGAGCTGTGCAGAATCCATGCTTTCCATTGTGGCGCGTTTCAGGTGAAGATTGATGAACTCCTTCGCTAGCTGCCAGACGAGATCTGCCGCCAGGAGGATGACCACGCCGGCGAGAACGCCACGAAAGATGTGCTTGAAGACATCACCTTGGATCACCGGGCTGCCGTGGAGCTGGAAAACTATGGCGAGCCAGGCGACCGCCAGCGCAACGATCAAGAATCGTACACCACGATCGACCAGGACATTGCGCATCACACGAACGTAGTCGGCCGCTTCGGTGTCCAGCATCGACCGGGTCGCAGCAGTCGTGAAACGCAACAGCGGCGGAAGAATGAGTGCGAAGACGCCGACCCAAAAGAACACCTTCATCCCAGCAACCCAAAGGAGCCACAATAGTGCGAGCGAAGCGATGATCAGCGAATCGCGCGTAATCCGACGTCCCACTGTCAGTTCCACCACGGGCCGGCGCACCACCGCGTCGATCGCCATGCCAAGCACAACGAGGCCAAGCACGGCGGCCGTGAGGTCTCGGACATCGGCGGGGAGAGCTAGAGCCTGCATCATTTCGACCACGGCCCAAGTGAAAGCCATAGCATAAATTAAAAGCGCGGAACGTCTGTACCAAAATAGCGTCACTTCCAGCCCTGGTGCGCCCGCCCGGCCCTCTGCCGCGCCACTGCCAGTGTATCTCGGTTCCACTGCCGCAGAAGCGACGGCGCTCAGCAAACGTGCGCCGATCCATGCGATGACAAGCGGCGCAACCGCCGCCTCCAGGCGGCTTGGCCAACCGGTGTGCGCAAAAGCGGCGACTGCTGCGATCGCGAATACGACGAGCGGCGCAATGCGGATAAGTGCGGCGAGTCCCGGTCCAGGCTCGGCCGCTTTCCGGCGCGCACTTCGCCTCAGCCCATAACGCACAAGAAACTCGGCGGCGTATCCTACGATGAGCACCAATGAGAGGCCCCACACGATCGGCCTCGTCACTCCGTTCTTAAGTTCCTGTGCTATGCGCTCTCTCGCTGCGATCCATTCGGGAACCACCCGTGGTATGGCCTGGCGCATACCGCCAAGATGTCGCCGAATTCCAGCGACCAAACGAGACGCATGTCCTGCCGGTGGCATCACGCCTGCCGTCGCAGTCGTCTCTTTGGCCGCAAGCCATTGCCGAACGTCGGGGTCGTCCAACAACTCGATGAGTTGCTGGACCTTGGCCGGCGGCGCTTGTGTCGCCACCTCCTGAGCCGCCAAGGGAGCGGCTAGCCCGAAAACGAACTGGAAAAACAGCAAGATCGAGGCGTGAACGAGCCCCCTGTATCCATGCCTGAAGACTATGCACATCCGGTTGCCTCCTATCGTTGCGCAGGAGACCGACGGCCGCTTGACGTTAGAACTTGAGCGCGACCCCGAGAATCGGTCCTTGCTGGACGGCATCGAAAATGAAACCGTCGTCGCTGTAGTCGACCCCAAGCGCACGATACCCAGCGATTGCCGATATTCGCTCGTTGAACTCGTAGCCGATGCCAAGCGCGACATCCCAGTCAATGTCGGCTCCGCCGCCGCCGACCAGACCCCATCCTGTCAGGTAGATCTCCGGCGTGAAGGAATATCTCCCGCGAAAGCCGACCATTCCGTCCACCCAAGTGGCGCTGTCCTCTCTCTCGATCCCGCCGAGGAGACCGCCGCTGAACGAAAGCGTGGTTTCGACCGACCACACCTTGACGCCGCCAACCACGTCCAGGTGTCCTTGCGGGCTGTCCAGAACTGCATATCCCACGCCGAGCAAGCCCGAAAAGCTCTCGGACGTCACGTCGACGTCCGTCGCAAGCACTCCGAAGGGGGTCTCGCCATCCGCGGACAGCTTCGTGTAGATTATGTCGCCGATGACGCTGAACCGGTCGTAGCGAGCCTCGCCCGCCGCCATGAACGCAAAATCGAGATGGCCGAGGATGTCGCCGAAGTCAGCATCCATATGTACCGTCGGCAACCCGAACTGCGCCGTATCGCCGGACAGTCCGGCCATCCAGAAATAAGGAGCCACCGAGAACGTCCAGCCAGGCTCGGACTCGGTCGGCTGAGGAGGCGGCGCCATGAGCGGCGAGATGTCGGCCGCCTGGACACCCGTAGAGATCATCGCCGCGACAGCCACCGAAAGCCCGAGTCTGATGAAAGTCGTCATTGCCTGCTCCTTCTCATTCTGGTTGGCTCGAAACGTTGGACTGTGTGGTCATTGCCGCGAGGAACCACATGCAGCTTCCGGCATCGCTGGTCTGTTAGCAATGAACTTTCCCGCTGCTGCCCTTTTCGTTCCGCGCGCCACTGGCCGCAAGGAGCAACAAAATGGAAGCGATCGCCGAAGCCGGCTTCAATGTTCACTGTGTTTCCATCTCCCAAGGCAGACGTCCTTGACCAGGACATCGCATCGTCGGCCCGAAAATTCCATTCCCGCAGCCACCTGTGCAAACCGAAGTACTTATCTGCCATGTTGAACAGCAGCCTGTAATTGCCTGACAAGTTCTTCGACCTGTGGATCGTTCGGCTGAAGACGGGCGAGCGCCTCCGCAAACTTAAGCGTCTCGGCAAAGCGGCCAAGTTTAAGCCCGAGCTGAATGGCAGTGCCGAGCAGATTGGCGTCAGTTGCACCCCCTGCGATGGTCGGGCCGAACAGAGCGAAGGCATCATCCGTTCGGCCCACGGAATCAAGCGCGATCGCTGCCGTCGTCCTGTACCGGGAGTTGGCAGGATCCAAGTGCATGGCCGCCGTTAGTTCCTCAATTGCATCCGGCACGGCCTTTAGGCGAACGAGCGACAAGCCGTGTCCGTAGCGAAGATCTGCCCGATCCGGATTCGCGACGACCGCCGCGGCGTAAGCCTGCTCGGATTTCTCATTGTCACCGCTGGCGCGATAGAACTCGGCAAGATTGATGTGCGCGCCGGAAAGCGTCGGATCAAGAATGATCGCTTGGCGGAAAGCCTTTTCCGCCTCGTCCGTGCGCCCTTGGCCGAAGAGTAAGGATGCGTAGGTGCTCTGCGTCTCGGCGACGTCCGCATTAGCCTCTACATAGGCATCCAGTTCGTCGAGTGCGGCGTCGAAAGCGCGGCGTTCAGCGCCGAGAAGGTCCAGTGACGGCGTGGTGCCAAGAACCCTGGCGGCGGCCACTCGGACAGCTCGGGTCTCGTCCGCAAGCAGGAAGCCGATCGCGTCCAATCGCAGGTCACCCGACAAGTTGGCAGCCGCCTCCGCCGCCCCCAACCGGACGAGCGGATCAGGGTCTACCGCTGCCGCCCTGACGTCCGCTGCCGTGGCTGCTCCGTCGAGCCTTGTCATTTCGACAATCGCACTACCCCTGACGATGCCTGGTTTTTCGCGGTCGGCCAGAAAGCTGCGTAGACCCTCAATCGCTCCACCGTCGTTCTGCGCCGCTCGCGCGAATGCATGCGCAATCGTCGGGCGTTCACGCCAGGCCTTGCCATACCACCTGTCCAGGTGCTCGGACGCCCAGGCGTTCGTTTCGCCCGTGTGGCACGAGATGCAGGCATTCGGCGTCCCGTATAGTGCGGAAAGGTCAGGGCGAGGAGTGACGAAGGAATGATCGCGTCGGGGATCGACCTTCATGTAGGTCCGTTCAGGCATGTGACAATTGGCGCAAGAACCGCCGGAGGAACCTTGAGGGTGATGCGTGTGTGCCGGGGTATCGAACGCGCCGCTCGGGTCGTTGCCTGCAAAACGTTCCGGGGCAGTCTCGGCATGGCACTGCGTGCATAACGCATTGCCCTCGGCCTTGACGGTACCCTCGTGCGGCCGGTGGCAGTCGAAACAGGTGACGCCTGCCTCTGCCATCTTGCTTTGCTGGAAGGAACCGTATTCGAAAACCTCATCCTGGATCTGCCCGTCCGGAAAATAGAGGTCGCTGCGAAGCAATGCAGGGGAAAACTGGTCGAGAAAGGGTCCTCCCGGCTGATACCCATCGACCAGCCTAGTGCGTCGGGCGTGACAGGCGAAGCAGGTGTTCGCGTCGACCTTTGCGAGGCCGGGATCTGCCGCCGCCGGTGAAGCATTTGCCGCTGTGCCTCTGGCCCATTCGACATGCCTCGTACCGCCCCCATGGCAGGACTGGCAGCCAATGCTGGTGGCCACATAGGACGAATTATATTCGTTCGTCTGCGGCTCGAAATTGGTCCTCGGATCGGTGGAATGACAGTCGATGCAGGTGCGGTTCCAACGATAGAACGGGCCCGTCCAATGCAATGTCGAACCAGGCCTTGCCGAACTGCCTTCGCCCAGCCAGAACCATTCCTGTTTTTGGGTGTCCCAGGCAACGTCGAGAGCCTGCAACCTGCCGCCGCCGAGATCGACTAGATACTGCTGGAGAGGCTCATAGGCGAACGTATATTTGACTTCGTAGTCCGCCTGCTTGCCGTCTGGCCCTTCGGTGCGGACAAAGTAGCGATCGTCCCGGCGGAAAAACGATGCGGCAACGCCATCGCGATCGAACTGGATATTGTTGAAGTTGCCCAGCACCGACCTGTCGTCGGCGATAGCCATCGCCTTGGCGTGATGCGACTTGGCGAAGGCGGCAGCCTGATCGGCGTGGCACGATGAACAGGTTTTCTCGTCCACGAAACCGTCATGAACTGTGATCAGCGGGTCGACCATGGAGGTTTTGGATTTTTCCGAAGCAGCCACACTTGTCAGCGCAGGGAGGGAACAGAATACCACTGTCCAAAAAACTGCCGCTCGGCTGTTGCACACGCACGATCGAACGACCCGAATCCACCATCCTGGCAGATCGCGCGCGCTGAGCCAGAACGCACGACCCATGGTTTGGGCCATGGACCTGCCCGAAACCCACGGCGGCTTCATCCAAACTACTTTCACCAGAGCTCCTCTCGTGGAAGGCGCGGAACCGGCGGATACGCAGTCTTACTTCTTCAGAAAGATCTCTTTCCAGTCCGCCTTCATGTCGACCACTGTCCATTTGTTTATCGCCGCCGCATCAAGCGCCTTGTCGAGGCGGCCGAATTCGCTCTTGCGGTCGTAGGCATATTCGCGGTCTGCATCGGTGTGATGAATTATCATCCCGAAACGGACGCTCTCACCCGTCATGGTCGTCCATTGCAGCATTTCCAGATCGCCGTCGGAATTGCCGAAAGCGGCGATTGGTCGGCGGCCAATATGCGCATTGATCCCGACAGGTTTGCCTGCCTTGTCGTCGATGAAGTTGACTTGTGGCAGGCGGAACAGGGTGGGCGTCCCGTCACGCATCTCGAACTGCGTCTTGATCGAGGAGCCTACGACCTGTTCGGGCGGAACGCCGTAGACCTGTTCGGCCCAGGGCCGCACAAATTCGATGCCGCCGCCAGATACGATGAAGGTCTTGAAGCCGTTGGCGCGCAGATACGCGAGTAATTCAAGCATCGGTTGGTAGACGAGCTCGGTATAGGGTTTGTTGAATTTCGGATCACGCGCGGTGGCGAGCCATTCGGAGACCAACTTCTGGAACTCGTCGTGGGTCATATCCGCATGGGTCTCCATGATGAGCTCTACGAGACCCTTTTCGCCTGCTGCCGCGAGCGCCTTCATGTCGCCCTCGAGTACCGCCTTGAACGGCTGTTTGTCCTTCCATTCCGGATGGGCCGCAGCCTCCGCCTTTACGCGGTCGAGCGCGAAGGCGAGCTGGGTGTACATTGGATGCTCGACCCACAACGTGCCGTCATTGTCGAAGACGGCAATGCGCTCCGGCTCCGGGACGAAGTCGGGCGAGTTCTCGGTGGTCACCTTCTCGACGAAGGCGACGATGGCCGCTTTCGGGGCGGTGTCATTCCACGAAGGCAACGGATCGTTCTGCGCCTTTGCTGAAGTGACAAGGAGAAGTGCAGCGGCAACCGCCACCGCGCCAAGGTGGGCGGATTTTAGGAAATCACGAACTGCGAACATTGGGCGTCCTCCAAAAGGTCGTTGCGAAGGTCAGGTCCGTCCCGGAACACGGCGGCCCGGGCCTGATCCAGGGCCGCCGCGGTACACTTAGTTGCCGGTCGGCATTGCGATGCGGACACCCTCCTTCTCGAATTGCTCCCGAATCGACTGCAACATCTGGTATTTGGACAGTTCGATCGGACCGTCGTACCCCATGCTCTGCAGCTTGCGCGGCGGGTACTCGACATAGGTTTTCATCAGGTCTTTGATCGCCGCGGAGATGGAGACCAGAGTCCAGGTGTGCTCGGTATAATTGTTCATGAAGACATCGTAGCGCTCCTGCGGATCCTGCCACAAATCGAACACCTGGGGCACGATTGCCACGTAGGATTGAGCACCCTTCCAGCCCAGGTTCGTGTCGACGGCAAGGCCACCGGTCGCCTGTCCATTGTCACCACGCAGGTTGAAAACAGCCTTATAATGACCGACGCGCGCAGCTCCGGGTGTCAGCTCGTTCTCTGTGAAGTAGAACCAGTTCTTCCGGGCCGACTCGCCTGTGCCGAGCAGAACCGGTGTCATGTCGTAGCTGTCGAAAATGATTGGCTTGTCCTCGCGATCTCTGTCAGGTAGGGGCACGCCGGCGGCCGAAGCGAATGTCGCCATCAGGTCGAGACCGCCGACGACATCATGACTCCTTGAGCCCGGCTGGATTTTGCCAGGCCAGAACGCAATCGCAGGGACCCGGTTGCCGCCTTCGCGTACGGTGCCCTTCGTGCCACGGAATGGGGTATATCCGGCGTCCGGATAGACGTCCTGCCAGGCGCCGTTGTCGGTCGTGTAGAAAACCAGGGTGTTCTTGTCCATGCCGGTTTCACGCAGCTTGTCCAGGATCCTGCCGATGCGTGTGTCGAGCTCCACGACGGAGTCGGCATATTTGGACTTAGACAGGGACTTGTGCTGGAATTCGGGGGCCGGAAGGTTGGGCTGATGCACCTTCATGAAGTTGACGTTGATGAAGAATGGTTGGTCCGGCTTCTTGGCGGCGGCATCCAGGAATTCTATCGCCGCTTTCTCGACATACCCATCGAAGAACGGGATGCCGACAACGCCCGGCTTACCGTCGATCACAGGTGTATCGACGTATTGCCCGTTGATTTTGAAGTCTTCGGTCACCTCGCCGCCAGCCTTGCCGGAAAGTGAGCCTTTCGTCACTTTCTGGAACAGGGCCCGTGTTTCCGCGTCCATATCGGGAAACCAGGTCGGATCGGCATAGGTGTAGGCATTGAGATGATAGAGGCCGACGTGTTTCATTTCGTCATAGCCCTGGGCATTCGGCAACGCGTAATCTGCTTCGCCCAGGTGCCACTTGCCGGTGAAGTAAGTCTGGTATCCACCGCGCTTCAAGACGGAAGCGAGCGTCCATTCGGCTGCCGGCAACCCACCGCCTTGGCCCTGGAAGGCGACCGTCGTCATGCCGCTGCGGTTCGGAATTCGCCCGGTCTGCATCGCGGCGCGGCCCGGGGTACAGCTCGGCTGGGCGTAGAAGGAAAAGAAGGTCATGCCTTCGTCGGCCAGCCTGTCGATGTTCGGGGTCGGCATGCCACGACCTTCGCCACCGCCGTAAGGCCCGAGATCTCCATAACCGGTGTCGTCGGACACGATAAAGAGAATGTTGGGCTTTGGTCGCGCTTCCTGAGCCTGAGGGCTGGATGCGGTACACCAAAGAACGGTTGAAGCAAGGAATGCTCCAACGCTACGCATGAGCCTGCGATTCATTACGATTCCTCCGTTGAGATCTCCGGCCGAACGGTGATTCACCCAGGCGCACGGCGGAATTTAAACGAGCGTCGCCGGTCGCGTATTCAAATTGAAATCAATCGAAACAACTGGAGTAACTGGAAAATCCGGACGCCTTCGATCGGGAACGGCATCCGACCAGAGTGTCCGCCGCGGGTTGCGGACGACACTCATGGAAAGCACTCTACCGCACGGCGAGCTGCTGCGATATTGTACCTTGGGGCAACTATTTCAGATTGTGATCTACTCGACGCCGCGGTGTAGGTTGTAAGGGCGCTGCGGCTTTGCTATTTGTCGATGACCTTCTCGGGGGCAACGCAATGAGCTTGGAGCGCCATTGGACCACGCAATCGCGCCAGCTCGGGCGATACGTGGTTCCTTGCTGTGTTCTTCTCGCAATCTTTGCTGCCACGCCAGTTGCAGCCGTGAAGACCCGGGACCATGTCCCGCGGGTTTTAATCCTCTACCCGTATGACGAACGATTAGCCGCGACAACTGCCGCCGGAGAGGCCGTTAGGACACGGCTGCTCCACGCTACCAAAGCTAGAATTGATCTCTTCTCCGAGTTTCTCGACCTTTCAAGGTTTCCTGAAGCGGAGCACATCGGTCGCATGGCCAGATATCTTTCGGCCAAATATTCGGATCGCCGCCCCGATGTGGTGATTGCACTCGGCGAAGTATCTGCGCGATTCATCTCGGCCAACCGCAGGGAGCTCGCGGAGGGTGCAAAGATTATCGTCGCCGGCTTCAGCAGCTCCACCGCCGAGGAAATGGACCTGCCCAACGATGTGGTCGGAGCCTTCAGCGAGTTTGACATAGTCAAGACTGCGGAGATGGCCCGCGGACTCCAGCCGGAGGCGCGCCATCTTTTCATAATCGGAGGATCATCCGAATTCGATCGTTCTTGGCTCGCTAGAGCGCGGGCCGATCTTGCGGTTTTTTCCAAGGATTACAAAACGACCTATCTGGAGGGCCTGACGATCGAAGAGTTCACCAAGGTGGCCGCCGCGGTTCCCCGTGACAGCATCATCCTGGCACTGACGATCTTAAAGGATCGCGACGGCCGCAATTTCATCCCTCGTGAAGCGGTCAAACAAATTGCGGAGACCGCCGGCGCGCCGATATACGGTCCGTATCTCACTTACGTCGATTACGGAGTTGTCGGGGGCAGCGTGGTTACGTTCGAGTCGCTGGGCGAGACCGTTGCTGACCTCGCGCTCGCAGCCATTGCTGGTAAATCGATTTCCAGTCTCGAGTCTCCGCAAACCTATGTGGCCGATGCGAGACAGCTCGAACGCTGGGGGCTGTCGGAGAAAAATCTTCCTGCAGGCGCAATCCAGATGTTCAAAGAACTGACTTTCTGGGAACAATACTGGCTCGCCGCAGTCTTGGCCCTTGCCGTCATTACGTTCCAGGGCACCGTTATTGCCGGACTGCTCATCGAACGCCGCCGCCGTCAGGCGGCGGAGACCGAATCCCGCAATCGTCTCCTCGAAGTCGTTCATCTCAACCAGTCCGCGACCGCGGGCGCGCTTTCGGCATCCATCGCGCATGAACTCAACCAGCCCCTTGGTGCAATTCGCAGCAATGCCGAGGCGGCAGGGGTCATTCTTCGGTCGGAGAAGCCTGACCTCGAACTGATCGGACAAATCCTGGTGGATATTCAAGACGACGATCAGCGCGCCCACGACGTCATCTCCCGTATGAGGGGTCTGCTCAAGAAACGAAGCGAGATCGACTGGCAGGAGTTCGATCTCAATGACGTGACGACGAGCGCGATCAGGATTCTGCGTGGTGAGGCAGAGCGGAGGAGCGTAGTTGTCAGTTCCAGCCAGACATCACGCGAGCTGCCGGTCCGGGCCGACAGGGTCCATGTCCAGCAGGTCATTCTCAATCTCGCGACCAATGCCATGGACGCAATGCTCGAGGTGATAACGACCGAAAGGAGGCTCCTGCTCGAGACGAGGTTGACGACGGAATCCAAGGTGGAGCTGTCGGTTTCCGATACGGGCCGCGGAATTCCCGACGGACAACTCGCCAGCATCTTCGAACCGTTCTATACTACCAAGCCGACGGGGACGGGGCTCGGCCTTTCCATCGCGCGTGCGATCGTCGAAACCTATGACGGCGAGATCTGGGCTGCCAATCGCCCCGACGGCGGAGCGGTTTTCCGTATTGTGCTGCCTCTCGCAACGAATGGGTGAATATTTGGAAGCCGTCGTCCATATCGTAGATGATGACCAATCGTTCCGCACCGCGGTCGGGCGGTTGCTTGCGGCCTCCGGTTTTCGCGTGGCCCTCTATGAATCAGGTGATCAGTTTCTAGCACAATTCGCTGACGGCGAGCCTGGCTGCGTTCTGCTGGACCTTGGTCTACCCGGTCTCAGCGGACTGGAACTGCAGGACCGGCTGGCCGAGAGAGCGCCGCTGCTGCCGATCGTCTTTCTGACGGGACGAGGCGACATCAGGGCGACCGTCCAAGCGATGAAGGCTGGTGCCGAAGACTTCTTGGAAAAGCCAACGCCCAAGGAGGTGCTGTTGGAAACCATCGGGCGTGCGTTGCACCGCTACGCGCTACGGCGCTTGGAGCAGGATCGTAAACATGCACTCCGGCGGCGTCTGGCGAACCTGACGCCCCGCGAATTTGAAGTATTTGGCCTGATTGTCCGCGGTAAACTCAACAAGCAGATCGCTCAAGCGCTCGGCACCTCCGAACGAACGGTTAAGGCACACCGTCACAACCTCATGGAGAAGCTTGGTGCGCGGTCGCTGGCGGAGACTGTGTCGCTCGCCGAGAGACTTGGGCTGATCGATTCAGCGGCGGATCAACTGCAACGGTAACTACATGGGGCCGCCCGCTTCACCAAAGGGCAATAGCCAGGCCTCAATATTGGTCATACGATCGTCATGATCGGGGCTGGTCATGCTTTTTCCATCGGCTCCAGAAAGGCGTCAATTGGAAAGCTCAGCGCGCATAGTGGCTGTCGTTGATGACGATCCGAGCATGCGCAGGAGCGTCGAGCGCCTCTTGAAGGTAAATGGATTTGTGGCTGAAGGACACTCGTCAGCCGAAGCCTTTCTTAGCAGTGCCGATGTAAGCCAGATTGGCTGTGTTGTCCTCGATATCCACTTAGGTGGCATGTCGGGCATCGCGCTGTGGCACCGTTTGAGGGACTCTGGCACGAACCTCTCGATCATCTTCATCACCGCGGTGGAGGACGAGGCCCTCGAACGGGAAGCGCTTAAGGCGGGCTGCGTCGCGTATCTTCACAAGCCTTTCCCGGCCGACTTGTTGATCGGCGCTGTCAACAGGGCATTGGCGGGTCCGCCGGGCCTTTGAATGCGAGCCCACTTCGCGAAAGGACAATTGGCAGCGGTCGAATTTCACCTCACATAGGGTGGAGTAGCCGGAGTCTCGCATTTTGGGCCTGAACCGCCCGCGAGCCACCTAAACTGGGTCAAGACGTTGCCTGGGCGAGGATGGTTTGCATATTTCCGCTGGTACGGGCCAACCGAGGGTTTTTCGACAACAACTGGTCTTTGCCGGATATCGAGCCTCAGCTTTGAATTGCTTCAACGATTCGGGTTCCCGTCTCGGGGCCGAAAGCGGCTTTTGATAGGCCGCATCGCACAGGCGGCAAAGGTACGCACCGATTTGTTTGAGGATGACCGTCAAGCTGTTGGCCTCTTTCTATTCTTGACTCGCCAGAAGCGAGCGCGCGGCTACCGGTCTCGACCGGGCTCCTGAGTTCTGAGATCCTGGCTTAGGCGCTATAAGTTCTGTGTAAATGGCGAATGGAAACGGGAGTCCATTTGACTTTGGTCATCCGCTGGTCGAATTCTCGCTAGAAAAACTGGTCACCATCACCATCTTTGGGATGACACTAGATTGAATGCTTCACTTTTCCGGCACGCCATTCACATTGCGGCAATTCTCGGCCTCTATCTGTCGGCCGCGATGCTGATTCCTGCGATGCTGGACCTCTATTATGGCCATTCCGATTGGCAGGTCTTCGCGGCGGCCGCCTTCGTCACCAGTGGCCTTTCCGCCACGACTTTCATGGCGACCCGTGCCGGGCCGCCTCCGTTTTCCAAGAAGTTCGGTTTTCTACTCGTCAACGTTCTCTGGTCGGCTTTCGCGTTGATCGGCGCCTTGCCGCTGTGGATGTCATCCCTCGATCTCGACTTCGCGCAGGCGCTTTTCGAGTCTGTGTCGGCGATTACCACGACCGGATCGACGGTGATCGTCGGACTGGACGATGCCCCGCCCGGCATTCTGATTTGGCGGTCCCTCATCTGCTGGCTCGGAGGCGTTGGAATCGTCGTCCTGGGCCTGTTCATCATCCCGTACCTGCGGGTCGGGGGAATGTCCTTCTTCAAGATGGAATCCTCCGACACAAACGAGAAGCCCTTTGCCCGCCTCGCCACGTTCAGCCGGGCGTTTTTCACGGTCTATGTCGGCATCACGCTCCTTTGTGCCATCGGGTACAACGTGACCGGCATGAACCGGTTCGATGCGATCAATCACGCCATGTCGACGGTCGCCACCGGTGGCTTCTCAACCCACGATGCATCGTTCGCGTATTTCGGCAGCATTCCGCTCCTGTGGACCGCAACGTTTTTCATGACATTGTGCAGTCTGCCCTTTTCGATCCTCATCGTGTTCGTTGCACGTGGTCGGCTCGACGCATTGCGTGATCCTCAGATCTTCGTTTTTCTTGCCTATCTGACGGTCTTCGCTTTCTCGGTCGCGATCTATCACCGCCTGACGAATGGCGTCGAATTTCACATCGCGCTGGCTCACGCATTCTTCAACTTCAGCTCGATTCTGTCGACTGCGGGTTACATGAGCGAGGACTACCAGCTTTGGGGACCTTTCGTCGTGATGGCTGCATTCATCGCGACCTTCATGGGTGGGTGTTCCGGCTCCACCGCCGGTGGCATAAAGGCCTACCGCTTCATCGTTCTCTTCAACGCCATCCACTCTGGCTTACGCAAACTCATCTATCCGGCGGCAGTCTACCCTGTCCGCTACGGTCGGAACTCGTTGGACGCCGACACTTTGCGGGCGATCCTCCTGTTCTTCGTTACCTATATCCTCCTTTGGATCTTCGGTAGCCTGACGATGGCGGCGTTGGGCTACGACTTCCTCACCGCGGTATCAGCAGTCATTACCTGCCTCTCGAACGTCGGCCCCGGCCTTGGCACTCTTGTCGGCCCCGCGGGCAATTTCTCGACCCTCGAGGACCCGGAACTTTATCTGCTTTCGCTCATGATGATGATGGGGCGACTTGAAGTGCTGACCGTGCTTGTCATCCTAACACCGGTGTTCTGGAAGCAGTGACAAACTATGAGATCTTGGTGACCGGCAAACGGCTGTATGCTACCACGGCAAATGACAACTGTTTTGGAGAGACCAGATGACCGCCCATCAGCGAGATCCATACGAACTCGTTGGCCGAATATTGGGGAACATCCTCAGCGTCGGCGCGTACGCATTGGTCGCATGGCCGCTGGTACGGCCTTTTATATGACGACGGCGCTCGCCGCGCTTTATGCGAAGCGCAGTGTCTGACACCATGCCACGGATACCGAGGACTTATGCCGGCCGTGCTTCATCGTGGGTTTTCCATTCCGCCGGTACTTGAAGCGGAACTTGTTCGGCTACCGACCTGGAGCGGTTCACCCCTCTATGGAGTAACAGTGAAGTTCATTTGGTCCCGGCCGGGAAAGCTAGGGGTATTGAGGCTGTAGTTATCCTCGGGGGATCGAATATAAGCTTCCGCAGAAGAATGCCCCTGACGCGGCGCAGTAAGCAGTGATCGTTCACCGTAGTGGGACAGAGGTCACCCGACGGTCTCCGCGCCTATCGCCAGAGTGCGTATTGCCGCATGCGGGCATATTCGCGGATGACGTGCCGTCCGCGGCGCGCGATCTTTTCGGTCAGGATCGATCATCAGCAGCAGGACAGTGATCCCATAGGAGGCAACCGTAGCGGCCGCAAAGAGGGGGACGAGCAAGCAGACATGGACGGTCAGCTCGACCGCGAAAAGGTGACCGTCAGCGGCGCCCGCATGGTACCGCCCATCATCGACGCCATGCCGAGAAGCGCCCAAAGTCCCCTCACCCGGAAGAACCCGGCCGAACAGCGCTCCGAACGCTCCCCCGACTA
The DNA here is from genome assembly GCF_030064585.1 of Ensifer meliloti. Taxonomy (NCBI): domain Bacteria; kingdom Pseudomonadati; phylum Pseudomonadota; class Alphaproteobacteria; order Hyphomicrobiales; family Rhizobiaceae; genus Ensifer; species Ensifer meliloti. Next base: position 276,907 of record NZ_CP120366.1, read on the forward strand.
TAAGGAGAGGTGCCAGGACGCCCCCGAACGTGCCGGACGACAAGGCAACCAGCCAGATTCCTGCCTTGACGATAAGGACGGTCTTTATCGCGACCCATGTCATGTTGCTTGCGAGAAGATCGGTAATTAGGTCGTACCCGATTCCGACCGAAGATGGCGGTCATCGCGGCGGCGGCGCCAGCGACAAGCATCGTCTTTCTTTCTGCCGAACTTATGTGGGAAAGCTGGGCAAAAAGCGACCCCTCGGCTCCGCCGGCCATTTTGATCGGACCAAGCAGGTACGGCCGAGACAATTTCCCGGCGGGTCGGCGCGCTGGCCTTATGCCGCGAGCGATATCAAGGTTGAAGGCCTCGACGGTAAGCTCTTCCTCGTGCGGGCCAACGGAGATGCGATCTTCCATTTGTATCCGGTAGCGGTGCTGTTTCCAGGTTGCTTGCTGAGCCGCTCGGCAAAGCTGAGGCTGCGAAACTCATTCATGCGGCCTTTTCGGACGCCGATCGGCGACGCGTGCGACGCGATATTCGCATTCTCTTTGAGGATTGAAGGAGTGCGGTCTGCTCCATCCGCGGGGCAAGGTTGCGCACCGCTTGGGCGTGTGTATGAATCAGTCAAACAGGCCGTCGAGCGCGCCCCGCGGCCATTCGGCGGCAACTCACCGACCTTCACGGTAGATCACGCTCGCTCGTCTCTACCCGTGTCACGTGTTTTGCCACCGGCTTAGAGTTACGATACAGATGAAGCCTGCAGTCGTTCAGAGCGCACCGAGAGGGAAGCGAGAAGATGGAAGCTGCGAAGGTGTCCAAACCCGACGTTTCGACGGTCTACGCGGTCGATCTGAGTCAGAGGCCAGTGCCACAGGGCGATGCGGCGCGGGAGAAGGCCGCGCTTCTCCAGCTCGCCAGACGCATGCACGACGCGCCTGGGGAAATGCTCCCAAGGTTCGTGGAACTCGCCATGGAACTGACAGGCGGAATTTCGGCCGGTATCAGTCTGCTCGAAGAGACAGAGCCGTCTCCAGTGTTCCGTTGGCATCATCTAAAGGGGATTCTGTCGCCGTTCAACGGGGCTACTACGCCCCGCGATTTCTCGCCATGTGGTATCACGCTAGAGCGAAGCGCACCGACACTGACCATTCATCCAGAACGCGTCTATGATTGGATACCACCGGGCTTGTCGCTGCCGGAGGTTCTGCTCGTTCCCCTGTACATCGGACGAACGGAACCACTCGGGACACTGTGGATCGTCGCCGACAGAATTGGACATTTCCACTGCGGCCACGGGGCCACGATGCAGGAGCTCGCGGGGTTCATCGGCATAGCACTGAAGATGGTCCGATCCGAACAGGAACTCCAGCAGGCACTTGAACAGCAGGAACTGCTTACCAGGGAGATGAGCCATCGGCTCAAAAACCTTTTCACTATCGTCGACGGCATGATCCGCATCAGCGCCCGCAGCACGGACAACAAGGATGATTTAGTCGCACTATTGTCCGGCAGGTTGCATGCGCTCGCCGCTGCCCATTCTTTGGTGAGACCATCTTTTAGCGACGTTCAGGGGGCGGCCTCCAACCTTGCCGAGCTGTTGAGCATCGTCACCGATCCGCACGAGCCTCCGATAACAGGCAGCAGGAGAAGGCTCTCACTCCGCGGGCCGTCGGTTCTATGCGGTGAGCAATCGGTGAACGGACTCGCGCTGGTCTTCCATGAACTCGCGACTAATGCCGCCAAATACGGGGCACTATGCAGCGAAAATGGAAGGGTGGACGTTCTTTGGCAGATCGACGGCGACGATCTTAGCATCACATGGAGTGAGGACCGGGGTACCCAAATATCTATCCCGCCGGCTTCCAAGGGCTTCGGCAGCACATTGGTGGAGGCCACCGTCACCCACCAGTTCGGCGGCACCTTAAACTATGACTGGCGACCGGTCGGTCTGTCGGTGAACATCGTCATGCCCTTATCTATTCTGGCGCGATAGGCACCGTCGGAAGCCGGTCGGGCTCCCACAATCAATGGCGTCTTAATTATCCCCGTTGCTCGGGGACCCTCCGCCAGGCTCAGGCGCATCGCCGCTGCATTCCAAGTGCCAACTTCGACGTTCCGCCTGACATGGCAATATCGGGTTGTCAGACCCGACACCTTCAGCAGTGCAAACGCGCGAAAACCCGGCAGGTGACGTCGAGGTAGCGCACCCGGCGCGCGGGGCTAGCCGCGGAACTCGCGCCGGACCGGTTTTCTTACGCCAGTGGCGCGACCTCACTATTCGACGTCAAACCGCGCAAGCATCTTCTTGAGTTGCAAGTTCTGTGCATGAAGCTGTTTAGCCAGCAACCTCTTGAGGCGCTTGTTGTCTGCCTCCAGGACGGCGAGCTCGTCGAGTGAGATCCGCTCGTCGACAGGCTTTGGATCCCCCTTCCCAACCTCGGAATTGTGCGCAATCGTCTGGGCGTACGCGCGCTTGGCGCGCTTTCGAGAGGTGCTGATTGATGTCGTTCGTGCCTGCGACGCCGGTTGGCTCTCCTCTTCTTGCACGACCGGTTCGGGCGGATGATCGGCCCCATGGTGCTTCGAGATTTCGACCTCTGCGCCGTTGGCAAATGGCATCGCTGCTAATGCAACGTCGACATCGTCGGCGCGTGGATTGGCAGGCTCTGCATCGGTCGGATAAGCCGGCGCAGTTTCATCCGAGTTTAGCGTTCCAGCCGCTTCACCTGAATTGAACAGATGCGGCGTGGTCTCCTCCACTTCGCGGGCCAAAGCCTTAAGATCTGTGTTTCCCCAGATTGAGTTCGTCTGGGCTTTTGGCTGTCGTCGCCCCGACTTGAATTCAACAACAAACCTCCGTTGTGGCGTCTTCATCTACTTTCGGTCCCAAGCATACGTGAAAAATGAACGCCGATTGGCGCCGTTGCATTCCTGCTGGCGCACCAATACAGCCGTTCCTCGCCCGCTTCAACTCCCTGCTAAACCAACCCCGCAGCTCGCGTGTCTTTCACCCGGCGACGATGGGAACAGCAGGCTCGCTTGTCGCGACAATGCGAAATGCGGAGGCATATGAGCCTCTGGCGTAACACGGAGGACGACGAAGAACCTGTCGCCCCGCGCATCCCCGGTCCTGGTTAATCCAGACCGAGCCTCTTGCGCAGTTCGGCGTTTTCCGTGCGCAGCTTCTCCGCCAGTCGTTTGCGGAGTTTCTGGTTTTCCTCTTCCAACTTGACAAGATCTGCGAACTCATCGCCGGCCGGTAGGGGCTTGGTGCTCTTCGCGTCCTTTTTTCCGACAGGCTTCGCGGCACCTTTCCAATGATAGTAGGTTTGCTCTGATATGCCGGCACTCTGGATAGCGTTCTTGAGGGTGTTTCCTTCGCTGACTTGCGTCTCGATCAGCTTAAGCTTGTCGTTTCTCTCTTGTTCGCTATACCTCCTGGGTTTAGCGGCCGGCGCCTTTGGTTGAGCTGGTTCGGCAGCCGCCTTCTGAGGCCGTGGCGACCTCAGCTTCTTAGCCGTTGGTACTTTCACTTCAGCGTCCGCCGCTACGGCCGCAGCAACTGGTCCTGTATTACTCTCGTCAGCCATCAGCAATTTCCTCCTTTAATCATCGCCTGTTTTCGGCTGAGTGCTCCACAGAGTCAACACGACCATCAGAGTCCTGCTTTACGGATCGTTGATGCCTGGCTCACACCTAGAGCCTGACGATCTACCGGTGAAAGCTTCCGGCCCTCACCGGAAATAGACGGCGCTGACCACTATCCCTAATTCGACGATCGGGGCCCCTACATGTTGGCGCAGGGTCGGCGCGAGCGCGAAGGCTTATCGCAGTGTGATGCCGCAGGGCACCGCCTGCTAGAAGCCCTCCGTCACGGCCAAGCGCGATCACCATGCCTGCTTGGACACCTTTACTTCTCATTTTCTATCGACGCCCTTGAATGTGCAATATAAAACCCGCAGAGGAAATTCCTCTAAAAGTAATACTTGAAAATAGACTCGACGAAAAAGTCGTTCTCTGGTTCTATCTCGGCGTGCTTTATACGACGGGGGCGTGCAAATGGCTTACGATTGGGATGGAAAGCGAACACGTCGGCTCCAAATGCTGAGGTTCATGGGAGCCCTGGCTGTGCCTGCTCTGCTATTTGGCTCGGCCCTTGGGGCACTGCAGTGGGTCGATACGGACCGTCAGGCCGTAAGGACGGCTCAATTTCGATAGATCTAATGCGAAGCTGCACCCGTTCAGTTCAGGCTGAAACGCAGAGTCACGAAGGGTCTTCCGTCGCAGCCGGCGGCGGAGGGAGGGGAATGATGAAATCAGCTCAAACCTCGAGTTTCGATCCAATTGGGCCCGACGAGTTGGAGACAATCGGAAAGCCTTCCTGGACGAACTGCAAAGGCGAGCTTTGCCACGCAAGTCAGAAGAAGCTGAAGCACTCGCCGCAAAACTGATCAATGCATATCAATCAGGGATTCGCGACGACCTGGGCTTGAGTATTGTCGCTGGGCTGTCCTGAGGCGCAGCACGCGTCGACGAATACGCAATGAGCCTATTTGATGGGTGTCTGCTCAACAGGCTTTCGCACCCATTCAATTGAATGGCGGCGAGGGCCTCCCGCCAAGCGAAGATGACGCAGGCGCGCTTATAGGAGTGCCGCCGAGTTCACGAAAGGTCGAATCGCTCCAGCATTTTCTTCAGCTGAACGTTCTGCAGATGAAGCTTTTGAGCGAGTTGGGTCCTCAGCATTTTGATTTCTTCGTCGAGTGTCGCCAATTCATGGAAAAACAAGTCACGTGACGACGATTGTTGCAGGTTTTGATAATGCTTTTGGACGACAGCGCTTTGAGCATCCACGTGGGCGTTGGCTCTCTTCCCACGTTCTCGACGCTTGATCCGCGGTTTGCGTTGCGACTTTGTGCTTGCCGCGCTTTTCGGAGCCAGCGAATTCGCTTCGGCGCCCGATTGGTCGGCTTCGTCACGCGCAGTTGTTTGAACCTCATCCGCATGGATTGGCGGTTCTAACGCCTGTGCGACACCGTTATGGCCTGCCGGCTTATCCGATGCGATTGGCCCTTGATCAACCGAGACGTCCCCATTTCGAGCAAGCGGGCTGGCAGCCACCGTCGGACTGGGTGGAAGTGCGGACGTATGCTCGAGAGTCTTGGAATCGGTGTCATTCCCGGCCGAGCTCTCTTGCGCTTTCCCCGATGGTTGCCGCGACGCCAATCGGGCAAGGAATTTCCACGGTGTTTTCATAGTGTCCCCACTTTGAGCGAGCCGGACTGCGATCCGGTTGAGGTATTGCTACTCACTCAGTTTTGCAATGCGGCGGAAAAGTTCGACAGCAGTATGCTTTTGCATCGTCGGTGTCTTTCCGTGGCGTCCGCCACGACAAACCTGTCATTGAGGAACATACTATTCTCTTCAGCCATCAGATGATCTCCTTCTGGAAGCGGAAGTCTGTTTTCGGCCGAGCGGAAGACGGAGTCAACAAAGCTGCCCTACCTGCAGCGGCGCCCTGAAACCTTGGGGAAGCCGTCTGGGATTTCCGCGATCCCAAAACTCGCCGGCGGGGGTGTCGTTGAAGGGGCTTACCCGCTTTGGGGCCGGCACGACGGGATAGCGCAGGCACTGGGCGCTGCGCGACCTCCTGCCGGTCGGGAAGCTCATTGAAGACCGGGGCCTTGAGGACGGTGCGTGCGACCGGCACCAACTGCCCAAGCAGTAGCGATAGAACGGAGGAGCTGTGGAGGATGCCCGAAGCGTCCGGCTACACCTTCTGCATGAAGAGGAAGGTGTGGCATATTTCTAGGGCGCAGCAGAAACGAAAGCCGTGGCAATCAAGCGGCGCTGCGCCGCAGATGCTTCAACGCGACATACTCCCACACGGCGACCACGAGCAGTATAACACCTGTCAGCGCCTGGATAGCGAAGTTGGCGACGAAGGGCACAAGCGTGAAACTAGCTGTGAGCAGGCTGATGCCAAAGACATGCGAATAGGGCAGGACGCGCGATGACACCCTTTTCATCCACATTGTCCCAGCCAGGAACAGGATCGGCCCGCCGAGCTGAGCCAGCGCGAAATTGTACGTTCCCAGTTGGTAAGGGTGCGCCAGGCTGAAATCTTCTCCGACCGCCGTGAAGATGATGCCGCCAACGATCGGAAGGTGGCCATAGGTGAAGAGATACTGCGCGGTGGTTTGCGGTTTGGACGTGTCTTCTGCCTTGTCAGCGGCCCGTTGCTGGCCGTCGTGAAAATAGATCCACCACATGAGAACCGTGGTGAGAAAGGAAAAACAGAGGACCCAGGGCGTGCCCTCAGTCTCGAGGTTGCTGAACGTGTGTTTGCCAATTGTCAGGATGGTCTCGCCAAGTGCGATGATGACAAAAAGAGCGCTGCGTTCCGCAAGATGTTCCCCGTCGATGTCAAGGGTTTCCCGCGGCGAAGCCCCGATAAGTGGCACCCAGTAGCGGACCGTCGGACCTGTATATTCCACAACGAGCGCCACGATCCACAGGACGACGCGCAGATGCGGTTCCGACAGGCCTCCCGTAATCCAGAAGGTGCTTGAAATCGTAAGCCAGGCGGTGATCCGGAAAAAGGTCATGAACGAGGCCGGGTCGCCTCTTCGGAATGCATAGAGTGCGAACAGCGACCGACTGACCTGCATCGCTGAATAGGCGACGGCAAAGAGAAGGCCCATGCCTTTGAAGGCCTCGGGCAGCGCAATCGCCATCACGATGCCGAAGAACATGAGAGTGAAGAGCAGCAGGCGGACCGGTTCGATCTCGGTATCCAGAAGATCCATGACCCACGTCGTATGGATCCATACCCACCAAAGCGCGAAGATGAAAAGCACTGCTTCGGCGGCGATGCCAAGACTGAAATCATCCGAAAGGCTCTCGGAAAGCTGAATCAGGGCAAATACAAAAACGAGATCGAAAAAGAGTTCCGGAAAGCTCGCCTTCGTCTGATCCGTATTCTCTTTCCGAAGCCAGTGCGTGTGGTTTTCAGCCATGGAACCCTCGTAGGGATGACAAGCAGAGATATATAGCGACTCGCGGCTCATAGTGCCTTCGTTCCGACCGAAATATCTGCACTCTACATCGCTCGATTTCATTGGTAACAGGCTGCGGAGAAGATCATTGACGGAAACGCGCACAAACGGACGAAGACTTGAGCTCACCAGCCGCATCGTATCGGCCTATTTGAGCCGCAATGTCATTGCCCCCGACGAACTCCCTTATCTTATCCAGCAAACCTACGGCTCCCTGAACGAAACTTCTGGACCAGGGGAGACCCCGCCAGCAGTCGAGGAACAACGCCCCGCGGTCCCCATCAAGAAGTCGGTGACCGACGACTTCATCGTCTGCTTGGAGGACGGCAAGAAATTCAAGTCTCTCAAGCGGCATTTGACGACAAAATACGGTATGACGCCGGACCAGTATCGCGAAAAAATGGAAGCTTCCATCCGAATACCCGATGACAGCTCGCAACTATGCCCTGCAGCGCTCGAAACACGCACGCGCGATGGGGCTGGGAAAGAGCCGGGCGTTGAAGTAGGTGCGCTGACCACTACTTACTTCATCATCGTGGCGCTGCAGGAGATCGGTACAGAATGACGCGCCCCGTCGGAATGATCTGGGAAAGATAGTCGAAATCCCGGATGTTTCCGGTAAGCACACTCGCACCCAATTGCCGCGCCTGCAGGAAAATCAGAGCATCGTTTACAAACCGACGCTCGTGACCCTCACCCCTTGGCAAGTTGGTCAACCGAAAGAGCAAGCCAGCGAGGACGCCGGCTTGCCCCCAGATAGCTGCGTCCGGGGCATGAAGTCTGTGCTCCGGTATGTCGCCTACCGTCGCCTGAATTGTTTCCAGGACCGACTTCGTTGAAACATGTTTCGGATCCAGGCGGCCCAAATCATGGGTCAGCTCGGAGAGACACACAGCCGAATGGTGGCATAGCCGATAGGTCACAAGTGCATCTATCTCTGCCGGCGATCGCCCCTGCAGCACATCCAGATAGACGACGGTGTCCAGGAACCTGGACCACCAATGGTTGGCTCGTCTTCTACCCAGGGCAAATCATCATCGGCGCGGCGTTCAAGCGTTCCTAGGCGTTTTTGAGGCTTCAGTGATCGGAGGGTCTCGAGGAGATCAAATCCCAAGGTCGACGTCCGCTGGAATGCTGCCTTTCCGGCCGACGAGGCGGGCGCCAAAGTCATCCTCCAGTGCCAGCCGCGCCAGTGCCAGTTCCAACAGTTCGGTGTCGGAAGTGACGTGGGCTCGCTTCTTCGCGGCTTCGATCAACTCCGATGGTACACGCCCTGACAAACGTGTATTTTTCGCGGTGCCGAGAAGGCCAACGGCCCGCGCTTGATCAAGCACCAGTTTGTTGCGGGTCAAGGCAACCTTTGCCTCGTTTTCTGCAGCGGAACGGATTTGGGCACGCATGCTAGCCTCCGTGTGTTGAACACAACATAAATTACCGTTCAACATGAAAGCAAGGCTGTATCTTGTGGTGAACAAACGACAGTCGGCTTTGAGGAAACAATGACCAGAAGCTGCCGTTAGGGACAAAGCTGGAGCGCAGGTAGTTGTGATCCACCATGTCTCGGTAGGGACGAATGATGTTGGGCGTTCGAAGCGCTTCTACGATGCCGTTTTTGCCCATCGTCGGCCTTGTGCCGATGGCAGAGGACGAGGTGGACTAGGCTATGGAAGCGGCACGTTTCACTTTCAGCGTTCAGGTTCCGATTGATGGAAAACCACCGACCGTGGGCAATGGCACTCATGTCGCCTTGCCGTCGAGGACCGTTCGATAGTCAATCAATTTTACGCAGCATTAAGATATAGTGGCAGCAACGATGGCGCTCTGGGGCTGCGGCCGAACTACGATGCCAACTATTATGGGGCGTTCGTCCGCGATACAGATAGTTACAAAATCGAGGCAGCAATCTACTCCGCAAAGTAGTCGCTCACGGAGGCGCCCATGCCGACCCTTCCTTATGCAATTCTCGAAGCCCCTTCCACGTTGGGACTGGCGACCCACGGAGTGGAGCGCCTGCCCGACCAACTCCTGCATCTCGGTCTTGCGGAGCGCATCCATGCGCGCCACGCCGAGCGGCTGGCGGTGCCTCCGAAGGAGCCTACGCCAGATCCCGAGACTGGCATCCTGAATGCCAGGGCAATTGCGGCTTGGTCGCCCAAGCTCGCCGACGCGGTGGAAGCGGTGCTTGCCGGGGGCGAATTTCCGGTGGTGCTGGGCGGCGATTGCACGATCGTTCTGGGCTCGATGCTCGCGTTTCGCCGGCGCGGCCGCTACGGCCTGTTCTTCATCGACGGTAACGCCGATTTCTTCCAGCCCGAGGCGGAACCTAATGGTGAGGGCGCCTCCATGGACCTTGCTCTGGTCACCGGCTACGGCCCGTCGCACCTGACCGACATTGAAGGTCGCGGTCCTCTGGTCCGTCCCGAAGACGCTGTCGCGTTCGCGTATCGCGATCATAAGGATCAGGAGGAGTACGGAAGCCAGCCGCTCCCTAACGAGCTCAAGGCGATTGAGCTTCCCGCCGTGCGCGCAGTGGGCATTGAGGCCGCCGCGCGCGAAGCGGTCGACCACCTGACGCGAGAGGAACTGGACGGCTTCTTCATCCATCTCGACGCCGATTGCCTCGACGACGCCATCATGCCGGCTGTCGATTTCCGCATGGCGGGCGGGTTGTCGTGCGACGAGCTAGGGGCCGCGCTTCGGGTTGCCTTGGCGAGTGGCAAGGCAGTCGGCATCGAGATCACCATCTACAACCCGCGCCTTGATGAGGACGGCAGCGCCGGGCGCGACCTGGCCGACGTACTGGCCGCAGCGCTCGGAACAGCAGCGTCCTGAACACGGCGAGCAACGTCTGCTTTCCGGCGCAGCAGATGGCGTTTGACGCTGCGCAACATTTTGCGCCCCTGTTCGTTTTCTCGTTTTCTCACAGCTCCGAAAAATCGAGCCGAAGGGGGTGCAGAGCTGTGATCGAGACCAGACAATCGCTTGCTGTGATGGACAGGCCAAACGTGAGAACGCTGCCGAACTCGCGGTGACGGCGTCTTGCTGGTGGCGCGCCGATATCCCGCCGGAAGTGTGCGAGGCCTACTGGCGCGACGTACATGAGAGTATGTTCGCCGTCGCTCCGGGCCCGTGGCAGTGCTGCGCCTTTCAGTCCGTCTCATTTGATGCGCTGGAGGCGGCTCAACCTCAGGGCATGAGACACGCGCTCTTCTGGTCGGAAGCCGACTTGATCGCATTCAGCAGCAATCCGCTCCCAAAGGAGGGCATTCCCCACGACGCACACAACTCCATCGGCCGCATCGGTGCGCTACTGTCGGCTCCCAACGGCCGAACGCTCATTGATGGTCCGCCATGCGGGGTCCTCCCCCAGTGCCAACTTTCGTGCTCTGCTTTGTTCCAAGAGCGGGAGCAAATATCGGCCGAGGCTTTCCACCGCTATCTTATCCGGGATGTCGCACGCGCGTGGGGCCGGCATCCTGGCCTGCTACCTTTGCGCATCAACCACTGCCTTCCTAGCGTGAGCAGCAACGACTGTGCCTCGACCCAAAGAGATCATTCGCTGCTACCGCCTGCTTAGCCCGTACAGCGAACTAGCCGGTCATTCAGCGCTCACGCCCCTCCTCCGCGCATACCTTTATGACAACGGTTTCTGGAACAAGAGTTCCTGGAGAATGACCACCCTACGCCGAATGGGAGGTAGCGCACTAACGAACGATCACCTCGGTCGTCTCGAAACGGGTGACATCGATTAGGCCGACGTCGGAGATACGTAGTTCCGGAATCACCACCAACGCCAGCAGAGAATGCTGCATGTAGGCATTATTAAGTTTGCAGCCGCAGGCGCGCATGGCTTCCACGAGACGACTTGCCTTTTCCGCCACGATTTCCGCGCGCTGGTCCGACATGAGCCCGGCGACTGGCAGTTCGACAAGAGCGAGTTCACGCCCGCCGGCAATGAGCACAATACCGCCGCCCACCTCCTGCAGTCGGTTCGCGGCCTGCGCCATGTCAGCCTTATTCGTGCCAACGACGATCATATGGTGGCTGTCATGGGCGACCGTTGAGGCCATGGCGCAATGGGTGTCGTAACCAAAGCCGGAGACGAAGGCGTTGATCACGCCGCCGGTCGCCCGATGGCGCTCCACCAGCGCGATCTGGCACACGTCGCTGGCGCGATCCATCTGCACTACGCCGCATTCTACCGGCAGTCGGCGCTGCAAGGCTTTGGTGGGGGCCTGGTTTTCGATGACGCCGATCACCCGCACCTCGACTTCCGACGATCCGGCCGCACAAATGTCGAAGTCGGTTGGGGCAAGCCTCTTGCCGAGTTTCACCGTGTTTTTGGCGCTCGCTGGATAGTCGTAGGCGGGAATGTCGGCAACCAGCACGCCCTTCTCCGCCAAAAGCCGACCGCGGACGAACACCATCTCTATCGGCAAGGCGGTCAGATCGGAGGTCACGATGAGATCGGCGCGGCGTCCCGGGGCAATCGAGCCCAGATCCCTCTCCAGGCCAAAGTGCTGCGCGGTGTTGAGTGTCGCCATCTGGATCGCGGTGATCGGCTTCAGGCCCTGGGAGATGGCGTGGCGCACCACGCGGTTCATGTGGCCATCGCTGACCAGTGTGCCGGAGTGGCTGTCATCCGTGCAGAGCACGAAATTGCGTGGATCGATGCCCCGTTCGGTAATAGCCTTGACCTGTGCGGCCACGTCGAACCAGGCCGAGCCGAGACGAAGCATGGCCCGCATGCCCTGCCGAACGCGCGCGATCGCGTCTTCGACGGTGGTTCCCTCGTGGTCGTCTGCCGGGCCGCCGGCGGCATAGGCATGGAAGGCGCGGCCCAGGTCCGGGGAGGCATAGTGACCGCCGACCGTCAGGCCTGCGGCCCGCGTTGCGGCGATTTCGGCAACCATCTTGGAATCGTTCGCAGCAACCCCGGGGAAGTTCATCATCTCGCCGAGCCCGATAATGTTGGGCCAGGCAAGGGCTTCGCGCACGTCCGCGGCGCTCAGCGTCGCGCCGGCATTCTCTAGCCCCGGCGCGCTGGGGACGCAGCTCGGAACCTGCACGAAGATGTTGACGGGCAGGGTCTGCGCCTCGTCGTTCATCAGCTTCACGCCGGCGATGCCGAGCACGTTGGCGATCTCGTGAGGGTCCACGAACATGGTCGTCGTGCCGTGCGGAATGACGGCGCGGGCGAACTCGGTCACCGTTACCAGCCCGCTTTCGACATGCATGTGCCCGTCGCAGAGACCGGGGACGAGGTAGCGGCCGGCCGCATCGACGATCTTGGTCCCCTCCCCGATTGTGTGGCCGGCGTCGGGACCGACATAAGCGAAGCGGCCCCCGACGATCGCGACATCGGCGCCCGGCACGATTTCCCCGGAATAGACGTTCACCCACCTGCCGTTGCGGACGACCAAATCCGCTGGCTTCCGCCCCATAGCGACATCTACGAGGCGTGGTGCGATTTCAGACCATGGCTGCAGCATTTCTGCCGATCCTTCCTAATCCAAGCACCGATACGAACCGGCGGCGCCGCTACGCGACACCACCGGATGAGATCATTGAACCTGCATCACCAGCATCGCGGCAAGCACGGCGACGAACCACATGACGGGCTTGACCTCGGAAACCTTTCCGAGAGCAAGCTTCATCATAACGAAGGCGATGATGGCAAGCGACAGGCCGAGAGTTATCGAAAACGTCAGCGGAATGAGCACGATTGCGAGAAAGGCCGGGATGGCGTCTTCCATGTCCGCCCAGTTGATCTGCCCCATCGGCGCCGACATGAAGAGGCCCGTGAGGATGAGGACGGGCGCCGTGGCAATCGTCGGCACCAGCGAAAGGAGCGGCGAGAGGAACAGGAACGGCAGGAATAGGAGCCCCGCAATAAAGGCGACGAGGCCAGTCCGCCCACCCTGCGCGATGCCGGCGCCCGATTCCAGGTAGACCGTTGCCGGGCTAGTGCCGAGCGGGGCGGATATCAGCGCCGCGACGGCGTCGACATGCATCGATTCCTTGATGTTGCGTGGCATCCCACTCTCGTCCTTCAGGTTGGCCGCTTCCGCGAGCCCCAAGAAAGTCGACAGCGCCTCCACGAAGTTGGTGAAGAGGAAGACGAAGATGAACGGTGCATAGGCGACCTGAAGGGCACCAAGAAGATCGATCCTGCCGACGAAACTGAAATCGGGCGCGGCAAACAGGCCGCTCCAGTTGACGAGCGTCTGGACATCCGGCGTCCCACCCGCAAAGGCGCTGCCGTCTCCCCACAGGCGACCGATCGGTATCGCAAGCACGGTGGTGATGATCATGCCAGTCATCATTGCGCCTGGTATGCGGCGCACGACCAGGGCAGCCGTGATGATGAAGCCGGCGATGAAGGTGAGCGTGACCGGCGTGAACTGGGTTAGGGCGACGATCGTATCTGGGCTGGCGACGATGAACTTGGCATTCTCCAGGCCAATCAGTGCAATGAACAGACCGATGCCGCAAGCAATTCCGTAGCGCAGGTCCTTCGGGACCGCCTCGATGACAGCCGTGCGCAGGTTGAGTATGGCGAGGATAGTGAAGAGAACGCCGGCCCAGAACACGCAGCCGAGAGCGATCTCCAGCGGCACTTTCGCCCCCATCACCATCGTGTAGGCAAACAGGGCGTTGATGCCCATGCCGGGCGCGACGAGAATGGGACTGCGCGCATAAAGCCCCATGGCGCAGCTGCCGATGAAGCTGACCAGGACCGTGGCCGTGACCCCTCCGGAAAACGGAATGCCCGCATTCTGGAGAATTGCGGGATTGACCACGATGACATAGGACGCCGCCAGGAACGTCGTCAGGGCGGCGATGATTTCCGTGCGGATCGTCGATCCGCTGCGGGTGACCTCAAACAGGCGGTCGATGGCACCGCTGAGCCCGGATTTCCCTGTGCTGGCGGGATCTGCCGCGACATTCGGCTGATAGTTCATACTGTTCCTCCCCATTTTGAACTTCATCGAGTCACTTGACGGTTCTCCTACTCCGCCGCAAGCGTGTTCGCCTTGGCGAGCCTATCCGGGTCCAGCGGCGAAATAATCCGCAGATTGACGCAATCGACGACGCCAAAATCGGTCATGGCATAGTCGGGTATGGCGGTGATCTGCAGCACGAACATATACATAAACGGCCAAGGCAGATCGCAACCGAGACTGCGCGCCGCCTCGTCCAGGCGCAATTCGAACGCCGCCATCTGCGCGTGATCGATGTCGGACACGATGCCGCCGATCGGCAAGTGCAGGAATTCGACGACCTCGCCGTTATCGACCACGACTTGACCGCCATTGTTGGTGATCAGGTGGTTGATGGCGATTGCCATGTCCTCGGGATCGGCACCGATGCAAATGATGTTGTTGTCGTCCGGGGCAGTGGAACTGGCGATGGCGCCGGATGTCAAGTTGAAGCCCGACACGAAGGCGACGGGGCGGTTCTCCGTCTTGCCATAGCGCTCGACGACCGTCACGTATTGTACGTTCTGGCCCGCATCGGCGAGGATCTTTCCATCGACGACCGGCAGCGTCACGTCCCGGCGGGTACGCACGAAAACCTTCTCCGGCGTCACCGCAATCGCGAGCACCTCGGCGAACGACGTCTTGTCGGAGAAGGGGACGACGATATCTGCGGGCGTGACCGGCGTAGCCTTGACCGACCGCAACAGGCCGGCGCTGCGCGGCGGCGGGACCAACTCCACCGTCATACGCCCGTCGCGGGCCGCCAGAGTGCCGTTTGCCATTACCATCTCGACGCGGAAGTCGCGCAGGTCGTTGACGATCAGGATGTCGGCCGTGCGGCCCGGAGAGATCGAACCGACCTTGTGGTCGATGCGCAGCGCTTCCGCACAGTTGATCGTCGCCATCTGAATGGCGGCCATCGGCGAAATGCCCATAGCGATCGCCATGCGGACCATGTTGTCGAGATGTCCGCGCGAAAGAATGTCGCTGGCTACCACATCGTCCGTGCAGAAGCTGATGCGGCGCAGCGCCTTTACCCCCATCTCCGTGACGATCCGCAGATTGTCGGACAAAAAGTGAGAGATCGAGGATTCCCGCACGACGACGTGCATGCCAGCGCGCAGCTTCTCCAGCATTTCCTCGGGGGTGTAGCTCTCGTGATCGGCACGCACGCCCGACTGCATGTATCCGTTGAGGCGCGCGCCGCGGGTCATCGGACAGCAGCCGAGCACAGGCAGGCGATTCGCCTGACCGATCTCTATGGCCTGCAGGACGTCCTCGTCCTCCTCCTGGATGAATTCGCGCACAGTCTCCCATATCCCGACGCATTCCGGCCAGTGGTGCGTGTCGCGGTGGTCCTGCGGGCTGAAATAGTGGCCTACGGTGGAGCGCGGCATGGTGTAGGGGGTCTTGCACGGCGCCCCCCAAAACACTTTGAGCGGGGTCTGCCTGATCTCATCGAGGAATTCACGCGCGGCGTCCGGACCACCAACGACGATGATCTGGTCGAGGCCGGAGACGATCGACGTCGTGCCAAGCGGCAGAACTGCCTTGGCAAAGCTCGTCAGCGACAGTTTCGAGCATTCGACGTGAAGATGGCCGTCGATCATGCCGGGAGTGAGATATCTGTCCGCCGCGTCGATAATCTCCGTCTGCAGCCCGATATATTCACTGATATCGCCGACCGCAATGATGCGATCGCGGTAGATAGCGACGTCAGCCTGATAGATCTCTTCCGAAACAACATTGACCAGTCGGCCGCCGCAAACAGCCACGGTCGCCTTGGACTCCCCGCCCGAAGCGGCGCGGATGAATTCTCGAATGTCGGACATTCAGACCTCCCTTGTCAGACGGGAGTATTCCAGTCGGTTTACGTTTGAACAACTGGCCGAACGAGCCCTATAATCGAACGTATCGTCCAACATCTTGTACAAACGGAAACGAACAATGGACCTTTCAGTAATCGATTGTTTCGTGAAGGTAGCGGATGCAAGGTCTATTTCGGCAGCGTCGCGCCTTCATCGCTTGCCGAAGTCGACCCTTAGCCATCGCATCCGTCAACTGGAAGACCAATTCGGTGTCGAGCTGTTCGTACGCGAGGGCCACCAGCTGCACCTGACCGATGCCGGCTCGGAACTCCTGCGCCATGCGCGGAAGATCCGGACGAGCTGCGACGATGCCGCCACCGCAATGGCCGAGATGCATAAGGAGGTGGCGGGGACGCTGCGCGTCGGCTCAACGGGCGAGTTCGGCACGACCGTCACCTCCGAATTGCTTTACGCCTTCCAGAAGACCTATCCGCAGGTCATCCTCGACGTCGTGTTCCTCTCCGCCCGCCAGCCGTTTACCGACGTTTCCGACATGGCGCTGGATGGTATCTTCCATTGGGGCGAGCCATCCGACGTTGATTACGTCAGCCGCCGGCTGGCAACGGCTTCCTACGGCCTCTATGCCAGCCCTGATTATTTGGCACAACACGATCAACCGGCAAACGAAGACGAACTGGCGCTGCACCGGGGTCTCATCTTTCGCAGCACGACGAGGTTGCAGCCGTGGTACCTTTCGCGACCGGGCGGGTCGGAGACGGAAATCCTGCTTACTGCCGCGCTGACAGCGAACGACTACTGGACCCTCAAATATTTTGCCGTCGCCGGACAAGGCATCGCCTATCTTCCGGGCTTCTTTGTCGAAACGGAGTGCCAGAGCGGGCTTTTGGTGCCCGTCCTTTCGGAATGGCGGTCGCGCGAAACGGCAATCAACCTTATCTATTCGCGGCGCCGGCACGTTTCTCGCCGATTCAAGGCCTTTGTGAGGTTTTGCATGGAGTTCTACCGCCGACGCGAACGGGACCAGATCCCGCGCTATTTCGTCGAGAAGATCGCGCGCGAATAGCTTTAAATGTCGAGCGGCGGGATCAGCATTGCTCGCTCCCAAGGCGACCGATGCCGCCCACACCATTGTCTCCAAGCGGCAAAAAGGACCTCCGACGTCGCCTTGGCGCGTCAATGTCGGTATTCGCATCGGCGACGGGACTCGGCCTGGGCACGCCCCATGCGAAAAGATCCCGGTCACTGACTGAGAAAGCCCGCGGGTCGACTCTCAGGACACCCGGAGCTTGTGTCAATCCTGCGTAGCCGAGATGCGCCCGAGCGGCGTCCCACCGTAGGCACCACTTGCGGAAGGCAACGACGGACACAAGCAATTCGCTATAGCGAGCTCTCGGCGTCGCAGTCCGCTCGCCCGAGCACCTGGAGAAGCCAGACGAGACCGGCTCGCCCGATAGGCAAGCCAGACCCGACGACGTCTCTCGTCGATATCGGATGTTTCCCCTGGCGAGCACAAAGGGTCGGCTCCGGCAGAGTGCGAAATGACACCAAAGGAGGCTTCGCCGTCTACTGTCCAGCCTAAGCTGCATGGCTTCAGTTGACAGCGGATACCTCAACCGCTGTCAAACATTGATCACTTTGCCAGATAGTCACTGGTCGAAACCACCTGTCCGTACCCGAAGGCCAGAGCGGACATATATGCAGCATGGACCTTCGCGGCCGGCACGACCTCGCCTTGGAACTCGAGGTCGCGCGTAGCGCAGGCGTCTTCAACGACCGTCGTCTTGTAGCCGAGATCGGAGGCTGCTCTGGCGGTCGCATCGATGCACATGTGGCTCATCGCGCCAATGACTGTCACTTCATCGACACCGGCAGAAGACAGCAGGTCGGCCAACTCGGTTTCGCGAAATGAATTGGGGTATCGTTTGGTGACAACCGCTTCACCATGCTGCGGAGCGATGCTGGGAATTATCTCCGCTCCCTCCGTGCCCGACACGAAGAACGGTGCATCGGCTGGGCTCTCGTGGCGGATATTGACGACGAGATCACCGGACCGACGAGCCGCGTCGACGACGCGTGCTGCGTTTTCAAGTGCTGTGTCAATGCCCACCAAGGGAAATTTGCCTGTTGCCAGGTAGTCGTTCTGCAGGTCAACGACGATGATCGCACGCTTGCTCATAGGATATCCTTTCCAGACTATGTCTTGAATTAACAGATCGCGCTCGACCATATGAGTGGCATAATTGACAAATACAGGGGCGGTATGGACAGCATGGAAGATACATTGGAGATCGGAATCCTCCGTTACGACGGCGCTCAAGCCGCGGCTGTATTGGGCATGACTGATCTTCTGACCGCCGCCGCAGGCATCGCTCGCCAGCGGCACGGCGTCAGTCATCCTCTTCGCGTAAGTCATTGGACGCGAGCAACCGGTAAACGCGCGCCTGAACGGGTTTTCTCGTCCGATCCGGTATCGCTAGGTGACCGTCCGACTGTTATTGTCATCCCTCCGGGCCTCGGCGATCCGCTACCGGAGAGGGAGGCGAGGTACTATGCAGACTGGCTTCGCTCTGAACATTCGAAGGGCGCGGGCCTGTGCTCAATCTGCAAAGGCGCCTTTTTGTTGGGAGAGACAGGACTCCTTGCGGGGCGCACGGTGACCACCCACTGGAGCTATGAGGAGCACCTTGTCTCGCGTTTTCCCGACATCAATGTAGACACGGACCGTCTGATCATCGATGACGGCGACATCCTGACCGCCGGCGGCGTAATGGCATGGATCGACCTCAGCCTGATACTGATCGAGCGTTTTCTCGGCCCGACGATCATGGTCGAAACAGCAAGAGCCTTCCTTGTCGACCCGCCCGGCAGGGAACAAAGCTACTACAGCGCCTTCTCTCCCCGTCTCAATCACGGTGACGATGCGATCTTGAAGGTTCAACACTGGCTTCAGGCCACCGGCGGGAAGGACACGGGCCTTGCCGTGCTGGCAGAGCATGCAGGGTTGGAACCGCGAACCTTCATGCGGCGATTCCAAAAGGCAACCGGTCATACGGCCGGCGAGTATGTCCAGCGTTTGCGTATCAATAAGGCACGCGACCTGCTCCAGTTTACGCGCGATCCTGTCGATGCCATCGCCTGGAAAGTACACTACAGTGATCCGAGCTCCTTTCGGAAAATCTTCACCCGTATCATTGGGCTAACCCCTGCCGAGTATCGTCAGCGTTTTGCTTCGCATCAATTGTCACCTGGAACTTGATGTTGTCAGGGCGCAGTCGACGCCGTCCCATCAGCACAATCCGCTTCTCGGTCGATCCGAGCAACAGCCGCGATGATGATCATTGGCTGCATATCGGAGGGGCAGTTATGCTCGGATTGCTGAAACCTCTCAGCGGGGGTATTTCCATTGCTCGCTTTTGGTCACGGCGGAATAGCAATAGTCGGGAGAGCGTTGGTCAAGAGGTCGCGGGCGAGTGAAGTAGCTGTTGACGATGTCACAGTCCGATCGCCAATGCCCAGCCGGACCCAGAGGCCATCGATGAGGGCAGACATTGACAAGGATAGTCGCTCGGCTTGCGAGTGTGGAACCAATGAACGAAACCCCGACATCAGGTTCGAATGCATCCGCGCATGGAAAATACTCTGCAACCTTGCCAGTTGGGGCTCTCGCGGAGCCTCAGCGCATAGCGACAGCCACGCGTGCCCGTGCGGCGGTTTGAAAACGTCTTCACCAAGGTTTGCTTCGACGATTGCCCAGATGCGTTCGATAGGCGAGCGGGCCTTCTTTAGCCGTCTCACGACGTCATCCCTCAGGCCCGCATTTGCCTCGCGCATCGCCTCTTCGAACAGCTCCTGCTTGTTTCGGAAATAGTGGAGGACAATACCTTTCGAGGCTCCGGCTTCTTGAGCCACTTTTTCCAACGTCGTCCCGGCGGCGCCCTCACGCCTCATGACTTCCACGGCGGCACGCCGCAGTTCCCGCCTCCGGATATCGCTGATTTTTGTAAGTGCCATCACATGCTCCTGAACCGTTATTGACAAATCGAGCGCCGAGTTCAAGTGTTGTCCTATTGGTCAGTATGTAGACCGATGGGTAAAATATGAGGGAGAACGATGACAAACACCATCCTGAAATTGGCATTGGCAATCGGTTTGCTGGTCGCGGCCGGGCCTGGATTCGCGACGGAAATTCCCGTTCCGACGCAGACGGAATGGGCGGCGGCCAAGAAGACCGTAGACCTGCCAAACGGCATCAAGCTGGCATACTCCGAAATGGGCAACGTAGAAGGGACGCCCCTACTGCTCATTCACGGCTATACTGATAATTCGCGAAGCTGGTCATTGGTCGCCCCGTATCTGAAGAACCATCATATTTACGCCATCGACCTTCGCGGCCATGGGAAATCGAGCGCCCCGGAGTGCTGCTACACGTATCTCGATTTCGCAAACGACGCGTTCCTCTTTTTGGAGGCGATGAAGATTGAGCAGGCCGACGTGGTCGGGCATTCGCTCGGATCGCTGACCGTTCAGATGCTGGCGGCGCAGCACCCCGAGAAGGTCAGAAAGGTCGTTTTGATCTCTTCGACACTCAACACGGGCGGCGGGCCTGGCACTTGGCTTTGGGATAATATCAAGCCGCTCCAGCCGCCTATCGATCCAAACGGCAAGTTTATGACGGACTGGTACTGGAACCCGAACCCGGTTGACGAGAGGTTCATCAAGCCTGAGCGTGAAGAGAGCGCTGCCGTGCCCATCCACGTTTGGAAGGGCGTCCTGTGGGGTACGACGACAGGTGATCTCAGGAAGATATCGTCTTTGATCAAAGCGCCCGTCATGATTTTCTGGGGGGATCAAGACCAGTTGATGGACGCGCCGCAGCAAGCGAAGCTAAAGGCGGCGTTTCCGGAAGCTCGCTTTGAAACCTTCCCGAGCGCTGGTCACAATATGTTTTGGGAGCGGCCCGAAAAGGCCGCCGAACTAATCAATTCATTCCTGTCGGAGTGACATTCGAACGAGGTTACGCCGTTAAGGGAAAAGTCGGAAGTGAAATGATCTCGGCGGAGCGCCGAGATCACCAAAAGCTCGCCTCATCGTCGTAAAGCTGCAGCTTGGTGTCGTGGCGGTCGGCGGGTTTGGAGACTGACAAAAAGGGTAATCCGCCGACAACCGCCGGCGGATCATAGTTTTACGAGTCAGAGCGACGATCTCACCTTCTCCGCGATTTCGGGAGAAAGCCACTTTGTCCAAATCTCGGGGTTCTTCTCCAGGAAGTATCTTGCAGCATCTTCGCCGGTCGCCTGGTTGTCGGTCATCCAGGCTAACAGGCTGTTCAGCGTTGCGTTGTTCCAGCGCCGCGTCTTCAGGTAATCCATCGCCGCACCGGCACGCTCTTTGAACTCGCGAGTGACGAGTGTCTCCACCTTATCGGTCGGCCAATCGTTTACCTTCGGATCTTCGCAATCGACCACCGTGTTGCAACGCGTCCATTCCGCTGCGTTGTGTGGGGCGTCAAAATCAAGCTTGACCATTGGGTATTTGCCGAGCAACGAAGTGGGTGACCAGTAGTAGCCGAACCAGCCGATCTTCCGTTCGTAGTTCTTGGCGATTGAACCGTCCAGACCCGCCGCCGAACCAGGATCAACCAGCACGAAACCTTTCGCGTCCCCTTCGTAAGCCTTGTAGAGCTGGCTGGTTGTAGTCGATGCGCCCCAGCCCGATGGACCATTGACGACTGCGCCTTTCGAACTGTCCTCTGGAGCCGGGAAGAGTTCCGGGTGCCTCAGCGCGTCGGAAACCGTCTTGATCTCCGGATGGGCGTCGGCAACGTACTTTGGGATATACCAGCCCTGGATTCCGCCATCGCTCAGCGCGTTGCCAGCCGATATCAGCTTCCCTTCGGCAACGCCTCTCGAGACAATCTCAGGCAAAGCATTGAGCCACGCCTCCGGCGCAATGTCGGGCTCTCCCTTTTCAATCATCGACGTCATGATCGAAACGGTGTCGCCGATGGTGATTTCCGCCGAACACCCATATCCGTTTTCAAGAATGATCTTGTCGAGGTTCGCCAGGACATCGATCGACTGCCAATTCATATTGGCGATAACGACCTCGCCACATTCCTCCGCGAAAGCACCCTGTGTCAGGCTGGCAAGGCCAACGGCAAAACAGGCAGATGCGAGCAATTTCCCAAACATTCTGGTTCCCCTTGAACTGCGGCCTCTCCTCGGTTCGGCCTCACAGCGTGACCGCAGCCGCTGTGGCCGTAATAAGGACCCTGACGAACCCTCCCTTCCCTTCGGGAGACTGCTCGAACGCCGGGCCCTATTCGCGTATATGAGAAAACGGCCGATTGGCTGAGGTTCTGGCCCGCCGACCGTGTCAATTCTCGTGTTATGTCTGCATGCTGACGAACACAGATTTGAGCTGGGTATAGTGGTCGATCGCGGCACGCCCGTTTTCGCGCCCGATGCCTGATCGCTTAATTCCGCCGAACGCCATGCCGGCGGGCGTCAAGTTGTACGCGTTGATCCATACGGTTCCGGCTTCGAGCTCAGCCGCCAATCTATGGGCACGAACGAGGTCTCTCGTGAAAATGCCTGCCGCCAACCCGAAGTCCGTTGCATTGGCTCTTGAGACGACATCTTCCTCGTCATCGAAGTCCAGGACGGCCATGACCGGACCGAAGATTTCTTGCCGAGCAATCGTCATCCAATCCGTAACATTCGTGAAGACCACGGGCTCGTGCCAGGCATCCCCTCGTGGAAGCTTGCGCGGAGGCGTCACTTGATATGCTCCCTCAACCTCGGCGCGGGCGACGTAGGCGGCAACCCGGTTGCGATGGGCGGCGCTGACTAGCGGCCCGATGTCGGTATCCTCGTCCATCGGATTACCAATCTTCAAAGCCGCGACCCGCTCCAGCAAGCGCGCAAGGAACGCTTCCCTTATCCCGCGCTGCAGGAAGACGCGCGTACCGTTGGAGCAGATCTGGCCGGCCGAATAAAAATTCCCGAGAATTGCGCCGCTGACGGCTGCCTCAACATCTGCATCGTCGAAGACGATCAGCGCAGACTTTCCACCAAGCTCCATCGTTACTGGCCGGATGCCGGCCATAGCGGCCGAGGCGACCCTCGCGCCAGTGTTGACCGAGCCTGTGAGAGAGACTTTGGCGATCGCCGGATGGACGGCGAGCTCAGCCCCAACATCACCGGCGCCTTGCACAACATTGAAAACGCCGGGAGGAAGCCCCGCTTCAGTCAGAATTTCCGCGAGCTTGAGCGCTGACAATGGGGTCACTTCCGACGGCTTGAATATCATGGCATTCCCGCAAGCAAGCGCGGGGGCTGCCTTCCAGGCCGCAATCTGGATGGGGTAGTTCCAGGCGCCTATTCCGAGACAGACCCCAAGCGGCTCCCGCCGAGTGTAGACCCAATCTTCGCCGAACTGGATGCTGTCTCCCGAAAGTGTCGCCGCGATTGCGCCAAAATACTCGAGGCAATCGGCACCGCTGGCAGCGTCCGCCACCAGGGTTTCAGAAATTGGCTTGCCTGTATCGTGCGTTTCGAGAACCGACAGTTCCCTGTTTCGCGTCCGCAGGATGTCAGCGGCGCGACGGAGGACGCGACCCCGCTCCGCCGGGTCTTTCCGAGCCCATTCTTTCTGCGCCCGTTTCGCCGAGCCAATTGCCTTCTCGATGATGCCGGACGTCGCGCCGTGCAACCTGGCAATGATCTCACCATCCACCGGATTGATGGAGAGGATCTCAGGACCGGTGCGATCCTCCATGAAGGTGCCGTCGATAAAATGTGAAGCGGCCGGCTGACAGAGCGGCGTCGCCATTTCGCGAGTTTGATAACTTTGCATAGGCGACGCCCTTTATCGCTAAACGTGAACGAAGATGTCTTCGCTTTCGAGGGAAACCGGGAATGTGCGGGCTTTCACACGGGGATCGACCAGGAACTCGCCCGTCCGGATATCGAATTCCCATCCGTGCCAAGCGCAACGGACCAACTCACCTGCCCGCTCATAAACAAACTCAGCCTTGTCCGTCTGTTTCGTGGTTCCGCAAACGGGTCCTTGGCAAAGCGCTGCTCCCTTGTGGGGGCACACGTTCAGAAGCGCGTGATATCCGTCCCCAACCCTGAAGATACCAAGCGACAAATTCCCGAGTTTGATGATCTTGGCAGCATCGGCAGGAACCTCCGAAGCCTTGCATGCAAACTGTTTTGAAGCCATTACCCGTCTCCTTACTCTGCTGCGATCGCGGCCGGCCGCGGAATGCGCCGGTAAACGTCGAGCGCGTTCAGGCCGAGTACCTTCTCGCGCCAGGCAGGGGGAATGTGCAGCTTCGTGACGTCGTCATAATCCCAATGCGGATAGTCGGACGCGAACAGCAGTGTGTTTTCCCCGTCCATCGCCTCCAGGGTTGCCCAAAGGTGCTGCACATTTTCCGGCTGCTCGAGAGGTTGGGTCGACATGCGAATGTTCGATTTGAAATACTCCGAGGGCAACCGCTTCAGCCAAGGTGTTTCCTTGCGCAGTGCCTTATAGTTAGCATCCAGTCTCCATAGCACCGACGGCACCCATGCCACCCCGCACTCGATGATCACGACCTTGAGGCTTGGCCATTTCTCAAAGACGCCTTGGGCGATCAGCGAAGCCATATGCGTCATTGCGGACTGCGGAAGTATCGCATGGGTTTCCCAGAAGAACGTCGACGGTCCTGCTCCGATAGGCGTCGAGTTCACACCACCCTGACCACCAAGGTGCATGGCGAACGGAAGCCCCATTTCGGCGCAAGCCTCGTAAATGGGATGGTAGAATGGGTCGCCGTAGGGCCGCTGGGCGCCATGGCTTACCAGAACCTGGACAATTCTCGGATGCGAGCCGAGACGTCGGATTTCCTCAGCTGCCAGTTTTGGGTCCTGCGGGGCAACAATGATCGACCCCCAGAACCGACTGTCCTTCGGTAGCCAGTAATCGATCATGTAGTCGTTGTACGCCCTACAGAGCGCATTGGCGTAGTGGGCGTTTGCCAAGGTAGACGCTTCGATCGGCTCGTCGCCGGTCAGGATCGCCACATCGATATTGTACTTATCGAGGTGTTTTTCCTTCATGAGCGCGTAATTGTCGTCTTCCTCGACCGGGTTGACGTCATGCCGCGAAAATCCCTCTGGGTGAAACCAGGGGCGGTGGCCGTGCGGAAATGCGCCGCGTGGGCCGGTCTTTTCGCCGCGAACGAACATGTCCTTGAAGAAGCCATCCATGTACGGCTCCAGGACGGTCGCGCTGCACCAGTAGTTATGGCAATCGCTATCGACGATGAACAAGATATTTTCCCTCCCCAAGTGGGTCGAAACTCGATGCGCGTGAATGACGCAGCGACATAGGACAACAAATTGCTCAATCGATAAACGGCGACAAACTAGGGTTATTGATCGTAAACTGCGATCGAACTACGGGAGCGTTCCTGGGACGCGTGATTGGGCTCTCTCTGTCGGCCTTTTCGTGGGCAAGACGCTGCAGAAATCCCGTAAGACCTCACGACAGCTCACGGGGGGAGCGTTCCGACGGCCTGGCGCTTCTTTCCGGGCAGTCGTATTTCATTGTGATGTCGACGCGGGCAGTGCCTGGGGACGTTTGCGGTGCAATTAAACCCCTGATGATCGCATTTTACGATTGAAAAGAGGGTTTTGCCCCGCTCAATCCACTTTGCGGAGCTTGATATAACTGTGGCACAGAGTCAGAGGTGCCCTTTATGCTTATGGAAACAAGCTTTCCCTTCTCCCTTTCCGCAGCCAACCAGCAACCATGCTACCGCGGAGGTTCGGCAACATTGGTGTGCAAAGCCGTGATCGACGAGACGCATGATAGCAAAACGTTCGTGCTTGAAGACAGCCAGAGCAGGAGCTTCGATTTCAAACCCGGGCAATATATCAGCTTCAAATTCGAGATCGAAGGTAAGCTCTCCCCCCGTGCCTATTCCATCTGTTCAACGCCTACCCGTCCTCACAACGTCCAGATTACCGTCAAGCGCGTGCCTGGCGGGCTGGTGTCTAACTGGCTGAACGACCACATGCGCCCCGGTATGTCCGTCGAAATTGCCGACATAGCCGGCCGCTTCAACTATTTCGATATTCCCTCCCGGAAGCCGCTTTTACTCTCCGGCGGCTCGGGCGTGACACCGGTGATGTCGATGCTGCAATACATCACCGACGTCGTCGATCAGACCGACGTTGAGTTCGTCCATTTCGCACGGACCCCGAAAGACATTATTTTTCGAGATCAGCTCGAATTCATCGCCAGGCGTTTTTCCAACATCAAGGTTCATATGGTGGTGGGCGACACCGGCGAAGAAACTTGCTTCCGTGGGAGGATGGGAAAGATAAGTGCCTCTTTAATGCAGTCGCTTGTTCCGGACCTTCCGCAACGCGAGATTTTCATGTGCGGACCGGAAGGCTTTATGAAAGCCGCTCGCGCCATGGCGGCAGAGGTGCCGATCCGGGCACTACACGAGGAAAGCTTCGGCGAGAGGATTCCGATCGAAGAACCGGACAAGTTAGGTGGCGAAGTTTACTTCTCACTCTCTGGCAAACACGGAACCTGCGCGCCAGGGGAAACAATTTTGGAAGCCGCACTGAACGCTGGTATCTGGATCGAGAGTTCCTGTCACCAAGGCGTTTGTGGAAGCTGCAAGGTGAAATTGACGCAGGGAGAAGTGGACATGCAGGATCTTGGCGGTTTGCCCGGGTGCGATAGGTCTGAAGGATACGTCCTAGCCTGCTGCAGCCGCCCAGTGGGCTCCGTATCCATCGACGCATGAGAACGGACGCCGGCGGCAGCGTTTGAGGATCTGAAGCCGGTCTCAGGCATCCTTCACGTTCGAAATCTTGAAATGGCGATCTGCAACGCTTTTCAGCGCAAGGATCGCGCGGTGCACCAACGGATCGTGTTTGCGACGCCTCTGCGTCGCCACATAGACCGGCTGATGGATGTCGGGAGCATCCTCAACGACCGTGGCCGAGACACCGGAACTTGCGAGATAGTCGAGGGCATGCTCCGGGAGGTAGGTCGTACCGCCGAAGCGCTTCATGATGCCGATGGCCAATTCTTCGAAGCCCACCGTTAAAGCCGGATGGGCGAGGTGGGGCAGGAGTTCGGCGTGTGCACGCTCGATATAGGCTGTGTAGCATGCGCGGATATATCGGTCGGCGGTGACATCGGCCACGTTCGCGAATTCGGTGGATACCATCACCAGCCGCTGGGCACCAATCTCCTCGATGCTGAGGTCAGGAAGGAATTTAGGAGCGAACACGACTCCGATATCGGTCGCGCCATTGGTCAGATCAGCGATGATCTGCATCGAATAATCCGCCTCCAGGTGCAGCGCGACGTGCTTGTTGATCGCGTGCAGTTCGCCGATCCAGTCCAGAAAGAGGGTGCGCATCAAGCTGAACTGACCGGAGACCCTTAACGAGCCTTCGTAGCGCTCCAGCCCTCCGATGTCCCGGCGTGCGTGCGCCCAGCCAGCCTTCAGCGCCCGCGCATGCTGTTCAAACCGAAGACCGGACGGTGTCGGTATCGCACCCGCCCGCCCGCGCTGGAAAAGCTTCGCCCCGACAGCCTGTTCGAGCGCCTTGACGCGACCGCTGATGGTGGACTGCGTCGTTTCCAACCGCTCCGCGGTGCGATTGAAATTGCCGGTCGCTAGCAGGTCAAGGAAAGTGTCGATGAGATCCAGATTCATTTTCGATCGGAGATCGCGATTGATAAGTAAGCTGCGACCGCGTTTATCACATCGAAAAAATGTTGTCATCTTGGATTGCGCCGGCATTGAGCTCGGTCGTTTTCGGGGGATTTATGTTCAGCATCGATTTTGACTTCGTGTGTGTCCGGGCTGCGATTTGACGGATGCTTAATCAAACGGAACAGCTCGCCCCAGCGACTACGCTTAGCCAAAGCTTGAGGAAGTTCGCAGCTGCGCATTTTCCAGGCTTTGCCGTGGCGGTACTGATCGCGATTTCGGCGCAGTTTCTTTCCGATCACTATGGGGCGCCGGCAACGTTGATGGCTCTTCTGTTGGGCATGTCTCTCAGTTTTTTGTCGGAAAGTGGTACCAGGACAGCCCCGGGCATTCATTTGACTGGTCGTGTCGTGCTTCGTTTCGGTGTGGCATTGCTGGGTGCGCGGTTATCGTTGGGGGTTTTGAGCGACCTGGGGCCAAGTCTGCTCTGTCTGGTAATAGCCGCGCTTGCGTCCACAATTTTGTTCGCCATTGTCGTTGGCAAAATCGCCCATATAGATTGGCGACTGTCACTTTTAACGGGAGGTGCCGTCGCAATTTGCGGAGCTTCGGCGGCCGTGGCTTTGAATGCCGTCCTTCCCCCGCGACAGAACAGCGACCGGGATCTCGCCTTGACGATTGTGGCAATAACGCTCCTGTCGACATCAGCGATGGTGCTCTATCCAGTGCTCGCGTCCCATCTGCAGTTCGACGCCAAAGAGTCCGGCGTGTTCATCGGTGGAACGATCCACGATGTTGCTCAGGTCGTAGGTGCCGGCTTCGCGATGTCGGATGAGACTGGTCAGATTGCGACACTGGTCAAGATTGTCCGCATAAGCCTGCTTGCGCCAACGATAATTGCCGTATCGATCTTGGTCACAGTGTTGGGAGCAGGCGCCGGTCAGAAGCCACAAAAATCGGGTCAGGTGATACCCGGTTTCGTCCTCGGATTTGCATTCCTCGCAGCCCTCAAATCGATGGGATTTCTGCCGGCAGCAGCGGGCGACGTCGCTAACGATCTTTCGCGTTGGTTACTTCTAACCGCGCTGGGAGCCGTCGGCTTGAAAACGTCCGTAAAGGAGTTCGCTAGCATCAGACCGTCACACGTCACGCTCGCATTGCTGGCAACCGTATTTCTTGCGGCCTTCATCGTGGTTGGCCTCGTCTGGTACAGGGGATAGCCGATTTGAGCCGCGTCTTTCACCCTGCGCAATGCCCTTTGGAGAGTCTCTGTGGGGACTGCCCAAGTATAAAGAACAACTCGGGAAGCGTTCTCCGCCGCCACGCTTCTCGGTAGCCAAGCCTTAAAGGTAGGCATTCAGGGCACCGTTCGGCAGGACATACTGATTTCAAAGACACGAGCTACCCGATGGACCTGTTTCGCCAGAATGTGCCGGCCTTTGATGAAGTGGTGGTGCGCGAACGTTGGTCAATGCCCTGGTCAAGGATTGGAGACATTCACAAATAGGTTGGGCTGGAAATCTCACGTCCCGGATCCGAAGAAGCGTCGAACAGTTGGCTAGGAATGGAAGAGGTTGTGTGCGTCAAGTTCTGCAAAATTGGGCGGTCATGCGTGCTGGTCATGCGGCTTGACGGAGTGCGAGTTTCTTGTGCTCTCGCAGGTCGTCCATGTTGATGTAGCGATTGGCCTCCATCCAGTTTTCGTGGGTTTCGACGGCGAGCGCGCGGACGAGGCGTAGGCAGCTCTCGGTGTTGGGAAAGATGCGCACGACGTAGGTTCTGCGGCGGATTTCCTCGTTGAGGCGTTCCAGCATGTTGGTGCTCTTGAGGTGCTTGTGATGCTGGCGCGGCAGACGAAAGAAGGTCAGCGTCTGCTCGATGGTTTCCTCAACCCAGGAGGTCAGGCGCGGATAGCGGACCGACCATTTTCCCAGCCACGCGGCGAGATCGGCCTTCGCCTCATCAAGGTCGCGGCGATCATAGAGCCATCGAAGCTCCTGCAGGCAATCGTCGCCATGTTTGCGCGGCAGGTGATCGAGGGCGTTCCTGAGGAAATGCACGTAACAGCGCTGCCAGGCAGCTTCCGGGATCACCTCGCCAATTGCCGCGACGAGACCGGCATGGTCGTCGGAGACCACCAGTTCGACGCCCTTCAAACCGCGCCCTTTCAGCCTGACGAGGAAGTCCTTCCAGGCGGAACGGCTTTCACGGCCGGCCATCTCGACCGACAGGATCTGCCGCCGTCCGTCCCAGTCGATGCCGACAGCGATCAACACCGCCTGGCTCATCACCACACCGGCCTCGCGCACCTTCTCATAACGGGCATCGAGAATCAGGTAGGCAAACGGCTCTTGAAGCGAGCGCTCGGCAAAGGCCTTCAGGCTCTCGTCCAGCCGCTTGTTGATCGCCGAGATCGATGACGCCGAGAAGGCATGGCCGCACAGCTCCTCGGTGATCGCCTTGACCTTCCGCGTCGACACCCCTTGCACATACATCTCCGCCAAGGTTGCCACCAGCGCCCGCTCGGAGCGCTGATAGCGTTCGAACAATTCGGTGGAGAAGTGCCCCGAGCGATCCTGCGGCACCCGCAGCTCGAGCTTGCCCACCCGCGTGATCAGCGTGCGGCCATAGTGGCCCGAACGGTAGCCGAGCCGCTCCGGCGTGCGCTCGCCTTTCGCAGCTCCCAGCGCCTCGTCCATCTCCGCTTCCAGCACCTCCTGCATCACCGTGCGGATCACCTCGCGCAGCCCATCGGGGTTCGAAAGCAAAATGTCTTTGACGGCGGCGCTGGCTGTCTTACCTTCAGTCTTGGTCATGGTGGCGTTCCTTCCAGGGAATCAGGTGACGTCAACATCACCAGCCTGCCATGACCGCCTCTCTCAGTGAATTTGCAGAACCTTCAGCACACTACCATGGAAGATTGAAGCCGGAGGGTGTTCGGAGTGGTACACGCAACAGACTCCCTTGGTTTGGCGCAAACAGAAGCCTGTCCAGTAATCATGGCCAAAATCTTGCGCCAAACCGACACAATGATCGCCATAAATCTTTGAAATGCTGTGATTCCCATTTGGCTCACTCAACCTCTTGAACCAAGAACTGAGCCAAACAGGCTAAGCTGGAGCCCGTCGTTCCGTCGACGATCGATCGGACAAATCGAGATAGCGAGACGAGTGACGAAGTGGCTCGGAATCTCGAAGACGCAGCTGTTCGCCTTCCGGGTCATACATTATGCGATTTTCACGTCTCTTTCCCAGTACCAAGCGACATACATCTTCCTGCGATCATGTTGCCGAGCTTTGAGGAAGGTCCTGATAGCTCGTATGTCACTTCTTTCGCACGCAACCCAAACAAACGTTTCGTCATCGACGGCCGATATCGCTGCTTTCGCCTCGGACACGAGAATATCGGCAGCATCTCCCGGGTAGCTCCCCCTGTGCAACCAACGCACGTCGAGCACGCCATCAGTCAGAAGCGGCTGCTCTTCCGCCTTGTTCTCAACCTCAATGATGGCACGTATATGCGTTTCCGCCGGAGCTTCGGCCGCAATCCGTGCTATGGCTGGTAGGGCGCTCTCGTCGCCGATTAGTAAAATCGATCGCTCCGCTGGCAGACCGCCTGCGCCTGGACCTAGCAGGGCGGCCACGTCTCCGGGCTGCGCATCGCGCGCAAAGTCTGCACCCGGAGTCGGTACGCCAGGAGCGGGATGCTGCAAGAAATCGATCCACAACTCGCTCCGATCCAAATCGACGGCGCGGATGGTATAGACACGAACCAGAAGCTCGTTCTCGCCTTCCGGCCACGCGATGCGGCCGTCTTCCCGGTAGCCGGGCCAGACCGGCGGCTTGCCCTTCGGCGGCACCAGCAGTCGGACATGCATGTCGCTTCCCACAAAGGGCGTTACATCGACGCAGGAAAAGATCACGCGTCGCATGTGCGGAGTGACGTCGTGCGCCGAGACGACTGTCACCTCATGAAGGTTCGGCAGCACCGACAAGGACGTCGGTTCCGACCAGGTCAATTCGAAAGGCTGGCCGTCGGCAAAATAGAAAAGATGTTCCGCCAGGATCGTGCGGCTCATGTGCAGCATTTCACGCGTCGGGCAGTCGAGCTCGATCAACAAGCGCGCGTTTTCGATGCTGATGCGCGCGACACCGAGCTCGCTCTGCAGCACCGCCAGGTCGTCTATCCGTTCGACCTCGGCGTGTTCAACAAAATGCTCGCAGATCTCGTCGAGCATGTCAGCGGCGCTGCCGGGGACGGCTACGCCGGACAGCTTGAAAGAATGAACTGCGTTCATGCGCTCCTCTCCTTTTGTGGTGCATCGCCCATGTCGTCGATGACGGCCATCCGGTGTCGCCCGATCGGCAACATGATTGGCCGGCCCGACGTGGGATCGCTGATGACGCGACTATCGAGGCCGAAAACATGCCGCACGGTCTCTTCAGTGAGCACCTCTTCCGGAGTGCCTGAAATGTGCACGCGCCCACCGGCAATCGCCACGAGATGGTCGGCATAGCGGGCAGCAAGGTTGAGATCGTGCAGCACCATGACGACGGTCGTTCCACGCGTGCTGTTGAGATCGGTCAGCAGATCGAGCACCTCGATCTGATGGTTGATGTCGAGAAAGGTCGTCGGCTCGTCGAGCAGCAGGATCTCAGTCTGCTGCGCGAGTGCCATGGCGATCCAGACCCGCTGCCGCTGGCCGCCGGAGAGCTCGTCGATCGGCCGTTCGGCAAGGTCGAATGTCTTGGTCGCCGTAAGCGCACTGTCGACCGCCTCGTCGTCTTGTCGCGTCCAGCGAGAAAACAAGCTTTGATGCGGATGCCGTCCCCTGCTGACGAGGTCGACCACGGTAATCCCTTCCGGCGCGATAGGCGATTGCGGCAGCAGACCCAGCGTCCGGGCGAGGTCTCGCGGCGGCGTCCGGTGGATGGATTTGCCGTCGAGGAGAACTTGTCCCTTGCTGGGCGCGATCAACCGCGAGAGCGCGCGAAGAAACGTGGACTTGCCACAGGCATTTGCGCCGACGATCACCGTGATCTTGCCCGGGGGAATGGTGAGGTCGAGCGCATGCAGGATTTCGGTTTTGTCGTAGCCGGCCGTCAATCCGCTGGCGACGAGCAGATGATCGGTCATAACGACCCTCCGATCCGATTGATGCGAACGATGAGGTATATCAGGTAGGGTGCGCCAAGCGCCCCGGTTACGACGCCTACAGGGTAGCGGCTCGGCAGAAGGTGCTGCCCGACGTAATCGGCGGCAAGCACGAGAACGGCGCCAGTCAGTGCAGACGGGATCAGCACCGAGCCATTGTTTCGTACGATCCGGCCGGCGATTGGTCCCGACAGGAAAGCGACGAAGGCGATCGGTCCCGTTGCCGCGGTCGCCGATGCGATCAGTCCAACCGCCGCTACAATCACCAGCATCCTTGTATGCGAGACTCTCGTTCCAAGGGCGGCCGCCGTATCGTCGCCCAGCCGCAGTGTCTCGAGATCGCGACCGCGACCGAGCAGTAGCCCGCCGAAGAACATGAGGGCAAACAGAAGCGGCAGCGCCTGGCCAAGCTGAGCGCCGTTGACGCTGCCAGTAAGCCAACGCGTCGCTTCCTGCAAATTCCAGGCAGGCGCCGATTGAAGGATATAGGCGATAACACTTTGCAGCATGGCGGAAACGCCAATACCGACAAGGATCAACCTGGTGCCGGCGACCCCGTTGCGGAAGGAAAGGCCATAGACGAGCAGCGCCACGCCAAGCCCCGCTACAACAGCGATAACCGAAACCATCGGACCGGTCATGGACAGGACTACAATGGCGAAAACGGCAGCCGCCCCAGCGCCGGAGGTAATCCCGATGATATCGGGACTGGCGAGCGGATTGCGTAACATGACCTGAAACGCCACGCCGCCCAGTCCAAAGCATAATCCTGTCAGGATCGACAGCACGGCGCGCGGCAATCTCAGTTGTCCCACCGTGAAGGATGCGCCCGACACCGGTTCACCGAGGAGCACACGCAGAACATCGCTCGGCGGCGTAATGGATTGCCCAATCGACAAGGTGACGGCGAAGGTCACTGCGACCAGGGTCAGCAACGTTGCGAGAATGGCAGCGTGCCTGCGCGCGCTTTTGCGACGGTGTGCGATCACGACATCAAGAGTGGACGAGGGAGCTGTCACAGGTCCCTCACACGCTGGCGCCGGACGATCCAGATGAAGAATGGCGCACCGATCATCGCGGTGACGATGCCGACGTCGATCTCTGCGGGGCGCGCGACGATTCGCCCGAGAACGTCCGCCGCGAGCAGGAGACACGCGCCTGCGAGCGTCGAAAAAGGCAGCAGCCACCGATGGTCCACGCCAATCAACAGGCGGCAGAGATGTGGTACGACCAGCCCGAGAAAGCCGATTGGCCCGCATATGGCGGTCGTCGCACCACAGAGAAGGATGGCGCCGAGGGAAGCAACGGCGCGCGCGGTTGCGACGCTTTCGCCGAGCCCGGTCGCAAGCTCGTCACCGAGTGCAAGCGAGTTCAGTTTTCTGGCCGACGACAGGCTGATCACGAATCCTACAAGCAGAAACGGCAATGCGGGAAGGATGCGCTCGTAAGTCGCGCCGCCAACACCACCGATCTGCCAGGAATGAATACCACCTGCAATATCGCCACGCGGCAGCACGACGGCGATAACCATCGACGCAAA
Organism: Ensifer meliloti; assembly: GCF_030064585.1. Taxonomy (NCBI): domain Bacteria; kingdom Pseudomonadati; phylum Pseudomonadota; class Alphaproteobacteria; order Hyphomicrobiales; family Rhizobiaceae; genus Ensifer; species Ensifer meliloti. The sequence continues at coordinate 311,193 of NZ_CP120366.1, forward strand.
TGCGACCGACGTTGCCGCACCTGCGAGCGCCATTTTCAGAGGGGTCGCGCCGCCTCTGCCCAGAGAACCTATGGCGTAGACGAAGATCGCGGCGCACCCGGCACCCAGGATCGCCACCCAGATGTACGCATACAGCGACGACATCCCGAACCAGGCGACGCCGACGACGACCGCGAGCGATGCCCCCATGTTGACGCCGAGAATGCCGGGATCCGCAAGCGGATTGCGGGTCACGCCTTGCATGATCGCTCCGGCCAAGCCGAGAGCGCCCCCGGCAAGCAGGGCCAACACGGTCCGCGGAATGCGCAAAGCAACCGAGGCGCGATCGATGTTATTCTGTGCACCGCCCAGTGCCGCGGCGACATCGTCCCACCCGACATTGCGCGTGCCGACCGTAACGGAGGCCGCAAGCAAGACCATCAGGAGCGCGAAAAGCGCTGCAAGCAAAAGACTCCGCATCCGGTTGGAACGGGACACGGGCGACCAACGCCCGTCCGATGTCTTGATAATCCCGGCGGTCATTGCGTCTTCTTGACTGCCTCGCTGAGCAGCTTCACGTAGTCCTTCAGGACCCATCTGATAGACAGTGGCGTGGGATTTGCGGCATTGCCGACCGCGTTGTTGCCTAGCATGACAATCGATTCTCGAGCGACGGCAGGCATATGCATCATCAGCGCGTTGGCCTTCAAAGCATCGAAAAGCGTCCCGTCTCCGTATGTAACGAGAATATCGACATCGTCGAAAGCATCGATCTGCTCGGCGCTGACGGAACCAGAGAACCTTCCGGGTTGTGATGCCTGCACCACGCTTTTCGGCGACATGAGCCCGAGATCGCCAAAAAACCTGACGCGCGTATCGTTGGTCGTGTAGAAATTGACGACGCTGAGGTCCCATGAGCTGAGATGGGTAATGAACATCGCCGATTTGCCCTTGAGTTCGGGATGTCCATTAACCGTACGGGCAATCTCAGCCTCGATGCTGGCTATAAGCCCTTCCCCTTCCGCAGCCATCCCGAGGCCGGCGCTGTTCAACCGGATCGTCTCCCGCCAGTCGGTCGACCAGGGAGCCTGCGGATAGGCGATGACAGGTGCAATATCACTCAACGTGTCATAGTCGGCCTGGCTGAGGCCCGAATAGGCAGCAAGGATGACGTCCGGTCGCGTGGCGGCGACCGCCTCGAAATCGATGCCATCGCCCTCGTCGAAAAGCACCGGCTTTTCAGCCTTGAGTTCACCGAGCCGTGCGTCGACCCATGGCAGAATGCCGTCACCGTCGTCATCGCCGAAGTTGGCGCGCGCCATTCCAACCGGAACGATGCCAAGAGCCAGCGGCACTTCATGGTTCGCCCAGGCGACAGTTGCAACACGCTCCGGCTTCTGTGCGATGATGGTGTTGCCGAAGGCATGCTTGATGGTGATGGGATACGAAGTACTCTCGGCAGCGAACATAGTGTCGTGCCGGCCTGCCCAAAGAAGGGCTATGACTGCCAGTACGGCGAAACGAAACAGCCTCATCGCCACACTCCATTCAACGTTTAAGTTGACCCCAAGTCTCAGCTTAATTAAGCGGCGTCAACGGCAAAGCAGCCGATATCCAGAAAGTGCGTGGAGATTTCCGGCGAATCGTACAAAACCGGGGAAACATACAATACTAGACAAAACGGCTCCAGTTAATAGCGGTTCGTGGGACAACGACTTCAAGCCGGGGCCGGTTGAGCGAAGCTTTCATGCTTAGCGGACGGCCAGACGCGAGGCAGTTCGGCCACCTCAAAGGGGTTTGAGGCCCGCTTTCAGCACTTACGTCAATTGGAACATGAACATGAACATCGATCAGACTGGCCGCTGGCCAACGAGGATACCGCTTCGTTCACGAAACGCATTTCTGTTGGGCTGCACAGCATTTTTTGCTTTAACGCCTGCTCTCTCGTTTGCACAGGACGCAGTCACTGAAGGCGACACAACGGTGCTGGAGACGATTGTGGCGCGCGGCGCTGGCGGCGGAAGCGTTCTCAATACGGATGCCGATTCAACGTCGATCGTCGCCACCGAAACGACCGGCGCCGGCAAGATGCCGACCGATATCCTGGTAGCCCCTGCCTCGGTTTCCGTCATCACCTCCAAAGAAATCGAGGAACGCGCCGCCGACACCATCGAGCAAGTCGTACAATACACGGCAGGGGTGGTGACCGACTTTTATGGTTCGGACGACCGCTATGACTACTTCGATATTCGCGGCTTTACTCCGTATACGTATCGCGACGGCTTGGCGATCGGCAGGACCTTTGCAGGGGCCAGGGAAGAGCCCTATGCTTTCGAGCGCATTGAGGTGTTGAAGGGCGCCAGCTCCTCAGGCTTTGGAGCGGCGGAACCCGGTGGATCGGTAAACTATGTCACGAAAACACCGAAGAGCGATCGTTTCGGTGAAGTCTATGGCACGGGCGGCTCGTTTTCACATAAGGAACTGGGATTTGATTTCGGTGACAACCTCACAGCGGACGAAACCCTATCGTACCGTTTGACCGGCAAGTTTCAGCGCTCGGATGCGGAATATGATTATTCTCAGGATGACGAGAACTTCGTCATGGGCGGCGTGACGTGGCGCCCCACTGACGCGACGAGTCTGACATTTATCTTCGACCACCTCGACAAGGACGGAGTTCCCGGTAGCGGTGGCCACCCGCTCGGGACTGATTTCGACAGGGATCAGTTTTTTGGGGAACCGGACTATTACTTCAGCGAGACGAACCGCAATAGCTACAGCGTCCTTTTCGACCACGATTTCGGCAACGGCTTGAGTTTCAGTTCCAACGCCCGCTACAGCAACCTGAACGACGGGTTCGGCAGTGCCTATATCGGGAGCACACCAACCGATGGCTCGACCGTGGCGGGTCGCTATTTCTTCGGAAACGAGAAATCGACCGACCAATTCGTCATCGATGCGCACCTGGTTTACGAAGCAAGTCTCGACAATGTGGAAAGCCGAACACTTTTCGGTGCCGACTACAACAAATACGAGTCGGACAGTGCCAACTTTTACGCGCCTGCGCCTTCAATCGATTGGGAAGACCCGATCTATTCAGGCGGGCCGGGCGCGATGGCGCCTTATGCCAGCACGAACAACGACCAGCAGACCAATGCCATTTATCTGCAGCAGGACTTGACCTTCTTCGATAAGCTCACCGTGAGCTTTGGCTTGCGCAATGATTGGCTTGATCTTAGCGAGACAAATCTCCTTGCAGGCACCAGGCGGGCTGGCAACCACAGGGAATTTACGACGCGGATCGGCGCGAGCTACAAGGTTACCGAGGAACTGGCGCCCTACATCAGCTACGCCGAGTCGGCCGCGCCACCTGCCGCAGGTAGCGATCCTACGACGGGTAAGCAGTATGAAGTCGGGATCAAATATCGTCCGGATGCCTTTCCGGCCATGTTCACTGCGTCCGTCTACGACCTGACGAAGGGCAACATTACCGTTTTTGATCAGGTCACCTATCTGCCGCAAACCGTCGAAAAGGTCAGACATCGTGGTTTCGAACTCGAAGCCAAGGCGGAAGTAACCAACAATATCAGCGTGATTGCCGCCTACAGCTACATCGATTCCAAGATCGAAGAACCTGGCGGCGCAAATGATGGCAACCGCCTGATGCGTGTTCCCAAGAATATGGCCTCGGTGTGGGGCACTTACACGTTGGAGGGCGACGGCGCGCGGGGCGACATGTTGTTCGGGCTCGGGGCTCGCTACACGGACGCCTATTACACCAGCATCACTAACACCACATCGTCGGAGAGTGCAGTCGTCTTCGACGCAGCCTTCACCTACAAGATTCAGGAAAACACGACGTTCCAGCTGAACGTCAACAATTTGTTCGACGAGAAACACGTCGCGAGCAAGGACTCCGGGGCGGTCTACTACAATCCCGGGCGCAGCATTCTCGCGACCCTGCGCCAGAGTTGGTAAGGCAAGTCAGCCCGCCCACGACTCGCCGCGGTGGGATCTCTACGATTGCCGGAATTGCCGCATCCGCCGCCAAGCCGCGGGAGTTTCGCCAACGATCTGGCGGAAGACCTTCGTCAGGTGTGCCTGATCGGCAAAGCCGAGCTGCGCGGCGATGCTGGCAACTGGGAGGTCGCTTTCGCCGAGCAGCTTTTTCGTAAGCTCGACTCGCTTCGCGAGTTGCCATTGCAGGGGTGTGATGCCCATTGTTTGCTTGAAAACGCTTGCAAACCAGCTTTCGGACAGGCCAACGACGGCAGCCATATCGGCGACAGACATACGATAATCACCAAGCGCGTCAATATGCGAGACGAGTTTGTTTATCTGTGCCTGTGTCAACCTGCCGCCGGCCCTTTCCTCCCTCTCGGTAGGAATATCCAGAAGCCCCGCGATGATGCTGCCTATAAGGCTCTCTGCATAGACTGCATGCTTGGTAGGGCTCTTTATTTCGTCGGCCAACAACTTCGCCAACGCATCGATTGCCGCCACGTTTTGGAGCTCCACTGGACAGCGTAATGCCGTTTGCGCTGCGGAGTTCCCGACCGATGGAGCCAGAAACCGCAACACCCGATCCTTATGAAGGTGCAGGTTAAGGTGGCTGAAGCTATGCGTCTTCCGACTGCCCGTCCACAACGGGACACCAGCAGGAACATACACGGCACGCGCCATGGGGCGCGAATTCCTCGCTAGATCATTGTCCTGGTTCGAAATGCGAACGCTCGACGAGACGTCGTTGAAGAAAAACATGATGCGCGGATCGTCGGCGAGATAATAGCCACTGGCACCGGCTTGACTTTCCGCCTCCCACAGGACGCTGACCATCCCATCGTATTGGCGCCATTGGACTGGCGCTGTGACCCGAATGCCTTCGGTTTTCCAAGACATGGAATGCCAGAAGCCCATTTGTAGATCAGTTCTTCCTCTTCAAGGTGCCAGATGTCGGTGCTCGCAGGGAAATTGCACTGTCGTTCGGCGCCATCCACATCTCAAGGCCAAGTAAGTTGACTCGTATTCTCATTTTATTTGCAAACTGGCAAGCTGGGCTTCTATGGAGCTCAAAAGTGGAATCAAAAAGTTACCTGAAAGGCAGTTCGGATCTCGGTACCCGCTTGAAGATCTGAACCGGATAAAGCAGACCTGCGACGCTTTCCACCATCTTGACGTTGAGCTCAGCGCTGGAATGGACGCTCGATCTGCCCAACCACAGTTTCGGAGGAAGGTCAGGGGGGTGTCGACGCAGCCCGATCAGAAACATTCCCGGCTGCATCTCCTTTGGTTCAAATTGGGACAAGCTGGGGGTGATTTCTCTGCTCACTGCCGAGAAGTCCTGATGGGGACTTCACGCTTTGAAATGAACGGTCACTTAAAATGACTTCCCATAACGCGTCAGGGCGGTCATGTGATTATAGATGTCTGAGCCACCGCTCGACTACAACGGACCAAAGAGCTGACTGTATGGAAAACCCGGTCGCATTGAACCGCATCGCCGAAAACAGCGTCTTTCGTAAAGGTGATGTTTTCGTCCTCTTCGGTGAACTATTCGGTCGCGGATATGCGACCGGCTTGCTCGACGAAGCCCGGCGCGCTGGAATGGAGATCGTGGGCATCACGGTCGGGCGGCGCGACGAGAACAACGCACTTCGGCCTTTGAACGCCGAGGAACTCTCTGCCGCCGAGGAACGACTGGGCGGCAGGATTATCAACATACCTCTTATGGCCGGGTTCGATCTCGACGCTCCGACAGGAGGCCCCACTCCGACGGATCTCCTCGCAACAATGACGCTGGAGAGCTGGGAACTTGAGAGGCTCGACTGGGGCTACATTGAGCAGTGCCGGGACATCGCCACCTCACGGTTCACCAATGCGCTTTCACAGGTCATGGCCGTTCTCGACGGCATGATTGCCGAGGGCCGCAATGTCTTCTTCGCCCATACAATGGCCGGCGGCATCCCGAAAGCGAAGGTATTCCTGGCGGTCGCCAATCGAATCTACAAGGGACGTGGTCCCCGCCACATGTCTTCGCAAGCGCTGCTCGACAGCGAGATGGGCAAACTCATCCTGCAGAATTTCGACGAAGTCACCGCAATCACCTTTCGACATCTTATCGACTTCAGCGCGGGGATCCGTGAGCGCGTAGAGGCATCTGGTGCTCAGGTCCGGTACACCGCCTACGGTTACCATGGAACGGCAATCCTGATTGACGGGAGCTACCGTTGGCAGACCTACACCAACTACACCCAGGGTTACGCCAAGATGCGCCTCGAATGCATCGCGCAAGAAGCCTGGGCCGCGGGTGTCAAGGCAACCGTCTATAACTGTCCCGAAATCCGGACCAATTCCTCCGACGTATTCACGGGTATCGAACTTCCGCTGATACCGCTGCTACTCGCCTTGCGGAAAGAGAACGGTGGCCAATGGGCAGAAGACCAATGGCAGGCATGTCAGGAGCTTTTGGCAGACGGCTTCACAATGAAGGATGTGTTCCAGAAAATTGCCGATATGCAGGTCAACGAAGTCATGCGCCCGTTTTACGACTTTTCGGCGTGGCCGATGGCGAACAGCCAAGCGCAGGCCGATCTGACCATCGGCACGTCCAACGAGATCACGCAGATGCATCGGGACAGCAAGGCAATGATCAGCGACCTCCTGAGTGCTCTCGTGGTGGAGGCGACCGGGCAGCTGATTTTTGGCGCGTCCTCAGATCCCTCCGGCCCCATCCAGTGGCTCAACCACGATATCGTGGCGCGCCGACTCAACGCTTCCCACCTGCAAAGGAAGGCTCCCGCACCGTTGCTCGCGCAAGCGGCGAAAGACTCTCAGCTTGAGTTGGCCTGACAGCGTCCCAATCTAACTCGCTCCACTAGACCACGCGCCAAATCCAGCGGCAAAGACGGCGGTTCTAACGACTGCGTTTATGGCGAATGGCGATCCAGGCGCAGGCACCTGCATCACGATCGGCGGGGGCGTCCGCCCACCATCACCTCCGACAGCTTGTGTGTAGCCAGGCCAACGAACATCGCACCGACAAGTCCTCGAGAGGTTGGTGTAAAGTGGGCGGCCGCGTGACCATCGCGACACGAACCATCGCGGCTGACAAGCGGTCAAGAGTCCAGCCCAGAAGAATGCCGAGACAATCCTTCGATGAAATCGCTCAGGAACTCGACGGGACCGTGTGATCGCCCCTATGTTCGCTTAGCGCACGAAGCCCGCGCCAATCCTAGCGCCGCTTCGCCAGCATGAAGCGCGACAGCACGACAACGAGGCCGAAGAAGATCGTCGCGGCGATGAAGAGGAAGGCGGCTGCCGCAATCGCTGGGCTGATGTTCTCGCGAATACTAGAGAACATCTGCCGGGCCAGCGTGCGCTGGTTGGGGCCGGCGACGAAAAGTGTGAGCACAACCTCGTCGAGCGAGGTGGCGAAGGCCAACACCGCGCCGGAGAGTACGCCTGGCAGAGCGAGCGGCAGCGTCACGCGGTGGAAGACCGTTGCGGGCGAAGCACCCAGGCTTTGTGCAGCGAGTTCCACGCGCTCGTCGATGCCGTCAAGCGCCCCGATCACGCTCACCACGACGAAGGGCACGGCGACCACCGTGTGGGCGATGATCACGCCGGCATAGCTGTTCGTTAGGCCGAAACCTGCAAGGAGCACCTGCATGCCGACCCCGAGCACGACGGCAGGAACCACCATCGGCAGTAGGAAGAGCGTGCGCATCGAGCCTCGAAAGAAGATGAGGCGGTTGCGCAGGCCTAGCGAGGCTGCGGTGCCGAGAATGGTGGCGAGCAGCGTCGTGCCCGTCCCGATGATCAGGCTGTTGAAGATCGCCCGTCGCCAGGCATCCGCCGTGAACAGTTCCTCGAACCAGCGCAGTGACCAGGACGGGATCGGATAGGTGAGGATGACGCTCGAGGTGAAGGCGAGCGGCAGGATGGCGATGAGCGGAGCAACGAGAAACAGGATCGTCAGCGAGGCGAAAGCGAACTTCGCAAGTTTCATCGACATGACCTAGCGCCTCCCCGGTTCGCCAGTGGAGAGCCGCGCATAGACACTGTAGAGCAGCAGCGTCGCGACAAGCAGCACGACGCCAAGCGCCCCGGCCATGCCCCAGTTCGCAGAGCCCATGGCGTAGAAGGCGATAATCGAGCTGATCATCTGATCGCCCGGCCCGCCGATCAGCGCTGGCGTGATGTAGTAGCCTATTGCCGAGATGAAGACGAGCAGGCTGCCGGAGGCGATGCCGCGCAGGCTCAACGGCAGCAGCACGCGCAGGAACGCGCGCCATGGCGGAGCCCCGAGCGAGGCGGCCGCCGGCATCAAGTTCTTCGGGATCGTGATAAGGACTGAATAGATCGGCAGCACCATGAAAGGCAGCAGCACATGCGTCATAGCGATAACGACCCCTGTACGGTTGAAGATCAGCGGCAGCGGCGCGCTGATCAGCCCGAGTGTTTGCAGAAGGTCGTTGATCAGCCCTTTTTCTTGCAGCAGGATGAACCACGCGGCGGTGCGCACCAGAAGCGAGGTCCAGAGTGGCAGCAACACGGCGGCCAGCATCAGGTCGCGCTTCCAGCCGGTAAGCGAAGCCGCGATCATTGCATAGGGGAAGCCGATTCCGGCGCAGGCGAAGGTGACGAGCGCGGCAATCCAGAAGGTGCGCACGAGAATAACGCGGTTGACCGACTGGTCGGCCGGCAAATGCTCGATATCGCCGGTGGAATTGCGGCCAAGATCGACGGCGGCGAGCAGGTTCCGGTCGGTGAGCGGCGAGAGCGCGTCGGCGATCGCCAGCCAGAACTCCGGCTTCTCCCAACGTTTGTCGATTGAGACCAGGTTGGCGGGCGGATTCGCCGTGTCGTCGAGCGCTCGCGTCGTCTTTGACATCAGCGTGCGGAAGCCGGAACGGGCGCTGTTGAGGCGGCGGACCATATCGCCGAGCGCCTGATCGTCATCGACGGCCTTCAAGTCTTCCATCAGCGCCATCTGCATGGGCACCGTTGGCGGCGACTTTCGGTCCCAATCCGTCAGCACGACGGCGCTGCGCGGAAGCAGGCGCAGCACGGCCTGATCCGACACGGCCTGCGACATCATACTGAGCAGCGGCCAGACGAAGAAACCTATAAGGAAGAGAAGCAGCGGCGCAAGAAGGGCGACCGACCGCCCGGCCCGGGACGAAACTGCACTCATGGTGCGATGACCCGGCAATCGTTGGCAGAAAAGGCCGCATAGACCTTGGTGCCAGGCGGAAATTCGCGCGACCGGCGACCGAGCTTGGCGATCAGCGGATGGGCGGCGTTTTGCAACTGCACGCGCAGGTGGTCACCTTGGTAAACGGAATCGGTCACTTCCGTTTCCAGGCAATTGCGAGCGTCGCCGCGCGTCTCGCTGAGGTCGACCCGCTCCGGCCGGATGGAGAGAAAAACGGACTGGCCCGAGACCAAGCTGCCGGAACCGGCTGAAACGATGTGCGCACCGGACGGGAGGCGCACGATCGCCTCCTGCCCCTGCACGGCCTCGACGACACCTTCGACCAGATTGGTCTCGCCGATGAATTCCGCGACGAAGCGCGTCGCCGGTTCGTCATAGACCTGCCGCGGCGTACCGATCTGCTCGATCTTGCCCCTGTTAAAGACGGCGACGCGGTCCGACATGGTCAGCGCCTCCGACTGGTCATGTGTGACGAAGACGATTGTCAGGCCAAGGCGGCGGTGCAGGTCGCGGATGTCGAACTGCATCTGCTCGCGCAACTGCTTGTCGAGCGCGCCGAGCGGCTCGTCCATCAGCACGACGCGCGGCTCGAAGACCAGGGCGCGGGAAAGCGCCACCCGCTGTTGCTGCCCACCGGAGAGTTGTGAGGGCCGGCGGTCCGCGAAGGCCGACAGTTGCACCATGTCCAGCGCCCGCGCCACGCGCTCGACAATCTCCGCTTTGCCCAAACCGCGCATCTGCAACGGGAAGGCGACGTTCTCGCCGACCGACATATGCGGGAACAGGGCATAACTCTGAAAGACGACGCCCATGTCCCGCTTGTGGGTCGGAACGTCGTTGATCGCCGTCCCGTCCAACAGGATATTGCCGGAGGTCGGCTGCTCGAAACCCGCCAGCATCATCAGGAGCGTCGTCTTGCCAGAGCCGGAGGGGCCGAGCAGGCTGACGAACTCGCCCTGCCCGATACCGAGAACGAGGTTTTCAACCACACATAGGGGGCCGTAAAACTTAGTGATGCGGTCAAATTGAATGAATTCGGCCACGGAAGACTCCATCGCTAGAGGCGAAGGATGCGTCATCTGGAAGAGCATGGAACGCATCCGCCCGAGCAAGAAGGGCGTCCCATCGGGTACGCCCTTCACCGCGGATGTTCTTACTGGGCCAGCCAGGCATTGAAGCGCTGAGTCAGTGTTTCGGCATTATCGATCCAGAAGTCGACGTTGAGCGAAATCGCCTCTTTCATATTCACCGGATCGGTCGGCAGGTCCTTGGCGAATTCGGGCGGAACCCTCGCTGCGGCTTCCTTGTTCGGCAGCCCGTAAGCTACGAATTCCGGCAGCTTCGCCTGATGCTCGGGCAGGCTCGCGAAGGCGATGAAGTCCTGTGCAGCGTCCTTGTTTTCCGCATCCTTCAGCACCACCCAGCTATCAACGGCGTAAATGCTGCCCGGCCAGACCACCTTAAAGTTCTTGCCTTCCGTGCGGTTGATGCCGGTGATGCGACCGTTGTAGGCCGACGTCATCGCCACTTCGCCGGAAGCGAGGAACTGCAGCGGTTGGGCGCCCGATTCCCACCAAACGATGTGCGGTTTCAGCTCGCCGAGCTTCTTGAAGGCGCGCTCGACCCCTTCGTCGGTCCCGAGCACGTCGTAGAGTTCGTCCTTAGAGACGCCATCGGCAAGCAGCGCGAACTCGAGCGTATATTTCGGACCCTTGCGCAGCGAGCGCTTGCCGGGAAATTTTTCGACGTTCCAGAAGTCCGCCCAGGAGACCGGCCCTTCCTTCAGCTTGTCGCCGTCATAGGCAATCGCCGTGGACCAGACGATTGCGCCGACACCACAGTCATTGACCGCAGATTCGAGGAACTTACCCTTGCCGCCCATTTTGTCCCAGTCGATCGTTTCATAGAGACCGTCGGCACAGCCGAGCGCCAGTTCTTCCGCCTCAACCTGCACCGCATCCCAATTCGGCGCGCCGGCCTTGACCTTCGACTGGATAACGCCAATGCCGCCGTCCCAGGTTTCGTCAAGCACCGGCTTGCCGGACTTTTCGGCGAAGGGCTTGAAATAAATGTCGCGCTGCGCGTCCTGATAGTTGCCGCCCCAAGAGACGACGGTCAGATCCCGTGCGAATGCCGGTGCGGCAGGGCTTGCCGACAGCACGGCGACAGCGGCCACCAGAACGCCCGATTTGAAGATAGTCTTCATTACACTCCCCTTTTCTTCGTTTGTGAAGGAATCCGACGTCAGCGGCCTCCGATAACGATCTCAGGCAACTGCTGACTCGCCACCGCCTTGCCGTATCGCGATGATTACTGTCCGGTCGCTTTTCTACCGAATGATGCATTCCGGTCCTTGTCGGTCAACGGGGCTTCCCCTCGTTGACGATCGTCAGACGTGTTGTCCTCCGTTGATGTGGATTTCCGCGCCGTTGATGTAGGACGATGGTTCGGTGCAAAGGAAATAAATGGTCTCCGCGACTTCGCGCGGTTCACCCAGTCTCCGCATCGGCACTTCCGCCGCCACCAGCTCATCGGTTCCGGGCGAGAGGATAGACGTTTCGATCTCGCCCGGCGCAATGGCGTTCGCCCTCACCCCGCGTTGGCCGAATTCGTGCGCCATTTCGCGTGTCAGAGAGGCAAGCGCCGCCTTGGATGCCGCATAGGCCACGCCGGCAAAGGGGTGGACGCGCGAGCCGGCGATGGACGTAACATTAACGATCGAGCCCTTCGCCGCTTCCAGTTCCGACATGAGCGCGCGGGCGATCAAAGCAGTTGAGACAAGATTGACGTTGAGGACCTGCGTCCATACGTCCGCATCCGTATCCAGCACGCCGAGGCGGTTCTTGCCCGGCCCCTTTGGCGAAATGCCGGCGTTATTGACGAGCGCGTGGAGACGGCCGTTCGGCAGGCGTTCGCGCACGGTCGCCGCCAGGCGGTCAATTTGGGTGAGATCCGCCAGGTCGGCCTGGATATGGCTTTCGCGTGCGGAGGGCCAGGCGCATTCTTCGGCGAAGGGCTGGCGGGAAACGGTGAGAATGCGCCAGCCTTTCGACTGGAAGAGCTTTACAGTTGCATGACCGATGCCGCGGCTCGCCCCCGTCAGCAACATGTAACGGCATTCTTCTGTCATCGGGGCGCTCTCTTTTGATGCTTGATACATCGTAATCTGGAGCGGCTGAAAAGCAAGCCCCTCTTCCAAGCGGGATCAGGCTGGACGTGCCTGCCGCTCCGTAGCCCGCTCAATACGCGCGAGGATCGGCTTGCCTCCGAGCAGGATATCGTCGACGATCGCCATGGAGGCCGCGGCGGAATCGTGCCGTTTCAGGGCTTCGACGACCGGGTAGTGATGGTCGATCATCGCTCGTCCTCCCTCGATGTAGACATCGGAAATGTGCGGCCCCATTTGCAGCCAGAGCCGCCGCAGGATGCCGTTCAGCACTGGGAGCCCAGCGATCTGGGGCAGCATGAAATGGAAGGCCTGATTGAGTTGCGTGCCCTTCAGCCGGTCGCCGGCCTCGATTGCCAGTTCGTTTTCGCGTAGGATTCGCGCCAACGCCTCAATATCCTTACTCGTCGCTACCTGGGCGGCCGTTTCCGCCGCCAGTCCCTCGAGCCGGACGCGGATTGCCCGGATTTCGCGGTAGCGGGTTTCGCTCAGGCCGGGAATGCGGATGTCGCGTGGTGAGCGGAAGGTGATCGCCTCGTCATTGGCAAGCCGGAGGATGGCGTCGCGGATTGGTGTGACGCTCGTGCCGAATTGTTCCGCCAGATCGCGAATCTTCAGCCGATCGCCGGGCTGGAACCGCCCCTGCATCAAGGCATCGCACAACGCGCCGTAGACGGCGCTGTTGAGGTTCTCATGTTCCAGTGTTGCGAAATCAGGCATGGAACTGGTCCGGAAAATGGAATATTAAGATACTTGATGCATCTTTTTCTGCGGTGTTTCAACTATCATGTCCGCCAAACGGTTTCCGCGGCAATGCAGCCAGCGCCTTTCGCCAACAGACGGTACGCGACAATTGAAGACAAGACGGAAAACTGCGCCAATGGAACAAGCATGACGGAGCCAACGCCGGCCACCAAGAAGACGGACTCCATGTCGGCGACATGGAATGTGACGTCCCTTGCCGATGCCGCGGCCGCGGTGATGCGGGTCTATGGGGCGGGCGGCACTGTCAGGCGGCTTTCCAGCGAACGGGACGAGACCTTTCTTTTCACCCGCTCGGATGGAAGGGACTTCATCCTCAAGATCGCCAATCCAGCCGAGGACGCGGCCGCGCTGGAATTCCAGGACGGTGCACTCCTGCATCTGGAGGCTGCCGCCCCCGTTGTGCCGGTACCGCGCCTCGTACGCACGAAGAGCGGAGAGCAGAGCCACACGCTTTCCACCGCAGATGGCCCGCGCGTCATGCGCCTGCTTACGTTCTTGCGCGGCGAATTGCAGTACCGCACTCCTGCTTCCGAGGCGCAAAGCCGGAATGTCGGCAGGGCGCTTGCGGCACTCGGGCTTGGCCTTGAGGACTATCACGGACGCCCACCGGCGGGAAAACTGATGTGGGACATTTCCCATACGCTCGATCTCACCGCCGTCGTCGACCATGTCGCGCCGGAACGGCGGGCGCAGGCGGAGGCCGTGCTGGCGGAGTTCGAGCGAGCGCTTCCCGCAATCACCGGGCTCAAGCGGCGGCAGATCATCCACAACGACTTCAACCCGCACAATGTCCTGCTCGATCCCTCCTCACCCAGCACGGTCGTTGGCATCATCGATTTCGGCGACATGGTGCATGCGCCGCTCATCAACGACCTTGCCGTCGCGCTTTCCTATCATCTGGGGACGGAAAACTGGACGGCGCGCACCGGCTCCTTCCTGGAGGGGTTCCATTCGGTACGTGCGTTAGAGCCCGGGGAAATCGAGGTTCTGCCGGTGTTGACCCGGGCGCGGCTGGCGATGTCCCTCATCATCGCCGAGTGGCGCTCCGCACGCTTTCCGGAAAACCGCGACTACATCATGCGCAATCACGCCACTGCCTGGCGGGGACTTCAAAACATATCCGATCTGACACCGGCCGGGCTGAAAAAGCTCGTTCCCAACCTTTACGAGGTCTGATCATGTCAATGGTGAATGCTTTCTCGCGCGAAGATTTCGAACGGCTCGACAAGGCCGAACGGGCGCTGATCGCGCGCCGGGAAAAAGTGCTCGGTCCCGCCTATCGCCTCTTCTACGAAAAGCCACTGCACCTCGTGCGCGGCGAAGGTGTCTTTCTCTATGACGCGGCCGGGGAACGATATCTTGATGCCTACAACAACGTCTCCTCGGTCGGCCATTGCCACCCGCGCGTGGTGGAGGCTATCACCAGGCAGACCGCCGTGCTTAATACCCATACGCGCTATCTGCACGAGGGAATTGTCGACTATGCCGAGGCGCTAACGGCCACCTTCCCGGAGGCACTCAGTCAGGCCATGTTCACATGCACCGGCAGCGAGGCGAATGACCTTGCCGTGCGCATCGCGCGCTTCGTCACAGGCGGCACCGGCATCATCGCGACGGAGCTTGCCTATCACGGGCTCACGAGCGCCGTGGCGGAATTCTCGCCCTCCCTCGGCGAATCCGTGACGCTTGGGCCGCATGTGCGCACCGTGTCCGCCCCCGACAGCTACCGTCATTCCCCCGAAGAGATAATGGAGAAGTTCGGCCGCGATGTGCGCGCGGCGATTGCCGACCTGAAGCGCCACGGCATCAAGCCGGCCATGCTGATCACCGACACGATCTTTTCGAGCGACGGCATTTTCGACGGGCCGAGAGGTTTTCTGAAGCCGGCGGTGGACGCCATCCACGAGGCAGGCGGTCTCTTCGTTGCGGATGAAGTACAGCCCGGCTTCGGCCGCACGGGCGAGACCATGTGGGGCTTCGAACGCCACGGCGTCGCGCCCGATATCGTGACGATCGGAAAGCCGATGGGCAACGGCTACCCAATGGCCGGCATCGTTCTGCGGCCGGAAGTCATTGCCGAGTTCGGTCCTCGGGCGCGCTATTTCAACACGTTCGGCGGCAACCCGGTCGCTGCCGCCGCCGGCAAAGCCGTGCTGGACACGATCCGCACTGAAGGCCTGCAGCAGAATGCGCTGGTGGTGGGTCGCCATATTATGGAAAGGGTGAAGAGCCTCTCAGCCATCCATCCGGCAATCGGCGACGTGCGGGGCTCCGGGCTCTTCATCGGCGTTGAGATCGTCGCCGACTCGACCATAAAGCATCCTGACGCGGCACTCACGACGCGCATCGTCAACGGCCTGCGCGAGCGGCGAATCCTGATCAGCGCCTCGGGACCGAATGCAAACGTTCTGAAGATCCGCCCTCCCCTCATCTTCTCGCGCGAGAATGCCGACATGCTGGTTGATGCACTCGGCAACGTGCTGAAGACACTGTGAAAGAAGAGGTAAGCGTGTGTCGGTACCATGGTGTGCTTACCCAAAACTCATGATCTGCTTCTGCCCACACCGGTGGACCATCAACATGGAAACGCTGGCATCCACGTTGCGATACAGCGCGACTAGAAACTCGACTGAGGAACGCAGCAACTAGAACGCGCCGAACCCCGCATATGGGACGATGTCCGCAATGGTCGGCGCGACGGTGCCAAGGGATCCGCTGCTCATGAAGTCGCCGGCGACGGCCGAGGTTGCTTGCGAAAGCCTTGCCACGCCCTGATGCGAAATAGTTGCCGGCATGCAGTCAATGTTCGCGAGGGGCGCGCCAAGGCGTGGGAGTCGCAAAATCGGGAGACGCGTTGCCTTCCGCCGACCCGGCTATGCGGAAGCGGGTCCTACGGAGCGCCCAAGGACTTCCTCATCGTTCTGCGGCAAATGACCGTTCGGAGTCATTTTGTCCACCGCGTCCGGGATCGATGTCGAAAGGCGCTTCAGCAGTTCATTGTAATCCAGCCCGGTCTTCGCGGCCAGTTCCTGAAGGGTATCCTTGCCGATCGACGATTCGACCTGTTCGGCCGAAATGCCCTGAGACGGCTTTTCGGCGCTTACCCAGGAGTCTGCCGCCTCCCGGTTCCCACCGTTCTTGAACGCATCGACAAGTTCTCCCAGGCCTTTGCTGAGCGAAGCTTCCCCGGGGTCGCCGAACATCTTGCCGAGTTCGCCGAGAATGCCACCGCTGTTCTGAGCGCCCCCCTTTGCGTCCTGAAAGATCTGTCCCAGCTTATCCCGGTTCTGGTAGCCAGCGACCGCGAGCAGCCCCAATAGCGCCGCGAGCGACGGCATGGTGTTGCGAGATGAGGCCATGTCAGTTCCTTTCTGCTTGGTGAACCCTTAAGCGCGCCGGGCGACGGCGCCCCATAGAAGCAAAACGATCACGGCACCGACGATGGCTCCGATGAACCCGGCGCCCTCGTTGGCGTTGTACCACCCCAATGCCTGCCCCAGATATGACGCGACGAAAGCGCCCACAATGCCCAGGATCGTCGTCAGGACGAAGCCTTTCGGCTCGTTTTCGCCGGGCACGATGAGCTTCGCCACGATACCGGCGACAAAGCCAATAATAATGGTCCAGATTATACCCATTCCAGAAGTCCCTCGTTTTAAGTAGCAAGTCTGCTAATTGCATCGGCGAGTTCCGAGGCTCCGTCCTTTGGAAACAACCAAGGGGCATCAGGAAAACACACATAACACGGCCCGACAAGGAGCATCCCTTGTCTTTTGCCGGCTCGTCAGTCCCCACAGAGGCGCGGCGACGGATATTCCTCCAGGACCGGGGCGGCAAATGAGAGGATCGACGATCTCTATCATGCCAAGTACGCGTTCGGTCCGTACCTGCAGCCGATGATAACGAACGCGTATGCGCGGCCACGGCGAGATCGTGAAAGCATGCCGGAGCTGATCGAGTGTTTCGAACAAGCTCCGGCTCCTGTGGGCGCATGCCCGTAACGTACTCCCGGCGAAGCCTGGAACGGTCTCGTCCTATGCCACCGCACCGGGTGACCGCTTCTGCCGCAAGTCGCCGTTCGTCGCGTGGCATCAGAATTCGGTTGCCGCCATGGTGTCCGGCACCGCGAATGGCCCGAATGAGTCCTAAGCGCACGTGTCAAAGCTTGATCTTCGAGTTGCATGTGAGCGCCTACACCGGCATTGTCCTCTCCTAGACTGAGGAGAATCCCCATGCCGAAGGTCGTTGGAATTGGTGGTGTGTTCTTCAGGGCGGCGGACCCGGCTGGGCTCGCCGAGTGGTACGAGAAGTATCTTGGAATCAACGACCTGCACAAGTCGGTATGGCAGCAAGAGGCAGGGACAACAATTTTCGGGCCGTTCTCCGAGAATACCGACTATTTTGGACGAGCAGAACAGCAGTGGATGATCAACTTCCGCGTCGATGATCTCGATGGGCTCATGGCGAAACTGAGGGCGAGCGGGATCGCGGTGGAAACTCGGGCCGATTGGAATTCGGAAGTCGGTCGATTTGCCCGCATTCACGATCCCGAAGGTAATCCGGTCGAGCTCTGGGAGCAGACGCATGAGTGATGGCGAACGGCTCGTCATGTATGCTCCGATGGCGGAGCTGAGGCGAAATGAAGAACTGACCCCCCCTATTCCTCGATTCGCCTGACACTGCTGACACCGCGTTCCCGTCGTCCGCGCACATCGACTGGTTTTGCTGGGTTGCATTTGATGTGCTGGCGGACCCACGCTACCAAATGCCGCCGAGGAGCGATGGTCCGCCTGAATTCGGAGCGCCCAACCTGACCGGACAGTGATAGAAGATGGGTTGTGCAAAGTGTGAGTTGACCGTTTTAAATAGCGAGGCGACACTCAACCTGCAGCAAGGCGGGAGGAAAAATGATGCCCGAGCCAGACTCCTGGCGCCACATGGCAAGCGCGCCGAAAGACGGCAGTCGGATCCTCGTCACGATTCGCCCGTCCGAACAGGGGGCGGCAGAAGTTGATCTCGTATTTTGGTCGAATGGCGATCAGTTCGGTGCAGATGGCTGGCGCGCCTCTGATTCCTCGCCCGGCCGCATCATCGAATACGCCGAGCCGGAATTGAAGTGCTGGATGCCGATGCCCTCTGCCAATCTCAATCGCACCTCGATGCCCTCACCCTGGGAAGGGGAAGACGAGCGAGAGCTCGACGGGTCGGGGATTTAGAACTTGCGAAGATAAGACGCAGCGGGTGGCGAAACCCGGTTGAGCTATCCATTCGTCCTTGCTGGCTTAGGAAAGCAAGGGAGAGCCTATTGTCCGCTCATGGAGTTCCGGCAATCCGGCCAGGGCGGCGGATTTCGGGAAAGTCCAGCGGACGACCAGCGCTGACGACCTCCTCGTCAACGTGGACCGCCGCCCTCGGATTCTCTCGTTCGATGTAGCTGAAGATGGCGTCGCGATCGTCAAGCGCATATCGCGCCCAGACGAGCTTCATCGATCACCCGCCGCAGCCTTGCGCAAAGCTGCGGCGCGGCGCTCTTGAAAGTGCGCATCGGCGTCGGCGTCGTCCGCATCGGGTCGAGTGTCCTCGAGTGCCCGCAAAACTTTGGCGCGGAACCAAGCGTCGTGAGCCTCTCTGTGGCTGAAACCGCCGAGCGTGATCAGCCACAGCGGAGCGCGGAGTTGGATGAAGTGCTCCTCGACCGCGCCGGCGGCCGATTGGGGGCCACGCCGTAGCAGAGCAGGACGACCGGTATGCCGCTGGCTGGCTCGGAACGGACCGAGGGCCAGGAGGGCGATGAGCAGAAGGCGCTCGCTCACACGATCGCCTCCGGCTCCCGCGAGCCGGCGATGATGCCCGCGATCATCCGCCGGACCATCTCGGGAGTGGCGACGAGCACTACCCGCGCTACCGCTATTCACACGGCGGCAGGCCACTAGCCCAGCCCTGACGCCCCGGCCACGGGCCGGCCAGCCCTGCCTGGCAACGGCCACGAGCAGGATGTGCACCGCACTTCTAAGATCGACTTTGGTGTGCACTGATGCGATCGCCTAATCCAAATTTGGATGCCAAGTAGGCTCCCATAGGCTATGTCAAATTCGTTGCGAGCATCGGTGCTCCGCCGGAGCGATTTACGCATGCTGCTAATCACGGAAGACTAACTCAGAGGGGGAAACCATTTGGTGAATAGCCATCCCGTCGCTTTACTTGGTCTTGGCCGCACGTCCACCAGCTATATTAAACAGGTCGGATTGTTAAACTTTTTTTGGGCGGCGGTAGGCTTCCTCTTGCTTTTTTGCCTAGCTGGTTGTGCTACGCAGCACGTGGAGCCTCCAACGCTGCCCAACACTGAGTCCGCAGCGTTGCACAGGACTCAGACCGTTCGGTCACACCCAAGTTCCGGAACGTTCGACCTCCTCTATATTACCGACCGCGCACCCATAACCGCTTCGGACACCGCGTTGTCCTATGGTGCTGAAAGAGCCATATTCTTGAGCTTCGGGTCGGTGTCGATCGCGTCGACACGCAAACCTCTCACCAGCAAAAATGAGTTACGTGTCAGCGCGGTTTCAGAGACTGGCCGGTTTCCGGCGACACCTTACGGCGTTGAGGCGACCGCAAACGGGCTAAGCCGCTCGCTGGAGGCGGTCACGGCCCACGACCAGGCCGCCGCATCGCTGCAGGCCGAAGTCGCTCGTCGGCTCTCAACAAGTGATCGAAAAGAAGTCGTGGTCTTCATTCACGGTTATGGCAACAGCTTCGACGCCGCCGCGCTCACCACAGGCGAGATTTGCAGGTCGCTGCAGAACCAGTTTGTCTGCATTGTCCTGACATGGCCTGCTGGAGGCTCCGGCGGCTTTTTCTTCGGCTACAATATCGACCGCGAGTCGAGCGAGTTTTCAGTCGCGGATCTTAAGAAAGCCATTCGCATCATCGCCGAAACTCAGGGGCTCGAGCGGCTTCACCTCTTGGCGCATAGCCGCGGGACCGATGTGCTCGCGAGTGTGGTCCAACAACTCAGCATTGAAGCATATGTTAGCCAATCCTCAATGTGGCAGCGCTACAAGATCGCGAACGTGGTGTTTTTCGCGCCTGATATTGATCTCGACGTGGCTTCTTCCAAGATGTTCGCGTGGGTATCGGATCCAGACCTTGCCTTCGGCAACAAACCAAGGCCGAGCACGGTCCCGCCTCAAGGCCCTCTGCATCTCACGGTTTATTCGTCTCCAAGGGACAAAGCGCTGGGGGCATCAACGCTGCTCTTCGGTAGCGCCTTGCGGCTGGGGCAGCTCGCCGTCGACAGGCTTCCCGAAAACAGGAGCGAAGCGGCGTCCAGATGGGCAGGGTCTCAGATGGGTGAGTTAGTCGATTTCATCGAGTTTCCAGGCGGCGGCTTCATTGGCCATAGCTACTTCTTGTCCAATCCCGCCGTTAAAGCTGACTTCATTGCGCTTATCCGCGCTAGAGCAAAGGCTGGCGATCCCCGCCGCCAAATCGTCGAAATCAAACGGCCTTTCTGGCGGGTATCGGATGTCCAGCAGGCCTGGTGATAAGCGCTTTCAGCACTTCGAAACAATCCTACGGAGGTCTGGAGTCGACCGTCGGCGTTTCTGTTCTGAACACTCTCCTGCCTCGGAGGTTTCGGCACAGCCAGTCATTCTCCGTTGTGATTGCTGCGGCCGGTGGAGTCTGTGATTCGGCAAGAACGGTGGTTTGATCCCTCCTGCGCCATCCTGATCAGAGGACAGCGCCCAGCATCTCGGCTCCCGAGGTTTTTTCTCAACAGCCAAACCGTTATAAGGTTTTGGCAGAGACTTATAACAGGGGCGCGAAATGATTGAGACGATTTGTTCAGTAGAAGGGAGCGTCGCTTCGATCTGGTGATGGCCGAACTTGCCGCCGAGAGGCCGCCGTACTCGCGAAGGAGACGCTAATGATGAAAGAGATCGACATCAGCTACCGAGCGATGTTCGCGGAGCTAACGCAGCGGACGCTCGACGCGCAATTCGCGGCGGACTTCCCCTTAGAGGGATAGTTCGTGACCGTGACCGTCAAAGATCGTGACTATTGGTATTTCGATCTCCCTACCCCTCAAGGCAAGGACAAGCGAAGCTATGTCGGGCCACACTCCGACGAGGCGATCACGGAGCGGGTGAAGGCCCACAAGGAGATCAAGGACAACATCCGGGAGCGGAGGCGCATGGTGAGCACGCTGCGCCGTGCTGGCCTCCCCGGTCCCGATCCATTCGCGGGCGACGTCACAAAAGCCTTAGCCCGCCGGATTGCATGAAACGGATGTAAGCAATCGCCCCGGTATCGAAGTTCCGTTGCAGTTGCTCGATCGACAGGTCGAGAATCGTTGACAAGACTGCGGAGCGACCGGCTGCGTTGTTCACCAGAATGTCAATCCGGCCGTAAGCGGCGACGACCTGGTCGACTGCAGCGGTGATCTGGTCAAGCTCGCCCACCTCGCACACAATGCCGATCGCCGCGCCACCGGCTTCAACGATGTCCGCAGCGACGCGATCAACACCGTCAGAGGTCCTCGATGATGTTCGGTCACTGCGCCCATCTACCCCCTTGAGCGCCAAATCCATCCGTTCACTTCCGTACGGATCATGCACTACAAACCCGAGGGACGCCCATTCCCCTGAAAACCCGTGATGCCCTAACGCATATGTATGCGGGCGGCTGTCAGAGCGCATTTTTGTCCCTAGGTAGCATATTCGGCTCGCCGCCCCGCCGGGACGGGGAAAACGCGGTCATAGGCGACATTGAAGACGAAATTGTAGACGAGATAGAAGGCTACAATGGCCAGGTCGAGCTGCAGCGTTTCGAACAACCCCATGTTCAGGTACCAGGCGATGGGCGGCAGCAGGATCGCCAAAAGGCCGATCTCGAACAGCACCGTGTGCACCAGACGCATTTTGAAGGTTTTGGGGGTGTCCCCGAACATCCGGCGCATACCGTGATCGAAACCGAGATTGAAAACGAAATTCCAGATCGTTGCAATTGTGGCGGAGCCGATGCCAACGACGCCCATATGCATGATGGGCTTGTTGAACAGATAGGCCGCAACCGGAGTGATAATCATCAAGCCAATGGCCTCAAACAACAATGCGTGCCGAATCCGGTCCGGGAAAGTGCGCATCTTCACGACGCATCTCCTTTTGAGTTATGTTGATTAGAGCGCTTTATATCTGTATTCCCGAGATCATGAAGTTAGGTCCTATCTGGAAATAAGATGGATGACTGTCTCGATGGAACAGCTGGAGGCCTTCGTTGCGGCGGCCGAACACGGCTCGTTCTCGGCCGCTGGCCGGGCATTACGCAAGGCGCAATCGGCCGTCAGCACGCAGGTCTCGAACCTTGAGGAGGATCTCGGACTGGAGCTGTTCAGTCGGCAGGGGCGCAATCCGACCCTCACTGCCGCCGGCGAACGCCTGTTGTCGGAAGCGAGGCTGATCCTCGACAGGCGTGAGCACCTGATCGGCGTGGCGGCCAGCTTTGAAGCGCATGTGGAGAAGCGTCTGGTGGTCGCTATCGACGAACTCTATCCCGAGCACGCGTTGGGCGAACTGTTTGCCGAGTTTGCCGTGCATTTTCCTCACGTCGAACTCGAGCTGCTGTTCCCGATGATGGAAGATGTCAGCCGGCTGGTCCTCGATGGGAAAGCGGATATCGGCGTCATGTGGCGGCAAGAGGATCTGCCCGCGGAGTTGGGCTTTCACACGATCGGATGGGTGCAGTTGAAATTGGTCTGTGGCAGGAACCATCCGCTTGCCAATGCGGTCGTCGGCTGGGAGGATCTCAAGCGTCACCGCCAAATTATGGTGACGGTGCGCACCGAAGGTATGGAACGGCACCGCCTTCGGGTGGCGGCGGAAGTCTGGTGGGTCGAGAGCCATTGGGTGATTCTGCAGATTCTAAAGCAGGGTATTGGCTGGGCTCTGATCCCTGCGCATATCCTTGCGAGATCCCCGGTGGCGCAGGATCTTGCGATCCCCGCGCTTCAATTCGACGACGGCGCGCATCCGGTGGCGTTAGAGCTGGTCTGGCACAAGCAACGCCCCAGCGGCCCAGCGGCGACATGGTTGCGGAAGCGCTTCGCGACGACCAAAATCGACATGGTCGCTGAGTGACGGCATCCCGGAGCATCTAGTTGCATCGGTGATTGCCACGAGGGCTTGGCGCGAGCCGAGGAAACTGGATGACATCTTGAGTCAGACTGCAGCCCTCGATTGGCATGCACCACTTGAGCGCGATGTTAGTAAGAGCGCACAAGCTCAGCCATAGCGGTCTTGTCCGGGATCCGGCTGCAGAATCTCTCGGGCCACCATGGCATGGGTGCCCTCATGACGAGGAGGACCGACGGATGTGCCGGCCGTCGAAAGCTCCGGTGGCGATCTCGACGTCATTGCCCCTGATGATACGCCTGCTCATGCAAGCCTCCCTTTCAGCTGAAATATGATTGCAACATTCAAGGCGGAAGAGGTCATCTCCTAGCAGGCTGTTGAAGAAGTCAGTCGCGTTCGCACACGAAACCGGAATCGTCTCCGTTATGGACGTAGATGTGTCCGACAAGGCGTCCAGCGGAGCCGAGAGCTGCCCATCCACGACCACAGACCGGGTCGCTCTCGTCTTGTCCTTCCCATGAGAACTCTGCACAGGCTGATCCATCGCGTGCGCCATAGCGAACATCGAGAAAGCCCTTGAGCGCGACGAATGCGATTTCGCCGTCCGCTGTGCCCTGGAATGTCAGATGCGCCTCTTCGACGAGATCGAGGACGTCGTTGTCCCAGTTGTCCATCTCGACGATGCGCCAACGACCGGCGAAGGCCTTGGCGAAGGGAGAAACTCTCGCCATCAGCCTGTCTCCGTCATGAGCTTCGGCAGCCGCACCAGATTATAGGCGGCGGCCGCGAAGGTGAAGGCCCATCCGACGCGGTCGCGCCCGCGGAACTTCGTCTTATCCTGCCCCGCGACGGTTTTGATCCAGCCGAACGCCTCTTCGATGCGCTTGCGGATACGCAAGCTGGCCTTATAGCCGCAATGTCGCGTCGTGCGCCCATCAATGGCCGAACGGCGACCGTTGATGTTCTGCGTCACGTGGGGTGTCACCTTTATCGATCGCAAATCTTTGACGGAGTCTTTTGTGTCATATGCTTTGTCGGCACCCAGCGTGATCGCTTGTGGCCGGTCGGGGTCGGTCGTTGAAGCATGCGTCTCGTTGGAACGCCTTTCGCCGTGGAAGTCTGATCCCGCATTCCGACCGCCGCTATCTGATGGTGGTTCGCCATTATCGCCCCTTGGGCCGTCCTTCGGCTTGAAGCTCTTCATCGACGCCCAGGCCTCGACCAGTGTGCCATCGACAGAGAAATGGTCAGTTGACAGCAGCCGCTTTACCTTGGGCTGGGAAAGGATTGCACCCAGGAACTTCGCAGCGATGTCGCCATCAAGCAACCGGTCGCGGTTCTTCGAAAACACCGAGTGGTCCCAAGCCGGATCGTCAATGCCGAAGTCAACAAACCAGCGGAAAAGAAGGTCGTATTCCAGCCGCTCCATTAAAAGCCGTTCAGAACGGATCGAATAGAAGGCTTGCAAAAGCATGGCACGTAGAAGCTTCTCAGGCGCGATCGAAGGCCGTCCGATCGGCGAATAGAGTGCTGCAAAATCTCGTTCCAGCGAGACGAGTGCATCGTTCACGATCTGACGGATGGCACGTAGAGGATGATCTTTTCGAACACGATCCTCAAGATCGACATAGCTGAAGAGTTCGCCTGTCCTCACATCGCCGCCGCGCATCCATCAGCTCCAAATCGCAATACAGCGAGTGAATCATGACCAGAGCCCGGGCGCTAGGGCTTTTCAACACCCTGCTAGGAGGACGACCCCAGTCACAGGCAGAAGCGATCTGCCGGCGCCGAACGGTAGGAACCTTTTCCTTTGTTGACTGAGGGCTAAGATCGGTGCATCGAAACAGGTACCAATCGCAGGCATGGTTCGTCTCCGAAAACCCTCAACTTCGCGGGGTCAGCGGCGGAGTTTCGTCGCCCGACAAAGCTTTCGGGCGCTGGCCATTCCCGAAATGGCTCATGACCTTGCCCTAGGGCCGTCTAGATCTCGCTCCAAGACCTTTCAATAAGCACCATTCCAGAGCTTTGTGTCGGCTTGCCTGGACGTCTGCAGCGGGACGAAGAGCCGACGTTTTTGTACCGCCACCTGCTGAAATCGCGCATGACATTCCGCATCGTGTTTCATTCAAATCGTGTAGAATTGCCCCGTCGTCCTGGCTGTTGAAAAGATCAAAGCAAGCCGGAGGATTCTGCGGTGGACATCGCTGCCTGGTTGCGCAGTTTGGGATTAGAGGAATACGCGTCGGCGTTTCGTGACAACGACATTGACGCACAACTTCTCCTGCACCTGAAAGCCGAGGATCTCAAGGAACTTGGCGTTGCTTCGATCGGACACCGTCGCAAGCTTATTGATGCGATTGCGGACTTGCGAGACGAGGATGCCCGTTCAAGCAACGTATCGGTGGATCGACCTCTACCAGCGCCGACCGCTGCTTCGCCAGAGGCCGGTGCAGAGCGTCGGCAGTTAACTGTCATGTTTTGCGACCTCGTCGGCTCGACAGCCTTGGCATCGCGCCTCGACGTCGAGGATCTTCGCGAGATTATCGGTGCTTATCAGCAATGCGTGTCCGATACGATCAAGCGGTTCGGCGGCTTCGTGGCCAAATATATGGGCGACGGCGTGCTCGTCTATTTCGGCTATCCGCAGGCGCATGAAGATGACGCTGAGCGGGCGGTAAGGGCCGGCCTGGCGCTAATCGACATTGTCAATGAGCTTGAACTCTCAGATCCGCTGCAAGTGCGTATCGGCATCGCTACTGGAATCGTGGTCGTCGGAGACATTGTCGGTTTTGGTGAGGCTCGCGAGCGAGGCGTAATCGGTGAGACGCCGAATATTGCTGCGCGACTGCAGGGTTTGGCCGAACCGGACACGGTGGTGATCGGGGAGAGAACGCACCACCTCCTCGGCCATCTCTTTGATTTTCGTGACCTTGGCACCCTCGAGGTCAAGGGCTATTCCGAGCCCATCCGCGCCTACCAAGTGCTTCGACCGAGCATTCTGGATAGTCGTTTCGAGGCATTGCACGGCGAGCGGCTCACCCCGCTGGTGGGCCGCGAGAACGAAATCGAAGCGCTGCGCCACTGCTGGCAGCGCGCAAAGGGCATCGAGGGTCAGGTGATCCTTCTCGTGGGAGAGCCAGGCATCGGCAAATCGCGTATCACTGTTGCCGTCCTGGAGGAGATTGCGAACGAGCAGCGGACGCATCTTTGCTATTTCTGCTCGCCACATCATAGCGGTAGCGCCCTCTACCCTATCATCCGCCAGCTTGAGCGCGCCGCTGAAATGAGCCCAGATGATGACACCTCGACGAAACTCGACAAGCTTGAAACCCTGCTCGCGGCCACGTCGACTGCGGCGGAAGATTGCAGCCTCGTCTCAGATCTGCTCTCGTTGCCCAGCTCCGGGCGCTTCCCGACATTCGATCTCAGCCCGCAACAGCGAAAATCGCGAACCCTGCAGGCACTCGTACGGCAGTTGGAGGCCCTCGCCGGGCGGGAGCCCGTCGTGATGATCTTCGAGGATGTGCATTGGATTGATCCGACCAGCCTGGAACTTCTGGATCGAACTGTCGAACGCATTCGGATGCTGCCCGTGCTGCTTGTTGTGACTTTCCGGCCCGAGTTCACTCCGCCTTGGTCCGGGCAGCCGCACGTGTCAATGATGACACTTGGCCGCCTGGGACAGCGCGACGGAGTCGCGCTAGTCGAACATGTTCTTGGCCAACAAGACTTACCTGCGGAAGCCATTCAAGGGATCGTCGAGCGCACGGACGGAGTGCCCCTTTACCTCGAGGAGTTCACGAAAGCAGTGGCAGAAATGTGCGCGGAGGGAGACCACGCGCAGTCGACAGCATCGTCGGCGAGTCTTGGCATCCCGGCCACCCTGCACGCGTCCCTCATGGCCCGGCTAGATCGACTAGGCGCGGCGAAAAACGTGGCACAGATCGCCGCGGTTATCGGGCGGGAGTTCTCGCATGACCTTTTGGCCGCGGTGGCACCGTATGCGGCAACTGAGCTGCGGGCGTTCATCGATCAGCTCACCTCGTCCGGGATGGTCTTCCGGCGCGGAACGGCGGCCGATTCATTGTACCTCTTCAAGCATGCCCTTGTGCAGGACGCAGCCTACAACACGCTCCTGCGTCGTCCCAGGCAACAGTTACATGGCAAAATCGCTCGGACTTTGGAAGAGCTATTCCCAGGCCGGGCTGCCCGCGAACCCGAGGTCCTGGCCCATCATTTTGCAAAAGCAGGGCAAGCGGCCCGTGCGATCGACTACTGGCTCATCGCGGGGAAGCAGGCTGCCCAACGCTCCGCAAATCTAGAGGCAATCGATCACTTTTCGAGGGGTCTGAAGGCACTGGAAGCGCTTCCGTTAGGGTCGGAGAAGGACTGGAAGGAACTCGCTCTACAGACGGCACTCGGAACGGCGCTGATTTCCGTGCACGGATATGCTGCCTCCCAGACCGGCGCAGCATACGCTCGCGCACGCATTCTTTGCCAAAAATTCGGGGACGCCGCTGCCCTGCACGCGACGCTGAGCGGCGAGTTCGTTTACCACTTCGTTCGTGGTGACCGCGCAATGATGCGGCGGTTGACGAAGGAAGCCCGGCGGACTGCCGAGCGCACGGGCGACGATGCATTTCAGTTGGCAGGGCACCGTATGGATGGCATCACGGCGATGTACGACGGGTCCTTCATAGAGGCTTCCCACGAGTTTGAGATGATCCTGAGCCTCTATGATCCCGACCGCCACCGTCCGCCACCAGTACTGTACATCCATGATCCGAAAATTTCAGCGCTTGCCTACTTGGCGATCCTCAAGTGGATTCTCGGGCAATCGGACACCGCGCGGGGTTTGGCCATCGAAGCGCTTCGGTATGCTGAAGAATTGAAGCAGGCGAACCTCACCGCCCACGTCAGAACATACGCGGGCGCCGGACTCCATGAGCTTCTTGGTGAAACATCTGCTGTGCGCCGGCATGCCGACGCTATCGTTGCTTTGGCAGATCAACATAGTCTGCACTACTGGCGACTGAACGGCCTGTTCCTGCGAGGTTGGGCGATCGCCCAGGGCGCGTCCGTTGAGGAAGGCTTGGCGGTTATGCGTCAGAATTTGAGGGCTCGATCCGCATTGGGTGTGAGTTGGTATCATGTCCGGTATCTTTGCATGCTTGCAACAACATTGCAGAAGTCCGGCGCAGCCGAATCTGCCTTGGCCGTCGTCGCTGAGGCGAAGGATCAAGCCGCTTGCCACTGCGAGCACATGTGGGATGCCGAAGTCGAGCGGATCGAGGCCGAGATGCTCGAGGTGTGTGCGCGTTCCACTGTGGAATGTGAAGCTAGGTTCCAATCGGCACTGGTAACCGCGCGACGTCAGAGCGCCAAGTCGTTCGAGCTCCGCGCAGCGCTTGGCCTTGCTAAGCTTTGGGCTGAGCACGGCCGCGGCGATGAAGCTCGGGATTTGCTCTGGCCGCTCTATGAGTCGTTCACCGAAGGGTTCAATACGCGCGACCTGACCCAGGCCAGGCAGTTGCTCGACAAGCTACATTGAGACAAGCCCTGAGCCGACTCCCAGTCGACACGCAGGTAATAGGCGATCACAACGTCAGCTTTGTCTTATCTGGATCAGCAAGTTCGACCGGGCACGCCGGAACGCCCGCATACGGCACAACGTGCCATGCTGGCAGATGAGCCCAGCGTTAACTTCCACCGCTCGAGACGATCGGCGCTTGCCCAAGCGACACGGAAAGCCGGCTCTGAATCCCTCGCCTTGACGGGAAGCGAGACCAGCGCACGTCCAGAAGCCTCATACGAGCTCGTCAAATGCCACCACTAAGTGGCATATAGAGGCATGGAGAAATTGGGCGACCACGATCTCGAGGCAATCAAGGTAACGGTCGGATCGGTCGAAGCGCTTGCGATGACCTAAACCGCGCTACGAGGTGCCACGGGTTCGACCGGGCGAGTGTTGTGGAACGATCGCCGGAGATCGAGGCGTATGTTTTCTAGGTCGATGACAACTTTGCGGATCACGTTTGGCAGGACGTTTATCATGTGCCAGCACGCGGAATGGTTCTCTTCGTGAAGTTCCAGGTGGACGTCATCATCCGGTTCCGTCGTTCGGACCGCTGACGGCAATGTCTGTATTGGGCGGCAGCAGCCACGAGCCGCCACGCGTGTCGACAATCGTCGAGGAACGTTCCGTCCAGCCGTAGCCGCCGCGCGTGAGCACCCTCACCCGGGTGGACTCGATATGCAGGGCAATCCGACATCCATCCCATTTCACCTTGGAGGCCCAGTCGCGCGCCTTCGGCGGCTTGTCGACAATTGTTGCAACGCATGGGTCGACACGCGCGGGCGGGGGATCGGGGGCGGTTTATCGGTCGTTTTCGCTGTTCTTCTTGCCACGGCGGCTAAACGTAGTGGAGACAGCGCATCAGCAATAGCTGCACAAATGGAATAAGGCGACGGGTCCTCACGCGGCCCCTCGCCGTGTATCACCCTCGGTCGGCGGATCGCGGAAGTCACAGTCATGTTCATGCATCCAGGACAGGTAAGCCTGCTAGCAGGCATGCCTAATAGGACGGACCTATTGACTCTCGGTGGCAGCGGCTCAACACTGTTCGGTTTCCCACTTATTCAGAAACAAGTTGATTAGGGAGGAAAGCAATGGAAGCCGTCAATCGTAGATCCACACTCGCACTCGGTCTTACAATGGCCGCCACACCTTTGATCGCTTGGGTGACACCAGCAGCCGCCCAGACTTACGGCCCCGATGAGGGTGAGGAGATCGGTCCCGGTGTCAGAGTTGTTGCGCTTGGTGAGCGAGCTTCGGTCATCCCGGCTTATAAAATGGTCAAACTGCGGGATGTCGTTATCCAAGCAGGTGCGAAGACGCCGGACAACGTAATGACGAACGACATGCTTTGCCACATGACTGAGGGAGAACTTTCGGTCGTTCAGAACGAAAAAAAATTCACAGTCAAGAAGGGTGATGTTTGGACGTGCGCCAAAGCCGATACAACAGAAGGCACCCAGAACACGAGCAACTCGGTCGCGATCATGCGGATCATCGATTTGATGACCTCATAGGATGCGACGCACCGACGTGCGTTTGCCAGGCACTTAGGCCGCTCCTCGCCGTTTGTCGCCTTCAGAAGCCGGCATGAACACGACGCGCCCCGCCTTGATCCACACCGAGGAAGACCAAGCCCGGCAAATAAATGCTGAAGCCTGGAACAAGGTTGCACGAGACGCGTTACCGCGGCGTCGCGCATTGCCGCGGCACCAGGTCCCCCAACCTGTTCAGAGTGCCCGCACCCCTTCCTCGTGCGGGCACTCACTTTCTCCGCCCTTCACGATTCGCAAGCCGTTCACTTTAGCTCGCCGCTTTCCGGCTTGCCTTTTGCTCGTCTGCGTTCGTCCAGCAGATTGAGCAAATCGGTGAGATCGTCCGCATCGAAATAATCGAGGCCGGTTTGCGATATGCCTTCCCATCGAGCAGGCCAGCCAGTGAAGCGATCAATCACGCTCCAAAAGCCATTGCTGTCGTCATGCAATTCGTATCGCTGGGTCATGCCGGCAGTTTAGCGCCTCCTTAAAGGCCGCTCTACGGCCCTCTATATTCGTGCGGTGGCTTTCGCGTCAACGACGAGCGCAATAATGTCCTGTGGCTTGCGCAATCGAGAGTTATAGGACCGAGGCTAGCGCTTACTTTTTAGAACGAACTTATTAAAGACTTAGTTTTGGGAGATATTATTTCCAGGGCCAGGTTGCTCGGCTTCCGGGTGCATCCCACCCGCCCCGCCCATCAAACTCCCCCGTTTGTTGAGTTCTCGGCAAGAACCGTTTTTCTGCGCACGCCTGTTGACGACGATCAGTGCCTGAGCGTGGATGAGCCATCCGCACCGACTGCCTCCAAGCGTCACCGCAAAGAGGTTCGAAGATGATAAGCAAACACGAACTGCACTCTAAGATTATCAGCAGTTGGGAGGCAGAAGGAGGCGCGCCGGACCGATCCGGCGAACTCCGTCAGTATGGTCGCAGTTTCCAGGGGGATGGAACCTACACGATCTATCATGTCACCTCGGGCGAAGTCGCAGAAATAGGAAGGTGGCGGTTGGACGGGCTCAGCCCCAGAAATGCGGCTCGGGCACTGCACATCCTAAATGACCCCTACCAGGGAGAAGAAAAATGACATCCTATGTTGGAAGTTTCAGATACCGGTTTCACCCGGTCGATTTCGCGATCAGATCAACGCCCGTGCTTTGTATCGGGATGATCGTTTTCGTCACCCTTTACGGCGTCCTCTGGTAAATGTCCCCGAAAAGCCGTGCCCATCGACAAGCATATCGACCCGCTCAAGGAGGTATTATGGCCGACGCACAAAAGATGAAGAAGCTGATCGAAGATTGCGAGCGAGACATCGCCGCGTGTCTGCATCCGGAAAGCGGCATTCCCGAGACCCATCTGCTTCAACAGCTATTGAGCCGACTCGACGGGCAACAAGCAAAAGAAGCGCTGGGAGACGACTGGCAAGGACGGTGGCATGATCCGGAAGGAGACGACGATATGAGTCCCTCCCCCCCGCTGTGGTGGACACAGCCGGAGTTCTTCGGAACGATTTGGAGGCTGAAGATTTAGGCGCGGTTGCTTATGCGGGCAGAATTCCACATGCGCTACGCTGGATCTGGAGCCCCGGTTAAGCAGCAGACGGAGGCGCGGGTTGGTCTGGCGGCGGAACTTACCGTTGCCAGGTGATGTTGAGTGAGAATGCGAAGGCACCCTGAATGCACTCGCTCAACGGTTGCTGATCTCCTTGTCATCACCGCGCTATCCGTCCCGGCTTGGCTCGCATTCTAAGGAAGGGCCCGGTTGCCTCTTCGGTGACCGACCGTTAGACGCCCTCGCTTCGAGGTGTAACGTGAGTTCGTGTCGGCTCTATAGAACCCCTGCAAACGCCGACCTGAGCAGGCCCTCGCCGGAGGCGCTGCTATCTCAACGCCTCACCTGTGCGCAGTCCCGCCGGCCCGCTTCGATCCTCTGGAGAATTTCGCGCATCACACCTGCAGCAGAGTCGCTCGTCGAGAAGGAACGGCCGAATTCCGGTCTACAAACCGCCCTGCGGTGGTTGTATTTACTTTTAAGCAGGAACAAATAAGAACGCGGTCCAGTTAATTCCGTTGCTCTCAAACGAGCGACGTCTAGCGTCTCCAGCCGAGTTACTGTTTAAAGCTCGCCTCAGGATAGGGAGAACATATGGCCGACTCCCTCGACCACGCACCGGCACAAGCGAGCAATCTGCCGCAGTTTCTGGCGCTGACCATCGGGGCAATCGGTGTGGTCTATGGCGACATCGGGACCAGCCCTCTCTACGCCTTCCGCGAGGCACTGCGCCCGTTTGGACCAGGTGGCGTTGGGCGGGACGAAGTCATCGGTCTCGTGTCGCTGGTACTCTGGACGCTGACCGCCATCGTGACCATCAAATATGTGCTCTTTCTGCTTCGGGCCGACAACGATGGTGAGGGTGGCACTTTGTCCCTGCTCGCCCTGTTGCTGAAGAAGGGCACCAAATATCCGGTCCTCATGTTTTTTGCCGGCGTTCTAGGCGCCGCCCTGTTCATCGGTGACGCGATGATCACCCCGGCGCTGTCGGTACTGTCGGCCGTTGAGGGTTTGAAGCTCGTCGCGCCGGCGCTTCACGACTACGTTCTGCCGATCTCCGTCGTGATAATCCTGCTGCTTTTTGCCGTCCAGTCACGCGGGACCGGTGCCGTTTCCGTGTTCTTCGGCCCGATCACGCTCGTTTGGTTTCTCGTGATGGCAGCTGCCGGCGTTGCGCATATTGGCGACGATCTGGCGATCCTTTCGGCTTTTAACCCGCTCAATGCGATCGGTTTTTTATGGAATGCCGGCCTCATCGGCTTTATCGTACTCGGCGCCATCTTCCTCACCGTGACCGGAGCTGAAGCGCTTTATGCCGATCTGGGCCATTTCGGTCGCCATTCCATCCAGGCGGCCTGGTTTGCGGTCGTCTTTCCCGCCCTCGCGTTGAACTATCTCGGGCAGGGCGCGCTGGTTTTGTCCCATCCCGATGCCATCTCCAATCCGTTTTTCCTGATGTTCCCGAACTGGGCCTTGTTGCCGATGGTGATCCTTGCCACGGCCGCAACGATCATCGCCAGCCAGTCGGTGATCACCGGAGCCTTTTCGCTTATACGGCAAGCGATCCATCTCGGCTTCCTCCCCCGCTTCGAAATCTGCTACACCTCGGAAACGCAAACGGGTCAGATTTACCTGCCCTTGGTCAACACCATCCTTTTGACCGGTGTTCTCGCCCTCATGCTGATGTTCGGTAGCTCCGAAGCCCTTGCCCCCGCATACGGCGTATCCATTACGGGCGCGATGGTGATCGATACCATTCTCGCCTTCGAATTCGTTCGGCGCCAATGGGGCTGGCCCGCTTTGACAGCCATAGCTGTCCTGCTTCCCCTGTTCAGTCTCGAACTGGTCTTCCTCGGCGCCAATCTGTTGAAGGTTCACCACGGGGGCTACGTGCCCATCCTCATCGCCGGCACCTTGATCACGATGATGTGGACCTGGCGGAAGGGTGTCAGCGTGCTGCGCGAGAAGACCGCCCGTCAGGACATCCCGCTGAGCCAGTTCATGGCCATAGTCGAACGAAAGTCCGAGCATGCTCCTGTCCAAGTCCCCGGAACAGCGATCTTCCTGACCGCCACGCCCGACACGACGCCGGCAGTTCTGTTGCACAACATCAAGCACAATCACGTCCTTCATCAGCACAACGTCATCATGACCATCAAGACCGCCCGGGTCCCTTACGTGCCCGAGAAGGACCGCTACACAATTACAAAGCTGTCTGATCGGTTCAGCCTGCTGGAGCTGAGGTTCGGCTTCATGGACGATCAGAATGTCTCACGGGCGCTGGCGCGCTGTCGAAAGGAGGGTTTCAAGTTCGAGATTATGTCGACGTCCTTTTATCTCGGCCGGCGCAAGCTGATAGCCGACCCCCAGTCAGGGCTGCCCCAATGGCAAGACAAGCTCTTCATCGCCATGGCGGACTCGGCGATCGATCCAACCGAGTACTTTCATCTGCCAGCTAATCGAGTCGTCGAGCTGGGAGAGCAAGTCATTATCTAAGTGCGCACTCCGCGCTAGCAGCGGCATCACCGGGCATCAGCCGCGCGTAGCTAGATCTGGACCCAGTTTAAGGAACATTTCAACAAGCAAGCGGTTAAAAGAGAGTTCCTATTCAGACGGAAGTTCTCCGCTGAAACGTTGGCTTAGCGGACAATCGCACAAGTCGACCAACTGCAGCGCTCCTTTTCAATCCGGGAGCGCTGCCCTTCTTGGCGCCTCTTAGCTTTCGACAGATTCATGCGGAACATACCGTCGCCTGCAGGGTTGAGCACGATAGACGGAGGAAACCCGAATGGATCCGGTCAACGTCGCTGGCATCATGATTCTCCTTGGTATCGTTGCGATATTTGCCGTGACGTGGCTCGAGGCCTGAGGAGTAAATCAGGGACTGATCGTTTCCTGTTCCAGACCTGGATTCGTTAACGGAGGCCGTCCTCGGTTGGTCTCAGGATCTCCCTGTTATGCTATTCCCAACGCCCTTGGATGGCCACTCAGCTCTTAGCAGGTAACCTGCAGCTCTTGTGAGTACGCAGGCGCGCACGTGCGCTTGAAGGAGATCGGGAGGTGCTCCCTCTAGATCAATGACTTGGGTTGTTTCTGCAAAGTCCCTTGGAAAGTTTAATGCTAGAGAGAATGCAAAGAGGGAAACGGCGCAACTTGGCCACGGCGCTCGCTGCGGACCCCGTCAATTTCACTGGTTCAGAACTCGGGAAATTTGCGACGACTGAGATGCAGCAGTGTGATCAACGCACATCTCAAATTGAGTCCGAGCCCCCCACAGTGGCGCAGCGGCTTATCCCATTCCGCGCGCACCTGCCGACGAATCGGTGCGGTGCGACGGTAGCGTCGCGGCTGCGGAGGCGGGCAGCCGATAGGCTTTCGCGGACCGAACGCCGTCGAAGAACTCGATGGGACGCCCGCCGGGGCTCGAGGGCGTCATCGGCATGGTCGGCAGCACCGCGCCCAGCCTACAGATGCTTCATCGCGGTTGCTCGTTCCGCATCAGGCCCCTGTAATATGCTCCTCTCTTAGGAAAGGAGTGGTTCGCCACCACCTTGGCCCTGAGAGAGTTCTTCTGGGTTGCAGAGTTCACGTTTTGGCCGATATTGATCGGCTCCGACGTGACCCCTCGATAGTAGCTGCCACCTGCGAGTGCTGCGACCGGTGCACTGAAGATTGCGGCGGCCAAGATGACTGTTGGGAATGGGATGGTCGCAGGCTTGGTCATCGTCTTTTATCCTTATGTGTGTGAATCGTTGGCAGACGTCCCGGCGCGGCTATGTAACCTGTCCAATCGGACCCAGTGCGGATCCATGCTCTTCCTTCCGGGTCAGGGAAGTACAACAGGGCCATGGACAGGAAGCGCTGGACGGCCGGGCATTCGGGTACCTTGTGGAAGCGGCGTACCTCCTGTGGGATATCGGCGTCGGCCTTCGAGACGCGATTGCCGACGACCTTAAGTCCGGTCCGCTACGCGTCGCCTTTGCGGACGCGGAGTCGGAGACCGACGCGATCTGGGCGGTTTGTCCGACGACCAGGCTCTGCCCGCCCAAGGTTTGCGTTTTATCGACAAGCTTGTGAACGCCCTCTCGAAACCAAGAGCGCAGTCCCGATGTCTTGGGTCGCCGCGTGCTCGCGAATGCCCTGCAGCGCCGGCTCTGCGGGGCCGGCGACGTTTCCATCGCCGGCCCGGATTTTCTTAGGCTTTGATGAACTCGAGCAGATCCGCATTGATCACATCGGCATGCGTCGTTAGCATGCCGTGCGGATAACCCTTGTACACTTTCAGTGTACCGTTTTTCAGAAGCTTAACAGCGAGGCGCGCAGAGCTGTCGATCGGCACGATCTGGTCGTCGTCTCCGTGCATCACCAGCGCCGGCACCTCGACCCTCTTGAGGTCCTCGGTGAAGTCGGTCTCTGAGAACGCCTTGATCCCGTCATAATGGGCCTTGGCACTGCCCATCATTCCCTGCCGCCACCAGTTCTGGATCACGCCGGTCGAGACCTGCGCACCGGGGCGGTTGAATCCATAGAAAGGTCCGCTCGGCAGATCGAGGAAGAACTGCGCGCGGTTTGCAGCGAGCTGAACGCGCAGACCATCGAACACCTCGATCGGAAGTCCGCCGGGGTAAGCTTCCGTCTTGAGCATGATCGGCGGCACCGCGCCGACCATGACAAGTTTGGCGACTCGTCCGGCACCGTGGCGAGCGACATAGGCCAGAGCCTCGCCGCCGCCGGTGGAGTGGCCGATGTGAATGGCATCGCGCAGATCGAGCTCAGTTGAAAGTGCGGCGACATCCGCTGCATAGTGCGCCATGTCATGGCCATCGCCGACCTGGGTCGAGCGACCGTGGCCGCGACGGTCGTGGGCAATGACGCGATAGCCCTTGCCCAGGAAATAGAGCATCTGCGCGTCCCAATCGTCGGAGGAAAGTGGCCAACCGTGGTGAAAGACGATCGGCTGCCCGGAGCCCCAGTCCTTGTAAAAGATTTCGACACCGTCCTCGGTCTTGATGAAATTTTGCGTCATGGAAGCCATTCCTTTTGCTTTGGTTCGAGATAGAGACTGTCGCCCGAAGCCTCCGGGGCGACCCCGATCAGGGGGAAACTGCGGATCAGAGCGTCGCTCTATAGTTCAGCGGCACCCAGTCGAACTTGTCGCTGTCCGTGCCGACATGGCCGATGCCAGGGAAACGCGTATGCGCGCCGGCAATGAGGTATCCCTCCTTGACCGCCTCGGCGAAGGCAGCATCGCGCGCGCTTGCAGCCGCGGCCGGGTTCTCGTCGAAGCCGATCGTCACGTCCGGCTCCTCGAACTGCACGACATCGCCGTGGGTGATGTCGCCCCAGAATACGAGCTTTTGGCCCTTGCT
The DNA here is from genome assembly GCF_030064585.1 of Ensifer meliloti. Classification (NCBI taxonomy): domain Bacteria; kingdom Pseudomonadati; phylum Pseudomonadota; class Alphaproteobacteria; order Hyphomicrobiales; family Rhizobiaceae; genus Ensifer; species Ensifer meliloti. The sequence goes on from NZ_CP120366.1 coordinate 348,483, forward strand.
CTCCATGGCGACCGCGCTGTGGCCGGGGGTGTGGCCGGCACGCAGGACCGTCTTGAAGCCGGGCACCGGCTCAGCTTCGTCGGCAAAGGTCTTCAGCCTGCCGGAATCGCGGTAGGGTGAAAGCGCTTGCACGGCCATAGGAAAGAATTCCTTCTTTGCCTCCGGCGCGGCGTCGCGGTTGGCGGAACTCAGCCAAAAATCGGCATCGCGCTGGTTGAGGTGAACAGTGGCATTGAGAAAGACGATCTTTTCCCCGGCAACGAGGCCGCCGAGGTGGTCCACATGGGCATGGGTGAGAATGATGTCGTCGATCTGCTCCGGCTGGTAGCCGGCGGCGACGAGGTTGGGAACGAGCTTGCCGAGCGCCGGGCCGAAGAAGCCTCCGGCACCGGCATCGATAAGCACCAGCCGCTCATTCGTGTTGACCAGAAAGGCATTGACCGAAAGTTCGACCGGCGAGTCGAGAAAAGCCTTTGCGAGCAGCGCTGCGACCTGATCCTTGGCACCGGCGTAGAGGGTCTCGGCGGGAAACTTCGCCGTTCCGTCGGAAAGCGCCGTGATCTCGAAGTCGCCCAGCATCATCCGGTAGTAGCCTGGAGCCTGGATCTTGACTTGCTGCGCCTTCGCGGCCGCGCCGGGCGGCGCAAGTGTCGTCATTGCTGTGGGGGCCAGCATGAGGGAGAGCGTTCCCTTAAGTACCGATCTGCGAGTGGTCATCGTTCTCTCTCTCCTAGGTTTACTGCGGACGATTGATCGACAAAAGGTGGCTCACGACCGGCGCTTCTGCACCTTTGTGAAAGCGGCGGACTTCTTGCTGGACATCGGCGTCGGCCTTAGAGACGCGCCGGTGCTGGCGAAGGTGCTCGGCCCAGGATTCGACCATGAACCATTCGACGATCCTCTCCGGATCGGCAGCGTCCTCGGTGACGCCCCAGCCATACGCCCCGTCGCGACGGCGTTCGTTCGAAAGCTTCGCCAGTGCCTTCAGGAAGTCCGGACGCTCGGTTTTGTCGACTTTATACTCGATGAGGATGAGGACAGGACCGCGGTCGTTGTCGACAAGTGCGGCGACCAACGGTTCGGGCCAATGGTTTGAGGCGATAAGATCGGACTCGCCCTTCGGCAGCTTGACGAAATGGAAGAGAAGTCCGGCTGCAGCAAGGCCAATGGCACTGATATTGAGAGTGAGCGGGATGTTCAGTGCCTCAGCGACAGCGCCCCAGGCGAGACTTCCCGCCGTCATCGCTCCGTTGAAGACGGTCAGATAGACGGCCAGCGAGCGGCCCCGCACCCAATTAGGCAGGATCGCCTGGGCCGCGCCGTTCAACGTCGTCAGCGCCGTGATCCAGGCAGCGCCGAGCGCAAGAAGTGCCACGATGGCTCCCCACCGCGGCGGGGCGACCGAGAGAATTGCCATGACTGCTGCGGTAACGACTGCGGCCCCCAGCAGAAGCGCGTCGGCGTCGAACCGTGTCCGCAGCCTCGGCAAGATCAGAGCTCCACCGATCGCTCCAGCTCCGACCGCGCCAAGAAGGATGCCATAAAAGCCCGCGTCCCCGTCGAGGAGATCACGCGCGACGAGTGGAAGAAGCGCCCAGACAGCACTGGCGAATGCAAAGAAGACAGCCGCGCGCAGGAGCACAACGTGCAGCTCGCGGCTGGCCTTCGCGAAGCGGAGTCCGGCGCGGAAGGCTCCGAAGAAGCGCTCGGAGAGGACATCGTCTGGAGTTGCGGCGCGTCTCCACCACGTGAGAGCCACGATCACGAAGACATAGCTGATGACGTCGACGCCGTAGGTGACGGCCGCGCCAAACCAGGCCAGCAACAGGCCACCGACCGCCGGACCGATCGAACGGGAAATGTTGATGCCGAGGGAGTTCAGGGCGACAGCGCTTTTGACGTCCTGTCTTGCCACAAGCTCAGGAACGATCGCCTGCCATGTGGGGGCCATCAGTGCCGCGCCGATGCCGCCTACGAAGGTGAGCGCAATTAGTGAACTGACCGACTGAAGTCCGGTTGCAGACAAGAGCATAAGACAGATGCTGGCCGCCGCAAGGAGAAGCTGGATGACGATCAGGAACTTGCGGCGGTCGAGGATATCCGACAGCACGCCTGCTGGAATCGCCAGCAGGAAGATCGGAAGTGTCGCCGCGGCCTGCACCATCGCGACGGCAGCGGGCGCAGCCGACAGGTCGGTCACCAGCCAGGAACTGGCGACATCGCGGATGAAACTTCCGGTGTTTCCGACGATCGTGGCGATCCAGAGGACGGCGAAGACCTTCTGGCGTAGCGGCGCAAAGCCACTTGTCGGTGCCGTCACATCCGTCATAGCGCACGCACCTTTCCGGAAACGGTGCGCTCGTGCAGATCATGCCAGGCGACGAGGACGAACCCGCCGGCGAGGCCGAGATGCTCGAAGAAGCCGTTGGTCGCCATCATGCGCTCCATGCCGGACGGCAGCTCCCAGAAGCGAAACGCCAGGAAGGTCGCAGCCACTGTAAAGACTGCCAGGCAAAGTGCGGCCACCTTGCGGAAGATGCCGAGAAGGATGAGCGCCGACATGGCGAGTTCGAAGACGATGACGCCGACCGCGAACAGCGGAGCTGGCGTCAGGCCAAAATGGTTCATCTCCGCGATCGCGCCTTCGAAGTCATATATCTTCATCAGCGGCCCCTGGATGTAGGCCGAACACAGGGCCAGCAGCGCCAGGAAGCGGATCGGCGGAGAGGTAAGGAGCGGCCGCGCATAGGCCGCTCCGCGGGTCTCTTTCGAAATGGTCGTCATGAAACGGTCCTTCCTAAACGGCCCAGCAGGAGCAGCCGAGTGCGCCGAAAAAGCCCTTGACGTCCGAAATTGGCAGCTTCGATGTCCACGCCCCGGCGTGGTCGTGGCCATGCACGTTGCAGTTGCTGGCGCAGCCGCAGGTGGCCATCGCAGTCCGCCGCAGAGAACGCTTGCCCGCGCCCTCGGGTTCTCCCCACGCCGCATAACCGCCAAACATGCGCACCGGAGACCAGTCCGGCATAGCCGGCGGAACGTCATTCTCGTTGAAATCGGCGAACGTGCCGGTCCCGTAGACGATCTTGCCGCCGACCATGGTAAGCTCGGACGTTATGAACGATATTTCGTCTTCCGGGCAGGCAAAGAAATCCTTGTCGGGCACGATCAGGTCGGCAAACTGACCCTTCTCGATCCGGCCCTTCTTGCCTTCCTCGTTGGAGAACCACGTGACGTTCTCGGTCCACATCCGAAGTGCCGTCTCGCGGTCGAGGCAATTGGCGCGCGGATAGAGCTGCATGCCGCCGAGCGTCTTTCCTGTAATCATCCACGAGAGCGAGACCCAGGGATTATAGGAGGCGACCCGGGTGGCATCGGTGCCGGCGGAGACGTGCACGCCTTTCTCCAGCATCTTTGCGATCGGCGGCGTTGCCTCGGCGGCCCCATGCCCGTATCGCTCGACGAAGTATTCCCCCTGATAGGCCATCCGGTGCTGGGTGGCGATGCCGCCGCCGAGCGCGGCGATGCGGTCTATAGATCGCTCAGAGATCGTTTCCGCATGGTCGAAGAACCAGTTGAGCCCCTCAAGCGGCATGTCCTGATTGACCTTCTCGAACACGTCGAGCGCCCGTGAGATGGTCTCGTCGTACGTAGCGTGCATGCGCCAGGGCCAGCGGTTCTCAGCTAGCACACGCACGACTTCCTCAAGGTCGCCTTCCATCTCCGGCGGCATGTCCGGGCGTGGCTGGCGGAAATCCTCGAAGTCGGCGGCGGAGAACACCAGCATCTCGCCGGCACCATTGTGGCGGAAGTAGTCGTCGCCCTGCTTGTACTTCACAGAAGAAGTCCAGTTGAGGAAGTCCTGCTTCTCCTCCTTGGGCTTCTGGGTGAAGAGATTGTAGGCAAGACGAACAGTCATCTGCCCATCGTCGGCGAGCTTCTGGATGACCGCGTAGTCATCCGGATAGTTCTGGTAGCCGCCGCCCGCGTCGATGACTCCGGTGACGCCGAGGCGGTTGAGCTCGCGCATGAAGTGGCGGGTCGAGTTGACCTGGTACTCGAAGGGCAGTTTCGGCCCCTTCGCGAGCGTCGAATAGAGGATGGCGGCGTTGGGTTTCGCGAGCAGCATGCCAGTAGGATTGCCGCTGGCGTCGCGGATGATCTCGCCGCCCGGCGGGTTCGGCGTGTCCTTCGTATAGCCGACGGCGCGCAGCGCGGCACCATTGAGCAGGGCGCGGTCATAGAGATGCAGCAGGAAGACTGGCGTGTCCGGCGCGACGGCGTTGATCTCGTCAATTGTCGGCAGGCGCTTTTCGACGAACTGGTGCTCGGTGAAGCCGCCGACCGCCCGGACCCATTGCGGCGGTGGTGTGATCGCCACCTGACGTTTCAGCATGTCCATCGCATCGGCGAGAGAGCGCACCCCGTCCCAGCGCAGCTCCATATTGTAGTTGAGACCGCCGCGGACGACATGCGTGTGATTGTCGATCAGTCCAGGCAGGACGCGCTTGCCCTTCAGGTCGATCACCTTCGTCTCTGGTCCGGCAAGCGCCATGATGTCCCTGTCGTCGCCAACGGCGAGGAACTTGCTGTCCCGAATAGCGATGGCCGTGGCGTTCGGGTTCGTCCGGTCCAGCGTGGTCACCAGACCATGGTGCAGGATCAGATCGGCACTCATTGGCTTGTCTCCTGAGGTCGAAACGGGATCGGCGGCGCGCGCCGGTGAAAACAGGTTAGGGAGCGCCAGGGCGGACGCTGCACCCAGAAAACCGCGGCGGGTCGGCATTAGCTGATCTCCCGTGCAGACGGCTCGTCGCGCGCAGCAACAGGATTATGTGCGGCACCGGTCGGCAGTTCCCCGAAAACATGCGGGATGCAGTGACTATTGAACCAAGAAATGTTGACCGGATTGCCGGACATCAGGCGCTTGACCAGTGGCACTGCCTGTTCGCCGACGAGGATCCCTAATAGCCCCACCAACGCGATCACCGGCGGAGCCGGGGAGCGGACGTTGAGCAGGCTGTAGATGACACCCACGAGTAGCCCGGCCCCGAGTGAAAGGAGATACATCTTCATCGTCATTCCCTTTAACATTGGTCGTCGCCACTCCGCCCGCTGGAGGCGGCCGGAGTGGCGCTCGGCTGAGCAACCCCAGTGAAGGTCAGTGGCCTTCGGAAGCGCCGAACATGGTCTTGGCGTAGATGATACCGAGGCCGTAGGCGCCGCCGAATTTTTTGGCGATGCCGGTGGTCATGTCGTAGGTGTCGGTGCGTGCCCAATCGCGCTGCAGCTCGAGCATGTATTGGAGCGAGGTCATCGGACGGACTCCGGCTTGCACCATGCGGTCCATGGCGCGCTCATGCGCCTCGTCCGACACGTCGCCACAGGCATCGGCAATGACGTAGGCTTCGAAGCCCTGATCGAGCGCTGACAGGGTCGGGCCGACGATGCAGACGGAGGTCCAAAGGCCGCAGAAGACGAGGCGCTTCTTTCCGATTCGGTTGACCTCCTCGATCACCGCTGCGTCTTCCCAGGTATTCATGGAGGTGCGGTCGAGAAGCGGCTGTTCGGGGAAGGCATCGGTGATCTCCGCGAACATTGGGCCGGAGAAGCTCTTTTCCGCGACTGTCGTCAGGATCGTCGGGACACCGAAGCCGGCAGCCGCGCTCGCGACCAGCGCCGCGTTGTTGCGCAGTTGCACAGCGTCGATCGACTTTGTGGCAAAGGACATTTGCGACTGGAAGTCGATCATGATCAGGGCGTGATCCTTGGGCGAAACGAGAAGTTTCCCGGGGGTCGGTGTCGCGGTCATGGTAGTGGCCTCTTCGGTTGGTTGCTGATGTCCGACACCATGGCGAGGACGACTGCCCATTTCTTGTAACGGATGAGGGACTTTTGAACTTTTTGATCGCCACCAAGCGCGCGACCTACGAATTGATGAGAGATCACTTGCTGCAGTTGAACCAGTAAGAGAGGTGTCAACCGTACCGTCGCATAGCGCACTCTTGGCTCCCTGACTGGAACCGCGCTTTCTTTTTCAAGCGCTCAACTGCCGGCTTCGTCTCCAGGCCCCGGGGGTGGCGCCCATCGCCTGTACGAAGGCACGTGTGAAGTGGCTCTGGTCGGAGAAGCCGCATACGCTGGCGATCTCACTCAACTGGGTTTGTGAGAACTGCAGCAGATCCACGGCCTTTTCGATGCGTTGCTGCTGCAGCCATCGATGCGGCGTCTTCCCCATCGTTTCGCGGAAGGCCCGAAGAAAAGTGGCCTGCGACAGATTGCAGGCCGAAGCGAGCTGTTCGACGGTCAGCTCACCATTCAGCTGGCTTTGGACGAGGTCCTTGATCCTGGCTTGGCAACGTGAGGAAAGCCGGCGCCCGCTGGCCGCCACGTTGCCGCGACCGTTGCCGTATTGCTGAACAACATGAACCCCAATTGCGATCGAGAGCTGGTCAACAAACAAGGCGCTCCTGTCGGCGCTCCCGTCCACTGTCGCAAACAAGGCGCCCAGCATGCCACCAAGCACAGGATCTGCGTGGGCGGCAACCGGGCGCAACTCGCTGACACTTCTCAAGTCCGCCGCGTCGGCGATCCGCTCGAGCGCGTTATGATTGATTTCGAGCAGCATGAAGTCGAAGGAGCCGCTGAGGTCAGCACAATAATCATCGGCGAAATTCCGCAGGTAGACCGCATTTTGCTCAAAATCATGAACAGTCGAATGGTGCTCTTTGATGATCCGCCGACTGTGTCCGCCTGCTGCGGAGAGACCGAGCAGATATCCGCGTCCGGTCGCTGGTGTCGTGACTCTGCCGGGCGGCGCCGAAGCCGACCTCTTGCGATGGAACGACATGTCACGGCCCTCGATCGTTCGGTCATCGTCGAGCCTGTCCATGGAGCAGCCGAGACTGTCATGTCTTTTGGTTGCTGCGATGGAAGAGACGTCCGTCATGCCTTGGGTCCCGTATTTTGAGCTTACCTGTAGCGAAAACCTCTCGACCACAAACATCGGAATAGGACCGAGGCCCTGTGCGGATCGTGGTTTCAAGAGGCAGCCTCCACTCAGGTGCGCGGAGTCGCCCTCAATCGCCGCATCATCGCCGCGACCGGGAAAACGATCTTGTACGAAATTCACGCGTTTTGAACGATGTGAGCCAATGGAGGCGATCAGACCATTAGCGGATCCAAGGCCACGCCGAACGTCCTGTTCTTTCGTCTGAAGCGTGCCGGTGTGTCGCCAGTCAGACTTGTGAAGACCCTGGTCATGTGGCTCTGATCGGCGAAGCCGCAATTGATCGAGACCTCAGCAATCGACAGGTCCAACAACAACATTTCCTTGACCCGCGCGACCCGGTACTCGGTCAGCCACTTTGAAGGGGTGCGCCCAAAGCTCTCCTTGAAAGCCTTGTTGAAATAGCTGCGCGATAATCCGCAGCGAGAAGCCAGATCTCCAATCGAAAACGGTTTGTTGAAATGGGAAGCCAAAAAGTCCGTAGCGAGTCTTTCCTGCCAAGGCGACAGAGTCCCTTTTTTGTCCACGGGGAAGTGCAGCCCGCCATAGGTTTGACTGAGGTGCGCCAACATGGCGAGATTGATCTGCTCCAGAAACAGAGGATTGGCATCGCTAGGATCGTCAAGCGATGGCAGCAATGCCTGGGCAAGGCCGTGCATGACCGGATCTATGCGCCCCTGGACACAAGCGAGCGCCATATATTCGCTACGGCCCACCTCTTCCGCGAAGGCACGCATGCGGGAAAACGGAATGTGGAAGCGGATATTGTCGAACGGCGAGAGATGATGGCACTGCCACTGGTCGCGTAGGTCGGTGATTGCCAGCGACGCCTTTGCGTGTCCGCCCTCGTAAACCAATTCGCCACGTCGCCATAGCCGATGGGTATCGAAGTCACGAAGCTGAACAATAACGCCAAATGCGTCTGTGCAGGGGATGGCCGGTGCGACGTCCAGATCAAACCGATCGGAATAGGTCCTCGTAACGTTGATATCGCCGGCAGCAATCGACTTGACGATCGGGCCCGGCACACGACCTGCGGCGTTCAATGCTTCGTGCAGGGCCATCGACGTGGTCTCCCGATTTCTGGCTAGGCGCGATACACCGTTGTTTCGGATCCTACAATAGTCCAGGGTTCGATTGCGGTGCTACAATAGTCCAAAGTTAGAATGCGGAGCGGCCCTCATTCGCACACGAAACCGAAACCGCTGTCAATGCAGCCAACGCGCCCGCCAGGCTGCCGGGGTGGTACCCGCCACTCGACGGAAAACCTTGGTAAAATGATCCTCGTCGGTGAAGCCGCACCCGGTGGCGATCTCTGCAAGTGTCAAAGAACGCTCGCCGAGGTACTGCTTGGCACGTGCTGTTCGATAGCCCAGTAGCCACTGTTTCGGCGTCTGGCCCGTTACGCGTTTGAAGCTTTCGATAAAGCGACGGATGGAAACACCAGCCGCCGAAGCTGCTGCCGCCATTGGGAATTGATCGGCAAAATGGTCGATCATGAAGTTCTTTGCTGCCCTCTCCTGCCAAACAGTAAATTGTGTTGAACGGGGTCCCCCCTGACCGCCATGATCGCCGTAAGCGTGGAGCAAGTGGGCACAAATGGCGATGGCAATGTGCTGTAAGACCGCAGTGTGGGAATTTCCTTGCCGCTCGAACAGCGGCAGAAGAGCCGCTCCGAGATTGCGCAACACATCGTCGTCTTCGCCGCGACGGCATCTAAGCGTGGTTGCTCTTGGGGCAGCCGAGAACTCGCTTACTTCCCGAATGAGCTCTCGCGGCAGTTGGAAGGCGAGGGAATCGAGATCGCTGAACAGCCGGATGCAGGCGCCATGAGCGAGATCGACGAGGCAAACGGAGCCCTGCCGGAAGCGGAGAGTCTCGCTCTCGGTGCCATCGGGAGCAACGTCGCAATGATACGCATCCTTGAGGTACAGCATCAGAAAGTATGCTGAATCGGGCGGCAAGGATACCAAGCGGTTGGCCTCCCCGTTGAGCCGCCATTCCAGGCGCGTCACGGAAAACCCGGCGTCCCGAACCGGTCGAGCCGGGAGGCATGGAGCATACGGCAGCCCAAAATGTGCGCCGACGCCCTCTTCCGTTCCGGTCCTTTGACTCATTCGCGCCTCCAAACAAATCTGCTTTTCTGTTGCGAGAGGTCCGGTAGCGACCGGCCGAGGGACCGTATTCGCGATTCGGAAGACCCAAAAGATCTCGACAACAGAAGGGCCGCATATAGGCCGTTCAAGTCCGATTCAAAGGAAGCATGCCTGAGGGCGTCGTCAAATTCTTGTAACATATGCTCGCCTTTTGCCGGAAAGGACGCCTTCCGACGCGAAAAGAGGACTTGAGTTCGCCTTTTCTTCACAGCGGGCGCGTATGGGTAACATATCTTTCGAAGAAGTCCGAGAATCTCGCAACGCGCATCGGCAGTTTCTCGTAGGGCGGATAGTACAATGTCAGCCAGAGCTCCGGAGGCTCCCACTCGGCAAGGACCTGCTTCAGCGCGCCGCGCGCTAGCGCATCGCCGACGATGAAATGCGGCAGCAGGGCTAAGCCCTGCCCGTCTTCCACCAGTTTGGCAATTAACTCGCCGTTGTTCGCCGCCAGCACTTTGCCGGCCAACGCCTTGCGGGTGCGCCCACCGTTCGTCAGCTCCCAGGTCTCGGAGATCGCCTCCTCGTCGTAGGCGATACAGCCATGTCGACTGAGATCATCGGGCGTCTCAGGTGTTCCGAAAATGGCGAGATAGCCTGGGGAGGCGACAAGGATGCGCCGCACGCGACACACTTTTCGCCATATTGTCGACCTGTCGCGCGGCGCCTCCGAAACTCTCAATGCGAGATCGAAACGCTCGGACACGATGTCGATGAAGCGGTCGGTTAGAGACAGCGAAACGCTTACCTGCGGATGTTCGGCCCGAAACCCTGAGACGATGTCCGGCAGCAGTTGTTGGCCGAGTGAAAGCGGCGCATTGATGCGGATGAGCCCGGCCACGTCCCCTTGCTCTTCGCGCAGATCGTCCCTCACTTGGTCGAACTGCCTGATCAGTGGCTCTACGCGCGCCGCGTAGACGGCGCCGGCCGACGTCAATGAAACCTGACGTGTGGTGCGCAGCAGGAGCTGCACTCCCAGGCTCTGCTCCAGCGCGCTGACGGAGCGGGTCACGGTCGGCGGTGTCATCGACAACTGTCGCGCCGCCGCGGTGAAGCTGCGCTGCTGCGCTACGGCCAAGAAAACCCGGATATCGCGTAGATCGCCCATGCCTATTTATTGCAATTTTCGCAACAAACTTGTCAATATTATTGCTGTTCACTTTCGTGAGGACCTGAGCGATTTTCTCTCCAGATTAGGCGATACACGCTAGCCGAGGGAACTTGCCATGCTCACAAACATCAAGGCCTTCATCATCTCACGTCCATGGCCGCCAGCACCCAGGAGAACAGCGACTTGTCAAGGCGCTCGGCCGCGCCGCGTAAAGAGACTGTGAATTTCGACGACCCGGAGGTCTATCGCAGTCGATGGCGCCCGCGGCCCGGTTGGGCAGCACAGAGGTCGACCCGAACAAGGCGATCACGGGCTTCCACCGGACAAGTCTGCCTCTAAAGGATGCCGGTGCAACGCGCGAGCTAATCAGCTTCATGGGTTACCAGGAGGTGGATCGCAAAGGCGACTGGTCGAGCTTCGCCATCAGCGGCGGCAACGGCGCCGACGTCATCGCTCTGGAAACAGTTCCCAAGGCCGATCTCGCCGCCTCGGCGCTGGCTCGGTGCATCACATCGCCTTCGCCGTGGACGATCGGGCGGCTCAGCTCGAGGTTCGCAAGGCTCTGATGGACACCGGCTATCAGGTAACGCCTGTCATAGACCGTGACTACTTCTGGGCGCTCTACTTCCCCACGCCCCGGGGCGTGTTGTTCGAGATCGCGACCAACGAGCCGGGGTTTGACCGCGATGAAGACACCGCACACCTCTGTGGGGCAGTGAAGCTTCCCACGCGCTACGAGCCTTATCGCGACCAGTCTAAAACCGATCAAAGACTGACCAACTTCGGGGCCGCGGCAGTTCGCGTCCAGCCCGACGGAGAAGACCACGATGACGATCTCATCCTATCAGACGCTCATAAAAGCGCCCGGACCCAACGCGCCCATCGTCTTCGCTTTTCATGGGATGGGCGGAGACGAGTATCAGTTCGCCGAGCTGACCAGGCAAATCCTGCCGGATGCCGGAGTTATTTCGCCGCGAGGGGACGTATCGGAATTTGGCGCGCTGCCATCGCTTGAGTTTGCCCCTCTCTCCGCCGAACCGGAGCCAGTCAAGATCTTTGTCACCAACTGCCAAGCGGGTGTAGCGCGCTTCCCACCAGGGAGGTCTCAATGAAAGCAATGCCGTTTAAGGATACTAACCGGCAGGCGCTTCGGGTAGCGTGCACATCAGGATTAGGAGGGCACATGGGTCTGTCAGATATTTTCGGTCGTGTGGTCGCGCTGATCGGCACTGCGGCTATCCTTTTGCGGCGCCAGGACAGCGATTCTCTGGAACCAGCTTATGGCAGTACCCCGAAAATCCCGAAAGCCAAGCCGCAGGGTATTCCGACACTGAAGATGCCGACAGCCAAGGGATGGGCCGCGGAGCAGATGCCTACCGCGGCGGCCGGGCTCAAGGTGAACGCATTTGCGGCCGGGCTCAAACATCCGCGGTGGATTCATGTGCTGCCGAATGGCGACGTACTGGTCGCTGAGGCACTGAGCGAGCCGGGGGGCATCAAATCCGCCTTCGACTACGCCATGTTCAGCACGATGAAGCGCGCGGCCGCCGTGGGCGCAAGTCCAAATCGCATCACGCTGTTGCGTGATGCCGATGGCGACGGCGTGGCCGAAGTGCGCCCGGTATTTCTCGACGGACTCCGTCAGCCGTTCGGCATGGCGTTGCTGGGCGATACGCTGTACGTCTGCAACACAGATGGGGTGGTTGCGTTCCCGTATAGAACGGGCGACACGCGTATCAGCACGACCGGACGAAAGCTGGCTGACCTCAAGGCCGGCGGGCATTGGACGCGAAGTCTGCTTGCGAGTCGCGATGGACAAAAGCTTTTTATCGGCGTCGGTTCGCTCAGCAACATAGGCGAGCGCGGCATGGCGGTCGAGGAAGGACGGGCGGCTATCCACGAGCTTGACCTCAAGAGTGGTGAGCACCGCATATTTGCCTCCGGCTTGCGCAACCCCGTGGGCATGGCGTGGGAGCCAACAACAGGTGCACTCTGGACGGTGGTTAATGAGCGCGATGGCTTGGGCGACGAGACGCCTCCCGACTATCTGACATCAGTGCGCGACGGCGGCTTCTATGGATGGCCCTATTGCTATTGGGGGCAGATCGTCGACGACCGGGTGCCTCAGGACCCGGCGATGGTCGCAACCGCTATAACACCGGACTATGCCTTGGGTGGACACACTGCATCACTTGGCCTTTGCTGGCTTCCCGCAGGCATTCTGCCCGGCTTTTCGGAGGGCATGGTCATCGGCCAGCATGGTTCCTGGAACCGCAGCACGCTGAGCGGCTACAAGGTTGTCTTCGTGCCATTCGTGAATGGACGCCCGGCCGGGCCGGCGCGTGACATTCTGACGGGTTTCCTTTCACCCGACGAGCGAGCGTCCTATGGGCGGCCGGTTGGAGTTGCCATCGGCCCTGACGGCTCCCTGTTGGTGGCGGACGATGTCGGCGATGTGATCTGGCGCGTGACGGACGAGGCGGAGCGCGGCTGAATGCACAACGGTGCCGCACGCCGCACCGATATGGATTGCACGCTACCGCGAAGTTCTGTTGAGCTGTCGCGCACCTATCACCGGCGGATAGGTCGCTGGTTGGCCGATTAACGACACCGCTTGGAATGTCCGGGTACTGCCCCAAAGCCGCTCTTCGCGTCTGCGTTCCCAATCGCGGAGGCCGTACAGGCTCAGCCGAGGGCGTGACTTGCCAAGCCGTAGAGGTTCGACCCTTGTACCACGTCGGCGCAGCCTTTGCCCCGACGCGACATTGCGAGCACCGTATCGAAGACGGCCAGGCCGGCCTGGGAGAGAAATGTCGCGAATGGGCCAGTCTCGACCGGGGTGTCCAGCCTCAGAAACTGGTTTTCGTGTGCGGCGACATGCCGTCGGATCACTGCGAGGGCGTCGGCATCAGAGTCTGCAACGACCGGGCCGATAACATGGCCCCTGCCAAAAGGACGACAAAGCGCGAAAGCCTCCAGCCGACCGCCACGAAATAGGCCGTAACCGACCGATTGCGCGAAGAGTTTGCCGATCAGAGCCGTCCGCGAAACGCCGAATGCCCCTGCATCCAGCTCAGCGACGGCGGCAAGGTCCTGGCCTTCCAGTCGCCTGACCGGTGGCTGCTCCGTCGTTGCGGTCGAGTCGGCCTGGCGGACGATGCCCTGGCATTGGTATATGGTCCGCATGGGCTGGAAATCGAGCGAATGATAGAGCCGGCGGGAGGCCCTCGTTGCATTGAGTCTGAGATTGCGTCCGCAGCAATCCCAAAGCACGTGTTCCATGAGCCAGCGTGCGGTGCCGTTTGACTGCAGACGCGGGGAAGTGATCACCATGCCTATGGTGGCGAAATCGTCGCCATGTGGGAACCACATGGCCGAACCTGTTAGCCTGCCAATGTCGTCGTGTGCGACATAGCCGCGGCCGCAGTCGCGCAGAAACTGCAAGTCCTCGGAGCGGAGAGGCCAACCGACGGAAACGGACAAGGCATGCAACTGCTCGAGATTGGCGCTCTCAATTGTAGCCACGTGCATTTTGAAGCTGTCGATCAACTTGGATTCGGATGCCGGTGCGTCCACCACTTGCCTCCCTGCCATTGCTTTTGCTTTCGTCTCGTCTTCACCAATTCAGTTCCGGCTAGGCAACGGCGAAAGCTTTTCAATTGTTCACAATAAAGCCCGCCGCTCGACAGGTTTCGCTCGAGAGCGCATTGCGCGCACAACAATCCTCCGAATTCGATGCGCTTTCGGCATGTAAATCGTTCGCAGGCTTCTAAGCTATCTAGGAGAAGCGAGATAGCGGTCGCTTGCCCGTCATCTCATGCATGGCGACGCGATACAAACCTTTCGTTGCGGACGCATGATCGACGGCAGATATTGACAAGCCGGGCATGTTGCGAGGACACCAATGCAGGCAGCGGAAATACTAGGGAAGCTCGTCGGCTTTCGCTCCGTCGTGGGGCTACCTAACAACGACGTCGTGTCCTGGATCCGCGGCTATTTGGAAAGCCACGGCATCGCAGTGGATGTCCTTCCCGGTCCGGAGGGCGATCGGTCCAACATCTTCGCCACCATCGGGCCAAAAGAGGCGCGTGGCTATATTATCTCCGGCCATATGGACGTCGTTCCGGCGGCGGAGACCGGCTGGACGAGCGATCCCTTCCGCCTTCGCGTCGAGGCGGACCGGCTCTATGGCCGCGGCACCACCGACATGAAGGGTTTCCTTGCGGCCGTTCTCGCAGCCGTTCCGAAGCTTGCGGCAATGCAGCTTCGTCGGCCGCTGCACCTCGCCTTGTCCTATGATGAGGAGGCAGGCTGCCGCGGCGTACCACACATGATCGCACGCCTGCCGGAACTTTGCCGCCAGCCGCTCGGCGCGATCATCGGCGAGCCGACCGGCATGCGCGCGATCCGTGCCCACAAGGGCAAGGCGGCGGCACGGCTGACGGTCAGGGGGCGTTCCGGGCATTCTTCGCGCCCGGATCAGGGGCTGAATGCGATACACGGCGTAGCAGGCGTGCTGACCCAGGCGGTCGCGGAAGCCGACCTGCTGGTCGGCGGCCCCTTCGAGCATGTCTTCGAACCGCCCTACTCCTCCCTCCAGATCGGAACGGTAAAGGGCGGTCAGGCGGTCAACATCATTCCGGACAGCTGCGAGGTCGAGTTCGAGGCCCGAGCGATTTCCGGCGTCGACCCGGCAGAGCTGCTGGCGCCGGTGCGAAAGACCGCCGAGGCGTTGACGATACTAGGCTTCGAGGTGGAGTGGCAGGAACTCAGTGCCTATCCGGCGCTTTCGCTTGAACCTGACGCTCCGCTGGCGGCCCTGCTCGAGGAGTTGACTGGCCGCGAAGCTCTCCCCGCCGTCAGCTACGGCACCGAGGCGGGCCTGTACCAACGGGCCGGCATCGACGCGATCATCTGCGGCCCCGGTGACATTGGGCGCGCCCACAAGCCAGACGAATACATCCTCATCGATGAGCTCATGGCATGTCGGGCGATGGTCGAGGCGCTCGGCGCCCGCTGCACAGCGTAAGGAGACGCGCCATGGCCTTCCTCTTCAACTCCGATGCGAAGCGCGGCGCGATTTTCGCCGAAACATTCGCGCGCGAGCTGCCCGACATTCCTTTTGCCGTGGATCCCGCAGCGGTGGATCCCGATGCCGTGCGCTACCTGATCACCTGGACGGTGCCGGACAATCTCGCACGCTATCGAAGCCTCGAAGTCCTCTTCTCGATCGGCGCCGGCGTCGACCAGTTCCGCATCGACGCGGTGCCGCCGCATGTGCGGGTAGTGCGCATGGTCGAGGACGGCATCGTTCGGATGATGCAGGAATATGTGACACTTGCCGTGCTCGCGCATCACCGCAACCTGCCGGCCTATCTCGAGCAGCAGCAAGGCGAAAATTGGCAGGCCATTGCCCCGGTCCAGGCGGTCGAACGCCGCGTCGGCGTGCTCGGGCTCGGCATGCTCGGAACTGCGGTACTCGATCGGCTGAAGCCTTTCGGCTTTCCGCTCTCCGGCTGGAGCCGCAGCCCGCATGAAATCGAAGGCGTGAGGTGCCTAAGCGGCCGGAACGGTCTCGACACTTTGCTGGGCTCGACCGACATTCTCGTCTGCCTCCTGCCGCTCACCGACGAGACGCGCGGCTTCCTTAATGCCCAACTCTTTGCTCGGCTCCCGGCCGGTGCAGCACTCGTCCATGTCGGCCGCGGCCCTCAACTCGATCACGACGCACTTGTCGAGGGACTCGATAAAGGCCATCTCTCCGGCGCCATGGTCGATGTGACCGACCCCGAACCGCTTCCTTCTGGTCATCGCTTTTGGACCCACCCGAAGATCCTGCTGACGCCGCACATCGCGAGCGTCACCCAGCCGGAAACCGCCGCCAGAGCCGTGATCGAGAATATCAAACGGCACCGGCAAGGTCTCGAGCCGATCGGGCTGGTCGACCGTCGCCGCGGCTACTGAGGCGCGCCGAACCAGATCGAAGCCATATGCCGGTTGTCCTGTACCGCTGGGCGGCATGCATCAAGTTCTAAACCCAGGAAAGGAAAACCATGTCGCTCTTGAAAACCATCGAGACCAACCCTTCTTTCGCGCCGCGCGAGTCCAGCCCGCTCCCCGAACGTCTGATCTCCGGCAATCCTGCCTTCAAGACCTGGGCACAGGACGTCGCACGCGGGGAAATGATCCAAACCGGCGTCTGGGAAGCGTCCCCCGGCGAGACGCGCTCGGTCAAGGGGGAGACCTTCGAGTTCTGCCATATTCTTTCCGGAGTCGTCGAACTCACGCCGGAGAACGGGAAGCCGGTCGTCTACAAGAGCGGCGACAGCTTCGTCATGAAGCCGGGCTTCGTCGGCATCTGGAAGACAATCGAGACGGTCCGCAAGATCTACGTGACCGTGATGTGACGCCGAGGCCGCGCGACCCGGTCGCCTCAGAGGTCGCGCAAGAGCATTCTCTCTACCTTCATGCTGAAGATGGCACGCTCTCTGGTTCTCGGGCGTGCCATCACCGACCGCGCCGTCTCCGCTTGACTATCTGACGTCTGTCCGGCGCCCTCCGCGGATCGCCTCCCACACCTTGCCGACGCGTCGCACGGCAGGCGCCATAATGACCGCCGAAGATTTGGTTGTCGTGCCGCCAAAAACGTAATTTTCCACCGTGCCGGCATCGCCAGTCGATGCATGCTGCTCGCGTTCCTCCAGTAGCTTTGAGTGCAAGCCGATACCGAGGATACGCGATGACACTCAGCTTTGATCCAGACACACTTCCCCTGCCCGTCGGCCACTTCATCGACGGTCGGCTGGTGCCGGCCGAAGGCATCATCGACATGCATCGCCCCTCCGATGGCAAGCCTTATGCAGGCTGCCCGCTTGCGGATGAGGTGCTCGTCGATCGCGCCGTCGAAACCGCCAAGAAGGCGCTCAAGGCGACCAACTGGAGCGGCGTGCGGCCGCGCGAGCGAACAGTCGTGCTGCAGCGCTGGGCAGACCTGATCGAAAGCGAGGCGGAAACCCTCGCCAAGCTCGAGGCGCTTTCTTCAACCCGGCCCGTTGGTCATCTCGTCGCCGGCGACATTGCGGTCAGCGCCGAACAGATCCGTTTCTTCGCCGAATTCGCCGACAAGGAGGGAAGCGATCTCGTGCCAACCGACGACAGCAATCTCGGCATGATCATGACCGAGCCCTATGGCGTCGTCGGTGCCATCACGCCCTGGAACTTTCCCGTTTCCATGGCCGCCTGGAAGCTCGGCCCCGCGCTCGCGGCAGGCAATGCGGTGGTGCTGAAACCCTCGGAAATGACGCCGTTCTCGACTGTCTATCTTGCGGAGCTCGCGATCCGCGCCGGTCTGCCGGCCGGCCTCATCAACATCGTTCTGGGCGACGGCCCCGTCACCGGCACGGCCATGACCGGACACCCGGATATCGCTAAGGTGAGCTTCACCGGCTCGACCGGCGCGGGGACCGCTATCATGACCAACGTCGCCTGCACCGGCATCAAGCCGATGACGCTGGAACTCGGGGGAAAAAGCCCACAACTGGTCTTCGCCGATGCCGATCTCGACAAGGCGGCGGCGGCGATCGCGCAGAGCATGCTTTCGAATGCCGGCCAGGCCTGCGTCGCTGGCTCCCGGCTGATCGTCGAAGAATGCATTGCCGCTCCCCTCGCCGAAGCGATCGTCACGCGCATGGAGGCTGCGAAGCCAGGCCCGACCTGGGACGAGACGAGCGAATACTCGCCCATCATTTCGAAGCGCCAGTTGAACCGCATCCACGGCATCGTCGAGGCGGCCGTCGAAGCGGGCGGCGAATGCCTGTTCGGTGGCGCCCAAATGGATGCGCCGGGCTATTTCTATCAGCCGACGCTGATGGCCGTACGCGACTGCTCCTCGCCGGCGATTACCGAGGAAATCTTCGGCCCGGTGCTCACCATGCAGACCTTCGCCGACGAAGAGGAAGCGCTCGCGCTCGCCGATCACCCGACCTACGGCCTTGCCGCCGGCCTCTTCACCCGCGACCTGTCGCGCGCCCTGGGGCTGACGCGAAGACTCCAGGCCGGAACCGTCTGGGTCAACCGCTACAGCCGCTCTCGCGACCACATCCTGCCTACCGGCGGCTACAAGCGCTCCGGCATCGGCAAGGATCTTGGCCGCGAGGCTTACCACGCCAACCGCAAGAGCAAGAGCGTGCTCATCAGCCTCTAGGGAAAAGCAATGAAATCCTATTCGATCGCACTCATCCCCGGCGACGGGATCGGCCAGGACGTGACGGATGCCGCCTGGCAGGTCCTTTCCACCGTCGCCAGGCATTCCGGCTTCACGTTAACCGGTACGTCTTTTCCCTGGTCCTGCGCCTTCTATAAGGATACCGGCGCGATGATGCCGGCGGACGGCATCGAAGCGCTGCGCCCTTTCGATGCCATCCTGCTCGGCTCTGTCGGCTGGCCCGCGGAGGTGCCGGATTCCATCTCGCTGCACGGCCTGCTGCTGCCGATCCGCAAGGCCTTCGTGCAATATGCGAGTATCCGGCCGCATAGACTGCTGCCGGGCGTCGAAGGACCGCTGAAGGCGAGCGACTTCGATATCCTCTGCGTCCGCGAGAATACCGAGGGCGAATATTCCGGCGCCGGCGGTCGCGTCCATCAGGGCACGGAGGACGAGGTGGCGGTCGAGACCTCAATCTTCACCCGCGCGGGTGTCGAACGGATCCTGCGCTTCGCCTTCGAGCAGGCACGTCAGCGACGCGGCAAGCTCGCCTCGGTGACCAAATCGAACGCCCAGAAACACTCGATGGTGTTCTGGGATGAGGTCACGCGACAGCTCGCTGCCGAGTATCCGGACGTCGAGGTGACGAGCTATCACATTGATGCCATGGCCGCGCGCGTCGTGATGGCGCCCGAAAGCCTCGATGTCGTTGTCGCCTCGAACCTCTTCGGAGACATCCTCACCGATCTCGGCGCCGCCATACAGGGCGGTTTGGGCTTTGCCGCTTCCGCCAACATCAATCCGGACAGAAGCGCCCCCTCCATGTTCGAGCCGGTGCACGGTTCGGCCCCGGATATCGCCCATGTCGGCATCGCCAACCCCATCGCCGCCATCTGGTCCGGCGCGATGATGCTCGAGCATCTTGGAGAAAGAGAGGCCGCGGGGATGATCATGGCCGCGCTCGAACGCACGACCATCCGCGGCATCGGCACCGTTCCGGGAAAAGACAGGACCCGATCCATCACCGCGGCAGTGCTCGCCGCGCTCGACTGATCGCAAGAGGGATAAACACAGGAGGGATAAATACATGAGATTGAAGGACAAGGAACTCTTCCGGCAATTGGGCCTGATCGGCGGTGAGTGGATCGCCGGAGCTTCGGGCGAGGTCGTCGACGTCATCGATCCTGCGAACCAGGCCGTTCTCGGCACCGTGCCCGACATGGGAACGGCCGAAACCCGCGCGGCCATCGAAGCGGCCAATGCCGCCTTCGGACCTTGGAAGAAGAAAACGCACGCCGAACGCGCCGCCGTGCTCGAGCGCTGGCACGCGCTGATGATCGAAAACCTCGAAGATCTGGCGGTGCTCGTGACGATGGAACAGGGCAAGCCGCTCGAGGAGGCGCGAGGCGAGATCCGCTACGGCGCCGCCTTTGTCAAATGGTTCGCGGAAGAATCCCGCCGCATCGGCGGCCACACCATTCCCTCCCCGACGTCGGACCGCCGCATCGTCGTGCTGAAGGAAGCGGTCGGCGTCTGCGCCATCGTCACGCCGTGGAATTTCCCCAACGCGATGATCACCCGGAAGGTCGCCCCGGCGCTCGCCGCCGGCTGCACCGTGGTCATCAAGCCCTCGGAGTTCACGCCCTTCTCGGCGCTCGCCCTCGGCGTGCTCGCCGAGCGCGCCGGCATTCCGGCCGGTGTCGTCAATATCGTCACGGGCATGCCGACGGCGATCGGTAACGAGTTCATGACGAACGAGACGGTACGCAAGATCTCCTTCACCGGCTCGACCCGCGTCGGTTCGCTGCTGATGCGCGGCGCTGCAGACAGCGTCAAGCGGCTCTCGCTCGAACTCGGCGGCAATGCCCCCTTCATCGTTTTCGACGACGCCAATCTCGATCTTGCGGTGGAAGGCGCGATCGCGTCGAAGTTCCGCAATGGCGGGCAGACCTGCGTCTGCGCCAACCGAATTCTCGTGCAGGCCGGTGTCTATGACGCCTTCGCCGAGAAGCTCGGCGCCCGCGTCAACGCGATGAAGGTAGGCCCGGGGACAGAGCCCGGCATCGCAATTGGCCCGATGATCAATGAGGCTGCGATCGACAAGATCGACCGCCACGTCGAAGACGCGATTGCCAAGGGCGCAAAGCTGGCGGCGCGTGGCAGGTCGGTGCCGGAGGGCCGGCAATATACGGCCCCGATTGTGCTCACCGGCGCCACCACGGACATGCTGCTCGCCAGCGAGGAAACCTTCGGTCCCGTTGCCCCGCTCTTCCGCTTCGAGACCGAAGACGAGGCGATCGCCATCGCCAACGGCACGCCCTTTGGGCTGGCCGCTTATTTCTACACCGAAGGCCTGAAGCGCTCCTGGCGGGTGGCGGAAGCACTGGAGTTTGGCATGATCGGCCTCAACACCGGCGCCATCTCGACCGAAGTCGCGCCCTTCGGCGGCGTCAAGCAATCCGGCCTCGGACGCGAGGGCGCCCAGGTCGGCATCGAAGAATATCTCGAGATGAAGAGCTTCCACATCGGGGGGCTGGACTAGGGTCCCGAGGATCTTGGGTCGGATCGACCCAAGACCCTAAACTTGATCGGGTTCTCAGGTTAGAGCGCTATGGGCGCGGAAAGCCACCGTCCATTCCTCATCCCGCCCTCAAGCGCATGCGAGGCGCTTCAGTTCCTTGTCCTTGCGCATGTCGCCGCCGCAAGACTGCTGCACGCCTTAGGCAGCATGCTCAGGCTAAATCTCCAAGCAAGAAGGGCGCGGCACCTTTCCGGTCCGCGCCCTTCCTCATAAGCCTGCGCTGTCTACCGGACCCTGTCCAGCATCTTGTAATACATGCCCACGAGCGGCAGAAACCATGGTTTGCCGAAATGGCCCGGCACCGCCGGCCACTCGAAACCCTTCAGTGGATTTCGGTCCGGCCGGCCGAGGATCGCGTCCGCAATGATCATCCCAAGATGAGTCGAAAGCTGTGCGCCATGGCCGGAATAGCCCATGGCGTACCAGACTCCATCGTGATAGCCGGCGCGGGGGAAGCGGTCTTTGGTCATGTCGACGAGACCGCCCCAGCAATAATCGATGTCGACATTGGCGAGCTGCGGAAAGATCTCGGCCAGACTCGCCTTGAGGATCGCACCGCTTTTCGCGTCCGAGCGTTGGTCGGACGTCGCCGAGAAGCGGGCGCGGCCGCCGAAGATCAGCCGGCTGTCTGGCGAGAGCCTGAAATAGTTGCCGATGTTCATCGACGTGACGCAGGTGCGGTTGCCCGGCATCGTCGCCTCGATCTCCTCCGCCGTCAGCGGCCGGGTGGCAATGATGAAGCTGCCGACCGCGATGATCCTGCGGCGGAAATAGCCGAAGGCCGAAGGCGTATAGGCCCCGGTGGCGACGAGCACTGCATCCGCAGTGACGTTGCCGCGGGTGGTCTTCAACGCGTGCCGACCGCCGCCTTCCTGCCGATGCTCAGTGACGGCTGCCTGCTCGAAGATCGTGGCGCCGTGACGCGTGGCCGCTTCGGCGAGACCGACGACGTAACGGCCCATATGCATCATCGCGCTTTTCTTCGAGAGCATGGCGCCGAAGAAAGGCGCGCCGAGTTCCTGCTTAAGGTCGTCTGCGCTAAGTAGCGCCGTATCGGGATCGACCTCCGCGTGCACGGCTTCGAAGTTGCGTGCGATCGTCTCGAAATGCTGAGGCTTGGAGGCGAGCTTCAGCTTGCCGGCGCGGCGGAGACTGCAGTCAATTCCCTCCTCCGCGATCAATGCCTCAATCGTGTCGATCGAGTCGTCGAGCGCCTTGTAAAGCGCGATCGCCCGCTCCTTGCCGAGCTCCGCTTTGGCGGCCAGATAGCTATGCGCAAGTCCGTTGTTGAGGTGTCCGCCATTGCGGCCGGAGGCGCCCCAGCCGACCTTCTCCGCCTCCAGCACGACGACCTTCGAGCCCGCCTTGGCGAGCTGCCGAGCAGCAGCGAGGCCGGTGAAGCCGCCGCCGATCACTGCGACGTCGAAATGGCCTTCGACCGAACCCTGAGCAGCCCCGGCAAAGGCCGGGGCGGTGTCGTGCCAGTAGGACAGGAATTTCATGGCGCTACGCCTCTCTCTAAAGACCGACGACGCCAGGAAGCCCCGAAATGTCGGCGATCTCCACGTAGCCGTAATAGGAGTTGGCCGGCTCATGGCCGCGATTGACCCAGACCTTGTTCTTGATGCCGAGGTCATGCGCCGACATCAGGTCATAGCGAAAGGAGGATGAACAATGGAGAATATCCTCCGGACCGCAGCCGAGCATGTCGAGCATGTATTCGAACGCCTTGAAACGTGGTTTGTAAGCCTGCGCCTGTTCGGCGGTGTAAACCGCGTGGAAAGGAGCGCCGAGCTTCTCGACATTCGACATGATCTGCGAGTTCATCGCGTTGGACAGGATGACAAGCGGGATCTCCTTGGCGACCCTGGCGAGCCCCGCCGGTACGTCGGCGTGCGGACCCCAGGTCGGGACGCGTTCATAGACCATGCGCGCCGCTTCCTCGCGGAATTCAATGCCGTTGCGCTTGCAGGTCCGTTCGAGCGAATTGTGCACCACCTCCGCATAGGGCTTCCAGTCGCCGAGGATCTCGTCGAGGCGGTAGGCAGCGAAATTCTTGATGAATTCCGCCATGCGCGCCTCGTCGAGCTGTTCGCTGTAAAGGTCGCGCGCCGCTTCCGCCATCTGGAAGTTGGTTAGCGTGCCATAGCAATCGAAGGTGATGTATTTCGGACGGAAGATCGACATGTGAACTATCCTCGAAAGAGCGGACCAGGGTTTACGTGTAAGATCATAGGCGCCAGCTCATTCCTCGGCTCACCTGATTTCGCAAGAATAGAAGCAGAATCTATCGTATCCAAACTCGGCTTTGGCAGAAGGTTGCGAGCTTTGCCTGCCGCTCTGCTTATTGCCGCCCACATTTTCGCTGCCGTTCTTGCCTGGCGGCATAAGATGCGGCGGTCCGTGAGAGCAAAGCTATAAGATTTCGCGTGGGCCGCAGCCTTCAGACGAACTGCCGGCCGGCACTCCTTCAGACTTCAGAGCAGAAATGAAGGACATCCCCATGCAGACAAATGAGATCGAACTCACCGCCTTCGGTCCCGAGTATCTTGAAGCCGCCATCAGGCTCTCGCGGCAGGCCGGTTGGCCGCATCGGCTGGAAGACTGGCAGATGGCGTTCGCCTTGAGCGAAGGTATCGTCGCCGTTGAGGACGGGCGGGTCGTCGGCACCGTGCTTGTCACCCCATATAAAAGGGACTGCGCGACCATCAACATGGTCATCGTCGACGAGGCGGTGCGCGGTCGCGGCCTCGGTCGCAAGCTGATGGACGCCGCATTCCGGATCGCCGGCGACCGGCCGCTCCGGCTGGTGGCGACGGCCGAAGGCCTGCCGCTCTATGACAAGCTCGGTTTTGGCGAGAGCGACGCCGTCCTGCAGCATCAGGGCGTAGTCGGAGAAATCGCCGCACCGGCCGAACCGGAGGCTGCGAGCACCGCCGATGTCGAAGCGATCGCCAAACTCGACCGCCTTGCCTTCGGCGCCGACCGTGGAGCGTTGATTGCCTATCTCGCCAAGGTGGGCGAGTTCGCCGTCCTTCGCCGCGACGGCCGCGTCACCGGGTTCGCCGCGCTGCGTGCCTTCGGCCGTGGCGAGGTCATCGGTCCCGTGGTCGCCGCCGACCTCGATAATGCCAAGGCACTCGTCGCCCATTTCATCGCCGCACGGCCGGGCCGGTTCCTCCGCGTCGATACGACCGCCGGCACCGGCCTCTCCGTATGGCTTGCCGAACAGGGGCTCGCTCATGTCGGCGGCGGCATCGCCATGATGAAGCCACCGATCCGCCGCGCCGCCGATCCCATCGCTAACACCTTTGCCCTCGCCAACCAGGCGCTCGGCTGATCCGGAGGTTCTTGATGTACAGCAACTCCCTCATCGAACTCGATCGCGCCCACCTCATCCATCCGGTCGCCTCCTATCGCGGCCACGAAAAGCTCGGCGTGCGCGTGCTTGCCTCGGCCAAAGGCGCGACGGTCACCGACGCTTCAGGGAGGCAACTGATCGACGGCTTTGCCGGTCTCTGGTGCGTCAATGCCGGCTATGGCCAAGAGACAATCGTCGAGGCGGCGGCAAAGCAGATGCGCGAGCTGTCCTACGCGACGGCTTATTTCGGCCTCGGTTCGGAACCGGCGATCCGCCTCGCCTCGGAACTCGCAGAGCGCGCGCCGGGCAATTTAAATCATGTTTATTTCACGCTCGGCGGCTCCGACGCCGTCGACAGTACGATCCGCTTCATCCGCTACTACTGGACTGCGCGCGGCGAGCCGCAGCGCGACCAGTTCATCTCGGTCGAGCAAGGCTACCACGGTTCCTCGACCGTCGGGGCGGGCCTGACGGCGCTGCCCGCCTTCCACACCGGCTTCGGCATACCCTTCGACTGGCAGCACAAAATTCCGTCGCACTACGCCTACCGCAATCCGGTGGGTGATGATCCGCAGGCGATCATCGCGGCCTCGCTCACAGCCCTCAGGCGCAAGGTCGAGGAAATCGGCCCCGAGCGCGTTGCTGCCTTCTATGCCGAACCTATCCAGGGGTCGGGCGGCGTGCTTGTGCCGCCCAGGGGCTGGATGAAGGCGATGCGCGAGCTCTGCCGCGACCTCGGCATCCTCTTCGTGGCCGACGAGGTGATCACCGGCTTCGGGCGCACCGGTCCGCTCTTTGCCTCCACCGAAGACGAGATCGTGCCGGACTTCATCACCACGGCCAAAGGTCTCACTTCCGGCTATGTGCCGATGGGGGCCGTCTTCATGGCCGACCACATCTACCAGACGATAGCCGACGGTGCCGGCGCTTCCGCCGTTGGCCACGGCTACACCTATTCGGCCCACCCGGTCAGCGCCGCCGTCGGCCTCGAGGTGCTGAGGCTTTACGAGAACGGTCTTTTGGAGAACGGCGTGAAGGCCGGTGCCCGACTGATGGAAGGTCTCGGAAGCCTGAGGGATCACCCGCTCGTCGGCGACGTGCGCGGCCGTGGCATGCTCGCGGCCATCGAACTCGTCGTCGACAAGGCGCAGAAGACCCCTTTGCCGGCAGCCGCGGAACCTGCGCGCCGCATCTTCGACCGTGCCTGGGAAAATGGTCTCGTCATCCGCGCCTTCGCCAATGGCGTGCTCGGCTATGCGCCACCTCTCTGCTGCAGCGAAACGGAAATCGACGCGATTATCGAGCGCACCCGCCAATCACTGGATGAGACCCTGGAGGACCCGGACGTTCGCCGGGCTCTGAAGACCTGACGCATGACGGTGCGCGATATATCGCGAAAACGTCATATTCGGAATTTTGTGCCGCTTCAGAATGTCTTTTCGGCCACTTCCGTGCAGCACAAGTGCCAAACTGGAGTCGAGGAAAAGGACCGGATCCGAGCAAATTCGATCCTTTCACCAAGAGCGGGAAAATCACCCGCCGCCAGGAACAGTATAACCTTCTTCACGAAGCCGGTGCTCCAAGTGAGCCCGAAAACTGGGGAATCGACGTGCGCAAGAGCCTTCCGGAATTCAAATACATGACTTTCGACGTCGTCGGCACGCTGATCGACTTCGAAGGTGGCCTCAAGGACTGTCTGGCCGGCATCGCCGCCGAGGCAGGTGCCACGATCGATGGCGAGGAAGCGCTCAGCCTTTACCGCGCAGCGCGCTATTCCAAGGACGCCGACCTCTTCCCAGACGATCTCGTGCGGGTCTATCTTGAAATCGCGCCAAAGCTTGGCCTGCCAGCCGAACCGAAATATGGAGAACGTTTCAGGGACTCCACGAAGAACTGGAAAGGTTTTGCCGACAGCGCCGAGGCGCTGGCACGGCTTGCCAAAAGTTGCCGGCTCGTGGCGATGACCAATGCCCGTCGCTGGGCCTTCGATCTCTTCGCCCAGCAGCTGGGCAACCCTTTTTACGCGGCATTTACGGCTGACGATACCGGGACTGAAAAACCGGACCCCGTCTTCTTCGAGAAGGTCTTCGATTTCGTCGGCTCGGAAGGAAATTCAAAGGACGACATTCTGCATGTCGCCCAGAGCCAATATCACGATATCGGCATTTCCCGGAAGCTCGGGTTGGCCAACTGTTGGATCGAGCGTCGCCACGCACAGAAGGGCTATGGCGGCACTATTGAGCCCGCCGAATTCACCGCACCCGATTACCATTTCACTTCCATGGCCGCTCTTGCCGATGCCGTGGTCGTCGCACGCGGCTGACCAGTTCACCGTATCGGGTCCGAACCCGCGTAAGACGGGCAGCCCGCCACAAACGAAAAGGGGAATGACATGAACGACAAGATCACCAACTGGACCAGATCCGACGACGCTATGGTCGAAACGGCCATTCGTCGCGGAGCGACACGCCGCGAGCTCCTGCAGATGATGCTGGCCGGCGGTGCCGCCCTCTCCGCCGGCAGCCTGGTGCTCGGCCGAGCCGGGAATGCGGTTGCTGCAACGCCGGTCTCCGGCGGTACGCTCAGAGCGGCCGGGTGGTCGGCTTCCACCGCCGACACGCTCGATCCGGCCAAGGCATCGCTCTCCACCGACTATGTCCGCTGCTGCTCCTTCTATAATCGCCTCGCCTTCCTCGATAAAGGCGGCACGCCGCAGATGGAGCTGGCCGAAGCCATCGAAACCAAGGATGCGAAGACCTGGACCGTCAAGCTGAGGAAGGGCGTCACCTTCCATGATGGCAAGCCGCTAACAGCCGACGACGTGATCTTCTCGCTGAAGCGCCACCTCGACCCGTCTGTCGGTTCAAAGGTCGCCAAGATCGCCGCGCAGATGACGGGCTTCAAGGCGGTGGACAAGCAGACGGTCGAAATCACGCTTGCGAGCCCTAATGCCGACCTGCCGACGATCCTCTCGATGCACCACTTCATGATCGTCGCCGACGGCACCACCGACTTCTCAAAGGGGAACGGCACCGGCGCTTTCGTGAGAGAAGTCTTCGAGCCCGGCGTGCGCTCCGTCGGCATCAAGAACAAGAACTACTGGAAGTCCGGACCGAACGTGGACTCTTTCGAGTACTTCGCGATCAGCGACGACAGTTCCCGGGTGAATGCGCTCTTGTCCGGCGACATCCACCTCGCCGCCACGATCAATCCGCGCTCCATGCGCCTGGTCGAGAGTCAGGGCGCCGGCTTCGTCCTCTCGAAGACGACCTCCGGCAACTACACCAACCTCAACATGCGGCTGGACATGGAACCCGGCAGCAAGCGCGACTTTGTCGAAGGCATGAAGTATCTCGTCAACCGCGAGCAGATCGTCAAGTCGGCGCTTCGGGGTCTAGGTGAGGTCGGCAACGACCAGCCGGTATCCCCGGCCAACTTCTATCACAATCCCGACCTGAAGCCGCGCGCCTTCGACCCCGAGAAGGCGAAGTTCCACTTCGAGAAGGCCGGCATGCTAGGCCAGTCGATCCCGGTGGTTGCCTCCGATGCAGCGAACTCCGCGGTCGATATGGCGATGATCATCCAGGCCTCCGCTGCCGAAATCGGATTGAAGCTCGATGTCCAGCGCGTTCCCGCAGACGGTTACTGGGATAATTACTGGCTGAAGGCGCCGGTCCACTTCGGCAACATCAACCCGCGCCCCACGCCGGATATCCTGTTCTCTCTGCTCTACTCCTCGGAGGCTCCGTGGAACGAGAGCCAATACAAGTCGGAGAAGTTCGATAAGATGCTGATCGAGGCGCGCGGCTCGCTCGACCAGGAGAGGCGCAAGGCGATCTATAATGAGATGCAGGTGATGGTCGCTAGTGAAGCCGGCACCATCATTCCGGCCTATATCTCCAATGTCGACGCGATCACCGCCAAGCTTAAGGGCCTGGAAGCCAATCCGCTTGGCGGGCAGATGGGTTATGCTTTTGCGGAATATGTCTGGCTCGAGGCCTGATTGAGCAACTGGGCTGGGGGGCTGCAACCGCATCGCTGCGCCCCCGGCACTTTGGTTCGAAACCTGTCTTGAAAAGCCGAAAGGGAGCGCCGTGAACAACCGGGTCCTATCCCTCGTGCTGAGCAGATTGCTCATCGCCGTGATCACCTTGGTGATCGTCTCCTTCGCCGTCTTCTTCGCGACGACGCTCTTGCCGGGGGACACCGCGTCGATCCTGCTCGGCCAGGCCGCCACGCCGGAGGCCGTCGAAGGCCTGCGCAAGGCGATGCACCTCGACGAGCCGGCGATCTTCCGTTTCCTGCGCTGGATCGTCGGTCTGCTGCAAGGCGACCTCGGCACATCCTATGCCAACGAGATGCCGGTCAAAGATCTGATTGGCGGGCGCTTCGTCAACACACTGCAGCTCGCCGGCGTTACCGCCCTCTTCTCTGTGCCGATCGCACTCACCCTCGGGATTACGTCGGCGATGCTGCGCGGTTCGCCTTACGACCGGATCGTGACGGTGCTCACCATCGGGGTCATCTCCGTGCCGGAATTCATGATAGCGACTTCCGCCGTGCTGGTCTTCGCCGTCTATCTGAAATGGCTGCCGGCACTCTCCTTTGCCAATGAGGTGACGTCGATGACCGATCTCCTGCGTGTCTATGCAATGCCGGTCATCACGCTCACCTTCGTCATCTCGGCCCAAATGATCCGCATGACCCGGGCAGCAGTGATCGAGACCCTCAACACGCCCTACGTGGAGATGGCGCTGCTCAAGGGTGCCTCCCGGTCGCGCATGGTGTTTCGCCATGCGCTGCCAAACGCGCTGGGGCCGATTGTCAATGCGGTTGCACTTTCGCTCTCGTATCTGCTCGGCGGCGTCATCATCGTCGAAACGATCTTCAATTATCCCGGTATTGCCAAGCTGATGGTCGATGCCGTCTCCACCCGCGATCTGCCGCTGATCCAGAGCTGCTCGATGGTCTTCTGCCTCGGCTACCTGCTCCTGATCACGACAGCCGACATCATCGCCATCCTTTCCAATCCGAGGCTACGATGACAATGACCCACTCTGAGACCAAGTCTGCCCGGATTTCCGGAACCCGGCTCGGCTATCGCTTCAATATTGTCGGGATGGTCGGTCTTTCCATCATCCTTTGCTGGGCGCTCGTCGCGATCTTCGCGCCGCTAATCATCCCCTATCCGGTCGGGGAGATCGTCGATCTCGACTACTTCGGCCCCATGAGCCGCGACTTTTGGCTTGGATCCGACTACCTCGGCCGCGACATGCTCTCACGCATCCTGATGGGAGCCCGCTACACGGTCGGCATCTCGCTTGCGGCAGTCACCATCGCCTGCTTCAGCGGCGTGGTCCTCGGCATGATTGCAGCGGTCGCCGGCGGCTGGCTCGACACTTTGCTCAGCCGCCTTCTCGACGCCCTCAATTCGATCCCGAGCAAGCTCTTCGGTCTCGTGGTGGTCGCCGCCGTCGGCTCCTCCATTCCCGTGCTGATCCTGACGCTGTCGGTGATATACATCCCGGGCGCCTACCGCTTCGCCCGCGCGCTCGCTGTCAACATCAATGCGATGGATTTCATTACCGTGGCTCGTATCCGCGGCGAGAGCACGCTTTATCTCATCCGTTCGGAGATCCTGCCGAACATCATCGGCCCGGTACTTGCCGACCTTGGCATCCGCTTCGTCTTCATCGTTCTGCTGCTCTCGGGCCTCTCCTTCCTCGGCCTCGGCGTCCAGCCGCCCTATGCCGATTGGGGGGCATTGGTGCGCGAAAACATCGGCGGCCTTCCCTTCGGCGCACCGGCGGTAATCTTCCCGTCGTTTGCCATCGCAAGCCTCACGATCAGCGTGAACCTCCTGATCGACAACCTGCCGCAGAAGATCCGCGATCGGAGCGAATAATGGGCAACCTCGTAGAAATCCGTGACTTGAAGGTCGAAGCCACCACCGATACCGGCCGCCGTGTAGAGATCATCAAGGGCGTCAGCCTCGATGTCGCCGAGGGCGAGATCGTCGCTCTTATCGGCGAAAGCGGCTCGGGAAAGACGACGATAGCGCTGACGCTGATGGGATATGCCCGCCCGGGCTGCCGCATCTCCGGCGGCAGCGTCTTGGTCGCCGGCAATGACTTGGTGACGTTGACGGAAAAGCAGCGAGCCAAGGTGCGCGGCACCGAGGTCACGTATGTTCCGCAATCAGCTGCAGCCGCATTCAACCCGGCCGCCACGATCATGGACCAGGTGATCGAGGTCACCCGTATTCACGGACTTATGGCTGCCGCCGAGGCGCGTGCCCGCGCCGTCGAACTTTTCCGGGCGTTGTCGCTACCCGAGCCCGAGACGATCGGCAGCCGTTATCCGCACCAGGTTTCCGGCGGACAACTGCAGCGTCTTTCGGCCGCCATGGCCCTCATCAGCGACCCGAAGCTCGTCATCTTCGACGAGCCAACGACGGCGCTAGACGTAACGACCCAGATCGAGGTGCTACGCGCCTTCAAGTCCGTGATGAAGAAGGGCGGCATCGCCGGCGTCTACGTCTCGCATGACCTCGCGGTCGTCGCTCAGATCGCCGACCATATCGTCGTCTTGAAGGGCGGCGAAGTACAGGAGGTCGGCACCACCGAGGAAATTCTTTCGAGCGCCAAGCACCCCTATACGCGCGAACTCCTCTCGGCCTTTGAACCAAAGCCACGGGAGGCTGCCGACGCAGCCGAACGCGCACCGGCTCCCCTGCTCAAGATCGAAAACCTGGTCGCGGGATACGGTGCGTCCAAGACCGACGGCTTGCCGCTCGTGCGCGCCGTCGAAGATGTGAGCCTAAAGGTGGAAAAGGGTCGCAACCTCGGTATCATCGGCGAGTCGGGGTGCGGCAAGTCGACGCTCGCCCGCGCCATTGCCGGCATATTGCCGGCCGCCGTCGGCAAGATCGTCTTCGACGGCAAGGAACTCGGTCGGAGCGCCCGCGAGCGCACGCGCGACCAGCTGCGCGAAATGCAGATCGTCTTTCAATATGCCGACACCGCCCTCAACCCAGCGAAATCGGTCGAGGACATCCTCGACCGGCCGCTCGTCTTCTATCATGGGATGAATGCGAGGGCCCGCAGCCTCCGCATTGACGAGCTGCTCGACATGGTGCGCCTGCCTCGCAACCTGCGTCATCGCCGGCCGGGCGAGCTTTCCGGCGGCCAGAAACAGCGCGTCAACTTCGCCCGCGCGCTCGCCGCTGATCCGAAGCTGATCCTTTGCGACGAGATTACCTCGGCGCTCGACACGGTCGTCGCCGCCGCGGTCATCGAGCTGTTGAAGGAATTGCAGCGCGAGCTCGGTCTTTCTTACATCTTCATCAGCCACGACCTCTCCTTGGTGGAGGCGATCTGCGACGAGATCGTCGTGATGTATGGCGGCAAAAAGGTTGAGGACATCACTCCGGCCAAGATTAATGCGCCCCACCACCCCTATTCGCAGCTGCTCTTCTCCTCGGTGCCGAAGCTCGATCCCTCCTGGCTCGATGGCCTCGAACAGGATCCGGAATTGGTCAGGGCCTATTGCCGGAGGTAGAGGCTCCCATCTGATCGCACCGCGGAAACGGGAAAGGGTGTGATACACTCTTCTGCCCTGCCGGGCAGAGGGTGTCACCCGGGGGCGGGATTGCAGATTTCGGCCGAATCAGACCCGAAACAGGCTGGTCAGCGGCATGTGCGCCTTGACGATCGGCGACTTCAGCACAACGAAGCTGAAATATTTGTCGATGCCCACGTCCATGTCGGTGAGGCGCTCCATGATCGTCTGGTATTCGTTGATGCCGGCCGTGACGAACTTCAAGAGATAGTCATAGCCGCCGGACACCAGATGGCATTCGATCACCTGGTCGACCTTCTCGATTGCCGCAAGGAAGCGGGCGAAGTCGATCTGTCGGTGGTTCTTCAAAGTGATCTCGGTGAAGACCGTTAGGGTCTGTCCGAGCTTGCCGACGTTGATCTGCGCGGAATAGCCGTCGATATAGCCCTCCGACTGCAGCTTTTTCACGCGCATCAGGCAGGGGCTCGGCGAGAGATTGACCAGCTCAGCGAGTTCGACATTGGTGATGCGGCCATTCTTCTGCAGTTCGTACAGAATCTTGATGTCGATCCGGTCGAGTTTCATGGCGCGTCTTTCCCCTTGCTGAAGTGGGTCAACGGCGCAGCAGATTGTGCTGCGACTTTCCCAGCGACAACCTTAACACATGCGACAGGCGTGTCGATTTGGTTTGGAGCAGTGAACCGAAGCAAAAAGGGCGGTATTGCTCCTGCAAGACGGCATCTTCTGCTGCTCTCCGGCCGTACTCCGACAACGCCGCCGCGCCAAAGCCGCTAAACTGCGCCGAAACGGAGGTCCCGCCATGCCCGCACCGCTGAAATTCGTCCACACAACATGTGAGCTGCCGGATGCCGCGGATGCCGTCGTGATCGGCGGCGGCATCATCGGCGTGTTCTCGGCCTATTACCTTGCCCGCCGTGGATTGAAGGTGGCACTTGTAGAAAAAGGAAGGATCGGCGCGGAGCAATCGAGCCGCAACTGGGGTTGGTGCCGCCAGCAGAACCGCGACGCCCGCGAGTTGCCGATGGCGACGAAGAGCCTCGATCTTTGGGAGCGCTTCGCCGCTGAAAACGGCGGAGACACCGGCTTCCGCCGCTGCGGGCTGTTCTACCTCAGCAATAGCGAAGAGGAGCTGGCCGGCTGGGCACGCTGGCGCGACTTCGCCCGAACCGTCGGCGTAACCACCCATATGCTCGACAGCGCACAGGCGACCGAGCGCGGCCGCGCAACCGGCAAGCCATGGAAGGGCGGGGTCTTTTCGCCGACCGACGGCACTGCCGATCCGGCAAGTGCGGCACCCGCGGTGGCTCGTGCGATCCTCGAGCTCGGCGGCACCATCCACCAATCCTGCGCTGCTCGCGGCATTGAGACCGAAGGGGGCCGTCTCTCCGGTGTCGTCACCGAGCATGGCGCCATCCGCACGAAGACGGCGATCCTTGCCGGCGGTGCGTGGGCGTCCTCCTTCTGCCGCCAGCTTGGCATCCGCTTTCCACAAGCCGCCATCCGCTCGTCGATCCTTGCCGTCTCGCCGGGCGTGACCAGCCTTCCGGATGCGCTGCATACGGCGGCGGTTTCGGTGACGCGCCGCAGCGATGGGGGCTATTCGCTCGCCATCAGCGGCCGCGGCCGCATCGACCCGACCCCGC
The DNA here is from genome assembly GCF_030064585.1 of Ensifer meliloti. NCBI lineage: Bacteria > Pseudomonadati > Pseudomonadota > Alphaproteobacteria > Hyphomicrobiales > Rhizobiaceae > Ensifer > Ensifer meliloti. The sequence goes on from NZ_CP120366.1 coordinate 382,122, forward strand.
AGCAACTCAGGTTCGCGCCGCAGTTTCTGCCGATGTTCGTCAAACGGTGGCGCAGCCTGGCACCGGGCGGGCTTGAGGGCTTCCGCTCCGGCCATGAGACCTTGGTCCGCTGGCGACTGGACGCCCCCACACCGATGGAGCGCATGCGCATCCTTGATCCGGCAGTCGATAACGCCACCATTCGCCTCACCCATTCGCGCGCGCTCGACCTACTGCCTGCTCTGAAGAACACCAGGATCACCGCCGCCTGGGCAGGCTATATCGATAGCACGCCGGACGGGGTGCCGGGCATAGGCGAAATCGCTGCAATACCGGGTTTCATCCTCGCCGCCGGCTTCAGCGGGCACGGCTTCGGTATCGGTCCGGGCGCCGGCCACTTGATCGCAGATATCGTGACCGGCAGCGAGCCGATCGTCGATCCCCACCCTTACCATCCGGACCGCTTCGGAAAATCCGCCTGGGGTAAAGTCGCTGATTTTTAGATGAGGTCCTCGCATGGCGACCAGTGACGGCAAGCGCCTCTTCCAACATTTTCGCCTAAGCTCGGAAAGACGCCTGCCGCAACTCTCTGCCAAAGCCCCTATGCGATACAAAGCAATCTGCTTCAGCTCGCGGCGAATGCGGCCACTAGTCTCCCCGCTCGCCCACTATGGTGATTGCGGTACAGGCGTGCTGTGCCGATGCATCCCATGAATCCAAAAATAGAGAGGTCATGCATGAAAACGCTGCTGCTCAAGAAGGATGAAGTAAGGCGGCTAATCGGTATGGCGGAAGTCATCGGCGCGGTGGAAGAGGCTTACAAGGCCTTCAGCAGCGATCAGGTGGAACAACCTGACTATATCGGGATACATCACCCCTCTCTCCGTGGAGAAATCGACTTCAAGCTTGGCTATTACAAAGCCAATGAAATCATCTCCATGAAAGCGCACTCTGGAGGGTTCACCAACAACCCGGCAGAACATGGCGTGCCCAATAGCATAGGCACCATTCTCCTGTTTGATGCCAGGAGCTGTGCGTTGATTTGCATCATGGATGGAAGCTTGATCACTGGCCTCAGAACGGGGGCGTCTGGAGCCGTCTCCGTCAAAGCACTGGCGAGAAAGAACGCCAGGACGGTCGCATCGATCGGCACAGGTAATCAGGCGAGAATGCAAATCCGTGCGGTCAACGAGATCATGAAGATCGAAAAGATTCACGCCTGGAGCCGCACCCCGGAAAGCCTTTCCAGATACAAGACGGACATCCAACGCGAATTCGGCATTCCCGTCATCGTCGCAAGTTCCAAGAAGGAAGCGGTTGAGCAGGCCGATATCTTGATTACGACGACCCGCGGGAAAGGGTCGCTTGTGGAAGCGGATTGGGTGAAGCCGGGTACACACATCGTTGCGATCGGCACGGATCAACGCGGCAAACAAGAACTGGATCCCGAGATCTTCAGGAATGCGAAGGTAGTCGTCGACTCAGTCGCGCAGTGCACCGAAAAGGGCGAGACCTGGCACCCCCTGAACAAAAACATCATCACCAAAGACGACATCCATGGCGAAATCGGCGAGGTATTGTTGGGAAGGAAGCCGGGGCGAGAAAGTGATGACGAAATCACGATTTTCGATTCGACGGGGATGGCCATACAAGACAATACGACAGCCAGCAAAATCTATCAGAACGCCATCGCCAATAACGTCGGCACCTTCTTTCAATTTTTCGAGTGATGACCATGCGCAATTACCCCACCATTCAGGACATCCGTGAAGCCCGGGAACGGCTGAAACCGCACGTCAGGCACACGCCGCTCTTGCGTGCGGAGAAAATCGAGAAGGCCGCTGGCTGTCAGCTTTATCTCAAACCCGAAACCCTGCAGATCACTGGCGCCTTCAAGATCCGCGGCGCCCTGAACAAGGCTCTCTCGCTCTCGAGAGAAGAGATCGCAAACGGCATTATCGCGACGTCGTCGGGCAACCATGCCCAGGGGCTTTCTTACGCGGCCAAGATGCTCGGCGTAAAAGTGATATTGGTACTTCCGGTCACCACACCCAAAATCAAGATTGAAAATACAAAAGCCCTGGGTGCGGAAGTCATTCTTTTTGATGGTGATAATGCTGCTAGATGGAAAAAGGTCTACGAAATCGCTGAAGGAAACAAGTATGCGGTTATTCACGGCTTCGAGGACCCCGTTGTAATGGCTGGCCAGGGAACGATCGGGTGCGAGATACTCGAAGACCTGGACGATGTAGATACGGTCATCGTTCCCTTAGGCGGCGGAGGCCTGATCTCGGGAATCGCTACCGCCATAAAAGAAACGAAACCATCGGTGCGCGTTATCGGGGCAGAGCCTGCCTTGACACCGAAGTATTTTCACAGCCGGGTAAACAAGGAGCGCACATCGCTTCCCTTGAAGAACACCATTGCGGATGGCTTGAGGATAAGCGTTCCGGGTCAAAACCCGTATCCGATTATCGAAAAGTATGTGGACGAGATTGTTCTTGTTGAGGACGAGCACATCATCGCCGGGATGCGTGCTCTTGCCAAGGATGCGAAATTGATCGCTGAACCAGCCGCCTCGATTGGCGTCGGAGCACTGTTGGCGGGCATCATAGACGTCAAGCCGGATGAAAAAGTCTGTGCGGTGTTGTCTGGCGGGAACTGGGATCTACGCGACCTTGCCGCGATATACAATGTAGCGGGGTAATCAGTTCCAGCTTCGGTCAGTTCACCACACCGATCGCAGTTGAACGTCGCGAACCTCATCGCCGAGCAGAATCTGTCCATTGAAACGAAAGGAGGTCTGGGCCATCCGTACTCGCCTTCAGATGTTAGGCGCAGTGCGCGACCTGGCGCTGTTCAATCTCGCGATCGATAGCAAATTCGGGCTTGTGATCTCGTCGCGATCTCCGGGAGGGTTCGCGACCGGGCTATCATTGTTCAGAAGAAGACCGGCCGACCCGTGCAGTTCGAATTGACCGATCAAACGCGGGAGGCTGTCGGCGCATGGATTGAAAGTCGCAGACTCGGTGAACGGGATTACCTGTTTCCGAGCCGCGTGCACACAAAGCCGCATCTGTCGACGCGGCAATATAGCAGGGTTGTCGAAAGATGGGTGTCCAGCATCGGGCTTGATCCCAAACGCTACGGCACGCATTCAATGAGGCGAACGAAGGTGGCACACATCTACAAGAAGATAGGCAACCTGCGCGCCGTCCAGCTCTTGCTACGCCACAAGAAGCTGGAGAGCACCGTACAATACCTCGGAACCGAGGTGGACGATGCCCTGGCCATCTCTGAGCAAGTTGAATTGTAGTACTCAATGGCGACGCTTCGAACAGAGGCGCCGCCATGTGGCTGCGCTGAAGGCCAACGTTCGACCCTGAGGAGACCTTGCTCTCCTCAAGGTTAAATGACCGCTTCGCGCCCCAAATCGGTCGTTCAGACCGCCTCTCGGATTCCCTAAATGCAGACGGTCTGCTCAAGTCGACGCGATGGGGTGATGTGCTGACGGTCTGGTTCTGGGGCTTTAATCAGTGATAGCTGCCGTTCGCAGAGCGATTATCGTACCCGCTTCGCGCCCCTATCGAACATTGAAGCTCAAAAAAGAAGATTTCGCAATTTAACCCCTATAGCCACGACCAGTTCGGCGATTTTTTCCGCGACTTCCTCCATCGACTCTTCTGCTGTGTTTAGCCCGGCTCGGGAGGCTAGCAAGAGGTGACCTCCTCAAGCTCGTCATACGTCGTTCCGTGAACAACCGGAACGAGCCGCTCACGGCGGAGGAGCGCCGGAAGCTCTTTATCTGCGATGCCTTCCGCGCGGCGGACCTTCAGGTAGGTGGGATGAGTAGGCGATACGCGCCTTACCGCATCACGGCGGCAGGTTTCGCATCGCCTCTCGCCGAACCGGACGTGCGCCTTTCGTTACGCATCCGGCTCTCCAGAAGACATGGCAAAGTCAGGCATGTCCATCCACGCGAGACGGTATCGGTCGACAGGTGTCCAGCCGAGCACGTGTTGCTCAACGGACCCTTCCCTCCAAACCCGTCTCGTCGCCCGGCGTCTGCTTGGCTGTTTTGAGCCCCACAGTTCGCTCGGTGTTGCCTTTGGACGTTTCTTATGTAGCCAGCAGTACAGACGTAGGCCAATGTACCAGTCGAGAGCGACAAATACGCGGCCGGCACCTACACAGTAGCGATAATAATTCGCCCATCCGCTGGTGATGGCATTCACCCCTCGAAGCTTTTCGCCAAGACTGACGGATATGCTATCACGTTGCGTCAGTTGCTTGACTTTGTGACGCAGGTTCGCGGCCTTTGCCTTGGGTATTTCGACGCGCGGGCCGTAGCCGTAGCGTTTATCCCAATGCACACTGAAGCGGAATCCGAGAAACTCGAAGCCCTCTGTCATGGCCGTAACCTTCGTCTTTTCCGGCGACAGCGTCAGTCCGGTTGTCTTGATCAGGTAGTCGGCCAGAGCAGATTTCTCTGCCATTGCCTCCTCCAGCGATCCAGACACCAGAACCACGAAGTCGTCGGCGTAGCGCACCGGCAGATAGACACAGCGTCCTGCTATACGATCGCTGTCCCGGGCGCTCGCCGCTGCCGCCACCCCGTTGCTTTTGCGACGGGCCTGGGTCTTTTTGCGGTGATAGGTCCACCTTTCATACCGCTCCTCGATCGCGCTAAGGGCGATGTTTGCGAGCAAAGGTGAGATGATCCCGCCCTGAGGGGTACCGGCGTCCGTCCGGAGGAACTGATCCTCCGTCAAAACACCGGCCTTGAGGAATAATCCGACCAATCGCACCACTCGTCGATCACCGATGCGCTTGCGCATCCGCTCGAGCAGGTGATGGTGATTGATATTGTCGAAGCATCCTTTGATGTCCCCTTCAATAACCCAAGGATATGGCAACCGGTTTCGCCGGGTGTCCTCGTCCCGCTTCTGCGGCAAGGCTGCCCGACGAATATACTCCAAGGCGCCGTGGGTGTTTCTGCCGGGTCGAAACCCATAAGAGACATGCCAGAATTGCGCCTCGAAGATCGGCTCCAAAAGGATTTTGGCCGCGCCTTGTACGACGCGGTCTCTGATGGTGGGGATGCCCAAGGGTCGGAATTGCCCCGGTTTCCCGGCCTTTGGAATGAGCTTGCGTCTGGCCGGACTTGGCCGATATGCACCACTGCGCAGATCAGCTTGAAGATCGACCAGGAAGCGATGTTCACTCCTGTTCCGGATGCGTCCCACCGTCATCCCGTCAACCCCGGCCGTGCGTCCACCTTTGTTGGAGGCAACGCGCTGCCAGGCGTGGCGCAGCACCCTGAGGTCGGTCAACCAACCCCACATGTCGCGCCACTGGTCGTCGGGATTAGCCTTACTCCACTGATAGAGTTTGCGTTGAATGCCGAGTACCCAGACCTTATCGGTCCGATGATCCGTGTCCACAGATCACTCCTCCGTCTTTACAAGCCTATCGTCTTCCTGCTTCCCTTCGCCCTGTGCGTGGCTTTCCCACACTCCGACTACTACGAAAGCTCCGCCCTTGGGGTTATCCATATCTGGCCGTCGCAGCGAGCCCGGCTTCCAACCGGGCAGACTATCCAAGTTCCCGTGTTCCGACTTTCAACCTTGTGCCGTTAGGTGGCGAACTCTACCCCGTGCGATGCGGGAGATGGGGCATAGGAGCCAGTCCCATCTCGGGTCTCTTCGAGAACCCGGCAGTAAGGATCGACGAGCCTTACCGCCTCTGATCGCTCTTCGTGCTCCCACGCCATCACGCTAATGGGAGCGATATATGTGTTCCGAGGCTTCTGACGTTCACTTCGTTATCTCGCCATGGGCATTGCGGTAGCCCGGCCTGCGGTTGATGGCCCGCATCCGGTACATTTAAGGCCGATCTGCTCATGCAACCCAACCGGCGACGCCCGGTCAGGCTTCTCGGCCCCCTTCAATCCACTGCTCCTGTAAATCGGGCGGCATCTCAGCCGCCGGTCAAAAATCGGCAAGCTTGAGAGGTCACGCTAACTCATGCGCACCTCCCGCGCCGCACGGCGCACCATCGATCCATACATATGGCCAGTCGCCCTCGATCGGCCGATCGAGGAAGGCCTTAACCTTGCCGTCGATCTCCTCGCACAGCCGGCTGACCTGGCTCTTGGAGATGCCACTCATACCCATGGCCCTTGACCAGATCGTCGACCGAGCGTGTCGAGATGCCCTGGATATAGGCCTCCTGGATGACCGCCGTCAGCGCGTTCTCGGCCATCCTGCGCTCCAGGAAGCTCGGGTTCCTGAGCTTCGGAATGCGCAGCTCGACGGTTCCGGCGCGCGTCTCCCAATCCCGGTCGCGGTAGCCGTTGCGTTGGGCCGTCCGCAGCGGGCTCTTCTCGCCATAGCCGGCACCGGTGGCAGGCCCACCTCCAGCTCCATCAGCGGCTCGGCGGCAAAACCGATCATCTCGCGCAAAAGATCGGCGTCGGGGGACTTCTCCACGAGTGCACGCAGGTTCATCATGTCGTCGGTCATCGGTGGTTCCTTCGAATCAGGTTGGTGTCAGCAACCCGACCCTACCGGAGAACATCGATGACCACCGCTCCGCCGCCCGCTCACTACGGCGCTGTTAAGGGCGCGCTCGCGAGCGGGGCTTCGCTACCGCCGAGCTACACCACCTGTGGGGACACGACCTGCAGTTGCTGGAGTGAATCTTTGTTGAGAGTATCCTGTTGCCTGCAGAATTTAGTTGAACTGGATTGCGGTCGCTTTGCTTTGGCCCCGCTGGGAGGAGGCTCCCGATGGCGATGGAGCGCTTCACCCGCCTTGTCCTTCTGGCGTCGGCCTTGGAAAGCCTGCCGGGAATTGTACTGGCTGGAGAACCTTTCGTCCCAAGCTGGATCAAGAACGATCCTACCGCCAAGACAGTGGCGATTGAGATTGTTGCCGATTGGAACCAGGTCGAGCGGTTCCGCAGGGGAAATATCAGGACCGACATTATCGACTTCAACGGTTACTGGGGCGGCAACCTTACCATCATCGTGCCAGCAGCATGGACGGTGCAGCTCGAGTTCATCAATGGGTCCTCGTCATTCCGGCACAGCCTGATGGTAACCAGGGTGTATGCTCAGTCGGAGATGCCAGTGAAATTGACGGCTGAGGATGCGATCTGGGGGGCGTATACCGATCCGCCAGAGGGCATCAAACTCAATGAGCGGAGACAACTCAACTTCGTTGCGAAGGATGTCGGGAATTATTTCCTCGCCTGTGCGAGGCAAACGCATTTGATGGACGGGCATTGGATCTATTTCGAGGTGAGAGACGATCTTAAGCAGGCGGTAGCCATCGTTGACGAAAGCAAATTTCCACAGGAGCAGCCGCCAGGGCGTCCGTAGATCGGCAGCTCCGCTCTCCTGTGACTACCGCTTTCCACCCTAAGCCGACTGTCAGATGCTGAGGCGGCTAGGTCCGCATCCGGCTGGTCAGCGGGCATAGCCCGACCTTTCGAGAGCCTTTAGGATAAGCCGAATTTGCTCAGGCAAGCCCGCTTCGGTGTCTTCTCCGTGTCGAAGGCGGTGCTCGATCAGAACCGGATGGAAGAACGGTATAAACGCGGTCTTGACCGCGCGCGCTGCTTCGGCGGGATCTTCGACCTCGAACTGGCCCGTTTCGATGCCCTCGCGGATGATTGCCTCGAGAATCGTCATCGTCTGCTCAGCATGCACCTTGATGACCGGCCGGTTCTCCTGCATGGCGGCTACGATCAGGTCGCGCATCTGCCTGTCGTGGAGCAGTTTCGTCTTGTTTTGATGGTGAACGGCGGTCAGGAGTTCCTTGAGTTTCTCCGAGGGCGGCGTGCTCCTGCGTGCGATCGTAAGGGCGAGCTCGGCGGTACCGTTCAAGACCCGCCTGCAGATGAATTCCTTAATTGCATCCCTGGAGGGGAAGAAACGGCAGATGTTCGCCCGGCTCATGCTGAGCTCAGAGGCAATGTCGGCTACGGACGTCTTGTGATGACCTATACGACGGAAGTGCTCCTCCGCTACCTCCTGGATGCGTGCACGCATGTTTTCGCTATCTGCCCCCGGACGGAACGGCCCGCCGTGAAGCATTTGCGAGCGGCAAGTCGTAAGGCTGGCCAAGCTCGCGTGCAGGCAAGGCCGGCAAGCCCGCGGCAGACGCTACTCGGCAGCCATTGCTATTCGCAATTCCGGCCCCTCCGTCGGCTCCTCATGGGTGTCATCTGCAGTCGGCTTGATCCTGAACCACGCCGCGTACAGTGCCGGAAGGAAAAGTAGGATCATCACCGTGCCAACCGCCGTGCCGCCGATCAGCGTATAGGCCATCGATCCCCAGAACACCGAATGGGTAAGCGGAACGAAGGCAAGGACGGCGGCAAGTGCGGTCAGGATAACCGGGCGAGTCCGCTGCACCGTCGCCTCGATAACCGCGTGATAATCGTGGAGGCCGGCCGCCTTGTTCTCCTTGATCTGTTCGGTCAGAATCAAAGTGTTGCGCATCAGGATTCCCGCCAGTCCTATCAACCCGAGAATGGCATTGAAGCCGAAGGGCTGATTGAAGAGGAGCAACACCGGAACCACCCCGGCAAGACCGAGCGGCGCGGTCAACATGACCATCGTCATCGTTGACAGGCTGCGGACCTGGAGGATGATGACGATCAGCATGGCGGCAATCATGGCCGGGAAGATTTTGACCAGCGCGACATTGGCCTTGAGAGATTCCTCAATGTTCCCCCCCATTTCGATGCGATATCCGACGGGAAGCGAGGCTATCAACGGCTGAAGTGCCGTCATGATCTGCTGCGAGACCTCCGGGGGCTGCGTCGCCTCGTTGATGTCCGATCGGATCGTGATGACTGGCGTTCGATCGCGACGTTTCAGGATGGGTTCCTCGAACCGGATTTCGGAATGGCCGATCTGATCGAGCGGAACCTGACGGCCGTCCCTGCTCATCAACGAAAAGTCGGCGAGCCTCGCCGGATCGAGGCGGCTCTCGCCAGCACTGCGTGCGACGACGGGCACGTTGCGGATGTTCTCGCGCACTTGCGTCACCGGAATGCCACTCAGCAGCAACTGCATCTGCTGGGCTGCCTCAGCCGGCGAAAGGCCAATCAGATTGAGCCGGTCTTGGTCGGGGACAAAGCGAAGCACAGGCGTACGATTGCCCCAGTCGCGGTTTGCCTGACGGACGTCCGGCACGCCTTTCATGATCTCGAGGGCTTTCTCGGAGATCTGGTACAATTGCGCAGGATCCGGCCCCATGATGCGAAACTCGACCGGAAACGGGGTATACGGGCCGAACACAAGCTGCGTGACGCGGACGTAGCCTTCGGGAACCAGTCCGTCTGAAACGGCAGCCCGAAGGCGCAGCTTCAAAGCCTCGCGCGCGTGAGAGTCAGGGGTGAGCACAACGATCTTGGCGAAAGCGGGATCCGGCAATTCCGGTGCCATCGCAAAGAAGAAGCGGGGAGCGCCCTGCCCGATATAGCTGGTGAGGATGTCAGCCTCGGGCTGTTCCTGGAGCCAGCGTTCGAGTTTCTCGACGGTGGCGATCGTCGTCTCGATACTGGTGCCTTCGGGCATACGGACTTCGACCAGCACCTCGGGACGATCCGACGTCGGGAAGAATTGATGTTTCACTCCACCCATTCCAACGACAGAAAGCGCCATGACAATGCCAACGACAGCGCATGTTACGTACTTGTGGCGTACGGCAAATTCGATGATCCCCCTCAGGCGCCGGTAATTCGGAGTGTCGTAGATGGCGTGGTGGCCTCCCTCGACCGGCTTGATGTCCGGGAGCATCTTGACCCCGAGATACGGCGTGAAGATCACCGCGACGACCCATGAAACAATTAGCGCGAAGCCCACGACCCAGAAGATGTTGCCGGCATATTCGCCGGCGGTTGATCTGGCGAATCCAACGGGCATCAGTCCGATAATTGTCACGAGTGTACCGGATAGCATCGGCGCGGCCGTATGGCTCCAGGCATAGGCGGCCGCCTTGATGCGATCCATGCCCTCTTCCATCTTTACCACCATCACCTCAATGGCGATGATGGCGTCATCAACAAGAAGGCCCAGCGCAAGGATCAACGCGCCGAGCGTGATGCGATCGAAGAACCGGCCGGTTTCCAACATGATGAGGAACACGACGGCAAGGGTGAGCGGAACGGCCAGCGCCACGACGATCCCGACACGCCAACCGAGGCTGAGCAGGCTCACGAGCAACACAACCCCGAGCGCCATGGCGAATTTCAGCATGAACTCGCCGACCGCAGCGTCGATGTTGACAGCTTGGTCGCTGACCTTGGCGAGCGTCATACCGAGCGGCAGCGTCCGTGCGATCGCGGCAGATCTTTCTTCGAGCGCCTTTCCGAGTTCCAGCCCATTCCAGCCTTGCTGCATCACTGCGCCCAGCATGATGGCGGGCTCGCCTTCATGGCGGATGATGTAGGTCGCGGGGTCTTCATAACCGCGCCGCACCTCCGCGAAATCTGACAGTTTCAACGTGCGTCCGGCAGCAACGATTGGCGTGGCGGCAATTGCCTGCACACTGTTGTAGGCGCCATCGAAACGGATAAAGACCTGCGGCCCGCGCGTGTCGATCGAGCCTGCCGGTGTGACGGTGTTTTGCCTTTGCAAAGCCGCAGCGATGTCCTGCGCTGAAATGCCAAGGGTTGCGAGCTTGGCATAGGAGAACTCGACAAAGATCTGTTCCGGTCGCTCCCCCAGAATGTTGATCTTTTTGACGCCAGGCACGTGCAGAAGATCCTGTCGGATCACCTCCGCCTGCCGCACAAGCTCGCGCATGGGCATACCCTTGGCCTTTAGCGCATAAAGGGCGAAGCTCACGTCCGAATATTCGTCGTTGACGAAGGGACCGAAGACACCAGAAGGCAGGTTGCGGGCTTCATCCCCCAACTTCTTGCGCGCCTGATAGAACTCCTCTTCGACAGCCGTGGGCGGCGTGCTGTCTTTCAGCGTGACGGTCAGAAAGGCGTAGCCCGGCCTTGTCGTCGTCTCGACGCGATCGTACCAGGTCAGTTCCTGGATGCGCTTTTCGAGCGGCTCCGCGACAAGATCCTGCATTTCGCGCGCGGTAGCGCCTGGCCATACCGTAGTGACCGTCAGGGTCTTGATGGTAAAGGAGGGGTCCTCCGCGCGCCCAAGACTCATGAAGGCGTAGACGCCGGCGGCGGCCAGCAGAACAATGAAGAACAACGTGACGGCTCGTTCGCGAACCGCGAGCGCGGAAAGATTGAAGCTCATCGGTTGGACACCTCTGCCTGAAGCTCGGTCCTGACGGGCGCGCCATCTTTGAGGAGATGCGCCCCGAGGGCGACGACCTGCTCGCCGAGCTCGATCCCGGTGACAGACGCAGTTTCTTCACCGAGTCTTTTGATCTCGATCGGAACAAAGCGCGCGGTGGCAGAGGCTTGGTCAACAACCCAAACCCCGGTGCGGCTGCCATCGTTCAACACGGCGCCGACCGGCACCGCGACCTCCGACTGCCCTTCTCCGTTGCGGATGCTGATCGTGACCGTCGCACCAAGCGGTGCCGAGGCGGCGTCGCCATCGAGCACGTAACGAGCTTCGTATGTGCGGGTCTGAGGATCGGCGGCATCTGAGATCTGTCGCATGCGCGCTCTTCCGCGCCGCCCGTCACTTCCGTAGACACTTGCTTCGGCTTCCGATCCGATCGCCGGACGAACGGTTTCGGGAAGCGCGACCAGGGCCTCGCGCGGGCCTGCATGCGCGAGTTGAACCACCGCCTGTCCCGCCGCGACGACCTGTCCAGGTTCGCCGAGCGTCGCGACCACCGTTCCGTCCGCCCCGGCCACGAGCACCGAGTAGGTCGTTTCGTTTTCTGCGACTCTGGCTTCCGCTTCCGCGGCGGCTAGTTGTGCCGCGGCGGTGTCAAGCGCCGCCTTGGCCTGCTCGTAACGTTGGGGAGTAGCGGCCACCCCGCCTTTGACAAGAGTGGCATAGCGTCTCTCGTCCGCGATTGCCTGAACGAGGACCGCGCGGGCCGCGGCAACCGCGTTACGCTTGGCAGTCAGCGCAAGACGCAAATCGGTTTCATCGATGCGCATCAGAGCTTGACCTGCCTTGACCTGCTGACCCACGTCGACCAGTCGCTCAACGATCTTGCCGGGTACGCGAAAACCAAGATTGCTCTGCACTCGGGCGGCGATCGTACCTGTAAAGGCCCGCTCGGCTCTTTCCGGTCTCGTCGCTTCCGCCACCCTTACAAGCGGTGGCGCGAGGCGGGGATCGGCGGACTCCGCGTCCCGGGCAGGCGTCTCGAAAACGAACGCGAACGCGGCGCCCGCGGCTGCGGCCACGAGGCCGATCGATGTGAGAAGAAATTTGCGCTTCATGTCAGATGACCCTTGTTGACGGGTGCCGCTCAATTTAGATTGCGATCTAAATCTAACCGTGGTATAGATGTCAAGTGAAATCTAATCGGAGGTCGATCATGAGGGTTAGTCGAGCCCAGGCGGAGGCAAATCGCGAAGCGGTCATCGATGTGGCGAGCCGGCTTTTTCGAAAGCACGGCTTTGATGGCATCGGGCTCAAGGATCTGATGAAGGGAGCGGGCCTGACCCAAGGTGGATTCTACAAGCAGTTCGAATCCAAGGACGATCTGGCGGCGCAGGCGTCCAGGCGCGCCCTGGAGAGCGCCCTTCGTCGATGGTCCGCTGCCGCGGCGGCCAATCCGCAGCACCCGTTTGGCGCGGTGGTAACGTTCTATCTCAGCATGGCACATCGAGAAGAGAAGATGGACGGCTGCCCGGTCGTTGCGCTCGGCTCGGATGCTGCCAGGCAAGGCGTCGACGTGAAGGCGTCCTTCGAAGCCGGGATCAGGGAATATCTTGAGGTGCTCGGTGAGTGGATTGGGGCGGCCGACGGCGAGGAGCCGGACGGCAAGGCCATGGCCATTCTGTCGACGATGGTCGGCGCAGTGCTCCTCTCGCGCGCTGTCAACGACGAGCAGATGTCAAAGCGGTTCCTGAAGACGGCCGCCGAGAGCGTGCTGAAGGCGTCTGCGGCCGATGCAGAGCCGGGAGCGCGCCAATGACGATGCTTCCAGCCGAAGCGCGGCGCAACTGTTTCAGTCGCCGACCAGGGGCTGCTCCGGGCTGGAGCTCGTTGCGAAACTGGCGGACGGGAGCATGCGCCGGCCACCGATGGCGGAAACTCTCCCATTCACCTTGCTGCCACCGGAAGAAAGCAAGGTCGGCTCCTGGCCACGCCCGAGCCGCGCTTTTGCAACCTGACGAATACGGTTCACGGCGGCTGGATCATGACGATGCTCGACACCGTCATGGCGCTTGCCGCCCAGACGACGCTCTCGGCCGGCGGCGGCAACACAGCGGTACAGGAAGCGCTTTACCTATCGAATAATCTTGCCTCCAAGGTCACAGTCGTCCATCGCCGTGATCGTTTCCGTGCGGAGCCAATCCTACAGGACCGCCTACCGGCAAAACCGAACGTCGAGGTTATCTGGAACCACGTCATCGACGAGGTTATCGGCGAGCAGGAGCCGAGGAAGTCGGTGACGGGCATTCGGATCCGTGAGGTGAACACAGACGACGTGAAGGAGCTAACCACGCACGGCCTTTTCGTCGCGATCGGACACGATCCAGCGACCACTTTGTTTCGCGGCCAGCTCGACATGGATGACGCCGGCTACATCAAGGTCGGCTCCTGGTTGACGAAAACTACCGTTCCCGGCTGCCGGCGATGTCATCGACTCGGTATTCCGTCAGGCAATCACCGCTGCAGGCATGGGAAGCATGGCGGCCCTTGAAGCCGAGAAATTCCTGGCCGAGCATTCACCCGATCCGGCCGTCCGGCCGATCGTGCCGCATGAAACGGAGATGGTTGGAGCGCAAGTGTGGGGAACCCGACCACGCGCCGGCCCCCTGAGGAAGCGCGGACCGGCCCACCCGCAGTTCATCTGCGAAGGCCCGCGCTTTCCCACGCCTTCCGGCTGCCCTTGCATTCAAACGGCGCCGGAGTGACAACCGGTGTCCGGCAGCTGCCAGTGTCTCGCTTGCCGAGATCATGGCCGTTCAACCCAAACCAAGCGAGACCGATCCATGGACATCAATCAGGTCAGGTACTTTCTCAATCTGGCCGAAACATTGAATTTCACCGAAGCCGCGCGTCGAAGCGGGGTTTCGCAGCCCAGTCTCACGCGGGCAATCCAGCGCCTCGAGGAAGACTTGGGCAGTCCGCTGATCTATCGCGACGGCAAGGACAGCCGTCTGACCGCGCTCGGCCGCGACGTTCAGGCCGAGTTCATGCGGATTGAGCTCGCGCTTAGAAACGTGCGCGAGCATTCCGAAAGCACGGTGCTCGGCCGGCGCCGTATTCTCGATATCGCTGTCGCTCCGACCATCGGCCCTGCCGCATTTGCCGCATTCTTTGACGACGCGCTTGGCGAGCTTCCTTCGGTTAAGATCAACATGCATCAGCTATTGGCCGGCGAAGGCGCGAACGAAGTGCTTTCGGGCAAGTACCACGCCTGTATCCTACCGCGGGCTCCCCGCTCCAACCCCAAGCTCAACGTCGTGCCGCTCTTTCGCGAGCCGTTCCTCCTCGCCTGCGCGGAGAGCCATCCACTGGCAGGCAAGGATGTCGTCAGCACCGAGGCGATCGCCGCCTATCCCTATGTCGACCGGCTGGCCTGCGAGTTTCACACCGAGATCACCGAGCACCTGATGGACCATGACGCGGTCATGCAGCCGCGCTTCAGTGCCGACCGCGAGGACTGGGTCCAGCAGGTCGTCGCCGAGGGCCGTGCGATCTGCATCATGCCCGAGCGGTCCATCGTCGTGCAGGGCATCGTTACCCGCCCGGTGGAAGGGATTTCCCTGGCGCGCGAACTCGTATTCGTGACGGTCTCCGGCTCCGGCACGCCGCTCGAGATCCGCAAGATCGCGCAGCTGGCGGCTCGGCGCAACTGGTCGTGAGCCGGTGCGAGCGTAGAGCGGCTATGGAATCTATGCACATCCGATATTGGGAATCCTCAGGACCGCTCGCCATATTCAGGCAACAAGTCCAGCAACGGAGACAAGGGCAATGACCTATAGAAAGACCGACGAAGAGGTCAGCAAGCTTACGCCCGAACAGTATCGGGTGACCCAGCAGAATGGCACCGAACGCCCCTTCACCGGGGAGTACACTGACAACAAGAGACCGGGAATCTATGTCGACATCGTTTCAGGCGAACCGCTGTTCGCCTCGGCCGACAAGTTCGATTCCGGCTGCGGCTGGCCGAGTTTCACCAAGCCGATCGTACCGGCAAACGTCAACGAACTCAGGGACAACTCACATGGCATGATCCGCACCGAGGTCCGCTCGGCTCATGGTGACAGCCATCTCGGCCATGTGTTTCCCGACGGCCCTCAGGATCGGGGCGGCCTGCGTTACTGCATCAATTCCGCCGCACTGCGGTTCATTCCGCGAGAGGAAATGGAGGCCGAGGGCTACGACGGCTATTTCAACCAGGTGGAGGATATCTGAATGACCAAGAGAGCTGTTTTGGCTGGTGGGTGCTTCTGGGGGATGCAGGACCTGATCCGCAAGCTCCCCGGCGTCATCGAGACCCGCGTGGGCTACACTGGCGGCGACGTGCCGAATGCGACCTACCGCAATCACGGCACGCACGCCGAAGGCATCGAGATCATCTTCGATCCCGAGAGGATCAGCTACAGGCAGATCCTGGAGCTGTTCTTCCAGATCCACGATCCGACTACGAAGAACCGACAGGGCAACGACATCGGGACCTCCTACCGCTCGGCGATCTACTATGTCGACGACGAGCAGAAGCGAATTGCCCAGGAGACGATTGCAGACGTCGAGGCCTCTGGCCTATGGCCGGGCAAGGTCGTGACTGAAGTCGAGCCGGTGGGAGACTTCTGGGAGGCGGAGCCGGAGCACCAGGATTACCTGGAGCGCTATCCCAACGGCTACACCTGCCACTTCCCGCGCCCCAACTGGGTGCTACCCCGGCGGTCCGCGGCCGAGTAAACGGCCGAAGATTTTCGCGACCTAAAGCAACTCCGAGGGGCCTTGCGGATACGCCGGGCTCCTCGGAAAACACTCGGGCAGTTTCCCTCGCTACCGGCTGCGCTCCGCGAGCTACGCTGACCAGGGATTCGAACGATGACGACTTCCGCCTAGGCGGTAGCCGTTGCAGATGTAAAATACTTATCTGCAGCGGAGGGTCGTTACCATGGCATTCAATACGCAACGGCTCCAATTTTCCGGGCATTCCGGCGCGACGCTTAGCGCCCGCCTCGATCTGCCAAATGGGCCATTGCGCGCCTACGCGCTTTTTGCCCATTGCTTCACCTGTTCCAAGGATCTCGCGGCAGCACGCCAGATTGGGGCGGAGCTTGCGCGTGAAGGCATCGCTGTCCTGCGTTTTGATTTCACGGGGCTGGGATCGAGCGAAGGCGAATTCGCTTCGACGAATTTCTCCTCCAACGTTGCCGACCTTCTTTCAGCCGCGGACTATTTGCGCCACCACTATCAGGCACCCGCGGTGCTGATCGGCCACTCGCTCGGCGGCGCAGCGGTCCTCGCCGTCGCCGGGGAAATTCCGGAAGTGCGCGCCGTAGCCACCATCGGCGCGCCGGCTGATGTCGGCCACGTGTTGAAGAACTTCGGAGCGAGCCTCGAGGAGATCGACAAGAACGGTGAGGCCGACGTCGATCTCGCAGGGCGCACGTTCCTTATCAGAAAGCAATTTGTCGAGGACACGCGTGCGCACCGCATTAAGGATGCTGTTGGGAGGCTGAAGAAGCCAATCCTCATCCTTCACGCGCCGCTGGACCATACGGTCGGGATCGAGAACGCCACCGAAATCTTCGTCGCGGCCAGGCATCCGAAAAGCTTCATCTCGCTGGACGAGGCCGACCACCTGCTCACCGACCCTGAGGACGCGGCCTTTGCCGGACGGATCATTTCGGAATGGCTGACACGCTATCTTGCCGCCGATACGCCGCAAGGCGCGGGCCCGATCGAACATGTCCACGTGAGGGAAACCGGCGAAGGCAAGTTTCAGAACGCGATTCAGGCTGGCGGGCATCGGCTGTTCGCCGATGAACCCGAAAGCGTAGGCGGGCTCGATTCCGGACCATCGCCCTACGACTTCCTGGCGATCGCACTTGGCGCCTGCACCTCGATGACGCTGCGCCTTTATGCCGGCCACAAGCAGCTGAAGCTCGGGCGCATCGGCGTCGACGTCTCGCATACCAAAATCCATGCTAAGGACTGCGAGGAGTGCACCGAGACGGAACGTGGCGATAGCCGCAAAATCGACCGCTTCGAACGAGTCATTTCCATCGAAGGTGAGGTCTCGGAAGAGCTTCGCGAGAAGATCGTCGAAATCGCCGGCAAGTGCCCGGTCCATCGCACGCTCGAAACAGTGGCGAAGATAAAAACGGTCGTGAAGTGAAAGTGCCCAAGTGACAGGGCAATAACACCAACTGGATCTCTAGGCCGAGCATGTCGCGCGGGTCTCGACAACGATGCAAAGCCAAAACGGCTCCTCTTTGGGATTTTTGCGTTCCGCTCCTTCGAAGACTCGGCTTCTGGGGCCCATTGCTGTCACTCAGCAAGTCCCCACCGCTTCCGCTCACGCTGCGACTGAGACGATCGGAAGTTGGCGAGATGCTCCCAGTCCGGGATTCCTATCCCTCGCCTTGAGCAGATTCGAACCGGAGACCCGTGGTTCGCGCACAGACAACCGATCCATGCGAAGTCGGGCGGCAGAAGAATGAATTCCTGGCGTTGGCTATATGATGGACCTGGTGCGTTCTTTCATGGGGCCGACCTGGGCACCGCTCCGCGCTATGGTTTCAGGATCGCAGATAGAAGCAAAATCGGAAGCCGAGCTCATCCTGGGCACTGATCTGTCGCTCAGCACGGAGGCTGCTCTCTATTTTCCACGCCACCAGCTTGACACGTCGAGGCCGATGAGGTCGGCACAACCTTCGTCCGCCGTTAGCTGCACTCGGCAAATTGGAGATGACCTCCTGTCTTGTATCGAACACCTGATCCTGCTCGATTTGTTGGACGATCGCCCCACAATTGACCGGATGGGTCGTCGGCTCGGGATGTCGAGACGTACCTTACAGCGCAGGTTGGCCGAGCAGGGCATGAGCTTTGAGGCTACACTAAAGGCGGTCCTCGAGCGTCAGGCGGAGATGCATGCTCGCTACACCGGATTCCTCGATTTCGCAGATTGCCTGTCAACTCGGATAAACCGACCCTGCGCACTTCACTCGAGCTTTCATGGCCTGGAAGGGGATGTCTCCGCGGGCATGGCGGCTTGCCTGGGCCACTCTCCAGAGGGACGCAGCAAGGATGTGACCGACACCGAATAAACCCAAATTGTCGGCCAGTTCAGTTGCCAGTATCGTCGGAGGTAAGACGAGGCGGAGGATGTGCCTATGGGGCCATTGTTTAGGAATTCGGGGTTTCCCCTTTACCACGAGGCGATGTTGTTCGTGCGGATGCGGCCCCAGCAACGCCAAGCAAGTTTCGAGGCGACATTTACCGCAGCGCGTTCTGCGTTGAGCAGTGGTCTCCAGGCGTTGGCCTACTATGAACGGGCCGGATTGGTGAAACGCGTGACACCTCTCTCGAAGGAGGCACCGCACTATGCCAGCCGAATGCTCGTCAGTTCCGTTCGCAACGCCCGTGTCATGCCGGAGCTTCTTGGGGCTCCGGGAAACGAAGCGGAGGGATGGTCTGCGTCTGCCCTCAATTTAAGTGCTGCGATGGACGAACGGACCCCGGGCGGCGCAGCGAGTCTCCTCGAGTTGGCAAGCGCTGCCGACGTGCGACAGCTTCAGCTCGCGCTTGCTGGCGATCCAAGCGTCGCGTCCGTTTCACGGGTTCCGCTGCGCTATTTGACAGCGAAAAAGCCGCGAAACCCGTCCAAAGCATCAGCCGTCGGCCGGGAGCGAAGCGCCGCGGCGCCGCCACCGTCGCACACAATGTGGAATCTCCGCAAAATCAATTGGCAGGAAGCGCGGGACCTGAATGGTTTCAACGACGCGAGCGAGATCAAGGTCGGGGTCCTCGATACGGGAATTGATGCTGGTCACCCTGACCTCAAAGACCAGGTCGCCGGATACATATATGAGCACCCGGACCTCCCGGGGGCGAGTTCAGATCAAGATCTGATAGGACACGGTACTCATGTGGCAGGTACGATTGCTGCGACGATCAACAACGACGTAGGCATCAACGGCATTTCGCGAGCGAGGATCCATGCGTGGAAGATTTTCGACGATCGCCCTGACTTGCTGACGCATCCCGATGGAACAGCGGAATTTGCATACTTTGTCGATCCGGTGATGTATCTACGTGCGCTGCTCGACTGCGTGGATCAGGGCATCGATGTCATCAATCTCTCGATCGGTGGCGGAGGGGCGCCGGATCCGACAGAAAGTGCGGCCTTTGAGGCTTTGCTGGCCAACGGAAGCACCATTGTTGCGGCAATGGGGAACGAACGACGCGACGGTAGCCCAATCTCATACCCTGCCGCAATGCCAGGCGTTATCGCTGTGGGAGCGACAAACCTCCAGGACCGCATCACGAATTTTTCCAACAGGGGCAACCACATAACGATCGCAGCGCCGGGCGATGCTATCTGGTCAACGCTCCCGACCTACCCGGGCCAAATAGGTTGGAGGGCAGAAAGGGGCCCGGATGGCCATTGGTGGCAAGGAAAGGCCGCTATCCGCGAAACGGACTACGACGCCTGGCCCGGTACTTCGATGGCCGCCCCGCACGTTGCAGCGGCTGCGGCACTCTACATCGCAAATGGAGGCAAGAGAGACCCCGCGGCGATCCGAAGCGCCCTTACGGCCAGTGCTGACAAGGTGCCCGCGATGGGCGAACAAGACTTTACCCCCGATTTCGGGTATGGTCGTTTAAACCTGGAACGATTGATTGCCGGCATAGGCACCAATGACTGACATCATATTCACGATCCGCATCGGCATGAGTGTCGACGAACGCGAGCGCCTGTTGAATAGGATTCAGGCTCTCCCGGGTGTTGAGCTGACGGCTCCGGTCAAACGCGACAGTAGCAGCGCTAACTTGAGGCGAATACATTTCGCTCGTTTGAGTGAAGGGTCAATCGTACCTGATTGCCTCTCAGCCATAAGAGACATGCCGGAGGTGGAGCAGGTCACCATACCTGCGCGACGGGGGCTGCAACGTCGGACATAGTGGGCCACATTGCGGACAGTACAGTTGATCTTCTGCATCGCAGGAGATGTGCCCGAGCCCCGATAGCGGCGAATCGTCCGCCAAGCGAACGCGGCTGCCCTATGTCTCCATCGTTTGCGAGAAGGCACAGCGTAAAACTCCAAAGAAACGTCTGGATGAATGATCAGCGTAGTTCCCTCGGGCAGTTGGTGTGTGCCCGGCCTTGTAATCTCGGAACGGTGTAGGACCTTTGCCCGTTTTTTTGACGGACTAAGGTCCTATGACCATACGACGAGCGCGAAAAATTCAGCGAGGGGAAATGGATTCCCGGCCTGAACACGTTGAAAAGACTCGACCGGTCGACCCCTCTCTGGTTTTCTGTCTTACTGGCTACTCTGCGATGCGCACACGCCAGGCGGAGAGACGATGGATTACGATTGGGAGGGAAGACGCATCCGACGGCTTCAGGTGCTCAGGTTCCTTGTCGCACTGGCACTGCCCGTGCTGTTGCTTGGTTCTGCCATTGCCGCCTCCGAATGGGCAAAGGGACAAATCTCCCCGATCGAGCCCACTGGAACGCGAGGGGGCCGGGAATGAGCAGACGTCAATTAAACCATACGAAGAAGCCCTTCACTGATTTTATCGCTTTGCCCCAGGTCCCGCGTCACCTTGGATCTCGTCGTGGCTGGGACGGGCCACCCGGCAGCCGCCGCGTCGCTGTGCTACGCTGCAAGCTTTCCAAGTCGCTCTGGAGCCTTTTACGGTAACCAATGCCACGCCCTTCTAAAACCCAATGTCGAAGTGCCAGTGGCTCCGATAAAGGTAGCGGCGTAGCGGAAGCAACGCCGAATTTCGCGGGTGACCACGCAGGGGCGGAATCCCTTTCGAGCTCCGAAGGAGAAGCCAGCGCATTCATCCAAGCTGACCAGCCGCAACAGCCCCCTAGACCATTTGAGCAGAGCAGACTGGCAGCGCACAAGTTACTGCAGGCGTTGCGCCATGATTTGCATGCAATCTCCATCTCGACGAAGGTTAGTGCCAAGGCGGCCGCTTCCTCTTTAAAGGCAAAGTTCAACAAATCTAGCCGACAGGCTGATTTACCAACCATTCACAATATCAGCCAATGGTCTGCGACTGCTGTGGCCAACACAGGACGAGGTATTCGTTATCTGACAAGGCCTCTGAAGTTCAGCCGATACGCATGGCAAAATACCAGCGGGTGGAAAGTCACTGTCGGATTGACCTTCGTGACCTGCATCGTGCTTATTGGAGCTGTAATGGTATGGGCGCTGAAGGACGTGCCCTGGAACGAGATTCGCAACGGAACCCTGAAACCCGTCGTGGTGCTCGAAACAGCGGACGGAGAACCGCTGGTAAGGCAGGGCCCCTATCAAGGCCCCTACGCGCAATATAACCAATTCCCGCCACATCTGATCGATGCCGTGCTGTCAATTGAGGATCGGCGGTTCATGGATCATTTCGGTATCGATGTCCGAGGCATCGGAAGGGCGCTCGTTCGAAACTTCGAAGCTGGTTCGGTTATAGAGGGCGGCAGCACGATCACCCAGCAGCTCATCAAGCTGCAATACCTCGACAGCGACCGCACGATAAAACGAAAAATACAGGAGTTCGTTATCGCCCTTTGGCTGGAGTTGAAACTCGGCAAAAAGGAAATCCTGACGCGCTATCTCAACAGCGCCTATCTCGGCGCCGGCGCGACAGGCATGCCTGCAGCCGCGCGCGTCTACTTCAACAAGAACATTGACGTGCTAAACCTGCCGGAATCCGCGATGTTAGCGGGGTTGTTGCGGGCCCCAAGCCAATGGAATCCGATCGACAATTTGGAAGGCGCCCGGCAACGCACCGCCGTCGTTCTCGACACAATGGTGGCCAACGGCAAAATCACCGCGCCCGACGCAGAACGAGTCAAGGAAAGCTTCGCCACGCTAAATCCGACGATGCCGACGCCACGCTCCGGAAGCTGGTTCGCCGATTGGATCTCGCCACGGGCGAGCGAGATTGCCGGTCCCTCACCGGGTACCACCACGGTACGCACGACGCTCGTTCCGCACCTGCAACAGATCGCTGAAAGAGTGGTAAGAAATGCCTTGGATACTGAAGGACGGGCTGTCGGCGCATCCCAGGCCGCGTTGGTTGCCATGACGCCGGATGGAGCGGTAGTTGCCATGGTCGGCGGCCGCGACTACAAGCAAAGCCAGTTTAACCGTGCGGTCACCGCGATGCGGCAACCTGGCTCCACCTTCAAGCTGTTCGTCTACTATGCAGCGCTGAAGGCCGGGTTCACTCCAACTGACCGGGTCCTCGACGCGCCGATCGACGTCAATGGCTGGTCGCCGGAGAACTCTAGCGGCCGATATCGCGGCTGGGTTTCCATTGCCGAGGCCTTCGCGCGGTCGCTGAATGCACCGACAGTGGCGCTTGCCCAAGAAGTCGGGCTCGACAATGTGATCGCCGCTGCGCGCGAGTTCGGAATCGATGCACCCCTTGTTAGTACACCGTCTCTGGCCCTCGGCACGTCGGAAGTAAGCTTACTTGAACTTACGAGCGCCTATGCGTCGGTCCGCTTCGGCAAGGCACCCGTAGAGCCTTGGGGCATTGTCCACTTTCAGGCGGCCGGGCAGCCGAGGGCGTTTCGGGTTGGCTCACATACCACGCCCGCCATTGATCTATCGGCCTACCAGTCCGACCTTGTTGGGCTTCTGCAGTTAGCAGTCGAGCGCGGAACCGGGCGCGAGGCCGATCCGGGCGCATTCGCGGCCGGCAAGACCGGCACCAGCCAAAACAATCGCGACGCTTGGTTTGTAGGCTTCACGGAGCCGCTCATCGCCG
Organism: Ensifer meliloti; assembly: GCF_030064585.1. Classification (NCBI taxonomy): domain Bacteria; kingdom Pseudomonadati; phylum Pseudomonadota; class Alphaproteobacteria; order Hyphomicrobiales; family Rhizobiaceae; genus Ensifer; species Ensifer meliloti. The sequence continues at coordinate 405,205 of NZ_CP120366.1, forward strand.
CCGTGTGGGTAGGCAATGACGACGACACGCCGATGAAGGGGGTCACCGGTGGTGACCTGCCAGCGCATATTTGGCGGGACTTCATGCGGGAGGCCATGGCCGCGCCTGCGCCAATTCCTGAGCGGCCGGAGGGCACGATTGTCGACAGCCACGGCGTACCGCAATCCTGCAACATTACAGCTTGCTCCCGCAGCTATCGTTCCTTCCGCCCTTCGGATTGCACTTACCAGCCCTATTCCGGCCGGCGTCGACTATGCGAAAAATAATGTTTGCCTGGACTACCGACTCAGAGTCGGACTCGAAAAGGTTTCAACGATATCCATATCTTGCAAGGCGTCTGGTGAGCATGCGGATGTGGGCGATGGTGATCCACGCTTCTGCTGAAGCGACGGATTTTTCGAAGTCCTTGGCCAGTCGGCGGCATCGACCCAGCCAGGCGAAGGTCCGCTCGACGACCCAGCGGCGTGGCAGGATTTCAAAACCCTTGGCCTTGTCGGAACGTTTGATGATTTCGAGTGTCCATTTCCCGATTTTCTGCAGCCGCTTTTTGAGCTTGTCGCCCGCATAGCCGCCATCAGCGAAGACATGAAGCAACCACGGCCACCGGTTTTTGATGGATTTCAGGAGATCGGGAGCGCCGTCGCGATCCTGAATATCGGCGCTGTGCACCATGAGGCCGACCATCAGCCCGAGCGTGTCGACAATGATGTGGCGCTTGCGGCCCTTAATCTTCTTGCCTGCATCAAAGCCACGAATACCGCCGCTTTCCGTCGTTTTAACGCTTTGGCTGTCGATCGCGCCCGCTGTCGGCGAGGCTTCTTTCCCCTCCAGTTCCCGCGCCTCCATGACGAGGTGATGGTTGATCCGTGGCCAAAGACCCATTGCCCGCCATTCATAGAAATATCGCTGCACCGTCGAACAGGGCGGAAAGTCCTTCGGCAGCATCCGCCACTGGCAGCCTGTCGAAGCGATATAGAGAAGGGCGTTTAAAACATCGCGCAAATCAGTCTTGCGCGGACGACCCAGACGCCGTGGCGCAGGCATGAACGGTGCAACAAAATCCCATTCGCGATCCGTGACATCGCTTGCATATCCGCTCGTCCGCCGGACATAATTGCGCCGGGTGGTTTCAGTCCAGGCCATCGTGATCTCCATCGAATCTTTGCAAATCCGACGGAATCACAACTGGCTGAAATCACTCAATTCTTTTTGAGGCAGCCTCTCAGGGCGCTGGCGCACAGCCAGCAGCGGTGCGCCCTGGCGATGGGGCACCTCGCTTGCTTTGTGACCAAGACATAATGTCGCTGCGATTTGGTCCCCTTGGGGCGTGAGCGTGCACCAGTTCGCGGTTGGGGTTCGTTTCCCCGGATGTCGCCCTGTGGAGATAGAATTGGCGCGATTTATTTGAACCACGCAAAGCACAGAATATAAACAGAATCGTCGCAAGCTTCCGAGCGGCGCTGATGTGGGCTTTTCGGACTATTGTAGTCGTTTCTTCGGAACACTCATTCGCCGGTGTGATCGCCCGGCCCCGATGGGTTCGCGGAGGGACCTATGCCGGATTCTTTCTTTCTCATTTCCTTTTCCGCCTCGTCCCAATGGCGCTCGTGATCACCATCCTTGCGACCCTCGCGCTCCCAGATTTCATGGGCACGTTCGCGGATCCGGTCTTCTCTACTTCGTTCATTACTTGGTGCCATTGCGTGCACTCCTTATTCAACGGTTTGCAACTTCGCAATCACTTCCGGAGCCTGCCGATGAACCTTGGCTCGATTAAGCAAGCTAACACTCGTTGGCAGTCGAAGAGCCTCAAAATAGCCACCGCTTATGACTTGTTCGCCTGTGACTCAAGCGGAAACCTTAAATTGCGTAGCGCCACAGCGACAGCGACAGCCTGTGCCTGTGCGTGCCGGCTCTGCCCAGTTGACACTCCAGCTTCGCGGCTAGTGCCGACCGGGAGTCCACACCCGAGAGGAACAGCTTGGTCACGAGCAACGCCGCCGTGTCGAACAAACACTGATCCTCGACAAGGACGCTGGCATCGTAGCCGGCATCGTCCAAGACGGACCGGATCATCTCAAAATCGACAGATGAGATATTGTTTTCGATGGAAGACATGACGTCCTCCTTTCCTTGGGGCCAGGGCCTGCTAGCCCTCAAACAGCAGCGCCCGTAATATTTGCTACCGAAGTTCGGCACACTGCGCCTTGGCCATGCAAATAGCAATCGTCTGCGTTTCATTCGTAAAGACGCGATTGATCGGAGGGTCAAGAGTGCCGGAGGCACCAGGTGGGTCCCGCCGAAGGACCAAGATGAGCGCGATGAGGAAAGGCATGGGCGCTTCTTCCCTCACCGGCTTTCCTGAAGGACTATTCAGCGGTGCGAGCGGATTCCTTCGCAGAGACTCACCTTACACAGGCCTCAAAAAAGCGGCTTGCGCCGGGGTTGAGGTTCGCGAATTGTCCATACCGAACTTCTGAGCCTCTCGCTGTGCCGTGCTAGAGAAGCTCATTTCTATCCTTGGTCGCTTTTGCCCGCCGCCCTTTGCCGTCCGTGTCATTGCCACGCCTGCCTTGAGTTTCGCCGCGCGGCAATTTGTCGACTGCGCCGCCTTCATTGTCCCATTCTTCAAGCGAATCCCTCATGCGCGGCGCAGACTTTGGTTCTGGGGTGTCTACGTCGAAGCCCGCGGAAGCTGCTTCGCTGCTGATGGCGGCCATGAGATCTGTATCTGATATATCCAGGTCAGGAAACATGCGCCGCACGGCGCCAAGGGCTTCAGAGGTCGCAAATGGCCGGGCTTCTTTCTGACACCCGTTCAAAAATGCGCTGATCGCCGCGCGCACCTCAGGCGATAATTTGGGGGAGCGCTTTCTCATCATCACCTCCCAGTGCATGAATTCTCGGAAACAAAACGCTGCGTGCGTCTGGATGTTCCTGGTTCCTCGCGAGCGCTATCGCCGTCTCTGGTCTTGGCGACCTTCACACAGGCGGAACAATCAGGCGGATTCGGCGTCCGGAAGACCCGAGCGCCTTGTTTAAAGCCCAATTCAGGCACATATATACAACTCGTTCATCTGGCTGAGGTTTGGGTTCGCCGCCTCAAGGACCTTCTATTCACCACGATTAGGATGCGAGGTCTCGCGCCGCGCGGGCGTGGAGAGTCGCTTCGTTCAAACCTGCTCTACGTAGGCACCGCCCACTTCACCGGCGCGTGTCGACGATAACCTTCGCATACGGAACGCTGGAGGCGGCGGGGCAGCCTAATCTGCACCCGCGCCTTCAGCGTCGTGCGAAACAGAGGCACGCTGATTATGACGCTGATATTTCCAAATTCGAGCCGCAGCTTCGATGAAAAAAGAAACGCCGTCCGTTTTCTTGGCCACGAGGGTATGTTTGAGGTGCGGTTCTTCGTCGAGGCTGACGCGCTCGTGGTGGCCGATGCCGAACTCGGCAGATCGAAAGTCTCTGAATCGAAGCTCCTTTCTGCTTTCGACGCATTGCGCTCGTCCGTCTATGATGTCGCACGGAAGGCCTACTCGGGCGGCCGTCGCGATTGTTACACACTGACCGCCGCCCATTTCCGCTAGGATGGATCCAGAGGCTGATCCGCGCTCGTAGGCCTGCTGCGCTCTACGAGACGGCGGCCGATATTCGCGTTCCTGAAACGACATTGACCGCCCCCGATGTGCCGACATCACTAATAGCGATCTCTTGGGTCACCGGTGCCGGCGGCTTGTAGCACCGGCGGTGAAATGACGATACGTGGCGATGCCACAATCGAGGACGAAGGCGGTCGTCGACCCGATGGATTCCAATGCCTGAATGGAGGTGTTCGTGACAATGGATGGCACAAGGCCGTGATGCGGCCGATGTCACCCTCATCAAGTCTTTCGGGACGCCCAACCTGAAGTCGTCCGGGTGTGGACTTAATGTGGTGCAGGCGTCGCAATAGTCGCTGGAGACATTTGCCAGTCGCGGTCAAAACCGCAGGAGTGGTTCACGGCATGAACGACAGTCTCTCACGGCTTCCCAGGGAACCGGCAGATCGGCTTACCAAGCCGTTTATGCGGTTCCTCCGGATCGAGGCCACCGCGGGCATTATCCTTTTGCTCAGCACGCTCTTGGCGCTCGGCCTCGCAAATACCGCGTGGTCGTCGTCGTTTCTCGCCTTTTGGGAGATGCCCGCGGGTGTCAGACTGGGCGACATCGGGATCTATCGTTCGCTGAAGCACTGGATCAACGACGGGCTGATGACGTTTTTTTTCTTCGTCATCGCCCTTGAGCTGAAGCGTGAGCTGGTGCTGGGGGAGCTGCGCAATCCGCGCATGGCCGCCCTACCCGTCGCCGCCGCTCTCGGGGGAATGGCTGCGCCGGCCGGAATCTATTTGCTGCTTGTCGGCGGGGGGCCGGGTGCGAGCGGCTGGGGCACCGTTATGTCCACGGACACGGCGTTCGTCATCGGATGCCTTGCTTTGCTCGGTTCCCGCGTACCTGGTAGCTTGCGACTGTTCCTGCTCTCTCTTGCGATCTTCGACGACATCGGCGCAATATTGATCGTGGCGGTCGGCTATGGCGAACCGTTGAATTGGGTGGCACTCGGAACCGGAGGACTCGGATTTGCCTTCGTCGCAGGAATTGCGCTTCTGGGCATCCGCAGCATTCCGGTCTATTTCGCGATGGGTAGCGCCATCTGGCTGGCATTCGACGCATCGGGCGTTCACGCGACGCTCGTCGGAGTGATACTTGGCTTGATGACGCCGGCGCGGAGGTGGGTAAGCGAGATCCGCCTCCACGCGATACTCGACCGGGTGATCGCCCATCCCCCCGGCGACCATCGCAGCCGTGACACGGCGGCACGCAGCGACCTTCATCGGGCAGGCGTCGCGACCCGCGAAGCAGTGTCGCCGATCGAGCGTCTCGAGATCGCCCTCCATCCCTGGGTCGCATTCGCAATCATGCCGCTCTTTGCCGTCTCCAACGCGGGCATCCCGATAGAGGATGCAAACTTCGACGTTCCCCTCACGATCGCAATTGTCGTCGCCTTCGTGGTCGGCAAGCCGGCTGGCATTGTGCTCTTCAGTTTCCTCGCCGTGAAACTTCGCCTCGCGAGTCGTCCGGAACAGCTATCCTGGAGCCTGTTGGCGGCCGGCAGTCTGCTGACCGGGATCGGCTTCACCATGGCTCTGTTCATTGCCGAGCTTGCTTTCGAGCCCGAGCTTCTGATCCCCGTCAAGCTCGGTGTGCTCGGCGCTTCCGTCATATCGGCCGCACTCGGTTTTATGGCGCTGACCTTACTGACGTCTCCTAATAGACGATAGTGAAGGCGCCCATCGGCGTTCCTAGCGACGCATCCGTATTCTGCGTCCACCGCCTGGAACCGTTATGATGGGGATAGGACACCGCCGCAGAATGCCGATCCGCTTTCTCCCGCCGGCTATCTCTATCGCGCGACAGACGCGCTGCATCGGCGCGACGCACTAAACTGTCGGCCAAAACAACAGGATCAAAGGCACGCCCAGCACGACCACAATAAACGAGAGCGGTAGCCCCAACTTCCAATAGTCGCCGAAGCGATAACCACCAGGTCCCAGAACCAGAGTATTGCACTGGTGTCCGACGGGCGTGAGAAAATCGCAGGCTGCCCCTACTGCGACTGCCATCAGAAAGGCGTCCGGGTTGTAGCCAAGGCGGTGAGCAAGGGTAACCGCGATTGGGGCGACGACGAGAACGGTGGCGGCGTTGTTCAAAAACGGCGTCGCGGCCATTGCGACCACCATGATCATTGCAAGCGCGCCGAAGACGGGCAAGGCGCCAGCGAGCTGAGCGAGGGCGCCGGCAATAAGATCGGCACCACCGGTCGTACGGATGGACTCGCTGACTGGGATGAGAGCGCCGAGCATTATCACAATAGGCCAGTCGACAGCTTCGTAAGCTTCTCTGAGCGAGAGGGCACCGAACAAAACCGTCAGAACAGCAGCGGCGAAGAACGCGGTGGCAACGGGCAATACACCCAATGCGGTGAACGCCATTGCGCCGGCTAGGATCAGCACGGGCATCAGGCGTTCTCGCGGATTGCCCAGTCGGATCTCCCGTTCGGCCAAAGGAAGAAGACCGAGTTCCATCAGCTTGGTCGGAAGAAGCACGAGATCGCCCTTTAAAACGAGAACGTCACCTGATCTCAATACGATGTCGCGCAAACGTTCGGTGAAGCGCTGGCTACTCCGGCTTACCGCGAGCAAGTTGATGTTGAACCGGTTATGCAGCGCCAAGCGCTTGGCCGTTTGCTCAATCAGGACTGATCTCGGACCGACTACCACTTCAATTCCGGCAATCTCTTCGTCGACTCCTTTTGCTTCGGTGGGGCGGTTGTGCCCTTCCAGTTCCAGGCGCGCGCGCCTTATACCTCGCTCCAGTGCTTCAGGATCTCCTTCCAGCAAGACGATATCGTCCACCTGGAGGACGAGATCCGGCAGTGGCAGAAGGCGCTCGACCTGATTTCGCACGAGCCCGGTGACCATGACCTCGTCATCCAGCAAAGCCGACAAATGCCTGATCGACTTGCCGACGACCTGCGAATTCCCGGTAATGCGAGCTTCGGTCATGTAGTCCTTGATACTCAGAGCCTTCTCCATCGTAGGCACCGCCTCTCTGTCTCGAGGAAGCAGCCGATAGCCGAAGGCCAGGAAAACCACTCCCGCTGCGGCAATACCAATACCGACAGGCGTAAAATCAAACATGCTGAAAGGCTGGCCCGTCAGTTCCTCACGCATCCGTGACACAACAATATTGGGTGATGTGCCGACGAGGGTGATGAGCCCACCGAGTAAGGAGCCGAACGCCATCGGCATAAGAAATGACGAAGGGGATGCTTTCGAGCGGCGTGCCATCTGGAACGCGACCGGAATCATCATCGCCAACGCCCCGATATTCTTGATGAAGATGGAAAGAACCGTGACTGCCGCCACGAGAATAACAACCTGATCCCGCACAGAAGTCACGCGGGGCGCCACGCGATGAAGGAATGCCTCTATGACACCACTGCGTTCAACCGCGGCGCTTACGACGAGTGCGCTGGCGACGATAATGACAATGTCGTCCCCGAAGCCGGAGAACGCTACCTTATGCGGCACGATGCCGGTGAAAACTGCGGCGAGCAACGCAAGAACGGCGATGAGGTCGTAGCGGAGGCGTCCCCATATGAAAGCGATCATCAGGCCGATCAGAATGGCGAATGCGAAAGCCTGAGGCTGTGTCATCTCTAGGATCCGACGAACTCTTTCGATGTCGACTCCATTTTACTCGCCTGAAGAGCTAATGTCGGGATAACTTGTCGGCTTCATTCAATGGCTCGGCACTCCCAACGCCGGTCCACGATGCTTTCCAGCTTCATTGAACGGATGCACGCATAATCGGCACCTATAGAATGCTTCCGGAAAGGACCGAATAGACAATTTACGGCAATCGTCAGAGTAAAGGCAATCATCGCGACCAAACGCGTGAAACCGTAGGTATAGAAGCGAGCGTGAACGAGCTTTTCATTTCGCCCTCCTGATTGCGGAATTCTGAGATGCCCAAAGCATGGCATTTCGCGTTGCTTCAAGATAGTGAGCGGCTACAGCTCGTGCTGACCTTGTCGAGGATGTCCGCCGGAACCTGAATATCGGTCATAATGACCGCGACGCGCTCGTCGCGTTTCGCACGATTGTCGTAGCCCTCGAGGGTGGCCAGGCCTGTGCTGCGGGCGGTTGCCATTCGCCCTGCGGCACTCGAGCAAATGCCCGTGAGCGCATCCACTCTGGGTGTCTCGGCCGCCTGCGCGCTGGCCGTCGTGGTAGTAATCCATCCCGCATTGAACCCGACGATGGGTGCAGCAAAACCTCCCACCACCAGGCCGATCGTATAGGGTTTTGTCCGTTCAAGGCCCTGTTCGAATGTCAGTGCTATTCCCTCTAACCGGTTATCGAGATCGATGGGGGCCTGTTCTTTAACCAGAAGACAGTTGCAATCCAGATTTTTCATCTGCTCCCTAAAGATAAAAATGTGAAAATACTATTATTTCGATGCCATTTTTACGCTACCGCACCGCCAATTCCGAGAAGAATCAAATTCTTCCCGCACATTTAATTTGGAACAAATAAACGTCTTGTTCCGTCCTCTCTGTAACTTCTTGTCTCGTGACTTAGTAATGCCTCAATGTCGGTGTATTTATTTACCATTGATATCGGCGGGAGTTTCTGTTTCTAGAAGCGAGTCGGGACGGAAAACTCCCCGATCTAAAAAAACTGCCGATCCGACCCACTTTTAAATCCCGCAGAGGACACAAATCATGTTCGCCAGAACAAAACACCGAACGGTTCATTTTGATAAGCCATTCTGGATATCAGGACTATCTGAGATGGTCACTGCCGGCGACTACGTAGTCGATGAAGAAGAGGAGCTGATCGAAGGTCTCTCCTGGTCGGCCTATCGTCGCGTAGCAACGTTCATCACGCTCCCGGCAACAACCGAGAACAAGTACCGAATGCGCCTTGTGCCGATCGATCCAGAGGAGCTCGAAGGCCTCATAGCCTTCGATCAGCGCGATGCGGCAGCGTCATCCAACCTGTGAAGGCAAATTCAATGCGCGACCATACCTTCCCCATCGGTCTGTCCGTGCGCCTCAAAGACAGAACGTATATCTCGCCCGGCGCGGCAGAGACCTATCGCATCACGGCCAAACTGCCGTGGACATCCAACTGGCCCCAGTATCGCATTCGCAATGACGAACTCGGCCAGGAACGCGTCAGCGGGGAAGACAATCTCGAACCGATTGAATGGGGCATGGCATCCCCTCACTGACGATCGCCGCTCGCGGTAAGAGCAAGCCCGAGGAGGGCCAAAAGTTGAAGAGCAAACACGAGGAGCACGCGCTCGCCCTCAGCGTATGGGAGTCTGAAGGCGGGGCGCCTGACAGATCTGGACAATTCTATCAATATGACCGCCGTTTCGAAGGAGACGGTACCTATACGATCCACCACCTCTTCACAGGGGAGACAGTAAGAACAGGCCATTGGACAATGGCAGGAAGCTTAACCCCACGAATGCCGCACGGGCACTACGGGTTCTCATTACGTTGCAAAAAGCGCCGGATAAAACGATGCGCGACTATGACGACGAGATCGTCCCAGCGTTGAGCAAGGCCGAAGTGCGTCCTTCGATGCGAAGACGAAGCCGTTTGCGTCGAGTTTGAGATTCCGCGGAGGAAAGGTGCTCAAGACGTTGCAGTTTTCTGATGGCCGAGTTTCGACGGCACCCGTCTGACGAAAGCACGCACGTTTCTCGCTGGAGCGCGCGCGTTCTGTTTAGGAAGAGCGTCTGACCATTGAATACGGGCACCAAGACGACCTCTCGTGATCGTTACAGAGATCCTGAAACGGAAGTATGCACAGGCCACGTTCACCATGGATAGAGGCGTCATGATTTACAGAGCAGCAAAGGATGAAAACGGCAAGTGGCCGGTGACACCCTTCGCGCATATCGTCCAACTGACAAATTTGACGCCCTAACGGGTGCCGCGACGACGTTCAGCGTAGAGCAGCGCGGTGGTTCACTTGACACCGACAATCGAGAGGACCTCACGGAAGGCGTCGTGGGTTCGTTGGGCACGCATGATCGAGGCCTTCTCTTCAAGCTCGTTTACAAGTGGATGGTTCTCAACATCCACGGGCAGCGTGAAAACGCCTGTAAGGTCGAAGGCAACGGACACCGCGTGCGAGTGAGCGATATTTCCAGCAACACATTGGTGCCTAAAGTGGTGACCGGCAGACATCGAGGCCAGCTTACCGCCGCGCGTCTCCCACACTGACTGTACTCCAAGCGTTTGGTTGTTGATGCCGTAGTACACTCTGATAATTTCGTTCTGGTAATCCTTGGTGCCTTTTCTCGGCGGCATGGTGACCTCCTCGTTGGCCTACGAACCACGTTACAGCCACCTTCTATCACATTAAGACCGCACTCGATAATCAGATGAGGAAGTCTCGCATCTTGTCTCACGGATTCCCGCGCGTCTCATGCTCAGCGCATGGACCTTAGTAGCTATTTCCCCGCGCGCTGTCGCCAGACGACTTCCTAGAGCTGTGGGCCGAGAAATCCGGATTGCCCGACTGGTCCCCCTGACTCGCCCTGAACAGCTTCGTACTCCCGATGAGACAACGCTGGTCCGTTCGGGATTGGACGTGGTGTCGCTGGCGGTCCGGCAAACTCGGCCCAGCTTCAAAAGAACTGAACGACGGGTGGTCTTGGCTGGTGAAGCCGCCCACCCAATGCCATGATTATTCGACTGAGGGGGCGCTGTGACGCAGATCAACTATCGAGCGGAGCCCGAGATGAACCGCGCGCTGAAAGCGAACTCCGCGACTTAGGCGGCCAACGCGGAATTGGCGGCCTCGTGCGCTCGACACCGCGAGGTCCAACGCTGGCAAGTGCGGCCGGTTTGAGTTTCATGGCCTTGGTCTAAATGATGTCGACGAGGCTCACACGAAGATCGTTGATGATGGTGGCAAGGCCCGGTGCTCCAATTAATGGCACGACGTACTGCCGACAGTTTTGAGATGGCGCGGTCAAAGATCGCGAGATTCGTATGTCCGTTCAGGCGGGAAGGATAGATGATGCCGTCCGGCACGGACCGGTGCTCATGGAAAGCAAGCGACCACGCCCGCCCGAGGGATTGGCGGGAGGATTTTGCGACATCCGTCGGCACTCCCATCCTGATCGCGTGTCCTCGCGCAGATCAACAAGACGGAGATCCGCGATCGTCTCAATCTCTGCGTAGCGCCGCGCATAGATCTCCTTCTCATCGATCGGGAGATCGCCCATGAGGCCATCGCGCCGATCACGCAAGACCGCTTCCAGGAAGCAGACCTTGAGTGTGTCGCCCAAATAGACAACACCAAACCGCCTTGCCGGGTCACGCCGGCGGGGATCACTGAACCGGCTCGGCGTCTTTCCATATCCTAACGGATCGGGAAAGGCGCTCGCATAGATTCGTCCAAATCGACGACCGGCACGAACGGTCTCGATATCGAGCGGGGAATTCTCGAAACCCGGGGGCGGCTTGATGCGGCCATTCAGCGAAAGTCACCGCGGGCGACACCCTCGGCCGCTGCAACCACATCTTCGTCCTGACCGCGTTTCAATGCGTCGAGGCCCGTCCGGCCATTCAAAGCGCCGTGCGGCGTGACAAGGAAGCGATAAACCGCCCATGCACCGCCCAGGACCTCGTGCAGCTTTGGAAGCGCAGCATAGGGTCGACCGTCCCGATCGAGTTGCCATGACGGAAAACGGAAGCCCCGCTTGGCGCCGTCGAGACCGAGAACCTGCCCGTTATGGCGCTTTGTGTTGACGGTGACGCGCGAAACGCCGAGCAGGTCCGCGAACGCTTCCGCGCTCAGCATATCGCCCTCCGCGAGAATTTCCGCCGCGCGACGCCGGCCGCGTTCCCGTGCGGCAGCCAACGCTGCCTGGAGTTCATCATCCGGTTCTGGCACCTCTTCTACCGGAAACGTATCCTGATGACACAGCGGCTCTTCTTCAACGACTGAAATCGTCTGCGCGCCGGCTAGCGGATCCACGACGACGCGGAAACTGACCTGATGGCCGGCCTTTCGGCTCAGCTTGACCGCCTTGGCGTATTGCCTGATCAGCGCCTTCTCGAAATCGGCTTTCCGGGGCAGCTTCATCGAGAGCGCAATGTTCGAAGAATCGTTTCGGGATTCGTTGGCTAGAGTCTTCGTCGCGGGCATGGTCTTCGGCCTCCTGCGCTATAACTTAGGCAGGATGGGACAGTTCGTCAAGTTTGTTAAGTTCGTAAATCACGGCTTTCGGCCAGCCGCAGTGGCTATGGTTTGCCTGGATCTTAGAGAGAACCATGATCGCCATGTGCCTTCGGCGACCGATTCGGTTAGCAAGCCGTCGGCCGTGCTTCAAGGGGCCAACGGGAGAACACTGAAGAACCCCATATTTCACCGGCCAAACACGGCGAATCGTATCCGCCCATTGCGTGACAGGAAGTCGGCCCTATTGTTAGAACAGCCGGCAGCACGCCAGCACCTTGTGTTTAAGATCGGGAGGATTTTCGCATGATATTTCCAAGCTTGACCCGCCGCGCCGCCATGGCCGCCGGATTTGCTTTCTGGTCCGCGCTCGCGCTTGGCGCGCCCGCAAAAGCGCAGGACTTTCCCGATCGGACCGTTACGCTTGTCGTTCCCTTTGCTGCCGGCGGCTCGACCGACGTTGTCGCGCGGATCATTGCGCAGAAAATGTCCGAGGATCTCGGCCAACAGGTCATCGTTCAGAACGTCGCCGGCGCCGGCGGTAACCTCGGGGCAGCCAATGTCGCGCGCGCCGAACCGGATGGCTATACGATCCTCATGGCGACAGTCGCGACCCATGCGCTGAACCCCCTGATCCTCAAGACCAAGCCCTACGATCCCGAGAAGGATTTCGCACCGATTTCACTCCTGGTCGTCGTTCCGAACGTCCTGGTGGTCAACCCGGAGCTGCCCGCCAAGACCGTCCAGGAATTGCTGGCGCTTTTGAAAGCTGAACCCGAGAAGTACGCCTACGCCTCCTCGGGCAATGGAACGCCGCTACATCTTTCCGGCGAGCTCTTCAAGAAGATGGCTGGTGTCGAGATGCAGCATATTCCCTACAAGGGCTCCGGCCCGGCACTGAACGACGTTCTCGGCAATCAGGTGCCGATCATGTTCGACAACCTCCCCTCGTCATCCGGTCACATCAAAGCTGGCACCCTTCGCGCGCTCGCTGTCACGACGGCAGAACGCGCGTCGTCCTTTCCGGACATTCCGACCATCGCTGAGTCGGGCATTCCCGGTTACGAGACCTATACCTGGAATGCGCTCTTCGCTCCGGCCAATACGCCACAGCCGGTGATCGCCCGACTTAACGAAGCTGCGAAGAAGGCCATGGCCGATCCAGCGGTGCAGAAACGCATGGAGGAATTCAGCGCCAAGATCGTGGGTTCGACGCCCGAGGAGCTCGCCGCCCACGTCAAAGCCGAGCTTGCCAAATGGATCCCGGTTGTCCGCGACGCCAACATCCAGATGGATTAATCTGCAGCTGTCGCCTACCGACTCAATTCGTCCCGGCCGGAAAAGCTAAGGATGTCGAACTTCAGTTATTTCTCGGGGGACCGAATGAGCTTCCAGCAGAAGAATGCCCGCCTGCTGCGGTGCAGTGAGCAGTAATCGTTCACCGCGTCGTGATCGGAGGATGGCAGTGCTACCAGGGCGCCTATTGTGAGACTTCCGTGTTGCCGCGTGCGGCAGGCTCACGATGGCGTTCCACTCGATACATTACGCGATCTTTTAAAGCCTAGAACGTGAACATCCTCGCAACAAGCCGTGCACGGGGCTCGTGAGGTACGGCCCCTTCCGGCAAATTGCAGACATAAAGGTTCAATCTACTGAAAGATCGCTTCGCGCCCTCATTCCGGCCGTTTGGCAAGCCGGTTCGTCGTTCCGAAAGCTGCCGGTCGCCGAAGCCAGATCAGCGTCGCTCGGCGTGCCAAGGCAGGCGACTGCAAGCCACCCCTGTGCGCTTCAAACATCATTGGCTACTCCGCCAGTGAGCCATTCCAAGCGGCTAGGGTCTTTCCTGCAATATTCGAGTGCTTTCCATCCCATTCACAATACTTTTCGGGCTTCAAGTGAGTTGAGCGAGGATACCGTCGACGACGCTTTGGACGGTGCCCGCCGTGTCGATATTGATGCCGGCTGGCAGGTATTCCCGGGTATCATGGTAGCGGAGTACCAACGCGCGCTCTGCCGGCTCGAAGCCCGGCTCATTTGGCCGCCCATCTAATCGTCGGTTCAACGTCTCGACGTCTGTGTCGAGCACGAAAACCTTGTCGAAAAGGTCGAGGAATTTGTGGAAATTGCGCGAGCCACCACAGAAGAAGGTGACAGGATAGGTGGTGTCGGCAGCAATAACGCGGACCTTGTCGACAGGCCAGATCCAGTGCGCGTACCCCCAAACGATGCGGTCCGCGCCTTTGGGTGGTCCTGCGAGCGCCTGGCCTGTCTCAGGATCGCCGACATAGGCCAAGACCCGGTCACCATGGACGACATGGTAGCCCCGCCGCTCCAGTTCGGTAGCGACAGACGTCTTTCCAGTGCCGGAGCCGCCTTCGATCAGATAGTTCTTAATTCCCATAGGCGCCGTTTACATGGCATTCAATCCGGTGAGAAGAGACTCTAGTGCGGACGCTTCACCAACGAACTCACTTGAGCAAGGAAGGTTTCGGTACGCCGACCGGTTCGACGGCGGCAGTGGCACCGATCTGGCGAACTACTACGATGCCGCTGCGGACGTAGTCGTTGATCTGCCGAAAGATTTGAGCCGTGCTTCGAGGATCAGGTTGAACGGCGTTTCTATCGCGCTCTGAAAATGGGTGATTCCGGCTTTGCGGAACACCCGGTCGGGCCTACTTTGCCAGCCTGCGCCCCAAGCACCATTCGGCCGCCCTCGGAAATCGCGTGGGCGCCGCAGATCGTCATCGAGGCTGCGTAGTACATTCTGGCCACAGGCGAGAAGGTGGCATCACGGCACCGTTCGGTGGCCGGCCATGCGCAGCAACGCGTCGCAAAATGCACGTGTGGCGGGGCCGAGATGCTCGTCGGTCCTATGCATCAGGTAGGCATTTGTCAGCGTTTCGCCTTGCGGACCGAATTCCGCGGCGGGAACCCGCACGAGCCGGCCTTCCGCCAAATCGCGCTCGACCAGCCAGAGCGGCAAGTTTCCCCAGCCGATTCCGGCGAGGATGAGCGCATGCTTTGTCATGTTGTCACCCACCCGCCATGTTCCAGGAGACAGAACGTTAAAGTCGCGGCCTCGTGTCAGCGGAGATGGATCCTCGGCAACGACCTGCACATGGTCCGCCAGATCCGCGGCTGTGACCGGATTCCCCGCTGCAGCCAAGACAGCGAGTGGGTGGCTCGCAGCGACGACGGCGGCGCGCGGCACAAGGGCGAGCGCCCGCCGTTCAATATGTGGATCGGGAAGATCGATGCCACTGATGGCCACAGCGCAGCGGCGCTCCCGTAGCGCATGAACTGCTTCTCCGAGAGATGCCGTGAGTAGCCGTATGGCGACCGAGGGATAGTCCCGGTGCATTTCCTCCAGTGCAGCACCGGCGAGACCGGGCGGAAATTGCGGATCGAGCGCGATCGTCAGCCCAAGTTCGACTCCCCCGCCAAGTCCGCGAGCACGCGCGCGCATTGTGTCTGTCTTGAGAAGGATGGCGCGCGCATCGCTCAGTAACGAGCGGCCCGCCGGCGTTAGCACCGGCCGGTGCCCGGAGCGGTCGAAGAGGCTGACCCCGAGCTCCGCCTCCAGATTGGCAACCGCATGGCTGAGTGCGGATTGAACTCGGGAGAGGCGCGCAGCGGCCGCGCGGAAGCTCCCCGTCTCCGCTATGGCGACGAAGATGCGCATCTGGTCGAGCGTAAGGGCATCCAACATGATCTATTCCATAGATCGACTTGGCCGATTTTTTCACAATTACCCTGATCACTCGCCCATTTCATCTATTGGTTGGCAGAAGGCAACCGGTGCTGACCGGCACGGAGGCAACCTCGTCCGCGTCCGGTCACCCGCAACAAGACAGGACGAAGAGATGACCAAGATGCTCGTGCTCTACTATTCCTCGTATGGTCACATCGAGGCAATGGCGAAAGCGGTCGCAAATGGGGCCAAGCAGGCGGGCGCCACCGTGGCGCTCAAGCGCGTGCCGGAACTCGTGCCGGAGGCGGTCGCTAGGAGTTCAGGATACCGGCTCGGCCAGGAAGCGCCCATCGCAACCGTTGCCGAGCTTGCCGACTATGATGCAATCGTCATCGGCACGCCGACTCGCTTCGGCAACATGGCGAGCCAAATGAAGAATTTTCTCGACCAGACCGGCGGCCTATGGGCCGAAAACAAGCTGGTCGGGAAGGTTGGCAGCGTCTTCACCTCTACGGGCAGTCAACACGGCGGACAGGAGTCGACGATCCTCTCCACGCACGTCGTCATGCTGCACCTCGGCATGGTGATTGTGGGCTTACCATACAGCTTCAAAGGCCAGATGCGTATGGACGAGATCACCGGCGGTTCGCCATACGGCGCCTCGACGCTGGCTGAGGACGAAAACCACCGCGACCGCAGCCCGAGCGCCAATGAACTGGACGGCGCACGGTTTCAGGGCAGGCACGTCGCCGAGGTCGCAGCTGCCATGCAGCTCGGTCGCAGTCACCTTCAGCCGGAGCTGGTCCGTTGATTGTCTCCCAATTCACATCGGGCGGATCGGCATGGCCCCGGATTTCGCTCGTCGTGGGCGCGGGCGTGGTGTCTGCCTTCCAGGTGGGTAAAGCGCCGGCCGCACTTGCCGCGGTACAGGGGGATCTGGCGCTCAGTCTCGCCGCGGCGTCGTGGCTCATCTCAGCTTTCGCCATCCTCGGCGCTCTGGCCGGTGCTCCAATCGGACTGGCTGTCGACCGCATCGGGGCCAGAACAATGGCTTCCCTTGGCCTGCTTCTTCAGGCTGCTGGTTCGGCCTTAGGCGCGCTATCGCCTGGCTTTACTGCCCTTCTCGCGACAAGGGTGATCGAAGGTCTCGGCTTTCTCTGCCTTGTTGTTGCCGCCCCCGCCCTGATCGCCGGATTAGCCCCGATCCAGATCCGCGACCGGGCGATGGCACTGTGGGCAAGCTTCATGCCAGTGGGCTTAACAGTGATCATGCTCGCCGCACCGCTGCTGAGCATCGTCACTTGGCGCGGGTTTTGGTTCTTGAATGCCTCGATCCTCGTCAGCTACGCGATGCTTCTCAGGTGGGGCCTGCACCCGCCACCCAACCACCCGCGACCGTACCGCAAGATCCATCAAGACATCGGTGAGGCGCTTGTTTCGCCCGGACCCTGGGTGCTGGGAGGTCTATTCACGGCGTTCTCGGCGATCTTCTTTGCCGTATTCGGCCTTCTGCCACCGCTGCTTTCTCAACGCCTCGGGATAAGCAATGAGACGGCGAGCATGTTGAGCGCGCTGGCCATAGCGGCGAGCGGCGTCGGCAACCTCGTGTGCGGACAGTTACTCGCCCGCGGCTTCCAGCCGGCGCGCCTGTTGAACTTCAGCTTCGGCATCATGGCCCTTTGCGGGATCGGGATCTTCAGCCATACCCTGTGGGCCATCGCCTCCTATGCGCTCTGTGTCGTCTTCTCTTTCGCCGGCGGGCTGATCCCCGTCGTCATTTTTGATAGCGCGCCGCGTCAAGCCCCGGGGGCTGAACTCGTCGGCGTGACCATCGGCTTCGCCATGCAAGGCAATAACCTCGGCCTCATCATCGGTCCTGCCGCCGCCAGCGGCCTTGCCGGCGCATTCGGCTGGCCGATGGTCTCCGTCGCTGTTGTTGGGATCGCCTTCGTGGCAGCGCTGCTTGTGCTGCCCTTCAACAGGAGGCAATTGACTGAAGCCGCTTCCGGCCAAAGCCCACTTACGCGCGCAGGAGGTCGATTCTGAACCCCGGTGCTGCGCCCTCAAACGCTTCCCGCCAGTTTCACCGCCTGGGTGAGTGCGGAGCAAAGAATAAGAATGCGACGGCGACGCATCTCCTCCGTTCCCCTGATGCGCCTGGGGCGCAGCGCCGTTGATCCGGCACGCGTATCGAAAATCGAACAGCGCTGTTCCAGTAGACCTATAGCGGCTTGCCCTCGTTATGAGCTCCTGGTCTATAGTCCGCTGGCGCTCCGAACCATGTCCACAATGCGTCAACCAATCCACGCCGGGTTGAATCTCCGACCCAGGCGACATAGCCATCGGGTCGGACCAGCACAGCGCCGGGAGCAGTGACCTTTCCGAACACTGGAAGCTCCCACGCGCCGGCATACTGCGCGTCGACGAGCTGGACCCGATCAATCCAGGGTTTGATATCGAACGCGCCGGGCTTGCCCAAGTTGAGGAGTATCGGCCGCGCCGAGTGCAGTAAGGTGTAAACCCGTACTTGGCCACTGGCGGTCACCAGGTTCAGATCGGGCATCCGGCGTCCGAGCAGCGGGTGTCCCTCGCCGAGATCGTAGTGAATATCCAGGCCTGACATCATGGCTCCAAACCGCTTGCGCGGCTCGTCCATTTGCAGCAGTTCTGCCACGACGCTCCGCGCGGCCTCTGTGCGATCGTCAGGGCGCAGCAGCGCGACTTGCGCCAACGTGTTGCGCAGCACCCGGGCTGCGACTGGGTGGCGCTCTGAATGGTAGGTATCCAGTAGGGTATCCGGTGATGTTCCACTGACCGCTTGGGCCAGCTTCCACCCCAAATTTACGGCATCTTGCACACCGGTATTGAGCCCTTGTCCACCAACCGGCGAATGAACGTGTGCGGCATCGCCTGCCAGCAGCACCCGCCCCTTGCGGTAGGATGCTGCTTGCCTGGCCATGTCGGTGAATCGCGAAATCCACGTGGGGCTGTGCACGCCGTAGTCGGTTCCGCACGCGGCGATCAGCGCGGCGCTAAGTTCGCGCAGGGTGGCCTCGCCAGCCGCTCCGCGGACATGCTGTTCGGGTACCAGAACGCGTACCGGTCCTTCGTCCTTATAGACAACCTCGCCATCACGGATCTCATATTCCAGTCTGCCGAAAGAGTGGATCCCAAGAGGGGTGTGATGGGTGCCCATCGGCGGCTGTTCGGTAATTTCGACCTCCGCGATAAGGCTGCTTGTCGTCGATTCCCATCCAGAGAATTCAATCCCTACTTTCTTCCGAACAAGGCTGCGACCGCCATCGCACCCGACGAGATATTCGGCCCGAAGCGATTGACCGTTGGACAACTTCATGTCTACGCCGATGTCGTCCTGTTCAAAGTCCGATACCGCACTTCCGCGATATATCGTGACGTCCAGCTCGTCGGCCCTGCTGGCAAGTATGCGCTCGATGTGGTTCTGCCACAGCCCCAGCCCATAGGGGTGCCTCGTCGGGAGGTCGCTGATGTCGAGCTTGGTCGCGGCGAAACCCGTGACCTGGGCCACCTGTCCTTCGGAGAGGAACCGGTCAGCAATGCCCCGCTGGTCGAGAACCTCAATAGTGCGGGAATGGAGACCGCCCGCACGCGATCCCACAATGGCCGGGCTGACGCGCTTTTCCACGATGGCAACATCGATCCCGGTCAATGTCAACTCGCAAGCGAGCATAAGCCCTGTCGGACCTCCTCCCGCAATGATTACCGCGTGCTCAGTCATCGACAGATCCCCGCGCGGCAGCGTGACATAAAGCGCACCGACTCTCTCCTAACTGCAACCGCCATAGCGGAATGCGGGCTGAAAGCCGCGCACGCATTTTCTCATTCCGCTCTAGGCTGCGACTGACGAGCCTGGCTCCGCAGACGATGGATCAGTCTGTCGATCGCCCCGTGCCGCGCACCTGATCGCGTAACGACGTGAAACCGTTCCACGTTATCCACCACAGCCGGATGAACGGAAGCAAGCCATCCGTTCGTGCTGCTCGATACCGTAGGGCTTGCGCCCTAAAACAATGCCCATGCCCGAAGCCGCTGCTATTAAAGCCAGATCGTGGCCGCCGAAGGTCCGATCCTTGCCTTCGGGGTGATATACCAGATCCTGCGCGGCCAGCCAGAGGCGCCAACCAGCCTCGGACGCATCGTGGATCAGTGGATAACGCAGCAGATCCCTGGCAGCCGGGTCAGGGCCCAGTTCAAGAGCAATCCTTTGGCAGGCAAAAGGCTGCAGACCTTCGTCGAACAAAGGCTCCGAGACGACATTTGGCTAGCCGCCACGGCCCAGCCGAATGGCAATGCGCGCGTCGGAAAGCGCCATATGTGCGTTGTCGATGTCCATCTCGATCCTGAGGTCGGGCGGCGTGCCTTCGAGGGCTGCCAGTCTCGGTGTCAACCAAAGACGCGCAAAGGACTGCACGAGGCCGACACGAACGGTATCGAGCCCATGATCCGAACGACCCATGCCTCGACTGTCGTGCAGCATCGCCAAGGCGAGTTCTATGCGTGCGGCGAAGCGCTCGCCGTCGAGTGTCGCTCGCACGCCTCGCCCGTGACGGCCGAAAAGACGGAGACCGGCCCAGCGTTCCGTCGCTGCGACACGTCGGCTGACGGCGCCATGGCTAATGCCAAGCGCAGCCGCGGCAGCCGAGAACGAGCCGAGGCGGTAAGCCGACAGGACGGCCTGAAGCGCCTCGAGCGGCGGCAGTTCATCGTTGTGCGTCATGAGCACATCTGAATGTCGGCGCGCATTCTATGTCAACAGATGTTTGTGTGGCACACAGCTCGCATGAACAAAAATGCAGCTGACATCCCCATGACGCCCTTCTTGCCGGCACTTGCGATTGCAGGAACAGTCATCACCTGGTCTTTCTCTTTTGCGGCGATCGGCTATGCATTGCGCGAAGTGGAACCCTTGCCCTTGGCAGCTATCCGCTTCGCGCTGGCGGCGGTCTTCGCGATTGCGTGGATTGCCTGGCGGCGTCCGCGATGGTTCCTCCCCCGGGATTTCGTCGTTCTGGCAATCAGCGGCCTCCTTGGCATTGCCGCGTACAACGTGCTCCTCAATTTAGGGCAGGCAGCCGTCTCCGCCGGCGCTGCCGGCTTCATCGTCAACACACAGCCGCTTTTCATGGTGCTGCTCGCGGTGCTCTTCTTGAAAGAGCGTTTCGGTCGCTGGAATTGGGTTGGAACGATAGTTGGCTTTTCCGGAGTGGCCCTGATCGCCTCGGGGCAGCCCGGGGGTCTGTCGTTCGGGACGGGATCGACGTTGATCGTGCTCGCCGCAGCCTGTGCAGCGGCCTATTCCATCCTCCAGCGCCCTCTCTTCGCCAGAGCCGAGCCGCTCGACGTGACGGGCGCTCGTCATCGTTGCCGGCGCTCTCGCCCTCACGCCCTGGCTACCGGCCGGCGTCTCCCAATTGATGCGCGCGCGTCCGGACACCTGGCTGATGATCATGTTCCTGGCCGTCGGTCCGGGCATTATCGGTCAAAGCTGCTGGACCTACGCACGCAAGAGTTTCGGTGCCGCGCGGGCAGGTCAATTTCTCTATTTGGTTCCACCGTCCTCTGTTGGACTGGCGTGGCTCCTGCTAGGTGAAATTCCGCAGGCAAACACCATTCTTGGCGGCGCACTGGCTCTTGCCGGAGTCATCATTGTAAACAGTTGGGGACGTCGCTCCTGATACGGGTCGTCAGAATTCACCTTCTCCGATGGCCGACAGTTCCTGACGATAAATTATGCAGGTTCTTGTTCGATACATTATGCCATCCTTCTAGCACGGAACGTGAACATCCTCGCGATAAGGCGTGCCCTTGAGGAACCGCTCCAGGTAACCTGCAACGCTTGTGAGTACGCAGGCGCGCAGGTGCGCTTCAAGGTGATCGGGAGGTGCTGCCTCACAAACGTTCCGCCGCCGCGGTCAGGCCGACAGCGTCGCGTATTCCGGACTGATAGGCACCGATCAGCCTCGCTGCGAGTATTGCAGCCTCCTCGGACTTCAGTGGCAATGCTCGCAATTCCAGTTCGCGACGAAAAACGCCCTCGATCATCTCGAGCTCGTCAGGCCCTAGTGGATCAAGGGTGGGTACTCTTTGGGGTCTCATTAGCTCTTCCTCCGGCCTGGCGATCGCCTCGATTGGGAAAGTCTACGCGCCTTGGTCTACATGGCGAGTCAATACTGCGCCCAAGGACAAAGGGTCCGGAACCGTACGGTCACCGCCCGATTGGAGACGACTGGCCTCAGAATGTTGCTGACTTGCACATAGTCGATGGGCAGCCGGCATGCTAGAGTCATGTAATACCGATCCGCAATACTTGGCAGAAAGCTGCCAACAGAGCCGCGGCACCCCCGGCTCCCATTAAGGGAAGGCAATGGCGATTCCACCCGAAGCCGCGGTTGACAACCAGTTGCTGGACCTGCTTCCGGAGCCTGACTATAATCAGATTGCGCCCGACCTCGACTATGTCAAAGTGACTAGAGGCGCTCTTATTGCTACGGCCGGCGCCCCCATAGACCATGTTTATTATCTCACGTCCGGGATTGGCTCCCTGGTCGCCTCGACGCCTGAGGGTAACAAAGCGGAGGCGGGTATCTTCGGGAGTGAAGGT
Organism: Ensifer meliloti; assembly: GCF_030064585.1. Classification (NCBI taxonomy): domain Bacteria; kingdom Pseudomonadati; phylum Pseudomonadota; class Alphaproteobacteria; order Hyphomicrobiales; family Rhizobiaceae; genus Ensifer; species Ensifer meliloti. Next base: position 427,349 of record NZ_CP120366.1, read on the forward strand.
TATATCCCGACTTCTGCTGCTATGGGCGTAGAGCTCAGTGTGCACGACATCATCATGCAGATCGAAGGAAACGCCTACCGGATGGAGTTCAGCGCATTCCGGAAATGGATGGATCGCAACCGGAACTTCGCCAGGGTGATGATCCGATGCATTGAGGCCTTCTCGATTCAGCTTACCTACACTGCGATTTCGAACGCGTTGCACGGAGTGGACGAGAGATTAGCCAGATGGCTTCTGATGTGTCACGATCGTGTATCAGGCGACGAGATTCCTCTGACGCACGAGTTCATTTCGCTGATGCTCGCGGTTCGCCGTCCAAGCGTCACAACGTCGCTCCACGTCCTTGAAGGCAACGGTTTCATTCGCTCGAACAGGGGCAACATTATTATCAGAAACAGGCAAGCCCTCGAAGAGTTCGCGCGGGACGCCTATGGCAAGCCGGAGGCGGAATACCGCCGACTTATGACTGCGCTCTTCTGAACCGCGGAAATACGCCTCCAGCGCGCCCTCCTGCAAATAATTCTGCCGTCGCCAGCCGCAGGGAGTCGAGAAAACGACGCTCCCAACGATTGGAGATGCAAGCCTTTGATCCTTCATGAGCGTGGCGGAGTCTCCGTCTGGGAATGGGCTCCGTTGCTGTCTTTCACGACGCGTTCTTCTGGTACACGGCACGCGACCGCCAGGTTCGTTGCAAGAGGGCCGACGCAATAACGGCCGCGCATATAGGCATACTGCCGGAGGGGCAGAAGACAATGTACCGACAGGATGGTTGAGCGTAGCCGATTATTGTCGGCGAGTTCCTTCGAGAATGAAGAGACCGTGCGACGGGCTGAAGCTTCAACAAGCTCTGTGACGAATATCGCACGATGAACGACCTCCTGGATGATCGCGAGGTAGAGACGGGGCGCCTCAAACACCGTTGAATCTGTATGAATGGAAGAGCTATTTGCGCGCACCGAGGCCCATCAACCGGGACGATCGTTTTCGTTTTCCCCGGTAATCGCTGCCAACGGCAAGCCAGCGGAGGGCGCGGGATACCTCGCCGACCTGCGAACCCTGGTCGCCCTTCAAGCACGGCAGCCATTCATACGGGCACGCGGCAAATGGAAGGCCGCATCAGAGGCCGGACAGTTGTCAGCACCCGACCGCGCGCCGCTATACTGTCTTTCAAAGATTCTTAGATCGTTGGCCCTTGAACCTTCGGGGTGCACGCTTCGGCAGGGATTTTCCTTCGAGCTTGGCCTTGATCAACTCGGCGAGTGTGGCTCGTAGCGATCATCGCACTCTTCGGCTGAGGATGTGCCCTTCTTCATGCCAATGATGTGCCTCGCCAAGTCGGGCATATCGGCCTCAATCTTGATGTCGGGGATCTCTTTGAAGGCCTCCTTGGCGCTGCGGACCTCGTAATCAAAGTTCAGCGTGGTGGCGATCAGCCCTTTATCATGCGGGCGCAGCATGACGGCGCGCATCCGGCGGAAGAGGACCGCTTGGGCGACGGCCACCACCTTCAAACGACTACCGCCGCAAAGAAAGCGAAGATTGTCATGATTCAGGCACTGCCGCTCCTCATCGCTGCGAGGACCGTCCGCTCCTAGACAGCGCCGCAGGAGCGCAAGATCCTGCGGCTCGTGTAGCTCATGCCAGCTCCGCCACTAGGCGCCCGACCTCAGCGACGACCGCGTTTCGCTCGTCGGCGGATATGGTGGGAATCTCACAGTAAGTAGCCACAACGATTGCACCCCGGTTCGGTGACCACGCTACTGCGATATCGTTATTGTTGGCGTGCTGGTTTCCATTGCCACCGGTTTTATCCGCGATCATCCATGACTCTGGCATACCAGCGCGCAGCCGTGAGTCCCCCGTCTTGTTCATGACCATCCATCCGGCGAGTTGCGCACGGGAAGACCTGGACAAGACCTCACCGAAGATCAGCTTGCGCAGGGTCTCCATCATGGCTCCAGGTGTGGTGGTGTCACGTAAATCGTCCGGACCGTCGTGCTCATTCAATTCGGGCTCGAAACGATCGAGGCGCGTTAATTCGTCGCCGAAGGAACGGACAAATTCGGTTAGGGCTGGAGGCCCCCCGAAGCTCTCAAGCAGAAGGTTTATTGCCGTATTGTCGCTCTGCGTCAAGGTCGCCATGCAGAGTTCCGCGACCGACATTCCCTCACCGCCGACACGCGTTTCTGTGACGGGTGAGAAGTAGACGAGGACTTCCTTCGAAAAGACGATCCGCCTATCCAGCTTTTCAACTCCTTTATCGACGCGCGCGAGGACCATTGCCGACGCAAGTGCCTTGAACGTGCTGCACATCAAAAATCGCTCGTCCGCCCGATGCCCCACCCGCGCTCCGGTCGAAAGATTGAGCGCGGCGACTCCGACGCGGCCACCATGGCGCCTTTCCAGCTCAGCAAGCCTTGCCTCAAGTGCGTGCTGCAATTCTGCCCGGGCGATAGTCGAAACGGTGGCAAGCGCAGGCATGGCGAAGATCGCTCCTGCGAGCGCGCGCCGGCGCGAAATCAAGGTCGTCATTATCGTTTTTTCCTTTCTTGTAGTGGCTCTTCAGGGGTCGCCGTCAAAGGCCGAGACGGCATAAGTGGCTATGTGAGGATCCGAGGCCTCCACAAATCGGCGAGATTTACGGTCTGTCCGGACCACTCAGCTTGCAAGAGATGAAATGAATCATCCCTCGTCGCAGCGACTACTTGTAAGCTGCCGTAATGGCTCGGGCCGCTGCGGCAATCGTGGCGGCGCGCTCATCTTTGCCAGCACGAGACTCCGCCACGAATGCGGCTACGGCAACGTGAGTGCCGTCCGGGGCAGTCAGAATGCCGACGTCGTTGGTCACGCCATTGATACCGTTGCGGGTCTGGCTCGTGCCTGTTTTGTGCCCGATCGTCCAGCCTGAAGGCACGCCGGCACGCAGGCGGTCGGGGAAAGTTACAGTCCTATTCATGACTTCGAGAAGGTGCGCGGTCGAGGATGCGGAAAGGAGTTGGCCCGTCGCCAGTCTGTGCAGGAAACCAACCATTTCGATGGGCGTGGCGGTGTCGCGCGGATCCTTGAGGTACGCTTCGAATGCGGCTTGACGCCTGGCATCGGCAACCTCTTTGCGAGCCTGCTCGAGGCGTTCCGGGAACACGAACTCCGGTGTCCAGGTCAGCCCGTCCGTTTCGGTTTGAAGCTCCCGCTCCGTTCGATCGATCCTGATTCCCTGCAGCCCTGCTTCGTCGAGAAACGCCTGCACCGCCTTCGTGCCTCCCAGGTGCGAGATCAGGACGTCAGTCGCGGCGCTGTCACTTTCCACCACCGCGCGGCTGACCAAGTCCCCAATACTGGTTTCAAAGGAGCCCCTTTCGGCGACGATATCGGCGATGGGCTGGATGTTGACGCTCAGATCGCCACGCCGAATAGTAAGGCGGTCTCCCAACGCGATGCGACGGTCGTCGACCGCCTGCATCACGGCCGCGGCCACGACGACCTTCATCACGCTCTGCAGTGAGAAACGCTGCTCACCATTCACGCAGATTGCGGGCGACGCCTCATCCCGCACGCAGATGCCTACTCGCCCAGGATGTGCGTTGGCGAGAGCCGTGAGTTCAGAGCGAAGACGGTCCCGATCAGATAAACCGCTCGCGATCAACTGAGTTGGGACGAGGCTTGCAAAAACTGCGAGCGCAGCGGTCAAGCTAACGATTTTTGGCATACTTTCACCAGTTTGGAGGATGTGCTCCAGAGCTATTGCCACATCGGTGAAACTGAGCCAAATGATAGGTTCTCATCTTAAACTGAACAGGATTCAGTTCACGTGGATTGGCGCAGAATCGACCTCAACCTTCTCAAGGTGCTGGCAGTTATGTTGGAAGAACGGAGCGTCGCTCGCTGCGCCGAACGCCTCTTTGTTTCCCCTTCTGCAGTCAGTCATGCGCTCGCCAAGCTAAGACAGATGTTTTCAGACCCTCTGTTCGTCAGAACGGGCGGCGGAATGTTGCCAACCGCGCGTGCACAAAGCCTTGAGCGCTCGCTTTCTCTTTTGAAAGCAGTATTGGACGTCGAGCTGGAGGCCGGTCGAGTGAGCGCGCCGGGCGCGACATTCGAGCCCGGCGAGTCGGTGCGAGACATTCGGATCGTTTCTCCAGGAGCTCTGGAGATCTCGCTCCTGCCAGTATTAGCAGCAATATTGCGAAGCCGCGCGCCGCATTGGTCGCTCACAATCGAACCGTTCGAGCGTCGCAGCTACGAGATCGATCTCGCCACAGGCCGGGTCGACTTTGTGCTTTCTGTCGGAGGCGCCACACCTACCGGAGCACTCGTCGATGCTGCCGTCGTGTGGGAGGATGAGCTTGTCGTTCTGGCCGGCCCGCGCTCGGCGCTCCATGCCGGTTCCGATCGCATTTCGACCGAGCTTTACCTGGCGCAGCAACACATCTATCCGGTTCCTTGGCCGACGTCACAGAACTACCTCGATGTGGAACTGGCGCGAGCTGGAAAGCACCGCAAAATTGCCTTCTCCGTGCCGAGTTATGCCGCCCTGGGGCATGTGCTCGAGGCTACGGATCTGATCGCATCGATGCCGGACCGTTCCGCCCGAGCGCTGATCTGTCGCCATCCTGATCTCCGGCTCATTCGCCTTGACCCACCCCGACGATCACAGCTTTCGTTGCTTTGGGGTATCTCCGCCTTGCAAGAGCCGGCAATCTCGTGGGCTCGAAGCATAATTCAAGACGCCGCAGCCAAACATGGCGACGCCGGCGGAGGAACGGCCAACAGGATCGGAAGCGGCCAGGATTAGGGCGCTTCTGTCGAGACCTATCCCGCCCTGCACGTTTCGCACGGCTACTCTGCGGGCCAAGGCCCGAGCAAGCTCGCAGAGCACGCCATAGTGGCCACTGGCCCACGCTGCTTCCATGGCGTGCCTGCTACTGGAACCATCGCGCCTATAGCGACTGTCTTCATCGACGCGTTGGAGGCGTCCAGGTCACCGAGGTATTGATTGAGGAAGGCGCCTGGTCGAGGCGAGCGGCTTGTTTAGTTGATTGTAGCGATCCGCTCGCCGGATGCTGACTTACCGAAGCCGACAATTCGATCAATTGGCCGCCCTATCTTGACTGAGGCCATGCAAGTGACACCTGGCCCCATCCCGGGCCTTGTCACATTGGCCGATTGCCAGAGATTTCCGGCACTTAATTGCGATCCCAAACGAGAGGAGACGCCTCATTGGCATGCTCGATCCGGAGCACTCGCGCCGCTGGTCTGCAGCGGCTGCGGGAACGCTATAGGCCGATATCGGCAACGGCCGCGGCGATCGTTCTGCGCAGCCAGACATGTCTCGGGGCATCCTGATGGCGCGCATGCCAGGCGAGGCTTATGACCACGCTACCCAGGTCGAGCGGCGGCGACGCCATGACGAACCGCCGCATGTCAGCGGCAGTTCGCGCAAGGCTGGACGGCAGCGTCATGACAAGGTCGGAACGCGCGGCGATTTCGACTGCCGCGAAGAAGCTCGGCACCCGTACCTTCACCCGGCGTTTTCTGCCCGAGCGAGCGAGGATTTCATCGACCCATGCTCGGCCGGTCCCGGTGATGCTGACCACGACATGATCCAGTTCAAGAAACCGTTCCAAAGTGAGCTTCCTGGCCGCGGTAGGATGCTCGGCGCGCATCAGCGTTACGAAGTTATCCTGGTAGAGCTTGCGTTTTTTGACTCCCGCAGGTGCGTCCTCGACGACGCCGATGAGGGCATCCACAGCGTCGGCCTCAAGCGCCTCGAGCGGCCGCAGCCCTGGCGGCACAACCTGGAGATCGACGGCCGGCGCTTGCACCGCGAGACTGGCGATCAGCCGCGGGGCGAGTACTGCAGCTTCGAGATCCAACATCAGCAGGCGCACGGACCCGGTCGCCTGCATCGGATCGAATGTTCTGCCGTCGAGAAGTTCGCTGACGCCTGCCAAGGTGTTGCGTAGTAGAGGACGCAGATCCTCCGCGCGCGAGGTCAGCAGGTATCCACCCGGTCCGTCCACCAGAAGTGCATCGGAGAAGAGTGCCCGTAAGCGCGCAAGCGCCCGGCTGACAGCGGGTTGGCTCATGCCAAGCCGCATCGCAGCTCGGGTAACGCTCCGTTCGTCCAGCAGTGCATTAAGGACAACTAAGAGGTTGAGGTCGGCATGCCTTAAATCCACTTCGCGCATCGCTTCTATACACTCCATGCATTCGACGCATGGCAATGTGAACGCTAGTATCCAGGTCGTCAACCAAGGAGAACCGACATGTACGTAGTGCTTGGAGCAAACGGGCGAGCCGGCAGCGAGACCGCTCACGCCCTGATCGATTTGCGCAAACCCGTCCGAGTCGTGCTGCGGCGGCCGGAGCAGGCCGAAAAATGGACGAAGCTCGGAGCGAGTGTAGCGATCAGCAGCATCGAGGATGTGCCAAGCCTCGCCGCAGCATTGAGCGGAGCCTCGGGCGCCTTCCTGCTTTCTCCCCCGCCCGTGAGCGGCGATCCCTACAAGCGCGCGGACGAGATCGGCAGCGCACTTGCAGAAGCGGTGCGACAGTCTGGGCTGTCAAAGGTCGTCGCCTTGTCCTCCGTCGGTGCCCAGCACCAAACGGGTACAGGTGTCATCGCAACGCTCAATAGCCTCGAGAAGCATCTCGCGGAGGTAGCGCCGTCGACTACCTTCTTGCGGCCGGGTTATTTCGTCGAGACTTGGGGCGAGATAGCACCGGCAGTGATCGCCGACGGCGTGCTTCCGAGCTTTCTCGAACCCTCTCAGAAGATCCCGATGGTGAGCACAATCGACGTAGGGCGCACCGCCGCCTGTCTGCTCAGTGACGAATTCAGCGGCAAGCGGATCGTTGAGCTGCGGGGTCCGCAAGACTGGAGCGCGAACGATGTTGCGGCCGCATTCGGCAGGGTACTCGATCGCAATGTGGTGACCGCATTCGTTCCGCCAGGGGCTCGTGCTGCGGTTCTCGCCCAGGAAGGAGTCCCCGCGAAAGTCGCCGATGCGCTGCTCGGCGTGTATGATGGCATCGCCAACGGCAGGGTCGAGCACGAAGAAGGTGCCCAACAGCGCCGCGGCTCCGTCGCGTTGGCCCGCGCGGTCGAAAGGATTGTGCGGGAAGTGGGAGAGGATGCTAGCGGCCTGGCTACCTGAGCCTGCGCGGCTCCTCTAGTGCGTTGGCCAGAACACGAGGTCGACTTACCGGCGGCGCAACCGCGGGCGACAAGCCGGCCGACTACTACCGGAGCTGGAACTATCGGGGAGCTTCGCGGGAGTAAGATAGGCTCATCATCGCCGAACAACCGGCGACGTTCAAAACTATGCCCTCAAAGCCACAAGCAACTCAGGCCCTGAGGTTCGGTGGCGAGACTCACCTGCCGGCCGCGCCTTGAACGCCGGGGGAAGTTATATAGTCGTGGTCAGACGCCGCAGAATGCAGCTTTGCTCTAACACTTAGTCAGGCCATGCGCTTGGGAAGCGTTATCGCCCAAAAGAGGAGTGCCGCCGCCGCAATGCCGGCACCAAGCATGCTTACTCCCGTCCACGCCCAACGGGCATAGACCAGGGTTGAGATAGAGGAGCCGAGAGCAGATCCGGTCGAGTAGAATACCATATAGGCGGCGGTGAGGCGACTTTGGGCTTCAGGTCTCACCCGGTAGATCAGGCCTTGGCTCGCCACGTGAACGGCCTGGAGCCCGAAATCGAGCAGCAGCACCCCGGTAACGAGGAAAAGGATCGAATAAGGAAGCAGCCCGATCAAAATCCATGAGCAGAGCATCAGCGTGAGCGCCACGCCGGTAACGCGCTGGCCGAAGCCTTCGTCGGTCCAACGTCCCGCCCTCGAAGCCCCCAGCGCGCCCGCCGCGCCCGCTAATCCGAACAGACCGATCGCAGCATGCGACAACGAATAAGGCGGGGCGCTCAAGGGAAGGACGAGCGGCGTCAAAAGCGTCGTGACATCGGCGAAGATCAGAAACGCGAGGATCGCCCGGACACGCAGGACCGGCTCCTGCAGAAACAACGTGAACAGGGATCCGATTAGCTTCGGATAAGAGACCGCCGGACCGCTCTTCGGCTGCGCTGGCACGACACGAGCGAGAATTGCGGTGATAGCGAGCGTGAACGCAGCCGACAGCAGATAGACCGCGCGCCAGCCGGCAATGTCGACGACGGCGCCGGCCACCGTCCGCGCCAGCAGGATGCCGAGCACGATTCCGCTTGTCACCGTACCGACGACTGCGCCGCGCTCCTCGGGTCGTGCGAGGCTTGCCGCATAGGCGACGAATGCCTGCGTAGCCACGGCGAAAAAGCCCATCGCAATCAACGCCGGGAAGAGCACCTCTTCTGTCGGAGCAAAGCCGACGCAGAGCAATGCCAGAACCGATAGGAGAGACTGGATGATGACGAGCTTGCGCCGGTCGACCAGATCCCCCACGGGTACAAGCAGGACGAGACCCAGTCCGTAGCCGAGCTGGGTGGCGCCGACCACGAACCCGATAGTCGCCCGCGGCAGCGAGAGATCGTCGGCGATCACATCGAGAAGCGGGTGCGCGAAATACGCGTTTGCGACAGCGAGGCCGCTCGCTGCCGCGAAGAGCAGAGTTAACGACCGAGATAACCCTGGCTTCGAACGCTTTCCCGACGTGGTATCGCATGCCGGTGCGATAGCCGTGGATTCGATCTCACATATCGACATGAGGCCCTTCGACAGTTGCAACATTAAACTATTTGACGGATATCGCGGAAAGTTTAATATTGCAACTGATTTTGGAAACTGAACGAGCATGCATGGTCCGACGCAAGAGTCACATCTCAGACTATTGTCCGAGCGCCCGATCGCTCGACGTGATCGGCGATTGGTGGTCATTGCTGATCGTCCGCGATGCCTTTGACGGCGTGACGCGCTTCGGCGAGTTCCAGAAGAGCTTGGGGATCGCAAGGAACATCCTCACCGCCCGTCTTCGCACCCTTGTCGACCGCGGAATCCTGGAGGCGGTGCCCATATCCGAAGGTGGGGCGCGCCAGGAATATCGTCTCACGCAAATGGGGCGTGATCTCTTCCCCGTCATGGTGGCGTTGCGACAGTTCGGCGAGCGCCATCTTTTCGCGCCCAACGAGAAGCGCTCGAAGCTCGTCGAACGATCGACCGGACGACCCATACGCCTCGATGTGCTGACAGAAGACGGGCGCCCGGTGAATTCTGAGGAGACGGTTATCCTCAAGATCTCGGAGGACCTAGGGTAAGCAGGGCTCCTAGCGTCAGCCCACCCTGAGCCAGGGGGATCAGGGGTGTCACTGATGCGGGGCTGTCAACGCATTAGTCCCGCCGAGCGCAGTGCCCTTTCGATTACCGCCTGAATGTCTGCCCGCCGATCCCACTGTGATCGGTGCGCAGCCTGATGTGGCGGCGCGGGCTGTACGGAACCAGCTTTTTCCGGCTGGCGGCGGGACAACGGCGTAAGGCCCCATGAGCGGGCAATGTGCAGGGTAGAGGAAATTCCCACGTCCAGCATATATGGTGCTGTGTGTCCGTAGCCAGATGCGACCTTGAGTGGTGTCCCATGGCCCATACCTTCGATGAGGTAGAGCTCGATCGCGTCCCTACCGGATCGGTCTCGCCAGGCCAGCCTTTTGTGCCCGTCGACCGTTTCGACCGACGAAGGGTTCGATGGGACACCATGGACGCCGCTCCATTGAGCGATGATCGCTTTGGCGTTCGCCTCCGCAACGGTCCGGTCGTTTGTGCCGTGCCACACCGATATGGTCGGCCATGGACCGGCATGGGGCGAGGCGCCGGACAGCCGGCTTCGCAGGCTTTCCACATCGGGAATGCCGTGTCCCCGCATGCGATCGAAGGCTTCTGGTACTGTCGTAGCAGCGGCAAAAGGGAGGCCAGCGATGATCGCGCCGCCGGTGAAGATCTCCGGATAGGCGCAAAGCGCCGCGTTGGCCATCGCGCCTCCCGCCGATAGCCCGGTGATGTAAACCCGACGACGGTCGATGCCATATTCGACAATTATGGTCTCCACCATCTGCCGTATCGAGTGGACCTCTCCCTGGCCGCGCCTAATATCGCTTGGGGTGAACCAGTTGAAGCACACATTTGGGTTGTTGGCGGGAACCTGCTCCGGATAAAGGACCGCGAACCCGAAATCTTCAGCGATTTTCGACCACCCGGATGCGTGATCATAACCGGCAGCATTCTGCGTACATCCATGGAGAACAACGACCAAGGCCGGTGACTCTTTCAGGCCGACAGGAACATGGTACCAAGCTTGCAAAGCTCCGGGATTTGAACCGAACCGTTGCAACCGAGACAGCCTCGACCTTGCGGTAGCGGCGTGGCCACTCTTGTCCTTACGAAATCTGGCCAGTCGCTCCAGTGTATCGGAAAGGGATCGCATGTCGCCTCCTCGCTGTCGCCGCCAGGCGATCATGGGTGCTACGCGGCAGATTGCCTCTTGTTGCTGCACTGCACAATATTCTAGTTCCGCTGCCTTGTCCTACAAAAATCACGTGCCTTGCCCATTTCCGTCGAAACCCGGGGAAATGGACGCTGGTTCCGCTAAGGCGGTTTGTCAGTCGAATTTACCTCGACTCCGGCTCTCAATGCTTGGCAAGGATAAGATGATCGTTGCTGCTGATGCGGCGGAGAGGGTACCCTCTTGATCCGGCACTTTGGAGGAAGCAATGCAACCGAAGCAAGTCCGCCTCACCGGCGCAACGGAAACCCTGCTCATTACGCTCCAAGCCAAGGCAGCCGAAAGCGCCATGCCGGATTCGCTGCTTCGCGACCGCTTTGCTGCAGATGCATTGCACCGTCTTGATCCGGATGGGCGGCACCTTGAGATTGGTCACGACATGACAATCGGCATCGCGCTGCGGGCCTATATGCTTGATCGCTGGACCGAGGCATTCCTCCAGCGCTGCACGGAGGCCACTGTTCTGCATCTCGGCTGCGGTCTCGACAGTCGCATCTTCCGGATCGATCCCGGGCCGAGAGTTCGCTGGTTCGAACTGGATGTCCCTGATGTCATTTCCTTGCGGAAACGGATCTATCCCGGCCGTGCGGGCTGCACAACGATTGCCTGCTCGATTGTCGAGCGTGGCTGGATTGAGAGACTTCCCGCCGACAAACCGACGATGATCGTCGCCGAGGGTGTTCTCCCGTATCTGGAAGATCATGAGGTTTCGCAGGTTCTGCGCCGGATCGCCGGGCACTTTCCCGAGGGCGAGATAGCTTTCGATGCCTATAGCAGTACTGCGATACGGCTACTGCGCTTCAATCCGGCGATCCGAGCCACCGGTGCCAGTCTCCAATGGGCGGTCGACGACCCGGCAGAGCTGGAGCGGCAGGTACCGGGGCTACAGCTCATTGAGGATCGTTCGGATTGGGACGTCGGCCAGGTGGCGCGGATGTCACCCGCCGCCCAGGTGGCGCTGCAGCTCTTCAGCACCATACCTTATCCTATGGGGCGCCTCATTCGGTATGGTTTCTGAGCGCATCGCAGCGGCGGGATGATCACACGATCCGAAAGAAGAAATGATCCAAATCCTGCCGCGACAACTGTTTTCCCCTGCCTCAGCGCCAGAAGCGCTTCGCGTCAACAAAGGCATCATCCGCTTCCGCGGTAGCGTTTAAAAGCGTGCCTTATCGGCAGCACTGACAAGGTCCCCCGCTCCCGGAACGCCCGAAAGAGCGAGCTTCGACAGCATATCGGGAGCGGTCGCAAGATCGTTCAGGCTACCGAGTTGATCCTGAAGTCCCTCCATCGCCGTGATAAATCGCTTGTGGCGTTTGGTTTCCGCCTTGCCCATACAGAGAGGGCTGAAAAACTCCGCCGCATAGCGCAGTTTCTTTGCCGTTATCCGCAGCTGATGGCGGGCCTCGTCGTCGAGATCGACAAGATTGCCGCCCCTCGTCACCCTCTTCCAAAGCTTGTCCAGGACAGTAGAGGCGAAAATCTTTGCTGGGCTGGCGAGCAACGCCGCGCCCTTTTTTGTCGCTCCGCCAATCTTTCGTTGAAATCCATTCGGCGAAGTCGATGATCAACGATCTCGCGCGCCACGAACGCGGCTTACGGATCGTTCGAACTCCGGGAACTGTGGGAGTCAAAAGGGCCGAGGAAACGGTGCCGCGCGCCGTGCAAAGCGATGACGCCGCTAGACTTTCACGGATGTCCTGCGCCCTGGCCCGGAAAGCGCCAGACAGGTGCCTAACCCGTCACTGGCAAGGAAATCGATGAGCGTCCGCGTGGCCGCCGAGAGGCGGCGGTGTGGGGCGAAGATGAGCGAGAAAGGCCGGGAACGGCCGCGCGCGTGCTCCAGCACATCGACAAGACGCCCCTGTTCGATACGGCCCCGCACAATAAAATCGTAGGTCTGACAGATGCCGAGGCCGTTTTCCGCCAACGAAACCACACCCAGCACGTCGTCAAACACGCGGATGCGACCAGGTGGCGTCCAGTCAACGTCACGTCCCTCGACACGAAACAGCCATGGGGCGCACCGGCCTGTGCTCGGCATCACGAACGGCAGGCACTGATGTGTCGCCAAGTCTTCGACACTCCGCGGAACGCCAGCCCGTTCGAGATAATGCGGAGAGGCAACCAGCCGCAAAGGAGCATCCTCCAGTTTGCGCGCCACCAGCCCGCTGTCGGGAAACGGGCCGAGGCGGATCGCCAGATCGTAACCCTCCGCCACCAGATCGACATTGCGGTTGGTGATGCTCAGTTCAACCTGGACTTCTGGGTGGATCTGCGTGAAGCGGTCCAGCATCGCCGGGAGTCGATAGTGACCGTAGGTCGTTGGCACGCTGATGCGCACATGACCCGTCAACGACGCTCCTGTTGGGCCTTGAATCGCCCGCTCCGCATCATCGATCATCGAAAAAGCGGCTCGGGCCTGCTCCAGATAGGCGCGGCCTTCATCCGTCAGTCTTAACCGTCGCGTGGTTCGACGCATCAGTTGCGCGCCAAGGCGGGCTTCAAGACGGGTAATCGCCCTGCTGAGGACCGACGGCGTCGTCGACAGTGTGACTGCGCCTTCAGTCATCGAGCCTTTTTCGGCAACGGTGATAAATGCCTCCACATCGCCAAGATGATCAAACCGCCGTCCCATTTTGACCCCTAGCGAATAAGTTAGTTTCTTTGGGACAGCTTTATCCTCGATTTTGGCATCAATAAAGTGCTTTAGCCCTTCCCCCTGTCGGGTGGAGACCAAATTCCGCGTCAGCTCCCAGACGCCACCTCTGATAGCAAGACCGAAAGGCATGCATCATGACCCAACAACGTACGTTTCTCGTGGAAAGCCGCACTCCACGATATTTCCAAGCGGTATGGGATCGACGGGATAGTCAACAATGTCGGCCACGTGCGGCCAGCAAGCCCTTGGCGATGTCGACCTCGACGCTCCCGATGCGATCCTTCGCCTGAACTTACATCCTGGCATTCGGGCCGTGCAGGCAGCTTTGCCCCGAATGCGAGCGAATGGACGGAGCCGTGTCGTTAATATCTGCAGCCTCACCGTCGGCATCGCCGAGCGAACTGCTTATGCGGCCGCAAAGGGGCTTGGTCAGCTTCACCAGGACGTGGGCGCTCGAACTCGCGCAAACAGGCATTACGGTCAATGCAGTGGCGCCCGGCCCGACCGAACCGAACTGCGAAGGGGAATACCAGTATTTGACGGGTGTTCCCATGCATCGGCTCGGTAGGCCGGACGAAATTGCAGCCGCGATCCAGTTCCTCTTGTCAGAGGACGCCGGTTTCATCACCGGCCAGACACTGTTTGTTTATTGTGGCGCATCGATTGGGAAGGCACTGCTCTGAGGCATTTCGCGTCGGGTGAACCAGACAGAAGGGCAGCGGAACCGTCCCTGTGGCACGGCAGCGTATTATTGGCCACCATTCTGTCCTTCTGCGAACAAATGAATTCCTCGAAAGCCCATTTATCCACTTTCGCAGCTTTAATACGTTCAAGGCAATCGATGCGATCCAACTCATCCCGATTTCAGGAGCAGATCATGACAAGCGCAACTCAGGATCTCAAACCGGTTCTCTTCGTCCTCACCAGCCATAGCGTCAAAGGCGAAACTGGCGAATACACAGGCTTCTACCTCGGCGAAGTCACCCATCCCCTCGCCGTCCTCGATGCCGCCGGCATCCCGGTCGAGTTCGCCTCGATCGCCGGTGGTGAACCGCCGGTCGACGGCCTCGACCTCAATGACGCTGTCAATGCGCGCTACTGGAACAGCGAAGGCTTCCGCCACGCCATCCGCAACACGTCGCGTCTTTCCGATGTCGATCCAAAAGACTACTCCGCCATTTTCTTCGCCGGTGGCCATGGCGCTATGTGGGATTTCCCGACAAGCCCGGCCGTCAACAGCGTCGCCCGCGATATTTATGAGGCTGGTGGTGTCGTCGCCGCCGTTTGCCACGGCCCCGCGGCACTGGTCAACATCACCCTGAGCAGTGGCGCCCACCTGGTTGCCGGCAAGAATGTCGCCGCTTTTACCGACGACGAGGAACGGGCCGTCAAGCTGGACAAGACGGTTCCCTTCCTGCTTGCCAGCACGCTTTCCGCCCGCGGTGCACATCATCATCCGGCCGCCGATTGGGCGGCCAAGATTGTCGTCGATGGAAGGCTGGTCACCGGCCAGAACCCGCAGTCAGCAACGGGCGTCGGCGAAGCTCTACGCGACCTGCTGACCGCATAACCCCGCATCACTCATAACGGATCATCAGCCATCCCTGCCCGTGCGGTTTGGGAATGGCCTTCGCCTGGAGAAAAACATGAAACCCATCCGCACTTTTGCTCTCGCCCTTGTCCTTGGAACAAGTGCCTTTACCGCACAGGCCGCCAACGTGCTGGTCGTTCTTTCCGATTCCGATCACCTCGACCTCAAGGACGGCAAGGTTTTCGAGACCGGCTTCTACCTCAACGAGTTGATGCAGCCGGTAAAGGCGCTCACCGAGGCCGGGCACGACATCACCTTTGCGACCCCGAAGGGTACGGCGCCGACATTGGACAAATCCTCCGTGGACAACATGTATTTCGGCGGTGACGAGGCCGCAATGCAGGAAAGCATTGCCATGCTCGACAAGCTCAAGCTGACATCCGACAGCAGCTCGCCGGTCCTCAGCCTCGCCCGCGTCGAGCAGATCGGTTACGACCATTTCGATGCGGTCTATGTGCCGGGCGGCCATGCCCCGATGCAGGATCTTTTGGTCAGCCCGGAACTCGGCAAGCTACTCGCCGACTTCCATGCGAAGGGTAAGACAACCGCCCTTGCCTGCCACGGCCCGATCGCGCTCCTGTCGACCCTGCCCGATGCGTCGGCCTTCACCACAAAGCTTGAGACGAGCGGTTCAGCGAAGGCCGAGGGCTGGATCTATGCAGGCTACAAGATGACCGTCATCAGCAATCAGGAAGAGGAAATCGCCAAGGGTCTGCTGAACGGTGGCAAGATGAAGTTCTATCCGCAGACGGCATTGGAAGCGGCCGGCGGAGACTTCGTCAGCAATGAGGCGCCGTGGGCCTCAAACGTCGTGACCGACCGCGAACTGATCACCGGCCAGAACCCTGCCTCCGCCCCGGCCGTTGCCACAGAACTGCTGAAACGCCTGAAATAAACCGGCCCGACCAGTGGCCAACGCCGCTCCCGGAACGGTGACGATGCTTCACCATCATTCACACCGCCATGTAGCGGCTTGGGCGCTGCCCATATCGCAAGCGGGGAACCAGCCTGACAGGACAGAAAAGTGACCAATAGTATAAAAGTAGTGGCGCGCGTCATGATCACACCCGGCAACGAAGACGCATTCGAGACATATGCGGCGGAACTGTCGGTCGCCACACGGGCCGAGGCGGGGTGCCTCTCCTATCATCTCCATCGACACCTCAACCAAAAGGGCGTCTACGTCTTCGTCGAGGAATGGGCCTCCCGCCAGGTATAGGAACAGCACATGTCCGGCGAAGCCATCCGCGCCTTCAACAGGCAACTGCCCGCCGGAACGATCGCCCACATCGAGATCCACCCCCTCGAACAGATCGCCTGAGGCGACAGAAGGCATGACCATGACTAAGGCAAAAATCGGAATCGTCGGCACGGGTTTTATTGCGACGATCCTTGCCCCGCAAATCCAGTCATCCAAGAAGGCGAGGCTAGACGCCGTTTCGAGCCGCACACTTGCGAAGGCCGAAAGCTTTGTCGCCAACTATCCGGGCGCCATCGCCGTCGAGGGTGCCGATCAGTTGATCGCACGCGATGATGTCGACGCGGTTTATATCGCGACCCCAACGTCAGCGAAGGAAGACGTCGCAAGCCGTGCGCTCACTGCCGGCAAGCATGTCCTCATCGAAAAGCCGCTGCATTCGGCGGCGTCTTTTAAACGCCTGTCGGCTCTCGCCCGTCAAAAGGCCTCGTGCTGATGGACGCCACCCACTTCGTTCATCATCCGCGCACATCCGCGATGCGTCAGCGTCTGGCCGCACTGATCGGCGCCCCGCGTTCGCTGCACACTATGTTCTATTTCCCCTTCTCCGACCGGGAGAACATCCGCTTTGACCCGATCGACGAGCCGATGGGCGCGGCGGGCGACATGGCCTGGTATTCGATGCGGGCCGTCGTCGAATACCTCGCACCGGACGCGCTCGAAGATATCAAGGTCTTTGCCGAGTGGGACCCGCACTCAGGCGCGGTCATCCGCGCAACCGGCGTCTTGCAATTCAACGCCGGCAAGACCGCAACCTTCGATGTCGGTTATACAGCCGGTGCGGCGGTGATGGAGCTCACCGTCGCCGGCACATCCGGCGTCCTGACGCAGGACGATTTCGTCCTCGACTGGCAGAGCGGCTTCGGCTTCGATAATCCCGACATTCAAACGGGTTTCATCCATCGTTCCGGCCTGGCCACGCGGAATGACTTCGCTTTCATCGAGACGCCGAGCGAAAGATCACAACACGCCCTCATGATCGACAACTTCGCCGATCTGATCCGCAACGGCGACGCCGCCGAGCGGGAGATCTGGTTGTCTGTGACAGAAAAGACGCAAGTCTTCCTCGATGCGATTTGGCAGGAAATTCAGACGCAAACTCGAGCATCCCCGGCAATGACCCCCCAAGTAAATATGAGAGAAATTCCATGAACAGCCTGTTCGAACCATACGAGCTGGCGGGGCGCACCCTGCGCAACCGGTTCGTCATGGCTCCCATGACCGCCGCCCGCGCCAATGTCGGCGAAGCGGAACCTCGCCCCGAGGACTAGGCGCTGACGGCCTGACCAATAGGAATGGCAATGTCCGAGAGCCGTCGCCATTCCTTTCACGCTACAGTCTGTATTCGGGCGCCACAACGTCAAGTCTGCGCTTGAGGCTTTCCAGATGCAGCCGCGCACTCTCCGGATCGCCCTCCCGCATCTGTCTGGCGGTCGCCGCTGCAATTTCGGGATCGACCGGCAGAAGCGGCCGCCCCGTGCTCATCGCCTTCAACTGCACTTCCGCTGCCCGCTCGAGATAATAAAGATCATCCCACGCCTCCGCGATATTCGGCGCGCAAACCATGACACCGTGGTTTTTCATAAAGAGAATATCCTTGTCGCCAAGAACGCTCGCCAGACGATCTCCCTCACGGTCGTCGAGCGCAAGGCCGTTGTAGTCCTCGTCAACCACGGTGCGCCCGTAAAATTTAAGCGCGGTCTGCCCGGCCCACTCAAGCGGCTCTCCTTCGATCATGCTGAGCGCCGTCGCGTTCGGCATATGGGTATGAAACGCCGCACCGATACGCGGCGCCGCCTTATGCAGACGCGCATGAATGAAGAAGGCCGTCGCCTCCGGTTCGCCATCGCCGGAAAGCACATTGCCGTCGAAATCGCAGATCAGCAGGCTGGACGCCGTCGCCTCCTCGAAAGCCCAGCCAAGCCGGTTGACAAGGAAGACATCCGCATGCCCAGGCACGAGCGCCGAAAAATGATTGCAGATCCCCTCCTCAAGGCCATATCGCGCCGCCGCCCGCAAACAGGCAGCCAGATCCACACGCGCCTGCCAGATCTCTTCCCCGCCGAGATCGACGTTTCGCAAGATCGCCGGTGCAGCCAGTCCGCGTTTAAGTTCATGCGCCATGAATATATCTCCGTAAGAACAATCGCCTATTCCATCCAGCCCGCGGCGGACAGCAAGCCGCAAACTTCGTCAAGCCGGGCAACCGTTTCATTCGGCACGTAATCGGCAAGTGGCTTCCGCCCGGTTCCGCGGTCGACCCAGATCGTTCGGAAGCCAAGCTCCCTTGCTGCGGCGAGATCGAGATGCGGACTGGCGCAAATGTGGACCAGTTGCTCCTTTTCGATACCCAACTCTCTCCAGGCATGCTGGAATATCTGCCTTGCCGGCTTGTAAGCTCCGGCCTGCTCCGCCGTGATGACCCGATCGACCGAACCGCCAAGTTGAGCGACGTTTCCGGCGATGATCGCGTCGTCCGTGTTGGAGATAATGGCGAGCTTGAACCCTGCCGCCTTCAGCCTGGTAAGCGTGGCGACCACCTCCGGAAAGGGCGGCATGCGGCTAATTGACGACGTCAGGATGTCTGCATCGTCAGGTGATACATCGAGGGAGAATTCGCCCATCGCAAGCGCAAGGGCTGTCGCGCTCACATTCTTGAACGACCGGTGCGGACGCTCCCGTTCCAACCGATGCTCGTACCGGTCGTATACGGAAATAAAGGCATCGCGTTCGATGGAACGGTTCTTTCCGGCAAGAATCCTCTCCATCGCCGCCAGCAAGCCTTCGTCCCACTGAATGAGAGTGCCGTAGCAATCAAAAGTCAGCCATTCCGGCCGCTGTCCAGAACGGATCATGTCGCTCTCCTGTTTAACTGGCAGCAGGATTGACATAACGCGCCGTTATTTGGAAATTGGATGTTGACATGTTCTCCATTGGAAAACCAAATGACCTTCGGATTTGATCTCGATCTTCTGCGCGCCTTCACCGCTGTCGTGGAGACCGGTGGGTTTACGCGCGCAGCGGAACGGGTTCATCGCACGCAATCGACGATCAGCCAGCAGATCAAGAAGCTCGAAACCAACCTTGGCCATGTTCTCCTTATCCGGGACCGCGCAACGGGGAGCGTTCGCACCACCGAGGAGGGCGAACTTCTGATGAGCTATGCCCGCCGGATATTGTCGGTTTCGGCCGAAGCAAACGAAGCGCTCGGTCGATCGATGCCCTCGCCGAAGACTGTTCGCCTTGGGGTTCCCGAAGACTTCGCTGGGCGACGGATGATTGATCTGCTTTCTGGATTTGCACGGGCTTCTCCGCGCACGAGGCTCGATACGATCAGCGGCTGGAGTTTCGAGCTTCGTCGGCTCTTGCAGGCAGGAGAAATCGACCTCGCCCTTGTAAAGCGTGAGCCGGGGGACGGCGCCTGCATCGCCAAATGGGAAGAACGCCTGGTCTGGATCGGTGACCCGTTGCTCGCCGTCGGCAACGATCCGGTTCCCCTTGCGGTTTTCCCCTCAGGCTGCATCTATCGGGAGCGAGTGATCCGGGCGGTGGAACGCAGCGGCAAAGCTTGGCGTATCGCCTATTCCAGTCAGGGTCTCATGGGCGTGCAGGCCGCTGTCGCCTCCGGCCTTGGCATCAGCCTACTGCCCAACGATGCGGTGCTGCCCGAACATCGGCTGCTGCATGAGACTGATGGCTTTCTGCCGGAACCCGCATCGGAACTCGCGCTCATCACCGTCGCGAAAAAGCTGGACCCCGCCCTGCAGGACCTTGTGGATTATCTGCTGGCTAGCCTGAAAGCGATGAAGTTCACGTAGAGGGCTTGGTTCGCAGTCCTTTATCCCGCCGTCCATCAACTCGCCGTCCGCTAAGCGCTCGCTTGTTTATCAAGGTCGGGCGCAGCCGGAATATCGGAAATCGTGGCATGGGCGACCAGCGGCACGATGACGAGGCTGAAGGCGATGGTGATGACCGACTGGCTACCGATTGCGGTGACTGGCGTGAGCAGCCCGTCGCCGAGCATGGGCAGAGTAAGCGCCAGTGGTAGAGCCAGGATCATGCGCAGAGGGGGCGATGGCGGACGGAGTGGACGACCAGATTGGGTGGCATTATGGCTGCGAGCGGATGCGGCCGAAGCCCGGCCGGCCGATCATCCGCCCGTCGGCCAGTGCCTTCCTGATGAACGGGGTGCCCAGCAGCACGGAGAGCAGGCCGATCCAGATCGGCGTCATGGCAAAGTCAGCGCCGATCCGGCCGAACGACAGCACCGCCTCGCCACGCCAGAGGGGGCGGTTTAGGCCGCATTGCAGGGCGTGTTGAAGGCCGCGACGCCCGGTGTCCGTGCGATCACATAGGTCCTCCAGTTCACCTTGTATCTCCGTCTTTCAAGGTTAGGCATGGCGAAGGCGGGCATGGCTCTGCGATCGGGCAAGGCAGCCCATATCGGTCAGCGCCGCGGCGATGGCCTGGTCGAGGGGCGTATGCGGTTCGACGCCCAGCAGGTCAACGAGACGTTGATTGTCGAGGCGCATGGGGTGTTTCCACGCCGGTTCGATCTCCAGCGTTTCCTTCGGAAACCCGCCAAAGGGCGCGGCAAGACGCATCATCCACCACGGGAAGGCGCGTTCCGGAACATCCTGGGCCACGGCCCGGCGGACCGCATCGCGCATCTGCGTACCGGTTGGATCCCAATGGCCGGCGAACTGCACCGTTTCATAGGCGCGCAATCGTTCGGGAATTGCCATAAGGCCGGCGAAGGCCGCAGCAAGATCAGGCAGATAGGCATAGGCATGGGGTACACCCGAAGCCATGCTGGTAAACTTGCGCACCGGCCGTCCCGGTTGCACCATCGCTTGCGCGAACCAGCTGGCCCGTGTTCCCGGCCCGAAGAAGTCGCCCGCCCGTAAAATGAGGGAGGAAACCTCCGGGGACGCCTCCGCCAATTTCCGCTCAAGCGCGACGCGGATCCTGCCCTTCGTGGTGCGTGCATTCTGCGGGGTGTTTTCGTCGATCACAGGCGTCTGCACCGGATCGTAATTATAGACCGTGCCCGGCAGCACGATACGGGCGCCGCCTGCCGCACGAGCGGCCGCCAGCGTATTGTCAATCATCGGC
Organism: Ensifer meliloti; assembly: GCF_030064585.1. NCBI lineage: Bacteria > Pseudomonadati > Pseudomonadota > Alphaproteobacteria > Hyphomicrobiales > Rhizobiaceae > Ensifer > Ensifer meliloti. Next base: position 448,461 of record NZ_CP120366.1, read on the forward strand.
AGCACGAGCGACGACCAGTTTCGATAACCCGGTGGGTTGACGGCATGGACGATGGCCGCGACGCCATCTCCCAGCGTGGCCGCGCGAACGACGGACGCCCCGTCCATGGCGTCACCCGTGACGAACTGCGGAGCCGGGCAATCATGTCGCCAGCCGGACCTGGCCGCATCGGCGTTCCGGCACAGGGCACGGACCTGCCATCCCTCGCGCATGAGCCTGGCAGCGATGGCACCGCCAACGCCGCCCGTAGCGCCAAGAACGAGGGCGGTCCGGTTGGCCGCCCGGTTGCCTACATGTGTGGAAACAGTCTGAACCATGAGTAATCTCCTTTCGATGAGGAGAGCTTCGGTCAAATCGGATCACAAGAAAATTGCCAATAAGCCTCCATCTGACTATAAGAAATTTATGAGCAAGAACGTGGACTGGGACGATCAGCGGGCCTTTCTGGCGGTGATGGAAACCGGCAGTCTGTCGGCGGCCGCACGACGGATGGGACTGTCTCAACCCACTGTGCGCGCGCGCATCGAAGGGCTGGAAGCCGCGCTGGGTACGGCGCTGTTCACCCGCTCGGTCCATGGACTGGTACCCACGCCGACAGCCGAAGCAATGGCCACGCCCGCCCGGGCAATGGCACACGCCTCGGAGGCCATGCTACGCGCCGCGTCGGCGGACTCAGCAACAGCGGCGGGCCGGGTAAGGCTCAGCGTCTCAGAATTCGTGGGAATCGAGGTTCTTCCGCCCATGCTTCGCAGCCTGCGCGACAAGCACCCGCAACTCACCGTCGAATTCGAACTGAGCAATGCACGCGCCGACCTGCTCGACCAACAGGTCGATGTCGCGGTGCGGATGCATCCGCCTGAACAGTCCGCGCTGGTGGCAAAGAAGGTACCGCTTATCCCGCTCGGCCTGTTTGCTCATCGCGATTATCTAGCTGTCTACGGCCGCCCCGCCACCAAGGCCGAGGTCCGCGACCACTTGTTCATCGGGCCGGACCGCAATCGCGGCGATCTCGCCGTAGCCGCACAGATCGCAGGTTCCGTCCCCGTCAGTTGGATCGCGCGGACGGATAGCCATCCTGCACAGCTCGCGCTCGCACGCGCCGGCCTCGGTATTGCTGTCGCCCAGATTCCGGCGGCTGCGCGGTACCCCGAACTGGAACGCGTTCTGCCGGACGTAGAACTTCCGCAACTGCCGACATGGATCGTCACGCACGAAAATCTTCGTCGCCTGCCACGCGTCGCGGCACTCTTCGATCATCTGGTCGAGGCGTTCGAGAGCTATGGCCGCCGTTAGGGCACACCGTGATGCAAATTTGCAGACATTGTTCACCTCTATCTCACACAGGGCACAACAGCGCCGAACACTTTCCCGTCGATCGATTGACGAGGAGCCTAGAAAAATGACGATGCGCAATCGCCCGAGGTTTACCAATCGGTACGCGGACTGATTATCCATCTCTCGCCTTGAAGGGAGCAGAACCTGAGACCCCCGTACGTCTGGCGCAGCTGAACGGATACGAACTGCCGACTCTTGATTATTGCCCCACCAGCCCAGTCATTCGATCTTTGGGATGGATTCAAGATGCTGTTGAGTTTGTGCTTGCATAATCAGCAAGCGTCTCTATATTTGCTAGCATGAACAGCAAGCAGAGAAAGACCCTCGCGGCCGTATTCAAGGACCCGGCCTCGGGAACGATTGAATGGGCCGCTATAGAGAATCTGCTTGTGGCTGCCGGAGCGGACGTCATTGAGGGGAACGGTTCCCGCGTTAAGTTTGAAAAAGACGGCATCATTGCGAGCTTTCATCGACCTCATCCGGACAAGGAAGCAAAGCGTTATCAGGTGCGCGATGCTCGCGAGTTCCTGATGCAGATTGGAGTAACGCCATGAACACCATGACCTACAACGGGTATCACGCTCGCATCGAATTCGACGCTGAGGACGAAGTGTTTTTCGGCAAGATTGCAGGTATCTCCGATGTAATCGGCTTTCACGGTGACAGTGTCGCTGAACTCAAGAAAGCCTTCCATGAGGCGGTCGATGACTACCTTGAGACCTGCAGGAAAATCGGCAAAGAGCCTCAGCGACCCTATTCTGGGAAGATGATGTTTCGTGTCGCTCCCGAAGTCCATCGCCGAGCAGCTCTTGCTGCTGAGCTTTCGGGAAAGAGTCTCAACCAGTGGGCAGAAGAGGTGCTGGAAGAAGCCGCCGACCATTTTGCCGAGGCGCGCCTGTCGGCGTAGTGCCGTTGCGGCGATCGTAGTTCCCTTCACCGTACCGCCCATCGGCGTGTCCGATGAATTGGCGTTTCCTTCGGTGCGATCATTTGAGACTATCGGCTAGTCGCGACAGAGGGCACGCGCAATTTACCGTTCAATCGAAGTGGTCGTGACGAGTGCCTCAGACTGCGGTGTCCGCACACCCGATCGCCGACCGGTTCGGGATCGCCGAGTGCCGCGAGCGCCAGCAAGATCTGAATCGGACGGAGCCGACCGCCGCTCCGCCCGATGACGGTCGACGCCATCGACCTCCGTAGCTGGCGGTAGGCGAGCGTCAGACTACCGTGGACGCCAAAAGAACACCACTCCGGCAGCGAGGCGCCGGAGTGGCGTCGCTCAGAACAACGCCGCAACTTTGTCCGCGATCGCGTGCCCGAGTCTGATGTTGGTTTCCGCCGAGAGGTGAATGCCGTCGATCCCATCGGTGGAAATGCAATCACCGGCGGCGAAAAACTCGACCTTCATGAAATCGGCAAGCGCCTTGTAGAGGCCGGAGAGTTCCTTCGACTTCTCGTAGCCGCCGCCGAACATGCCTTCGAACCACGGGTCGGGCATCGGCGCGAGCGGCGGCGGAGCGACGACAAGCACCTTCGGCGCGGGATATGGCGTGCCGACGCCACCGGCGCAGGTCAGCACCTGGCCGACTAGCTTGCCCATGCCGTTGGCGATCTCGTAAGGCGTGCGGTGGAAATAGGATTTCGTGTCGTTCGTGCCCAGCATGATGATGACGAGGTCGAGTGGGAGGTGGCTGGCGAGTGCCATGGGCAGGTAGGTGCTGCCGTTGAGCCGCGCGTCGTTGGGGTCGTCGAGGCTGGTGGTGCGGGCGCTCAGCCCCTCTTCGATGATGTGGTAACCGTCGCCAAGCCTCGCGGCCATTGCGCCGGTCCACCGTTGTTCATAGGGATAGCGCAAGGTCGGTGAGGATTCCTTCACCGGAATCCAGCCCCATGTCAGCGAATCCCCAAAGCACAGTACTGAGCGCTTTTCCACCATTAACGTCCTCCATGAATGGCTGTTGATTGTCATTTGCCGGCACGAAGGCCGTAGAAGATGGCCGCGAGCAGGATGATCATGCCCTGAGCGACGAGCTTGCCGGCATCGCCGACACCGAACGTCGTCATGGCAACAAAGAGGAAGGCGAAGCAGAGCACGCCGAAGAATGGTCCCCAGACGCCACCCTCACCACGCCCGAAGACGACGCCGCCGAGAATGGTCGCGGCCACTGAGAGAACCGGCAGGTCGAGCCCGACACGCACGCTGCCAACGGCGATAGACGCCGTCTGGACCAGCGCGGCGATAGCGGCCATCAGGCCGGCGAGTGTGTGGGCGAGGATAACCGTGCGCTCCACCGGAACACCGGAAAAATGCGCGGCCGGCATGCTTTCTCCGACCGCGGCGACAAAGCGGCCGAAGACAGTCTGCGATAGCAGCAGTGCCATCAGCGCGGTGACTGCGATCCAGAGGATGACCGGGCTCGGCAGGCCGGCAAAGCGCGTGTTGAAGAGATCAGCAAAGAGTTTCGGCACGTCGCCTGGTGGCTTGCCGCTCGAAAGATACTGCACGAAGCCAACGAGCACGATGGAAAGCGCCAGCGTGACTATGACGGCAGAGACGCGGCGCTTGGCCACCATCACCCCGTTGAAGAGGCCGATGACTAGGCCGGTCGTCAGCGCCAGTGCGACATAGAAACCGAGCGAGGCGCCGGGGAAAATGCCGGACGAGATGCAGTAATTGATGAGAAGGATGACGCCGCCGCCCGACAGATCGATCGACTTCACCCGCATCACAAGGAGCTGGCCGAGCACGAGAATGCCGAGCGGCACGACCTGCCGCACGAAGACACCGAGGACATTGGCGTTCAGCATCTGCGGGCGCGCGACGAACAGGATCACCAGCAGCATGGCGAGCAGGTAATAGGACGGTGGGACCTTGGAGATGCGCCGGAAGCCGGTCGAATTGACGAGAGCCGACATGATCAGAGTCCTATCTTCTTGCGCGACTGCAGCGCGACGACGGCCATGAGCAGTATCCCCTTGATCGCCGTCTGCACGAAAGGCGTGACGTTGAGAAGGTTCATGCCGTTGGACAGCAGCGCCAGCGCTGCAACGCCGATGACCGTGCCGTGCAGGCTGCCGACGCCGCCGGACAATTGGGTGCCGCCGATGGCGACCGCCGTAATGGCGTCGAGTTCCATCAGGAGGCCGACGTTCGGGTCGCCGGAGACGATGCGGCCCGCGAGGAACACACCGGCAAGGGCGGCGAATAGTGTGCAGATCACATAGGCAAGCAGGATGTTGCGGTTGGCAGGAATGCCGAAATTGCGCGCTGCATCAGCCGAGCCCGAGGCGACGCCTCCGCCGATGGCGAAAAGATGCAGACCGTAGCGCGACCCGTAGAGTAGCTTCCACGCAACGAGCATCGTGACGATGCCCCAGAACACAGGCAGGGGAATGCCGAAGAGCGAACCCTCGACCATCCAGCGCACGCTATCGGGCACCGCGCCACCCGAGACTGGACGCAGCACGCGGGTGATGCCGAGCACGATGTACTGCATGGAGAGCGTCGCGACGATCGGATGCACGCTGAGGCGCGTGACGCAGTAGCCGTTGGTCGCGCCGATGAGGCCGGCGAGCACGAAAACGGCGGGAATGGTGACGAAGCCCGGCAGGTCGAGCGCCAGGATCGCCGTGGTAAAGCTGACGACTGAGCCGATGGACAGATCAAGCCCGCCGACGAGCACGACGAACATCTGCCCGACCGCCGTTATCAGCAGCGGCATGCCTTGTGCGACGAGATTCGCTAGATTGCTCGACTGACCGAACTGGCTGGTGGTCGCGGCCAGCCAAAGCGCCATCGCGATCGCGATCACGAGCGGCAGCAGCCAGAGGCCCCGCCGGCTGCCTCGGCTGGTAAGCAATTTTTCGAAGGTGGAGGAAGAGGATGTCATCAAGTCGTCCAGTCCGTCAGGCGCTGAGGGCGGCGTTGAGAATGCTGTGTTCAGTCGCATCCACAGCCCGTATTTCCGAGACGGCGGTGTTACCGTGGATCACATAGAGGCGTTCGCAGAGGCCGATCAGTTCGATCGTCTCGCGTGACAAAACCAGCACCGCACCGCCGGCTTTCGCGAAATCGCGCAAGATACGGTAGATTTCCGCCTTGGCGCCGACATCGACGCCGCGCGTCGGCTCCTCAATCAGGAGGAGATCGGCATCGGTCGCGAGATAGCGGCCGAGCAGCACCTTTTGCTGATTGCCGCCCGAGAGCGCACCGACAATGGCGGACGGCCCTGATGCCTTGATGTTCAGCCGACGCATGGTTTCGGTAATGACGTCGCCGTACCGCTTCGCCGCCTTCAGCGTCGGCCGGCCCGCATGCAAGGCTGCAACGATGTTCTGCCCAACGGAATGGCCGAGGAACAAGCCCTCATCCTTGCGGTCCTCCGGCACGAAAGCGCCGCCCAGCGCCTGCCAGCGACGGACCCCGCTCTCCTTCGGCACAGGAAGCTGGATAGTCTCTCCCCGCCGGGACGCTGTGCCCTCGACAGGGGCAAACTGCCCGACGAGCGCGCGCACCGCCTTCTGTTGTCCCTGCCCTTCGAGACCAGCGAAGCCGACGATCTCGCCCTTCCTCACCGTGAAGGAGAAGGGCTGAGAATCCGTGTGAAGCCGAAGGCCGGATACGGAGAGCGCCGCGGCACCTTCGCCTTGACCGCGCTCGGGAAAAAGGTCTTCCAGCTCGCGCCCAACCATCATCGCGATCAGCGAGGCGGGCGTCATTTCCGAGAGCGGTCGCGTGCCCACCAGTTGTCCGTCCTTCAGCACCGTCACCACGTCGCAGATGGCAAAGATCTCGTCCATGCGATGGGAGATGTAGACGATGGCCTTGCCGGCTTCGCGAAGCGACCGGATATGCCGGTTGAGGACTTCGACATCGGCGGCATTCAGTGCCGCCGTCGGCTCGTCAAGGATAAAGACGTCGGCGTCCGAGTCGATGCCGTGGGCGATCTCGACAAACTGGCGCTCAGCAATGGAAAGCTCCGATACCAGCGTGTCGGGATCGAGCGTCAGGCCGAGGCGGGCGAGCGCGTCCTTCGTACCCACGCGCATGCGCCGACGGTCAATTCCGCCGAAGCAACCGGTCGGTTCACGGCCGAGGAACATGTTTTCCGCGATCGTCATGTTGGGCAGCAGAGAGAGTTCCTGGAAGACCGTCGATATGCCGGCTTCGAGTGCCGCGCGCGGATTGGCGAAGCTTACGGTTCGGCCCGCGCGGCGAACCTCGCCGCTGTCAGGCTGATGCACGCCGGCCAGGATTTTCATCAGCGTGGATTTGCCCGCACCATTCTCGCCCATCAGGGCGTGCACGGTGCCCGGTGCCAGCGCCAGCGACACATCACGAAGCGCGACACTGCCTCCGAATGCCTTGGAAATGGCTGCCATTTCAATGAGATGCGACATGGATTTCCTTTACCCGAATTATGGGAGGCAAGCAGGCGCCCGCCTCCCGGCGCGGTCCGCCTACTGCTTGGCGTAGAATTCTTTGAGCTGTTCTTCGGAGAGTTCCGATGGCCACCAGACATTGGCCGACAGGTCGTCGCGGTAGTATTTCTTGACCTTTTCGAGGTCCCAGCCTGGTGGATTGTAGTCGTAGTGTTTGTGAAGCGCCTTGCCTTCGAGCAGTGCGACAGCGGCGCGGATGCCGGCCGCGCCCTGGGCTGGGCTATATTCCGACGAGATCGACTTGAAGCCGTCGGCAATCCACTGACCGAAGAAGCCGTTATTGCCTTCGCCGGAGATCGGCGGAATGGGGGAGCCGAACTGCTTGAAGACGTCGACGCAGGCGCGTGTCATATCCGCACCCGACGACCAGATGCCGTCGACATTCGGGTCACTAAGGTAGAGCGTCTCGCAGACCTTCTTGGCCTTGTCGTATTGCCAGTCGCCGTGCTCCTCGGCAGCAATCTTGATCTCAGTGCCTTCGAGCGACTGCTTGAGGCCATTGTAGCGGTTGGTGTCTTCTGGATGGCCGGCGAGGCCGCGCAGCACCCAGATGTTGCCCTTGCCACCGAGTTCCTTGACGAGGAAGTCACCCATGACCTTGCCGAAATGCTCGGCACCACCCTGGATTTCCGTCGTATAGGCCTCCGATTCGATGCGGCCGGTGTGCAACACGACCGGAATGCCCGCTGCCACGGCCTTCTCGATGCTGGCATTGGCCGAAGTCGAGGTGACGGGCTGGACGATGATCGCATCCACCTTTTGGGCGATCAGGTCCTCGATGTCGGCGACCTGCTTCTTCTGGTCGAAGCCGGCATCGAGCAGGATGAATTTTGTGATCCGCTTGTCGTTATTGGCTGCGGCCTGCGCTTCATGCGCCACCTGCACGGTCCACGTATTTGCGTTGACGCCAAAACTGCTCATGCCGATGACCCAGGGTGCATCCTTCTTGTATTTGCCTTCTTCTACCGTGGGATTGTTTTCCGCACGGGTCGTGACGCCCTCGAGCAGCGGCACCTCCTGCGCAAAACTGTTCGTTGCGAAGAACACGCCGGCCAACAGAACCGATGCGCGGATTTTCCTGATGATGGTGCTCATACTTCTCCTCCAAAGCAGGCGTTTAACGGGGGATTTACCGGCCGGAAGCCATGCGACGTCGGCAGCCCGTGACGTGTGTCCGGTGCCGTGCACAGCCTTGGAAACGACCTGGAACTCTCCTCCGGTCACCAGAAAATCACTGGCGCTTTCGACTGTCAATAGTTATTCAGAGTGAATGAACAATGCCGTTCTTGCAAACCATCTCTCCGGATGCGAAGTCTGCACCGGGAGAAGAGGGGCTTGAATCCCGGTGGAGGAGACAGTGGCACGGACCGTTCTATGCTTCGGAGATTCCAACACTCACGGCCAGATACCTGGCCGCGGACCGCTTGATCGCTACCGACGCGAACAGCGCTGGGGCGGTGTTCTGCAAGGCCTGCTCGGCCCGAACTGGCAGGTTATCGAAGAAGGCCTGAGCGGACGCACGACCGTGCATGACGATCCGATCGAAGGTTCGCTCAAGAACGGCCGGACCTATCTGCGCCCCTGTCTGCAGAGCCATGCACCGCTCGACCTTATCATCATTATGCTCGGCACCAATGACCTGAAGCGGCGCTTCAACATGCCGCCGTCCGAGGTCGCAATGGGCATCGGCTGTCTCGTGCACGATATCCGAGAACTCTCGCCCGGCCGGACCGGCAACGATCCCGAAATCATGATCGTCGCCCCGCCGCCGATGCTGGAAGATCTCAAGGAATGGGAGTCGATTTTCTCAGGCGCACAGGAAAAATCTCGCAAGCTGGCGCTGGAGTTCGAGATAATGGCGGATTCTCTGGAGGCGCATTTCTTCGACGCCGGTACGGTCTGCCGGTGTTCGCCGGCCGATGGCTTCCACATCGACGAGGATGCCCACCGCCTGCTCGGCGAGGCTCTCGCCCAGGAAGTGCTGGCGATCGGGTGGCCCGATGCGTAACTCCGTCTCCTTCTCCCTGACCATCGCCCTTTCCAGGAAGGATCGCTCCCTTGCCTGACATGCGTTTCGCGCCGCCCAATCCGCTTCGCATCGCCGACCGCGCCAGCGGCCTCAACTCGCTGAGCGTGCGCAGCTACAACGAGCGTCTAGTGCTCTCCCTGCTCCTGCAGAACGAAGCGACGACCCGCCTTGAAATCGGCGAGAAGACGGGCCTTTCGGCGCAGACGATTTCAGTGATCGTGCGCTCGCTCGAACAGGAAGGCCTCGTCGTGCGCGGCGAGGCACAGAAGGGCCGCGTCGGCCCGCCGACGACGCCTCTCATGCTGAACTCCGAGGGAGCCTACTCGGTTGGCGTGAGCGTCGGATACCACAACACCCACATCGTCGTCGTCGATTTCATCGGCAACGTCCAGCACCATCGCGTGATGCCGCACAAGGCGGCCGACACGTTCGATGCGCCGGAAGCGTTGGCGCTCGAAATTCGCTTGGCCGTCGCCGGCCTTTCAGAAAGCCGGCAGGCCCGTATCGCCGGCGTCGGCCTCGCGCTTCCCACCCCGCCAATCCGCTCCGAGCCGGACCACGACGTGCTGCACCGCTATCTGGAGGCCGAATTCGGTCTTCCCGTCTTCGTACAGAACGACATCACGGCCGCAGCCGGTGGCGAAAGCCTGTTCGGGACGGCGAGGCAGTTGCAGGATTTCCTGTTCTTCTATCTCGGCGCCCGCCTGCACTGCCGCCTCGTCCTTAATCACCAGATTTACAACGGCAATTCGCCGCTTAGCTATGATGTCGGCGTGCTCGCCCTGGAACGCCGCCTGCCGGCGGACAGCGCTATGGCGGAGAAACTCTGGGGCCAGGATTTGTCTTGGCCTCCGTTGGGAGCGACTCTTGCAGACTGGCAGCAGGCCTGCGCTGAAAATCTCATTCAACTGACGCAATCGCTGCTGCAATTCATCGAACTCAGGACCGTCGTCCTCTCGTCCTTCGTTCCAGCCGCTATTTGCGAGGCGCTGTGTACGCTCGTCCGGCAGGAAATCCCCTCCGTTAACGCGGTGGTGGGAAGGACATCCGCAGCTCCGAAAGCAGTCGGCGCCGCCAGCCTCCCCTTTAGTTCGCGTTTCATGGTGAACTAGACCGCAAGGCGCGCGCACGCAGCCCTTGCCATCGGTGTGGGCGTTGCGGAATTCCTCTCGATGTGGCGACCGCCCTTGCTCGCTCTGGAGCAGTCGGATCGGACGTCCTCATACATTGCGAACACCGCCACCGTTGCCGCGGTGATGACGTATTTGCTCTTCAGCTACTCGCGATCTTCGATCGCGAACTTCATCAAACTTCAAAAGAGCGCGCGAAGTCGGAGGAGATGCTTCGCGAGCTCATTCGTGCGGATGTCGCGCAACACCTCCTGAACGGTGAAAGCATCCCGGCCCAGAGCCACGGCGAATGTACCGTTCTGTTCGCCGACCTCGTCCATTTCACGGACCTCGCGGAAAATCTCTCGCCCGTCCACCTGGTTGAGTTGCTCAATGCAATATTCAGCGATATCGACAGCCTGTCCGAGCGTAATGGCATCGAGAAAATCACGGTCCGCTCTCGTTTCCTAGCTTTGCGGGCTGGCTGCCACTGCTTCCAGGGCGATCGCGACGATGCTGTCGGCAAAGCCCGTGTCGAGTGGGCGATGCCCGACGAGCAGCCGGTAGAAGACGGGACCGTAGATCATGTCGAGCAGCACCTCGAGGTCTTGCTGCAACGTGATCTCCCCCCTGGCGGCAGCCTCGAGCAACATGGCGCGACCGGCCTCGCGGCTCGAGAGGATGACTTGGTTGCGGAAGGCCTTGGTGAATTCGCTTTCGGGGTCGGCGGCCGCGAGCGTCATGGCGATTTGGCGCCCTCTGGTCGTCGCAAAGGCCTGGATCAGCGATCGCATCTGCCCCGCGAGGGCCGATCGCAGACTTGTTCCGCCTTCTGCGAAGATGCCCGGGTCTCCGGACATCAAGGCGGCCATGGCGAGTTCGGAGGCGTTCGCCCAGTGCCTGTAGATCGTTGGTTTCCCCACACCGGACCTCGCGGCAACGGCCTCGACGGTCAGACGGCCAAACCCGTCCTCCGTCAGGATGTCGTGCGCCGCTTTCAGGATTGTCGCCTGCGCCAATTGGTTTGGCGGTCTTCCACGCCGTTTCGGTGGGCTCATGTGCTGTTGACTCATGTAATTATAAAACGTAACGTAACGTAACTATACGCCAGCGACAAGAGGCCGTCCATGTCCACCTCGATTTCGTCCCTGACCCCCTACTTCATCGTCAAGAATGCTCGCGTAGCGATTGATTTCTACGGTCGCGCCTTTGGCGCCGAGGAGCTCTTCCGGATGACCGACCCGCGCGACGGTCGGATCGGCCACGCGGAACTCAAGATCGGCGAAAGCACCGTCATGATTGCCGACGAGTATCCCGACTTCGGTGCACTGAGCCCAGACACGATCGGTGGCTCTCCCGTAACCTTCCACCTCGCAACTCTGGCGGTCGATGCCGATCTTGCCCGGGCCGTCGACGCGGGGGCCGTCGCATTGCGTGCCGCTGCAGATCAAGGCTATGGGGAGCGCGTCGCCATGGTCGTCGATCCTTTCGGCCATCGGTGGATGCTTTCGCAGAAGATCGAGGATGTGGCGCTGGAAGAGATGCAGCGCCGCTGGAACGAGCAGACCGGAGCGTGAACCGGGCAGACGGAACTCGAACTGGAAGAGCCGGCACGGCTCCCTTGGAGAACAGCGCAGGCGAGGACAGTCTGTCGCACCGCCTTTTGCAGCCGGGAGATGGGCGGCACTATGGGCTCGGGGGCCGGGTCTGGTTGCGGCCACTGCTGGTCAGTAGACCGGCTGCTAAATCAATCTCAAACCGGCTAACCCCTATGTCTTCAGCACATGCTCATCGGCGCCAGAAGAGTGCGGTAGTGACCAGCCGTTTTCTGTGGTCGGCGAACGCGCAACACTCCAACGAGCATCCACTGCTCCCCCGAAACGGCCATGCTGCAAATGAGATTACGTCGGTGCTTGCGACGAGGACCCCTATTGGTGCGCCCTCCCGGATTCCTTCTTCCCGCTTCACTGGCCTGAAAAATAAAGGCGTCGAAGAGCGCGGTCAAAGCCCTGAACGAAGTAACCTGAATTGCCGCCATCTCCGTCAATCCAGGAGTGGTCTTCTTTCAGATGCTTTCGCCGCAGAATGTCGGCCGGCTTGTTCGATTTCTTGAAGGTAAGCGACTCTCGGAACGCATAGTGTGAAAACAGTCGCATGAACTCACCGAGGTAAATGTCGGAGACGGCATCGTTGTTTTCAATGACCAGCATATTCTCATCATTCGTGTCGGTCGATGCCTTGGAGAAGTTCGCAGATCCGACAATGACGATCGGCTTAGACCCAAGGGGGTCGATCAGCATGTATTTCGTATGAACGAACCGAACGTGTACATCGTCCTGGACCCGATCGATTTCCTTTAACCAGCGATCGAATGCGTTGGTTGTGATGTAGTTGCCAACCGCAACTATGGTGTTCGGTCGCTTCCGGATCCGATCGACCTCGGCCGCTTGGACCTTATAGTTCCTGCCATTGCCTTTCTTCTCCATGAGGGCGAAGCGTAATACGTCGTCCGTCTGGTCATAGACGGTTACGAACCGACTGTTCATGCCGAATGCGAAGGTGGTGAAAAGAGCCCGCTCCGCATTTCCGGCAAGCTGCGCATACCAGTCGAGAGCGGCAAGGTCGGTCCGTGGGGAGAAGACGGCGACGGTGTCGCCTGACGTGTTTATCTGCTGCGGTGGGGTTGGCGAAATCGCTGTGGAGGCCGTTGCGGTCGGCCGAACCGTCTTGTCCTTATTTAGGACTTCCCAATACGCGAAATAGGCGTCTGCGATCTTCTGGTCTCGTATGATATGTGCATTGTTCGAATGACCAAAAATTCCATTGTCGCTGAGGTTGGTCGAGCCGGTCCACACTTCGGAGAATTTTCCGGCTCGCCGGAGCACGAAGAACTTATTGTGCGCGAACTGCCCGGATCGGGTGCGAGCTTTGGTAAGACCCGCGATCCCTGAGCCCTTCAGCGCATCTTCGTTGCCCTCGCGCTGGCTGTCGCCGTCGTAAAGGATTTTGATCTTGGCGCCACGATCATGGGCTGCCCTAATCGCGACATGAATTCGCTTGTTCTCGAATTCAAAGATGGCGCCATAGAGCTCATCTCCTTGGCCTGCCTGACTCAGGAACGCCTCGAGCCCCTCAACCAAACCACGCGATAGCCAATCGTAGGCCGCCTGGCCCACTTGATTGGGCGGGAGGTTTTGGAAGCGGCGGGCATATTCCTGCGACGCGATTGCTCCGCGGTTAAAAAAGATCGCGTGCTTGCCTTGGTCAATACGTTCTGTCGTCACCTCGAGGGAAACGTCCGCGGCCTCGACCAGGGCACCCGGCTGACCCCCCATTGCTACGATTCTATACGTGTATTTTTTCCCGGGTGACGGTGTGTAGTCGGACCACTGAAACGTCTGCAAAGGATGCCAGAACGACGACACCGGAACTCCCGGATCCGGATGCGGGTCGACGCTCTCGAACGTTTTCAGACCTGACAGCCATATTTTCTCGCCATCCTCATGTCGGGTGCGTTGGATGGCAAAACCTAAGATACCGCGCGTGCGGATATCCTCCTCGCTCATGTCCCAACCGAGAACAACGACATTCGTGCCGGCCACCGCGAGTGCCGTGACACCGTTGCGACTGCCCTTCTTCCGCATCCTTGCCTCCCCGAGGAATCGGCGCCGACTGGAGCTTCTCACCAGGTGGGTAATCCTGCAAGGGAAGGTAGAATATGCGACAATCGGGGGCAATTGGTGCGGCGTCGTCGAAAGGTTCTCGGCGGCACGCATTCCCCAACAATGTCGCCGCCCAGTGAAATCGATCGCTTACTGGCCGCCGCGCAGTTCCAATCGGAGGCGCTGTTAGCGGCAATCCCTGTCGTTCCCGACGATACATTATGCGATCGTTTTAGCCCAGAACATGAATATCCTCGCAACAAGACGTGCACAGGGCTCGTGAAGAACAGCCCCTTTACCTTCTCTGCCTTTCCGCCAAAGCCTGAATCGGGAGTCCGGACCCGTTGTTGACCTTCGCCAGCGGCAATTCGGATAGGCCGCTTTGCGCCCTCACTCCGGTCGTTCACACCACCCCCTTGGGTTCTGGGAAGCAGTCAGTCTGCTTTCGTAATGATCGTCCGGAACGCGCAATAGGAGGCGCGTGCGCCGTGCGAAGACAGCAACCCCGAAGGCCTATCTGAGCAGTTGAGAGTATCGTCGACGGGCAGGCTCACACTTGATACCGTCGTCAGTCTTCTCGCGAAAGTCGCTGAGGTGTCAGATCTCATCGAAATGACGGTCGCCGAACACCTGCCATTGAATGCCGAGAACCTGCGTAAGGCGCTATCATAGTTACCAATCCTTGTGCGTTAGTCGCTGGGTCGGGAGTACTAATACCTTCAAGGCGACGCAGTTGGCGCAGTGTGCCGCTCCATCGACGGGTCACCCGGTCGCCCGTCGCGAGAGTTCACGAGCTAGTTCCAAGAAAGCCCTGACCCCAGCCGATAGATTGCGCCGCCCAGGATAGTAGAGGCAAAGCCCCGGATAGGGCGGTGTCCAGTCTTCCAGAATACGGATAACGCGCCCCGCGTCGATGTCCGGGAGAATGTCTTGTTCGAAAATGTATCCTACGCCGGCACTATCGAGAACGGCGGTTCTCGTAAGGCTCGCTTCATCCAACGTTATCGGGCCGCGCACATCAATTTGCACCTGTTCCCCGTCCTTTTCGAAGCGCCACCGAAACAGTGATCCATCGGGAAGACGAACGCGGATGCATTTGTGATTGAAAAGGTCAGGGGGCCAGTGGCTTCCCATACTTCTCGAACTACTCGGGAGAGCCGACCACCGCATGTCGCTGTGGCCGGCCGAGCGAAACGGCAATCATGTCGGTGGGTACAAGGCCCGCAACCCTGACGCCTAGATCGAATCCGTCGCCGACGACATCCACCAATTTTCCCTCGGTGACGATATCGACGTGCATGTCTGGATAGCGGCGCAGGAACTCAAGTACGAGCGGTGAGATGATGGCGCGCGCGGCAAGGGTGCTGCGTTGATACGTATCGTTCCGGAAGGTGTTTCGCGTTGCAAGCGCACGGTCTCCAGAGCGGTACGGAGATCCTGAAGGGAAGGCGCGACCTGTTGCATAAAGAGCCTGCCGGCATCCGTCAGCGAGACGCTGCGCGTGGTTCGGTTGAACAATCGGACGCCGAGTCCCGCTTCAAGCTGCCTACTGTGTGGCTTAGCGCTGTCGTGGACATGCCGAGATCGATGGCCGCTGCGCGGGATGTGCCGCGCCGTGCAATCGCGATGATCGCTTCCAGCTCTTTGAGATTGGGTTGTTCCATTGTCCCGATTTGTTCACTATCGCACGCCGGTTTATCCCACTTATCTGTGCAATGGTCGAGGGGTAAGTTTCTGGTCAGATCATGTGGAGAAACACAATGGATATGCCCCCAACAGTTACCGCGTACTTTGACGCCGACCGACGCAATGATGTGGAAGCGTTTTCAGAGACCTTTTTGGATGACGCAGTTGTCGAAGACGAAGGCGCTCGCCACCGAGGCATTGCCGCAATTCGTCAATGGTGGGCGGCTGTGAAAACAGGGACCAACTACGTCGCTGACCCTGTCGAAGCCACACGCGACGGCGACAAAGCGCTCGTCCGCGCAAATGTAAGCGGTCAGTTCGCCGGCAGTCCGGTGACGCTCACCTTCGCCTTCACCACCAAAAACGACAAAATCGCCAGACTGGAGATCAAGTGATGATCGATTTTCTCAATCTTAGAGATAAACGCGCGCTCATCACCGCTGGAACGAAAGGCGCCGGCGCTGCGACGGTCAACCTGTTTCGCGAACTCGGTGCACAGGTGCTGACGACGGCGCGGGCGCGTCCGGAAAGCCTCCCGGAAGAGTTGTTCGTAGAAGCTGACCTGACCACCCGAAGAAGGATGTGCAATTGTTGCTGACGCCGCGCGTCAGCGCCTGGGTGACGTCGATATCATTGTCCATATGCTTGGAGGCTCTTCAGCAGCCGGGGGTGGCTTTGCGGCGCTATCCGAAGAGAATGGGACAAGGAGCTGTCACTCAATCTGTTTCCGGCTGTTCGACTTGATCGGCTCCTTGTCCCGGACATGGTTGCCCGAGGATGCGGGGTGGTCGTGCACGTGACATCCATCCAGGGGTCATGCCGCTTCCGGAATCGACGACCGCGTATGCAGCGGCAAAAGCAGCGCTTTCGACTTACGGCAAGTCGATAGCGAAGGAAATTTCGTCCAAAGGTATCCGGGTCGTGCGGGTGTCGCCTGGGTGGATCGCAACGGAGGCCTCAGTCCGTTTGGCCGAGCGCTTGGCTAAGCAAGCCGGTACTGATCTGGAAGGCGGCAAGAAGATCATCATGGATGCACTGGGTGGCATTCCGCTTGGTCGGCCGGCGAATCCTGAAGAGGTCGCAGATCTGATCGCATTCCTCGCCCCCGACCGCGCATCTTCGATCACGGGTACCGAATACACGATCGACGGAGGTACGGTGCCCACGGCGTAGGCGCCCCCTGCAGATCAGGCGGGTGTGTCCCACCCGCCAATCTGCGAGTAGATCGCGTTGCGGAGATAGCGCACGTCGCGGTTCAAAGCGGCCAACTCCGGGGGCGTCTGGGTCGAAGCTGCAAGCAACGTGTCGCTGAGGCAGCCTGCCCTGTGCTGCAATGCCCGACCTTTTTCGGTCAACGCGATCACCACTTGCCGCTCGTTGCTGAGGTTTCGGGTCCTGCGCAACAAGCCGGATGTCTCAAGGCGCTTCAAGAGTGGTGTAAGCGTGCTGGATTCCAGTGCAAGGGTGTTGGCAATGGCGCCGACCGTTTGCTCATCTTCGCTCCACAAAACGTTGAGCACGAGATACTGCGGGTAAGTCAGGCCCAATTCGTCGAGGAGGGGCTTGTAGGCGCGCTGAATGGCGATGCCAGCAGTGTAAATCGCGTAGCACAACTGATCGTGCAATGGCGGTGGATCATTATGGGGTTTGGTCATTCTGGGCTCCTTGCGCACCAATATAATCAAGGTTACAGCGAAAACCAATATCGCGATAAGAATTATGTTGACGAGCAGTTCAAAATCTGACAGCGTAAATATATCGCGATAACAGTTATCGATATTAATAAAAGGAAAAAGCCATGACACGCACGACCACAACCACCGTTGCCGCAATCGCAGCCGCCGCCATATCCGCCGCAATGCCCGCTAACGCCGCCGACACCATCCCCGAAAGCCAGGCCGTCAAAAACGTTGTGCTCGTCCATGGCGCATTTGCTGATGGCTCTGGCTGGAAGGGCGTTTACGACAATCTTACGAAGCGCGGCTATCGCGTCACAATCGTCCAGAACCCTCTGACCTCGCTCGAAGACGACGTTGCCGCCACCAGACGTGCGCTCGAGCGGCAGGATGGTCAGGTCATTCTCGTCGGACATTCCTGGGGCGGTACTGTCATCACGGAGACTGGCATCGATCCGAAGGTTGCCGGTCTCGTCTATGTCTCCGCTCTCTCACCCGATGCCGGCGAAACGACGGCTCAGCAATACGAAGGATTTGCTCCGGCAGCGGAGTTCGTCATCGAGACCACAAAGGATGGTTTTGGATATGTCAGCCCGGCAAAGTTCAAGGCTGGGTTCGCTCATGACGTCAGCGATGCCGATGTTGCGTTCATGAGGGACGCGCAGGTGCCAATCAACATGTCGGCGTTCGCCACGAAGCTCGAGAATGCGGCATGGCGCACCAAGCCTAGCTGGGCTGTTATTGCCACCGAGGACAAAGCTTTTGATCAGGCCATGCTGATCCACATGGCTGAGCGCATCAAGGCGAAGATCACCAAGGTGTCGGCAAGCCACGCCTTGTTCATGACGCAGCCTGCGGCCATCGCCGATACCATTGATCAGGCCGCCAAGACCGTGTCGGCGAAAAAGCAATGATCGACTTCGCGTCATCGGGAAGGTCGAGACCCTCCCGATGACGCTGAAACAAATCTGTTAAACAGACCGCAGCCCGAGCGAGATGCCGGTAGGGCGTCGGATCCTTCCAAGATCCATGAGCATTTCCTCGTCTTTCGCGACCACCACTTCAGCAATTTTACCAGAATTAATTTACGGAGGAACTCACGTGAAACTGTATACCCATGATGAAAATGTACCTGCAAATACGTCTTTCGCGCACAACACGGTCGGCGATGTCTTCGACTTCATCGTCTGCGGCGCTGGGTCCAGCGGCTCGGTTGTTGCAGCGCGCCTGGCAGAGAATGGAAACGCGAGCGTTCTCCTGCTCGAAGCAGGTGGAGATCATAAATCCGAGACAGTATCGAACCCTGCGCAATGGCCGTTGAATCTTGGCTCCAGCCGGGACTGGGGCTTCGTTGGACAACCGACACCTGGTCTGGATGGCCGACGACTTCCTCTCAGCATGGGCAAAGGGCTTGGCGGCGGTTCGAGCATCAACGTCATGGTATGGGCCAGGGGACATAAGGAAGATTGGAATCACTTTGCCGCAGAGGCCGGGGATGACGCCTGGGGCTATCAGTCGATCCTTGGCTACTATCGCCGGATCGAAAACTGGCAAGGCGCTCCGGACCCTACTCGTCGCGGGGTAGGTGGGCCTGCATATGTGGCGCAGCCTACTTCTCCGCAGGCAGTGGCGGAGGCCCTGTTGAACGCGGCATCTGCCATAGGGATACCTCTCTATAATACCACGAACGGCGAAATGATGGAGGCATCTGGCGGTGCATCGATTGCTGAACTGCGTATCCGGGAGGGCAAGCGGGAAACCGTGTTTGAATCCTATGTTGATCCGCTGCTGTCGCGTCCAAATTTAATGGTGATCACCGAGGCGTTGGTTACGCGTCTCATCTTCGATGGTAAGCGGGTAAGAGGTGTGGAAGCTCTGATCGAAGGTCGGCGACGCCAGTTCATGGCGCATTGCGAAACGGTGCTGTCACTTGGCGCGATCAATACGCCGAAGGTCCTTATGCAGTCCGGAATCGGCCCGGAAAACGAACTGCAATCGCATGGCATCCCAGTCGTGCAACACCTGCCGGGTGTTGGTCGCAATCATCAGGATCATCTCGCCTTCGGCTGCACCTGGGCCTACCGAAAACCGGAAGCAGTGGGCGGTAGCGGCTGCGAGGCAAACCTCTACTGGAAGAGTGACGCACGTCTGTCCCAGCCTGACGTCCTCCAGTGCCAGTTGGAGTTCGCCGTCCCGTCGCCGCTTGAGGCCGGTCTCGAAACACCGGAGCACGGCTGGACCATGTTCAATGGTCTCGCACAGCCGAAAAGCCGCGGCCGATTGAGGCTCTCCGGCCCCGATATAAACGACCCCGTCCTGATTGAGCCAAACTCACTCAGTGAGCCGGAAGACATGGCAGCCGCGTTGGCCGCAGTGGAATTATGCCGCGAACTTGGAAACAGCGATGGCTTTAGACCTTTGGTGACGGGCGAAACCGCTCCAGGGCAGCGCGACAGATCAGGAATGATCGACTTTATCCGGCGCTCAGCAGTCACCTATTGGCATCAGTCCTGCACAGCCAAGATGGGACGCGACAACATGTCGGTGGTCGACAATGAGCTCAAGGTATACGGTATCGACGGCCTCCGTATCGCGGATTCTTCGATCATGCCCCGGATCACCACTGGCAACACGATGGCGCCGTGCGTTGTCATCGGAGAGCGGGCCGCCGTTTTGATCCGAAACACACACGGTCTGATAGCTGTGAGCGAACCTCTCGCCCAGTCCATTTGAACTCGTTTGTGAGGAGCTTGGCGTCCTGCTGCGCGGGTCGCCGAGTTCTCCGCAACTGCGTTCTAGGTTCGGCCTGGCTTGAGACTTACGGAGCACTCAGCGACGTCAGCTTTGCGCGCCCACGCCAGTCGTTGAGGCCGATTGGGCTTCGTCCCGAAAACAGCCAGTCAACCATTGCATAATCGACCAAGGCAGCCCCAGGTCCGGAGCCCAGCGAAAGCTGGGTCGCAGTAAGTGGAACGTGTGGGCAATGTCGTCACGCTCGGCGGCTCGCAGTAGAGCGACCGTCGAACGCAATTCATTGATAAGGCTTCGCCCCGTGTTTTAACGGTCGAGACCCCAAACGTCCGGGTTCCGTTTGAAGTACTCAGTCAGCATTTCGGTAAGCGCACGCACTTTCCGCGTGGGATGCTGACCCGGCGGGCGGACGACATACGCCGCCCCCGGAGGGACCGGATAGCGTGTCATGATCGGGACCAGAGCGCCGGAGGCCACATATCCATATGTGATGCAATCGGGGAGCCAGGCGATGCCGAGACCTGCCGCCGCCGCAGCGGCAAGCGCCGTGGCGCTGTCGGCCTTGAACCTGCCCTGCGGCTGAACCGTGACGATCTTGTCGCCATCCATGAACTGCCAGGCTTCCGTTCCCTGCATGAGGGCCTGATGGGTGACGAGTTCGTCCAGGGTCCCAGGTGACCCGTGCGCTTTGATGTAATCCGGGCTGGCGACAAGCTTGCCATGGATCGGCCCAACGCGCTTCGCGATCAGGTTTGAGTCTTGGAGGTAGGCACCCCGAATCGCGCAATCAAAACCCTCTGCGATGAGATCGACGAAGCGATCGCTGTAGGAGGTATGGATGTGAAGCTGCGGATGCTGGCGCGCCATGTCCGCAAGCACGGGGGCGAAGTGGGTCGGGCCGAACGTAAGCGGCATGGCAACCCTCAGGCGGCCGCGCAACTCACCGGTGGGGAGGATCGTTTCCTTGGCGGTGTCAATCTCGGCGCTGGCTCTGGCCGCATGGTCCCTGAACGTGATCCCTGCTTCCGTGAGCGCGGCGCCGCGGGTCGTTCGTGCAAGAAGCTGGACGCCAAGCTCCGCTTCGACCCGGAGGAGCCGCCGGCTGACGATCGATTTGGAGATGCCAAGCCGGCGTGCGGCGGCCGATACGCCCCCGGCATCGGCCACTGCGACGAATGTCTGTAGGTCTTCGATGTCCATTCCGGCGTTCCTTATTTCGCGACACAGCTTGCCCGACTATGGCACTACCGCACCACCAAAAGGAACAGCACATTGCGTCCAGGCAACGTCACCCGCTGGCGCATGTCTCCCGTGAACCCATCGCCGTCCATAGCGGCAGAGAAAGGAAGTCTTGATGCCCCCTCGTAACGGCCTCGATTCGCTTCTTCGTCCCGAAGATTCGGTCCTCGTTCTGATCGATCACCAACCTTATCAACTCGCGAACCTGAACAGCCACGATCCGCATATGGTGGTCAACCACACGACCGCGCTGGCGAAGCTAGCAAGAGCCTTCAATGTTCCGACCATTCTCACCAGCGTGATCGCGGCGCGCGGTGGACTTCTCTTTAAGCAGATCACCGACGTATTTCCGGACCAGGAAGTCATCGATCGCACCTGGGTTAACACCTGGCAGGACGAGAATGTGGTGAACGCCGTCAAAGCGACCGGCCGCAAGCAACTGATCATCGCCGGCCTGTGGACCGAGGTCTGCGTCGCAATGCCTGTCATCCAGGCCGCCGGCGAAGGCTGGGACGTCACCGTGATCACCGACGCGTCGGGCGGGATTTCGAAGGAGTCTCATGAAGTTGCCATCCAGCGCATGGCCGCGGCCGGCGCGAACGTGATGACCGTGATGGCGCTCGCTGGCGAATGGCAACGCGATTGGGCGCGCACCGAGCATGTCGAGGAGCTGACCGAGATTCTCATCCAGCACTTCGGCGGCAGCGGCATCGCGTATCTTTGGGAGCAGCAGCTTCTCAACACGCCGGTGCCGAGCGAAGGTTGACCCGGGCCGGGTGGCCAAAGCCGTCCTCGTCGCCGCCATTCCGCCGCTGATGCTGAAGAACGACGACGACCCCGAAGGCACGCCGATGGAGGTCTTCGACGGCTTTCGGACGGCACTGGCCGGCAACCGTGCACAGTTCTTCCGCGACGTCCCGTCGGGCCCATTCTCCGGCTTCAACCGCGAGGGCGCGGCGGTCCATGAAGGCGTGCTCCAGAACTGGTGGCGGCAGGGCATGATGGGGAAGCGCCAAGGCGCACTACGATGGCGTCAAGGCCTTCTCGGAAACCGACCAAGACCGATGACCTCAAGGCGATCACCGTGCCAACGCCGGTGCTGCACGGTGAGGACGACCAGGTCGTTCCGATCGCCGCCTCGGCTTTGAAGGCGGTCAAGCTGCTGCCGAACGGTTCGTTGAAGACCTATCCCGGTTTCTCGCACGGGATGCTGACAGTGAACGCTGATGTGCTGAACGCCGACCTTTTGGAGTTCATCACGAACAGAAGTGACTGCGGGGCGTGACCTCCCGGCCCCGTCCCGTAGTCGAGTCGACGCTTGAAAAGGTGTGCGTGCGTCGGTGGAGCACAAGAAACTCCATCTCGCACTACAGAAGCGCTGCGCTCATAGTGGCCTCGCTGCGCGTTTGTCAGCTAATCTTATTACTGGGACCGAAACCAGACGGTCTGCCATCGGCCCCAAAGTCGGAAACAATTTCCGCTTTGCGCCGCCCCATGTCGGCCCGTGAGGTGACCCCGAGGCTGTTCCCGATAGCAGACGTTGGCGAAGTAACTCACCGAAATGCCGAACGACGCGACACGTTGACGAAGGTCGAAAGCGGCGCCTGCACCAGCGCGGCCGACTAGAGCGTGGGCGGGGTCGCCCCGCGCGTGCGAATGAAATAACCCCCAGTTATCTACGGTCCAAATCGGCCATGGCTGGCTTTATTTCGCACAATCGCTATTATCAATTTGGTCAAATTTCTCAAGCGCGCGAGCAACCATTTGGGCTTCCGCAAGGGAAGGAGTGACGCCATGCGGCCGGATGCTTGATGGATCAGGCCGACTAGGAGAGCGACATGGCGTTCTTTGCTAAGGAACAGTTGATCGCTGCGGCGGGCTCCCTCGCCTTCTGCCTTCTCACGTGCGTTGCTGAGGCGGCCTCATGCGGCAAAAGCGCTGCCGGGTTTCAACAGTGGAAAGTGGAGTTTGCCGAGACGGCAAAGGCCGCCGGCGTGAGGGGGAAGGGTCTTGCAGCGCTTCTCGGAGCGAAATACGCAGTAGGGACCATCCGGGCCGACCGCTCCGTCAACAAGGCTTTCAGCGGCTCGGTCGACGACTTTATGAGACGACGTGGTGGGTCCGCGATTATTTCCAAGGGCCGATCGCTCAAGACGGCGAACGCAGCACTCTTCGGCAACATCGAGCGTAAGTACGACGTGCCCGCCGGGGTGTTGCTCGCCATCTGGGGTATGGAGACCGGCTTCGGCGCCTCCATGGGCAACCAGAACACTGTGTCGGCAATCGTCACGCTCGCCTACGATTGCCGCCGCCCGCAATTCTTCGCGCCGCATGCCATCGCGGCGCTCAAGCTGGTCGACAGCGGCGTGCTGAGCGCCCGCTCGGTCGGCGCCATGCACGGCGAGATCGGCCAAACCGGGTTCCTGCCCGGGAATGTCTTGAAGTACGGCGTCGGCAGCAGGAACATGCGCGACACGAGTACTGCCCTGATGTCAACGGCCAACTTCCTCAAGGCGCACGGTTGGCGGGCCGGCGGGGGCTATCAAGGCAACATGGGCGCCATCGCTGGCTGGAACTCCGCGAGTGTCTATCAGAAGGCAATCGCCCGCATCGGCGAGGCGATCGACGGCCGTTAGACAGTTAGGCCGGCATCCAGCTAAAAAGCCGCCGTGCGACTGGTCAGATTGTTGGTTCCAGCCCGCACGTCGTGAGGAGCGCATGCTGCTTTCGGCCACTCACTGGACGCCAGTGATGGGCCCTCTAGAGGCAGCCTTCGCGCTCTTCAAGACATTCTGCACCACCTGTCGCGCGACGACCTTGAATTGCGGCGGCGATTTCAGGCGTGACCAATCCCAGTCCTCGGGGGCAAGAGGTCTGATGTCCGCTTTTCGTGTTGGGCGTCCTGGGAGCGGACGGTCGGCCATCAGCCCCTATTGAGACCCTCAAGTCCCAAGCCTTGAAGGGAATCGAACGGCCGACTCCATCCTACCGCTGTGGAACTACCGCCGCACTCAATGCTTAAAGCAACTATCCCCCGGTGCCATCGAAGGAAGTGCGGATGCGGCCTTTCGAAAAGTCGCTGTGGAACGATCGTGCGTCCCGTTTTGTTGATGAGCAACTGGATGCTGTCTGGATCGTTCACCTTCCGCGAAACGAAAATGTCCAGCTCGTCGGAATGACTGGCTAAAGCCCCGGTCGAACATAATCTGACCTTTCTGCGGCCTGCGGTCGTTTGGTCAAACCAACTGGATAAGTCAAAGCCGCCAGAACTGGTCCTGATTTTGTTTCGTCATTACTTCTATAAGCGCGCATGCAGCCGTAACTGCTGAGAGCAATCGACGATCCTGGAAGAGCATCGACGAACCCACTGCCCAGCGTACGAATCGACCTGCGGCCGACCCTATTCCATGCGTCACACGCGCAGTTTGACTATAGGGGAGACGGGTCTGGTTAACTGCGTTGGGCGAATGCGATTTCCAAGTCTTTGCTGCAGCACGACGATCAAGGTGAGATGTGCATTGCCTCGTCGAAACAGTGCGTCTACACGGGCGCTCTCGCGACCGCCTTCAACCGCCTGCCAGCCTCGGCAGCAAATAGATTTCCGCGCCCGTCGGCAGTTCCTTCGACCAGGTGTCCCGATAAATCGTTCCGTCAATTGCGACTGCGATCCCTCGTGCCATGAGCGGCTCAAGCCGAGGGAACCGTTCGCTCAACCTCGCGAACAGTTCCCTGATATTCTTTGCCTCGATCTCGACCTTGCTGTTGCCCTCAGCTGCCGCGGCGAGAGAGCCCCAGAGCGTGACCTCTACCATCGGTCCTCCTTACGCTTCGAGCGCTGCCAGGATCCGCGGCGGCGACATGGGAATATGCAGCATCCGCACGCCGACCGCATTCGACACGGCATTGGCCACCGCTGCAAGCGGAGGGACGATGGACGTTTCCCCGACGCCCCTGACCCCATAGGGGTGGTTGGGATTCGGAATCTCCAGGATCTGCGTGTCTATCATAGGCAGATCCGAGCACACCGGGATACGGTAGTCGAGGAAGCCCGCATTTTGCAGCCGGCCGTCGTTGCCGTAGATATATTCTTCGTTGAGTGCCCAGCCGATGCCCTGCGCAGCGCCGCCCTGGTACTGTCCTTCGACATAGGTCGGATGCACGGCTTTGCCGGCATCCTGCACCACGGTGTAGCGCAGCACCTTGGTGGCCCCGGTTTCGGGGTCGACCTCGATATCGCAGATATGGGTGGCGAAGGATACGCCGGCGCCGTCGGCGACGATCTCACTGTGACCCGCAATCGGGCCGCCCGTGGTGCCCGATGCCGCGGCAATCTCCTTCAGAGACAGTTTCGGAAGGTTTCCGTGCGTCTCGCCCTTGGCGACGGCATGGCCCTTTTCCCAGGTCACGTCCTCGACCGGAATGTCCCACATCTGTGCCGCCCGCTCTCGGAGAATCTTGATAGCGTTGCGGGCAGCAGAAATGGTGGCCATCGACGACGAGAACGTTCCTCGGCTGCCATCGGTCATGTCATTGTAGCCGAGACTGGACGTGTCGGCGATCACCGTTCTGACCTGCGAATAGTCGATCCCGAGCTCCTCTGCGGCCACCAGCGACAGCGATGCGCGCGAACCGCCCACATCCACCGTGCCAACCGCGAGCGATACTGTGCCATCCATCCCGATGTTGAGATCGGTACACGTCTGGCCCCCGAAGTTGAACCAAAACCCACATGCCATGCCGCGCCCCTGGTTCCTGCCAAGGGGTGCCTTCATGTGAGGATGGTTCTTCACGGCCTCCAGTGTCGGGCCGATGCCGATCGGGCCGTAGACTGGACCGTAGGATGCCTTGGTTCCCTCCTGTGCCGCGTTCCGGATCCGGAAATCGATCGGATTCATGCCGACCTTCTTGGCAAGTTCATCGATGGCGCTTTCCACTGCAAACGCCGCCATCGGCGCCGAAGGCGCGCGATATGCCGCGGTCTTCGGCCGGTTCACCAGCACCTCATAGCCGACCGTCCTGACATTCTCGAGCTTGTAGCAGGCGAATGCGGTCATGGCGCCAACCTCCGCCCATGCTCCGGCATAGGGGCCGCAGGAATAGCGCAGCGTCGCATCGGCGGCGATGATCGTTCCGTCCTTCAATGCGCCGATCTTCACGTCGATCGACGTGGCGCTTGTTGGGCCGGAGGCGCGAAACACTTCGTCGCGCGTCATCACCAGCTTGACCGGCCTGCCCGCCTTGCGCGACAGTGCGAGCGCGACAGGCTCGGCCCAGACATGGGTCTTGCCGCCGAAGCCTCCGCCGATTTCCGACGACGTCACGCGCAGTTTGGAGGCATCCATGCCGAGCAGTTGTGCGCAATGCTGGCGATAGACAAAGTGACCCTGGGTGCAAACCCATAGGTCCGCTGTGCCGTCCGAACTGACACTTGCGACGCAGGCGTGAGGTTCGATATAGCCCTGGTGCGTCTGTTCGGTCTTGAATGTCCGTTCGACGACGAAATCGGCCCTTGCCATCCCGGCATCGACGTCGCCATGCCCGAACTGGCTCCGCATTGAGACATTCGAAGGGCGATCCGGCTTGGGATCGACGCCTGTTGTGAAGATCGTGTCGTTGATGAGCGGAGCATCCGGCGCGAACGCCTGGTCAACATCGGTAACGTGCGGCAGGAGTTCATACTCGACTTCGATGAGCTTGAGCGCCTGCTTGGCGGTTCGCGCATCGATTGCTGCCACGGCGGCCACGGCGTGGCCGTCGTAGAGCGCCTTCTTGCGCGCCATGCAGTTGTCGAGAATGTCATACATCGCCGCGTCACCATCTGTGAGGTCGGGCAGGTCCGCCGCCGTCAAAACCGCCTTGACGCCAGGAAGTTGCGCGGCCTTCAACGTGTCGATCTTGCGAATGATGGCATGCGCGTGCGG
This sequence comes from Ensifer meliloti, assembly GCF_030064585.1. Lineage (NCBI taxonomy): Bacteria > Pseudomonadati > Pseudomonadota > Alphaproteobacteria > Hyphomicrobiales > Rhizobiaceae > Ensifer > Ensifer meliloti. Next base: position 475,311 of record NZ_CP120366.1, read on the forward strand.
GCTGCGCAAAATCCGTCCGACCAACTGGCCTGGCATGTTGAAGTCCGCGCCGTAGCGCGCGCGGCCCGTTACCTTATCGACTCCATCCGGCCGGATGGGTCGAGTGCCCACGGAGGAGAAGCTGCGTTTCGAGTGGCTGGGATCAAAATTCATGGTCAAGCTCCTCTCATGACGCCTGCTGCGTCCTGAACGGCGCGCACGATCTTGTCGTAGCCGGTGCAACGACAGAGATTTCCGGCAAGGCCGAAGCGTATTTGCTCTTCGGTCGGATCCGGATTCTTCGACAGCAGATCCTTTGCGGCAATGAGGAAGCCGGGTGTGCAGATGCCACATTGCAAGGCGGCATGCTCGAGAAACTTCTGTTGCAGCGGATGAAGCTGGTCACCCTGAGCCATGCCCTCGACGGTTTCGATGCGCCGGCCTTCCGCCTCTGCCCCAAGCACGAGACAGGAGCAGACCAGCCGATCGTCGAGAATGATGCTGCAGGCGCCGCAGTCGCCCGTTCCGCAGCCTTCCTTCGCTCCCATGAGCCCCAGGCGATCACGCAACACGTCAAGCAGCGTCTCGTCGGCGTGACAGAGAAACTCGGCGTTGTCGCTATTGATGTTCGTTGAAACTGCTATGCCTGCCATCATTCCAGTCCTGCACGCTGATAGGCGGCCAGTGCGACCCGCTTGGCCAGCACTCCCGCGACTTTCCTTCGGAATTCCACAGTGCCTCGCTTGTCGTCTATGGGACGACAGGCGCCTGAACAGGCCGCGGCCAGGCGGTCAAGCGTCTTGTCGTCGACGCGGGAACCAGTGAGGATTTCGGCCGCTTCCTCGACCAGAAGCACCGTCGGCGCCGCCGCGCCAAGCGCGACGCGCGCCGATTGGACGACACCCTGATCATCAAGAGTGAGCTTCACCGCGGCACTGACGACCGCAATATCCATCTCGGTGCGTGGCGTGAACCGTTGATAGGCGTCGCCCGAACGCGGCTGCCGCTTGTCGAGCAGAATGGCCTCGATGATCTCGCCCGGCGCAAGCGACGTCTTGCCCGGCCCCACCGGCACCATTTCGACAGCGATCGTGCGGGAGCCGGCCGGCCCCCTGATCAGAGCCTCTGCACCGGCCGCCAGCAGCGCGGGCACGCTGTCGGCCGCAGGCGATGCGTTGCAGAGATTTCCGACGATGGTGCAACGCCCCTGCACTTGCTTGGAACCGATGAGATTAGCGCCTTCCACCACGCCGGGCCACGCCCGCCGGAGCGCTGCATTCTCGCCGAGGACCGCGCAAGGCACCGCAGCGCCGATGACGAAACCATCCTCGCTTTCAGTTATGTGTCTCAGGGCGTCTATAGCTTTGATGTCGATGATGAGCTCGGGTTCGATGAAGCCCCCCTTCATTCTCACCAGCAGATCACTTCCGCCGGCCAGAACGGCTGCCTTGCCTGACGCTTCCGCCAAAAGACCAACGGCATCTTCTATTGAACTAGGACGAATATAGCGCAAAAGAACCCTCCTCTTTATGCATTGGGGGACACGCTAAACCCGCAGACCCAAGTGTGTCGAGCGATCTTCCGCATCACGCTATGAACTGCGCTGTTTGGTTGCAAGCCGAGTTCTGCCTTCCAGTTCGATTAGCCGGGTCCCGACGCATAGTTCAGCGGTCCACTCCAGGTGTCTTAATGTTCTGAACCTGCCCAACGCTAGCCTGCCTGATAGGGTATGGCACTGCGCTGGGAAGCGACGGCCAGCACCAACAGCTGAATAGAATGAAATAGCATCAACGGGAGAATAATAAGGGCTATCTCGGCTGTATCGAAAAGAATGCCAGCCAAGGCAGCCCGGTCGCGTGGCTCTTGGTTCCCGACGGCCCGGAAGGCAAAACTGGGCCTGTTTGATGCCAGGCTGGGCGGCGGCCAAGCCGCGATTAGGCCGATCTCCTATCAGCAGATCATCGAGATCGCTCGCCAGGTGGGGCTGGATCAGCTTTGCACCGATCTTTCCGAGTGGGTCGGCGAAAAAATCACGAGGGTCTCATCGCGGCGCCGTCGCCATCCGCTAGAGCGGGATGCATTTAGGCGGAATCGGAAAGGGGATTCCTTTTTCTGCGCAAATCAGATTCACCATTCAGGCCGGTGAAGGAGGCCGGCCTTTATGGCGAGACCTTTTTCGAATGATCTTCGGGAACGCGTTGTCGATGCGGTGACGGGCGAGGGCCTATCGTGCCGGGCAGCGGCCAAGCGCTTCGGCATCGGCATCAGCACCGCGATCGATTGGGTGCGGCGGTTTCGCGAGACGGGCAGCGCCGCACCCGGCCAGATGGGTGGGCACAAGCCCCGCAAGCTTTCCGGTCCGCACCGGGCTTGGCTGCTTTGCCGCTGCCGCGAGCGCGACTTCACGCTGCACGGACTTGTCGCCGAGTTGAGCGAGCGCGGCCTGAAGGTGGATTATCGCGCCGTCTGGACCTTCGTGCACGAAGAGGGGTTGAGTTATAAAAAAAGACGCTGGTCGCCAGCGAACGGGAGCGGCCCGACGTCGCCCGCCACCGGGCACGATGGCTGAAGCACTGCCCCGGAATTGATCCCGCCCGCCTCGTTTTCATCGATGAGACCTGGACGAAGACGAACATGGCGCCGCTGCGGGGCTGGGCGCCTCGCGGCGAACGACTGGTGGGCTACGCCCCCTTCGGCCATTCGAACACCATGACCTTTGTCGCCGCACTCAGGGCCGACCGCGTCAGCGCTCCCTTTATCCTCGATGGCCCGATCAATGGCGAACGCTTCCGCATCTATGTCCAGCAAGTTCTGGTGCCGGAACTCAAAGCCGGCGACATCGTCATCCTGGACAATCTCGGCTCCCATAAGGGTCAGGAGATCCGCGCCGCCATCCGTAAGGCCGGCGCCCGCCTGTTCTTTCTGCCGAAATATTCCCCCGATCTCAATCCGATCGAAAAGCTCTTCGCCAAAATCAAGCACTGGTTGCGTGAGGCACAGGCCAGATCACGCGACGCAATCCATGACGAACTGCGCCACATTCTCCAAGCCGTCACCCCACAGGAATGCGCAGCCTACTTCAAAGAGGCGGGATATGAACGGGCTTAAATACATACAGCTCTAGCAGATTGCAGCGGTTCGCTTATCACTCCCTTAATTTCCGATCTTCACAACCCGCCCCTGCACCCGCATCGGTTCCGGTCGATACATTATGCGACTTGAACGCACAGAACGGGAAGATCCTCGAAACAAGCTGTGCACAGGGCTCGTGAAGAACGGCTCTCTTCGACCCGTTGCAGACCTCAGTATCGATCACCTCGAAGGGCAGCAGTTGTTTCGAAAGCCGCCATCAACAGCCACGCAGATAAAGACCCGAGGTTTGGGGCTCGGCTAGTCGCTACCAACGCACATAAGACCTTTCACCCGGCAGCGACTGAGAGCGTAATACTCCCGCTGCGCTCCAAACTCGCAATCGTTCGGCGTGCTCGCGAGATTGTCCGCCTCTGCCAGAATCTCCTTCGCTCCATTCCGGCCGCAATAGCCGTTTTCAATTCGACGCTGGGCTAAGCGAACGCGTCTGATTGCCAGTTCCGCCCCGTTTGCGACTATGCGACTTCGTTCGGCAAGATCGGCTCTTGGCGCATCGTGCCCATTCCGACTATGAGACGCGCTTGTGCGGAGGTTAGCGCCGTCAACGGTATGGACCAGCTCGCGAAACTCGAACCCTCGCCGAAGCGCGGTGGACAGTTGCGTCAGGGGGCACGTTGAATGGCCGAGCGTACGATTGATTCGATGAGACGGCGTGTATACGGGTGCTGCGGGTTAGAGATGACCCGCTCCGTCGGCCCCTCCTCGACGATCTCGCCAAGATAGAGGACATAAATGCGCTCGGCGATCTGGCGGACGACAGCGAGGTCGTGCGTAATGAAGAGATATGAGAGCTCGTGCTCAACTTGCAGGCGCCTGAATAGATTGAGCACCTGCGCCTGCACCGAGACGTCAAGGGCAGATACTGGTTCGTCGCAAACGAGAATTGCCGGTTTGACAGCAAGCGCGCGTGCGATGGCGACTCGCTGGCGCTCGCCGCCTGAGAGCGACGCCGGACGGCGCGTGGCGTACGCGGCAGACAAGCCGACTTCCGCCAGCAGCGATGCGATCCGTTCCTGTGGCGCTGGGCTTGGAGCGCCCGCCGACGCCCCGAGCGCTTCGCGCAGGGCCTGCCCGACGCTATGCTTGGGATTTAGTGTCGAATACGGATCCTGGAAGATCATCTGAATCGTTCGCCTAACGCGGTCGCGGTCCGCCTTCGCCATGGCGCCGAAATCCGCTGCCGCGATGCCGTTGATGCGGATGTCGCCGTCAGTCGGGGTTTCGAGGCCAACGAGGCAGCGCCCGATTGTGGTCTTGCCCGAGCCAGATTCGCCGACGAGGCCGACGCTTTCCCCCGCCATAATGTGTAGCGATACGTCCCTGATCGCGCAGATCGGACGGCCCCGCCTTCCCGCGAATGTCTTGACGAGCGCGTCAACGTGAACGAGCGCCCCTGCGGTTCCCCCCCGCCGCGGCGTTACCGGCGTCGCCGAGAGCGTCGCCGAGCGCAGAGCGTCGAGTTCTCCCTGAATCTCGTCCTGACGGATACATGCAGTGAACCGGCTCGCATCGCGAGCGGCCAGCGACGGCTTGCCGGCGCGGCAAATCTGCTTCGCCCACTCGCAGCGGTCGGCAAAACCACAGCTGTCGATAACATCGGCCGCGCGCGGCACGGAGCCCCGGATCGCGACCAGCCGAGGCACGCGAATATCGACCGGCGGTTCCGAGAGCAGAAGCCCCAAGGTGTAAGGATGGAACGGCTGACGCTCGACAGCTGCGGCGTCCCCGACTTCGAGCATTGAGCCGGCGTAGAGCACATAGATGCGCTGGCAGGTCGAGAACGCGAGTCGCAGGTTGTGGGTAATGAGAATGACGGCCATGTTTCGTTCGCGCTGGATACGACGCAGGAGCTTAATGATCTCCGCCTGAGTCGTTACGTCGAGTGCCGTCGAGGGCTCATCGGCAATGAGCAGCTCCGGGTCGCGAGCAAGAGCCGCGGCAAGTGCGACGCGCTGGCACATGCCCCCAGACAGCTGGAATGGCATGCGGCGTGCAACATCCTCGTCGACTATGCCGACTTCTGCGAGACGTCTTTTAACCTCATCCGCTCTTACGGCGCGCGAGGCGAATTCGGGCCGGTCGCGCAGCATCTCGTCTATGTGGTCGCCGCTTCGCATGAGCGGATTCAGCATCGTGAACGGATCCTGCATAAGCATCGACACGCGAGACCCGCGGATCGTGCGAAGTTCCCTCTCAGCAAGCCGCATCAGGGGGACGCCGTCGAGCGTGACGGCGCCTTTGGCATTGATGCCTGGCGGCAGGATGCCGACGATTGCCCGTGCCGTAAGCGATTTTCCGGACCCGGATTCGCCGACAATCGCAATGGTCTCGCCCCGTTCCACTACGATTTCCAAGGGCAGCGTGATGGGCACGTCACCGTGCGAGATCGCTAACCCCTCCACCTTGAGGAGCGGACTTTCCTGGCCTTCGCGCGCCACGGCCGTGTTCACTTTGAAAACCGCTCGAACAGCCAGTCGCCGACGAGGTTCATGCTGACCGCGGTAAGGATGATCATTCCTGCAGGCAGGAGCAGCGCAGCCGGATTGGAGAAGAGGATAGTACGGTTCTCGAAGAGCATCCGACCCCAGTCGGGGGTCCCGGGCTCGACGCCGAGCCCGAGGAACGACAGCCCGGCGAGATTGACCAGCGCGAAGGCAAAGTCAAGAACTACATACGCGAGGATAATCGGCGCGATGTTTGGGAGGATGTGCACGAACAGAATACGCGTCTTCGATATGCCGAGAGTGCGCGCTGCGTCGATGTAAGCAAGCGGTCGCTGTTCGAGGACCGCGCTCCGCACGATGCGCGTATCGGGGGCGGTGAAAAGGACGACCAGCACGAGAACGGCGGTCCAGTATCCGCCTCCCACAACGCCGACCACGACGATCGCCACGAGGGGGCCAGGCAACGCAAACATAAAATCCACCCAGCGCATGATCGCCGAATCGACCAGACCGCCGAGATAGCCCGAAAGAAGGCCCAGCAGGGTTGAGATCGCGAATGCTCCGGCGGCGACAACAACTGGTCCGGCCAAGGCCGTTCTCGCACCGTAGATCACGCGCGAAAGTACATCGCGGCCGAGTAGATCCGTCCCGGCAATGTGGTCTTGGGAAGGCGGCGTGTCGCCGACCCCAAGACGTTGGAGGAACGGCGAATCGGGGGCGATCCTTTCCCCAAGGACGGCGCAGATCACCACCGCTGCAATAATCAGCGCAGCAAAGAGAACGACCACTGGTACGGGCAATGGCTGCTTCCTCCGTCGTGTCTCGCCGATGGCTGGAGCGCTCATGAGCCGACTCTGCCGAAACGGATGCGCGGATCGATAAGCGTATAGATCACGTCGACCGCAAGGTTGACCAGCACGACGAAGGCGGAAAAAAGCAGGGTGATCCCTTGGATCGTCGGAATGTCGCGCTTCTGGACCGCATCGATCATCAGAGCGCCAAGACCTGGCAACGAAAAGGTTACCTCGACGTAGATCGCGCCGGCCAGGATTCCGATGACTATCAGCCCTGCGGCCGTGATCACGGGAATGAGAGAGTTCCTGAGCACGTACGCAAGCAAAATACGACGCGAGCTCACTCCGCGCGCTCGCGCAAACGTGACGTAGTCTCGGGCCAGCTCCTCGATGACTGCCGCGCGCGTGATTTTGACGACGATCGCCATGGTCGAGGCCGCAAGGGCAAGCGCTGGAAGTGCCAGGTGCCAGGCACGGTCGAGGAATCCCGTTCCCGCACCGAAGGTCGGGAACCAATGCAGCAGCACACCGAAGACATAGAGAAAGAAAATGCCGGTGACGAAGGCCGGAGAGCTAATGCCAAAAACACTGAACATGACGACCGTCCGGTCGAGCCCCGTGCCACGACGGAAGGCGGCGAGCGCGCCCAGCAGGATACCGAGGCCGAGAACAAGGGTAGTGCTCATCAAGCTGAGGAAGATGGTAACGCCGAGCCGATCCGCAATTGTGCTCGTCACCGAGCGGTTGCCCAGGATCGAGACGCCGAGGTCGCCTCGGATCACCTGCGACAGCCACGTCCCATACTGCACGAGCAATGAATCGTCCAAATGGTAACGCGCGCGGATGGCTGCGAGCGTTGCCGGGTCTGAAGCGCGCGCGCCAAGCAGGGAGCTCACCGGGTCGCCAGGTGCTATGTGAATCAGGGCGAAGACGCCGAAGGAGATTATAAGGAGGAGTGGGATCGTCACGGCTAAACGTCGAGTGATGAAGACGACGAGGCTCGAGCCCCCATTGGCGCCACCCGAGATAGCGGTCAAACCCGTCGATGGAGCGGCTCGATGCATCTTGCTGGTGCTCCCGTTCGCGTACGGCGCGGAAAGACGGCTCGCTCCGACGCTACACCCGGTCCAAGGAGCTCCGCACATCGTTTCCAGCCCCAGCTGAGACAGGTGCACCGGTTCCTGTCTATGAACTGTAGTTCGGCCACGTTGTCTAGTCGAGCCGAGTAGTTGCCGAACGCCGAGCATTCGCTGCGACGCAAACGAGGAAAATGGGCGGCCGCCTACTTGCGCACCATCTCTCTATTTCGGGCCGAAACCTCGCATGGCCCATGGGATACTGTACCAGAAAGCGTTGTACCCGGTGAGCTTATATTTGTTGTTGATTGCCATGGCCGAGGCAGGCCAGAAGATGGGCACGACAGCGACTTCCTCGTTGGCGATCGTGAACACTTTCTTCAGCGCGTCGGCACGCGCTTTCGGGTCGGCGTTCTCGTTGGCGATCTTCAGTTTCGCATCAACTTCCCGGTTGTTGAAGTTCGAGCCGTTCATGCCGCCCTTCTCAGCATTCGCACTTGAGAAGAAGAGGGAGGGGTAGTTGGCCGCGTCGGCGAAGTCGGGATAGTACGCCATGATCTGCATTCCCAGTTTGTCATGAGTGACGTAGTTCGTGAACCACGTGTTATTGTCGCTCTCTTGGATGTGTGCGCGGATACCAATCTGCTTTAGGTTCTCCGTCACCGACTGCAGGATGTTGACCATGTAAGGATCTGCGGTCGATGCCGGGATGGTGACGTCAAAACCGTCGGGATGGTTGGACTGCGCAAGCTCGGCCTTCGCCTTGTTCAAGTCGAACGCATAGTTCGGCAATAGCGTAGCGTAGAAGGCGCGAACCTCGTCAGGGGGCAGCACTCCCGACCAGATTTCGGGCGGGTTTAATGCCGTCGCCGCCTCGCCGTTGCCCTTGAGGAGTGCCTGGACCAGGCCGTTCCGATCCACCGAATAGGCAACGGCACGACGCACATGGATATCGTCGAAGGGTGGCGCCGAATGGTCCAGAGTCAGCAAATATACGCCTAGCGACGGCGCGGCGACCACGTCGACGTTTCCTAGCGCCTTCCACTGGTCGATGTCGGAGATGGCGAGATCGAAAGTACCGTCGATCTCGCCTTGCTGCATGGCAAGAAGCCGAGCCGGGCGGTCCGGAATCGCCTTGAACGTGATCCGTTTAACGGCTGGCTTCGGTCCGGAGTAGTCGTCGCGGGCTTCGAGGATGACACGATCTGTCGGAACGAATTCAACAAGCTTGTAGGCGCCAGTCCCAAGCGGGAGAGCCTCGGGCGTTCCGATGTTCTTGTCCGCGAGCTGTTCCTTCTTGAACACAAAACCCGCCATATGGGCGGGCGTAAAGGCGAACTGCACGTTCGGTGCCTTCAATTTGACGGTCACCTCATCGGGAGCCGTCGCCTCTACCGTCGCCACCGAATTGTAGAACGAAGCGAGCTGTGAGGGGGAATCCGGGCTCATGTGATATTTGAACGTGGCGACAATATCATCAGCGGCGAGCGGACTTCCGTCGCCAAATTTGACGCCGCCCCGAAGGTGATACTTTATCGTCGTCGGATCGACCTCTTCCCATCTGTCGGCCAATGCGGTTTCAAGACCGAGATCCTCGCCGAAGCCTAGCAGTCCTTCCTGGACGAGCGACATGATCGCTCCAGTATACGTCGTCCAAGCATGCGGAATGAAAAGAGTATCGGGGATGCTAGGCAGCGCCCACGTGACCAATTCAATCTGCTCGGCTGCCTTTGCCGCCCGCGCGATCACGAAGGTTCCCGTGACGGAGACGAAGGCGGCATGCGCCATTCCAGCGGCTAAAATGCTGCGCCGTGTAAACTCGATTGCCATTTGCCCCTCCCGTTGGTGAAATCCTAACGAACACGCTGACTGAATTTTACGGAGTCCGCAATCAATGTCGCTGTGCAAAGGAGGAAGCCGTCGACGGCGACCACAGGCCAAACTTGGCCGCAAGCCACGTCGGCGAGGGCGAACCAGCGGGTTCTGAAACGTAGCATCGAGGTAGATACTGCATGGGTGCAGGGTCAGTCTAATGAGATCATGATCGCCTTCCCATTGGTTAGTAGTGAGGAGGCTTCTGGTCTATCCGCCTCGGCGGGCGCTTCTCAGGCACGGGGACGGCTGGAGCGCTGAGGCAACAGGTGCTAGCATACTCCAAAGCCCAGAACAGATCGAAGCCTCACATGGAGTTCAATAATCCGGACTCCAGGCTGAAGCGACGCGAGTTGGAGGGATGGCGGTGATCAGACGACCGAGTCGAAGTCTTACCCCAACCGAGGAAATTGCGTTGGCTAGGCCCGAGCCTCCGGCAGAAGACGTTCGGAAGACGATAACAATTCTCATCGCCGACATCGTAGATTCATCGCGCCTTAGCCTCACCCTGGATCCGGAAGCACTCCGGGAACTCTTCGCCCGATACTTTGACGAGATGACCTCCACCATCCAGAGGCACGGTGGAGTTGTGGATCGATACGTCGGTGACGAGATCCTGGCCGTATTTGGCGTGCCAACGCTTCACGAGGATGACGCCCTACGGGCCGTGTCCGCGGCTGTCGACATGCGCGACACACTGGCTAGGCTCAACCATGAGTTTGAGACGGGTTGGGGCGTTCAGCTGGCTCATCGGATTGGGCTCAACACCGGGGAGGTTTTTACCGGCATCGACAGATGGGGACATCGATTTCTCACTGGCGAAGCTGTGCGTGTTGCCAAGCGTCTCCAGGAGGCCGCGGCGGCCAACGAGATCTTGATGGGAGAAGCAACCCACAAGCTGGTTCGCCATGCCGTTGTTGTAGAGTCCAGCAGCCCGCGCGCGGTCAAACATGGCGAAACGTTCCCCGCCATCATCGTGTTAACGGTCATCGCCAGAACCACCGGTTTTCAGCGCCGCTTCGACACGCCATTCGTCGGACGCAAGCGCCAGCTTGCGATGATCAGCACTTTATTAGGTGACTTCGTCAGCAATAGAACCTGCCACCTGTTGACTGTGCTAGGCGAGGCCGGGGTGGGAAAATCGCGGCTTGTTTCGGAAGTCGCAGGAAACCTTGCGAGGGAGATGACTGTCGCGCACGGCCGGTGCCTGCCATACGGCGACGGGATTACCTACTGGCCGCTTGCGGACATTGTCCGGGAGATCTTCCGGGCTGGGGGCGGCGACTCCGGCAAGCTTTCCGTGGCGGCGATTGCGGAAGTCCTCGCCGGAGTCGACAAAGCCAAACTCATCGCCGAGCGCATAGCTGGATTGCTCGGGTTCGGCGCGGGAGATCCAGGCACCCGTGAAGAGACTTTCTGGGCCGTCCGGCGACTTTTCGAGGTATTCGCACGAGAACGGCCGGTGGTGATCGTGGTGGAAGACCTTCACTGGGCCGACCCGACATTGCTAGATTTCATCGAGCATCTCGTCGATTTCTCTCACGGTTTCCCAATCATGATTGTCGCCACTGCACGACCAGAATTGCTCGATACGCGGCCCGGTTGGGGAGGTGGAACGCCAAATGCGACGACAATCGCGCTCGAACCGCTGAGTGAGGCAGAGTCCCGCGACATGGTCCTGAACCTGCTCCACCGGCTCCCGCTATCACCCGCGGTCGAGTTGATGATCACACGCGCCGTTGGCGGTAACCCGCTGTTTGCGGAAGAGCTCGTGGCAATGCTCGTTGATGAAGAGCTACTTAGGCGCAATGAGGACTGCTGGGTCGCTCGCGAGGATCTTTCCGAGCTGCCGGTCCCCTCTACAATTATCGCGCTTCTGGCTGCCCGCCTCGAGGGCCTTACGTCCCAAGAACGCGCTATCCTGACGGCCGCAGCGGTCGAGGGCGCAGTATTCCATCGGAGCGCGGTCGACGAGCTCGCCCGCCCCGCGCCTGAGGCACTTGGGGACGGCTTGCTCTCACTCGTCCGCCGGGATCTAATCCGCCCGGAGGCGCCGTCGTTTGTCGGCGAGGAGACCTATCGCTTCCGCCACGACATGATCCGCGAGGCCGCATATCGCTCACTGCCGAAGAACGCGCGCGCAGACCTGCATGAGCGCTTCGCCTCCTGGCTCGAGATTACGGCCAAGGAACGGCTACGCGAGTTCGAGGAGGTTGTCGGCTATCACCTCGAACAGGCCTTTCAGTACCGCATCGCGCTTGGCCCGCGTGGGGCGCGCGCGGCATCGCTCGCGGCCCGGGCGTGCGAACGGCTGGAGGCAGCTGGGCGGCGGGCGCTTGTCCGCAGCGACCTGTCAGCGGCGATCAGCCTACTCGAGCGGGTTTCCCGACTGCTACTCGCGGATGATCCACGGCGGATCGCACTGCTCGCCGAGCTGAGCGGCGCGCTGATCGAAAGCGGCCGGCTAGACGATGCCGGGCGCGTGCTGGAAGAGGCGGGCGGGCTCGCTGGCGCGGCCATGGACCGGCGGCTGGCAGCGCACGTGCGCGTCCAGCGGCAGTTCCTCCGACTTCTCCACGGCGAAGAGGGTGGCCTGGAGAAGGCGGCACAGGCTGCGGCCGAGGTGATCCCGGTCTTCGAGGGCTTCGGGGACGACCTCGGCCTGTGCCGCGCACGGCGGCTTGAGGCGTGGCTATTTTTTAACGGGGCTCGCGGCGAGGCCGCCGCCGCAGCGTGGGAGCGCGCGGCTGCCCACGCGCGACGGGCTGGGAATCTGCACGAGTACTACGAGATTCTCACGTGGATCGCCTCCTCGCTCTGGTTTGGGCCCACCCCGGCCGCCGAAGGAATCCGTCGTTGCGAGGCGATGCGCGCCGAGGTAGGCGAAAGCCTCGAGTCCGAGGCAGCGATCCTACGCCAGCTCGCATGCCTCAATGCGGTTGTCGGCCGCTTCGCGATTGCCCGCGAACTGATCGCGGCGAGCAACGCCACCTACGCAGACCTCGGCCTTACGCTTTACGTGGCGTCCTCCGAGCACGAGGCCGTTGTCGAGCTGCTTGCCGGTAACCCGGCTGCGGCCGAGAGGAGCGCGCGCGCGGCGTATCGCGCGCTCGAGGAGATGGGCGAACGCGCGTTCCGTTCGACGATGGCCGCGTCCCTCGCCGTGGTGATTCTCGAACAGGGACGCGATGAGGAGGCCGAGGACTTTGCTAAACTCAGCGCCCAACTGGCTTCGAGCGGTGACTTGGTAACGCAGGTTCGTTGGCGCCGTGTGCGCGCACGTGTGCTCGCACGGCGGGCAGAAATTTCAGCAGCGGAGGCGCTCGCGCGCGAGGCATTGGAGATCGCCGAAAAGACCGACTTCATCAACGACCGGGCGGATGCACTGGTCGACCTGTCGCATGTGCTCGAGGCCTCTCGCCGACGCGACGAGGCGGTCGCCGCTGCGACCGGAGCGGTGCATCTCTACGAACTGAAGGGAAACGTGGTCGCCGCGGCAGCAACCAGGCTCCGCCTAGGCAAACTCGTCGCGATGTGACATTGTTAGCGGGGCGAGAGGCGGGCGCAAGGGGTACCGCCGGAAGGTGTCCGACGAAGCCGCTTCGTCATAGCCGGCGTGTCTAAGCTGGAAGAGCGCTAACCTCATGCACCGGCAGCTCTCCGAACATTCTATTTAATTCCCAAGTTGTTGAGGGCCCCTTCCCATTAGCTGAGGATGCTACTTCTTGAGATCATCTCCGAAGAGGTCAGGCATGGTCACGAAAAAGAAAGCCCGCGCAAAACAGACGCCCAAGCGACTCGATGTGATGAAGGCTACGAAGAATAAAGCTGAGACAGCGAACGCTGCAGCTTTCGAAATTCCGGAGCAAGCCGGCAAATTTCTCAGGGATACGTCGATTCCTAAAGGATTCGCTAATCCCCAGCCGATCGTGCTGGCAGAGCTGCAAAAGCGCGTGACCGAAATGAACCTGAGACCCACCGTTTCGCTGGAGCAATTCTTAGCCAGCGCTAATCGCATCAAACCGGCGGACCTTCCCATCGAAGAGTTATCGGACGACGTCAAAGAGTCTATCCCCGCACTAAAGCCCGAGATTCGACGTTTTCACGGCGTTAAAATTCCGCTCTACTGGTTCCCGTTTCCGTGGCTGAGTTCTGTCTGTTCAGATCGGTTCGGATACATGTCGTCAGCGGCCACCCGTGCTGCAACGAAGTTGCCATTCAATGTCGCGACGCAAGCACTCCTCGGCCAACTCGGTAACATGATGGGAGACGCCGGCCGTGATCCCAATCCTGCGTCTCACAATCCGGCTGACGCGGGCGTGTCTTCGCTACCAGCAGGCTTCACTTATTTTGCTCAGTTTGTGGACCATGACATCACGTTCGACGTCTCGTCGACCCTCGATGCCGATATCGATGCGAATACGGTCAATAACATGCGAAGCCCGGCGCTCGATCTGGATTCCCTTTACGGCCGCGGGCCTGGCTTAGATCCGTTTCTCTACGTTTTTCCTACATCTGGTCCAGCGACCGCAATCAAGCTTCATAGGGGCACAAACACTCCTGTTGGGCCAGGCGGCCCTAGTAATAACGGTAATCCATCGGGCATGCTCCAGCAGACGAACTGGGATGTGCCTCGCATGCAGGGTACGAATACTGCCGTGACCGGCGATCCGCGCAACGACGAAAATCTGATCATCGTGCAGTTCCACCACGCTATGCTGCGTTTCCACAATGCCGTCGTTGATCTGCTGCTGGCAGCAGCGTTTGCGGGCGACATCTTCGCAGAAGCCAAACGAATCGTCACCCATCACTACCAATGGGCCGTGGTGCATGACTTTCTGGAAAGAATCTGCGGAGTGGCTACCGTGAACAACGCGATTGCGAGCGTTTCTGCTCCAATCGGTAGCTCCTTCCGAATGCCCGTCGAGTTCGCCGTGGCGGCGTACCGGTTCGGCCACAGTATGATCCGTGATACGTACTGGGTGAATTTCAACTTCCCGAACGCCACACTCGAACAGGTGTTTGAGTTCAATCGCATCCCGCGGCTGCCGGTCTTTTCCAACTGGGTGGTTGACTTCAACGCGTTCTTTGACACAGGAGTCCCGGTACCGGTTCACAATAAGGCCCGGAAGATCGATAGCTTGATGGCTAGTGGATTGGAATCGTTGCCCGGTTTCTCAGGAATGATGGCGATTCTGGCAACGCGAAATCTCCGGCGCGCTCTAGCTCTCGGTCTGCCGAGCGGGCAGGGCATGGCCAACTCATTCGGCATCGCGCCTATGACCGCGGCGCAGTTGATATTTGGGTTGCCGCCGGCCGAAGTGGCTGTGCTGAATGCCAGCGGCGGTTTACTGCTGAATAAGACGCCTCTGTGGTACTATGTCCTGCGCGAGGCTGCGGTCCTCGCCGGCGGAAATCAATTGGGTGCGGTCGGCGGCAGGATCGTGGCCGAGACGTTTGTCAGGATTTTAAAGCGGGATGCGTCATCCTATCTGAACGTTGCCGGTGGGTTCACACCCATTCTTCCTTCGTCCACGCCCGGAAACTTCACGGTGGCCGATCTGGTGGCCTTCGCCGGGGTAACGCAACCATAGAGATCGCGTTGCGAATGCCGCTGACCAAACCTTCAGCCGTCCATGAAGACGCACGCGAGCACGCGCATCAGGTGGCGCATACGCCCAAGTTCGACGGGTCGCGCAACGAACGCAAGAACGTCGCCATCCTCTTCGCACACCTGAAGACCACTCTCCGCTTCGAACAGATTACGCGACCTGAGCGGAACCAGTGACGAGTTCCCACGGCGCCCGCACCAGCACAACGAAGGCCGACCCGTAGAGCCTCGTTAATTGGCCAACAATGGATGTGCGGGGCGTCTCCCAACGCCATCTATCTACGAATAGCCGAAGCGGGCTAGCAATCTCGCTCGCTTGCCTCAGTTCGATCACCGCCCTAAGCCACCGGATTTATTTCTTTGGCGGGGCACCAAAGATTTCCTCCTTCGATAACTTCCCTTCTTTCATTTTCGCGATCCGGTCTTCGGCTCTGTCGATCGCCTCGCTGATCCTCTTTTGCAAATTCTTAAGGAGGTCAGTCTCCTTCTGGAAACGCTCAATAAAATCTTGGTCCACGGCCATTTTCATCCCTCCATCTATGCCTGGCTCGCCAGTTGCTAATACAGCTCGATTATGTCGAGCCAAAAATCGAACTCATCAGCCCCTGTGGTGCTATTGCGCGAAGCCAAGAGCGCGATCCCCAATGCCGGCCCGGGCTGGAAACTTCCGTTTACCCACCCCGGCGGGATCCCGTCTGCAGTCCAACGAGTATACCCCGGCGCCCAACCTGACCTTTGGGAGGTGCTTTGACTGGCGCCGGTGCCGCTCGTCGCAGTGGTGCCCGTGCTGCTCTGCACAACCCACGCCTCGACCCATCTGGGGGCAAAGCCTGGGGTGAGTGCCATAGGACCCATCGGCCACTCGACCCGGGACGTGCCGAAGTTAACATTCTGATAAAAATCCCAATTGGCTGGCATGATTTAATCTCCTGTCGCTGCCGGGCCACTCATGTGGTCAGCAATCTCTATGAAGCCATTGAGCGGCAGTGGATGCACTTTCGTTTGCCCACGCGGAAAGGAAAAGCGCAGCGAATAACCAAGATGGTAAGGCATTTCTGCCAAGACATACTTCGCATGGGAGCATTCCCAGGTGGGACGAATACATCATAACGGTCTGTGGCCGGAATTATATAATCCTTCTTGGCTACCTCCGTTCGTGAAATGTTTACAAGCTCGAAACTGTTGCTAGGTGTCGCGAATCTTTATGGCGTTGACGCCGCGCATCTCTGCGTTCATGCGCCGACAGTTTCGCGGGCGTCTGAGTTTGCTCCAGTCGATCGGAGCTGACTCCGTGAACGGGCTGAGGTATAGACAACGAGTAGAGATGCCGACGGGTCGGAACTCTTTGCCGAGGTGGCTGACAAGGTCGAAAGCCTCAGGGGTTCCGCACGATACATTATGCAACTTCAGAGGTCTAAAACAGGAACCCGTACTCCCGTCGAATGGACACATTGAATGCCGGCATACTGCGGGTGTTGGACGCCGAGCGGCTCACGCCGACGTCTCCCAAGGATTGATCACGGAGGCGTCTGTGTCTTCGAAATCCTTGACGTTGCGTGTGACAAGGATGAGATCGTGAACGATCGCGGTCGCGGCGATCAACCCGTCGATATCGCCGCGGGGGCGTATTGCCGCGATGCGGCCCCATTCGACTGCGATTTGGTCGGTTATCGGCAAAATGCGATCGCCATGGTCGTGGCGCAGCTTGCGCAGCCATTCGGTGAGGTGCGCGGCAGTCTTCGGATCCGACCTCTGTTTCAGGGCAATGCCGCGCATGATTTCGCCGAGGCTGAGCGCACTCAGGTGGATGCTGAGCGGATCGACAGAGCGCAGCCAGGACACCGCCTGCGGCGTGCCGCGTCGCGCCTCTGAGACGATGTTGGTGTCAACTAGATACATCAGAAGGCCACATCGCGGCTGGGCGTCTTGACGCGTACGTTCACCGCATCAGCGAGCTGATCGTCCCAAGCGGGACCGCCAAGCAGATCATCGACCAGCGTTGGCCGGCCGGCGCGCAGAGCGTCGTAGTCATGAGCGGACAGCACGACGGCCGTGCGCTCACCGCGCAGCGTGACAATCTGCGGCCCTTCATGGCGCGCCTTCTGCACTACCTTCGAGAATTGGTTCTTGGCGTCCTGCAGTTGCCATTCCATAGTTCGCTCCAAGTTGGCTAGACTGTCTAGCTATATAGTCCTATTTATCTGCCATTGAAAGTGCCAATGTACCACGCGGCCGATCGACGGCGATCTCAATTGTCCGTCCGCGCGGACGACTGATCTTCCTCACGTCATGGAACGACGGCTACCGAAATCCCACGCCGTCGCTTCCAGACGATAAATTATGCGATCTGTTGAGCACGGAACGAGAACACCCCTGGTGGTCAGCCTACTTTCATCCATCTGTCAGCACCCGGGTGGGCACGTAGCCGATTGGCCACGAAGCGGCGCAATACGTTGCTTGCAAATTGGGTGATAGATAACGCATACATCCGCTCATCGCGAGCGTGGGCGCCGCTCGGCCTATGCGGGCAGATCGATGCCATGTGGGCGGCTGCCGCCTTGCGATCAGTTATTCGATCGCGTGAATCAACGAAGCCCGGAAAATCTCCGCTGCTCCCGAATGTAAGCGATTGCAGCAGCTTCTAGGCTTCTGCACTCCTCCTCGGATTTAATCAGGGTCTCGTCGTCTTTCTCGGCTGAGCATCGAAGAACGTCGCGCCGCAAACACGCATGCTCGTAGGCCTCGCAGAGCGCCAGCGGGGCCTTTTTATTGTCCATAACCGACACTTCCTCCAGTTAAACTGTGACGGTCGCTTTGGGCCAGGTCCGGGACGAGGCTGGCCTGCAACAATTCAGTAGAGGATACGTTTCTTCACCAGGGGTGCACAAAAGGAGGATGGCGATGCGTCCTGCCGAGCGCGTCAAGATTATAGAATGGATTTCATCCATCACGGCTGTTGGATTGCTGGCATTGCTAGTAAATGCGGTGCTGGGTTGATTGGTGCTTCGCTTTTCATTGCCGACCTGGCGCTCGCGAATGAGCTCCACGCGCAGGCACCGCGCTAGGTCGAGGCCCCCTAAAAAAAGACCGCCAACGAGGTTCCACGGGCGGTCATCGCGGCCAGCTTTAAAGCTCTGATCCTGCGCGCTCCTTTGCCTCTCCAGTCGTAATCCATGTGGTCACCTTGGCGGTGAGATTGGCCGCCTCTGCGGCCTCCAGCCGCCTTCGTGTGAGCGCCAGCCCCAGGCGAGGCCAGCCGCCAGAAGCGCCCGACCTCTAACCGCCTCTCCTCGTACGAGACGGCTGAAAGAACTTACCGCCTAACGCCTGCTCAGGGCCATTAGCCCATCCGTCGTAATCCCGCCACTCAGGCACAATCAGGAGAAATCGATGGCGTACGGCCGTCAAGCAGTCTCAGAGGTGTTTCGCCGACATGCACGAGCGTGAAGGGCACGCTGAAGTGCGATTCCGCAGCTTCCGCAAGATCGATAGTACGGTCTAGCGCATCACAGTCACCGAGCAGTCGTCGACGAATACGGCGTTTCGATCAAGGACCCGCGGACGCTTCTCAGACAACAGGTGATCTAAAGGTTACGCGGGAAATCTTCCGGCTCATAGAAGGCGGCACATGCGGCGAAATTGTAAAGGCAGCGCCCGCGGCGAGGCAGGGCGCTGCCTGCTCAGGTCGGCTCCAGCAGTTGGAGGGGACGTTTTAAGAAGCCGACATGAGTTCGCGCTGAGCATCGCAACTCGCTAGCGACCGCGCCTAACTCCTCAGTTTCCACATCGTTCCGAAGAATTCCGGTTCGGTCCACCACCTCGTGGGCGCGGGGCTGCCGTCGTCTGCGGCGGCTGGGTCTTCGTCATCGGGCAGCCAGCCCTGCCAGCCATTTCCCAGCGCATCCTGCGCCTGCTGCCCGTCGAGGCGGCTGGCCAACTGCTGGAGCAGCTGGCGCTCCGAAATGCCGCTCTCCGGCGCTAGGTACGCGGCTATGTCCCTCTGGTAATCCTGAATCAGCTTTCTCATCTTTTCTGAACTCGGTGACCACTCCCTTTGAACAGCAAACCCCGCGGCTGTGGCGGGGCTTGTTCTGTCCGGGACAGCCCGTTCAGGACAGAACATGATGCTCCGGGCTGTCGTACTTCAATGCACAACTTGCTGGAGTAACGTTGGTTCCGCACCTAACTCTTAAGGATTATCGACGTTTGACGCTTCGAAGAGGCCGGCGTCCGCTGCCCGACCGGCTCCTCAGACTACGAGCCAAGCCAGGACGAACAGCGCAATGATAACGAGGAGGATCATGATACCAGCGACGTTGAGCGAGTGCATACGGCCTGCCTCTGTCTTTGCAAGTGAACCTTGCAGGCGACGGTATGTTCCGCATGGAGACTTCAAAGGCCCTGCAAAGTCACCAAGGGCCGGCCAAAAATGCGAGTGCCCGGGTGCGGGTCGACACGGCCACTGCTAACAGGTTTGGGGACCTGATTGCCGATTGGCTCGGCATGATAGGAATCCGCTGGACGCCGAGGCTGCCTTCGCGTGACGCAGGAACATTCTCGCGGCAATCTGCCTGTAAACTTGGCGCGCCGGAGGCGGCGTGGTCGGCCTTCTAACGGGGCTCGAGCTAATGGCAATCCTCGGAGTTGGGCCTGTGGTGGCCGCCGGATGGCTTGCGGCAACCGCCGCCGGTGCTGTAGCGGGTGCGGTGGCCGGCGGCGCGGCCGGAGGTTTGATCGGTGCGCTGACCGATTCCGGAGTCGATGAAGAGGATGCCCATGTCTTCGCCAAGGGCGTTCGGCGCGGAGGCACTTTCGTGACAGCAAGGGTGGACGACACTCTTGCGCCTGAAGCACAAGCAATACTGCAGGACCTGAACCGCGTTGACCCTGCCGCGCGGTGGGGCGTCTTTGCGCAAGAAGAATGGACGCGTTTTGACGAAAATGCCGACCCTTACACGCTCGAAGCGGTACCGCTCTATGATGCCGTAACGGCATCGAAAGATTGGTGACGGCGCCGATGGGCGCCTTCACCGATGTCTCACGGGAAGCTCCATGGAACCAACCTCCCTGCGGAACGTTGCCGTAGCACCCGTGCAGAGCGATGCAGACGGCGGGACTGGAGGAGGTCCAGATGGATATCACCACGCTTTTAATTATTGTTCTTATCGTTCTCCTCCTAGGTGGCGGCTGGTACGGCCGAGGACGCTGGTATTAATCGGAACCCGAAGGGCCCGGTCTACCGTGGTGGCCAGGAACTCCGACGTCGAATATTCGTCTGGCAGTGCCCGGCAAATCAACAGCATTGGAGCCGACCGGCGGTTTGTGACGGCGGGCAATCCGCTCCGGGCGAGGCGCGCTCACGACGCGCCGCGGCACCAACGAAGTTAGCCCCCCTGGCGCGGTCCCGAACGCTGGTCTCGCCCCGTTGAAGAGGACGGAGGTTGTCTTCGCTCTTCGAGCTCCGCCGCGATCCACTCGCGAAATAGGCTGTGGGCAACCGCCAGCAGCGTGGGCCCGAGGAAAAGGCCGATGAGGCCGAAGGCCAGGACGCCACCGATTAAACCGAAGAGCCCCAGCAAAACGGGTAAGTTGGTATTTCTCCCGAGGAGATACGGTCTCAGGAAATTGTCGATACTGCTAACAAGAAGTAGGCCCCAAATCGCGACGAAGATGCCCCACCAGACTGATTCCTGCATGAAAAGCCACAGCGCGACAGGTCCCCATACAAAGGGAGGCCCCGCCGGCACGAACGACAGAACAAATGTCAGGCATCCGAGCAACAACGCCTGGGGCACACCGGCGATCCAGAAACCTACGCCGGCCAGGAGGCCTTGGGCCAGGGCTGTGCCGATGAGGCCATAAACAACGCCCGTCACTGTCACTCCAACCACGCTAAGCAATCTTCGAGCGCGGGCTCCCGCCACCCGTTCCGCGATCTGACGGGTAAGGGCAGTCATGCGCCGCCCGTGCAAGAATAAGAAAAAGCCGATGAAGATACTTAACGCGAGTTCGAGAAGACCGGCGCCAAACAGCGTTCCCCCAATCAGAGCGACATCGGCGAAAGGGCCGATCACCTTCTTCAGCTCGATGGTGAAGGCCGGCGCGTTGTGTGCCAAGCCCTCCCAATAAGTAGCCAAGCCCTCACCGGCGATGGGTAGCCCCCTCACCCAATCCGGCGGCGCCGGCGGGCCCTGTTCGAGGACATGGGTGACCCCTGCCACCAAGCTACTGATATTGTCCGCGAGTGTCGTTGCCAGCAATGCAAGCGGTGCGACGATGACAACGACGACCAGCACTGTCATGGCGGCCGCGGCGAGTGCCCGATAGCCGCCGACGGCTCGCTCAAACAATCTGTAGGCGGGCCATGTCGAGAAACATATCACAGCCGCCCACAGAATGGCGGATAGGAAGGGCCAAAGCACTAGGGTACAGCCGATCGCCAGCAAACCCAGCGCGCCGAACGCAAGAAGTTGCCCAATCAGTTTGCCCTGAGTAACCATCGACATTGCTCATGTTGCGCACCCTACCCGCACAATGCGGAAATGACGGCCGAGTTTCCACCTAGAAGCGGCACACTTTTGGGAGGTCTTTGAAGCTAATGCGTTTACCGCGAACTGTCGAGCAACACAAAGTCACCAACGAGATCACCCCCTTTAAGTGGGGCGACATTCGTCCCAAAGGAAAACAATAAACCCGCGATTGTTGCGGCAGCTTCGCTTTCGGTACTCTCTACACGTTTAGCACAGAGCTCGACCAATCCCGAAACGCCCCAGACCTTATGCATCGTGCCCTCGAAACCAAGCTGGTTAAGAGTCTTCGAAGCTTATGTTAAGGACCTACGCGAAATCCAGGACAATGCCGCGGTGTTCGATATCGCCACGCTTGGCGATCGCAGCTGACCGGCGTTACCGGTCGAGGTCGGCATGGTCGAGGCCGAAGTGATCCAGAACAAGCTGAAGATTGCGGCGATTGGATTTGAAGTAGACGTCGAAGACATCGCCAAGCACCGGCACACTTCCCGCAACCGTGTCAAAACCGACATTGACCAGCATCTTTACGAGCTTGTCGTTCGGCACGCCGAGACGCCGAGCCTCGTTGACGATGATGAGACTGACGGCGGCGGCCGCAAAATCGCCGACGCCGGGGATCAGGCCAAGGACCGAGTCAGCCCCGAGCGACATGCGTGTACCGGGAATTCGGAGCGCCGTATCCATCAGCCGCGCCAATCCGCGTATCCGGCGAAGACGCGTGAGCTGTTCGATGGGTATGTTGGACTTCTTCATTCTTTTTGTGTGGTCTCCGCCCGGCGATTCAAATGTCATGCGGCAGCCTTATGCTTGCCAAGCCGCTTGATGGCCTGCTCATGCGGGCGCTGTCCATCGTAGTATTCCTCCCATGCGCCTGCCTTCGCCAGAAGCGCCGGGACGGTGCGGACGGTAAAGCGCTTCGGGTCAAGATTGGATTGGACCTGCGTCCACGGGAGATAAGCCCGAGCCTCCTCGATAGAGCCGATGCCGTAGAAGTTCGCGGTGGGAGACCGTCCAAGCGCACGCAGTTGCGGGAAGATGAACCACATCCAACGGGTTTCCTTGCGGCCGGCCCTCAGCTCAGCAAGGACCGTCTCGAAGACGAGGTCTTGTGCTGCAACCAAGCGAGAAAGCTCGAAAGGATCGTTCTCTGCCATCGATCGTCCTTTCGATGATGATGTCAGATCGGTGCGGCCGCTAGCAGAACCGCGACGGGCACCGTTATTGCTGACGCGCTGATCGCTACCGCCGCGGCAAGCCTAACGCTTTGCGCGCGCCGAGAATCTTATTCATACGCCAACTCCCTTCGAAGCCCAGAACAGCATGCGGAGGCGGGAGAGTCCATTCCTTCTTGAGCGTGCGTGATCTCGCGAGCGCTCGCCATTGCAAAGCGCCCCGCGGCTCTTGTCTTTTCACGAGGAGGTCAACGGAGAAGCGGGCAATGAAGGAACTCGTCATCAACATCGTGTCGGACGATATGGCCGAAATCGTGGTGCCGAGCGGAAACAATGGCCGGCTCCGATGCTCGGTCGTCTGCCTCTGTTGCCAGCGGGCCGACCAGCCGATGGACGACGATGGCTGCGGCATTTGCGATGCGTGCCTCGACTTGCCTGTTCGCGCAATGGATGCCTTGGACGGTCTTGAATTACCGACGCCATTCCCCCATCTATCGCCCACTACCCGTAATCAATGACTACCTGCAGCGATGGAACTCTGTCGCGCGTTCGTAAGTCGTCCGGGTCCGAAGGGCGCTCCCCGAAAGTGTCGTGCGCCCTTCGTCATTTCGGGAGGGGTCGACGACGCTGCGACGATAATTTGACTTCCCGTTGCTGTGCACCAGATCAGCACCGTTGTCCGTCTTAAGCAGATGGACCGTGGAGGTACGAGCAGCCCCCGCTGCATCGAATCTCCCATAGACATGCATGTAGGAAACAATACCCTGGATGTCGATCCCTCTTGCTCAGGATGAAATAGCACCAATTCCATCGCCGGGAAAAACTGTCGCCCTAGCAAGACGCTCTCAATTCGCGAGCATGCGTCAGCCGAGTGATTTCCGCCATACCGATCTCGGCCGCCGCCATTATTCCACGGAGAAACGCGAGCGATCTCGTGGCCGATGCCCGCCATTCGCCAAGGCAAATTGAGTCAACACATCCATTCCTAGTCGCGAAAAGTCCCGTCCGACCGGACAACAGATATTGCATTCGCAACTGCCTTGTTGTGCGATGATTCAACGATAAAACTTGATAGTACCGGGCATGACAGAATGGACGGCAAGAGGAAACTGCTATGCAGGGCTCCTCAGCCGGCTACGGTCTCACGCGGCCTTGCCTGAAGCCTCAAGCCCGACGGGCAGTCGGAAATCGAGGGGGCCCGCCCAGCGTTCGTTGCCCACTGAGATCCCTCCCACGAGAGATAGCGTGGTACGATTACCCATCAGGCGTGTTAAAGTCCTCTAGTCGAGCCTGCCCTGCGGGGCTTGTCGGCAGTGCCGCCGAGCAATGACTCGCTCCGTGAGTCTCCGGCCCTGAGGGCCATTTCATGTCAACCACCCCGACTGTGCATTTCGAAGCGGCAAGTACTCTTGCCGTCGTGGTCTCGTCCCACGAACCTCTGCTTTTCCTGTCCGACGACCTGAAAATCATCGCAGCGAGCGCCTCATTCTGCCGGGCCTTCGACATAGACCCCACGTCAGTTCCCGGCAAAAAGCTCGGCGAACTCGGACAGGGGGAATGGGCGATGCCCAAGCTTGAGTCACTCCTAAAAGCTACAGCCTCGCGAAGTGCGGACATTCAAGCCTATGAAATAGACCTAAAGCGGCCGAACCGCGGCACACGGCAGTTGGTCGTCAATGCACAGACGCTTGATGATGGTGACGTCGAACATATTCGCCTTCTTGTGGCCGTGACGGATATGGAGCGCTGACAGCGCTCCAAGCAGGAGGTCAAGTTGCTCCCGCCAAACCACGTCCTCCCCTCTACAATGTCGTTCGCGATAACCCTGTGCGAACGGAACACTCTAAACGGATCGATAGCGCCTTGGCTGAACACCGGCTTTAGCCCCGCAACCTTTTCGCCCACTGCATAGGCATGCTCGACATCGCGCAGCAGACTGGTTGCATTTCGGGTCAGGCAGATCTCTGTCATGCCAGGTAGCTCGCGATAGCCGGGGCAGTTTTATCGCAACGGCAGACGGAGCAATGTCCATGCCCGGGCCAGACGGTGTGCGGAGGATCCTCCAGGAAGCGCTGCACCATGACCACATTTTCCCCATCCCCAAAAATCACCTGCCGCGCTTTGACCTGCGCATCCCAACCGTTCGCGAGTTCTTTGCTGGAATCCTCCATCAACTGGGTGAGGAAGGGGCTGCCCGGCTCCAGCCCGTCGAGCGAGAGAACGCCGAATTTGGTCAGGGCGGTCAGCGATGCGATCAGACGCGAGGCTATCCCGAGTTCCTTGCGCACTTTGTTAAGATAGGCTCCAATGTGCGCGGGTGCAAAGAGCTGCAGCCGTGTCTTGCCCGCCCAGGACGCCTGGTTGCGGATTGCATCTAGCAGCGCTCGGCGTGATACAGGCGCTCCAGGTGAATGGGCGATCACTGTTACTTTCGTCATACTCGCGGACAACCGATCCACCGAGCGCGCGGCTGGCAAGCGCGTTCCACTCGGCGTTAGCCCCGGCCGCTTCGTCGAGGAAGTGCCTAAGGGTGCCCGCCGACATTTCTGGCTGGGCGCTGAAGCTGCGATAGCCGAAATAGGCTAGGTCGCAAGTCCTGGCCCGCGAGTCAGCTGCTAGTGCCGCTTCCGTACCGGCTCAGGTTTTCAATGCATTACCGCCGAAGCCATGCACAAACACCAGCAACCGCTGTGCCGGTTGTTTGGCGAAATAGCCAACCGATTCTGTCCCCACGGCAGCGCAATCGCAACAGAATGGATCAAGTCTCTGCCCCCGCATGTATCCCTGCGCCCAATGCCGGCGCGGGTCCCATTAGAAGGATAGGACCGCCCGCAAGCCTTTGACCAGACTGCATCTTGGCCGCGGGCTGGCTCCGAATCACGTCACTCCCCGGACCGACAATTTGATCCGCCGCCTTTCCGTTGCAAGCTGTCAGAAACTCGCATATATTTCTGACAGGAGAATGGCCATGCAAAACCTGACGTCTCAGATCCTGGGCTATGCCGAACAAATGCCGGAAGGATCTCCCCTTTCGGCCAAGAGCCTTTTGCATCTCGGAAATCGTGCTGCAGTCGACCAGGCCCTTTCGCGGTTGACCGAGCGCGGAGAACTCATCCGGGCTGGTCGCGGCATCTACATGCGGCCCGTCAAAAGTCGCTTTGGCAGCCCGCCACCGACGGTCGAGCAGGCCGTGGAGGCAGTGGCGCAGCAGCGCGGCGAGATCATCGTTTCCAGTGGCGCCGCCGCGGCAAACGCGTTGGGATTGACGACACAGGTTCCGGTCCGCTCCGTCTACCTGACATCCGGCCGCAGCCGAACCATGAATCTTGGAAAGCAGAGTGT
This sequence comes from Ensifer meliloti, assembly GCF_030064585.1. Lineage (NCBI taxonomy): Bacteria > Pseudomonadati > Pseudomonadota > Alphaproteobacteria > Hyphomicrobiales > Rhizobiaceae > Ensifer > Ensifer meliloti. The sequence goes on from NZ_CP120366.1 coordinate 501,281, forward strand.
CGAGCTCAAGCACGTGCCTCGCTGGCAGCTGGCTCTGGCCGACCGGCCGGCGGGCGTGGCGGTCCGGGCGCTTGCATGGCTCGGACCCGAAAAGGCCGAGGAGGCACTGTCGAGGATCAAGCGAAAGCTCCCGCCGGCCGAGTTTGGCGAGTTGGTGGCCGCAGCACCGCAGTTTCCGACGTGGCTCGCAAGAAGCGTGGGCAGGGCTGCGCATGGCTGATCGTTTTCTGGCGCTGTCAAAAGACGACAGGCGTGAGGCCTTGGCTGTCGCAGCCGCCCGCACTGGACGGCCCATTCATCTGCTGGAAAAGGATGTCTGGGTCGTCTGGACACTCGAGACGCTCTACTCGTCAAAACTTGGCGAGCACCTGGTGTTCAAGGGCGGCACCTCGCTCTCGAAAGCCTATGGCGCCATTCGACGGTTTTCGGAAGACATCGATCTGACTTACGATATCCGGGCTTTGGCTCCCGATCTTGTCGGTGACAATGACGAGGCACTGCCGAAAACCCGTAGCGAGGAGAAGCGCTGGACCAGCGAAGTGCGAAAGCGCCTTCCTGTCTGGGTGGCCGAGTCGGTGGAGCCGGTCATTGCAGCGGCAGTGCGCGGCCAATCCCTTCCCGCACGGATCCGCATCGAGGGCGATACGCTCTATCTCGACTACGAAGCCGTGAGCAGCGGATCAGGTTATGTCGCACCGAGCGTCATGCTTGAGTTCGGAGCACGATCGACCGGTGAGCCGGCCAGCATCCGCGATGTGGGTTGCGACGCCGCGGGTCATGTCGATGGTGTTGAATTCCCGAAGGCAAGCCCACGCGCCATGCATGCCGAGCGGACATTCTGGGAGAAGGCGACCGCGATCCACGTCTTCTGCCTGCAGGAGCGCCCCCGCGGCGATCGGTTCGCGCGCCACTGGCATGACGTCGTCCGGCTGGACGATGCCGGTTTTGCCGACAAGGCTTTTGCTGAACGGCAGCTTGCCAATGCGGTGGCTAAACACAAATCCATGTTCTTTGCGGAAAAGGCGGCCGACCGGTCACCGATCGACTACGCCGCAGCCGGTCATCTGGTTCTGACACCGTCCGGAGATGGTCTCCGCGCGCTCAGTGAGGACTATGCAAAAATGGTCGACGACGGCCTTCTGCTTGGGGATTCTGAACCGTTTGAGCAGCTGATCGAGCGATGCGCGCTCATTCAGGAGCGGGCAAATAAGGTCGGTACGACAGAATAGTCGTAATCGTAGGCGGCAGCTTCGCCATGTCTCAATGTTTGCGGTCGCCCTTGTCACCCTGGCCGGGCTTGGCATCGTGTTTCGCATCTCGGCGGGCATCGGCCGACAGCGACCGCGAGACGTCGTCGCTCTCCTTGAACTTGCCCTCCTTCGCGACGGACATAGCGTTTGTCGGTCAGCGCACTGCCGCCAATGCTAACCGCGGCGTCGGCCGCCAGAAGGCAGCCAAGCCCGCGGCGAAAGCAAAGCAGGCCCAGGCGCCGGCGCGGCGAGCCAGTTGATCGGAGGTCGCCATGGCCCTGCGTCCCTATTGGAAAGGCTATCTCAAACTCTCACTCGTCACCTGTCCGGTGCAGATGATGCCGGCGACCTCCGAAAGCGAGAAGGTCCGCTTTCATACCCTCAATCGCCAGACCCAAAACCGCGTCGTCAGCCACTACGTCGACTCCGTGACCGGCAAGGAGGTCAAGGAAGAGGATGAGGTGAAGGGCTATCAGCGAGGGGAGCACGAATACGTTATTCTCGAAGACGAGGAGCTTGAGAACGTTGCTCTCGAAAGCACCAAGACGATCGACATCTCCACATTCACGCCGCGCGATAGCATAGAGTGGATCTGGCTCGATACACCCTATTGTCTCTCGCCCAACGATCCTGTCGGACAGGAGGCATTTTCCGTGATCCGCGACGCGATGGAGGCGCAGAACATGGTCGGCATATCCCGGCTAGTGATCTCACGCCGCGAGCGTGCCGTCATGCTCGAGCCACGTGGTAAGGGTATCGTTCTGTGGACGCTGCGCTACGGAGACGAAGTTCGCGATGAAGACAGCTATTTCGAGGCGATCGGCGATGAACAGGCCGATTCCGAGATGATGCCGCTCGTCCAGCAGTTGATCAAAAAGCAGACCAAGGACTGGACCCCGAAAATGGTCGCCGACCCGGTCCAGGAACGGCTGCTCGAAATCATCGCAGCCAAGAAGAAGGCGTTGAAGCCGCAGAAGGCCCAGGGCAAGACAGCACCTTCGTCGTCGCCGAGCAATGTTGTCAGCATCATGGATGCCTTGCGGAAATCAGTCGCGGCTGAGAAACGGGCGACCAAATGAGCCGTCGTGCCAAACCTTTGCTGCAGGACGATTCCGTCGCCAAGTCCAAACCGGCCCGGCCGCGCGATCCGGCACAACCCAATCTTCCGTTCGACCCGATGGCCGAGCGCATCGAGCCGTGCCTGGCGCTCCTGAAGCCGGTCCCGCCGAAAGGCCCGGATTGGGTGTTCGAGGTGAAGTGGGACGGCTATCGCCTGGCAATCCATATCGAGCCGAAAGGTGTCAGGATCATCACTCGCGGCGGTCACGACTGGACGCATCGTTTCCCGGCAATCGCCGAAGCCACCAGCAAGCTCGGTGTCGGGACCGCGATCCTCGATGGCGAGGCCGTCGTGCTCGATGAGGAAGGACGGTCCGATTTCGGGGCGCTGCAGCGCTCGCTCGGCGGACGCGGTGGCAAGCGTTCGTCGACGGAGTCGGTGTTTTTCGCTTTCGACCTGCTCTATTTCGATGGCCACGACCTGTCGGGCACCGAACTCTCCGTGCGCCGGCACCTGCTTGAGGGCTTTCTCGACGGCCCCACTGGCGCGATCCAGTCGTCCGAGGAAGTGTTCGGGGATGGCGCACTTCTCGAGAAGGCTTGCTCCATGGGCCTCGAGGGGATCATCGCCAAGCATCGGGATTGGCCCTATCGCTCCGGCCGCACCGGCGACTGGCTGAAGATAAAATGCCTCCAGAGCGAAAGCTTCATGATCGTCGGCTACGAGCAATCGCTGACCGCCCGCGGAGGGCTTGGCAGCCTGCTTCTCGCCGGTCGCAAAGGACATGACTGGATTTACGTCGGCTCCGTCGGAACCGGGTTTAATACGAAGGATGCCGAGTATTTGCGCAAGACGCTCGACCGGCTGAAGACAAGTAAACCGGCCGTGCCGCTCAAGGGCAAGAACCTGGTGTTCGCCCAGCCGACCTTGATCGCGGAGATCGAGTTTCGTGGCTGGACCCATGACGGGAGCCTGCGCCACGCATCCTACAAGGGCCTTCGCGAGGTTCAGGACAATGCCGCGGTGTTTGACATGAGCGAACGGGCGATCCTCTGAAAGGCAGGGTGGCGAGCCGGCCACGAATGACTCGCTACCAGAGCTCCTCCTCGACCGCCTCTTTGATAGCGCCGACGATATAGTTGACGAGCCCGCCGCCGGCCGCGTCCACCAGCATGTCGCGGCTGATGCCCTCCTTCTCCGCATCAGCGAGAAGATCCTCAACCAGCCTCGTCGCGTCGCTCTGCTGCGTGCCGCTGTCGATATGCTCCGATTTCCAGCGTTCAAGGAATTGTTCAGGCTTCATAGCTTGGACCTCCTGACGTGGCGAACCCTTAGGAACGGAAATGGTTCTCAGTATGACGCCACCGAGCTTTAGGAAAACCCGACTGACAAAAGAACAGGGCGGTCGACCCTTGCGGGGAGCGCCCTGTCGGACCCGGACGACCGCGGCAGACAAGCTGCTCGGCAAGGCGATCATCGATACGGGTGGTGAGCGATAGATGATGGCCGGCTGCGCGCATTTCAAGGTCCGTCGACACGCTGGAGTTCGAAGAAATAGATCCGCTCGTCATTCCTGATGGTCATCGCGCCCATGATCCTGTCCGCATGGATCCGCCGGAAGTGGTCGACGATCGGCTGGTGGTCATAGACCATGGCCGCGCTCTCGACGCCGCCAAACACCATTGTCTTCGAGGAAGCGACCGGACCCTTCGCCCGCAGCCCGCGTTGCAGGTAGGAAAACAGGTTTCGCGCGACGCGCATCCTGCCAACTTCATGAAAACGCAACGCCAGCCGAAGCGGGATCCACTTCGGATCAATGGCAACCAGCCTCCGGTCCCCCGATCGAAACAGCAAGGCATCGACGCGCATGTCGGGCGTGAACCGTTTGCCGAACCAGCTGAGATTTTCGAGCACACCGTCGAATGGATGCCCCGTCGGGATGCCGTGTCCTTTCCACAGCCCGACCAGTTCGCGCGGCGCGATGGGCGGCAGGCTTCGGAACTCCTCAAGCGCTGTCTGCTGGTCTTTCACCGGGAGCATTCTCCCTTCTCCTTGCGCTCTCTGGCCCGACGCCTGGACTGGGCGTCGCGCCGCGCGATCCGCAGTTCCCCCAGATCAGGTATCCACCAGCCCCGTTCGAGCTCGTGCTCGTTCGGCGGCGTTCGGGCAGGCCAGGTCGTCACCAGTTCTTCCAGGGAACCCAATCGCCACGACGCCCAGACATATTCCTCGCTATTTGCGGCGGGGAAGTAGAACGCGGTGACTGTCGCCGGATCGGCCAGCTCGCCGTCGGTGCCGAGGAAGAAGACCACGCCGACATGCGTGCCGATGGCGCGGTCGGAGGGCGGAGCATCATCGGCAGGAACGGGATAGCGTTTCCGACGGCGCTCCCTCATCCTCGCCTTGGATGCCTCGTCTTGTTGCGTCCCCTTGATCGCCTCGCGCCGGGCCCGGCGTGCTTCCGGCTCACTGCGCTCGGCCGCCGCCTCGATCGTGGGCCATCGCCTCCGCAGTTCATCGAACGAGCGGTAAGGAACGGTCCATAGCCGGCGATCGGCGTCCCAGCGTGCGGGCGGAATTTCCCGGATCTCGTTGACGACCGTGCGTGAATAGGGCGTCTGGATCTGTAACGTGGCGGGCGTCGCCTCGAGATAGCGACTTTCGATCGGATCGAAGGCGAATGCGTCCCTGCCCTTCTCATCAGCGAATCTATCGGCCTCCGCTTCCATCTCGGCCAGCCAGCGGCTGATGCGCTTCTCGGCAGTGCGACCCGGCACGAACCAGGCATTCAGTCTGTCGCTCCAGCGCGCCCGCGGGAACGCCTCCCGAAACCGCGCGAGCGTGATGCGGTCATGCGGCAGGTCGGTTGTCGCACCCACACGGGTGGAGGTGGAAGATTGGTCTTTCGTTTCTTCGTCCATCGGCCATGGTCCGAGCCAGCACCCCTGGTGCTCACGCAGCCCGTCTTGATTTTCCGAGGCGCTTGATCGCCTGTTCGAGCGGCCGCTCGCCATCACAATAGTCTTGCCAGGCAGTGGTTTTCGCAAGCAGCGCCGGCACGGTGCGGACGGTAAACCGCTTCGGGTAGAGATCGGACTTCACCTGCGTCCAGTTGAGCGGCATCGAGACTGTGGCGCCGGGCCGTGCGCGCGGCGACAGTGGCGCCACGGCGGTCGCCATGCGGTCGTTGCGGAGATAATCGAGGAAGATCCTTCCGCCCCTGAGGCTCTTGCTCATCTTGATGAGATAAAGATCGGGATTATCGCGCGCCATTTGCTCGCAAACGTCATGCGCGAATCCCTTAGCCTCGGCCCATGACAAAGGCTTGCGCTTATTCACAGCGAATGGCGTGACGACATGCAATCCCTTCCCGCCGGTGGTCTTGCAGAAACTGACGAGGCCGAGCTCGTCGAGCCGGTCACGCATTTCCCGCGCGGCCGCGACCACTGTCGCAAACGGCACGTCGGGACCAGGATCGAGATCGAACACCAGACGGCCGGGCACTTCCGGCTTGCCGGGTTCGCAGTTCCACGGATGTAGTTCGATTCCGCCGATCTGGGCGATCGCCGCGAGCCCTTCGATCCGATCGATCTGAAGGTAGGGCTTCCTGTCCCCGAAGACTTTCACCAGTTTGAGCAGATTGGAGGTGCCTGGCATCGCATGGCGCTGGAAGAACTGCTCGCCGCCAATGCCGTCGGGCGCTCGAATGATCGAGCAGGGCCGGCCCTTGATGTGATCGATGAGCCAGGTTCCGACGGCTTCATGGTAGCGGGCGAGATCTTCCTTGGTCACGGGTTCGCCATCGCCGGCGTCCGGCCAGAGTGGCTTGTCGGGACTGGAGATGAGGACGCCCATGACCTCGGCCTTGGCGCCCTTGCGCCGCACCGGTCTGGTCTTGGCGGACGGCCCAGGCTCGGGCGTGTCGGTCTTGGCGGGCGGTGACGGCTTCTCGGCCTGGACCTCTTTCGCCGGCTTGTCCTCGCGCAGGCCTTTGAAGGCTGCCTGACGAACTAGGCCGTCGGCCGTCCAGCCGGCGAACTCGATCTCGGCAACGAGCTCCGGTTTCAGCCAGGTGACTTCCTTCTCCTTTTTCGGCGCACCGATGCCGGTGAAGGGTGACTTCGATGCTTCCAACGCCTTCAGCTTGGGAAAGAACCGCTCGACCTTCGCGGCGCCGAAGCCCGTGCCGACCCGGCCGACATAGACGAAGTGATCGCCGCGGTGAACGCCGACCAGGAGAGATCGAAACTTGCCGTTGGTCGTAGCATAGCCACCGATCACCACCTCATGACCAGCCCGGCATTTCGACTTCGCCCAGGTGTCGGTGCGGCCCGATTGGTAGGGCGCATCCATCTGCTTGGAGACGATACCTTCGAGCGACAGCTTGCAGGCGGAGCGGAGCACCGCGTCACCGCCGGATTCGAAGTGATCGACGTAGCGGATACGCGGATCGTCGCTCCCGGCCGCGAGGAAGTCTTCGAGCCGCTTCTTCCGCTCGACCAATCGCATCGACCGCAAGTCCTCGCCGCCATCAAACAGCAGGTCGAAGGCGAAGTAGACAAGGTTGCCGGTCTTGCCTTCCGAGAGCGCGGCCTGGAGTGCTGCGAAATCGGGCGCGCCATTGTCGTCGAGGGCGCAGATTTCGCCATCAATGATGCAATCGGGCAATTCGGACGCAGCATCGGCGATCTCTGGATATTTCGCGGTCCAGTCGAGACCCTTGCGCGTCTTCAGCGTCACCTTACCGTCGGCAATCCGCATCTGGATCCGATAACCGTCGAACTTGATCTCATGCAGCCAGTCGTCGCTGGCCGGCGGCCGCGCAAGCGTCTCGCAGAGCTGCGGCTCGATAAAATCCGGCAGGTCGGCTGCCGTGGAGGTCGCGACATCCCTGCGAGACCCCTTCTTGCGCTCTTCCGCTGCCAAGCCATGCTTGCTGTCCCAGACGGCATCTGCCTCGACATCCGCGTTCGCCATCATGAACGGTCGTGGCTTGCGGCCCGTGCCCTCGGCGATCTGCTCCATGCTGCGGCCGGAGGCGACGGAAGTCGCGTTCTCCTCCAGGATTGCCGCGCCGTTCTCGTCAACGGAGTAATCGTCACGATGTTTGATGAGCAGCCAGTTGGTCCGCTTGCCGCCATCGCGATCGTTGCGCATCCGCACCAGGACGAAGCTGCCATGCAGCCGCTTGCCATGAAGCGTGAACTTGAAGTCGCCCTTCTTCAGGGCCTCTTCAGGTGACTTCCTACCTTCTGGCTCCCAATAGCCGCGGTCCCATAGCATGACCGTGCCGCCGCCATACTGGCCCTTTGGAACCGTGCCTTCGAAGTCGCCATAGTCGAGCGGGTGATCTTCGACTTCGACGGCCAGTCGCTTGTCACTAGGATCGAGCGATGGGCCCTTGGTCACCGCCCAGCTCTTGAACACCCCGTCCAGTTCAAGCCGCAGATCATAGTGAAGCCGGGTGGCGTCGTGCTTCTGGATCACGAACCGCCGGCGGTTCGACGGCTTGACCTGAGCCTCGCCGCTTGGTTCTCTGGTTTTCTTGAAATCGCGCTTGGCACGGTATTTCGAAAGATTGTCAGCCATTGGTGTCGCGGACCCTTCCAGTGACACGAGGCGGTGTCTGCCTCCCGATCGTCGATGTTCACAGATGACAACGCCGGCGGCGGCCCGTAGTTTCGCGGGGCACGTGGGTCCTGATCGGTCGAACAGTTGATATCGCGGTAAAGACTGGTATGTTCCCTATTTGTTTTCGGCGCCCAGATCAGCTTCTTCATTTTGAGCGTATCGGCCACGATGATTATTCCTAATTCACGCCGAACCGCTTACACGTCGCGGGTGCATGGGCATGTAGATCCATCTTACCAAGCAAACAAAGGGGGAACTGTTTGCGCCTCGCAGCGTTCGGCAAGATAGCATCGCGCGAGGATCTGGCATGGAATCGGCTACTATATTGCTTGCCGATGACGAAGCACTGCTCCTGATCGAGTTAGAAGGCGCGCTCGCAGATGCCGGGTTCCTCGTTCTAGCGGTAGCCAGCGGCCTGAGGGCGATAGAACTCTAAACTCTGCAGATTCCGAAATAGCAGGAGTGGTGACTGATATTCCGCAGTCGTGTCAAAGTCGCTTCAGCCAAAATCTGGATGCGCTTTGCGAGTCGGTGAGCTAGAAGGGCCCCTCGGACGCTCGGAGAGGCGTTCAGTCAGGAGCCCGACCATGATCAAGATGAGCGTCTATTATCCGGCCGATGGCGGCTCGAAGTTCGATCACGACTACTACCGCACCCGCCACATGCCACTGATCCAGGAACGGCTCGGCGATGCCTGCCTGCGCTACGAGATCGATAAGGGCCTTGCGGGTCGCGAACCTGGAAGCGCGCCGGAGTTCGTCGCGGCGTGCCACGTCTACTCGCCGAGCCTGGCGACATTTCAGGAGGCGTTGGGTCCCCACCGCTCGGAGATCGCCGCGGACGTCGCCAACTATACGGACATCGCCCCCATCGTGCAAATCAGCGAAGTCGTTGAAGGGTAGAGAGGCTTCGGCGCGTCAGGCGTAGCCGTTGAACTTTCCGGGACAGGCGTAGTGCTGGCGCACCGACCCATGGTGACGTAGCCAGCGGCGAACCGGGACGATGATGCGGGGGCTTTCGAGCTGAGTTAGGCCGGTAAAAGCAAATGCAAAGCAGCGTCCCCGAAAGGGCCGAGGATCTGCGGCTTGAGGGAACGAACCTGGGCTTGCGTGGTTATTTTTTGCGAGTTTACCGACGAGGCGGCGGCTGCCTGTTCTGGACGCGATTCCGCGAACGGGAGCAACTCTATGGCGCAGAGTACCAAGCGTAAGCTGATGAAGGTGAGCGACATTCCCGCCTTCGTCTATGAGATCGTCGAGACGGCTGCGACATCTGCGCGGTCGGCCACGACAAATACGTCCTCGGAGACGCAGAGCTGTCATTCGACGAATAGGAAAAGGTACGCCGTAAGCTGGACAAGATCGAAGATAACTACGGCGACCGTGACTTCCTCAGGTTGGAGATCGTGGGGCACCTTCGGTCGATCGGGCGGTACATAGACGTTGGTGCAGACGGAGCTGGGTAGGTACGGGACAGCGCAAGGGCGACGCGGTCGTCGAGCCCGTGCTAGTCGCTGAGGTTGAATATCCCGCCTGGACCGATGACGGGAAGCTGCGGCACGCTTCCTTTAAAGGCATCAGGCCGAGAGAGGATGACGCGACATCACTTGAGTTATGGTGATGCTGAAGCCGTACCCTTCGGGTGCGACAACAGCGTCCTAAGCGCGCCGTGCCGGCGACCACTTCCCGGGTTTCCCGGTCATCTTTGGATCCATCAGAGTATCTGTCCCTGCCCTAGGATCGTTTTGTGGCTTTGCCGGCGGCTCTGTTTCACCCCAAGCATTCTCCGCAATTCGCGGTCAACGGACGTGCCCTTCATCGACGCTGAGCGTAAAGTGGCATCAGGCGGGTCGAACGCCGGCGTCATTCCTTTCGGTGCGTTGCAGCGTGCCCTTGCTCACTCTTCGATGATGCCGTACGGCCCATAGGCGGCGCGCCAAAGTGCACCGTAGCGCTTCTGCCGCCCCATTGCGATTTCGCCGTTGGCATTAAACGTACCGCTTGCGATCTCCGCCTGGCGGAACTCGAAGCCTTCCGGCAGGACGATGCGGGCGCGATGGGGGGCGCCGGTCACGGGATTCCTGATCGGCTCGAGTTCGAGTTCGAGATGGCCGTCTATGCGAAAGCCGCCGGTGCGTTTCTCTATGTCGCTGTGAAACTCGATCGGGGCGAAAATCGGCTCGAGCTCTTGGGCGATGGTGGAGCCATAAATATTGAAGACGGTTGTCGGCTCCTGTTCCTTGCCGCCGAGTATGGTGAACAGGGCATCGATCTGCGCCTGGTCCGCATTGGCATCGAAGAACCCGCGTACGACGCCGCCGCCCTCATGCACGGGTCCAGGCCAGCGATAGACGGCAGCAACCTTGAGCCCATCGAGCCGCAGATCGCCGAACCATCCCTCTTCGATAAGCATGCATTCAAGACCTTCGCACAGGCCCTCGGTCGGCTTGCCGTTGAATTCGCACGGGCAGCCGTAATCGCAACTGCACGATGCTATCTTGGGGCCCTTGATCGCCCAATCAACATAGGCCATGGCAACACCCCCGATTGTTCCCGTAAAGGCAGAATGTATCAGATACTGCTTCGACCGGCCAGGAACGCCGTGACTGTCCAGCGGATCGCTGAAGCCCTTGCTAGCCGCCGGACTGTTGTCCGACGGCTTGGCACCGCCAACTCGAAGCTCCATGGGATCTTATCTGGTATGTTGTATCATCATGTCCGGACCGCCACCTTCTCCCTACGAAGAAAAGGCAGCCCGCGTTTCCCGATGATACTTTATGCGATCTTCTGTAACGGGCTTTGCGTCAATCCCTTGTGAGCTTAATCCCTCGCCGAGTGCTTGCTTCTGTCCCCAGTCGGAGCTTAGCCGCTGCTCTATGGGGTCTGCTGAGGACCGGTTGGCCAATCTTAGAAGCGCAGTCACCGCGTGCTGCTGATCGCATAGCGGCCTAACCCATCCATCGTCCCGGCGAAGGGACCTTGCTGCGGAGGGCTGATGGCTGTGCCCGTCCGAAAGCCTGTCTCTTCGTCTCCTCCGATCAAGCCGCCAGAGCTGGCGCTCCCTTATGAGCAATGAAGTTGGTTCTGTCCCTGAGCATGCAATGCAACACCACCGCCAGCTTGCGGGCCAGCGCCACGCGCGCCTTTCTGGGGCCGGCACGTCTTGCGACCGCCAACGCCCAACCCTTCAGATCGGAGCCTTTGACCGGTCGCGTCAGGATGACATTGGCCGCCTCGTAGAGCGCGGTTCGCACGCTGCCATCGCCGATCTTCGAGATGCGACCGCTATGATCGCTCTCGCTCGACTGACACTTCTTCGGCGTCAATCCGAAGTGCGGCCCCACCGCACGGGATGAGCGGAAGCGCTCCGGCGCATCGACGGCCGCCACAAACGTCAGCGCCACCAGGAGCAACAGCCAGGGGGAAGGCGAAATCAACCGCCTGAAGACAATCAAGCGTGCAATCTATGGCAGAGCTGGCCCGGAGCTGCTCAGGGCACGCGTGCTGCCGCTTGACCAAAATCGCCACCACACAAAGTGAGGAAGACCCCATTTATCTGCCAAGCGACAGGTCAGCAGGCAGAGGAGCCGCTTGGTGATGATTAGAAGGGATGGGGGGCGGATGTTGATGGCGGCGGCAGCAGCAGCCCGGCCCTAAAAAACGGCGCGCGGCGCTCCGTCAGAGTGTCGAGACGGCTTCCGCGCCGAGAGCCTTGAGTTGCTCGACCGAGGCAATCCCCATCAACGCAAGACTGATCGAAATCTCGCGCTCGAGGATGGCAATCACCTCGGCCACCCCCGCCTGCCCGGCGGCCGAGAGGCCGTAGGCATAAGCCCGGCCAAGCATCACGCCGTCTGCGCCGAGTGCGATCGCCTTGATGACGTCCGCGCCGCGGCGGATACCGCCGTCAAGCATAAGGCAGAAGTCGGTTCCCACGGTGGCGCGAATGCTGGGCAGGGCTCGGATCGTGCTCGGGGCACCGTCGAGCTGGCGTCCGCCGTGGTTGGAAACCACCACCCCATCGCAGCCGAGATCGCGAGCGCGCACAGCATCAGCGGGCGTGAGAACGCCTTTGATCACGAGCTTGCCCGCCCAGCGTTCGCGCAGCCAGGCGATGTCCTTCCACGACAGCGTCTTGTCGATTCGGCGCGAGAGATTGGCCGCCTGCTCCAGCGCGCCGCGACCGAATTCCGGCCGGTGCTCGACGGCCCTGACCGACGGCATGCCGGCAAGGACCACCTCTGCAAGCCAGCGCGGCTTCAGCGCGAGGCGCGCGAAGAGGTCCGGCGTCACCCGCGTCAGCGATCGGAATCCGTTTCGCACGTCCCGTTCGCGAATGCCCGTAATGGCGGTGTCGACCGTTACGAACAGGGTGTCGACGCCGGCGTATTCTGCCGCTCGTAGGAATTCCTCGCAGAGCGAGCGATCCTCCAGCACATAGAGCTGGAAATGCAGCGGCCCGTCCGTGACGATCCGAAGGTCGGCGAGTGAGGCGATGGAAAAGGTTGATAAGCAGAAGGGGATGCCCGCGGCATGCGCCGCCCGCACGGCCTTGACCTCGCCCTTGCCGGAATAGAGGCCGAGGAAGCCAACCGGCCCGAGCATGAACGGCAGGGGATGACGTTTCCCGAGATAGGCCGTGGCAAGGTCCTGCGGCTGCGGCTCGACCAGCACGTTCTGGCGCAGGGTTAGGCGGGAGAAGTCCGAGCGATTCGCCCGCATCGTCTCCTCCTCGAAGGAACCGCCGTCGATATAGTCGAAAAAGATCTTCGGCAGCCGCCGCCGGGCGAGATCGCGAAAGTCGTCGATGTTGACCAGCGCCATGTCAGCCGTTGTCTGGATCGATTGTGTCGATGAAGCGGGAAATTAAATCGTCTCCCGCAACCGGCTCGCTTCCGGCCATCACCGCGACGGAGAAGCCTATCAGGGAGGAAATCGCGTTATGGGTCGTTGCGCCAGCCCGCAGGTTCATCACCAGCGTTGGGCAGAGGAAAAGGCCAAGCCGGATGACCCGGCGCCAGTCGGCCGGAAGCATGCCCCGCGCCTTCAGTTCGCTAAGCAGCGGACGCCAAAGTGCCTCTGCCTTTACGTCGAGAAGCGCCCGCCTGACAGGACTCGGCGCGAAATCGGTGGTAACGCGGAGCAGAGCGCCATCAAGCACTGCGCTTGCCTTGTAGCGCCCGGCCGCCATGGCGGGATCGTAGAGCCACAGCGGATGGGCAAGGATGTTGTGGAAGGTCGTCTTCACCTCGGCGAGCAATGCAGGAATGTTCTCGCCGGCAAAGGCGGGATCGAAGAAGGACAAGTGTGCCCCGCCATCGCGCTCCTCGTACCAGACATTCGCATTGTGGGCGTCGCCATGCGCGACCACTCCCCCGGCATCCGCCAGCCGCGCGGGGTTCAGCCGCTCATGCGCGGCATCGAACAGGGCGCCGATACTGTCGCTGTATTCGATGCCGTTCACCACAAACCGGCAGCGCGAGAGCGTCTCCCAATCGAGTGTCAGGTTGGGAAAGGCAAAGTCCTTGCCGACATAGAAGCTTGCCATGCGCCCGCCCGGATAGCTTGCTGCCGAACGGTCTACGAGCCTTTCGTAAAACAGACGGTGGATCGGCTCGGCCGCAACCTCCCTCGCACCCACCGTATGCAGTGTGGCAAGATAGACCTTCAGCACGGCTTCGCTCAGCCGGCGTTCGGCCTCAACCGCCCTTCCCCTCGCCGCGGCATCGTCCTTCAAGTCCAATGCCCTCAGCACATCTGAAAAACGCGGATCGGTGCGTCGGCGATAGACGAGTATCTGTTCGCCAGGAAGCACCGACATCAGCAATGGCTGGTCCACCGGCAGGCCGGCGCGCGCCAGGATGTCGGCGCGATAATATTCGCCGCTCATGGCCTCTTCTCCCTCTTCCTGGTGGAACTTGAAGAAGAAGGCGCCGTCCTCCGTCTCGAAGAAGCCATTGAGCGAATTGAGGCTGTACTGGTCGTGATTGATCGCGACGTTCCTTGCCTCGATCCTGAAGAGATCACGCAGCAGCTCGGCCAGCAACTGTTCCGCCTTGCCGTCTCCGGTTTTGGCGACCTTTCTTATTTCCGCGGTGCGGCTCGTGGGCTGGCTCATGGCGTTCTTTCCGGATGGGTCTTTCAGGGCATAGGAACGGCGGTCACTTGCCGCCGTGCAGATAGCGGCTGCCGAGCGAGTAGCGGCTGCCGACATAGGTGAAGGTATTGACGGTTGCGACGACCGGCCCTGTCCAGGTCTTGCGGTGCAGGATCAGGCAGCAGTCACCAGGGCGAACGTTCAGCAGGCGAGCCTGTTCAGCATTGGCCGGCAGAGCGCTGATGAGGTGCTCCACCTCGGTCAACGGCGTGGCATTCTGAAGGTAGTCATAGGTGGCGACTGCGGCAAAGTCCTGGTCGATATAGCCGGAAACGAGATTGGGATTGACGTAGCGCTCCTCGAGCTGAACCGGCAGGTCGTTCTCGAAATGAATGACGACGGAATGATCGACGGGCTTCACCGTCTCGAACTCGAAGGCGAGCAGAAGCTCCGGTTCCGGTCGCGCGATCCGCTCGAGCACGACCACCTCGGCCCGGTGCCGGCTACCGCGCGTCTTGATCTCGGTAATGATGTTGCTGATCTCGATCAGCGTCGACCGGGGCCTGGGCGGCGCAACGAAGGTGCCCACCCCCTGAATGCGGCGCAGATGCCCCTCGGAGGTGAGTTCCCGCAGCGCCCGGTGAACGGTCATGCGCGAGGCACCGAGTGCCGAAACGAGTTCGTTCTCCGAGGGAAGCCGGCTGTTGCGCGCCCATTTGCCGCTGCCGATGTTACCGAGGACGAAGTCCTTTACCTTCTCGTAGAGGGGCGATGCGGAATCTGAAAGCGTATTCATGGTTCACTGCCTCCACCGCCGCCAAATCGGGCCGGCATTCGGAATGACATGACGGATCCGGTTCAGCCCGCCACCTCGATGATCGTCTTGAGCGCATTGCTCTCGCCTCGCAGCAGCCTTTCATAAGCTTCCGGCACATCGTCGAGCGTCGGCAGCACCTCAATGAAACGTTGCAGCGCCGGCGCCAGATCGGCGAGCAATTCGATGGCCTCGGGCAACTCGCCCGCAAACGCATGGCAGCCGACGAGCGAAATCTCCCGCTCGACCAGAATGTTCGGGTCCAGATCGAGCTTACCGTGTCCGATGCCGACGAGCGCCAGCGCTCCGCCGCCAGACAGAATGTCGAGCGCCCTCGCGATCGCCTGGATACTGCCGGTCGCATCCAGCGCATGGCGCAGTCTTGTGCCGGGCAACGCTTCCTCGATCGCCGCCCCGTCGAGTGCAACTACCACACCGCCGGTCACCTCGGCGACAAGGGCGGCCTTGTCGGCGTTCAAATCGGTCAGCAGCAACGGACCCTGATGTAACCGGGAGAGCAGAAGGGCGCTTAACCCGCCGATCGTGCCGCAGCCCATGACGAGAACCGGCGCGCCGTCAGGCACGGCGAGCCGACGCACGGCGTGCAACGCCACAGCCAGCGGTTCGGCCATGGCGGCCACATGCGGGGAAAGCTTGGGATCGTGGCGGAAGACCAGTCGCGACGGCAGTTGCACCGCCTCGGCAAAGCCGCCGTCGCAGACCTCGCCCAAGAAGCCCAAAGTCTCGCAGACATTGCTGCGGCCGCTCGCGCAGGCCGGGCAGGTGCCACACCACATCCGTGAATCCGCAGAGACGACGTCTCCCCGCACGAGGTGGCTGACGCCCTCTCCGATTGCAGTCACGCGACCGCAGAATTCATGGCCTGCCGTCGAGGGCCGTCGCGAGATCCATTGGCCGGTACGGTAGTTGTGAAGGTCAGAACCGCAGATGCCGGCGGCCCTCACTTCAAGGTTGACGAAACCCGGCGGCGGCGCGGCCAATTCGGCCACCTCCTCCACGCGCAAGTCCCTGATGTCGTAGAGCCGCACCGCCTTCATGGTTCAGGCGCCCTTCTTCAGATAGGCGTCGCGCACCGGCGATACGGCAAGCGCATGCGAGGAAAAGCCCTCGTAGATCGCCAGATTGTGGGAATGCCTGGCGAATTCCGGATAGGCCGGTGCCGTGACATAGCCGATCGAACTGCGTTTGACGAAATCGGTGACCGACAGCGGGCCGAAGGTGCGGGCCCAGCGGCTGGTTGGCAATACGGCGTTGGGCCCGAGCGAGAAATTGGCGATGCTGACCGGAGTATGGGTGCCCATCAGGATTTCGGAAGCTTCGGTGATGTGGCCCAGATGAATGAAGGGCTGTTCCGACAGGAGCTCCAGATGCTCCGGCGCATAGGCGTTGACAAACTCGTAGCTTTCCTCAATCGACGAAGTGAGGACGATGCCCCCCGTCTTTCCGCTCAGCACGGTCTTTGAGAAGGCGGTGCGCTGTTCGGTCATCCTCGCCCAGTGTTCTGGCAGGGCTGCGAGCGCCTCCTCGGCGACGCGGCCGCTGTGGGTAACGAGGTAAGCGGAAGAATCCGGGCCATGTTCGGCCTCGATCAGCAGGTCGAGCGCGGCAAGGCCACCATGGACCGTGTCGTCGGCGAGGATCATCACCTCGGACGGACCAGCGGGAAGCCCGGTATCGATGACGCCGGAGAGCGAGCGCTTGGCGGCGACCACCCAAGGGCTGCCGGGACCGACGATCTTCAGCGCCGGCTTGACCGTTTCGGTGCCATAGGCGACAGCAGCAACGGCCTGCGCGCCGCCCGCCTTGTAGACGGTTTCAACGCCGGCGAGACGTGCAGCAACCAGCGTCGCGGCATCGACCGAACCGTCCGGCGCCGGCGGCGTGACAATGGCCAGGTTCGGGACGCCTGCAACCACGGCCGGGACCGATGTCATCATAGTCACCGACGGGAAGGAGCCCTTGCCCCGTGGGACGTAGAGCGCGACCGACTGAATGGGCGTGAAGCGGTCTCCGGCAAAAGCGCCGGGGCGGATCTCCTTCAGCCACATGGCTTCTGGCTTCTGCTCCTCATGGAATTTGCGGATGTTGTCGATGCCGAATTGAACGGACTCGAGGACACTTGCATCAACCAGCTTGAAGGCCGCATCGAACTCTGCCGCCGTAACCTTGAGATTGGCTTCCGTTACATCGGCCTTGTCGAGTTCGCGGCCGAAGCGTGCCAGTGCCTTGTCGCCCTCGGTGCGGACCGCTTCGAGGATCGGCGCGACCTTTTCGATGAAGCCCGATATGTCGGTTTCCGAACGGCGCAGCAAGGCGGCCTTCTCTTCGGCGTTCAGCTTCGAATATTCGTAGAAAGACACTGATGTCATCGTCTTGTCCTTGTATCTGGCCAGTTGGGGCCGAAGGGTCATTTCGATTTCAGGAAGATATCCAGACCGACCAGGCGGTCGAGCAGCGCGATCGCGAGACCGGCGCAGGCGATGAACACGACCGAGATCGCGGCCAGGTCCGGCGTGATGATCGAGCGGATGGAATTGTAGATCTGGACCGGCAGCGTCACGCTTCGGGCGTCGACCAGCAGCAGGCTGACCAGAAACTCGTTGAGCGCCAGAATGAACATCAGCAGCGATCCCGTGATCACGCCCGGCAGGACCGCCGGCAGCGTGATGTAGAGGAAGCGTTGCAGCGGCGGGGCTCCGCAATTGGCCGCCGCCAGCTCCAGATCGGGCGACAGATTGCTGGCACTCGCCGTCACAGCCCAAATCATGAAGGGCAGGTTGATGACAGCGCAGGCGATCCCGACCGGCCACAATTTTCCCAGAACGCCCATATTGCCGAGTACCAGCATCATGCCGATGCCGGAACCGATCAGCGGAATGGTGAACGGCAACAAGAGATAGATCTGGATCGAACGGGCAAACCGCACCCGATACTTGGCCAATGCGATGCCGGCGAGCGTGCCGACCGGGATCGAGACCAGGGTGCATATCGTGGCAACGATCAGCGAACGAACAAAAGCTTGCCTGAGGTCACTTGCCTGGGCGATCGCCCCGTACCATTTCAGCGACAGGCCGTCCGGCGGGAAGGTGATGATGTTGCCGGCGGTGAAGGAGGCTCCGAGCACCACGACCGTGGGCGCGGACAGCATCAAAAGTGCAGTCGTGACGAAGGCCCACAGGACGAAGGATTTGCTTTTGCTGCCCGTCATTTGCGGTCTCCCGTCATGGCGAGCGTACCTGCACCGAACAGCATGAAGACGACGCCGACGAGCATGGACCCGACCGCAACGAGCATCAGCGACAGCGTGGCACCCATGCCCTGGTCGGAGGTGCGGAAGAACTGGTCGTATATCGCGTTGGCGATAAAATCCTGCGTGCCGCCGCCGAGGATGGCGGGAATGGCGAAGTCGGTGAGCGACAGCGTCAATACCACCAAACCGGCACCCACCAGCCCCGGCCGGGAGAGCGGCAGAACGATGTGGCGGAATGTCCGGGTCCAGCCCGCGCCGAGCGAGGCGGCAGCGGCCTCGAGTTCGCTCGGGATAGCGGTCAGAGCCGGTGCGAGCATCAGCACCGCGAAAGGCAGCATGTACTGGACGAGGCCGAACAGTACCGCCGGGTAGTTGTAGAGCAGACGTATCGGCGGCACGCCGACGAGACCGAGCGCCTCGTTGACCATGCCCTGGTTGCCGAGAATGATGAGCCAGCCATAGGCGCGCACCACCTGCCCGATGAAGAAGGGCAGGAAAAGCGCAACCAGCAGAAATTTGCGAAGGGCGGACGACGGCGTACGCACCATGAGGTAGGCATATGGAAAAGCGAGCAGCAGGGTGATCACCGTCACGATCACCGAACCGACAAGGCTGCGGCCGGCAACGGTCGCGAAGAAGCTTTCGGTCAGAACACGCTGATAATTGGCGAGCGTGTAGCTCTCCGACATCAGGAAGGTATTGGTGTCGAGCGTTCTCAGGCTCGTGTCGCCGATCTGGACGAGACCGAGCACCAAAAGGCCCACAAGCACGAGCGCAGGCATCAGCATGAGATAGGGCAGGCCCCGCTGGAAGCTCGATGGCCAGACGATGGCCGCAAGGCGTTCGAGGACATCCATGACGCGCCACGTCAGGGGATATGCAGCACGGGGAGCGCGCATGGCAACGATCCTGTTTCACGAGAGAAGGCTGCCCGCCGCAAGGGTGCGGCGGGCAGATAAGGCATCAGCCCTGCATGATTTCCTTGAACTTGGCGAACCACTGGCTCTCGTTCTCGACCTGTACCTTGGCCGAGATACGGATCAGCTGCTTGAAGTCCTCCTCCGTTGTTGGATAGGAGGGATCGCCCACGAGATCGGCGGGCGGCGTGATGCCGGGGATGACGCCGGGCAAGCCGAGACCGTCCAGCCAGATCTGCTGCGCTTCCTTGGTCAGGGCGTGGTTGATATATTGCTTGGCCCAGTAAAGCTCGTTCTCGGGCAGACCCTTCGGTATCCAAAGGCCGTCGGTGTCGAACTTGGCGCCTTCCTCCGGCACGACCCAGGCGATCTCGATGCCGTTCTTCTTGGCTTCGCGCGCATTGGTCGAGATGGTGCAGGCGGCGTCGATCTCGCCCTTCTGGAACCAGGTGGTAAAATCCGGGTCCTCGCCGAGCAGCGGCTGTTGCTCCTTGATCTTGGAGATGAAATCCCAGGCCGGCTGCATGTTGGCGGGAATGTCCTCGAGTTTACCGCCGCCGGCGACTTGTGCGGGGAAGTGGAAGCCGATCCCGTCGTTATACAATGCGATCCGGCCCTTGAGCTTGGGGTCGAGCAGATCCTTCCAGGATTTTGGCGCGCCGTTCGGGAAGGCCGACGGGCGATAAGCGAGGACGTAGACATAACCGTAGGTGTTGACGATCGGATAGCCGTCGAGGCCGACCGGCTTTGCAAGATCCGTGGCGTTCTTGAGGTTCGGCAGGTCGGACAGGTCTTCGGTCACGCCGCGCAAAGCGGACTTGGTGGCGTTCGTCGTCGTATCCCAGTTGATGTGGATCGGCGGGACGCGCTTCTGGGCAACGGCGGCCCAGACCTTCGGCTGGATCTCGTTGTCCTCGGTCAGGTCGTGACGGACGGCAATCCCGGTCATCTTGGTAAAGCTGTCGGACACGCCAGCCTTGAGCGCATCGACCCAGCTGCCGCCCCAGGCGCGAACGATGATCTCGGCCGGCTTTTCCGGCTCCTGGGCAAAGGCGCGGCTGACGCCGAGGGTCGAAAGACCCGCCGAAGCGCCGGCCGCGGCCATGGACGCAAGCAGCGTCCGGCGGCCGATCTGCGCGGACAGGAACTTTTCATGCGACATTACAGGTTCTCCTCTGGCTGGACCTTCTGGGGGTCACTTTTGAAAGACATGCATATCCCTTGCATTCCAGCCGAGACGAACCTCGTCGCCCGGACCGAACTGCAAGTGGGATTCCGGATCGTGATCGAAGACGCGCATCAGCACGCCTGCCAGATCCGGAACCCGGATCTCGTAAACGACTCGATCGCCTTCGAAAATGCAATCGACCACTTGGCCGTCGACCAGCGTTTCCAACTCATCGAGCCGCCCGCCCATGGGCGCAATGCGTATTTGTTCCGCACGAAGCGCTCCGCTGCAGGATAGACCTGGCGCGAGAGCGGCATCGGCAGCGATGCCGACGAGACGTACACCGTTCGTTTCAAACACGGCCTGCGTCGAAGTAAGTTCGACGATCCTTCCTTCGAGAAAATTGGTCACGCCGATGAAGTTGGCAACGAAGGCATTCGACGGCGCGCGATAGGCATCGACCGGCCGGGCCTTTTGCTGGATGGCTCCGCCATTCATGATGATGATCTCGTCGGAAACCACCAGCGCCTCTCGCTGATCGTGGGTGACGTTGATCGTGGTGACGCCGAGCTCTTTCTGGATGCGGCGGAACTCGAGCTGCATCTCCTCGCGCAGCTTGCGATCCAGCGCGGCAAGCGGTTCGTCGAGCAGCAGCAGATCGGGCTCGAACACCAGCGCCCTGGCGATGGCGACACGCTGCTGCTGGCCGCCCGACAACTCATTGATCCGTCGGTCTCCGTAGCCGCCAAGGCGCACGAGATCGAGATAGCGCTCGACCTTTTGCGGGATCGTGCGCGCGTCATGGCGGCGCATCTTGAGCGGAAAGGCGACGTTTTCGGCCGCCGTCATATGCGGAAAAAGCGCGAGCTTCTGAAATACCATACCGATGGCGCGCTTGTGCGGCGGCACGGCACTGACCGGCCGCCCATTGATGAAGATCTCACCGTGGGTCGGCCGGTCGAAACCGGCGATCATGCGCAGCAGTGTCGTCTTACCGGATCCGGACGGGCCGAGAATGGTCAGGAACCGCCCCTTCGGGAGGTCGAATGAGGCATTCCTAACAGCGTGAACATCGCCGAAAGCCATGCCGACGTCCTTGACGGAAACAGCGATCGGATTGACGGATCCGGTCGGACGGAGACCAGCAGCAACAACGCCCATAAGATTCCCCTGTCTTGCTCCAACCGATGAGACCGCGGCGAAGCTTTATTCTATTCGACCCGGCGGGAAGGCACTCCACCAGCCTTTACGCCTAGTTGTCTATACATATTAGTACAAGTAACGTCAACCGGAATTGCGCATTTTTTGCGCTGCAATTCTATATGCCAATTATTTGTGCACGTGCGAAAGGAAGGCGCAAAGCCGCTGACAGTTTGGCAGCGGCGGACAGAATGACAAGCAGTCAAGACGGGTCCGTCGTACGGTTTGCACCCCACACGGAGCACTCATGCAAGTTCGCGCACGGATCAGATCGAGGCGAGGTAGCCGCCGTCGGCAGGAATACAATGCCCCGTGATATAGGCAGCCGCATCGCTGCAGAGGAAAACCGCGACACCGCCGATGTCGCTTTCCTTGCCAAAGCGCCGCTGAGGGATTTTTTCCAGCATGCGGGATTGCCAGTCCTCGTCCTCGTAGAAGCCCTCAGTCATGGCAGTGCGGAAATAGCCGGGAGCAATGGCGTTCACCCGGATGTTGTGCGCTGCCCACTCGGTTGCCAGGGCACGCGTCACGCCGAGTAGGCCGGATTTCGAGGCGCCGTAGGGTACCGCCGTCGGAATGCCGACGTAGGATGTCAGGGAACAGAGATTGACGATCGCTCCGCCGTTTGCGTCCGCCATGATCCGGCCCGCCGCCTGGGCACAGAAGAAGGCGCCCTTCAGATTGGTCGAGACAATCGTTTCCCAGAGCGCCTCGTCTACATCGAAGGAAGGCCGGACATTCTCGAACCCGGCATTGTTGACCAGGATGTCGAGACCGCCCAAACCCTCAGCCGCTGCTCTCGTGACGCTTGCGCAGGCTTCGACGTCGCGGACATCCTGGGCAAGCGCCACCGCGCGCCTGCCGGTCTTTTCGATCAGTGCCCGGGTCTCGGCCAAACCCTCTACCGTTCGCGCGGTCACGGCCACGTGCGCACCGGCCTCGGCCAAAGCGAGGGCGATAGACTGCCCTATGCCGCGGCTTGCTCCCGTAACAAGAGCGCGGCGGCCGGAAAGGTCGAAGATCGGGCTGGTCATGACGGCTCCTGTTCTGGTTCCCCACCGGGATGACATCATTAACTCAACAACATGTCTATACATATATACAGATCATGAATCCCGGCTTATGAATAGCACATGGCAATGGCACCCCATGGAGACGGTAAAATGGCAATCCCTGCAAGGCCCATACGGGAAGAAATCCGCTCGATCGCCCCCTATAATGCCGGACTGACGCTCGAGGAGGTGCGAGCGAAGTACCATGTCGGCGAAGTTGCCAAGCTCGGCTCCAACGAGAACCCTCTCGGTCCCTCGCCCGCCCTGCGCCGGCTCTTTCCCGACATCGGCGAACTAGCCCGGCTTTATCCCGATCCGCAGGGCCGCGCGCTCTGCGCCCGGCTGGCTGCCAGCTTCGATGTCGAGAACAATCAGGTTATCCTCGGCAACGGCTCGGAAGATCTGATCGCCGTCATTTGCCGCTCCGTCGTGCGCGCGGGCGACACTGTGGTGACGCTCTATCCATCCTTCCCCTTGCATGAAGATTATACGACTCTGATGGGCGGAAAGGTCGATCGCGTCACCGTCACCCCCGACCTCTCCGTCGACATGGACGCACTTCTCGCCGCGATTGCCCGCAAGCCGCGTATGCTGATGTTCTCGAACCCGATGAACCCCGTCGGCTCATGGCTGACACCGCTCCAACTGGCAAAGGTTGTCGCCGCGCTCGATCCGGAAACGCTCATCGTGGTCGACGAGGCTTATGCGGAATATGCAGCCGGCGACGACTATCCAAGTGCGGCCGAAGTGCTGAAGGTGACGGGCTTGAACTGGGTCGTGCTACGCACTTTCTCCAAAGCCTACGGACTGGCCGGCCTGCGTATTGGCTATGGTATTGTCAGCGACGGCAGCCTTTGCGATTTTTTCAATCGTGCGCGCACTCCGTTCAACACCAATGCGATCGCGCAAGTATCCGCCCTCGCCGCCTTTGATGATACCGATCACCTAAACCGTTCCGTCGAGCTTGCTCTTGTCGAACGCGAACGGATGAAGAAAGAGCTCGCGACGATGGGCTACCGGATTGCACCATCGAAATGCAATTTCCTGTTTTTCGACGCACGCACAGAAGCGACCCCGGTGGCCGAAGCACTGCTCCGGCGAGGCGTCATCGTCAAACCCTGGAAACAACCCCGATTCGAGACGTATATTCGCGTCAGCATCGGCTCGCCTGTGGAAAACGACCACTTCATCCATGCGTTGAAGGAGGTCGAGGCTGCCGGATGAGGCAGGCGTGAACCGGACTGGTTAGGCATTTGATGGGGTCGAACCTGAAGCGTTTGGGCTCGTTTGTCCAGAACTCGCAGATGTATTCCGTAGTGGGTGAGCCCCTTGAGCGGCTTCAGACTAATGTCAAGCCGCCGCAACGACCGCTGTTGTCGCGAAGGTAAGCAGGAATAGACGGCACGCGCAAAACCGTTCTCACACACAACTGAGTCGTTAATGCAGCAGCGGCGGAAGATTGCCACCCATTGTGACGATCGACATCGTCGGGATCACAGTCGTAATAGCAACGGGACTTGCCGCAAAGGCAGTCCAGGGGTCAAAAGCCCCTTGCGGGCGTCGACCAGCAGCAGCGCCACGTCGGCGTTGGAGGCGCCGGTCGCCATGTTGCGGGTGTATTGCTCGTGGCCGGGCGTATCGGCGACGATGAAATTTCGCCGGTCGGTGGAAAAGAAGCGATAGGCCACGTCGATGGTGATGCCCTGCTCGCGCTCGGCGACGAGACCGTCGACCAGCAGCGAGAAATCGATGCCCTCCTCGCCCACATGCCTGTTGCGGCTGTCCTTTTTCAGCGACGCCAACTGGTCGTCGAGGATCATCTGGCTGTCATAGAGCAGTCGGCCGATGAGCGTCGACTTACCATCGTCCACCGAGCCGCAGGTCAGGAAGCGCAGCAGCGATTTGCCGGTCTGCCGGGCGAGCCAGAGGTCGATATCGGTATCGGCGGAAGGAGCGGGGCGGCCGCGCTGCTCATCAGAAATACCCCTCCTGCTTCTTCTTTTCCATGGAGCCGGCCTGATCGCCGTCGATCAGACGCCCTT
This sequence comes from Ensifer meliloti, assembly GCF_030064585.1. Lineage (NCBI taxonomy): Bacteria > Pseudomonadati > Pseudomonadota > Alphaproteobacteria > Hyphomicrobiales > Rhizobiaceae > Ensifer > Ensifer meliloti. Next base: position 525,782 of record NZ_CP120366.1, read on the forward strand.
CGCGCTCGGAGGTCCGGCTGCCCTGTATCTCCATAATGATCTCGGGGAGCGTGGCGGCATTGGAGCGGATGGCGCCGGTCAGCGGGTAGCAGCCAAGCGTCCTGAAGCGCACGATCTGCTCGGTGGGCGTCTCTCCTTCATCGAGGCGGAAGCGGTCGTCATCGACCATGATCAGCGTGCCCGAGCGCTCGACCACCGGGCGCGGGCGGGCGAAATAGAGTGGCACGATGGGGATGTCCTCGGCATAGATATAGGTCCAGATGTCGAGCTCGGTCCAGTTGGAGAGCGGGTACACCCGCATGCTCTCGCCGGGCGCCAGACGTGTGTTGAACAAGCGCCAGAGTTCGGGGCGCTGGTTCTTGGGGCCCCAGGCGTGATGGGCGTTGCGGTGGGAAAAGATGCGCTCCTTGGCGCGGCTCCTTTCCTCGTCGCGCCGCGCCCCACCAATGGCGGCATCATACCCATCGGACGAAAGCGCCTGGCGCAGGGCTTGGGTTTCATGATGTCGGTATAGGCCGACCCGTGGTCGAAGGGGTTGATCCCCTGGGCCACGCCATCGGCATTGGTGTGAACGCGAAGTTCGAACCGGTACTCCTCTGCCATCCGGTTACGGAAGCGGATCATCTGGGAAAATTTCCAGGTGGTATCGATGTGGAGCAGTGGGAACGGAATCGAGAACGGATAGATGACCGCCTCTCTCAGTGAATTTGCAGAACCTTCAGCACACTACCCCCAGCGTCAAGGCGGTCTCGATGGCTAGATCGGAACAACGAGGCTGGCCACCACCCGTCGTTCGGCGTGGAGCAAGCCACATGGCAAGCGCCTCCGGTGTCAGCCACAGGTCAAGCTGCCACGTCGCCGTAACCCCGCCGCATATTCCGGCCAGTTCGTCACCTTGAATTTCATCCTTCCGATGCGATGGCGGCGGGCGGCGTTATGTTTGAAAGGCATCAAGGTCACAGATCGGTCATTGAGGTTGCCGATCGCCTACACCACGACCGCTAAACGATCCGTGCACCACGCGGCTCAATATCAGTCGCCGGGTGATCCACGCAACAACGCCCCTCTGCGCGATTACAACCGTAACACGACATCGTTTTGCGAGATCAAGCTTCGGTGCTAACCTCATAGGCTAGAGAAACGACTTTGGAGGCCGGGCAATGGATCGCGATAACAAACGGACACGCGCAAATGCAAGTTCATCCGGCGACGTAGGGAGGGCCGAGGAACGCCGCAACCTCCTTAATCTTCCAACGGGACCACTTGCCAATGCTGCAGAACGGTTGGTAACTTCTAACCCGCGCGATACAGCACGCAATCTTGGGACCTTCAAATCCCTCGAGAAGCAAGCGCTACGTGCGGCTCGGGACGCTGCACCGGGGGAAGAAACTGAGCTCACGACGTTTGAAAGGCGCAACAATCAGCTCGGACGATCAGCGATCGAGCTGGTCGACAAGTTGACGGACGGATTGGGGTTCGGCTCGGATGATGTAGCATTGCTCAAAGTCGGAGCGGCCGCTAATCTAGCCCACTATCTAGGATCAGAGAAGCAAACTGCTCTTGTTAATCGCATTAGCAACATGGGGCCAATGGAGCAAGCTGTTGGAGTTCTGCTTGTGGCGGAAAACTTCAGTAAATTCAATGACCACAATAAATCTCGCATCTTTGAGCAGGTCATTGAATTGGCCGCTGATCCCTATCAGGACCGCACGGTCAGGTCGGTCGCACAAACTGCTATCTTCGCCACGTATCACCACTTAGACGCAAATCAAAAGGAACAAGCCCACTCGCTTCCCGACATCCGTAACACATTGCAGCACATGCCGTCGCCGCGGCATGTAGCAGAGGAACGGACTGCAAATTTAGACGAGCACATAAGAAAAATCGAGGCTTCAGTCCATGACACGGTAGGCCCGCAAACGTCGAATGAACAGCTGCGGCGGGCGGGTGAAGTCGGGCAGTCCATAAGCCACGCTTACAATCACGCCCGAGAGGACCTGATCGCTTCCTCCAGAAGCAGAGATCGCGCTGATGGCAGGGGCCGTTGAGGACTTTGATAATGGCACATTAGCGCTTTCTACCCGTTGCCGTCCTCGGCCTAGCCGGCATCCAATTACAAGGTTGACAAACGTACTTATGTTTTCTTCGGTTCGCAGCTGTAAATCCACGTTTCAGGGGGTGAACTGCCCCCGCTCTCGACCGGACATTCAGCATAGGCAGGAAGGCTAAAGCATGTGCTTGGGGATCAGCTTGTGTCTAACGAGTATCGACAGCTTGCCCTTAAACCTTTTAATCTAGCTGTTGTCCGTCGGCTTTTATGGCCGGCCAGTTGTAAAAGGTGAGTCTAACTCCGCCCGCCCATTTGACCTTCCGAAAACTTTGAAGCTTTCAGGGAATTCTACTCTTCTTCCCGCGAGGATCACAAGTGGAAAATTCCACTTCCGTATGACCTGATTCAGTGGGGCAATTGACCCGCCAACCCCGAGTTACTGTGTTGTCTTGATCAGGATTTCTCCGCGGCTTAACCATTAAGTCCATCGCTGGATGTTCCCCATCTTGCGCAGGTCTGGGATCACCGCTTTCTGCGGCGCCGACGCTGTCGGCGGCAATCTCGCGTGTTCAACCCGTGAGGAGCGCAGTATTTTACTGAGAGTCGAACGATGCGATGGACCGATGATTTCAAGCAAAACTAGGCCCTTAAGCATAGCTGGGAGCATCATGTGTTCCCTGGCAGTAGGTTTTTGTGGGGCAAGCGCCTACTCAACGTTCCGTTTTGGTTTTGATGGAAGGGCTTTAATGACATTTGACATCCTCGCTTTTTGGTATGAGACGCCTTTCTATCTGGGATACACAACTCTCTTCTTCTATAGGGGTTTGGCTGTCGTCGTATTAACGTCGGGAGCCATTCTGTTCGTTCAGCAGATGGTATCCGTGCGCGATCGGCAACATCACGGTACTGCACGCTGGGCTCGCGTGGATGAAATGCGGCGCGCGGGTTATCTTCAGCGGTACAGTCGCATCAGTGGACCGGTGTTCGGAAAGACGAGCGGGCCTTTTTGGTCTGACTACTACCTGACTAATAGCGAGCAGCCTCACAGCCTCATCGTTGCGCCGACCCGCGCGGGGAAAGGCGTCGGCATTGTCATTCCAACGCTACTAACGTACGAGGGCTCAGTGATAGCCCTCGACGTTAAGGGCGAGCTCTTTGACCTCACTTCTAGGGCTCGCAAAGCGCGGGGCGATAGCGTGTTCAAATTGGCACCGCTAGACCCCGAGCGGCGGACGAATTGCTATAATCCTCTATTGGATATCGTAGCATTGCCGTCAGAGCGGCAGTTCACCGAAGCGCGTCGTTTGGCGGCAAACCTCATTGCGACCAAGGGACAGAGCGCGGAAGGTTTCATCAACGGCGCACGAGATCTTTTTGTCGCCGGTATTCTTGCCTGCATCGAGCGCGGTACGCCAACCATCGGGGCCGTCTACGACCTCTTTGCTCAGCCAGGGGAGAAATATAGCCTTTTTGCGCGTCTTGCGCAGGAGACCCAGAATAAGGAGGCTCAGCGGATCTTCGATGAAATGGCGAGTAATGATACAAAGATTCTGACCTCCTACACTTCTGTGCTCGGTGATGGCGGGCTGAACTTATGGGCCGACCCGCTGATTAAAGCGGCGACAAGCCGATCGGACTTCTCAATCTACGACCTGCGACGTCGCAGGACATGCATTTATCTTTGCGTCAGCCCAAACGATCTTGAGGTGGTCGCGCCTCTGATGCGCCTGCTCTTCCAGCAGGTCGTTTCAATTCTGCAACGCTCGCTGCCCGGCAAGGACGAGAAGCACGAGGTGCTATTCCTGCTCGATGAATTTAAGCATCTTGGTAAGCTCGAGGCGATTGAGACTGCAATCACCACGATTGCGGGCTACAAGGGCCGTTTTATGTTCATTATCCAAAGTCTCTCGGCACTGACCGGAACATACGAAGAATCTGGAAAGCAAAATTTCCTCAGCAATACTGGTGTTCAGGTCTTTATGGCAACAGCTGACGATGAGACACCGGTTTATATTTCGAAAGCCATCGGTGAATATACCTTTCAAGCACGGTCCACTTCCTATACCCAAAGCCTTACATTCGATCGCAATATTCAGAACTCAGATCAAGGAGCACCTTTATTAAGGCCAGAACAGGTGCGTCTACTGCCCGACAAGTACCAGATCGTTCTCATTAAGGGTCAGCCACCATTGCAACTACGAAAGGTACGATATTATTCGGATCGCGCACTGAAGCGCATCTTTGATAGCCAGACGGGCAGGCTTCCGGAGCCAGCACCCCTGATGATTGCAGACGAGAGATTTAGCCACGTCTAGCTTTAAGGATTTTTGACCAGCCATACTCCGCAAACCGCGATTCATGGGCAGCTAAGCGCTTCGTCCTTTTCCGCAAGATGCTGCAGAATGATCGCAATATTCCAATATTCATCCAACAAGATCGCCGCCTCGAGCCTCGAGCCAATGCAATAGCTTTTGCCCTTGTGGCGGCTGTACGATCGTACGATCAGCGACCAAGAAGGTAAGCGCGTAGGGACCCCCACGTATCAATTGACGCGCTGATCGAGGATTTTCTGCATGAGTCATGCGGAGAATCCTATGAGCGACAGTGTGAATCAGCCACGAACATTCGAGGTTTTGACGGCGGCGCCGGTGCGGGCGCAGCGCAAGCCGCGAGACTGGCCGAACGAGGAGAAGGAGCGCCTGATTGCCGAGACGTTGTTGCCCGGAGCCAATGTCTCTGCGATCGCGCGCGCTGAGGGATTGGATCCCTCGCAGCTTTACGGGTGGCGTCGCAAGGCACTGTCATCGGGGTTGGTTGCGCCCCTGACGGAAACCGCGAAGAAGGAGGTCAAGTTCGCGCGCGTTGAGCCGGTGGCAAGCTCTGCGGTCGAAATCGTCCTCGGTGATGTCGTGGTGCGCGTCGGCGGCGATATCGAGTCGGATCACCTGGTGAAGATACTCCGAGCGGTCCGCAAGGCATGATCGCGTCCGGCGTTGTCGTTTACGTGTCGTGCCAGCCGGTCGACTTCCGAAAAGGTGCGGCATCCTTAATGGCTCTGGTCAGAGATGGCGGTCTCGACCCGTTCTTATGCGTCGAGCGAGATTATGTGGCGGAGCCCGTCTCGGCGCCAGCCGAGGCCCGCCAAATCTGGAATTCTCCGCCACATAATATTCAGATGCTGTTCAGCAGTTGCAGAACGGCGTCATTTGGTCGGAAACGCACGCCGAGATCGCCGGAGACTCCAGCCTTCTCGAGTCCTTTGCGCATCATTTCGACATCCGCGGCGGCATAGCGGTGGGTCGTGGCGACCTGTGCGTGCCCGAGCCAGGCTTGGATCGTCAAAAGGTCCACGCCCGACTGGAGAAGCTTCATGGCAAGTGAGTGTCGGAAGATGTGCGGCGATATGGGCTTTTGGGCCAAGGTCGGCCTGATGGTTACGGCCTGGGCCACCCCACGCCGCACGATATGGGTTGCTCCGAAACGCGTCAGGCGCTCGTTGCGGGCGCCAATGAATATCGGCCGCGGCTCATGGTTCGCGATACCGTGCTCGGCCAACAAGGCTGTCAGTGCTCTCGCCAGATCCTGGGGGATGGGGATGACGCGGTCTCTGCGGCCTTTGCCGCGCAGCAGCACTTGCGGGTGCGACCTTTCCAACTGGAGGTCGTTTGCGTTGACGCCGGTGGCTTCGGAGACCCGCGCGCCGGTCCGTGCCAGGAACAATAGAAACGTGCGGTTACGCCGACCACGGGACGTCCTTGGATTGGGCGCCGCAATGAGGGCATCCACTTCGGCCTCGGTGAGATGATGCGTCACCTCGATGTGCGCCCGTTTTACGGGAATCGTCAGCACGCGTTGGGCGACACCGAAGGACGCCGGATCGGCGGCTGCGGCATGGTGGAAGAAGGATCGGATCGCCGCCAGGCGGGCGTTGCGCGTGGCGATGGTGTTGTTCCGCTTCTCCTCGAGTTCGTCGAGAAAGGCGAGAACGAGGTCTCGATCGAGCTCCTCGAGCGCCAACGCCGCCGGCTTCTTCCGCAATCTGGTGGCGGCAAAGAGGATCAGCATCCGCAGGGCGTCGCGATAGCTGGCCACGGTCGCGGGAGTGGCGTTTCGTTGTTTGGTCAAGCGCCGGCGAAAGTAGGACTCCAAGAGCGGCGCCAGGAGCAGGTGTTCACTCATGCTGCGCCTCCATCGAGGAAGGCGCGCTCCGCCGCCATGGCGAGAAGACCCACCGAGCCAGTGAGGTAGTAGGCTGTGTCGCTGTAACTGGCGTGGCCGAGATAGGTGGCGAGCAACGGGAGCAGCGCCTGGACGTTGGCGCGCTGCTGGTGCCAAAGGCTCAGGCGGGTCACGGCAAACCGGTGCCTCAGATCGTGCGGCCGCAACGGCTTGCCGTCATCAAGCGAACTTGCGGACCTCAGCAAAACCGTTTTTTAGGCCGGTCGCAGAGAGGCGGTTGCCACGGGAGCTCAGAAAGAAGGCCTGGTCCTTAGGCTGAGGAAAAGCTGTATCGCGCTCACGCACGTAGTGGCGAAGGGCAGCCTGGGTCGTCGTGTGAACTGGAACGAGACGGTCCTTGCGGAACTTCGTCTTCCGAACGAGGAGAACCCCGTTGGTCAGATCGACGTCGGTACGATCAAGCCTGACCACTTCGCCCGATCGCAGTCCCGAGCTTGCCAACAATCCGATCAGCGTCGCCATCGTGCGCCCCTGAGGGGGATGTCTGGCGAAATGCGGGCGCATGCGTCGATGAGCGACGCCAACTCTGACTCGCTGAGGATCCGCGGAGGCGGAATCGCCCTGGACCTGGGGAATACTCTGCGCTCCAAGGTCTCGGTTTGGGCGTCATAGACGGCGAGATACTCGTAGAATCGGCTGAGCACGCCGTGACGAGTGGCGCGGCTGTTGGCGGCACCGCCGAACGACAGGACGAAGTCCAGCGCCATCGTCCGGGTAGCGGGCGCATCGAGCTGAGCGCGTTCAACATAGCGGACGAAAGCTCGCAACGTGCCGGCTTGCTTGCTGAAAGAGTAGCCGAGCGACTGGCGCAGTTCGATGTAACGCTCAGCCTTCTCGCCGAGGAATCGGGCAAAGACGGTCATGCCACGCCTCCCGGAAAGGGGAGTGCGACCTCGGCGAGCTGCGAGGCCGCAACCTTCACGTACAGCGCCGTTGTGTTGATGCTCCGGTGGCCAAGAAGATCGGCGACCTCGTTGATCGGCCTTCGCTGCCCGACAAGCTGGGTAGCAAGGCTGTGGCGCAGGAGATGCGCACCTGCGACCCGCCCGAGTTCGACCCCGCCATGCCGCAACCGCTTCCGCACGATCCTTGAAACAGGCGCCGCACACTTGAACGGTCCCACCGGCGGCGTGAACGACAGGAACAGATACGGACTATCCACCCTCGGTCGAGCGCGCAGGATGTAATCGGCGAGTGCGGCGCCGGTCTCCTCGAGGAGTGGCACCACCCGATCACGCTTGCCTTTGGTCCGCCGGACAAAAACCTCGCCAGTATGCCAGTCGATATCGCGAAGCCGAATGGCGCGTAACTCGCCGTTGCGAATGCCCGTGGTGGCGAGCAGCAGCAGGACGGCTCGATCGCGGATGCCGACCGGCGTCGTTGCGCCGATTGCATCGATCGCGTGCCGAACGTCATCCCATGCAAGGCGCGGCGGCAAATGCGCCAAACGCCAAGAGGGCGTCCTTGGGACGATGCGGGCGAGATCTTGGTGATGGCGACCAGCCCAATATAAAAACCGAAGAAATGTTCGAATGTGAGAAGTCGCTGCCGTGCGGCTGCCGGAGGTTGTCGATAGCGACAGCCGATACTCGACAGCAGCAAGGACCTGCTTAGCCGTCAACGCCTCGATGTCCTGGCCGGGATGGTGATGGCGGCACCAATCCAGAAAGCGGCGGCCGCCCAGAAGAACGCCTTCGCGGGACTTCGGCTCCAGGCCCCGTACCCTGCGCAGATAGTCCGAAAAGGAGGCCAGAAGCGGAGCATCCGGATCATCCTCTTCACTTGGAACGGAAATAATGAACCGCTCCGGAGCCACTCGCCGTGCGTGTCCTAGCGCCGACATAGCTCCAATGCGCGGCGTATCCGTAGGAAACGTGCGCAAATAGCTATCGACGACATCTTGATGGATCGGCATCGGACCGCAGCGTGTCCCGGCAAACCGGCTGAAGCGCGCAATTCGGCTCAGATAAATCTTGGCCGACGCTCGTTTGTAACCGAGCGTGAAAAAATGCTCGGCGAGGCGATCCATCTCGCCACCCAGCACACCACTACGCAGGCGCTTGAGCACCCCACGATACAAGAAATAGAACTCGAGCATATTACCCCTCCGGAATAGCGGCGCGGGGGGATCCCGCACCCTTCCGAGAGGTAGGAAATAATATGTGGCGGAGAATTCCAGATTTTGGCAGGCCTCGGCTGGCGCCGAGACGGGCTCCGCCACATAATCTCGCTCGACGCATAAATAAGGATCAGCCGCAAGCGCTGACGCCACCAATGCCACCAGACCATTCATGCCGCGCCGGAAGTCGACAGGCTGCGTCGCCACCATGATCTTTACGCCACTCGGCGAAAGACCGATCACCGGCGACCTCGCAACGCCGCTACTACCGCTTGCGCCAACTCGGGCGCCACCGAGCCGATCACGGTCAGGCGCGCGCCGGGCAATCTCAATCTCAATTCGACCGGAGGCACCGGAAGCGATATCCGACGACGCGCTCTGGTGAAGCGTTCGTTCTCCAACCACTGTCACCGGCACGAACATCGCCTGCTGTGCGCAGGCTTGCTCGGATCGTCGAGAGGTCAGCCCGGCTTCGCGGCGCCAGACAGTCAGCAGCCCGCGATTGACGCCCCAGCGCCGGGCAACAGCCGAGATGTTCACTCCGGGTTCAGCGCTCTCCGCAAGGATCCGCGCCTTCTCCTCGTCGGTCCAATTCCGCCGCTGGCGTCGCCCGGTGATCAGCTCGATCCGCCGGTAGGCTCCATCATGCCTAGCTTCATCCATGGCTTCATCCATGACTCCAAGCATGGCACCAGCGCGATCTCCAACCATCCCGTTCCACTCCTGTCGATGACGGAGCTTATCTCGCGGTCTCAATCAGCAAAGGAAAGGTGGGCTGTTCGTAGCGCTCACGGAGAACAAGATGGTCCTGCTCATCGAAGGACAACGGCCGATCTTCGGTGAAAAGCTCCGGTTCTTCCAAACGCAGCCCTTCAAATCAGCCGAGGCGTATTCCCAGGCCAACATACCGCAAGTGCCGGAAGTCGATTATTTCCCGCCGAAGGCCGTGCCGGCGACAACCCCGCAATATGCCAACGGGGGGAGAACCGTTCGAAATTCCCTCGCCGGCGCCAGCGAAAGAGGAGAAGCCTTTGGCGGCCGCCGCGGCGGAGGCAGCACCGCTCAAGGCAGCCACTGCAGCAGAAGAGGGTAGTGTGCTGAAGGTTCTGCAAATTCACTGAGAGAGGCGGTCATGGCAGGCTGGTGATGTTGACGTCACCTGATTCCCTGGAAGGAACGCCACCATGACCAAGACTGAAGGTAAGACAGCCAGCGCCGCCGTCAAAGACATTTTGCTTTCGAACCCCGATGGGCTGCGCGAGGTGATCCGCACGGTGATGCAGGAGGTGCTGGAAGCGGAGATGGACGAGGCGCTGGGAGCTGCGAAAGGCGAGCGCACGCCGGAGCGGCTCGGCTACCGTTCGGGCCACTATGGCCGCACGCTGATCACGCGGGTGGGCAAGCTCGAGCTGCGGGTGCCGCAGGATCGCTCGGGGCACTTCTCCACCGAATTGTTCGAACGCTATCAGCGCTCCGAGCGGGCGCTGGTGGCAACCTTGGCGGAGATGTATGTGCAAGGGGTGTCGACGCGGAAGGTCAAGGCGATCACCGAGGAGCTGTGCGGCCATGCCTTCTCGGCGTCATCGATCTCGGCGATCAACAAGCGGCTGGACGAGAGCCTGAAGGCCTTTGCCGAGCGCTCGCTTGAAGAGCCGTTTGCCTACCTGATCCTCGATGCCCGTTATGAGAAGGTGCGCGAGGCCGGTGTGGTGATGAGCCAGGCGGTGTTGATCGCTGTCGGCATCGACTGGGACGGACGGCGGCAGATCCTGTCGGTCGAGATGGCCGGCCGTGAAAGCCGTTGCGCCTGGAAGGACTTCCTCGTCAGGCTGAAAGGGCGCGGTTTGAAGGGCGTCGAACTGGTGGTCTCCGACGACCATGCCGGTCTCGTCGCGGCAATTGGCGAGGTGATCCCGGAAGCTGCCTGGCAGCGCTGTTACGTGGGGCTGTTGAAGAACCAATCGTCGGCGGAGCTATGCGGAAGCCACCGACAAGCCGATTCCAAAAACTTTCCTTTGCCTGAAGGGATGTCGGGCTGAACTGGTAGCTTCTTGGCTGTACACGAACAGCAAAATTGACAGAGAAGCACTCGCCAGTCGTTTCAAGTTGACTGCCGCGGCCGTCAGATACGCTTGGATTTTCATATTTATGAGGCCGCGCCGGATCGCTCTCGATAGCCCGTGCCAAGTCTTCGCTTCGCCGTGATATCCCTCAGAGCGCCAGCGGTGACGCTGGTACAAAGCTCGGTCCTCGTCCGACCATCGTTCTCTTCGGCGACGAGCTCGCAGGAGTGCCGGATAGTCATCGCCGAGCACTACCGCCTTGTTCACACGGCCATTGGAAAGGCAAAGTCGCGCCAGATCGCAGTGCCGACAGTCGGCCGCGCGAGATGTAAAGAAGCGCCCATGTTTAACGGCACGGCCCGCCTTCAGCATCTTGCCGCGCGGACATTTAAGGGTGTCGTGCTTGGCGTCATAACGAAAGCGGCGCATAGGCACAGGGCTACGAATTGGCTCTGCCTTTGCCGGAATAACGGCTTCGATCGCGCGTTGCTCCATACCTGCGAACACCTTAGCGTACGCATAGCCGGCGTCGGCCGTTGCCGTTTTGATTGTCGTGCCGGTCATCGCGGCGACCGCGTCGAGACGACCGAGTATGACTTGTCCCTCATTGATCTCGCCTGTGGTGACCTCCACATCTAAAATTACGCCGCAAGCATCATCCACCACGGCATGTTGCTTGTAGGCCGGCTCCAGTCTCCGATTACGCCCGTTGGTTGCCATGGACGCATCAGGGTCGGTGACGCAGACTTTCTTGTATTTGCCTGTTTTGCGGCTTTTTCGTTCGCTCTCAGCGGCTTCATTGGCGTCGGTGACCGCATCTATGTGGCGGACCGCAAGACTTTCCCAGCTGACGTCGGCCCGGATGAGTGAGGCGTCGACATGAACGACCTCACCCTTCGCGACTTTGGCCGCTACGCAGACCTTTACCGTCCGCTCAAAGATAGTTCGGAAACGTTCTGCACCCCAGCGCTGACGGATACGCGTCAACGACGAATGGTCCGGGAGAACTTCGTGCAGACCGAAGCCGATAAACCAGCGAATAGCGATGTTTACCTGAGCCTCGCGCATCAGCCGACGGTCATGGACAATTCCGAGAAGAAAGCCTGCAAGCATCAGCCGGACTGCTACTTCCGGGTCGATGCCGGGTCGGCCGAAGCCCGCCGCATAAAGCTCAGCCACCTCTTCGTGTAGCCAGGAGAGGTCAAGAACTCGATCGACTTTGACCAATATGTGATCGTCCGGGACCAGATCCCGAAGCGAGCCGCACATGTATAGTTCCAGCTGATCGCGTTCCTTACGGCCGAGCATCGTGGAAGCTCCAGAGAATCAACGACTACTCAATTGAATCAGATACATAGCACTTCTTCAACAGCCCCTACGTGCATTTCCTCAGGAACGCCCTCGATCACCTGCCGCGCAAACATGGCGACGATTGCCTGCAGGAGCTTCGATGGCTCTATGATCGCCGCGACCTTGATGAGGCGAAGGCCGATCTCGCCGCGTGGCTGGGAAAATGGTCGGTCCGCTATCCGCGCCTGACCTCCTGGGTTGAGGAAACCATCGAGCAGACGCTGACCTTCTTTCGTCTGCCGCGCCAGCATCACAAGCACCTCAAGAGCACCAACATGCTGGAACGCCTCAACGAGGAAATCCGCCGCAGAACCTACGTCGTGCGCATCTTTCCCAATACCGAGAGCTGCCTACGCCTCGTCCGCGCGCTCGCCGTCGAAACCCACGAAAACTGGATGGAGGCCAATCGCTACATCAACATGGACGACCTGCGAGAGCACAAGAAACTCGCACTCCGTCAAGCCGCATGACCAGCACGCATGACCGCCCAATTTTGCAGAACTTGACGCACACAACCCAGAAGAGAAACCTGCAGCACCTGCCAAACGCACAGTCAATAAAAAGGCGCTGCGCCGAAGCCTACGGAAGCATCTGCAAGCCTCGATGCGATGGAAGCCCGGATAAAGGCCATCGAGGAAGGCCTCAAACCAAAGGCCGCACAACTCAAGGAAGTGGTCGAGAAAAAGGCTGAGAAGCTTGGCGACAAGTCTCCGTCCAAGCGCCGCAACATCATCGATATCTTCAGCGCGACCGTGCCTGATCCCGTCGAAGCTGGCGTGGCGGCCGATTAGTTTGCGAAGCGCGCTTCTGACCGCAGGACACATGGGATCCGGAAAGATCGACCCTTAGTGCCGGTCAACTCGACGAGCTCGACGAGCGGTTCGAGCGGATGTGTCGGAAGACCCCCCTGGCGCTCGAGAAGGTGATAGCTCAGGTGCGCCAGCAGACGCGCCGCTTAGGCACTTGCAGGTTCGGTCCAACGTTTAGAAGCCGCCTAACAGAACAAGCCCCTCAGCCTCTCCACAACCCTTACGCGACCCTTCTTAGGTCGGCTTTCGACCCTTTTGCTGCTGCTCGTGGTTACGAGCCGGAACTTCTGGTGCCGGCCCAAACCGCTCATGCCGATCGGAATTTGGATCGGTAGACCTGTACGAGGTCATTCACACCCTTTCCAATCTGCTCAACGGGCAAGCCGGCGTATCCGAATATGAACCCCGCACGTTGATCTGTTGGGGCCGCATACAGACGCGAGATTGGGTAGATGCCAACACCTTCTTGCCTCGCGCAGCCGGCGAAACGCTCTTCATCGCTGGCAATTAGGTGGTTGAACCACACGACGACATGGAGGCCCGCCGACGTGCCAACGATGTCGACCTCGTCGCCAAACGCTTCGGCCATTGCATTCAGGAATGCCGTACGCCTTTCGGCGTTCAGTCGCCTCATCTTTCGAACGTGGCTTTCATATGCGCCCGTTTCGATCATCGAAGCGAGAGCCTCTTGCTCGAAGCTCGAGCTGTGTCGATCAGTGATCTGCTTGCATCGGACAAAGGGCTCCGCAAGCGTGCCAGGCAGCACCATGTAACCAAGGCGGAGCGTTGGCGACAGCGTCTTGGATACGGTGCCGACATAGATGACCCGACCTTGACCGATCATCCACAGCGGCGGAATCGGACGTACGTCATATCGATACTCCCCGTCGTAGTCGTCCTCGATGATGTAGGTGTTGCCGGAGATCGCCCATTCGATCAGGGCTTTGCGACGTCCGGACGGTAGAACGCCGCCCAGCGGAAACTGATGGCTGGGTGTTACAAATGCCAGGGCTACGTCCTTAGGAACGGGAAGCCGACAGGTGTCCATTCCATCCTTGTCGCAGGGGATGGCGACAGGCATTGCTCCTGTTGCAAGCATCACGTTGCGGGCCATCGCGTAGCAGGGCTCCTCGAGGACAACCTGGCCTCCCGGATCGACAAACACCCGCGCACACAGGTCCAACGCCTGCTGGGAACCGCTGACCACGATGATCTGGGTGATATCGCATTCAATGCCACGGGCTCGCCAGAGATAGCCTTGCAGCGCACGACGAAGTGCCAGGTTACCGGCTGGATGCTCATAGCCAAGCCGTTCTCGGTACGCCAGAACTGCCGCGTTCAGGGCGCGCCGCCAAGCCAGCTTGGGAAAGTCCGACGAAGCAATGTCGCCGTACCGGAAGTCGTATTGAAGCGCCGCCTGTTCCGCGCTGATGTTCTTCGGCAATGCCATTGCACGTGAGGCATAGGCGGACACCTGGGGAGTGGGTTCCTGTGCTTGCGATGCGGGTCTGGTGTACGGATGTCGTCCCTCGGACGTGACCGTGGGCTTGGCGCCCTGCCGCACCGTAATATACCCCTCAGAGATCAGCTGGTCGTAGGCGGCCGTCACCGTGGTCCTGGAAACGCCGAGTTCGCCCGCAAGCGCGCGGCTCGAGGGCAATCTCTCACCCGCATCGTAGACGCCAGACGTAATCTGGTCGCGCAAAGACAGGTAAATGCGGCGGGTCGCGCCGCTCTTTCGTGAGCCCTTCACTAACTGGACCAATGAGATATTCCAAAAGTGGCGGTGTATCTTGTGCCACCTTGATGTGAATAATGAGCTCACGTCAAGGAGATGCTTATGTACACCCCGCCAGTCTTCGCCGTGGAAGACACGACCGAGCTCTACGAAATGATGCGGCAATGTCGTCTTGCCAATTTCGTGACGGCTACACCCGGTGGTCCGATGGCCACCCCCTTACCTATGTTCCTCGATGAGGCGGAGGGAGAAAGGGGCGTCCTCTATGCGCATCTGGCGCGACCGAACCCGCAGTGGCAGGCTCCTGTCGTCGGACATGGACTTGCGGTCTTTATGGGACCGGACGCTTATGTGACGCCGTCCTGGTACGCCTCAAAAGCCGAGCATGGGAAGGTAGTCCCAACATGGAACTACACAGCCGTTCATGCGACCGGGCCGGTTGAGTTTTTCGAAGAAGCCGAACGACTATTCGAGGTGGTGTCGCGCCTCACGGGCATTCACGAGGCGTCACGCTCGCTACCTTGGGCAGTCACTGACGCTCCCGAAGCCTACATCAAGGCTCAGCTTCGCGGCATTGTCGGTATTCGCATGCCCGTCGTTTCGCTGCAGGGGAAGCGCAAGATGAGCCAAAATCGCCCTGGGGCCGATCGCAAAGGGGTGAAACACGGACTTGCCGATAGCCGCAGTCCTACTGATCAGATCGTTTCTGACATGATCCCGGTCTGAGACGAGCAATTGGCCCTTGAATGGAATTCTGGAGTTAGCAATAGATGTTTGAATCGCCCGTGTTCGACGAACGGATCAAAGAAATCGCACCCGGTTTCAGAGCGATGAGCATTCATGTCGACGCAACAAATGCCGGAGAAGGAAGCCTTCACACGGGGCTTCTGACGGATACCTGCGATTACGTCTTGCGGGGCGGCCCAGCATGGGCGGACGCCCATTTGACCAGTTGGGCCGACGCCTATACCCGGTTTGGAGCCAAGCCCAATCGGACACCCTGTTCGGCGCAAGCACTGAGAAAGCGGGTGTTGAAGGACGGAATGATTCCTTCGATCAATCCTATCGTCGATCTCTATAACGCCGTCAGTCTCAAATATGCCATTCCCGTTGGCGGCGAGAACTACGATGCCTATGCCGGGCGTCCGCTTCTTACCGTGGCCGACGGACGCGAACGATTCGAAACAGTCATGAACGGCGAAGTAGTGATCGAGGATCCCCTTCCTGGAGAGGTCATCTGGCGAGACGATGCGGGCGTCACATGCCGGCGTTGGAACTGGCGGCAGGGCACGCGCACCCGACTGGAGGCAGTCGATGGCCGCATGTGGTTTGTGTTGGAAAGCCTTGAGACAATGCCGGAAGGCGCGCTAGCAGAAGCGTCGGACATGCTGGTTGAAGGGCTAAATACGCTGATGCCCGATTGTTTGGTGTTCGCGCAGAGGATCGCCGTCTGAGGACGGCCCGCTGGCGGCGCTTCCGGTCTCAGAATGGGCATCTATTGCACGGCGATCTGGATGAGATGGTCGCTGGAATCAGCATAATACCTTCATGCCCACCGCGACATAAGAGGCTCATCCAGATTGTCGCCACCGTCTCATCCAGATCGCCGCGCAACCCAATTAACCTCCATGTCCTTGTCGCCAGGCGCTCTCCAGATTGGCGTCGAAGTTGTAAGAATTGAATGAGAAACCTAAAAGCCTTTCAGATTGCGGCCCTGGCCGGATGCTTACGTCGCAGTTTTCCAAGGGCGGCAGAACTGAACAACTATGACGCAAAAGACCCCCACAAAGTGCGGGCTTTCCTCTCATGCCACCTCGACGGATGGCGCGAAAAACCGGCAGCTGCCATCGAGGTGGCAGTCCCCGCGGCTTTCCGTGGAACTCTCGTCCGCGGCTTCTTTGCTCCCAGGCGAGTAGGGCCACCCCGCTATCCGTCAAATCGTTCGAGCATCTTCTTGAGCCGAAGGTTCTGTGCACGGAGCCGTTCAGCCAGTAATCTCTTGAGGCGCTTGTTGTCGGCGTCCAAGGCGGCAAGCTCGTCGTCGGAGATTGGATTGTCGGCAGTCCCGGGCTGGGCCCTTCGAGCCTCGTACTCAACCTCAGGCTTACGCACGATTGTTTGGTCGGAGGCGCGCTTGGCCCGCTTTTGAGGAGTGCCGGTTGGCGTCAATCGAAGCTGCGGTGCCGGTTGGCTCTCCTCTACTTGCACGACAACTTCGGCCGGATCATTGGCCTCATGATGCTTCGATGTTTCCACCTCTGTGCCGTTGATAAATGGTATCGCTGGTAGACCTGTCGCCGGTCCGCTTGTCCTTAAAGATCGAGCAGAGAAAACCAATCGTGGACGCTCAGTCCCGATCGTTCAAGCTGGGGCGCCAGCGTCTTTGCTGGGTCGCCGCCCCCGGCGCTGTAACTCGGAAGGGATCGATTTTGGTCGCCCAATGGGAAAAGCGCAGCGTGGCGCTCCAACACCGCGACGACGCCGATCTCTCCGCCCGTTGAGGAATTGGCCTTTGCCGCGACGCTCGGAGCGAAGTAGCCGCCGCGTGCATAGCCTAGGCCATTCAAGCCGCTGCTTTTGAAGGCCGTCACGCGACCGACCATCATGACATGGTCGCCCGCCTCGATGACATCATGCATCGAACATTCAAACCACGCCGCCACCTGCGCGAATATCGGACAGCCGTTCGGACCCCTCGCCCAGTCGACAGCAGCGAAGCGATCTTCGGCGGGGCGGGCAAATTTAATGGACACATCCTTCTGCGCCTCTGACAGTATGTTGATCGCGAAGTGCTCGGCTGCGGTCATTGCTGGGTAGTCGCGCGCAGTCTTGGCAAGGCAAACGAGCAGCAGCGGCGGATCCAAGGATACAGACGTAAAGGAGTTGGCAGTGAAACCAACCGGTCTGTCCGCCGGATCGCTGGCGGTGATGACCGTCACTGCGGTTGGAAACGCTCCAAACGCCTCGCGCAAAGCTCTCGGGTCGAAAACGTCCGCCTTCATGTCATTCCCTCCTTGCGCGCCAGCCATTCTGCCATCGTCGCATAGACGGCTTCTTCAGGCAGATTCACCATGTGCCCGGCCCGCCGCGGATCGCCAACGATAGGGCCGTTCTGTCGACTTGAGACCTCCCGCACTTCCCTGCGTATTTGAACCGCCACTGGCAGCCCCTTCAAGATGATGTCTTATGGTATTCCATAATACCAATTTGTCAAGTGGCTCTTCGCTGTGGGAGCCTCAACTCACCAGCTTCCCGGCAAGGTGTTGTGCCGAACGTGCGCCACTCATGGTCTCGACTCAGGAGCTATGCCTCGACGCTTACGCATCCCAACGGCTTCGAGCAGCAGGCGAGGATATAGCCGTCCTCGACATCCTCATCCGTGATGCCGCCATTGTGCACCATGTGGACCTGGCCTTCTGTCTTGCGCACCTTGCAGGTGCCGCAGATCCCCATCGAGCAGCCCGACGGGATCACCAGCCCTGCAGCCTTTGCCGCCGCCAGTATCGTGTCCGTCTCGCTGCATCTGGTCGTGACGCCGGAGAGGGCGAAGGCGATCTCGGCATGGTTCTGATCATCGGGGATCACATCCTCGGGGACGTCTTCGGCATGCCCGGGCTCCGCCGTGAAGCTCTCCTGATGGTAGCGGCTCATATCGTAGCCAAGTCCGGCAAGCGCCTCGCGGACGGCCCGCATAAAGGGCTCCGGACCGCAGCAGAACACTTCGCGCTCGAGATAATCCTGCGCCATCAGGCCGAGCATGATCTGATTGAACATGCCCCGGTAGCCGGTCCAGGGCCGGAACGGGTCTGGCTCTTCGACCACCCATTTCAGGTCGATGCCGACGATGCGCGACGCCATGAGTTCCATCCTGTCGCGCAGAATGATCTCGGAGGGTCGGCGCGCGCAATTGATGAAGACAATGTCCGGCTCGCGTCCGGAATCGTAGAGCCAGGTGGTCATCGCCACCATCGGGGTGATGCCCGAGCCGGCCGAGATGAACAGGTATTTATCAGTCGGGTGATGCACGATCGAGAATTTTCCCGCCGGCCCGATAGCCCTGATGCGCATGCCCTTATGCAGATTGTCCAGCATCCAGCGTGTGCCGGTGGACCCGTCCTGCGCTTTGACCGTGATCGTCAGTGCGGTTGGCCGCGAGGGTGCAGAAGAGATGGTATAGGTGCGATAGAGCGGTCCGCCCGGCGCGGGCAGTTCCAGAGTGACGAACTGCCCCGGATCATGGTTGAACAGCGCCCCGGAAGGACTTTGAAAGCTGAAGGTCACCACATTGGGAGCTTCCGGCGTGCGCGTGACGCATTCAAGCGGCTCGGCATCACTCCAGAAACTGAGCTGCTTGAACTGGGTCATCTGCTCACTCCGCAGCCACTTGACGCGGCGCAATCGCGCGCTCCAGCCAGGCCGCATACCAGTCGACGAACTGCATGACGCCGCTTTCCTGACCCGGTGAATAGGGACCGGGCACGTAAGCCGGAGAGAGGATCCCTTGCTGGTTCGTTTCGACGATCTCGCGATCTTCGTCATTGGTGGCGATCCAGACCTCCGTCAGGCGCTTGAGGTCGTAGTCGACTCCTTCGACCGCATCCTTGTGTACGAGCCAGGTCGTCGTGACCTCGGTTTCGGTCGGACTGATCGGCATAACCCTGAAGGTGAGTGAGTGATCCGGCAGGAAGTGGTTCCACGTCGACGGATAGTGGAACATCAGGAGCGTGCCGGCATCCGGCGGGGCAACCCGGCCCAGATGCCGGGAAACAGCGGCCTTGCCGTCCATCGTATAGCTCAACGCCTTTTCCTGCAGCGGCATACGTGCGAGGCGATACTGACCGTCGCCAACAAGGACGAATTGCGCCGGTGTGCCGGCGGCTTCGCAACGGTCGAAATGCGCCTGCAGCTTCTTAGATACTCCGCCATCGGCCTGAACACCGGCAACTTCCGGGTCGAGCGGGAAGGAGCGGCAGAGTGCCGGATGGTTGCTGCTGCAATGATAGCACTCGCGGTTGTTCTCCCAGACCAGCTTCCAGTTGCCTTTCTCGATGATCGTAGAGGTGAACGCGACCTTGGCATCCTTGAGGTCGTGAACCTCCAGATAGGGGCGCGCCAGCTGTGCGAATGTTTGGAAATCCGGCGGCGTATCGGAAAGACAGATATAGATGAGGCCGTCGAGATTGCGCAGGTTGACGGGTTTCAGGCCGTATTTCGAAGCATCGAAATCGGGACCCATGTCGTTCGCCCAGATCAATTTACCGTCAAGCTCATAGGTCCATTGGTGGTAGGGACAGACAAGCTTCGCCACCTGCCCATGGCGCGCCTTGCAGATCAACGATCCGCGGTGGCGGCAGGAATTGTGAAAGGCACGGACTTCACCGTCACGGCCACGGACGATGACGACCTCATAAGCGCCTACGCGCAGCGTGACATAGCTACCCGCCTTGGCGAGCTGGCAGGCCGGAACGGCATAGAGCCATTGCTTGTAGAAGATGTGCTGCAGGTCGAGCGCGTAGACCTCGGGCGACGTATAGAAGGGCTGCTCCAGGCTGAAGCCCGATAGACGGCGATCGAGCCGCTGATGAATCGAGGTCGGGTTAGCTGTCATTGGCAAATTCCCGGGCAATGGTTCAATTCAGATCAATCATGCTTGCAAACCGGACCGTCTGGCAATAGCGTTAAATTTCACCTTGGATTAGCTGAAATAATCTCAAAGCCTACCCACTCCTGCGGCAGAACATATAATGGGACCCTTATGCCACGCCCTTATGAATTCTCTTCGATGACCGCCCTCGTCTGCTTCGAGGCGGCGGCGCGAAATGCGAGCTTCAAGAAAGCCGCTCAAGAGATGAATGTGACGCCAGCGGCCATCAGCCACCAGATCAAGGCACTGGAGATGGACCTCAAATGCAGCCTGTTCCTGCGCCACCACCGCGGTGTCGAACTGACCGAGAAGGGAGCGCTCCTCTTCGTGGTCATTCAACGCGGCTTCGAGACTATCTCGGAAACTCTTACCCAGATCCGCGAGCGCCCCGAAACCGTCGACGTGACCATCGGCGCGACCACGGCGTTCAGCTCACTCTGGCTGACACCGAAGATTTCGGCCTTCTGGAAGATCCATCCCTCCATCACCGTGTCACAGGTCGTCAGTGATGTGCCTGGAATGACCAGCCGTTGCGATCTGACTATCCATTACGGCAACCCGCAGGAGAACGGCGTAGAATACAGGAAACTCTTTCAGGACCACATTATCGCGCTGGGAACGACACGATTTGCCGCCGAGCACCGCATTGCCCGGCTCGAGGATCTGCTCAAAGCACCCTTGATCCATTCCAGCAGCAACGAGACCGGTTGGACGGCCTGGGACGATTGGTTTGCCGTACTCGGATGTCCGGCCCCGAAGGGCCGCAGTTTTTACGTCAACAATTACATGATCGCACTTCAGGCGGCTCAAGACGATGTCGGGGCCGTACTTGGGTGGGACGGGCTCGTCGGGAGCCTCGTCAACGAAGGGCGGCTAGTCAAGCTCGTGCAAGAAAGCATTCCCTCACCTGTCGGCTTTCATCTGAGGATACATCGGCGCGCAACGGCAAAGGCGCGGCTGTTCGCCGACTGGCTAGTCGAAGCCACCTAAGGCGCTCGGCATTTGCCCTGATTGCGGACCGCGGACCCGAAATCGGCATGGTTGGTCCAACGGAAGCCTTCAAGATCTGCCGAACAGGGCAAGACCGTCACGGTGAAGCTTCGGCTGAGCCGCGGGCGGCGATGCAGCAACTAGGAAGACAGCAGCCGTGCGATGCGGCGACGCAGTAAAGTCACAGGCTGCTGATGGGGCTCGGTTCGCGGCATGGACTCCAGCAAACCTGTGCCCTTTGTCGAGGGCGCCTGACTACCAAGGAGCCGGTACAATTGTGCTCATGCCGTCATCCGGCAAATCACAAGCCGGGGCCCGTTGTTCGGCGCCAGCTTCTCGGCTCGCGCATCACCCGTCCGCTTTGCGGCGGCCTGCTCCTGCGCCGGTTTGTCTCGTGTTTGGCTCACTCCAACGACCTGGCACGACTCCTGAGTGACTTACTAGCGAGATGCGCAAGCTGCCGACGGCCATTCACGTCACCCAAAACAGAAATAGTTCAACAGCGAGGAAACATCGAGATCCCAGGGGAAAGGACGGCATGTAGTTATGATGATCGGGGCGCGATCGGCCGGATGATACAGCCGCCATCTGGGTTGCCGGCGTCAACCCCAAACAGCTCCTTCGTGAGGCGGGCCGGCGGCCAGATCATCATCACGACGGATGTGGAGAACTTCCAGGTTTCGCTGAATCAATCGAAGGACCTTTACTGATGGAGCAGATGCGCACGTACATCGCCCGAGGCAACCCTCATCGCAACGGGAGCCCAGGCTCGCTGGCTGACCTTCCCTCGGAAATGACATGCAAAGGATTTGGCGTGCCTTCTTGCGCCACCTGTGATCGCTTCTTCTACCCGAAGCAAGGTCGTTGTCGGGGGCGCCAGCACAGCAGTGCAGGAGGCGCTCCATCTGTCGAATCTTGCCTCCAAGCTCACGGTCGTTCATCCATCGACATCGCTTCCGAGCAGAGTCGATCCTGCGGGACAGCCTCTTGGCTCAAAGCTAAGGTTAGAGTCATCTGGAACCGAGTGATCGACGAGGTTCTCAGAGAGCGCGAGCCGCCGGAAATCAGTGACCGCCGTTCGGATCCGAAACGTGCATACAAGCTAAGCGAAGGAGCTGCCCACACGCGGCTTCGTCTTGTCACGATCCAGCAACCGCGTGGTTCCGCGGTCACGTAGAGGTGGGCCGGACCGGGCATCAAGGTCGATACCTGGCCGACGATGACAACCTCGGCAGGGTCCTCGCAGCCGGCGATGTTATCGACCCCGTGTTCCGTCAGGCGATCAGCGCCGCCAGCGACCCTGGAAGCCGGGGACTTCATGACCGAGCATCCGCCTGCACCTGTCTCGCAGGGATTTTGCTCTGAACTTGATCTCCGTGCCGGCAATACGATCCAGATCGTTCTAAGGAAGGTATTCAAGTGGACAATCAACACAGAGCGGGCGGCTACGACAGCCTCCGAATTAATCGCGACGGCCAGGCAGAAGCCTTCGATGCCATTGGCGCTCACTATGATGAAGCGTTTCCAAACAAACAGGGTCAAGTCTCAGCGGGCGATTGGCTGATCAGGTCCTTGCCGACCGGGGCTCGGGTTCTGGATCTGGGCTGCGGTACCGGCGTGCCAACTGCGCGCCAGCTCGTGGCCTCCGGTTTCGAGGTCGTGGGGATCGATCTGTCAGGCGGAATGGTGAAACTCGCCCGGGAGTGTGTCCCCGGCGCGACATTCCACCAGATGGACATTGCGGACTTGCGACCAGGTGGACCGCGGGAACTCGGCCAGTTCAACGCTGTCGCGGCCTTCTTCTCGCTGCTAATGCTGCCCCGTGCGGAGATTCCCCTCGCACTGCTGACGATTCGCAATCTGCTGGTCCCTGGTGGCCTGTTCGCCCTATCCATGGTGGAGGCCGATGTCGACGATTTCTCAATCCCCTTCCTCGGAAACAACATCCGAGTCTCCGGCTATCTGCGGGAGGATCTGCGGGCGATCATCGCTGAGGCTGGCTTCCAAATAGTGGAGGAGACCTCCTACAGCTATGCCACGGCTGTCGGTGTGCCGCCGGAAGAACAGATCTTCCTATGCTGTCGTATGGGCTTTTCGCGCAGCGGATCGATGCGCATCTCCAGCGTCGGCAAGTCGGCGATGTAGCGGGCGATCACCACCGCGTCGAGGCGGTTGCTCTTGGCAAGCCCGTCAAGCGCAAGTAAGCACTTTTGGCGCCACGGCCAGGCGCAGCGCGGGAAAGCGCTGGAAAATCGAACCGAACACCACCTTGAGTTCCAGCCTGGCCGGCTCCACGCCGATGCAATAGTGCGGGCCGTAGGAGAACGCCAGGTGCGGCTTTTCCTCGCGTCCGATGTCGAAGATTTCCGGGTCGTCGAAATGGCGCGGATCGAACGACGTCGCCGGCAGTCAACAAGCACCTTGCTCTCCGCGGGAATATGCATGCCCGCGATGGTCACGTCGGTCTTTGGATAGCGCATGATGCCGTCCCAGCCGGCGCCCGGCGGGTACATGCGCAGGATTTCCTCCACCGCCTTGTCCACAAGCGATGGATCGCCTACCAGGCGTTCGCGCTGTTGCGGATGGCGGAACATGGACAGTAGGCCGAATTCGATCTGCGTGACGGTGGTCTCGTGCCCCGCCACCAGCATGCCAGCCGCCAGGCCGATTGCCTCTTCCTCGGTCACCCTGCCCTCATGGACCGCCGCGCTTCGCAAGTTTCAGAAAGAGTCCGAACCAGAAGCGGTACTCTGGCGTGTCCACTTCACTACGCTTCAAGAGCGCAGTAGGCTACTGATGTCCGTGGCGTCTTTTCCGTGCTCGTCCACCGCCGTGTGAATAGCATCTTCTTCGGTCAGGTTTCGCCAGTCGGTCATTGGATTTCCCTCCTTTGGTGACGTACCCGCTTGCGATCGGTACCTCTCGCCTCACGGTATCAGCCGAAATCAGCCGAACTTCAGGCCGATGTTACCGCTTGCAGAGACGGGGAGAGCTTTGCCGCCGATTTCTTTCCCAGGCCGGTCGCGCGTGCGAGCTCGGATCGATTTCTGGAATAGTTCGGAGCTACCATCGGGTAGTCGGGCGGGAGCTTCCACTTTTCTCGATACTGCTCCGGCGTGAGTGCGTATTTTGCCATCAAGTGTCGCTTCAGAGATTTGAAGCTCTTGCCGTCCTCAAGGCAGACGATGAAGTCGTCGGTCACAGACTTCTTGATCGGCACGGCGGGGCGTTGCTCCTCGACGGTGGCCGGAGTTTTCGCGGGTGCAGAAGTGTTACCCAGCGAGCCGTAGGTTTGCTGAATAAGATGGGGAAGTTCGCTGGGAGCTATGACATTGCGGCTCAAGTAAGCGGACACGATGCGGCTGGTGAGCTCAAGCCTTAGTTCGTTTGAGCGCGATTCCGTCAATGATCTTCTCCACAAGCTGTTACAAATTGAGATCGAGGATGCAACCTGCAGATATTTCGGTCGGAAGGAAGGCAGTGTACGAGAAAGGCAAGACTTATCGACAGGTTCTGCCGGGGACTGTCAGGAATTCTGTGCGTGAGGCCGCTCTCGTCATTGACTGACGAATCTCTCGCCGAAGACAGCGGCGAACTGGGTCTTGGCCTCGAACCATTCGCGCGGCAATCGGCAAGTCTGACGCCACACGAAGGGGATCCGCGGGGAAGAAGCTCAGGCTCAAGACGGAGGCGCTGAACGAAAGACGCGGTCAGCGATGAAGCGCGTCTCCATCAGATCCGTAGCGATCTCCTGTTTTCTGTTCGCTGCTCCATCATTCACCGCCGCAGACAAGGCTCTGTGCTCTTCTGACGACGGCAGCTTAGTCGTTTTCGGCGATATCGGCGTCGCGAACATCAAGGCGCAGGAATTTTTCTATGCCGGCGACCACGAGATCAGCCAGCTGAACTGGGAAAGCAAAGGAGTCACTCTTTTCAAGGTTGGTGTCGACGGACAGATCGACAACAACTGGAGCTTGAAGGGCAGCGTCAAAGTCAACACCGGCGGCAATGGTCACCTGGTTGACTACGACTGAATGATTCTCGGGCGCGAAGACTGGAGCCACCCTCAATCCATCCCGTTACCGAACTCGATCACTATATCACCGCAGCGATCGAGTTGAACCGGCTTATCTACGGCAATGAGAGCAGCAGTATCGCGGTCGGCGCCGGTATGCGCCATACCGACGTCAAATGGACCGCCTATGGCGGGTCCGGCATCTATTCGAACGAGGAGGGCTTCCGAAAAGGCCAGCGAAAGGCTCCAGACTGGGAAAAGGCGTCAGCTACCGGCAAAAGATTCCGGTGGGCTTCCTCAGCCTGAGCGGCGAACACGTTCTCGGCGATCTTACCATCAGCGGCGCCATTTAGAGTGGCTTGAGCTTCGGCATCAAGAGCATGGACGACCATTGGCTGCGCAACCTGGGTTTTTCGGATGACATGTCTCCGGCACCGACAATCGGCGCCAGTGTCGCGTCAGCTATGCGCTGACGCCAGGTGCTTCGCTTTATCTGCCCGGTTCGTTCGATCGGGCATTTCACAGCCGCGGGGACAAGGAACGTCACAACTTCGCGACAAGCGAAATTGAATCGTTCGTATCACGTAAGCGTGGCGGGGTGACCGCTTGGACTATGCTGGTGTGGGACAGTGCCACCACGATTAAGTGGACACTATGGCGGTATCCGATCTCGGAGAAGCGCGCCGAAGCGCAATCGACCTCTCCGGCCTGCGGCGGCAGCTTAGTAATACCGGAGGATGCATCTATGCGAAGTTCCCAGGATATCTCACTGATCATGTTCTGCTGGATCTTGGAACGCCAGACCTTGACCTGCGCCAAGTTCGCGCCGTAATGCCGCACAGTGCGTCGCATCAATCGAAACGGGAATTTGACCCGGGCGCAATTTCCAAAATCGACGGCCTTCGAGGAGCGAGCACCGCATGAATACGATCATAGCCTTTCTGAACACAATCCTCTGGGGCTATGTGCTCATCTATGGTTTGCTAGCCGTCGGCCTTTTTTTCACAATTCGCCTCGGCCTTCCTCAGATCATCCACTTCGGCGAAATGTTCCGAGTGCTAAGCAGCGGCGGATCCAAGGACACCTCCGGCATCAGCCCCTTTCAGGCCTTGATGGTCAGCCTCGCCTCGCGGGTCGGCACAGGCAATCTGGCCGGCGTCGCTGTCGCGCTCTATCTGGGCGGACCAGGCGCGACCTTCTGGATGTGGATGGTAGCACTCGTCGGCATGGCGACGGCCTATGCGGAAAGTGCGCTGGCGCAGCTCTACAAGGTGCGCAATGAAGATGGCCAATACCGTGGCGGCCCGGCCTTCTACATCGCTCACGGGCTCAATGCCCCTTGGGCGGCGGCAATCTTCTCCGTCTGCCTCATCATCTCCTTTGGTCTTGTTTTCAATGCCGTTCAGGCAAACTCCATCGCCGATGCGGTCCAAGGCGCCTTCGGCGTTCCGAAGCTAACAGTCGGTTTCGGGCTCGCGGTGCTGTCCGGCGTCGTTATCTTTGGGGGCATCCGGCAGATTGCCCGTGTTGCTGAAATCATCGTGCCCTTCATGGCGGTCGCGTATCTGCTCATGGCGGTTTATGTGCTGATCGCCAACGCGGCGCTGGTGCCTCACGTTCTCTGGACGATAGTTTCGAGCGCCTTCGGCCTGCAGGAAGCAGCCGGTGGCGTCACAGGTGGAATTGCAGCGGCGATGCTAAACGGCGTCAAGCGCGGTCTTTTCTCCAACGAGGCCGGCATGGGCTCGGCTCCAAACATTGCGGCCGTTGCCACTCCTGTGCCGCATCATCCTTCCTCGCAGGGCTTCGTTCAGTCTCTCGGTGTCTTCATCGACACGATTCTGATCTGCACGGCGACATCGGTGATGATCCTGCTTTCGGGAACGCTGGACCCCGGTTCCAACATCACCGGAACGCTCACGCAAGCCGCAATGAATGTCCACATTGGCGCCGCCGGAACCTATTTCATCGCAATCGCGATATTCTTCTTCGCGTTCACTTCAATAATCGGCAACTACTCCTACGCTGAAAACGCGTTGACCTTTCTTGGTGCCGGCAATCGCCTGGGTCTGACGATCATGCGCTGCGCCACGCTAGTAATGGTGGTCTGGGGCGCCTACGAGAGCATTGCCACCGTTTTCGACGCAGCCGATGCCTCGATGGGCCTGATGGCGACGATCAATCTAATCGCGATCCTGCTCCTCTCAGGCACCATCGCGAAATTGACGAAGGACTATTTCAAGCAGCGGAAGCAGGGTCTCGCACCGGTTTTCCACGCTGCGGATTACCCGGAGCTGCAAGGCAAGATCGACCACGGGATCTGGTCACGCGTCTGATGTGCCAGCCGGCGGCACATGTCCCGGCGCTGAGCACGCGGCAGGTGCAAAGCTCTCGCGAACCGCATGCATCCGCTATCGCGCGCTTAGGCGGCGCGCTCGGCCTCTCTGACGAGCAGATCGACGCTATGACGGCGGCAACCGCCAGCCTCTAACGGCTTTGTCAACGCTCGAGCTTGGTTTCTTCCGCCATTCGGCGACTGCGATTGCAGATCTGAACAAGGCGGTCCGCATAGCCAGCGCTCAGAGAGATCTGATTCATCCGAGTAAAAAAGCTTGCCGTCAAAGCGTAAGACTCGGTCGCCTAAACCGGGCGGCTGGCGCGCTTGCGGCGCATACCAGCGACGGGCCTAAGATTGCCGTCCGACCCGTCCGACAGCAGCATTTCACAACCATCGCACCCGTTCCCGACCGGGAGGCCCTCTGTAACTTAGTCGGGCGCTTTGTAAAATGGTATTCGAACGAAACGGATGAGCGGCGCTAAATTCCGAACCACCGGGCCGCGTGAGCTCGATCGCCTGACGCCTTGCCGGTAAACGATAGCAAGGAGCTTTGCGGAAGCAGATTTCTAGTGGCGGGTCTATCGAAGCGATTGTTTGAGCATGCGCATCAGTAACCCTTTCAATTCCGGCTCCTGCACACGCCTGGCGGCCTCGACTGGAGACAGCCACGCCACCTCCCTCTCTCCTCGTTCCGGGAACTCGAGGTGCAGTTCGTCCACCTTCAGTCTGAACACCTCAACGACCGATGGCGTTGTTTGTCCGTCGCCGAGAGTTTTTAGATACGTGAAATAGCCCAGAGCTCGCTTCTTCGCTTTTCCGGCTACGCCAGCCTCCTCCCACGCTTCTCTTTCTGCCGCCTGATGTGGCTTCAGGTTCTTAATGGGCCAACCTTTCGGAATCGTCCACCGCCCGGAATCGCGGGTTGTGATCAACAAGACTTCAACGGCGCCCGTTTCGTTGGTCCGGTAACAGATTGCTCCGATCTGATGGGCGGCACCACCTTTCAACAGTGAGCTCGCATGGGGCGCAAGTCTCGCGAGGTAGCGATCCGCTTTTTTCATTGCGGCGCACCAGTTAGGGTGCTGCGTCATCAAAGAAATGTCTTTGCCAGAGAACCGATTATAGAACCCACACAAAACATCGCGTCGAAGTTCACGCTGCAGATGTTTCATGAGTTCTCCGTCCTTGCGTCCGAGCAATGGATCAGAAAGAGGGTCACAAGTCGAGCCTGGAGGCCGCCGATTTGGCGGCCGCCACCCATGGGGCCTCGCGTGCACGCCATCAGTGTAGAAGCGCAGCCGCCAGGAAAGCGGACGCCGTGCTTGCAAACACGATGATCGCGCATCCGCGCAGTATCTTCCGCCGGCGCGTTTGCTTGCCGGTCCAATCGTAGCCCATCAGCGCCTCCGAACGGCATCATGCCGCTCCTCTGATGTTCTGGCCAAATATCCCTAACAAAAGGAAAACTTCACGCCGATACCATTTCGAGCCATTGAAGCACGTCGGCGCCTCCTGCCATCCGAATTGGGGAACAGGCATTCGAGCAAAATACCTAGCTAAAAGTCATCGAAGGATTTGCTCGCCTTGAGACCTCTTGCGGTCCCGGGCATTGACCGGTATTGCGAGGGATGCTCAGCAACCAACGAGGACAAGATGGCAACTGGCACCGTAAAATTCTTCGCCCAAGACAAGGGCTTTGGCTTCATTACCCCTGACAGTGGCGGCCCAGACGTATTCGTTCACATCTCGGCGCTCGGTTTTGGCGGTTCTCTTCAGGATGGCCAGAAGGTCAGCTACGAGCTGGGACAAGACCGCAAGACCGGCAAGTCGAAAGCCGAGAACGTCAGCATTCTTTGAAGGCAGTGTCGGCTCGGCCCGTCTTGCGGCAATGTACATTTGCCGCTAGACGGGCTACTAACATCGTAGCTCAAAACAAAAAACGCGGGATCCCCCGCTTCCGTGATTGCATACCGGTCCGGTGTCGCGCCAACTTGCTAGCAAAAGAAATTTCGCGAGCAAATCGATGGCGGAACTAACGACTACCGACATGGCGTTGCTCGAGCGCATCCCAACCGGATCGGTCTCGCTAGGCCGAGTGATGAACACGGCGCCAGGCCCCATTTCGAGACCGGCCCCTATGTCCACTACTGTGAGCACCGGGGCTGCATCAGAGCTTCGGCTTCGCCTGTCGGTCGGTCGGAGCCGAATCGGTTCTGCTTTAAGCATCGGCCCGATTGGCGTACCTGCTGCCGGCGACCGGCATTTCAGAGCATGAGTTGCCCCAGATGCTCATCACCCGTCGCGACGGTAGTTAGGCAAAGGAGGTGCTTGGCGACGACTGGCAAGGGTAGTGACCTGATGAAGATGATGGCGACGGAGATGGCAGCCTAACGCCTCGAGAGCGCTCCAGCCAGCCTGAGTTTTCGAACCATCCGAGGACAAAATCGAGAACTGGTTGATCAGCTCGGCCTGCGCAACTAGGTTGCACCAGAGATAGTTAGCGCGGGGCGCAATGAGTGACGTTTTGAAGACACTGGCCGATCTATCGGCGGCCGCAACAGCCATCATAACAATCCTTTACCTACTGGCGCTTTTGGGCAAGGGCGTCATGTATGCGATCAGCATCCCCGGGCGGGTACGCCGTAAACTCTACAAGCCCATGTTTATCGTTCTCCCGACGCCTGAAGAGGTCGCCATCTATTGTGTGAAAAACGACAATGCCCTCTTCGGCAGCGAGGCTGAGTGGCTCGAGGAGCGACGGGGCGGGGAAACTCGCCTCTATGAGGCCTGGATCCGCAAATCTAAGGAGAGGATAGCGATGTTCTACTACGGGACGTATGTCGCTGGCGCTCTCGTCATCGGTAGAATGCTGGCGCTCAATTGGAGCGGAACCGACCTGAAGAAGAATGCAGCGACAGGGCTGTTCAGCTTTCTCTTTTTGTATCTCTGGGTGGCGTTCTTCCCTCTTCTTAATCGGCCCCGCCGGCCAAAGACGCGGCTTTCCACAGCTTGGCCCAGGATATGGAATGGCTAAGCCGCGCACAAAAAGGCCCCATGGCTGAGGCCGCAGGCAATAGCGCGTTCAGGCCGCTCAGGCTTGCCCGTCGAGTTTCGGCGCAAACCACCGCATGAACAGCACCTCGGACCCGCGCGGCCCGAGATAGGCGAGCGCAGCAATCAAGCCCGTTGCCATCGGTTGCTCCAGCGCCAGCCACGACGCCAAAGCCGCGCCGAGGAAGGCCATGCCGACGGCGATGGGTATTTCCCAGAGCAGCTCCTTGCCGAAGAACTTCCGGCGCATCTTCCGGACTTCGTTTGTGTGTCACATCAGCCGCCCGACCAGTGCACCAATCATGGTCGTCGCCGCGCCGCCGAACCACGCATGAACAACTCGATCAAAGCGAATATTTCTGCGACATTCAGCGCCCTTCCCCGCGTCCGGCGCATTCCCCTTTCGTCCAGACCGCCGCGGCGCAGATGCCGACGACGGTCCGGTCGATCTTGCGCTGATCAGCCGGCGTCCCGCTACGCGCGCCGATTAAATCAGTGCCCACCACGCGGCGGAAACCGTCGGCACTTGCCGGCGCCGAAGTCCCACATCCCCCGAGGGCAAGATCGAAGCGAGTGCGGACATCGTCCGCAGTGCGGCCAGCTTCATTGTTCTGCCTTTCGATGGAGGTTCTGACATCGTCGCCGCCCTGCCGCTAGAGCACGTGCTGCGATCGATGAATCGATTGTGAAGTGACGACGCAGGCCGAAGCTGATTCAACATCCACAGCGAAGAGGTGGATGATGGGCCAGGCACTGAGCGACGATCTTCGAATACGGGTTTTGAAAGCGTCTGCAGCGGGCATGTCAGCTCGACAGGCTGCAGCCCGGTTCGGAGTTGGGATCTCGACAGCGATCCGCTGGATCGCGAGAGCGAAAGAGGGCGAGCTGACCCCTCGGCCGCAGGGCTGGAGGCGGCCATCGGCGGTAGACGCACACGAGGAATTTGTTGTCGCCCTGATCGAAGAGCGGAAGGACGTGACGCTCGATGAAATGGTCCAGCGCTTGTCCGTCGAACGGCAGGTGAAGATCAGCCGTAGCGCACTTGGCGCCTGGCTTCGAGGCCGAGGATGGACCTTTAAAAAAAGACCGCACACGCACTGGAGCAAGACCGGCCGGATGTCCTGAAGCGCCGGCGCGTCTGGTTTGATGGTCAGCTCGATCTCGATCCGGAGAAGCTGATCTTCATCGATGAAACCGGCCTTTCCACGAAGATGGCACGTCTGCGCGGGCGTGCACTGCGAGGCGAACGTTGCCGGGCCGGCGTACCGCACGGGCACTGGAAGACAACGACCTTCACCGGCGCCTTGCGCCTAACCGGAATGACCGCACCGTTTGTCTACGACGGCGCGATGAACGGCAACGTCTTCCTGGCCTATGTCGAACAGGTACTTCTGCCGACCCTTCAGGCCGGGGACGTCGTAGTCATGGACAACTTGCCAGCACACAAGACATCCGGTGTGCGGGATGCCATCGAGCGCGCCGGGGCCAAGCTTATGTTCCTCCCGCCCTATAGCCCAGACTTCAATCCCATCGAGAATGCATTCTCGAAACTGAAAGCCATGCTGCGAGGCCGCGCGGAGCGAAAGATCGATGCCCTGTGGGACGCAGTCGGCGCCTTGATACCCCGCTTCACTCCTGACGAGTGTGCCAACTACTTCAGGGCTGCCGGGTATGACCCGGATTGAACAGGACTGCTCTAGATCCAGGCAACGACGGCGGCGACGATAGCGAGAGCGGCCGCAGCCACGATGAGGCGAGGAGTGCAGAACATTACGCCATCCCCTCGACCTGCTTTGCGACGGCCTTCCGATCGGCGTTCTTGCGCCAGTAGAGGAAGCCGGCCATGCCGCCGAACGCGACAAGGATCAATAAGAGGTTCTGCCACGGTATGCCGCCGACCGCAGTGAGCAGCGAGGCGCCGCCGCCGATGACAGACGGGGTGATCACCTCGTTGGACTTCCACCACGGCGCGTCGAGGCTGGGTGGCGTGACAGATACCGGTACCAGCTTCTCCTCCGTCACCGGGGCCACTTTGACCTCCGGCCGTGCCGCTTCGCCCGGAGTGAGCGCCACAAGCGCCATATGCATCGCAGCACGGGT
Organism: Ensifer meliloti; assembly: GCF_030064585.1. NCBI lineage: Bacteria > Pseudomonadati > Pseudomonadota > Alphaproteobacteria > Hyphomicrobiales > Rhizobiaceae > Ensifer > Ensifer meliloti. The sequence continues at coordinate 558,288 of NZ_CP120366.1, forward strand.
TTTCGGTCCGACATCGCCGTCGACCTGCAGGCGCTGGTCGGCTTGGAACTGAAGGACGTTGTCGGTGGCCGAGAAGAACGAGCGAGATCCGCCCCAATCGGTCAAACCAATCAGCCAGGCCGTTCTTGCCGCCGTTGATCTTCTTCGTGATGGTCTCGGCGTCGCCTTAGCCGGCCCAGCGGTTCAGCTCGCGTGTGTCCCAGTAGAACAGAGGCACAGGCCTTCCCACGGATCGGCATTGACCGCGTCGGGATCCTTGACGAAGTCGGGGTAGTCGAGACCAGCCGCGCGGCACCAGTTGCGGTACTGGCGGTAGTTGTCCTTGCCGGTGAGCTGCATGCCGGTTCGACCGCGGTAGAGATAGCCGTCACCGTCTTTTCCGGCGTGTTGCCGAGATCTGCGGGTGTCGTAGCGCTGTTGCGCCGGTGTCGGCCCCCAGATCTCTCGATCGTAGCAAAAATCGCCGCTCTCGGTGGCGGCGCTCATTGAAGTCTCCTGGTTGTCGTTGGGGAATTCGGCGGCTGGTTTGTGGCGGCCGGCAGTGTTCGGGCTTAGACTGACATTGGTCGTCTTGCCCCTCGCAGGCGGCCGGGAGGCTCGTCATCGGCCCGCGGCCTTTGACGAGCCTCGCCATTGATCCACATCAATGGAAATGGGAATTGAACATGGACGATAGCGAAGCGAGAAGCGCCGGCCCAATCGAGCAAGCTTCTGACCTCTCAGAGATTGCGGCACATAGCGCCGTTTCGAATCTTTTAGACGTTGCGGCACAGCTTGCCGGCTTCGCCGAGGACCTCAAAGCCCTATCGTCAAGGCCGATCGAACCCACACCGACGTTGGCCGAGCCCGACGATCAGCCTGAATCAGGCTTCTCCGGCATCATTTGAACATCGAGCCATCAAGACAGTAACGCGGCAATAAATGCCGCTACCGAAACGACTGCTGCGAGAGCTGTAGCCCATTCTATTATCTTGACGCGCTCGGCAGGAGGCATCGCACTCCTCGTTCGGTGAGCCCCTGAAAACAAAACGCTCCGCAACAAAGATCGTTGCTCGGACATGAGTTCGAGGGCGACGGGAAGAGTTTCCCGAGCCATAATAGTCGTCGTTGGTGCTTGTGATAAGGACAGATGAGCTGGATCGCCCGGCTGGGACGCTGCGGAGAGGCCTGCCAATGGAAGATAGTGCAACTGACGCGGGGCACCTCGATGCCCAGTGACCTCAGGAAGACCGCTGATCAGGGCAGGTCGAGCGCGCCTCAGGCTTGCCCTGCCCCGTTATCGCGACAAACTCCCTAGCGCCCACAGGCTGGCATTTCAGAGCCTTTGCCGAGTCTATGAGGTCGACGAGCTCCGCAAGGAGGTCCCATGCCGCGAGGAGCTGCTGGCGGAATTCGAAGATCTCTGTCGCAGCATCGAGGCGGCTGCGGTTGCGATGCTGGAAGGGAAGACGAGCGATCGGTGGTTTTAGGCACCGGCCGGATCTCGCCATAACCACCGGTGCTATCTGTTCTTAGACGGGAAAAGGCCCCTTCTCTCTCGACGAGAAAAGGGGCCCGGCGTCTGAGCGTTCGAATTCACAGACGCTTCCATTTACGTGCTGAACGCGGTTGACGCAATCGAAGATTGCTGCGCCGGGAGGCACGGTTTTATCCATCTGGTTTTTTCCCTTGTTAAGGTGAATGTTGAAATCAGGTGGGATAGGAGCACATCAAGGGATTCGGATCGGAGCCGGCATGCGAGCGAAGGACTGAAACCATATGCGGAGAAGCCAAGCGGACAAGGATGTCGACGCGACCGTGGCCAACATCCGTCGATTTCGGGAGACCAGTGGGATCTCGCAGAAGAAACTGGGCGATGCGATCGGCGTCACGTTTCAGCAGGTACAGAAGTACGAGAGCGGCAAGGATCGGATTTCAGCGAGCAAACTCGTCGAAACCGCCAGAGCGCGTGGTTGTGATCTCAACAGTCTTTTTGCCGGTATCGAAATTGGCGACGTGACATTGGCGTTCCCGCTCGCCGGCGAGCACCTTCACCAGCTCGGCCGTGGAATAGGTCCACGCCGATCGCCAGGCGAAGAGTGCCTCGCCCTTGGCCGAGAACTGCGGGTTCGGATCGCCGCGATAGGTGATGGCGGTCTGGATGACGTCATATTGCCGCTCGCGTGCCTTGGCATCGAGACGTGGATGGCGGCGGAGTATTGAGCCTGAAGAGCAGCGCTTCCGCTGCTATTGCTCAGCCAGCACGACCTTCGACAAATCAACCGTCCATACGACGATGGTGATGCATCACGTTACCCGTGTTCGGCGGCGAGAGAAAGCGGGAGAGCTCAAAGCCGGCTGTGTCCATCAGGCGTGCGCATCATGGCAGTCTCGACCTTCTGATCGCCCAATCCGGTGACACGTCCGGCCCATTCTCCTTCGATTGTGGCCCGCCCTTCGAGCTCGAGACCGAGTTCGCGAAAGAAAAGAACGGAGCCTCCAGGGTCCCCATCTCCAAGCTTGTCGCTCCAATCTACAAGGTGTCCCCTACTCTAACAACGAACGCTTGAGGTGCCGCCGACACCGGCGGCCATCGGGGCGCGGTGCGCTGCTGACCACGGAGCTGAGCGCGGCGAGTGGAAGGGCAAATTCGAAGGCGAAGTGACGAGGGTAAGAAGGCGAAGATCAACGCGGACCTGACCGACCCGCTTTCGGCCTCCGGCATCACCAATCCAGCATTCGTGAAGGCCGACCGCGCAATATTAAGACGCGTATCGGCTCTGCTACATCCGTGGTCCGAAGGACGCCTGCCCGCTCCGGGATCGGCAGTCCAGTGTCCTGGTCAATCCACCAGCTAATTAACTCTGCTACCCAACTGTCTGCATCAGGGTTGCAGGTCGCTCGGGTGTAAGGCCCCACTCCGCTCATAGAGCGGTTACGCGAAACCATGTACCTGGAACTGCTGGCGCTGAAATGCGTCAGCTCATCGAAGCAGATGAGCGGGATCTGCGAGCCCATGCCAGTTCAGGACGGTCTTGTCATGCTCGAGGTGAGCAACGATACCGAAGCCCCCCGAAGGGAAGCTCCATTGCAGCACATGCTCCTTGGGCGATGCACCGATGGCCGGATAGAGCTTCTCGCTCTCATCCCAGAGCCGCCCTCATTTCTGACCTGCACCGTGGACCGGCGGAAGACGGCGCCGAACTGCGGATTGGCAATATGGCGCAGCGGCTCCATAAGGAGCGCCCATGTCTTGCCGCCGCCTGCCGAGCCTCCGTAGATCGCAATGTCCGCCGGCGAGACGAGGAATGCTGTCTGCGGACCCGGCTGCGGCCGGATGATCGTCTGGGCGCCCTGTCCTTGCTCAGCTCCTGTCATTGTCAGGTAACTGGAAGATCGTGACCGGCGATACGGGTACCGGCAGGTCCTTCCCGTCCTTTCCCGTTAGCTCGCGCCGGTTGGTGTAGGCGTTCCCCACTTCCTCGGCGGCCTGTTTTAGGAGTGATGCCGCCAGTACCATGTTGCTCTGGATCTCTGCCTTTTCTGCCATGCGCTGGAGAGCGCGCAGGCGAACGGCGCGATGGCTGATGGCGATGGTCGCCGTATCCTCTAGGAAGGTCTTGCGGGTCTCTCCGAAAAGAGCTTTCCACTTTGGCGCTAGGCCCGACGCTGCCTTCTTGTTCGGGTCATGGCCCACGTCGACCCCGAACTCCTTCTTGACTGCGGCCGCCACGACAGATGGACTATCAAAACACGCCAGGGCTTGCACAATGTAGGTTTTCACCTCATCAGAAAGTTTCGCTTTGGCCATTCGTCCGTCAAAGCCCCGTCAAAGAAGGAATCGCCTGCATGGCTAAACACCTGATCAACCTTGAAGCTCTCGGAGATTGCGAGATCCGCGGTCACGCCATACCTCAAGGCACGTATCAGGGTGTGACGATTGATCGGCCAGATGTGAAAGCTGAAGGCGGCAGGGTGCAGGCCGTATTTTTGTGCCTTACCGCTGATAAATATGTTGATGCTGATAAAGCTCTCAATGCCAGTTCTGTGAATGTTACTGACTTGATCCAACAGGGCCTCATCGTCGAGATTTGATCAGGCGACCCTGAGCTGGCATGTGCCGCAAGCGTGGGCAATAATCTTAGCCAGGGCTATCTCTGGCGGGCGGTTAGCGGCATTTACGATCGCGCGGACACCAGCTGCATCTGCGCCATAGCGGCGAACAACGCCGACGAACGCTTCCACGTTATGTCCGCGAATAGTGAAGACGGGCGCGCCACATGCCCGGCAGTATTCGGCATCGAGCGTGATGATGAAATCCGGGACGAAGCCAAACCACTGCTTTACCTGCATCTCTGCTCGGGCGCGGGCCCATTTGCCATGGCGCCCTGAGGTCTTCCCTCCTCGCACTGGCCGATGATGCGGCGGCCCTTGCGGCTGTTCTTGACTACGGTCCAGAGAAAGCCGATCTCGGCATGTGCAAGGTGAGCGTGCTCCTCGTTGTGGAGCGGCGACGAAGGATCGAGGAAGGCGCCTTTATCCATTCTGGCATATCTTCGGCGGAAATGAAGGCCAGGGAGCTGACATTCTCGAAGAGCGAGATCGGAGGTTGTGGCCTCAAAGCCCCGGCGCCCCAATCAGGCAGTTCGTCTTTCCTGTCATGGTGATCTCTTGCGTTTGCCGGCCGGATGGGTGAAGAGACGTCCGATTCCCCATATTTTCTGGATTGGGGCAGGAGTAACAATGCCATGAAAGAGGGTACTATCCTTCTCCTCTCCGTCCTTGCCGCCGTCGTCCTCTTTACAATGCTGGCATTGCACTAACCGGGCATCATTCACATAACGATTCCCTAAATAACTAGGAACAAGAAGTGAACTCGCTAGAGGAAAAGAATTGGCGCCCACCGGTATGTGCCTTCGCGCACTACCTGGTGGAGCGGATAGCCCTTGGCCGCCCACTCGTTGATGAGCGCTCCCATGCCGGGCATACCCGCAGGGCCTGAATCGTATTCGACGACGCTGTAGGACATGGTGACCTCTTTGTGTGGGAGTAGCCCGCTCGGTACGCTTCTTCGAGCGGGGAGCGGGACTTGTTATATGGGAGGGCGGCGGGCTCAGCGCTAGAGCGGGATGCATTTAGGCGGAATCGGAAAGGGGATTCCTTTTTCTGCGCAAATCAGATTCACCATTCAGGCCGGTGAAGGAGGCCGGCCTTTATGGCGAGACCTTTTTCGAATGATCTTCGGGAACGCGTTGTCGATGCGGTGACGGGCGAGGGCCTATCGTGCCGGGCAGCGGCCAAGCGCTTCGGCATCGGCATCAGCACCGCGATCGATTGGGTGCGGCGGTTTCGCGAGACGGGCAGCGCCGCACCCGGCCAGATGGGTGGGCACAAGCCCCGCAAGCTTTCCGGTCCGCACCGGGCTTGGCTGCTTTGCCGCTGCCGCGAGCGCGACTTCACGCTGCACGGACTTGTCGCCGAGTTGAGCGAGCGCGGCCTGAAGGTGGATTATCGCGCCGTCTGGACCTTCGTGCACGAAGAGGGGTTGAGTTATAAAAAAAGACGCTGGTCGCCAGCGAACGGGAGCGGCCCGACGTCGCCCGCCACCGGGCACGATGGCTGAAGCACTGCCCCGGAATTGATCCCGCCCGCCTCGTTTTCATCGATGAGACCTGGACGAAGACGAACATGGCGCCGCTGCGGGGCTGGGCGCCTCGCGGCGAACGACTGGTGGGCTACGCCCCCTTCGGCCATTGGAACACCATGACCTTTGTCGCCGCACTCAGGGCCGACCGCGTCAGCGCTCCCTTTATCCTCGATGGCCCGATCAATGGCGAACGCTTCCGCATCTATGTCCAGCAAGTTCTGGTGCCGGAACTCAAAGCCGGCGACATCGTCATCCTGGACAATCTCGGCTCCCATAAGGGTCAGGAGATCCGCGCCGCCATCCGTAAGGCCGGCGCCCGCCTGTTCTTTCTGCCGAAATATTCCCCCGATCTCAATCCGATCGAAAAGCTCTTCGCCAAAATCAAGCACTGGTTGCGTGAGGCACAGGCCAGATCACGCGATGCAATCCATGACGAACTGCGCCACATTCTCCAAGCCGTCACCCCACAGGAATGCGCAGCCTACTTCAAAGAGGCGGGATATGAACGGGCTTAAATACATACCGCTCTAGCCTCTTATCACGTCTACCGTGCGCCACTCGCGCTGGCCACCATCAACTTGACAGGCCCCTGTGAGGGAACTTCACCGGTGTCGCCTTGCTTTGCTCGCATTCATCGGGTCGTGATGGGAGATGGATAAGGCAGGCATCGCATTTATGGCATTAATACTCGTCCTCATCTTTCTCGTGATGAGCATCCTGGCAGTCGATCGAACATCGATAGAAGCGCGCCCGAATACGCAGGGGCTGGTTCCCACCAACTACCCGTGAGATTGTTTATGCCCGCGGGAGTCGCGGTGGCGCTGACAGTTTCCCAAGGAGACTTAAATTGCCTTGGGAGGCGGGTGATCAGTTCGTCATCGTGAACTCGGTTTCCATCAGGAGCCATCCAGCAGCACCTCTGCCTTCACGCTCATGTCGTTGTTCATTGCGCGCAGCTGAGCGAGGAAAAGATCAGTACCCACTGGTATGTGCTTTCCGTATGCGACGTCCACGCCCCATTGATTTTTCAGTTGCGGCGATCTGAGGCCGATCCTCGGCGGTCAAATGAGCTCACCGAAGAGTACCTGACGAGCTCATTGTGAGGCCGTGATGCGGGCGGCATAGGCCCATGGCATCAGGGCATCGATGTCTTTGGCGAGGTGGCCGTTTGCGAGGCGGGTGAAGAGATCGCACAGATAGGCGTAGGGCTCAACGCCGTTCATTTTACAAGTGCCGATCAGGCTGGCAAACCGGGCCCAATTGCGGCCCCCTTCATCGTGCCCCGCAAAGAGCGCATTGCGGCGGTTCATGGCCGGTCGGCGGATCGCGTTTTCCACCAGGTTGGAGTCGATATCGACGTGGCCGTCGTCCAGGAACAGCCGGAACCCGTCCTGCCGCGTTAGCATATAGGCCAGGGCTTTTCCGAGGTCAGACTTGCGTGAGACGCGCTTGGCTTGCGCTGCCAGCCAGGCGAAGAACGCGTCCACCAGCGGGAGGGAGAGGTCCTGTCGAACTGCCCGGCGATGTTCGGGATCTGAGCCACGGATACTGTCTTCGATCTTGTAGAGCGCGGCGATCCGCACCAGCGCCTCGTCGACGATGGGCGATCCACTCTTTGGCGTGGCCTTGATCAGCTTTCTGCGCCCGTGCGCCCAACAGAAAGCCAGCCTCAAGGGATCGCCACCCACCCGGTCCGACGTGGCGAGGTGAGAGTAACCACCGTAGGCATCCACCTGGATTGTCCCGTTGAACCCGTCGAGGATTTCAGCGGCATATTCGCCTTTACGCCCAGGTCGATAATGGAACACCACGCCCGACGGCGCAGAGCCATTCCAGCCGCGATCGTCACGCAACACGGCCCATAGATAACCGGTCTTCGTCTTGCCTCGCCCCGGATCAAGCACCGGAGCCGTTGTCTCGTCGACATAAAGCCGCGTGCTTTCCCACAGCAGCCGTTTGGCCAGATGGTCGACCACCGGCGCGATCGCAGCACCCGTCCTGCCCATCCAATCGGCCAGGACGGTGCGGTCTATCGGCACCCCGTGTCGCGCCATGACCTCGGCCTGCCGGTTGAGCGGCATATGTTCGGAATGCTTGGAGACGGCAATCTCAGCCAGAAGGGCTTCGGTCGGCCAGCTCCCTTCCAGCAGATGCGCCGGCGCTCTGGCCTGGACGACGCCCGTTCGACCCTTGGGGCAGGCGTATTTCGGGCGGATCGTGACGATCACCTCGTAGCGCGCCGGAATCCGGTCGAGCCGTTCCGTCCGGTCTTCGCCGATCCGGACCATGTTGCCGCAACCACAGGGACAAACGATGCTCTCGGGCTCGATCACCCGCTCGACCCGCGGCAGGTGTTCGGGCAGTGCACGGGCCTTACGCTCCTTGCGAGGAGCGACCTTGTCCGGATCGGATGCGCTGGCTTCGATCTTTTTCTCGACGGCGGCAATCCGCGCCTGTGTTTCGGCAATTGCCGTTTCAAGGTCTTCCAGCGCCAGTTCCATCTGCGCCGGATCGAGCTTTTCCGATTTCGGCCCGAACTTCGTGCGCCGATAGTCGTGAACCTGACCTTCAAGCTTCTCGACCAGTTCCTTCAGCTCGGCGATGAAGGCGTCCTTTTCGGCAACCACAGCCTGCTCATGCTGACGTGCAGCACGCTCGACCGACAGTTCGAACTGCATCGCCGCAAACGCCTTCACCACCTCTGGCGGAAGGTCCGGAAACAGGCTGAGATCAAGGGGTGACGACATGCGGTCTTATAGCAAGGCAGCACAAAAAAGCCAAATAAAACAATGCAAAGGCAGCCGTATATTTACCCTGCCGCCGACGGCGCGGTCACCCGTTGCGCCATGACCCGTCGCCAATCAAGACCTTCGAACAAAGCTTCGTATTGCCCCCTGGAAAGACGCATCGTCCCATCCTGCACCTTGGGCCAGGCAAAGCTTCCATGTTCAAGAATTTTGTAGGTTAGCACCATGCCGGTGCCATCCCATACCAGGATTTTCAGACGATCACCGCGCTTCGACCGGAAGATCACCGTCACCCCGGAATGCGGGTCGAGCTTCAACTCGGTCTGCATCATCAGAGCCAGCGCCTGATGCCCACAGCGGAAGTCCACCGGCCGCGTTGCAATCAGGATCGGAAGTCGTTGGCCCGCGACGATCATGCCGTCCCTCGCATGGCTCGCACCAGAGCCACCACACGTTCAACCGGCACATCGCCGGGAACCCGCATCACAACGTCCGGCCCGATCTCCAGCGTTAAGACCGACGAAACCGCCTCCGACAGCGGCGGCGCCAAAACACTCACAGCCTCGCTCGGCTCTGCCGCAATCGCCAAAGGCACAAATGCAGGCTCGGCATCGCCGCTCTCCGACAGGCCCGGCATAGCCTCAAACGGCAGCGCCAGAATGCCCTCGCGCGCTTGTCGGCGCCAGAAGGAAAGCTGGTGCGGAACAACGTCATGACGGCGCGCGACATCAACAACACGAACACCAGGCTCAAGGCTTTCCGCGACGATCCGCGCCTTCACATCATCGGGCCAACGCCGGTTTCCGCGGCGCGGCTCGACAACTTCGTAGCGCCCAACAAATCCATCATCTGCCATGCAAATCTCCAGATAGTCCTGGAAACCTTTTCGCACGCCCAGCCAGCCTCAAAATACAGCCTGTCCAATGGGGCGGAGACGGCGCTTACTGCTTTCCGGCACTGCCTGGTGGAGAGCATGTCCCTCGGCCGCCTTCTCGTTGATGAGGGCTTGCATGCCCTTGAGGCCGTCTGGGCCGGTATCGAAGTACTCGACTAGGTATCGGGAATCCCCATCTCCTCAAAGCTACGGCCCTGCGATTGCGCTACTGCGCTCTCAGTGGCTCTTGCCGTCGCCCCTGTCCTTCAGCGGATAGGAATACATTATGTATTCTTTTGTCCTACGTTGCGCTTCGAATGCTGCTTGGGCGGCCAGGTTGTTGAGGTGCGTACCGGAAAGGATCGAAAAGATATTTCCTTGCTCTTGGGCTTTGTCGCGAAGGGCATAAAAAAGAGCGGTGCAGATACCTTTCCATCGATGCTCGGGCAGCACGTAGCCGAGCAAGATGCTCCAGTTCTCCGGGCCGCAGTCGTAGATGATCAAGCCGATTTGCCTCGCCGTCTTCACCGATGGCTACCATGCAAGGCTCATTGAAATTCGGCGGATCGGGCTCCCGGCCGCCGAACCCATTCTCTTGGAGGTAAGTCAGTGCCCGCGGCACCAGCTGCCACGCTGGTGAATGCCCGTAATGCTTTTAGAAGCGGATGCGGTACTCAGCGGTGCCCTGGCCGCTCTTCTGGGAAGGGATGTTCATTGACGCTCCTGAAACGAAAAACCGGTCACCGATGGGGGTGGCGGTGGGCGCTGGCTGAGAGCTACCCTCCAGGCGCCTATACAATGCGCCACTCGCGCTGGCCACCTTGGCTGAGGCTTTGTCCAACCATGTTAACTTCCTCGTATTCATTTGCGTTCTCATCGCTCTCGTGGTGAGCATCCTGGGATTCGTTCCAGAGAACGAGGTGCCGCCCGATGTCCCGGATGTTCCTCAGACGCCCCTAAGATGAGACGGAGTGGCCGCTTTGTGTGTTGGTTGCAGGCCTGGGAATCGCGCCCGGTCTTTCGTGGTTGTGAGCCACGCGGCTTACGAGATGCCCTGTCTGCGACGTCGAAATTAATGGTATAAAGAAAAGCGATGATTATGCTCAAGCCTCGGTGCTCGAGCATGCCGGGAGAAGCGTGATCATGCTTTAAGGGAGGACACCGGTGGAAAAATCCAGCGCGGATGTCTCTAACCGTATAAGAGCAATAATCGTCGAGCAGTTGGGCGTCGACCCTGCCCATGCTGTGGACGACGCGTCTCTGGTCGATGACCTCGGCGCCGACTTTCTCGAAGTCGCTCAAATCATGATGATGATTCAGGACGAGTTCAATATCGAACTTTCAGATGACGTGGCCGAGGCCGTTATCACGGTCGGAGATGCAATTTACGTGGTTACGTCGAAAACCAAGAGCTAACCGCAGCAGAGGTAAAATGAGTCGTGCTGGGACGAAGGCGGAGTTTTTCCATCCCTTCACTGTCTCGCGCTTCCGAATAGGTCTCAGAGCTATCCGGCAAATGATGTCCCGCGACGACAGATCTGCGACGATTTTGGCTTCTGCGAGCCATTCGTGTGAGCGACGGAGGGGGTTCATGCTTTCCAAGGTAGAGCGTCGGCGCATTTTTTGCTTAAAACCATCCTGATCAACCGTTTTTGACGTGCTTCTAGACTAGCCAACAATGAGGGACTGCGGCAGGGGATGCCCTCCCCTCAACCCGAGTGTCTCGTCCTAGTTGGAGACCAAGCTATGTCACACAAATCACCTGCAACGAGTGCTCCGATCTTGCAAATGAACTCCCTGGCGCCTGCGGTCAAAGTGCGGGAATGGGTGAGTGGCGAGCCCCTTGCAATCTTCCAGCCGGGCAAATTGTACATCCTCGAATTTGTGGAACCTCGTGTGAACCTAGTGAGGGGGCGTTGCGCGACCTGATAGAGTCGCAGGAGACTTACAAGGGCAGTGGAGTTGAGGTCGCAGCCGTCGCGGCACAAAGGGCTGCACCCGCCGATGAGGACCGCAGCAAGATTGACGCATGGTTGGCTAAGTCCCGACGTTGAACTTTCGTGTCAGGTTCATGCAATCTCTCCGCGTTTCTGCTTTTCCGGAGGGATCGGCAACAAAGACCGCGCGGTCGAGTTGCTCGAGCTGGCGTTGAAGTCGCTGGACGGGCACGGTGCGAAAGAAGTCTTTCAACCAGATCTGCTGCAGACCCTGGCCAACTACAAGCGCGAAGAGGTTTGTTACGGCGATGTTTTCGTGGTTCCGCGGACGAATGTTTCAAGCGGTGCCACGGCGAAGGCTGAGCAGGAGAACCCGGCTGAAAGAGGCGCTTTTGAATGACTTCTCGTTGCGAGGGGCGCTAATCGCGAGCTCCAGATGAAGGACGCTTCCGCGATGCATGCCCAAACCGGACATAAGAGGATCGTAATCGGCAATCCCCAGCATGCGATCGGCCTGTCTCGTTGGGAATTTGCCTGACACGCCCGCATCGGGGACAAATCGCAGCCACCGTAAAGAGTGCTAACAACCACCACCGGGTCGTTCAAATATCCGCAGTGTCAATGATCGAGGGATTAAACAATGGCAAGCACCAATTTCCGTCCGCTGCACGACCGCGTTGTCGTCCGCCGCGTCGAGTCTGAAGAAAAGACCAAGGGCGGCATCATCATTCCGGACACCGCTAAGGAAAAGCCGCAGGAAGGCGAAATCGTGGCTGTCGGTTCGGGTGCCCGTGACGAAAGCGGCAAGGTCGTTCCGCTCGACGTGAAGGCTGGCGACCGCATCCTGTTCGGCAAGTGGTCCGGCACCGAAGTCAAGATCAACGGCGAAGACCTTCTGATCATGAAGGAAGCCGACATCATGGGTGTCATCGGCTGATCGCCGGCAACCCTTCAAACTTCCGCAATTTGAAACCGGACCAGTTCCGGAATTTCGAAACCAGGAGCTTTCAAAATGGCAGCTAAAGAAGTCAAGTTCGGCCGCAGCGCGCGCGAAAAGATGCTGCGCGGCGTCGACATCCTCGCCGACGCAGTCAAGGTGACGCTCGGCCCGAAGGGCCGCAACGTCGTTATCGACAAGTCGTTCGGCGCGCCGCGCATCACCAAGGACGGCGTTACCGTCGCCAAGGAGATCGAACTCGAAGACAAGTTCGAGAACATGGGCGCCCAGATGGTCCGCGAAGTCGCTTCGAAGACCAACGACATTGCCGGTGACGGCACGACGACTGCAACCGTTCTCGCCCAGGCGATCGTTCGCGAAGGCGCGAAGGCCGTTGCCGCCGGCATGAACCCGATGGACCTGAAGCGCGGTATCGACCTGGCTGTCGCCGAAGTGGTCAAGGACCTGCTCGCCAAGGCCAAGACGATCAACACCTCGGACGAAGTCGCCCAGGTCGGCACGATCTCGGCAAACGGCGAAAAGCAGATCGGCCTCGACATCGCGGAAGCGATGCAGAAGGTCGGCAACGAAGGCGTCATCACGGTTGAAGAAGCCAAGACCGCCGAGACCGAGCTCGAAGTCGTCGACGGCATGCAGTTCGACCGCGGCTACCTGTCGCCCTACTTCGTCACCAACCCGGAAAAGATGGTCGCCGACCTCGAAGACGCTGTCATTCTCCTGCACGAGAAGAAGCTCTCCAACCTCCAGGCGATGCTCCCGGTTCTCGAAGCCGTCGTGCAGACCGGCAAGCCGCTCCTCATCATCGCTGAAGACGTCGAAGGCGAAGCACTCGCAACGCTCGTCGTCAACAAGCTGCGTGGCGGCCTGAAGATCGCTGCCGTCAAGGCCCCGGGCTTCGGCGACCGCCGCAAGGCCATGCTCGAAGACATCGCCATCCTGACGGGCGGCACGGTGATCTCGGAAGACCTCGGCATCAAACTCGAAAGCGTCACGCTCGACATGCTCGGCCGCGCTAAGAAGGTTTCGATCACCAAGGAAAACACGACGATCGTCGACGGCGCCGGCCAGAAGTCCGACATCGAAGGCCGCGTCGCTCAGATCAAGGCCCAGATCGAAGAAACCACTTCCGACTACGACCGTGAGAAGCTGCAGGAGCGCCTTGCCAAGCTCGCCGGCGGCGTCGCTGTCATCCGCGTCGGCGGTGCGACGGAAGTCGAAGTGAAGGAAAAGAAGGACCGCATCGACGACGCCCTCAACGCGACGCGCGCTGCCGTTCAGGAAGGCATCGTACCCGGCGGCGGCGTTGCCCTGCTGCGTTCTTCCGTCAAGATCACCGTCAAGGGTGAGAACGACGATCAGGACGCCGGCGTCAACATCGTTCGCCGCGCTCTGCAGTCTCCGGCCCGCCAGATCGTCGAAAACGCTGGCGACGAAGCATCCATCGTTGTCGGCAAGATCCTCGAGAAGGACACCGACGACTTCGGTTACAACGCACAGACCGGCGAATATGGCGACATGATCGCCATGGGCATTATCGACCCGGTCAAGGTCGTTCGCACCGCGCTTCAGGACGCAGCCTCGGTTGCTTCGCTGCTCATCACCACCGAAGCCATGATCGCCGAACTGCCGAAGAAGGACGCTCCGGCAATGCCTGGCGGCATGGGCGGAATGGGTGGAATGGACATGATGTGATAAGGCGACAGCCTTAGCACGATCCATCCGGATCCGAAGGGCGGCTCTCGGGCCGCCCTTTTTTGTACGCAACAAAGAGACGCGAGCGATCTCGTTGAGACAGGTCGATCCGACGCTGATCATCCGGTCTGCTGGCCACCTTCTTGGATGTGAATCTCTGCATGAGGATCGTCTCGGGGCCGGCCGTCATCCCGCCCGGCGGCCGGCTGTCGGATTGTCACCTTCCAAGCCGCAGGGCCGTGGGGAGCGGCACCACAGCCGGATCTTCGTCTGCCCCGTGCGGTTGCCGGAACTTTGAGGCTTGTATCCAGGACAGGGGCGATGGCGCGAGGTCCAGGGAAGGGAAGGATCATCAATATGAAGGCAGGGGTCACAACCGAAACTCTGAAGCGGGAATCTCCTAGACTTCAGCTTCGAGTTGCGAGGGGGGGTTATGCCGAACGCGATATCTTTTCCAAATTCCAAGGGAGGTCTCGCGCGGTCAAGACGCTAATAAGCCATCGAGGCGCAAGCCGCGTGTTACTCGTCGCTAAGGAGCCCGTATCCGGCAGAATGGAAAGCGCTCCTTTGGGCGGAAGGGTACAAGCCTCCCCAAGCGTTGGCGAATACTCCTCAGATTGTACAATTACTGCGGGTGATTTGTTTGAGGTATATCTTCGAAATCGTTGATGATGAAGGACAGAGTCGCGCGTATGTCGCCTCATACATGTATCGCAAAGCACATAAACTGATCGTGCTTCATCGTGGCGCGGAGGTCGGCATCGACATATGTCGGATTTGCGACTGGTGCGCAGTCGACGAGGATGAAGTGCAACGGTCGGGGACCGCCCAAACTGGTTGGCTGCATGATTGTTGAAGTGCGCCCAGCGCGCGTTCAGTACGGCCCCTGCAGCGTCATCCCTACCCTGAGAGTCGTAGGCACCATACCCGGCGCGTCGTCGGCCGCAGCAACGGCGAGCATTCCAGTCGATACATGGCCTTTTTCTACCAAAGACAGCGACTGCTGATTCAACGTGAGCGATGGGGTGGACGCTCCCACTCTACGGCATCTTCGTACCAGAATGGTTGTGTTGGAACCATTACAAGGGAGAGCGTCCATGGAAAAGGTTAGCATAATCGGTTTGGATTTGGCCAAGAGCATAATTCAAGTTCACGCGGCCAATGTAGATGGATCGGTGCTTTTTCGGCGGAAGATTTCAAGCAAGAAGTTGCTTTGAAGTCGAGTCGAAGCGATCCCCTGCACCGAAACTGTCAACAATTGTGAACATCAGCAGGCTCGGCGCTGCGCGCGGGCGCTGGGAATCCACCCGCAGAAGCAACCATTTCAACACGCGCGAGGCCGCTACGGAGTCCGGTGCTGTTAGGCGCCCACTGCGGCGCGGCTGACGACAAATGACGACGTCAGGAAGCGCGAAAGTTTTGCGCCGGGGTGGAAACGACGAAAAAAGGGAGGGCCGCAGCAACTCGGCTGTGTCGGACGTGCTTCTATTTAGCCCAAATTCGACTCAGGGCACGCTCGGCAAGGTGTTTGCGAATCTCACCACGCAGAGAAAACGCGCTGTACGGCTTCGCCCGTGGAAGCGGCAGAACCGGGGGGCATCAATCCCGCAAGCCTCCCTCAAGTACCCTGAGAACACCGTGGGTCGTGGTCAGGCGAGGATGTCTCGTAGTAGGCGAGAAGGTCTATCGCAGCTTGAACGAACGCCCGCGTTGGCTCATTTGCCTGTTCCAATTTCGGTATCCAATCGCCGCGGTCGAGTCAAGTGCCTCATCCCAGCCCTGGCGGAACTCGGCGCGAGGGAGGACAACGAGCATCATGAGCCGTTTGATCAGGGACTTCGTCACCATGTTCTCGCCCTGGACCTTAATCCGTTGCTTGTTGAGCCTCTCTGCAACCTCGCTGAGGTAGCTGATTGCGCTCTCATTATCGCGGATAGGTTGGCATGAATTTATCCTTTGGTATGCTGCACTAGGGGAGGCGCGAAGATACACAACCATCATGCTCTGCCAGCATCAGCATGATGATGCGTTCCGTTTTGTGCGGACCGCACGCGCGCCTCGCACGGCAGGACGAACCTTCCTCGCCAGGTGTCCCGCTTTGCCGCAACAGGGCCAATCTGCCGCGTTGCCACTCTCAACCAGCCAGCGATTGACCTCGCGACCGTCGGCGCGAAAGCAAATGCTGACCCGGCGCTTGTATCGAGTGCGCTCGACGAGCTCGCAACGAATAGGGCGCGACGGGGCAACAGAACTGTCTAGCGCGTAAGCGGCCTCTTTACCGCAGCGATAGGTACCGCCGTCGCCGTCTTCGCATCCTCGCCAGCTTTCCGGAGCATCGACGCCGTGCAAGCGGATGCGCTCGCCTCTGATTTCGATTGTATCTCCGTCGATCACCCTTGAGCGGCCGGTAATGGTTTCGGCAGTCGTCGCGAGGCTGGCCGACAAGAGCAGCGCCAACACCGGTGAACAACAGGACGAATTTTTCAACATGCAGCCTCTCTGGGTTGGTCCCTAACTGCTCGTCGAAGGCTCGATTTCAGTCAAAAGAGGGCTGGTAGAGTAAACCAGAAGCGGCTGAGTGGGGGATTGCAACTGGCGACTGCCAGCCGGGGCCGTGCGGAACAGCAGCGGCCAACCCGGCACCTTCGATCAGGCGGTATCATCGCCACCATCGTCGGGATCTTCGTCGGGCCACCAGCCGCGCCAATCGTTGCCAAGCGCATTCTTCGCCTGGCGGCCTGAAGTCGTCTGATGAGCTTCTGAAGCAGCTCGTGCTCGCTGATGTCGCTTTGCGCCGGCAGGTAAGCGGCTATATCGCGCTGGCGACCCTCTATCGCGCCTCGAGGCCAAATCTGGAGACCCGCGTCCCGAGATACAGGACTTGGGAGATATAAAGCATCTTTGTAGCCGGGCTCTGCCGCGCCCTCTGCGATGAGCTGACGTTCAAGAATGGCCGCACGCTTGCGAAGATCGCGCCACGCATCAAGTAAGGGCAAAATGATCTGTACCAAAGTAGTCTGATTCTCCAGAAGCTCTCGAACATTGGGATCAAAAATCCGCCGTGTGCCGTTGCGCACGATAAGGCCGAACGTCTTCATGACACCGCGGATCTGATTGCCAAGTTGGCTTGAGAGGCTCAGCAGCAGATTGCGGCCGCCCCAACGCGTGGGCCATCATAGCGTCGAACGACGTGACGCGAACCGTTTTATAAAAAGCCGACTTCAGCGAGCTGAGCCAGGCTATCGGCATCATTGGCGTCGGTCTTGTTGAGTGTTTCGCTCAATACCTTATGCGCGTGCCGCGCTTCAATGCAGATCGCCGGAGCCCCTTCGGCCATTAGCGCATGATAGAACCACGTCGACAGCGGCCCCGTTTTCGAAGACGACGCGCCTGGCGTGCGGCGCGTGCTTGCGGGTAATGTCAGCCCCGAGCTTTGGGTCCGAAAGGCACTTTCCCCGCCAGATCCGCTTCCCGCCCTCCCGAACCGAGGTCGCCGTATCTTTCAATGAACATCAAGCCCAATATATTGGTCCCGGGTTGCTGCCGCTTGATATTAGCCGGTTCCAATCGTGAGCCCGTCTTTCCATCTCATCGGGGGCGACCACCCCGTCAGCATCATCTTACGAAAAGGCTTTGGACGATCGCACCGCGATTACCCCATGCTCTACGATTCGTATTCAACGTGGCAGAAAGTCGAGAACGCCAACAAAACGCATCCGCCGCATCATGCCTTCGCTTAAGGTCCCTCGCGTACGCCCGAACATCTTTCTCCTTACTGGTTTTAAGTCGGCGGATTTCGACCGATCAGCGGAACCAGCA
Organism: Ensifer meliloti; assembly: GCF_030064585.1. Classification (NCBI taxonomy): domain Bacteria; kingdom Pseudomonadati; phylum Pseudomonadota; class Alphaproteobacteria; order Hyphomicrobiales; family Rhizobiaceae; genus Ensifer; species Ensifer meliloti. The sequence goes on from NZ_CP120366.1 coordinate 575,941, forward strand.
TCGAGGAGGCTACCATGATGACTCGGCTAACGAAAAGTCAGGAGAAGAACCCGTTTCCGCGGTCACGCGGAAACGGGTTTGCATTTTATACCTTTCATTTAGCTGAACACGCTCATGTCGAGCCATTCCTGCTTGGTGATCGTCCACCAGTCAATCGACTGATGTTTCAGTAGGTAATCGTAAGGAATCCAGCCGTAGCCCTTGTCACCCCACTCCTCGCCATAGGAGTTTTTAATGAGGAAGGCGCCCCTCGTCTTGATGCCGGGGTTCTTGGCATTTTCCGTTGTGATGCCATCGTCATAGCCCATGACGGCAATGTTATGGGCGCCAAAAAGCGTGTCATCCTCACTCGGGTAAGGCAGGCGATCGGACGTCACGAATTGCTGCCAGGTGCCGAAATACGCCATGACGCCAAACATGACCGGACGGTTCCGACTGAGCAATGTCTTGGCCTGGCGCAACACCACGTCCTTTGAACGGTCCTTCGCATCAATCCTGCTGTACTTGAGAGAGCGATAACGACCTGCCAGCGCATAGGCAAAGGCAGACGGTTCAGCATCGAATTGGGATGCGTCATCCGGCCAATATTCTTCCGGCACCGTGCCTAAGGCTGCCAAAGCCTTCATGACGGATCGCGTATTGGCTCCCGTGTCGCCCGTCTTGTGCATCAGGTTGCGCGTGACCTTGTAAAGGAAAATTTCCGACAGCGACACTGCGTTTCCGCCGGCGCGATTTTCGAAATATTCCAGGATGGCCGAGGCGGCGTAGGCGGTGCAGGCGTTCAAGGTGCCCTGATTTTGGACCTGCGAGCACCATCGTCGCAAATCAACCTTTTCCGGCAATTGCTGGGGCAAATCCAACGTGAGGATCTTATCGCGAACGTCCCGCTTATCGATCAGCAGACCAAACCAACCGCCGGCATCGCCGCTCGCCCAGTTGGGTGCGCTACCGGGAAAGGCTTGATCGCATATCGCCTTCATGTCCGGAGCAGCGCTGATGCCCTTTCTTCCATAGCCCTTCGGCACGAAAAAGCGCCCCTCATAGGCGCCTTGCAGCCTGATCTGGCCAACCACATAGATCCCGTCGCCAACGGAATAGACAGCATGATCCGCCACACGCGAACAGACCGCGACATAGCCACCGTCAGGCCCCCCGTAACGATTGATCGTCGGCAAAGTGCGCTCCTGCCGCTGCGGGCCGGGCATGTAAGACACACCTCCATCCGCGCCGACATAGACCTTGAAATCCTCCGGCAGAAAGTTATAGGACGGCATTGTAGGCTGCATATATGTCTCCACATTCCTCATATTGCACCATGTTGCAATATCCATAGCTGTCAATGCGGAAATGTTGCCGGGTCGAAAGGGAGATTTGTGCGGGAGGCATCGCCATGATCGACGCAAACATCCGAAAAGAGGCACGAGACAATACGGCGATAGTAGCCCTTTGGCCATTGGTGGACGAGCTTGCCGATCCGGTGGGCAATACAGGCGCGCCTCGTGAGAAAGCCGGTTCCGGAAATGCGTTTCTCTCGGGTTTATGCTTCGCGGCGAGGCAAGACATTTCGCGAACGCCTTGCCTTGCGAAAGAGCTGCCTTTTGTTCACCTGTGGTTTCCTCTGGCCGAAGTCGCAATGGGGCTTCTGCCGCAAGCCGCGTTGGCGCCAACCGTCATCGGGCAACTGATTGTAGCGCTGACAGAGCGCCTTTGCGCGTTGGGGGCAGATGCACTTCAGCAAATACTTGAAGAGCGGCGTGGCGCTGGCGCGTCCGTCATCGCCGCATTAGCCCCGGAGAAAGACCCGAGCGCCGCGAAATGCGAGATCTATGATCGCTTGACAGACGAACTGCGGCAGACACATCTGGCGGAACTGCTGGATCGCTTTCCGGTCCTTCGACGCTTGATTCCTTTCACAATTGCAGTCTGGATCAGAAATCTTCGCGAGCTTTTAGCCCGCCTCGAGGCGGATCGGACAGCAATCGCTCAAAACTTCCGCCTTCCTGAAGACGCGGCGCTTTCCGGCATGCAATTTGCTGTCGGCGATACCCATAAGGGTGGACGGAGCGTCGTGCTGCTGGAATTCACTTGGCAGGGGCGGCAGACAAAACTCGTCTACAATCCCCGTAACCTCGCCCTCGAGGCGGCGTTCCAGAATTTGCTGGCGGATCCGCGCGCTAGCATCGGTCTTTCACCTCTTCCCGGGCTGAAAATCTGGTGCGCAGAAGACTATGGCTATATGGAATTTGTTGAGGGCGCGCCCTGCGACAACGAAGATGTACTGCAGGCATTCTATCGCAGTGCCGGCAGACTGGCCGCTCTCCTGCATGTTTTAGGTTACACGGATGGTCACCACGAAAACCTCGTGGCGCATCACAGCCATCTATATGTTATAGACGCCGAAACGCTTTTGACGCCCTTCGAGAAGCCAGCAATTCGCCGTCCACGGCCGGGGGACAGCCTGGGTGCGGCCCAGACGGCATGGTCTTGGTTCGACACCACCGTTGCACGAACCGAGCTATTTCCAGCCTGGACCTTACTGGGCCTCGCACGCGATGCCGTCGATACGAGCGCTTTCGGCATCGAGCCTCAGGAATGGCCAAGGCAAATTCCCGGCTGGCACTCCATCAATACGGATAACATGGCCCGCACCGTCATGATCGGGGAGCTCGTTCGCACGCAATCATTGCCCGTAACGTCAGACAGGAAGAATCCATTTTTCCGTCATCGTAAGCTCTTCATGGCCGGATTCCATGCGCAGTGCAGGTCCATCATCGCCAACAAACCCGTTTGGCTGGGGGAAGATGGCCTGTTGCAGGCCTTCAACGGCTGCAAGGGGCGCGCTGTCATTCGCGCGACACGGATCTATGCGGCGCTTGCACGCCGTCAGTTGACGGCGGAAGCATTGCGAAGCGAGCAGTCCCAAGCAGACGTTCTTTATCCGCTGGAGCGCCTTTTTGCGCCGCTTGCAGATCGTCAGGACGTTTCAAGCCTATGCGCCTCTGAAAAGCTGCAAATGCGCCAACTGGATATTCCCGTATTCACGCACACGGTCTCGCAAACGGCCCTGAACCTGACCGGCGATCAACGAATCGATGACTATTTCGAGACGAGTGGCTTGGCGGCAAGCCGGGAGCGAATAGAGGCATTGTCCTGCGAAAGGATCGAGCGTGAGATCGAAACAATAGACGCTTTGGCATCGGCCAAGGCATTGCGGCTCGCGCAGCACGGGCGGAGTTGCGAGAACAGCCTCCAACCGATCACCAATCCGACAGACCAGCTTTTATCGGAAATCAGGCGTCGATCAGATGGCTGGATCGGATTCGATCTCGCGCCGGATGGTATCCGGTTCTGCTACCAGCCGCTTGGAATGTCGCTCGTGAGCGGCACACTTGGTCTTGCCGTCTATCTTGCAGCGACCGGAAGACCAGAGGCCTGCCATATTGCAGAAAATTTGGCTGAGCCGCTTCTGAGGCTGGCGGAGAGCGGAACACCGGCTGAGCGCCTGCGGTGGTGGCGAGACCTGCCCATCGGGTTGCGTGGCAGCGGCGGACAGCTTCTGGCATTGTCGGCACTGCAGAGGCTTAGCATAATGGCCGATCGAATCCCGCACGCCATGCAGCAGTTGGTTGCAGTTCTCGATCGGGCCTTGCTCGAAGATAAGCCTTGGGATGTCTGGTCCGGATATGCGGGCTTGCTGGGTCCGCTCCTACTCGTGAATTCCGACACAGCGGACACTCAGGCCGAGATGGTTGCCTGCCGTCTGGCCGACTGGACCAGCAGAGAGGCGGAAACGGCACCGTCTGGCTTTGCGCAAGGTGCTTTTGGTGTATTGGCTGCGCTCAGTCAGTTTGCGCATGTATCAGGGAACGCAAACATTCGCGCTTCGGTTCAATCCCTGCTTCAACACAGCTCGGAAGCCTTCTGGCGCTTCGGCCCTCGCGCCGGTTCTGAATGGAGTTGCGGCATTGCAGGTCACATCATCACATGCCTGTGCCTGCGTCATGACCAAGAATGGCGAGCGAATGCGGATGCTGCAATCCGGCGCGGGGTGATCGGATTGGCGTCCCTGCCTAACCAAGGAGCCGGTATCCACAGCGGCACCGCCGGCGTCGAGATGGCCTGCGCGTCATCAGCACAGGCAACTGGCAATTTGCCATGCTCTTCAGACACCCAGAAGTACTGCGATCCACGCCATCTCGGTCTGTTCACTGGCGTTGCTGGTATAGGGTTCGCACAGATCCGGGACGAGCGGTCCAACGCGGCTCGCGACCTTATCATCTCTGCTGGTCTTCTTCCGACCATAGGCCATTGAACGGTCAGAAGTACAAGCTTTTTTGTCAAACGCCGAAAGGCTGTGTTTTGAAAATTTGTTTTGATATGATCGTTTTTGCTTTTGTCCTCGTCGAACATGTTAAATCAAATACTATGGGGCCTCGCAACGCTGGTGGCGAGCGTCAGGAAGCGTGGCTACCATTTCACGATCGATGACGCCAACAATTGCACAGCACGCTCGGACGCATTTGTTGAAGGGGAGATCTCCGGCCAAAATCAATCGAACGGCACCACCGTAATTGCGACTGTCGCCATCGAAGTCGTTCTAGTCGTGGCCGGCACTGTGACCCTTAAACGCACATCCACCCCCATAATCTGAAACCTGCAAGTAAGAGGCCCGGTTATGTACCAGCGCGGCTACCGAATGCTACCGAAACATCTTTGATCGACGCAAGTCTGGACAGCTTCGCACGCTGTCGCATGTCAAGCGCTTCACGGAGCGCCGGCTCGGTGCAAGGCGTTCCTGGCCACGCTTTTGGAGAACGTCGACAACTCCCGTACCATTGCCGAGCGCTACGGTGTCGATGTCGACCCGGTGGATATACTGCCGCTTTGGCACGAGAACTACGTCAAGTACTGCCAAGAGCCGGAGAGTACAGCGTGGCCGGGCCGGTGGTGGCAATGTGGCTTGAGTGTGAGCAAGAGTTAATGGACTATCGGAACATGGTGCGCGACGAGGGCGAAATGGCGATGGTCGTCCCTCGTTCCAGACGTGGCGCGAGCGCCAAATCCTCGCTGCGGCGGCGAGTTGGGAACGTCGGCACAGTCGGTCAGGCACCCCGTCATTGCTTTCGAACTGAGCGACGGCTGCACCGGGAAATGTTGTCTTGCGGCGTGCCGGCGTGCTCCTCAAGCCATCATCGCGAAATTCTCGCCGAGGCGATGAACCTGTGGGCGAATATCGCCCTGGTATAACGCTCAGACAGAATGCGCGCTCTGCTATGCCCCTGCCGCAGTAACCTTAGGATGCCGTCGATCGATCACGCTTGGGTGGTCGAGGGGTGAGCGACGGTCTTGGTTTCGGGCGCGCGCCAGCACCAGATGGCGGGCCGCAGATCGCCGAAGAATACATCGAAAGCATCCGAAAAGACGGACCGGCCCCAATCGCCGGAATCATACGGCTCGATATAGACATCCGGTATCAAACCAACAGATTGCGCCGCTTCCTCGACCATCCCACGGCTCCGTATCTCATAGCCGAACAGGCTAAGCTTCGGGATCGTGGCATCCTTGGGCACCATATCCACGATAAAAACAGTGCCACCCGGTCGCAGAAGGCGTGAAATCTCCGACCATAGCGCATCCGAAGGCGCATAACCCATTGCGTAACAGCAAATCGCCGCGTCGAATGCACCATCGGGTTCTGGGACTTGCGTTATATTTGCAATGTGTTTTTCGAATGAACTGGCCGCCAGTTTCGTTTCATCCAGATCGACCAGACAGAAACGTAAATCCGGACGCAAAGCCGCCATATGGGCCGCGACCCCGCCGCTGCCAGCGCCGAGGTCCACAATACGTGCACTGTTGGGAAAGTCCGCCCAATGCAGCAATCGGGACACATGGTCCCGGTCGCTTTCACCAAACCGGAAGGCTTGCAGCATCGTAAGAGGGCCGCCCACGCTCACAACCCGGCGCGCATGCGTGGCAGATCCCGGTTGGATTGGCACTGCTCGCAATGGGGGTTCGCGGGGACCTCGAGGTCGTGGAAAGAGCAATCGAGGGCATTGTAGGTCAGCAAACGCCCAATCAGCGGATCGCCGATTCCGAGCAGGATCTTGATCGCTTCCGTTGCCATGATCGTCCCGATGACGCCCGGTAACACGCCAAGCACACCGACCTCGGAGCAGGATGGAGTGAGCGATGCGGGCAGCTTTTCAGGAAAGAGACAGCGATAGCACGGGCCACCGGACGGGCCATTGGGCCAAAATGCGGAAACGTGTCCCTCGAAACGGAAGATCGCGCCATAAATCATGGGAATATTAAGCAGCGTGCTGGCGTCGCTCACGACGTAGCGGGTCGCCAGATTGTCGCTGCCGTCGATCACCAGATCGTAATCGGCCAGTATTTCCAGTGCATTGTTCTCGTTCAACCGTATCTCATGGAGATTGAGAGCTACGTCCGGATTGAACGCCTGAAGAGATTTTGCGGCCGAACTGACCTTCAACTCCCCGATCCGGTCGTCGGTATGGAGGATTTGCCGCTGAAGATTCGACCGTTCGAGCCGGTCGCTGTCAATCAGCCCCAATGTTCCAATGCCTGCTGCCGCAAGATAAAAGGCCAGCGGAGAGCCAAGGCCTCCAGCACCGACCAGAGCCACCTTCTTGGACAGAAGCAGCGCCTGACCCTCAGCCCCCACTTCGGGTATGCTCAAATGGCGCGCGTATCGCTCCTTCTCCGCTGCGCTCAGCTGTCGGTGTTTTTCAACGGGAAGACCGGCTGCCTCCCAGGCTTGAAATCCGCCATCGACCCAATGAACGGAAGAATAGCCGAGGCGGTTGAGATCGTCTGCGGCAAACAGCGCGCGCGCATCGCTGGCGCAGAGTACCATAAGCTCGGTATCGGCATCCGGCGCCACGTTTTCAATCTGCAATTCCAGAAAGGATCGGCTGATGCGTACCGCGCCGACAGGGCTGCCTTTGGCGGTTTCTTCGGCGTCACGAATATCGATCAGTTTGACGCCAGCCTTTTGCTTCCGTCTTGCCTCCTCGACACTGATCCGAGACAAGGATTCCCGTAGACGTGATAGACGTTCCTGCCTGAGCATGCCCTCAACCTCCAGCCAGCGCCAACACGACCGCTATCTCCGCGCCGTTTTCGACGGCTTCATCGCCGCGCGATCCGAGCGGCACGGGCCGTCCGTTGACAAAAATCCGAACAAAGCGATTGATCTCGCCTTTCGTGTCGAACAAATGCTCCTTCAATTGCGCGGATTTGGCGGACATGGCGCCCAGCGCCTCGCGCACGGTTTGGGCCTCAACTGTGATGCGCGATTGACCCCCGACATAGGGCCGGATCGAGGGTGGGACGATCACTGTCAGTTGTTGCATGGAATTTCCTTTCTTGCGCATGGGCGAGGACAGTTCATTAGAGGACGGGCTTAGATGTCGCGAAATCGATCAGGCGTGCCGCAAGCCCGTCGGAGGCCGGACCATGCCGCCGCCATGGCGCTTCGTAGAGGGCAAGGTGGCCGCGCAATTTGCGCTGTGGTGTTGCCATCAGCGCTTCCAGGTTTTGCGAGAGAACATCATTTTCGGCGGAAGTGGGCGCGCAGATGTGTAAAGCCAGTTCAGCGAAGGCGCGGGAACAGCCATCCGGCAGTTGGACCGCAATTTCGGCCCCTCTCATGGCCTCCATCAGCAACCGCATGATGTCGATCAGCAAGACCTGTGAGACCTGATCGCGGGTCATCTCACCACGGGAGAGGGCGAGAAGCACAACATAAGATGCCGCCGTTTGCAGGGCGCGACCTGCAAAATGAGCCCGCGTCACCATGCGTACCAGCCTGAAGCCCAATTTCAGCAGAAGGCCAGGGGCATGAGGCTGCGACTTGTTGCAGATCTCCACAGCGCCGCTCGTCACAATGCCAAGTCCGCGCATTGGGCAAATCTCTGCCGAAATCTGCGGAAAGACCATGACGGCGCCTTCTTGCGGTTCTGGATGAGCGCAGAACACAAGGTTTCGCCCATCAGGTTGACCCCATGTTGCCAATGCACCGGCCACTTCGTGCGGCCCGACAGCAAAGAGCGTTATATCCGTCGGGGAAGCATGTGTCGCAGCTTCGGGGCGGTATCGACCGCGTGCCGTGCCTTGCATGGCAACTGGCAGTTCACGCAAGGGCGCTCCACGCATACTGACATGCAGTGGCTTATGCCCGCGCCGTTGCAGCAGGTAGCCGCACGCCATTCCCACTGCACCGGCGCCTATGATGCGGACGGCGAGGCTAGACAAGTGGAACGATCCCATCAGCTGCCCCATCAGGACCAAAATGGGCCGCATCTGCCGCCTCGATGATGCGGATCAAAAGCGCATCCCGATGCTGCCGCATCTCAGGATTTGTCGCGGTCTGGTGGAATGTAAGGCCGTTGAACATGACGCAATCTCCAGCAGCTGCTTCCAGCGACGTAATTTGGGTGCCGGGAAACATGTCGCACAGAATTGGGCAGATGGTTTGGGAACTATCCCCATGCAAAATGGAGAAGTAGGAAACCGGCGCATCGATAACTTCCATACCGGGGCAGGTTCTTCCAACGCCATCCTCCAGCGGAATCCAAAGCGTGATCATGGGTGCATCGTTGAACTTCTGATTGCTGTCCTGATGCCAAAACTGATTATTGGCGTTGCCGTGCGCATCGGGAAGCTGTGCCCGTGGGAAAGTCCGGCGCAAGAGCGTTCGTCTCTTCAGAAGAGCAGGTCTCGCCGAGCACGGCAAAGCCTGTGGGAGAGCCGCAAGCGCAGTTCGGGCTATGGCGACTATGGCTTCTTCCGAGAGAATATGCGGGTTTTCAAACAGGCGGACAGGGCGCATTCCGGGCGTATGCAGCAGATGGTCGCAGTGCCCCGCCAGTTCACGGACCTGTGAGGCATCAAGCACCGCCTCGACACGCATGAAGCAACCCGAGGCGAGCCATTGGCGGCGTCGCGGCGGGGCATCGAGCGGATACTCCGCCTCCATGCCGTTCATCGCCTCCCGCAACCGGTGCAGAGCCGCCTGACCGTTCACCCGGGCGTAGACGCCGCGTTGATCGGCGCTCGGCATTTCCATGTCCCACACGTCTCGATCAATGGAATCGAGCACTTCCAGAAGGGAATAAGCTGGGTTCTGTTCCGCTACGCGCCACATCTCACCAAAGGGCGTGCCGGGATGGCTATTCGGTTGCACGGGCGATGCTGTCTCCAGGGTCATGCGGGTCGTCTCCATTGCGCAGCCTGTTGCGGCGCGCGATTATCGTCATTTCACTAGAGTCAAATCATCTTCGCGCTGACCTTGAGCCCCGGCACGAAGGCCTTCGTCACGGCCAGGTCTAGACCGCGCTTCGTCAGATCGTGGACATAGACCTGACCGTGTCCGGCCTCCTTCAACATTCTCAGCACCATGGAGAGGCTTTCCGGGATCGTACGCCCGCGGGCACGATGTGGCGCCACGGCCAGAAGTTCATCCCAGGTGACGGTCGGGATCTGCCGAAACTTGGCAAATGTCCGCGCCTGCAAGGCCAATCGCGCTTCTGTCTCCGCGCAGGTCAGTTGACGATTGACGTGGTCTATCCCCAGATCCTCCCGCGCCCCGTGAATATAGGTCAGGCGCGACTGGGCAGCTTCGGTCAGGGCGCGAGACGCGGCGATCTGCGGCGATGTATGGCACCCGAAGCCCGCCGAGGTGGCCAGCATGAAACTGGGCTCGCCCGGGCAATGGAACACAGCCCAGAATGTATGGATATCGATGGCACTCGGAAGAGCGAACATGAAAAGCTCTATTCCGGCCTGCGCCACTTTCTCCGAGAAGTGCCCGAGATGTTCAGGCATCGATTTTGGCTCGATCCGAAGCAACCGTGATGTGGTCATGCCCTCGGGACGACCGAGGAGACGCGCCGTGGAATCGCGTTCGATCAACTCGCAGATGCCGTGAAGCGTTGCTTCTTCCCAGGTGTTGCCGCTCGCCAATCCATTGCTGGTGAAATAATGCACGTAAGGCGCGCGTACATAGATGGTGCTGGCCGGCAGCAGGACTGGCCGAGACTCGATGATCTCGCGTCCCTCGACCCAATCGAGGCGAAGATCATCTGAGTAGTAGAGACCGCCATAGGTATCGGAGGGCCAGAGGCACTCGCTGATGAGCGTTGGCGCATCGACGACCGAATATCCCCGGTTTCGCAGTACCTTCGCGCTTTGAGCCAGATGCCAGGCCGAGGTATCCGGATATTCGGCGTGCTCGACCTCGATCGACTCCATGATTGCGGATACGGATGCGGCGGCCTTCGTCCACCCTTTCCCATTGGACACGGACAAGATCATTCCATTGGGGCGCACGGCATTGTAGGTGGGGATGCCGATTCGATCGAGATGGGTGACGTCGAGAACGCGGCTGATGCCGCAGGTGCGCATCGCTGGCGCAATTCTCCGCAATGTCTCTTCCGGATTATAGGTGCGCTGGGTTCCTTGTGAGTATTCCTCAACAGCATTCATGATGCAGCCCTCAATCCGAGAATGTCGTCAAGTCGATCGGCAAATTGGTGTGCCAGGAGGATTTCGGTTGCCGCGTCAAATGTGTAGCCGAAGTGCTGCAAGCCGGTGCGATAGACCCATTCAAGGTAGTGGAGCGCCGCTTCGGCGGTATCTGCATCTTCATTCTCGTCCGGCAAAATGCCCTTTTCGCGCCCCAGGCGACGAAGCGTATAAACAAGGCGGCCATCCAAATGTGTGATTTCGGCTCCCGCGCCCCATGCCGAGAAACCTGCCTCTGCCAGTTGCCGGTCAATATCGGAGACGAGGCTGCGGCTGCCGGGTGATGAGAGAGATCCGATGACGCCTGCGGTGAAGGCGGCTTCCCGTCCCTCACGTGCAATGTCGATTAGCGTCAGGCCGGTTGCCCTGCGGTGAGCGAGGTCAAACCGATTGGGTAACCATTGGGGCAGAATGGGCGCCGGGGTGATTTCGAGGTGAAGTTCCCGAGCCCAGCCATTGATAAGGCGCTGGCAAGCGCGAGCGCGCAGATAGCTACGATAGGAGGGATCTCCCACGGCAACTCGCTCGGTGTACTGCGAGAGCGGCATGGCCTTGCCTTGCCGTTTTGCGCAGATGGCATTCAACCGCTCGTGCTTGAAATACTCGATGCCGATCAGCGTATGCACCGTCTCATAGGCGCGAAGACGGGGAGGCTGCGCGGGGCCAAGGGTCGCGATCCGGCTGGCGGCAAAGTGCAACGCTTCTAAGCAATCCCTTTTTTTTAGATCCTCTCCATGCGTTTCAAGCCATTTTTGCAAGCCAGAAACATCCAGTTCCTTTGCCAGCGGCGAAAGCACGACCTCCATCATTCGGTCCTGGAAACACAGGGCCTTTGCATGGTCCAGAATCCGCGCTTCCTGCTGCTCGTCGATCATACATTCTCTTCGGGCAAGGCGCAGATTCCAACGCAAATTGGCGAGAGGGATGGAAAGAGGCGCGTAAGCTCCCTCGGAACTCTGGTGGAGCAGAGCCACTTCGTCATCGCCATCGATTTCGCCGTCACGAAACCACTGGTAGATCTGCCCGACACCGGTCACGCCCTCGCAGTCCAGTTCGGCCGCCCGCAGGGCACCCATGCTCGTTGCGCCGATTACTTCAATGCCGCAATCCAGGGCGAACAGGAGTTCCTTATGCCAAACAGAATATTGTCCGTAGAACAGACCGTCGAGAAGGACGATCATCCGGTATCCATCATTGATAATACCGTAGATGGAGCCACGAGCCGCGGGCGGAAAGTAATCTGCCTCCGGCAGGATGCTTTTAGCTTCTTCAATCGAGCAGGACGGGCCCAGAAAAACGGCAATCTCATTGTTGGTCTCGACAACCATCACGCGTCCACCTCAAATGGAGTTTCGAATCCGGGGACGGCACATTTGACGACGGCAAATGGACGGTCTGGCGGGGATAGCGTCCAGGCAAAGACATGACGGATGCCGGCGTCCCGCGCCGACGAGAGAAGGTGGTTCAGGGCAGCCGTTGGCGATGCCGGTGCCTGCTCATCCTGATCGGTGAGCGAATAGGCAACGCTCGGGCAGGCGATGAAGCGCCGCCGCAACTGACGTTCGCCCTTCGTAACAGGTTCCCTCAAAAGCTTCAGAACCTCGGCAGAGACCATGACCCCGCCAGGCATGCGCGAAAGAGGAAGCGTCTGCGCTCTGCATGCCTCGCGCGTACACCAGGCCTGCACGGCTTCTGTCATGGCACGAGAAATGGCAATGGCTCGGAAGTGATGAGCGCCCCAGCCATAATAGACCTCGCCACCGGATCCGGTTTTTACAAGCGCACATTGAAGCACAGTGACGCCGAGGAACTGCCCCAGAAGATAGAATTCGGCGTGTAGTCCGAACGCTTCCAGTTCCGTCAGGGCGTTGGAAATGGGCGCTGGAATGTCGCTGAGGAGAAGCTGCTGCACCAGCACCGGGTCGCGGAGGGATTGGGCAGTCAAGTCGCGTTCGATCAGTTCATAGAGACAATGTAAACTGGCTTCCTCGACCGTGTTTCCGCTGGCCAAGCCGTTGACGGAAACAGACCGCGCCGAGGGGGCAGGCGACAGGAAATGTTCATAGACAGGGCTGTAAACCGGCTCTGCCGACAACAGGTCAACGCCACGGATCATGGGCGCCGCATCCGGCTCCGGCGGCTTTCCGCCCCCGGTATAAAGAAGCGCGGATCGAGGAAGCGCATGCAACGCGATCTCGGGCGGACCTTCAACCGTACTCATCTCGATGGCTTCCATGTATCCCGAGGCAAGTGCCGTCTCGAAGCTAAAGCCTTTCCCGAGATTAAGATGTCCCGAACGCGGATTGCCGCGCACGACCTCTATAAACTTCAGAGTTTCTGCACCCTTTGGCGAATGATCGGCAAATCCGCTGATGTCGTAACGTCCGAGAAGTGGCTGGATCGCGGCAAGCGTATGACTTGCGGATACATTGCGAATCGAAGTTCCCAAACTGTTACATGCTGTCATTATTCTTGATTCTTGCCTGCGATTTCTAGTGCCGATGGCGGGAGTGGTCACGTCGGTGCCCCTTCATCTGGAGAGGCCAGGTGCGGCTTGGCGCACGCACCTGGCCGAACCGTCACACTGATTACTTGACCAGCGCTGCGGCCATGATGGTGCCGGAGGATACCGACTCCAGATCTTCATCCGTCAGATTCGGGCTTCCTGCCGCGATCGCCTTGGCCAGATCGTTGTGGCTAAGGTCGATACCGGCGTCCTTGGCAGCATTCACGATCGCATCCGGGGTGGAGCAGGCTTTCACCGCCGCTGCAAAGGCGCTGTCGGTAGCCAGCTTGCTGCGAAAATCATCAATGGAACCCATTAGACTTTCTCCATCAGTTGGCATCAAATCCTCGGCGGATCTGATGTGAGCGCAAAGTGCCATTTTTGCGGACTTAAAGAAATTCGGGTGAACCACTAAGGGATACCACTTAGGCGCTTCGATCACGCCGAGCAGGTCGGGACCACTGAACGGCTTCGTCAAAATCATGTTCTCGACATGCGCTTGAAGTGCCGACAAGCTCGTTCACGAGCAGGAGGGCTCGGGCTCCAAGATATTAGAGCAAGCGTGTTCATCTGGAGAGGCCAGGTGCGGCTTGGCGCACGCACCTGGCCGAACCGTCACACTGATTACTTGACCAGCGCTGCGGCCATGATGGTGCCGGAGGATACCGACTCCAGATCTTCATCCGTCAGATTCGGGCTTCCTGCCGCGATCGCCTTGGCCAGATCGTTGTGGCTGAGGTCGATACCGGCGTCCTTGGCAGCATTCACGATCGCATCCGGGGTGGAGCAGGCTTTCACCGCCGCTGCAAAGGCGCTGTCGGTAGCCAGCTTGCTGCGAAAATCATCAATGGAACCCATTAGACTTTCTCCATCAGTTGGCATCAAATCCTCGGCGGATCTGATGTGAGCGCAAAGTGCCACTTTTGCGGACTTAAAGAAATTCGGGTGAACCACTAAGAGGCTGCCTCAAAAAGAATTGAGTGATTTCAGCCAGTTGTGATTCCGTCGGATTTGCAAAGATTCGATGGAGATCACGATGGCCTGGACTGAAACCACCCGGCGCAATTATGTCCGGCGGACGAGCGGATATGCAAGCGATGTCACGGATCGCGAATGGGATTTTGTTGCACCGTTCATGCCTGCGCCACGGCGTCTGGGTCGTCCGCGCAAGACTGATTTGCGCGATGTTTTAAACGCCCTTCTCTATATCGCTTCGACAGGCTGCCAGCGGCGGATGCTGCCGAAGGACTTTCCGCCCTGTTCGACGGTGCAGCGATATTTCTATGAATGGCGGGCAATGGGTCTTTGGCCACGGATCAACCATCACCTCGTCATGGAGGCGCGGGAACTGGAGGGGAAAGAAGCCTCGCCGACAGCGGGCGCGATCGACAGCCAAAGCGTTAAAACGACGGAAAGCGGCGGTATTCGTGGCTTTGATGCAGGCAAGAAGATTAAGGGCCGCAAGCGCCACATCATTGTCGACACGCTCGGGCTGATGGTCGGCCTCATGGTGCACAGCGCCGATATTCAGGATCGCGACGGCGCTCCCGATCTCCTGAAATCCATCAAAAACCGGTCGCCGTGGTTGCTTCATGTCTTCGCTGATGGCGGCTATGCGGGCGACAAGCTCAAAAAGCGGCTGCAGAAAATCGGGAAATGGACACTCGAAATCATCAAACGTTCCGACAAGGCCAAGGGTTTTGAAATCCTGCCACGCCGCTGGGTCGTCGAGCGGACCTTCGCCTGGCTGGGTCGATGCCGCCGACTGGCCAAGGACTTCGAAAAATCCGTCGCTTCAGCAGAAGCGTGGATCACCATCGCCCACATCCGCATGCTCACCAGACGCCTTGCAAGATATGGATATCGTTGAAACCTTTTCGAGTCCGACTCTAAGGGATACCACTTAGGCGCTTCGATCACGCCGAGCAGGTCGGGACCGCTGAACGGCTTCGTCAAAATCATGTTCTCGACATGCGCTTGAAGTGCCGACAAGCTCGTTCAGGAGCAGGAGGGCTCGGGCTCCAAGATATTAGAGCAAGCGTGTTCATCTGGAGAGGCCAGGTGCGGCTTGGCGCACGCACCTGGCCGAACCGTCACACTGATTACTTGACCAGCGCTGCGGCCATGATGGTGCCGGAGGATACCGACTCCAGATCTTCATCCGTCAGATTCGGGCTTCCCGCCGCGATCGCCTTGGCCAGATCATTGTGGCTGAGGTCGATACCGGCGTCCTTGGCAGCATTCACGATCGCATCCGGGGTGGAGCAGGCCTTCACTGCCGCTGCAAAGGCGCTGTCGGTAGCCAGCTTGCTGCGAAAATCATCAATGGAACCCATTAGACTTTCTCCATCAGTTGGCATCAAATCCTCGGCGGATCTGATGTGCGCGCAAAGTGCCATTTTTGCGGACTTAAAGAAATTCGCGTGAACCACTAAGGGATCCTACTTAGTCGCTTGGATCACGGCACGACGGGAGGTGTGATGGTAGGTCGACCGATCAAAGTCGAGTGCACCGCATGCAGGCCGGATCGAGATCGTCCAATCGCGGCACATACCCTTGCTACCTCCCGCTTCCGAGCAGGCCTTAAAGCTTTCGCCGAATGACATCCTGCAGCATCTCGCGGCCCAGCGTCAGGTCCGCAACGATCTTCTTCAATCTCGCATTCTCGTCCTCGAGCTGCTTCAGCTTCCATCTCCGGCGGCAACAGACCGGCATATTTCTTTTTCCAATTGAAGTAGGTCGCCTGGCTGATCCCCGCCTTGCGGCAGATCTCCGCAACCGTCACCCTTCATCACCCTGCTTCAGAATGAACGCTTTCTGCGCGTTCGAAATTGCCATGCCTTCATCGCCTTCCGTCCCTTTCCCAGGAAAAATCACCGGAAAACTCTAACCAAAATCGGTCCAGTTTGAAGGGTTCAGATCACCCCTCAAGTCGCTCGGCGACCGCTTCGATCATATGGAAGGTTCTAGTTCCAGAACTAGGCGCAGACATAGAAGCTCACTTCGGCTCACAACGTGTGCTACCGATATCCGACCGCCAACCCCTACGCCAGATGGGGTCTCCTTGCCGCTTACGAAGCCTCGTCGTATCGAGGTCTTCTGTTTCGTTGCTGCTCTGAACTCAGTAGATAGCTAGGGGTACCATCTGTGATCCACATAGTATTAATGGTACTATATATGGTTGCCAAACAAGCGGCGCCCAGGTAGTGTATTTAAATGCAAGGCTCGCCCGTGGGTAGACGTTAAGGGCTCGCTCTTGTTCTTTAACGGCTTCCAAAATCCGATAAAGTCCACTCTCTCAAGGGGTAGAACTGACGGGCTCAACGCACGTCTGCGATCTGCTGCACATCGAAATAAATCATTCCACGCCTGCCACTCTAAGGATAGGAGACTGGTAAATGACTTCGGCTGCTTTGAAATTCGTATCCGTAACAAAACTTCCTAGCGACGACGATCTTGGGGAGCTGCTGGATAAGCTGCGGGGTCTCCCTCACGCTGCCGCGCCAATCCGCTCTTTGGCAGATAAAAAACAAACTGCCCAAGTCAACGCGGGAAGTCTGACTTCGTTCACCCAGAATCTTTCTGGCCAGAACAAAAGTGACGTGCAGAACTCGACCCTTTTTGCGCAACTGGCGTCAGACCGCGCTTATGATCGTTATAACTCGCCCATGGACTGGTACAAGAACTACATTAATGTCCTAGGTCAAATTGGCTGGAACCAGCCGGGCTTTGCTTTCGATACCTATACCTCTGGAGGTTCGACGGTTCAACTCAACGAGGCGGTCTTGGGTATCCTCGCCGCGATTGCAACCGGAGACGAGATCGCCATGGTAGAGGCGACGATGAATGGCCTCAAGGGTCTCAGCGACGATTCAAAACAAATGACCATTTGGGATGCAAAGTCGAATGACGGCAACAACGGGAATTTCCAAATATTTCCGGTCGATGCTCTGCCCAACGGGGACGTCGTGATGGTGCTTGATGGCATGCAGTTCAATGCATCCACCACTCATTCCCGGTTCTTGTGGTGGACATGGGAATCCTCTAGCATCCGCATACAGCGCGCTGCCAACAAATTCGTGCTCAACGATAGCGTCTATTCGCAGGTTCGGCAGGCTGTTATCGATAAACTCGGTGATCGCGCCGCGCAGTTAGTCGCAGACATTCCCATTTAACGCCAGACGCAGACACAACGTCGTGGCCGTCGCCGATTTAGAAGCTGCGGGGATGGCCACGACCGCCCGTTCACATCTATTGTTGTCCCACCTGGCGTCTTCCAAGTCTGCGCCGAGAGCGCGCTTGTGTGTCGCCCCAAACTGAGCAAGAGACCTGTGATGTCCGTAGATTTCAATGAGATTACGCTCTCTGATCCTTCTGCGCGGGAGCGCTTGCTTGAGACTGGTTCAACATCCGAAGCGACGCAGTTCTCGCCGGCAGGAGCGCCTTCAGCACAGGTTAATGAAGGGGCACTGCTAGCTTTTGACGATGGTCTTGCAAAACAGATGATCGATGACATCAGCAACTCACTTCTCTTCGCCCAGCTGGCTGCTGACAAACAATTCAACAGGCATGCAGCGACGGGCGATTGGCAAAAGACTTTTTTCAGCACGCTCTCAGTTGTGGGATGGATAATTGGCAACTTTAGCCAAAGAACCGAAGTTGCCGCATCACCGGTGAACTGGGGGGAGCTAATTGCATCGTACATGCCGAAAAATGTGGATCACCTCGTCCTCTCCAGCATCGTGGCATCTCAACAGCTACCCGCCGCAAGCAGTGCAATCAACATATGGAGCAATGCAGCCTTGGCTGGCGACGAGGGGGTCGTCATTGTCGGGCCGAGCTACATTTCTGGCGACAGTCCAAACATATCGATCGCACTTCTAAAGTTCACATTCGAGAAAGCCGTGGCAGGTTTTCTGAAGTGGGACGCCGACTTCAACATCACGACATCAATCGTGACCATGGAACTGAACGAGAGCATTTACTCGAAAGTGCGAAACACGGTTATCGCAAAACTTGGCAATCGTCCGAAATACCTAGTCGCGAATGTGCCCATGAAGTGAAGAGGACTCCAACATGTAATGGACGCTAACGTTCACCCTATAACGCAATCGGATTGCTGTCGATTCGCCTCGGCATTCTTCGGGCATGGGGAACCGCGTCACTCACTGACGAGCGATATCTGTGACGTGCGCTCACAACGTATTCTCTAAGGGACGGGCCGCAGTTCTGCCAAGTTCCACCGCGCGTACAGTTCTGAGTCTCCGCCGGTAACGAAGGGGGTTGAGGTGGACTGCTTCATCAAACGCGCGTTTAAGGGACCACGACAGAACCTGGGAAATTGCGGTCCTCCGACTGGCCGAGCCGATCTACAAGATCCAATCGGTCCGGGTTTGAGTAGTCACAGAGCATCAACACCCTGACCAGCTCCAACCGGCCGGCGGCTTGCGTCTGCGTGGTCGCCGGAGCAGATCGCCGGCCGTCTGCTTGCCGATGGTGTGAGCGCCGTCCGCGTCTGAACCGAGACGATCTATCGCTTCATCTATGGCCAGGAGCACTTCGGCAGGCAGAGCCCTGCCAACGGTCAGGCTCTCGACCATATCTGCGCCCTGGCGGCGGCTCAAACGACTAAGCGTCAAGGCGATAACATGCGGATGGCCCATCCAGGGTGGCAGAAACTCGGAGCGAAATGTGATGAGCACCAGCACCGGCGAGCCCTGCACGCGTTCAACAATAAGATCCAGCAGTTCCAGCGAGGTCGGATCTGCCCAATGCACATCTTCGTACACAGCGAGGACAGGCTGATGCGCCGCGAGTCCAATGAGCACGTCGCCGGGCGTCCGAGGCATCGCGATAAGCCAATCCTGCAACTTCTTCCTGCTTCAAGGTTTTCATGAAGCTCTCCGCACGCGCATTGTCATACGGATTGCCCACCCGGCTCATACTCGGCTGGATCCCATGCGCGTGGAGGATGTCAGAATAGCTGCTGCAAGCGTATTGAACTCCCCTGTCCGAGTGGTGAATTAAACTGCCCGCGACTGGAGCGCGTGCGGAGATCGCCATTTTCAGGGCGTCGACTGCAAGGCTGGCCCGCAAGTGGAGTTCCAGTGCCCACCCGATGACCTTGCGGCTGAAGGCATCGAGCACAACCGCCAAATAAGCGAACTGCTCGGCAAGGTGCAGATAGGTGATGTCTGCGACCCAAAGCTGGTTAATCCCTGTCAGTTCCATCCCCCGAGCCAGGTTTGGGACGACGCGCCAGCTATGCTTGGAATCGGTGGTCCGGGGTACGAACGGCCGATTGCGCAAACATAAGAGATTGTCCTCTCCCATCAAACGCAACACACGTTTGTGGTTCGCCTGCCAGCCCTCCCGGCTAGAAGAGCGCCAATCCGGCGATATCCATAATGCCGATTCGCCGAGGCCGGCCTTTGGATGACATCTCGTAGACCGGTTTCTTCCTGACGCGGCGCTGATCGCTGCCAATACCGGTAGTACCCCGCCCGGCTAACGCCAGCCAGACGGCACGTCTGTTCGATTCCTGTCGAGCCTTGCGGCATGCGGGCTGTCATTTTCTGGATGACTTCGAAGACGCCGCCCCTCCAGGCGCGTCTTTCTGCTGTTGACCGCCCCTGACATGCCGCAAGGCTTCTTGAAAAAAATCCAGTTCAACCTGTTGCTGGCCAATCCTGCGTTCAAGTTCGACAATGC
Organism: Ensifer meliloti; assembly: GCF_030064585.1. Lineage (NCBI taxonomy): Bacteria > Pseudomonadati > Pseudomonadota > Alphaproteobacteria > Hyphomicrobiales > Rhizobiaceae > Ensifer > Ensifer meliloti. Next base: position 595,709 of record NZ_CP120366.1, read on the forward strand.
GGCGACGGGCTTTGGCCAATGCATCCGCACGACGCTGTTCCGCCGATACTGCAAAGCTCGCCGCCAGGGTTTGGGGGTCCGGCGGTGCCTCGGGCGGGGGCTGTTTCTTTGGCCGTCCCTGCCGGGCCGGCGTTAGATTGCCGCACGTTCGTAGCTGCTCACGCCAAGCATACAAGCGTTGACGGTGAATACCCAGTTCGTCGGCCAGACGGCTGACGTTCTCCCCGTTGTGCATCGGCACGAGCATGGAGAGCTTCTCTTCTTTGCTAAATCTCGGCTTTCTTCCAACCATTTCAGTTCCTGTATTCGAGAAACTGTCCGCTACTTAATATGTCTCAGTTGAGGGGTGCATTCCAAGCGTTTCGCTAAGTCGCGGACAACGGATGCGATCGATTTTCCGGTTGCCTGATTGCTGTTACGGGTGATTGATTTCGGTTGTTTCGGCGCCGGTCAAGAGCGTCGGCGTTTTTCGTTTCCGCATGCTATCGCCTTCGAGCGTTATGCGGTGAGCGTTGTGAACAATACGGTCCAGATCGCGTCAGCTAACGTGGCTTCTCCGATCATTTCGTGCCAGGCGGCCACGGGAAGCTGAGCCGTTATCAGGGTCGATTTCCGGAGATACCGCTCCTCGAAGATTTCCAGTAGATCGAGGCTCTGTCGATCGTTCAAGGTGTGGGTTCCCCAGTCGTCGAGCACCAGCAACTGAACGCGCGCCAGCTTATCGACGAGGCGCGGAAAGCGTCCATCGAGCTTGGCAAGTGCGGGGTCCTCGAACAGTCGTGGCATACGAACGTAGAGCACCGAGTAGTCGAGGCGGGCGGCCTGTCGTGCGAAGGCGCAGGCAATCCACGTCTTTCCAGTGCCTGTTTGGCCGGTCAGGATTAGGTTCTCGTTTGCCTTCAGCCATGCGCCTTGCGCCAGGGATAGGACGTTCCGGCGGTCAAGACCGCGGTGAATCCAAAATCGATGTCTTCGATCGAGACATCGGCAAAACGAAGCCTTGCTGTAGCGAGCCTGTTTGTCAGCCGTCGGTCTGTTCTTACGGCGATCTCTCGATCGAGCATCAACCCCAGCCGTTCGTCGAAGCTAAGGTCGTTTCCATGAGCCTGCTCGATAAGCTCGCGATAGGCGGTCGCCATCCCGGCAAGACCAAGCGCATTCATCTGATCCAGTGTTGGATGTGTCAGCATCTGATGTCCTCTTCATTGGTAGTAGGTTTTGCCGCGGATATTGCCGTGCGGCGGCGCCGGCTTCACAGCCTCGCTCATGGCCGGAGCCTGATCGAGACCAGATCTGAGAATGTTGGCGACAGACGAATAGCTCAGTGCGTTGATGACCAGCGCTCGCTCGCAAGCCAGTTCCAGCCGATCGGATTCGTAACGACGCGCCAGGGAAAGAACGCCTTGGGCAGATCGGTAGCCTTGCTCAGGATGCCGGCGGTCGCATAACAGACGTTCGATAAAAATCGCCGTGTTGGTTCCGACCTTTGCTGCTTCCCTGCGCAATGTGTGGGGTGTCGTGTTTGCGTAGCGCTGGTGAGCCTTGGGCATATGTTCGTTGACGGTAATGTGGCCCGAGCGCTGCGAGCTTCGGATGTGGCTGGCGACACGCTTGTGGTCAAAGAAGATCTCGACTGCCCGATACGTCAGCCTGATATCGACCCGTCTGCCGATGAGAGCGTGCGGCACGGAAACGTCTTGTCGACCTCGACATGGTAATCGGGATGGGACCTTGGCGACCTTCCATTCCGCATACTCAAACGGCGTTGACGGCAGCGGCTTGAGCTGGTCGCGCTCGACTTCATCGAACAAAGCACGCCGCGATTTGCCATATCGGCGCATCGTCCGGGTGTTGAGGTCTCGATCAAAGCGCTGATGCGGATATTAAACGCGCCTCGCCTGGCGCAGCCGATCGGCGGTCGACGCAAAATGGTAACAAGAAGAACCTCACTTTTGCACAATCCACGCCGTCACCGAGACAAGTTCGTGTTCGGTTGGCGCCCGCGGCAAGGAACTCCCGGCGTCGAGCATGTCCGCGAAGATTTCCAGCAGGGAACCATCGATGTCGCGGCCGGAAAGCGATAGCTGGAATACCAGTTGCTTGTCAGGATCGGTCCTGCCGAATGGAACGGCAGAACCGATGAAGTGGCCGGCGGCGGTTCGAAAGCGGATTTCCGCGCCGAGCGGCAACGGGCCGGTGATGATATTGAGCCCCACGGTCTCGTCCGGCCGCGGCGCCCGCGGCAGGTTGATCACAATTTTGCGTTGTTGATCGGCCATCTCCGCTTAAATCCCGCAGCAGGCGCGCTGCCGTTATCCTTCGTTGCCATTGCAAAAACACCACGAGCGTGTTTGCGGCCAACGGCATGACCAAAACCGTGGGTTCCTGGGCCTAGAGCCGCTCAGAACGACCCAACCTGAATGTCGGTCAGCCTTGCCTCCGCCGGCATGCTGCCTTCGATACGTTTGCCCGCTTGCGCTACCACAACGTTGAAGTCGATCGGTTCGCCCGCTTTGAGCCTACCATCGTCGATCAGCCTATCGAGCGCCTTGTCGATCGGTATGGTGAAGCTGACCGTGTCGGTATGATGATGACGAACACCGAAGAACTCGAAACTGCCGGCGAAATCCGGTCCGTCCGGGTTGAGATCAGGCGTCGTTCCCTCGGGGGAAATGAAAACGAGGAAATTCAGGCCGCCAACGTCCATGGGCGGCGCGATGCTGACCTTAGCGAATTGACGCGACTGTTCCGAAGGCTTCGCGGCAACATCCACGAGCTCCTGCGAAACGGTGAGCTTGGCAGTCGCCGGTTTGTTTATGGCCACGGCCGCGGACGCAGGCACGGCTGCTTCCAATGCCGGAATGGGGGCCGAGCGGCCGGCGGTTGCAACCGGGATCACCTCGTCGCCGCTGCCGGGCTCATAATCATAGTCAAAGTCGCCGATTTCGAGATAGTCGGCCGCCCTAGTCTTATCGCTGACCGGGCTACCGTCAGCGTCGACATAAAAGAGATAGGGTTCCGGATCGTACTGCGTCTGTTGGTCAGCCGTTGGCCCGACGGGCAGGCCCATCGCCTGCTGCTTGCGGGTCCAGACATCCCACAGCCGATCGATGTTGCAATGATGCAGAAAGAAGATCGGGTCGAGCGGTGACAGGTTCTGTGACATCAGCCCATAGGGAGCGCTCTGGCCGCCGACGCTCATATGGACGCGGTTATGCGGCTGGCCTTCAAGAATGGAGAAGCCGACCGGTGCCACCTGGTGGCTGGACGATACCGGACTGTTGAAAGCGAGACCCGGAGCGCCCGCGTCGTTGGCGAAGGTTGTTGGCGCCAGCGATGCCTTGATGGTGTCGATGTCGACTGCGGTTTGGGTGGCGGGATTGAGTTTCGGATTCTGCGCCGTCAGGAAGCGGGCGTTCGGCTGGTTGGCGAAGCTCGCCATTGCGTCGCTCCATAGCGCATCAAAATCCGGATAGCCGCGCAGGTTCTGCTGCTGCAATTGGGCGGAGCTGAGACTGTCCCAATAGGCCTTGATCGGCTCCTGCATGATGTCCTGGAAGCGGTTGTGGTCGGGAATGTAGGCGGAGCTGTTGACGGGATCGAGAATCGTGCCGAACAGCGGCGGCAGAACCTCGGGATTGGCCGTCCAGTCCCAATATGGGAGGGCGAAATCCGGATTGCCGCTCAGTTCGCGGCAAGTCTCTTCGAAATAGCCAAGATAGCCGCGGTGCCAGCTGGTGAACCACCAGTCGCCATGGGGGCAGTCCATCAGGTGGATGAAGCCATTGCGGTACCAGTTGCGCGGATCCGAAGGCGGAAGCTTCAGCATCGCGGTCACGGCATCCATATAAGTTTGCAAGTCCTTCTGCCCATCGGCGCTGGTCATGTTCTTGCGCCTATGCTTGGTCGCCGCCCGCAGAATGCTTGGTGCGAAAAGGGCTGTACCGGCGGCAGCGGTTGCGCCTTTGACGAAAGAGCGGCGTGAAACCGTCAGAAATCGCGTGCGTGTCATCGAGATTATCCCCTGAACAGGTGTTAGTCCGAATGTCTTGCAGCTACGGCAAGGGGTGGAACATCACTGCCGCACGGCATACCACGAGGCGACGTAGCCGGCCACAGCAGTCCCGTGCGAATGGGGGACGACGCTGCCGACAATGGCATCTCTCTGGTCGACGCCGTTTGGCCCGTTCGGCACGACGTAGCCGCGATAACTGTAGATCCAGGTCTCTCCGGCCACCTCGCCTTTTCCGGTAAATTGCAGTTCGACCGGGTCGCCCGGCTGCACGGCCCGCCGATGGTTCCGCCAACCCTGCCCGGCTCCAACTCGGTTAGCACCAGCGTTCCCTGACCAAATTCCAGCGCACTGAAATCGGCCGACAGGTCGGGATTGTTGATCAGGCTCCGATAACTCCAAGTGCCGACGAAGCTCATATGTCCTCCCAAATGGCGATCAGCTATCTAGCGATGGCCGGTAACGGTGCCGCCATGGCCGTCCGGCAGGGTGATCCTGACGTTCTGCATCATCACCTGGTCCTCATGATCGAGAATGTGGCAATGCAAGACGAACTCGCCGATGTAGCGCTGGTAGCCAATATGTAGGTTGGTGGGTTACTCACAGTCCGGGCCTCTTGAGCAACAGCCGATAGCACATCGGCGGCCGAATGAACGCTCGCCACACCGAAGAACGCAATTTTGTGAGATACAAACAATCAAACCTCCCAAACTGCAAGAGCGAGACAGCGGGCATTGTCTATAACGTTAGTGATACACGCACGGGGCCTCAGCTTGAGGTCTGAAGATCACTTCATCTCCGTATGTTTATAGAAGGAAGTTGTCCGATCCCATCTTCTCACCAATGAGAAGGCTACCCATGAGAACCATGAGCGTCATCCGACGGTTACAGGTACATTACTTTTCAGCCTCGCAAACTATATAGCGCAAAGCGGTGTCTCGCACACCCCTGTAAAACCACTGATTGCGCCGGGTCCGTGCTTACAATGCTTTCGGGTGCAAAATCCGGTAGCCAGAAGTTTCGAAAATTCTTGAGAAGTCCCCGGCTCCCGTTCCGCCCCCTGAAGGCGACGGCCTTGTAGCTATGCTGACTGAAGCAGAAAAGCAGAGGGACGCAGTCCTCGCCCGCGCTACTCATGTCGCTTTGGGTAAACGCGGTAACGGTTTACGACGGCAAAATGGGGGTCCATGAAGACCCCGGAACAGATAGGATTTGCCCGAATTGTTGCGGGTCCGTTCGGACGCGCCCACGGCGTCTCCCTGCTGCCGGTGCCGCTGTTCGGGATACGCCGGCATCGCAAGGACCGCGTGGTCGCAAAAGTCGCCGCCCTCATGCATGAGCTGGGCGAAATATTGTGCGAGACGTCCATTCCGAACCGGTCTCCGTATTTATCGAGCGCCGCTTAGCACGGACGCGAGGTTGCTCTCGTTCACACGTCCTGAGCGATGATGACGCTCATTCGTTTCTCCTGATAGTCCTTGAGGGGTTGCTTTGTTAGCGGGTTAAGCCGCACTGGCGCATGGCGGCCGGGCACTGTTCAAATTTAAACCGACGTTGGTCACTTTGCCCCCCTCGCAGGTGGCCGGGAGGCTCGTCACCGGCTCGCGGCCCTTGACGGGTCTCGCCATTGATCCCACATCAATGGAAATGAGGGCTTGGACTTGGACGACAGCAAAGCGGAAATCGCGGGCCCAATCGAGCTGGTTGCTGACCTCTCAGAAATCGCGGCACAGTGCGCCGCTTCGAATCTTCTGGACTTTGCGGCACAGCTTGCCGGCCTCGCCGAGGACCTCAAGGCTCTAGCCGCAAGGCCGATTGAGCCCGTACCGACATTGACCGGCCGACGATCAGCCGAAGCAGGCTTCTCCAGCATCACTTTGAAAATCGAACCATCAAGACAGTAACGCGCAACAAGGGCCGCATACGAAAACGACCGCTGCGAGAGCTGCAGTCCATTCTAATGTTTTGACCCGCTCGGGAGGACGCATCGCGCTCCTCCTCGGTGCCTCCTGAAAATGAAGCATTCCGCGACAAAGATGGTTGTCCATAGCGGCATCGCCGCGCTGGGAGGCACGGTTTTATCCATCTATCCATCTGGTTTATTCCCTTTTTAAGGTGAATGTTGAAGTGAGGTGAGATAGGAGCACATCAAGGCTTCGGATCGGAGCCGGCATGTGAACGAAGGACTGAAGCCATATGCGGAGAAGCCAAGCGGACAAGGACGCCGACGCGGCGCTGGGAACCGACATTTGTCGATTTCGGGAGATCAGTGGGATCTCGCTGAAGGAACTGGGCGATGCGATCGGCGTCACGTTTCAGCAGGTACGGAAGTACGAGAGCGGCAAGGATCGGATTTCATCGAAAAAGCTCGTCGAAACCGCCAGAACGATTGGTTGTGATCTCAACAGTCTTTATGCGGGTATCGGAATTGACGACGCAACATTGGCGTTCCTGGATCACAGTAGGGCCGCTCTGAAACTAGCCGCCAATTTTGATGGAATCGCCTCATCAGAAGAGCGTGCTGCAATCGCGCTGCTGCTGGCCGGGTCGCCACCCAAGAAGAATAAGCCTCAATTTAGGCGTTGGGCCATTGGAACGCCGGCAGCTCGGCCATGAACGCTTCGACGCTGGGCTGCGCTCGCTCGCCGGCGAGCACCTTCACCAGCTCGGCCGTAGAATAGGCCCGCACCGCCGAGCGCCATCCGAAGAGTGCCTCGCCCTCGGCCAGAACTGCGGTCGGATCGCCGCACCAAGCGAGGGCTCGTGCTTCTGGCCGGCCTCTGCAAGTATGGCGATGATAACGGCCTCGTCCGGTTCTCTAACCGGGTTCCGTTCCTCCGCGTCTGACTTGACGCGCGATCTGCTATTGCGGTTTAGCGCAAAGCGCGGGGGCACTGAGTCAGACACTAGCGGAGCCGCGATATAGAGCTACCGCTGAAACTACATGGAGAAGTGCAATGCTGAATCCTAACCCCGATAAAATGAAGGGAAGGCCTGAACCGGTCGATGTACATGTCGGCCGTCGAATTCGGATGCGCCGGATATGGATGCAGGTCACACTGACGGCCCTTGCGGACGCCATCGGAGTGACGTTTCAGCAGGTACAAAAATACGAGAAAGGAACCAACCGCGTTGGAGCAAGCCGTCTCCAACAGATTGCAGACGCGCTGGTTGCGCCAGTTTCCTATTTCTTCGAAGATATGCCCGGCGCAGCGCCGGTCGGCGGCGACAACCGCAGTGGCCAGAAGAAGCTGCAACCAGAAATCATAGAGTTTGCGTCGAGCGATGTGGGTCTTGCGCTTATTCGCGCCTTCTCCCAGATCACCGACAAAAGGGTGCGGGACCGGATCCTCGGCCTAGTGAAAGCACTAGCAAAACAGGATCCGGCATAGGCGCGGTATTGAACGCTCCGGGGACAGAAAGAGCAGTCCATCAGTATCCACCCCGGCTGCACCAGGGTTGGCTTTGACCGCTTTGTAGGATTCGTACACCTGCCGCTTCTCAATTCGAAACGGCTTGTCTGTCGCACCTATCGAAATCTCCTGTTTCCAGTTGTTCCAAACAATACGACCACCTGACCCGGCCCCCTTTGCTCCGCCCCCATTCACAGGGCCCTCAACGCTGATACGGGGCGGTCCGCCCCAGTCTCCTGCATCGCTCTCGCCTTGCGGGTTGCTCGCGCTTGAGCTTCTCCCTTTGCAATCAGGAGCAGCCTGGTTCCTGCAGTTCCGCGTGAAAGCCTATATCCGACTCACGCCCCCCTCTACGCCGGTCGCCGCCCGCCCAGTCATCAGGTTTCCCGCGGACTTGTCCCAGGATGACGAAACAGTCCTGGTTTCGACGACGCTTGTATTCTTAACGGCGCGTCTTCGGAGGGTTCACTATCGTTCGTCTTTCGAACATGCACCTGCTCGGATCTCGACCGAACTTTTCATCCGACGCTCACCACCACGGCTCTTTACCGCAGCAGCTCGGACTTGTTTGAGACCTGCTCCTGAAAGCCGATCCCGGAGGGTCGTCCCCTATCATTCACGCAGCTTTACGGTACGGATTCGGTCAGCTGAACTCCTTCGCTGCCTCTGCAGCACATTTGTGGACGCCGCGGTGATGGTTCAAGAGAAAGTCGCGTCTGGTGCGACCCGCGCTGGCCATGAGCTCCGCGGCGCCCGCGTCGATTGCCCGACCATGACAACTGCACGCTTTACTGGCTGTGTGTGGGTGCTCTGAGCATCCATTTTAAGTCCGATCAGCGTGGCGCCGGCCCCGCGAGAACCAGCCATACCACCGTAAAGTTGCCCCGCCCGCTCTGCGTTAGATACGCACCTCGTTCCAAAAAGATACAAGTACTTTAGAAATCAGCATTGCACTGGCAGCGCTATTGACCGATACAGCCGTGCTATAGCATCTGAGGCGGGGAAACGAGCAACATTAACGTGCGGCCCGGAATTGAGGCGAGCCCAGACTGACTGCAGAACGGCACGCCTATCCGGGGCGGTGCGGATTGGCGGCAAGGTGCTGCGCGAAGCGCTTACCTCTGGACCAACGAGAGTTTCGGCAATGAGTGAGTTCAATGCAGTTTTTAGTTTGCCTTTGATGGAGGCCGACGAGCTCAGTTCCTTCTATGAGAATACCAATCTTATCGGCTGTTCCGCAGCACTCGGGCGAAAATATCAGATCGCCGCATCGTCGCAGGCGACCATCGGGAGTGTATATCCGGAGCTCTTGGGTTCTCACCATAAGCTGGTCGTGGAATCGGTGCTTGTCACCGGTTTTCCGCGAAGCATCGTGATCCCCCCTGCTCGGAAGCTGTTTATCTGCCGCATCAAATCTGGCCTCCTCGGGATCTTCGAGACGGGGGAAGTCGCAGTTTCCCCGTTCTCCCTAGCACTCGAGGGCGACGAACGCGTTCTCCTTCGCCACCAGGCGCTGCATGACGTGTTGACCGGGTTACCTAATCGCCGGCAATTTAGCGACGACTTGGACGCCCGTTTTCCAGTCGAGGGCGTGGAAAGAATTGCGCTGATGCAAATCGATCTCGACGACTTCAAACCCGTCAACGATACGCTCGGGCATGCTGCCGGTGACCTCGTACTTCAGGGTACCGCCGAGCGACTTCAGGCCGTGCTTGGCGAAGGAGACATCGCTTATCGGCTTGCCGGTGATGAATTTGCCGTCATCCAGCGTAGTAGCTCGTCGATGGAGGCCGAACGTCTCGCCGAGTCGATCGTGAATGCTTTCAAAGAGCCGTTCACCGTCGAAGGCATCGATGTGTTCGTCGGAGCGAGCGTCGGGATCGCGATCGCGCTCGAGGACGGAAACGATGGCGAGCAACTGATGAAGGCTGCGGACATCGCTCTTTATGCCGCCAAGAACGATGGGCGCGGGCGAGCCAGAAGCTTCAATCGCTCGATGCTCATCATGTTGGAACAGCGCGAGATGCTAAGGCGTAGTCTGCGTGTCGCCCTGCAGGAACGGCAATTCTTCCTCGAATACCAACCGCTCATAGAAACCGATGCGATCGTTGGCTTCGAAGCCCTGCTGCGGTGGCAGCACCCCTATGCTGGGATCGTGCCGCCGGCCGTGTTCATTCCCTTGGCGGAAGCAGACGGCCTGATGGGAGAGATCGGCGAATGGGTGCTAGAGCAAGCCTGCCGACAAGCGGTGAATTGGCCCGAGCACTTCACAGTTGCGGTAAATCTCTCGCCGGCCGAATTCCTCCGCAAAGGGCTTACCGACCGTGTCGCCAACACCCTTGATTCTGCGGGTCTGTCCCCAGAACGCCTGGAGTTGGAAATCACCGAGTCGGTATTGCTCGAGCGCACCGCCAACAACCTCGACACCCTCCATACGTTGGAGGTGATGGGTATCCGCATCTCGCTCGATGACTTCGGGACGCAATATTCGTCCTTGGCGTACCTAAAGAACTTCCCGTTCGACACGATCAAGATCGACCGTTACTTCATCAAGGACGTCGAGACCGACGAGAAAAGCCAGGCGATCGTCCGCGCGATCGTCGCACTTGCGCACGGATTGGGAATGCGGGTCACAGCGGAAGGTGTCGAGACCGCAGCTCAGGCGGCGTGGCTCCGCAAGCTAAGGTGCGACCGCTTGCAGGGAAATTTGTTGGGCGCAGCCATGCCCCCCGATTCGATAAGAAATTTCCTGCGACAATCATCAATGACAAGTTAATGGTCGACTCTGGAAGAATTTTAGCTGCTGGCGGCACTGTCGTTCCCAGTTTCGATGGTACCAAATGCTATCAAACCAATTCGGAAATATATGAACAGCATCGATCGAACCTCTGTTCTGGGTGCTGGGCTGTTGCTGGCCCTAGGGTGCATGCCTTTGCCCGTCGCTGCTCAATCGGATCCCAGCAGGGAGACCGCCACAACGGGATGGGCCACCCAGAATGGCAGCACCCGAGGCGGAGCACATGCGGCTGCAAGCGCTGTGTTCACGGTGAAAAACGCCCGAGAATTGAAAAACGCCCTGACGACTCGCGCCGCCAGGGTGGGCGGATCGTCCGCGTCACCGGGTTGATCGACGTCAGCGAGGGGCGGACGTCCGCAGAGATGGAATCACGGGCAAGAATTCCAAATTCCGCCTGGACAACCTTGATTGGGGTCGGAAGAAGGGCGGAACTTAAAGAGGCATATGTGATCGTAAACTCGAACGACGTAATCATTCGAAATCTAAGGATCGAAAACCCTTGGGATCCACAACCCGCCTGTAACCCGAATGATGGAGAAAACGGGAACTCGAATTCGCGATTTGATGCTGTGACGATCGATGGGGCCTGGAACGTTTGGGTCGATCATGTCACCTTCACCGACGGCCGCCGGACAGACGACCAAAACGGAATGCAAAACGGCAGGCCCAAGCAGCACCACGATGGCGCGCTCGACGTGCGAAACGCAGCGAACTTCGTAACCATCTCGTACTCGATATTCCGCGACTATGAGAAGAACAATTTGATCGGCTCAAGCGACGGCGCCGACGGTGAGGACAGTGGTCGGCTCAAGGTTACGATTCACAATACTCTTTTCCAGAACATTTCCGCGCGGGCGCGCCGCGCGTCCGCTTCGGCCAAGTGCATCTCTACAACAACTTCAAGCGACGACAATAAGCGTGTACTACTACTAATCGATCCGTCCAGTAAGCGCCCTGAACAGGAAGCGGCGATCATCACCGCCACTGCGAGCGATGGGACAATTGACAATCGCTTTTATGAGTATCTTCGAGGCCGAGATCTATTGCTCGTCTCGTCCGAAAGGGAATGAATATGGAAAGACGTGAATTCATCAAACGTTTGGCCTTGCTTGCTGCTTGTCCGCTTTGCGCCAAGACCGCTTATGCAGCAGAAGCCGAACATTGGAGCTATGAAGGCGAAGCGGGTCCCGAGCACTGGGGGTCTTTGAGCAAGGAAAACAGTGCCTGTTCGGCCGGTTCGCAGCAGTCGCCGCTGGACATCAGGGGCGCGATCAAGGCCGATATCCCAGGCTTGGCGTTAAACTGGAAAAGTGGCGGCGCGATCCTCAACAATGGGCACACGATCCAGGTGAAAGCGGCGCCCGGCGGCACGCTCCGCCGCGGCGACAAGCCTTATGAGCTGGTGCAGTACCATTTCCATGCCCCGAGCGAACATCTGGTCGAGGGCCATCGCTTCCCGATGGAGGTCCATTTTGTCCATAAACACGCCGAAACGGGTGCACTCGGTGTGCTGGGCGTTTTCTTTGTGCCAGGCGCCGCCAATGCGACCTTCGCCAGCTTGGCGGCGACTTTCCCGCAAAAGACGGGCGAGCAGACCTCACTCCCTAATGTCGACCCGAGCGGTTTGCTGCCTACGTCACTCAAGTATTGGGCCTATGAAGGGTCTCTCACCACACCACCCTGCAGCGAGATCGTCGACTGGATGATAGCGCAGGACCCGATAGAGGTGGACGCGGCCGATATCGACAGGTTCACTGCGCTCTATTCGATGAATGCGCGTCCAGCCCTCGTTGCAAATCGCCGCTATATCCTGAGCTCTTAGGCTGACGCGAGAAGAGTTCGCAGCCTCTCGACCGCCCCCTTCGGTGCGCCCCTGAAAACGAAACGTTCCGCAACAAAGATGCTTGCCCTCGAGCGGCATCGCCGCGCCAGGAGGCACGGTTTTATCCATCTGGTTTTTTCCCTTGTTAAGGTGAATGTTGAAGTCAGTTGAGTCCCGCCCTTGAGGTGCATTCTATGAAGGCGTGAAGCACCCCCAGAATCTCGTCATAATGTTCTTGACCCGGTGATTGAGCTCGGAGATCAGCATGCGCTGGTGCGGCACTGCAGGGCAACGTGAGGGGAAGTCCGTCCCGCAAACGGGACAGCCCGTCCAGCCGAACGAAACAGAGGCGCCCAAACGGTCAACCTGGATGTTTGTGGATCGGATCGACCCAATAGACTTCCTCCGGCTTTTCCACCGGATCGACATCGGTGATATTGACCACCACCGCCTCGTTGTCGGATCGCACCAGCACGCATTCGAGCACGTTCTCGGGATCGGCATTGATTTCTTGGTGTGGCACAAAGGGTGGTACGTAGATGAAGTCGCCCGGGCCGGCTTCCGCGACGTATTCGAGCCTGTCGCCCCAACGCATGCGCGCCTTGCCGCGAACGACGAAGATTACGCTTTCGAGCGGACCATGGTGATGCACGCCGGTCTTGGCATTGGGCTCGATCGCCACGGTCCCGGCCCAAATCTTCTGGGCGCCAACGCGTGCATGATTGATGGCCGCCTGCCGATACATGCCGGGCGTCTGGGCCGTGTTGTCATCGAGCTGGTCCCCCTTGATGACGCGAACGCCGTTATGTTTCCACCGGTCCTCTGCGTGGTGGTCATGACCGTGATGATGAGGGTGATCCGACATGCTGGCCTCCGTTTTTTGGCATCGGGACCGCACCAGGTCCAAGATCGGCTCGCTAGAAATTAGCAGCCTACTGGTGCCGTGCAAAATCCTTTCCAGACGATAGAGGTGGGCCACGTCTCTGCCCCATAAGGAATTTTACGCCTCCGGGGCCTCCGGCTGAGGACCGATCGCTTCGATCTCAGCGATTTTCTGAAACTCCCCAAGACATTCTGGGCGGTGATACGAAAGCCACCGAGTGATGCGAGTGTTGGCGAGCAGCTTGGCAACGTATCCGCGTGCGACGGTAAGATGCAGATTGTCGATGCCGTAAGTTTCCTCGCGCTTTTCACTTGAGTCTGAAGTGCTGCCAGGTCCCTTTCCATCCGGGCAATCTGCTGGCCTGACGGCGTGGATGCAGCAGCGCCTGTCATCTTTTTGGCTGCGACCAACTGGCTGTCAGTCGCTGCGGCCACTTGAAACCTCGCCCGGCTCCTCCATCTTCTCGCGCAGTACTAGCTCCACGAACGTGGGAGGGCCAGGAGCAAGCCTGCTGCCCACAGATCGTCAACAGAGCATGTCGCCCTGCTGTTCGTCCGCATTGACCGGCAGTCTTGAACAGGTCGCGCCCTTCCTCTTCGTTTCCGATGAAGGGAGATGGAAATGGCAAAGGTCGTTTGCGTGCTTTATGATGATCCGGTCGATGGCTACCCGACGGCTTACGCGCGGGATGGCCTGCCGACGCTGGAGCGCTACCCCGGCGGCCAGACGCTCCCCACCCCGAAGGCGATCGACTTTGAGCCAGGCGCCCTCCTGGGCAGCGTCTCCGGCGAACTGGGTTTGAGAAAATTTCTCGAAAGCCAAGGGCATACCCTGGTGGTGACATCGGACAAGGACGGTCCCGACAGCGTCTTCGAGCGAGAGCTCGTCGACGCCGAGATCGTCATCTCGCAACCTTTCTGGCCAGCTTACCTCACCGCCGAGAGGATCGTCAAGGCGGCCAGGCTGAAGCTTGCGATCACCGCCGGCATCGGCTCGGACCACGTCGACCTGCAGGCCGCGATCGACCGCGGCATTACCGTCGCCGAGGTGACCTATTGCAATTCGATCAGCGTGTCCGAGCATGTGGTGATGATGATCCTCAGCCTCGCGCGCAACTATATCCCCTCCTACCAGTGGGTCGTAAAAGGTGGCTGGAACGTCGCCGACTGCGTTGCGCGTTCCTATGACATCGAGGGCATGGACATCGGCACGGTGGGCGCTGGGCGGATCGGCACCGCGGTGCTGCGCCGGCTCAAACCGTTCGATGTCAAGCTGCACTACACCGACCGGCACCGGCTTCCGGACGAGATCGAGAAGGAGCTCGGCGTTACTTTCCATCAGACGGCGGCGGAAATGGTGCCCGTTTGCGACGTCGTGACGATCAACGCGCCCCTCCACCCGGAGACGGAAAACCTCTTCAACGAGGCGATGATCGGCAAGATGAAGCGCGGTGCCTATCTGGTGAACACCGCGCGCGGCAAGATCTGCAATCGCGATGCCATCGCACGGGCGCTCGAAAGCGGCCAACTCGGCGGCTATGCCGGTGACGTTTGGTTCCCGCAGCCGGCGCCCAAGGACCATCCGTGGCGCTCGATGCCCCATCACGGCATGACGCCGCATATTTCGGGTTCCTCGCTCTCCGCCCAGGCGCGCTATGCCGCGGGCACGCGAGAGATTCTCGAATGCTGGTTCGAGGGCAGGCCGATCCGCGAGGAATATCTGATCGTCTCCGGCGGCAAGCTCGCCGGCGCCGGCGCCCACTCCTACAGCGCCGGAGACGCGACCCGCGGATCCGAGGAAGCAGCACACTTCAAGACCTGAACGCGGGCGGGCTTTTCTGCGGCCGTGCGGGGCAGCCGCACGACCGGCTGATGTTTCTCCACGGCCGTCTTACAGTTCACCGGTGTGATCTCTGCGATCACCGTGTTCAGCAAGCCGTCAGAATCACTCGGCGATCGTGGTCGAGTAGCTATGCCATTCGGCTTCGCCCTCACAGATCCGGGCGGGCGGATTTCCCGCACCCGGCTCTTCCCGAGAGTAACCCGCGTCATATCCGAGCCTGCGCCCAAGTTCGAGTAATGTGTGGGACTGGCAGCGTGAAGCGTGCGGTCAGGATTTCAAATTCCAACCAACTCATCCGCCGGCTTTTCTGACTTCGCCGCCTCAGGCAGCGGAACCATATGCGGCGTGTTTGCTGATAGAACCCGTTGAGCGCGGGATAGTTATGTGGCCTGCCGTAGTAGCCGTAGTGTCCACGCAGCACAGCGGCAAGCCACTTGTGCTGGGTAGCCAACGACCTGTGCATGTGCCGCCATGCTCCCTCGCGCAACGCCTTGAGCTTTCGCGTCAGGCGCTTCCCTTCCGTCTTGTGCTTCACGATGAACCGGCCATCACGGGTCAATCCACAATAGTGAATGAAGCCCAGGAAGGCGAAGGTCTCTGGTTTTCGCTCACCACGCCGCTGTCGAGATAAAGCCGCGAACCGGCCAAATTCGATTAGCCGCGTCTTCCCCTCATGGAGCGCCAGACCAAATTCGCCTAGCCGTTCCTTGAGGGCCAAGAGCATCTCCTGCGCATCATCCTTCTTCTCGAAGCCCATGACGAAGTCGTCGGCATAGCGCACGATCACAATACGGCCGCGTGCATGGCGACGACGCCATTGATGTACCCAGAGATCAAGGATGTAGTGCAAAAAGATGTTGGCGAGGAGCGGACTGATGCCCGCCCCTTGCGGAGTCCCCCTGTCAGTCTCATACGTCTCGCCGCTCTCAAGAATTCCGGCCCGCAGCCATAGTTTAATAAGTTGCAGGATACGGGGATCGGCAATTCTATGCGCCACCATCTGCAGCAACCACTCGTGGTCAACCGAGTCAAAGAAACTGCGGATGTCGGCATCGAGCACCCAGTTCACGCGTTGGCTCATGATCGCTGTATGCAATGCATCCAGCGCCATGTGCGGGTTGCGTCCTGGCCTGAAGCCATAGGAGAACCCGCAGAAGTCGGCCTCATAGACGGCACTGAGCACTTCAGCGACCGCGCCCTGGACGATCTTATCCTCCAGAGCGGGCACTCCAAGTGGCCGTTTTCCGCCATCGGCTTTGGGAATGTAAACGCGCCGCACCGGCTGTGGCCGGTAGCGACCCGTGTGGACCCGATCGCAGAGATCATGGAGATTTTGCTCCAGTCTTTCTTCGTACTTCGCCACAGTCATCCCATCGACACCTGCGCTTGCCTGCCGCTTCTGTCGTCTAAATGCCCGGTGAAGGGCAGCCTGATCGACGTGATGCAGCAGCGAGGTGAACCGGGTTTGGACAGCCTGTTTGGCCGCCGCGTTCACCCGCTCGAGGTTGGGCATCAGGATAACCCGGCTCTGCGTCCGGATCCTGGCCTCCCCTTGCGGAATCCTCTCGGGCCGGTCCCTTCCCTCCGCACGTCTCGTTTCCTTCGACGGTTTCATGGGTACTATGAACCAGTCGGACTCCCGACCTCAGCTCGGTCGGCAACTCTGGCAGTGCCTTGTTGCTGACCCCCGCCAGAGACCAGTCTGGCGGACCCAGTCGGGCCTCTCATGTTCCGATAACTACCTTCCATGCGTGATCCGGCCATCGACCCCGACGGAGCGGCATCATCTCGCGTAGCGACAATACTCATGTTGCCTTCGTGTTTAGGGAACACACTCGGCCTCCGTGAACATCCACCTTTCGAGGCTCATTCCCGCACCCCGCATGGCTCCTGTCTACACTTCAGACCCCGCGTTACCGCGATGCCCGCAAGACTCGGTCCCGGCTTGCCCGCTGTGGCTTTGGCCGGATGGGACTTGCACCCACAAGCAACTATCAGCTTGGCATGACGTACTCCCAGGGAGTGGTGTAGGTGGCGGCTGGGTCGCCGCGTTCTCCGGCATGGGCCGGGATGATCAGCGCGCCACGGCTGGCAGGCTGATGAGCGGATCATCGCTCATCTGGCTGATGGTTTCCAGCGTCATGTATCTGGCGCGCTGCACAGCCCATTCGTCGTTCTGCTCGAGCAGGATCGCGCCGACGAGGCGGACGATGGCGTCATCATTGGGGAAGATGCCGACGACCTCGGTCCTGCGTTTGATTTCGCCGTTGAGGCGCTCGATCGGGTTGGTCGAGTGCAGCTTGGAGCGGCGCTCCTTCGGGAAGGTCATGTAGGCGAGAACGTCTTCTTCGGCATCATCCATGATGACGGCGAGCTTGGGCACCTTCGGCCGGATCTGGTCGGCGACGGCGCGCCATTGGGCGCTTGCGGCTTCCGGCGTCTCCTGGGCGAAGGCGGTGGCGATGAAGGCGGAGACGACACGGCGGCCGCTCTTGCCGGCGTGGGCGAGAACGTTGCGCATGAAGTGGACCCGGGGGCGGCTGTTGAAGAAGTGCTATGTATCTGATTCAATTGAGCAGTCGTTGATTCTCTGGAGCCTCCACGATGCTCGGCCGTAAGGAACGCGATCAGCTTGAATTGTACATGTGCGGCTCGCTTCGGGATCTGGTCCCTGACGATCACGTATTGGTAAAGGTCGATCGAGTTCTCGACCTCTCCTGGCTACACGAGGAGGTGGCTGAGCTTTATGCGGCGGGCTTCGGCCGACCCGGCATCGACCCGGAAGTAGCAGTCCGGCTGATGCTTGCAGGCTTTCTTCTCGGAATTGTCCATGACCGTCGGCTGATGCGCGAGGCTCAGGTAAACATCGCTATTCGCTGGTTTATCGGCTTCGGTCTGCACGAAGTTCTCCCGGACCATTCGTCGTTGACGCGTATCCGTCAGCGCTGGGGTGCAGAACGTTTCCGAACTATCTTTGAGCGGACAGTAAAGGTCTGCGTAGCGGCCAAAGTCGCGAAGGGTGAGGTCGTTCATGTCGACGCCTCACTCATCCGGGCCGACGTCAGCTGGGAAAGTCTTGCGGTCCGCCATATAGATGCGGTCACCGACGCCAATGAAGCCGCTGAGAGCGAACGAAAGAGCCGCAAAACAGGCAAATACAAGAAAGTCTGCGTCACCGACCCTGATGCGTCCATGGCAACCAACGGGCGTAATCGGAGACTGGAGCCGGCCTACAAGCAACATGCCGTGGTGGATGATGCTTGCGGCGTAATTTTAGATGTGGAGGTCACCACAGGCGAGATTAATGAGGGACAAGTCATACTCGGTCGTCTCGACGCGGTCGCCGCGATGACCGGCACGACAATCAAAACGGCAACGGCCGACGCCGGCTATGCGTACGCTAAGGTGTTCGCAGGTATGGAGCAACGCGCGATCGAAGCCGTTATTCCGGCAAAGGCAGAGCCAATTCGTAGCCCTGTGCCTATGCGCCGCTTTCGTTATGACGCCAAGCACGACACCCTTAAATGTCCGCGCGGCAAGATGCTGAAGGCGGGCCGTGCCGTTAAACATGGGCGCTTCTTTACATCTCGCGCGGCCGACTGTCGGCACTGCGATCTGGCGCGACTTTGCCTTTCCAATGGCCGTGTGAACAAGGCGGTAGTGCTCGGCGATGACTATCCGGCACTCCTGCGAGCTCGTCGCCGAAGAGAACGATGGTCGGACGAGGACCGAGCTTTGTACCAGCGTCACCGCTGGCGCTCAGAGGGATATCACGGCGAAGCGAAGACTTGGCACGGGCTATCGAGAGCGATCCGGCGCGGCCTCATAAATATGAAAACCCAAGCCTATCTGACGGCCGCGGCAGTCAACTTGAAACGACTGGCGAGTGCTTTTCTGTCAATTTTGCTGTTCGTGTACAGCCAAGAAGCCACCAGTTCAGCCCGACATCCCTTCAGGCAAAGGAAAGTTTTTGGAATCGGCTTGTCGGTGGCTTCCGCATAGCTCCGCCGACGATTGGTTCTTCAACAGCCCCACCCGGCAGCGCTGCCAGGTCGCGCTGAGCACCTTGGTGACGGCGGCCTTCAGGCCTTCGTGGGCGTCGGAGACGACCAGCTTGACGCCTCTGAGGCCACGGCGGGTCAGCTTGCGTAGGAACTCGGTCCAGATCGGCTCGGCCTCGGAGGTGCCGACCTCCATGCCCAGCACCTCCCGGCGACCGTCGCTGTTGACACCGACGGCGATGATCACGGCGACGGAGACGATCCGGCCGCCGCGGCGGACCTTCAGGTAGGTGGCATCGATCCACAGATATGGCCAGTCGCCCTCGATCGGCCGATCGAGGAAGGCCTTGACCTTGCCGTCGATCTCCTCGCACAGCCGACTGACCTGGCTCTTGGAGATGCCACTCATGCCCATGGCCTTGACCAGATCGTCGGCCGAGCGGGTCGAGATTCCCTGCACATAGGCTTCCTGGATGACCGCCGTCAGCGCCTTCTCGGCCATGCGCCGCGGCTCCAGGAAGCCCGGAAAGTAAGAGCCCTTCCTGAGTTTCGGAATGCGCAGCTCGACGGTTCCGGCGCGCGTCTCCCAATCCCGCTCGCGGTAGCCGTTGCGTTGGGCCGTCCGCAGTGGGTTCTTCTCGCCATAGCCGGCACCGGTGGCGGCGCCCACCTCCAGCTCCATCAGCCGCTCGGCGGCAAAACCGATCATCTCGCGCAAAAGATCGGCGTCGGGGGACTTCTCCACGAGTGCACGCAGGTTCATCATGTCGTCGGTCATCGGTGGTTCCTTCGAATCAGGTTGGTGTCAGCAACCCGACCCTACCGGAGAACATCGATGACCACCGCTCCGCCGCCCGCTCACTACGGCGCTGTTAAGGGCGCGCTCGCGAGCGGCTTCGCTACCGCCGAGCTACACCACCTGTGGGGACACGACCGAAGCATCGCTCTCCTCCTTCGGTGAACCCCTGAAAACGAAACGCTCCGCAACAAAGATCGTTGGTCGGACATGAGTTCGAACCGACGGGAAGAGTTTCCCGAGCCATAATAGTCGTGGTTGGTGCTTGTGATAAAGACAGATGAGCTGGATCGCCCGGCTTGGATGCTGCGAAGAGGCCTGCCATGGAAGATAGTGGAACTGACGCGGGGCACACGGACGAATCCGATTTACTCGATGCCCAGATGACCTCAGGAATACCGCTGATCGGGGCAGGTCGAGCGCGCCTCATCTGTACGCGGTGCTTGCATTTGCGCTCCGAAAACGCGAGATATACTCCTGCCTGTGAACTCGAACGCTCGGGCAAAAGGCCTCTCTTGCCAGACCGGCGGGAGGGCCTTTTTCAGTTTTATAGCCATCTGTGACCGCAGAAGCTCTCTCGAGAGCGCTCCCGATAAGCGCCGATCAACGCGATGGCGCGCACATGCGGCGCTGCCTTCCCTGCCGCTGATGCGGTTGGCTTCTAGCGAAGTGACAACCATCTTCTGCCGAGATATACCGCAGCCCCAGGCGACCGGGATCGGCTCCGCGGTGCCCACAGACTTCCGACGCATCGCAAGAGTTGTCTCTTGGGCTGATACGGTATTCTCGTCGGTCAATGCACTTTGTTCCGGTAGCTCGTGATTTTGTCGGTCCTGCATTATTCGTTCCTAGCTTACAGGTGGTGGCGCCTCAAAGCTGCGTAGAAGGGACTGCTTGTGCAGCTCTGAGGGCATCATTCACCGAGCGGCTGACGAGTGCCGCCCGGACTGACAACTCCGGATTATTCAAAAGGTTTCGCTCGGCGGGAAGCTAAGACCTTCGCCATTGATGAGCCGGCGTAAGGCTCCATATTTGCGCTGCTGGAAAGGCAGCGCTCCCTAGCACAACTTAGAAGGAGCGCTGCAGTTGGTCGACGTCGTGTATGGATGGCGAGGCGGCTGTTCTCGACGACAAGGGCCGCTCCGATTTCGGGATGCTGAAGCGGGCGCTCGGGCGGCTCCCTTCGCCGGTCGAATCTGACGTCATCCTCTGCTACGGCTTCGACCTCCTTATCGACTGCGGCTGCGGTTCCTAGGCAGGTTGCTGTCGCCTGATGAGGGAATATATCGAAATATAAACTGCGTACTGATTTGACATAGATCAAGGTATCGAATAGCACGCGTCCTATAACAACTGGACACTGCCCGTCCGGACGGAGAATGCAATGCCTACTTTGAAAGTCGATACTTCCAATTTCCAGAAAGAGGTTCTGAACTCGGCCGAACCGGTCGTAGTTGACTTCTGGGCACCATGGTGCGGCCCGTGCAAGATGATTGCACCCAGCCTCGAAGAAATCTCCACCGAGCTTGCCGGCAAGGTCAAGCTCGTTAAGCTCAATATCGATGAAAATCCCGAGCTGACGGCCGAGTATGGCGTCCGCTCGATCCCCATGCTTGCAATGTTCAAGGCAGGGGAAGTAGCCGACACCAAGGTCGGAGCCGCACCGAAGACGGCACTCATCTCCTGGATTTTGAACGCAATAGGTTGAGCCATTTAGACCTAGAATTGCAAAATACGAGCCCGGTTTGGCCGGGCCCTTTCTTGCCCTCGAACAATGGTGGCCGAGAATAGCGATTGCGCCCTTCCTCACCCGTGCAAGGGACCGCGACGTCGCAAATGACGCTCGCCGTTTCATAAATGTATCCACACGACCGCTTTCTCTTCGACTACTCTATGGGGCTCTCAAACAGCGGATCCGACGAGCTCATTGGTTGGGTGAGCGACTTGCTCCACGGCAATGATGTTAAACGTACCGAAGCGGCCTGTTAGGCTTTGACCTGGCCAATCTCCCGCAATCTGGAGGATCAGGAATCGCTGCGGAGAGAGCCGACCCGGATCGCAACCGCAGTTGGAGAATTGTTGCGCGCCTATTCAACCGTTCAGATTATCCGCGTGGCTACCAAAGACGTGGGCTTTGAAGGAGTGTCCATGCGTAAGGGAGACTTCGTTTCCTGCGCAACGATGATTGCTAACCGCGACCCCGCGGAATTCATGTGCCCCGACACGATCGACTTGGCGCGGCAGGACCACAGCTACATAGCATGTGGCTATGGTCCTCATCTTTGCCTCGGGGCAAATCTTGCCCGGCGTGAAATTGCCGTAGGCATCCACGAAAGGCTGACTCGGGCCCACCTTTCGAATCAAAGAGGGTATGTCGCCGATGACCTATGGGGGTCATGTATTCGGGCTCAAAAATTTAATTTTGACTGGTCCTAACAAACTCAGCGATGGTGGGAGAAACAATGGACGAGGCCAATATCAGTGAGCTACTCGACCGCGAGGCCATCAGAGACTGCCTCTACCGGTATTGCCGCGGGATCGACCGAGGGGATGAGGCAGCGCTGCGCAGCACGTACTGGCCGGATGCGCATGACAACCATGGGGGCTATTCTGGTCCATCCGAGGGCTTTATCCGACTTGCGCTTGGCATCTTCAAGACCGAGCCGCGCAATGTTCATCAGATAGCGAATATACTGATTGAATTCTCCAGCCCGTCAGAGGCCACGGTCGAGAGCTATTTCACGGCGCTTCAACGTGGACCGGACGCAGGCGGTGAGATACGGCAGGTGCTCCTGTGCGGCCGCTACGGCGATCTGTTCCACAAGCGGGAAGGGGAGTGGCGCATCATAGCCCGAACAGTGATTTACGATTGGATTGAGCAGCAGATCCCACCCGGACTGCCTGAAAGCGAAAGGTTCGCTTCACGGCGGCCAATTGGAGCGCCGTATCCGAATGATCCGATTTATGCGCTTCTCAAAGGCACCAGTCCGAGATGTGGACCAACATCGGAGGCGAACGACCATGATTGATCTGCAACATCGACGCCGCTTGCTTTCTGGCTTCGGCTGACGCTTCCTACATCACCGGCTCGATCCTCAATGTGGATGACGGGTTGACTTCAAACTTCGGGCCGAGTTGCGTCAGCAAATCTGATCTGACTGGCAATCGCTATGTGATGACGATCGCACGAAGCTGAGGATTCCAGGGGCTTAAGTCCAGGCCAGCACACTCGGGCGCAAAGTGCATGCTGCGGCATTTTTCGATGGAACGTTTCCTTGAATCCGCAGACACGCTCTGCGGTTCAAGGCAAATGGCAGAGGCAGCTTCTCGCGAGATGGCCGCTTACTCGATCGTCGAAAGCTGGATTGGCTAAGGCTTTACGACCTGCGTCCTACATCGGGTCTTCCCGATAGCGAACAAAGGAGACTGCATGGAGTTCGCGACATTCATTCTTGCCACCCAGCGCGGCTATCACCAAACGTCGGACAGCGTCATCCACGACGCCATTGAACAAACCGTCCTTTCTGAGCAGGCAGGCTTCGATACCGCTTGGTTCGCCGAACATCACTTTAATAACTACAGCCTGGTCCCGTCGCCGCTGATGATGGTCGCTCATTGCGCCGGCGTGACAAAAAGAATTCGTCTTGGGACTGCTGTCTGCGTCCTGCCGCTTTATCAGCCGCAGCGCTTGCTCGCCGAAATCGGTTTTGCCGATGTAGTTTCGAACGGCCGCCTCGAGCTCGGTGTTGGCTCAGGGTATCAGCAGTTCGAATTCGAGCGCTTCGGCGTCAACATTGATAACGCGCAAGCCATGTTTTCGGAGTATCTTGATATTGTGCTCAAAGGTCTCCGTCAGAAAATCTTCTCGCACAGCGGCCACTTTATGCAGATCCCTCCGACTGCGATCTCGGTCCGAACTATTCAAAAGCCCTCGCCGCCGATCTGGATCGCAACGGGGTCTCCGAGCAGTATGCGGCGGGCTTATCGTGAGAGACATAATCTCCTCGTAACCGCGCTACACAACGGATTGGAGACTTTGGGTGCTTTGCGAGGAATGATCCAGGAGGCAGCAGCTGCCGAGTTCAAGAGCCCTGGCGACGCGAAGATATCATTGCTGCGCTGCTGTTACGCGAGCGCTGACGGAGCGGAGATCAACCGCTATCTCGACAACGCACGTTTCCAGCGCCAGCTATCCGAAGCGCTTCATCAGCGTCGCCAGCAGAGCCACGATGGCTATATGCTGCAGGCAACGCCGACGCAGCTGGATTTGTCTCTCGAGACTATGCGGGAGAACCTGCCGATCGGTAGCATAAATCAAGTCATTGACCGCCTCCTGCAAGAAATCGAAATTCTGAAGCCGGACCAGATTGCGATTCAGACCCAACTGGGAGACCTCGATCAGACTACGATGCTGCGTCAGATAGAGCTCTGGGGAGATAAGATCATTCCAGCAGTCAATAAGTCCCTCAGTCACCTCAACGTTTGACTATCGTCGCGCGTTGCTCGCAATTCAGCTGCACCTCACGCAACTGTATACCTGATATTGCGTCAACGCAGGTCGTAGATCGGCACACCAATCGCGAGTCTGACACCAGACAGCGAACTCAAGCCAATATTGTCACCTTTGTCGGGTTCTCGACAGAACTGCATCCCTCGATCCACGCGGTTTTGGCGCATAACAATTGAAACCGCAGCGAATGCTTTTTTTAGCTCAATCAAGCTGGTTGGCGCGATTCTTGAAACACTTCTTGCGAGTTGGCGGAAACCTGTCGGCGGCCTTCGCAAAGCGGAACGACCATAATGGCAATGGTGCCGGGAGAGGTGCGACGAAACGGAACGCTCGTGGTCGCCTCGGCTCGCGATCTTGGTGAACTGCGACGCTTTGCCTGTCGCACGACGGGTTATGAATGGCTGGAAGAGGCGGCGATCGCGACGCTGGAACCCTCGCTTGCCCGGCGGTTCCGGCACGGGCTGTTCTTTCGCCGCGAAGCCCATCTCGATCCCCGGCGAGTGTTGTGTCTGCTGCGCACCAAGCTGACGGCTCAGGGGGTCACCTTCGTGGGCAAGAGCCCGCACGAGAGCTTCGACAGTGTAGTCGATTGCACGGGCGCAGCGCGCATCGGCGAGGCCGAGGACTTACGCGGCGTCCGCGGCGAAATGCTTTACCTTAGAAGCTGAGACGTGGACCTCTCCCGGCCGGTCCGCCTGCTCAATCCGCGTTTCCCCGTCTACATCGTTCCGCGTGGAGACGGTCTGTTCATGGTCGGCGCGACGATGATCGAGACGGAATTCGACGGGCCGATTGACGCCCGCTCACTGATGGAACTGCTCAACGCTGCGTACACGCTATTTCCGGCCTTTGCCGATGCAACCATAATCGAAACGGGTGTCGGAATCCGCCCAGCCTTTCCGGACAATCTTCCACGTGCAAGCCATCAGGGAAAGGTGATCTCGCTCAACGGCCTCTACCGCCACGGCTTTCTGCTCGCGCCGGCCATGGCGGCCGAGGCGGCTGAACTTGTTTCCAACCAACATACCACGGGAAGGAATGCCCCATGAAATTGATCGTTAACGGCGAGGCTCTGGATGTCGCGGCTGAGACGCTGTCGGAGCTTTTAGTCCTGATGGAATACGAGGGTGACTGGCTGGCGACAGCCATCAACGATGAGTTGGTCCATCGCGAAGACCGGTTCGATCGTTCGCTCAACGACAATGACAAGATCGAAATCCTGTCGCCGATGCAGGGAGGCTGACGGATGCTGACGCTTTATGGGTCCGAAATAAACTCCCGTCTGCTGCTCGGCACAGCGCGATATCCCTCTCCTGCCGTCCTCTCCGAGGCCGTCAGGCAATCGGCGACGGAAATCGTCACCGTCTCACTTCGTCGTGAGATGTCTGGTGATCTGAACCCTTCAAACTGGACCAGTTTTGGTTAGAGTTTTCCGGTGCATTTTCCTGGCTGGGAAAGGAACGGAAGACGATGAAGGCATCGCAGTTTTCGGACGCCCAGAAGGCGTTCATCCTGAAGCAGGGTGATGAAGGTGTGCCAGTCGCTGAGATCTGCCGGAAGGTGGGGATCAGCCAGGCGACGTATTTCAACTGGAAGAAAAAGTATGCCGGCATGTTGCCGCCGGAGATGAAGAAGCTGAAGCAGCTCAAGGACGAGAATGCGCGGCTGAAGAAGATCGTCGCGGACCTGACGTTGGACCGCGAAATGCTGCAGGATGTTATTCGCCGAAAGCTTTAAGGCCTGCTCGCAAGCGTGAGGTGGTGAAGGGCATGTGCCGGGACTGGGCAATCTCGATCCGGCGTGCCTATGGAGCGTTGAACTTCGATCGGTCGACCTACCACTACACCTCTCGCCGTGCCGATCAGGCCGGCCTCGGACGTCGTATTCGCGAGATCTGCGAGACCCGTGTGCGCTACGGCTATTGGCGCGTGCATGTGTTGCTGGAACGCGAAGGTTGGGGCACCAACATCAAGCGAACCTATCGTATTTACAGGGACTTGGGCCTGCAGCTGCGCAACAAGGCTCCAAAGCGCAGGGTCAAGGCAAAGCTGCGGGAAGATCGGCAGACAGCCATCGGCCCGAACGATGTCTGGGCGATGGATTTCGTGCACGACCAACTCGCGACCGGAAAGAAGCTGCGGGTTCTGACGGTGGTCGACACCTTCTCACGTTATGTGCCGGTGCTTGATCCGCGTCACAGCTATCGCGGCGAAGACGTGGTGCAGACATTGGAGCGGGTATGCCGGCAAGTCGGCTATCCGCGGACGATCCGCGTCGATCAGGGGACGGAGTTTGTGTCTCGCGATCTCGACCTATGGGCCTATGCCAAGGGCGTCACCCTGGACTTCTCACGTCCTGGAAAGCCCACGGACAACGCCTTCATCGAAGCCTTCAACGGCCGCTTCCGGGCGGAATGCCTGAACCAGCACTGGTTCCTGACCCTTGCGGATGCGCGCGAAAAGATGGAGGATTGGCGTCGATACTACAACGAGGAACGGCCTCATGGCGCGATCGGCAATAAGGTGCCGATCTCGCTGATGAATTCCGGAGGCGCAACCAGCCCGCCTCCCTGAACGAAGCCGGAAAACTCTAGCCTCCGCTGGTCCAGAAACCTGGGGCGGTTCAAAAACCGCCGAGGCTCTCTTATGTTCATTTGCAAGCTCCTTAATCATGACTCTTTCCTTTCCGGCCTTGAGGACGAAAGCACGCATGCGTGAAGCTGTTGAACAAAGGAGGAGGCAGGGCATTTTGACGACGGCTGGCATACTCTTATGCGCGGGTTGGGTACCGCATTTCCGTGTATTCGTCTGGGGCTGCCTCTGTCTAATCTCGGGCTTGGAATTGTCCGCCACATAGAGCCTGCGAGGGTTCCCCACCGGAGCCCTGCCTCCATCTTTGTCCAACAGAAGATGATTTCAATTTTCGGGTTAAGCGTTTTTGTTCGAGCGGGGCATTCGCCTTTAGGCTTTTGCTGTGGGAGCGACCTCCTGCCCAATCGCCCATAGGAACGCTGCCATTTCTCGCGCAAGGGCGGTGACCGCGACGACCTTCGGCTTGCCTGCCGCGAGTAGTTTTCGATAGCGTGCGCAAAGCCTTACCTGGGCTTTCCAAGCAATCTCGCGAACCGTTCTTGGCAGGTCGTCCAGCCGCGCCTGGATCTTCGGGCTCACGCGGGCCGGAAAGCGATATGTCCAAGCGCCCTCAATGAGTACCCTTCGAGCTCTTGTGTTGCCCGCCTTCGTGATCCCGCCACGCTTGACCCGTTCGCCGGTTGAGCTTTCCGACGGAACGAGACCGAGATACGCCATCAGCTGGGCGAGGATTATCAAAGCGCCTGACATCGCCGATTTCGACGACAAAGGTGACCGCCGTCATGAACGCGACGCCGCGCATCGCCTGGTAGGCGGCCACAACCGGCGCCATTGACCAGGATGCCGCGGTCTCGACGACCAGCTTGATCAGCCGATCCAGGCGCACGCTGGCATCCGCGACAGCCTGGCAATATTCCGCCAGCAGGATTTGGTGGGCGGGATGATCGAAGGCCTGGCACGTTAGCCATCTTCGATGGGCACGCGTCCATGGTTCGCGGCCGGCATAGATCCTGCCATGACGCAACAAGAAGGACTGAAGTTGCTGACGGACCTGCTTCAGCGCCTCGCTGGCCACCTCGCGCGCCCGCACCAGATCGCGGATCGCCTCATGGCCTTCATCTGGGACCCAGACCGCGGTCAGTTCGCCCGCCCGGTGCAGGCGCGCCAGACTCATGGCATCCCGGCGGTTTGTCTTCACCCGATCGCCCGCACGCTTGGGTACCAGTGACGGCGCCACGACCACGCAATCATGCCCCAGTTCGACAATCTGCCGGTAAAGACCGTAACCCGTGGGACCAGCTTCATAGCAAAAGTGAAGCTTAGCTCCGCGCTTGGAAAGCTTGCTGACCATCGATGCTACTGATGCCGGCTCCGAGGAAATGTCGCCGAAAAACCGTACCTCGCCGTTGCGGCTTCCATCGGCTATCGCCACAGAAATCTTCAGCTTCGAAGTATCCAGGCCGATGAAAATTACGCTATCTTCTTTCATGGTTCGCCCTCGCTAAGCATGGGGCAAGGCTCCGGCCTATCCAGAGCAACCCCCGATTTAGCTTACCGCGGGGGCGGGCCACCTTCATCCCGCGAACATACGGTCTAATCGCCGCTGGATGAAAGTTCAGTGGCAGGTCACTGGCGGCCGCAGTGGGGGCACCTTTTTCGAGATGATCCGCGCGCTCGGCGTTCGTATCCTAACCAACACCGCAGGTTGCCACAGCGTCGCGGAAGCGGTGCTGACCGCAAGGATAGCACGCGAGCTGTTCGCCACCGACTGGATCAAGCTCGAGGTCATCGGCAACCATGATACGCTACAGCCGGATGTCTTCGGCCCCGTCGAGGCGGCTCGCATTCTCGTCAGCGAAGGTTTCGAAGTCTTCCCGTACACATCAGTTCTTCCTGATCGTCGACAGCGCCGAGTGGATTGCCCGGCTGGTACCCCTCGGCGTCAAGCTGGTGCAGTGGCGCATCAAGGATCGTCCGGAGACTGAACTATGCACAGACTACAAATAACCTCGCCATGGAGTGCCTCCATCGTGTGAACGGTGAGACCGTATGTTTGATGCACAGAGCGTGGAGCCGGTGATGTCAGAAAAAGTCGCCTGACATCCGCTGTCTGCGCGGAACCGACAATAGATGCTGCATCCACAATAGCTGCCGACGACGCTAGAAGGGCAACCTCGCGTTCTCCTTGACTTCCTTCATCACGAAGAAGGTGCGCGTCTGGCGCACGCCTGGGAGGGCGATCAGCTTCTGGCCGTGTAGCTTGTTGAAATCGGCCATGTCGCGGACGCGTATTTTCAGGAGATAATCGAAATCTCCGGCGACCAAATTGCAGTCCAGTACTTCCTTCAGCTCCATGACCGCGCCCTCAAAGGCACCAAAGCTCTCAGGCGTGGAGCGATCCAGTACCACGCCAACCATAACCATCGCGCCGAGGCCTACGGCGCCCGGCGCGACTTCCGCCCGCACGCCGGTAATGTAGCCCTCCTCGAAGAGGCGCTGAGTTCGCCTGTGGCAAGTTGCAGCACTGACATTCACGCGCTTGGCGAGATCGGCATTGCTCAGCCGGCCCTCCGATTGCAAGGCGCGCAAAATCTTGAGGTCTATCCTATCGACATCCTCTGTGGGAGACTCTTTCATTTTACCTCATATAATTGAAGACTTGGGTTCTCCAATCGAACAATTATGCCGATAAAGAAAACTTTTAAAGCAAAATTAGAGAGCACCTTTCAAACTATATCTACTAGCCTTCGGCCACAAATTCGGCACGGAGGCCCTGATCGATGTCACTGTTGGAAAAGTTCGAACGCTACCCGCTCACCTTCGGCCCGACGCCGATCGAGCACCTGCCGCGGCTGACTGCGGCGCTGGGCGGCAAGGTCGAGATCTATGCCAAGCGCGACGACTGCAATTCCGGCCTCGCCATGGGCGGCAACAAGCTCAGGAAGCTCGAATATATCGTGCCCGACGCGATCGCCTCCGGCGCGGATACGCTGGTGTCGATCGGTGGGGTCCAGTCGAATCATACCCGCATGGTGGCTGCGACTGCGGCGAAGATCGGC
This sequence comes from Ensifer meliloti, assembly GCF_030064585.1. Lineage (NCBI taxonomy): Bacteria > Pseudomonadati > Pseudomonadota > Alphaproteobacteria > Hyphomicrobiales > Rhizobiaceae > Ensifer > Ensifer meliloti. Next base: position 625,435 of record NZ_CP120366.1, read on the forward strand.
ATGAATTGTGTCGTCATCCAGGAGAAATGGGTACCGCACTACGATGCGGTCTATGACCGTGTCGGCAATATCCTGATGACGAAACTGATGGGCGCCGACAGCCGGCTGGTCGAGGATGGGTTCGACATCGGCATCCGCAAGAGTTGGGAGGATGCGATTCAGTCGGTAGAGGATGCGGGCGGCAAGCCCTATGCGATCCCGGCTGGCGCTTCGGTACACAAGTTCGGAGGCCTCGGCTATGTCGGCTTCGCCGAGGAAGTCGCGGCACAGGAGAAGGACCTCGGCTTCATCTTCGACTATATCATCGTTTGCGTTGTCACCGGTTCAACCCAGGGCGGAATGATCGTCGGCTTTGCCGCACTAGACAGGGCCGACCGGGTCATTGGCATCGATGCCTCGGGCACCCTCCAGCAGACGCGGGATCAGGTGCGGAAGATCGTCGATGCCACCTCGGAACTCGTGAACCTTGGTCGGTCGGTGCGTGAAGACGAGATCGTCATCAACCCTGACTACGCCTATCCCGCCTATGGAGTGCCCTCGGAGGAGACCAACGAGGCGATCCGGCTCGCGGCGCGCACCGAGGCGATGATTACCGACCCGGTCTATGAGGGAAAGTCGATGCAGGGGATGATCGATCTCGCGCGCAAGGGCTTCTTCCCCGAGGGCTCGAAGGTGCTCTACGCCCATCTCGGCGGCGCCCCGGCGCTCAACGGCTATAGCTATTACTACAGGGACGGCTGATTGGCACCGTCAGGTTAACCGGCCCGGTATCGCATTACATAGCTGAATGGCAAGCCGAGCCGATTATGATCACGCCTCCGCAGTTCGATCTCCAGTCGATCCGACAGTGAAAACGAATAGTGTCGGATCAGGCTGTCCTCGTCGACTGTTATAACGAAAAACTTCCGTGGATCCGCGCACGTTTCCCCAGGGATGAGATAACCCCAGCGCGGACCAAACGGATAGACGGCTTAGAACAGCAATTTGCCTTCGGCCTTTGTAACCGCTGACCAGCATGGCGTGTTAGGAAACCCGATACGTCTCTTTCCAACTCCGAACGTGTCTGTCGCAGTACCAATCAAGGATAACGGAGATTCCGTCGTAGCTCGCGGCAGATCGTCGAAGGGTCTCGGCCAAGGGGGCGGGCGCGATCTCCGCCTGACTGATCTTCTTCTCATGCATCCGCCGGCTGGTTCGATCGCGTTGGCGCGCGGGGGAATGACGATGACGGTAGCCGCACTGTGGTCGGTGACCGCGTCGTAGGTGGGCTTCCCGTCGTAGGCGCCGTCGGCTGTGAACTGCCCGATCCGACCATCGATCTGGTTGAGCAACGGCTCCACCTGCGATGCGTCGCCCGCGTCCTGGTCGGTCATCGTATGTGCAATGATCTCGCTGCTATCGGCATCCAGTGCCACATGCAGCTTTCGCCAACCACGGCGGGATCTGGCGCCATGCTTCTCCCCCAACCATTGGCCCGCGCCGTAGACCTGCAGTCCAGTGCTGTCGACAAGAATATGCACTGGCCCGTCCGGTCGACCCTGGAGGTCATGCGCCTTGTTGGGGCGATTGCCATGTTCGCGCCCGACGGCCCAGGGTGGTATGATCGGGGATAGCGAGCGCCAAGCCCATCAAGGGCAGCACCTATCCTAATAATCCTTCGACCTGACGCAGCCGCAAGCCGAACACCAGGCCCAGCGTCAAGGCGGTCTCGATGGCTAGATCGGAATAACGCGGCTGGCCACCACGCGTCGTTCGGCGTGGAGCAAGCCACATGGCAAGCGCCTCCGGTGTCAGCCACAGGGTCAAGCTGCCACGTCGCCGTAACCCGGCCTCATATTCCGGCCAGTTCGTCACCTTGAATTTCATCCTGCCGATGTGATGGCGGCGGGCGGCGTTATGTTTGGAAGGCATCAAGGTCACAGATCGGTTATTGAGGTTGCCGATCGCCTACACCACGACCGCTAAACGATCCGTGCACCAACGCGGCCCGGCTCCGCACAGCGGTTCGCACCGAGTACCGTCTTCGACGCGCCGACGGGAATTACGCCTGCGTCATTGACGTCGGACAGCCACGATTTGCATCGGACGGAGCCTTCCTCGGTTATGTCGGCAATGTCCTCGACATAACGGAACGGCGGCAGGCCGAACTTGCCCGGGAGGAGCGAAGCCTTGATCCAAGCGTGTTTGAAAGCACGCCCGATTGCATCCGCCTGCTTGATATCGATGGCCGTCCCCTGCTTATGAACCGCGCGGGAAGGCAACTGTTTGGGCTCGATGAGAACGCGACACTCGAAGATGTCGCGTGGCGAGATCTGGTGCACCGAAGTGCGGAAGGGCCGGACGACGCGTGTCGAAACGGCGATACGGGACAGCGCGGGTTTCAAACGATACATGGACGTCATCACCGCCCCGGTGTTCGGTGCTTCCGGTAAGCCCATCCGCATGCTGGCAATCTGGCGCGACGTGACCGAAGCTCGGAAGGCAAGGGACGAGGCGGAAGCCGCGCGCCACGAAGCCGAACGCCTGGCTGAACGGCTCTCAGCGGTGCTCGAGAGCACGATGGACAGCGTGCTGGTCGTCGACCGAAGCTGGCGCATCAGCTATTTCAACATCAAAGCCATGCGCCTCCTGCAACTTGATGAACACGCGATCGGGCTCGATTTATGGAAGGTTTTTCCTGCGGACGGAAACTCGGTATTTGCGATCGAGTTCCGGTGGGCGATGGCGGATCGCAGTAACGTAAGCTTCGAAGAATATCTGGAGCCACGTGGGATCTGGCTCGAAATGCATGCCGCGCCGACTTCGGAGGGTATGTCGCTGTTCTTCAGGGACATAACGTAACGGCGCAAGGCGGAGCAGGAGTGCTCCCTCGCCCACAGGCAAATTCATCATATGGCCCGGCACGACGCCCTGACCGGCTTGGCTAATCGTCAGTTTCTGCGCGAGGCATTCGAACGGCTATTGGACGAGTCGCAGGGAAAGGCCACAACGGCAATTCTCAACCTGGACCTCGACGGCTTCAAGGCAGTCAATGACGCCTATGGCCATCCGGCTGGCGATTTGTTGCTACGTCGCGTGGCCGAACGTCTGCGCGCCTGCGCCAATGAGAACGACGTTGTTGCTCGGCTGGGAGGCGACGAGTTCGTTGTCCTGAGGGCCGACCTCCACAATGAGGAAGAAGCAATTAGCCTGGCAAAGAGCATCATAGATTTGGTTGGAGCACCCTATGATCTCGATGGAACGCATGCAGATGTCGGAGTAAGTGTCGGGCTTGCCTTTGCCCCGAAGGATGGCCGGTCCGCGGATGAGCTGATCAAGGCTGCCGACATTGCCCTTTACCGGGCGAAAGCAAACGGCCGCGGCACCTACAGGCAATTTGCCCCGGGCATGGACGCTCACCTGCGAGCCAAGCAAGAAATGAAAATCGAACTTCGTCGCGCCCTCGAGAGGGGCGAGCTGGAGCTGTTCTATCAGCCGCTGATAAACCTCGGAACTAAGCAGATCACGACCTGCGAGGCGCTCGTGCGCTGGAGACATCCAGATAAAGGATTGATCTCGCCTGTCGAGTTCATTCCGATAGCGGAGGAAACGGGACTGATCATTCCGCTTGGGGAGTGGACCCTGGGCGAGGCGTGCAGGGAAGCCGCCAAATGGCCGCCGCACATCAGCGTGGCGGTAAATCTTTCGCCACTGCAATTTCGAAATCGTAAACTTGCCGCTCTCGTGGCAGATTCACTTCGAGAGGCCGGATTGGATGCTTCGCGCCTACAGCTCGAAATAACGGAGTCGGTGCTGCTCGACGAAAGTGACAATAACCTGCATCTCCTACAGGAAATCAGGCAGGTCGGCGCCAAAATCGCGATGGATGATTTTGGAACTGGCTACTCCTCTCTCAGTTGTCAGGGCCGTGGCAGGTATTTGACGAAGTTTAGGAATAACCACCACTGTGGAGGGCGTGGAGACACAGACCCAACTAGCCGCCGTCAACGCCGAAGGGTTCGATGAGGCGCAGGGATATCTATTCGCCCGCCCTCTTTCTGCGGAGCAGGTGTTCGAAGTGATACAAGCCGGGCAGATCGAGTGACAGCGCCCACCCCACCTTCCCCACAGATCGGTAATCGAGAAAATGCCGCACTCTAGGAAGCGGCCTCAGCCAATGCCGCTGTTTTGCCTGGAATCGGCACCATGGCTTTGCTCTTGCCGGGCCGAGATCGCCGGCCGGACGCGCGCAAGCTGCTCGACGTCCTCTGCGCGGCCCACATATTTGGCATAGTCCGAAATCGGGCGGGGCCGGCCCACAAGATAACCTTGTACCTGATCGCAGCTCTCGCGGGTCAGGAATGCAAGCTGATCCGTCGATTCCACGCCTTCAGCGATGATGGGCAGATCGAGGCCGCGCCCAAGTCCGATTACGGCTCGGATGATTGCTGAAGATTGGGAAAGCCCGATGTTGCGGACAAACGACTGGTCGATCTTGATTTTGTCAAACGGAAAGGATTGCAGATACGAAAGCGAGGAATAGCCGGTCCCGAAATCGTCCATTGCGATCCGCACACCCAGCGCCTTCACATGCCCCAGCGTCGAGATCGCACGTTCCAGGTCGTCGATCAAAACGCTTTCTGTGATCTCGAGCTCCAACCGTTCTGGCTCAAGTCCCGTTTCGATCAGAACTGACTTTACGAGCCTATCGAGATCGCCGTGTTTGAATTGCACCGGAGAGAGGTTGACGGCAACCGAAAGCTTCCGTGGCCAAGCAGCTGCCTCTCGGCAGGCCTCTCGTAGCACCCACTCGCCGATCTCGATCATCAAACTGCTCTCTTCGGCGATCGGAATGAAGACTGAAGGCGGGATATTGCCACGGGTCGGATGGTTCCACCGCAGCAGTGCTTCGAAGCCAATGACATCGCCGCCGATGTCAGCCTGTGGCTGATAAACAATAGACAGCTGCTGCTGAGAAATCGCAGCCTGCAGATCTCGTTGCAGTGCTCGCCGCTCGCGTAGCCATTTATCCATTTGCGGTTCGAAGAAACGGGCCGTACCGCGTCCGTCAGCCTTCGCACGATAGAGAGCTGCGTCGGCATTGCCCATGAGTTCGGCGGCGTTGTCCCCGTCGGCGGGGAAGATTGCTACGCCAAGGCTCGTACCCATGCGGATCCGGGTGCCCTCGATTTCGGCGTCCTCGCTCAGAATGGTGATGATCAGGTCGGCAAGCTGTGCCGCGTAGCTCGCGTCAGCTTCTGCCAAGACCATGAATTCGTCGCCACCCAGGCGCGCGACGAATGCACCCACCGCAGTTGCGCAAAGGCGTTTGGCAGCCAGGCACAAAACTTGATCCCCGACATGGTGACCGAAGAGGTCATTGACCTCCTTGAAGCGGTCGAGGTCGAGGCACAGGACCGCAAACTGGGTGCCTTGCTTTTGGTGCTGCTCGAGCAGTGTATCGAGTTTCTGCTTCAACGCGGCGCGGTTGGGCAAGTCGGTCAACGGATCATGCAGCGCCAGACGCGCTATCTGCCGTTCGGCGTTTCGGTGCTCGGTAATATCCTCGTGCGTGGAAACCCATCCGCCGTCGGATGTCCTCTCGTGATGGACGCGAATGACCTTGCCCGACTTCAGCTCCATCGACCAATCTTGCGGGGATGACTTGGAATTGATCGCATCGCACCAGGCCAGATATTCATCATGCGGCACGACCGGGCAGGCACCGACCGCATAGCGCAGTTCGGTGATCTCGCTTAAAGTCATGCCCGGCTTGATCATCTCCGGTGGTAGGCCGTATACCTCCGCATACCGCCGATTTGATAGAATCAGCCGCTGGTCCGCGTCGAAAAAGCAGACCCCCTGGCCGATATTTTCGAGGGTTGTGGCGAATTGAATATTGCGCTGGTCAAGCTGTTTCTGCGCCTGCTGCAGGTCGAGACGGCCTTTTACACGTGCCAGCAGTTCTTCTGTCAACACAGGTTTGACAACGCAGTCCACCGCACCCGCGGCAAAGGCGTTCTCTCTCTCGGCGGCACTCGAAACGAGATGGATCATTGGAACAGATTGAAACTCCTCCCAACGTTTTCCATCTCTCAAGATTTCGCCATGGATATCGCTATCCAGCAATAGGAGGTCCGGCTTTACCAGGCGCGCATGTTGCTCAAAGGTCCGGTAGTCTGGAGAGCAAACGCACGAATACCCGATTTCCCGAAGGCTGCGGGCGACCGACGAGGCTTCCTCATAGCTTCCGCCAGCAAGAATGATCAAAGGATTCGAAGAACGTGTAGGGCTGGCGGAGATCAGCATGGAATGCTCCCTTGCATTCATGAAGTGATGCAGAACCCCATCGAGCAGGGCAGATCCGTAAATGCATAATACAACGCACGATCTGATCATAAGCAACCCTACACTTATAGAGGGTTTCTTTTTGATCCGTTCGGAGTTTTGTTAGATTTTCGACGCTCGCGACAGCGGCCCTGGTCGGCCCCAACGAAGAACGGCGACCAGCTGAGGCGTTTCGGAACAACGGGCTTAAGCACCGTCGCCTTCCATCCGATCGAGACCGCTTGACACCGAAGCCTGCTTCGGGGAGCGCCTGTTCGAAACCAAGCAGCAATAACGCCTCATCCTCCGCGAGCACTGTTGCTGGCTGCTGCAGACCACGATGATGAACAACGTCGATCCGCTTACCTCGTTCACTCAGACCCCTTGAGTGCATTGCCAGTGGGTGGCCGAGCCGGAATAGACGCGCTCATGCCTTGAAACTACGCCGCCTGAAGGGCTCAGCTTGCAGCTATTCATTATCAGTCCTCCCACGAATTGAATTTTGTGACCTCGTATTGCCGCGCAGCAGCCACTGAAACAGAACGACCGCCGATCATCGATCGACTGCCGACAGCTGTCCTACCGTGAGGATACAATCTTGGGAACGCAGCCCTGCGCCACCGAAGCTTCTCGCCTCCCGGCTCTCGACATCCTTGCTCCCGACTTTGTCATTCTACTCGTGCTGCGCCTGTTATGCGCCGTGGGAGTGTCGGACAGATATCGCACACCAGCTCAGAAACGTGGCGAGCGATCGTTCTCGCTCAAGCGCCAGCGTCGACGCCGACCTCACCTGAAACCGGAGCGGCTGGACGAGTCAAATGGTCTCGCGGATGGCGGTCAATCTCACTGCGAAGCGAAGCCAGATCAATGAAATGATCCGCTTGTCTGCGCAACTCGTCAGCGATCATCGGCGGCTGTGTTGACATGGTCGAGACCACGGAAACCTTGCGCCCCTTGCGCTGCAGAGTTTCGACGAGTGTGGTGAAATCACCATCGCCCGAAAAGATCACGAGATGATCGGCGGTTCGCGATTGCTCCATGGCATCGATTGCCAGTTCGATGTCCATGTTTCCCTTGATCTTGCGTCGGCCTTGGGCGTCGGTAAATTCCTTGGCTGGTTTGGTGACCACGGTGTAGCCGTTGTAATCAAGCCAGTCGATCAGCGGCCGAATTGAGGAGAATTCCAGGTCTTCGATGATGGCCGTGTAATAATAGGCCCGCAAGAGGTAGGCGCGGTTGCGAAAAGCCTCGAGCAGTTTGCAATAATCGATGTCGAAGCCCAGGCTTTTGGATGCGGCGAAAAGATTGGCGCCGTCGATAAAGAGCGCTATTTTCTCGCGAGGATCGAACATAATGAAACCTCTACTTGGCAGCCCTCAGCGGCTCGTCGAGCGGGCAGGACCGGAGATGCTGCAAATGCTGCGCGGCCAAATGATGGGTCAGAACCAAGTGCGATTCAGCAGCACTATCGACGAGATCATCACCCGTACATGCCGATCGGTGGCGTCTTCGCAATTGCAGTTGTTTTGACAATCCCGTCGCTCGGATTCTCATCTTTAAATGCCAAACCTGCCTGAAACAGCCGCATTCTCACATTTATCTGCCAAGCGACACCTCTAACCAGTTCCTGTTCCTCCCACATCCGATAATGTCTGCTGCCAGGATAACCGGCGACAGTCAAATTAGGGTCAGGCTGCTGATGTTCTGTGACCACTCCAAGTCGGAGCGGTTGGACTTTGTAGATCGGCTCGGCCAGTCGCAGGACGGCAATGTCCCAGGTTCTGTCATGACCTACCTTGAACACGCGCTTGATGAAAGCGCAATCCACCTCAACTCCGGTCGTCACGGGCGGCATCTCCGAATTGTAGGCGCGGTGAAAGCTGGCCGACACTGCGGCCTGCCCCTTAGAAAATACGTTGTGAGCGCACGTCAACAGACATCGCTCGTCAATGAGTAACGCGGTTCCCCATGCCCCGAGACTGCCGAAGCGAATCTGCAGCAATCCGATTGCGTTATAGGTGGAACGTTAGCATCCGTCACATGTGGCATTTTGGAGTCCCCTTCACTTCATCGGCACACTAGCGATTAGGTATTTCGGACGATTGCCAAGTTTCGCTATGACCGAGTTTCGCACTTTCGAGTAAATGCTCTCGTTCAGTTCCATGGTCACGATCGATGTCGTGATGTTGAAGTTGACGTCCCACCTTAAAAAACCTGCCACTTCTTTCTCAAATGTGAACTTTAGAAGTGCGATTGCCATATTTGGGTTGTCGCCAGAAATGTAACTCGGCCCGACAATGACGACCCCTTCGTCACCAACCAAGGCTGCATTGCTCCATATGCGGATTGCACTGCTTGTGGTGGGCAGCTGTTGAGATGCCGCGATGCTGGAGAGCACGAGTTGATCCACATTTTCCGGCATGTACGATGTAATCAGCTCCGCCCAGTCGACCGGTGATGCCGCAACTTCAGTTCTTTCGCTCAAGCTGCCAGTTATCCATCCCATCACTGAAAGCGTGCCGAAGAAAGTCCTTTGCCAATCGCCCGTCGCTGTATGCCTGTTGAACTGTTTGTCAGCAGCCAGCTGTGCGAAGAGAAGTGAGTTGCTGATATCATCGATCATTTGCTTTGGAAGAGCGCTGTCGAAAGCCAACAGTGCTCCTTCATTAATCTGCGCTGAAGCCGTTCCTACCAGTGAGAACTGGGTAGTCTCGGGTGGTGAAGCGGTCTCAAGTGCGCGCTCCCGCGCGGAAAGCTCAGGGAGCGTGATCGCATCGAAATGTACGGACATCATAAGCCTCATGCTTGATTTGGGCGTCACGCAAGCGGCACTCTCGGCACAGACTTGCAAAGGACCCAGGTGGGACGACGGTTCACGCAACGATCGTCGTGGCCGTCCCGGATGCAAAGGCAGTGCATCTTTGACGGTCACGACGTTGAGTCTGCGCCTGGCGTTAAATTGGAATGTCGGCGACCAGCTGCTGGGCGCGCTCGCCGAGTTTATCGATAATGGCCTGCCGAACTTGTGAATAGACGCTTTCGTTGAGCACAAATTTGTTAGCAGCTCGCTGTATGCGGATGCTCGTAGACTCCCATGTCCACCACAAGAACCGGCCATGGCTAGTGGATGCATTAAACTGCATCCCATCAAGCACCATCACAACGTCACCGTTGGGTAGCGCGTCAACGGGGAATATCTGAAAATTTCCGTTGTTGCCGTCACTGGACTTTGCATCCCAAATAGTCATTTGCTTCGAATCGTCGCTAAGACCTTTAAGCCCCTCCATCGTAGCGGCCACCATGGCGACTTCGTCTCCGGTTGCAATCGCTGCGAGAATACCAAGAACGGCCTCGTCGAGCTTTACCGTGGAACCGCCAGATGTGTAGGTATCAAAGGCAAAGGCTGGCTGGTTCCAACCAATCTGACCCAGGACATTGATATAGTTTCTGTACCAGTCCATGGGGGCCCTATAACGATCGAAAGCTCTGTCTGATGCTAACTGGGCAAAAAGGGTTGAGTTCTGCACGTCGGCTTTGTTTTCGCCAGAAAGATTCTGGGTGAAGGAAGTCAGGCTTCCCGCGTTAACCTGGGCAGTTTGTGTATTGTCTGCCAGAGAACGGAGCGGCGCGGAATAGCCAGCAGCACCCCGCAGCTTGTCCAGCAGCTCCCCAAGATCATCGTCTGTTGGAAGTTTCGTTACTGATATGAATTTCAAAGCAGCAGAAGTCATTTACCAGTCTCCTATCCCTAGAGTGGCGCAGAGATTTTACGGCACTATATGATTCATTTGCATGCGAATGCAGCAGATCGCAGACGTGCTTTGACCGTCGATTATACTCCCTGGAGAGAGTTCATTTTATCGGATTGCTGAGCCCTCAGCGTCAACTCACGGGCGAGCCTTGCACGTTGAATACACTAACAGAGCGCCACTTTTTTTGCAACCATAAATTAGTACCCCTGAATATTACAGGGATCACAGATAGTACCCCCAACAATCTACGGAGTGCACCTCAAGACGCCATTCATCGCCGACCTCGGACGGATATGGGAGCGATCCATTAGCACGCCCTGCCGCCGGCAAACGCTTTCGCCCGCAATCAGGGCCATCAACATCGGCCCCGCGAAAACTTGCCGCACTCAGCCTTGCGCGTCAGATCGCGCAGGTAACCGCCGGCCGAGTTGATGTGCCCTGCCCTTTCGAGGATGCGGGCCGTGACCGCGGCGGCGTTCTCCGGTCCAAGGATCTCGCAATCCTCCTGATAGGCGCTCGGACTGAGCCCGAGCATCGATCTGACTGTGGCTTGGCATTCAATTAGGGCCTTCCTCAATTTGTGTGGTTCACTCGCCGTTAGACATGATGCCGCTATAGGCGGGTATGCGAACGAAAATGAAATGGTCGCCCGGCCGAGGGGCAAAAGTTCTGGGTGTCGCGCTCACAGATGACGAAAGTTGGGTTGTTTCCGCTGCCGGGCCAGCTTTCGGCATCTGCCCTGATTGCGGACGGCGGACCCGATATCGGCATGGCTGGTCCAACCGAAGCCTCCAAGGTCTGCCGGTCCAGGGCAAAACCGTAACGGTAAAGCTTCGGTTGAGCCGCTGGCGGTGCGCGCATCAGAAATGTGAACGACAAACGTTCACCGACCGACTGCCGACGATTGCTTCCCCTTATGCGCGCCGGACAAGGAGGGTCTCCGAGATTGTCGGTCTGCTCGGCCATAGCGCAGGCGGCCGTCCCGGTGGATCGGCTTATACCCACTGGTTCCGCCCGCAGATACCGAAGCTCATCGTCGAGTGCTCTTCCGCAATCTCGATCCACAAGGATCTCGGGCCGCCGTCTGCCGTCCGACCAGCGATAGCCGGGCGCCTTCAGATGGTCTTTCATGTCGAAGGGGCTGTTTTCCGCGCGCTTAGTGCGATGGTGTGCGGAGCGAGGCGTGATCAGCGTCGCTCCGGAAGTAGCGCGCCGCCGCCTCCGTCCGGTTGCGCACGTTCATCTTCTTGTAGATGTTGCGGACATGCACCTTGACGGTGTTTTCGGAAAGCCCGAGACGATCGGCGATGATCTTGTTCTGCATGCCAACGCATATGAGATCGAGAATCTGGGTCTCGCGCATCGTCAGGAGGTCTTGGCCAAAGTCGATCTTGCGTTCTAGATCGATGTCTTCCAAAGACGCCTGTTTTTGCGCGACAAGGCCGCCCCCTGCCAGCCCTCTTGGCGCCGGGCGCCGAAGCAAAGCGGCGGGAAAATGCTCGCCGCCCTTCATCAAGAGATCGATGGCGGTAAGGCATAGGTCGAGATTGAGATTCAGGGGCAGGACGCCGTTGACCGACCCTTCGTCGACAAAACCCGCGATCGACGGGTCAAGCTCGTCCGCGTTCTGCACCATCAGGCCGATCGCGGCCTTGGGATGGAACTCGTGGATCGTCCTGATGATCGACGGGAATGCTGCCGCCGGCAGGCGGTAGAGCATGACCAGGCTTACGTCGATAAGATTGCCGTCCAGGAGATCGTCGGCATCGGAAAGGCTTACGATGTCCTGATCGTGAAAACGCGCGCTGATCGCCTGTGTCAAACATTCGGCGAACAGGTCGTTCTTTGCGAGCATTACAATCTTGCTTTTCTTCGGCAATACCTTGTTGCTATCTTCAAAGTCGGTCGATCTCGTCGGGTACATTTGTCCCTCCCTGGCACTCCCTATAGATTCCGGGTTCTGTGTCGATGTCTGAGTGCGTTAAAATTCCTACAGAGAACATTGTCTAAATATTTCGGAAGAATCCTTCAGTACGATATTGATCCAGTATTGTAATTAATTCGTTACTGAAATTAGATACGTTCAGATCAGGCTAGCGCGCCGTCACTCAATACTTGGTACTAATTATGTTTTATCAATACAATCTTCGAGCGCCATTGTCATTACCGCCCAGTTCCGATAGTTATCGCTCCGTTTATTTCTACTCAAAATGGACTAGCTCAGATGTCAGCAAGCGTGCAGAGCGTTCGATTGTTGCGGTGCAGAAATCGCTGGAGGTCCAATTGGGACAGCGCGCGGCGTGTCCGACGCTTCGAGGTCTCCTGTGACCCTCCTGCGACTTACGGCAACGGGTATATTCGACTTCATTTTAGACGATCGGGTAGACCGGCCGATAGCGGCCATCTCAAGGGGCGCTCACAGGTCCACGCAACGAGCACCATGGTTCAGGGGGCTTCTCCTCGGGCCTTACGCAGGGCGGTCGTGTCCCCACAGGTGGTGTAGCTCGGCGGTAGCGAAGCCGCTCGCGAGCGCGCCCTTAACAGCGCCGTAGTGAGCGGGCGGCGGAGCGGTGGTCATCGATGTTCTCCGGTAGGGTCGGGTTGCTGACACCAACCTGATTCGAAGGAACCACCGATGACCGACGACATGATGAACCTGCGTGCACTCGTGGAGAAGTCCCCCGACGCCGATCTTTTGCGCGAGATGATCGGTTTTGCCGCCGAGCGGCTGATGGAGCTGGAGGTGGGCGCCGCCACCGGTGCCGGCTATGGCGAGAAGAACCCACTGCGGACGGCCCAACGCAACGGCTACCGCGAGCGGGATTGGGAGACGCGCGCCGGAACCGTCGAGCTGCGCATTCCGAAACTCAGGAAGGGCTCTTACTTTCCGGGCTTCCTGGAGCCGCGGCGCATGGCCGAGAAGGCGCTGACGGCGGTCATCCAGGAAGCCTATGTGCAGGGAATCTCGACCCGCTCGGCCGACGATCTGGTCAAGGCCATGGGCATGAGTGGCATCTCCAAGAGCCAGGTCAGTCGGCTGTGCGAGGAGATCGACGGCAAGGTCAAGGCCTTCCTCGATCGGCCGATCGAGGGCGACTGGCCATATCTGTGGATCGATGCCACCTACCTGAAGGTCCGCCGCGGCGGCCGGATCGTCTCCGTCGCCGTGATCATCGCCGTCGGTGTCAACAGCGACGGTCGCCGGGAGGTGCTGGGCATGGAGGTCGGCACCTCCGAGGCCGAGCCGATCTGGACCGAGTTCCTACGCAAGCTGACCCGCCGTGGCCTCAGAGGCGTCAAGCTGGTCGTCTCCGACGCCCACGAAGGCCTGAAGGCCGCCGTCACCAAGGTGCTCAGCGCGACCTGGCAGCGCTGCCGGGTGGGGCTGTTGAAGAACCAATCGTCGGCGGAGCTATGCGGAAGCCACCGACAAGCCGATTCCAAAAACTTTCCTTTGCCTGAAGGGATGTCGGGCTGAACTGGTGGCTTCTTGGCTGTACACGAACAGCAAAATTGACAGAAAAGCACTCGCCAGTCGTTTCAAGTTGACTGCCGCGGCCGTCAGATAGGCTTGGGTTTTCATATTTATGAGGCCGCGCCGGATCGCTCTCGATAGCCCGTGCCAAGTCTTCGCTTCGCCGTGATATCCCTCTGAGCGCCAGCGGTGACGCTGGTACAAAGCTCGGTCCTCGTCCGACCATCGTTCTCTTCGGCGACGAGCTCGCAGGAGTGCCGGATAGTCATCGCCGAGCACTACCGCCTTGTTCACACGGCCATTGGAAAGGCAAAGTCGCGCCAGATCGCAGTGCCGACAGTCGGCCGCGCGAGATGTAAAGAAGCGCCCATGTTTAACGGCACGGCCCGCCTTCAGCATCTTGCCGCGCGGACATTTAAGGGTGTCGTGCTTGGCGTCATAACGAAAGCGGCGCATAGGCACAGGGCTACGAATTGGCTCTGCCTTTGCCGGAATAACGGCTTCGATCGCGCGTTGCTCCATACCTGCGAACACCTTAGCGTACGCATAGCCGGCGTCGGCCGTTGCCGTTTTGATTGTCGTGCCGGTCATCGCGGCGACCGCGTCGAGACGACCGAGTATGACTTGTCCCTCATTAATCTCGCCTGTGGTGACCTCCACATCTAAAATTACGCCGCAAGCATCATCCACCACGGCATGTTGCTTGTAGGCCGGCTCCAGTCTCCGATTACGCCCGTTGGTTGCCATGGACGCATCAGGGTCGGTGACGCAGACTTTCTTGTATTTGCCTGTTTTGCGGCTTTTTCGTTCGCTCTCAGCGGCTTCATTGGCGTCGGTGACCGCATCTATGTGGCGGACCGCAAGACTTTCCCAGCTGACGTCGGCCCGGATGAGTGAGGCGTCGACATGAACGACCTCACCCTTCGCGACTTTGGCCGCTACGCAGACCTTTACCGTCCGCTCAAAGATAGTTCGGAAACGTTCTGCACCCCAGCGCTGACGGATACGCGTCAACGACGAATGGTCCGGGAGAACTTCGTGCAGACCGAAGCCGATAAACCAGCGAATAGCGATGTTTACCTGAGCCTCGCGCATCAGCCGACGGTCATGGACAATTCCGAGAAGAAAGCCTGCAAGCATCAGCCGGACTGCTACTTCCGGGTCGATGCCGGGTCGGCCGAAGCCCGCCGCATAAAGCTCAGAGGCTGCCTCAAAAAGAATTGAGTGATTTCAGCCAGTTGTGATTCCGTCGGATTTGCAAAGATTCGATGGAGATCACGATGGCCTGGACTGAAACCACCCGGCGCAATTATGTCCGGCGGACGAGCGGATATGCAAGCGATGTCACGGATCGCGAATGGGATTTTGTTGCACCGTTCATGCCTGCGCCACGGCGTCTGGGTCGTCCGCGCAAGACTGATTTGCGCGATGTTTTAAACGCCCTTCTCTATATCGCTTCGACAGGCTGCCAGTGGCGGATGCTGCCGAAGGACTTTCCGCCCTGTTCGACGGTGCAGCGATATTTCTATGAATGGCGGGCAATGGGTCTTTGGCCACGGATCAACCATCACCTCGTCATGGAGGCGCGGGAACTGGAGGGGAAAGAAGCCTCGCCGACAGCGGGCGCGATCGACAGCCAAAGCGTTAAAACGACGGAAAGCGGCGGTATTCGTGGCTTTGATGCAGGCAAGAAGATTAAGGGCCGCAAGCGCCACATCATTGTCGACACGCTCGGGCTGATGGTCGGCCTCATGGTGCACAGCGCCGATATTCAGGATCGCGACGGCGCTCCCGATCTCCTGAAATCCATCAAAAACCGGTCGCCGTGGTTGCTTCATGTCTTCGCTGATGGCGGCTATGCGGGCGACAAGCTCAAAAAGCGGCTGCAGAAAATCGGGAAATGGACACTCGAAATCATCAAACGTTCCGACAAGGCCAAGGGTTTTGAAATCCTGCCACGCCGCTGGGTCGTCGAGCGGACCTTCGCCTGGCTGGGTCGATGCCGCCGACTGGCCAAGGACTTCGAAAAATCCGTCGCTTCAGCAGAAGCGTGGATCACCATCGCCCACATCCGCATGCTCACCAGACGCCTTGCAAGATATGGATATCGTTGAAACCTTTTCGAGTCCGACTCTCAGCCACCTCTTCGTGTAGCCAGGAGAGGTCAAGAACTCGATCGACTTTGACCAATATGTGATCGTCCGGGACCAGATCCCGAAGCGAGCCGCACATGTATAGTTCCAGCTGATCGCGTTCCTTACGGCCGAGCATCGTGGAAGCTCCAGAGAATCAACGACTACTCAATTGAATCAGATACATAGCACTTCTTCAACAGCCCCCGGGTCCACTTCATGCGCAACGTTCTCGCCCATGCCGGCAAGAGCGGCCGCCGTGTCGTCTCCGCCTTCATCGCCACCGCCTTCGCCCAGGAGACGCCGGAAGCCGCAAGCGCCCAATGGCGCGCCGTCGCCGACCAGATCCGGCCGAAGGTGCCCAAGCTCGCCGTCATCATGGATGATGCCGAAGAAGACGTTCTCGCCTACATGACCTTCCCGAAGGAGCACCGCGCCAAGCTGCACTCGACCAACCCGATCGAGCGCCTCAACGGCGAAATCAAGCGCAGGACCGAGGTCGTCGGCATCTTCCCCAATGATGACGCCATCGTCCGCCTCGTCGGCGCGATCCAGCTCGAGCAGAACGACGAATGGGCTGTGCAGCGCGCCAGATACATGACGCTGGAAACCATCAGCCAGATGAGCGATGATCCGCTCATCAGCCTGCCAGCCGTGGCGCGCTGATCATCCCGGCCCATGCCGGAGAACGCGGCGACCCAGCCGCCACCTACACCACTCCCTGGGACATGATCCGCAGGGCGAAGAGTTTGAGTGTGCTCGTCAGTTCGAGAACCTGCGTTCGACCTCCAGGACATGATGACATTTGAATTGCGTTCAGCTACCCCTGGGGCGGGTGCAGAGGGAATGATTGTGTTTCTTGGAACAGGTGGGGCTGAATGCAGTCTGCCTTGACGATGCCAAGAAATTCAAATCGCTGAAGCGGCACCTGATGGCAAAGTACGCTCTGACGCCGGAGCAGTATCGAGAAAGGTGGAAGCTCCCGGCCGAATACCCGATGGTAGCTCCGAACTATGCCAGACAACGCTCGGAACTCGCACGCGCGTCTGGGCTAGGAAAGAACACGGCATCGACGCCCATCGATCCTCCAGCATCTGGTCGCAAGGAGATGGCCCGAAGTTCGGTTGAAAACTCTGCCTGAGGTGGCATGTCGGACCGGGAAGTAGATTGATCAAATTGGGCGGTTCTTAGCTCGACCACGGCAACAAGAAGGAAATCGCATGCCTGTCGTCGCCTCTTTCATGTATCGCGACGGAAAGCGCGCAGAGGATTTACCGCTCTCCCCCACGCCGATTTCCTTCAGGGACAATGAGTTCGCGTGGATTGGTTTGCAAGCCCCGACGGCCGAGGAGATGGGCGTCCTCCAGCAGGCTTACTCTCTTCATCAACTTGCGGTCGAGGACGCGGTCCATTCGCAGCAAATTCCGAAGGTCGACGTTTACGGCGAGCAACTGTTCGTGGTCGCCAAGACCGCACACCTCGAAGGCGATAAAATCGCCTATGGCGAGACAGCGCTGTTCGTCGGACGACACCACATCATTTCCGTCAGGCAAGGGTCAGCGCGTGCGCATTCCCAGCTTCGTTCTCAACTCGAAGCCTCGCCGCAACTGTTGCAGAAGGGACCAGATTACGTTCTGCATGCGATTATCGACTTCATCGTCGATGGCTATCTTCCGGTCGTACAGACGATCGAGGACAAGGTCCTGGCGATGGAAAAGCACATGCTTGTGGCCTTTCTTGAGCGCGATCAGATCCGTCGTATATTTCGCCTGCGTCGACAAGTGATCCTGTTTCAGCGCATTCTTGGACCCATGTCGGAAGTGGTGGGCAAGCTGGTACACTTGGACTTGCCGTGCATTGACGACCACGCAAAGCCCTATTTCCGCGACGTCCATGACCCCGTCATGCGCGTCGAAGGCATGGTCAATGGTCTGCGCGAGGTGATTACCTCAGTGTTCGAGGCGAGCAACCTGCTAGAACAGCAGCGGCAGGGCACCATCACCCGCCAACTTGCCGCTTGGGCCGCCATCCTCGCCGTTCCGACGGCAATAGCAGGAATTTACGGCATGAATTTCGAGTATATGCCCGAGTTGAAGACGCGGTACGGCTATTTCGCTGTCCTTGCAACGATTGCCGGGCTTTGCGCCTTCCTTTTCTACCGATTCAAGAAATCCGGGTGGCTCTGAGCTGGTGCTAACTCCTATGCTTGAAAGGCGAGCGCATTCCATGAGATCCGAGGCAGATTCGCGCTGCTACAAGTCACGTGTCAAGTTTGGATAGCGGATGTCTCTTGTCCGCGGATCAGAACGCGGCTACCGGTCAAGCGGAGTCACGCTCCGGTCCATCAAATCCAGTTGCAGCATCAATCCGGTGCTGCAATCGACTTTTTTTATCAAGGCGGCGGGCTTCGGGGACGGGGCAGGCGTCAACCGGTCGTGTCGCAAATTTTCTTGGTTAACGGCATGTTGACGATCGGCTGAGAAATTACCGTTCCAGTGTCGTGGAGCGTACAGATGATTCTGAATGCCATTGCCGAGAAGCTGAAGCGCCAGTCTAAGGACGATTTCAAGGGTCGACATTTCGAGGCGTGGCTGATCGTCCAGGCGGTTGCGTGGTACTTGCGCTACCCGCTCAGCTACCGAAACCTGGAGGAGATGTTCCGAGAGCGTGGATTCGAAGTAGACCACAGCACGATCAACCGATGGGTGCTCGCCTATGCGCCGATGATCGAAAAGCGGTTGCGCCAGTTTCGCCGACCCCATTGCGGTTCGGTCCGGATTGACGAGACCTACGTCAAGATCCGCGGCAGGTGGCGCTATCTGTATCTCGACAAGCACGGAAGCCCGGTTGATTTCCTGCTCACTGCAAAGCGCGACCTCGATGCCGCCAAACGGTTCTTCCGTAAAATGCTCAAGGAGGAGCCGCTACTATGTCACCAAACATCTGCAGCAAGGCATCGAGAGCGACCATTTCAGAGTGAAGAAGAACATGCCGAAGATCGGCGGCTTTCAATCCTTCCAAACGGCGCGGCGGACGATCGCGGGTTTCGAAGCGATGTTGTGGCTGCGGAAAGGCTTCGGCTTCGCCGGAGGCTGGACCGGCAACGATCAGAACGATCTGCTCGCGCGCCTCTTCGGACTTCAAAAGGTTAACAAAGCGTGAAGGCAGGGTGCATCTCGGCTCAACGCGTCCTATCGCCAGCTTGCGACACGCCCCTTTTAACCGGCAAACAACAGCTCCCGATTTCGCTCCGATCGAACAGCCTGCCAAGATCGAGCCGCCCTGGTGCTCCGAGCGGTCATACGGTGGAACTTCACTGTTGCACAATCCACCCCGTCACCGAGACCAGTTCCTGTTCGGTCGGCGCCCGTGGTAAGGAGCTCCCGGCGTCGAGCATGTCCGCAAAGATTTCCAGTCGGGAGCCATTGAGATAGCGGCCGGGAAGCGATAGCTGGAATACCAGTTGGTTCTTGGGATCGGCCCTGCCGAATGAAGTGGCGGAACCGATAGGGCGGCCGGAGGTGGTTCGAAAGCGGATTTCCGCACCAAGCGGTAACGGACCGGTCACGATATTGAGCCCCACGATCTCGTCGGGCTGCGGCGCCCGCGGCAGGTTGATGACAATTCTTCGTTGATCGGCCATCTCCGCCTTAAATCCCAAGCAGCGCGCTGCCGTTTATCTCTGTGCCAGGCAGCGTGAAACCGCGAGCATGTTTTGCGACCAGCGCATCACCGAAAACATAACCCCCGGATTTCTGTGCCTCGCGCGGTTCAGAACGAGCCCACCTGAATGTCGGTCAGCTGTGCCTTCGCCGGCATGCTGCCTTCAACACGCTTGCCCTCTTGCGCGACCACAACGGCGAAGTCGATCGGTTCGCCTGCTTTGAGCCTACCATCGTCGATCAGCCTGTCGAGCGCCTTGTCGATCGGTATGGTGAAGCTGACCGTGTCGGTATGATGATGACGAACACCGAAGAACTCGAAACTGCCGGCGAAATCCGGTCCGTCCGGGTTGAGATCAGGCGTCGTTCCCTCGGGGGAAATGAAAACGAGGAAATTCAGGCCGCCAACGTCCATGGGCGGCGCGATGCTGACCTTCGCGAATTGACGCGACTGTTCCGAAGGCTTCGCGGCAACATCCACGAGCTCCTGCGAAACGGTGAGCTTGGCAGTCGCCGGTTTGTTTATGGCCACGGCCGCGGACGCAGACACGGCTGCTTCCAATGCCGGAATGGGGGCCGAGCGGCCGGCGGTTGCAACCGGGATCACCTCTTCGCCGCTGCCGGGCTCATAATCATAGTCAAAGTCGCCGATTTCGAGATAGTCGGCGGCCCTGGTCTTGTCGCTGACCGGGCTGCCGTCAGCGTTGACATAAAAGAGATAGGGTTCCGGATCGTACTGCGTCTGTTGGTCAGCCGTTGGCCCGACGGGCAGGCCCATCGCCTGCTGCTTGCGGGTCCAGACATCCCACAGCCGATCGATGTTGCAATGATGCAGAAAGAAGATCGGGTCGAGCGGTGACAGGTTCTGTGACATCAGCCCATAGGGAGCGCTCTGGCCGCCGACGCTCATATGGACGCGGTTATGCGGCTGGCCTTCAAGAATGGAGAAGCCGACCGGTGCCACCTGGTGGCTGGACGATACCGGACTGTTGAAAGCGAGACCCGGAGCGCCCGCGTCGTTGGCGAAGGTTGTTGGCGCCAGCGATGCCTTGATGGTGTCGATGTCGACTGCGGTTTGGGTGGCGGGATTGAGTTTCGGATTCTGCGCCGTCAGGAAGCGGGCGTTCGGCTGGTTGGCGAAGCTCGCCATTGCGTCGCTCCATAGCGCATCAAAATCCGGATAGCCGCGCAGGTTCTGCTGCTGCAATTGGGCGGGGCTGAGACTGTCCCAATAGGCCTTGATCGGCTCCTGCATGATGTCCTGGAAGCGGTTGTGGTCGGGAATGTAGGCGGAGCTGTTGACGGGATCGAGAATCGTGCCGAACAGCGGCGGCAGGACCTCGGGATTGGCCGTCCAGTCCCAATATGGGAGGGCGAAATCCGGATTGCCGCTCAGTTCGCGGCAAGTCTCTTCGAAATAGCCAAGATAGCCGCGGTGCCAGCTGGTGAACCACCAGTCGCCATGGGGGCAGTCCATCAGGTGGATGAAGCCATTGCGGTACCAGTTGCGCCGATCCGAAGGCGGAAGCTTCAGCATCGCGGTAACGGCATCCATATAACTTTGCAAGTCCTTCTGCCCATCGGCGCTGGTCATGTTCTTGCGCCTATGCTTGGTCGCCGCCCGCAGAATGCTCGGTGCGAAGAGCACTGTGCCAGCGGCAGCGGCTGCGCCTTTGACGAAAGAGCGGCGTGAAACCGTCAGAAATCGCGTGCGTGTCATCGAGATTATCCCCTGAACAGGTGTTAGACAGAATGTCTTGCAGCTACGGCAAGGGGTGGAACATCACTGCCGCACGGCATACCAAGAGGCGACGTAGCCGGCCGCAGCAGTCCCGTGCGAATGCGGGACGTCGCGGACGACGCTGCCGACAATGGCATCTCTCTGGTCGACGCCGTTCGGCCAGTTCGGCACGACGTAGCCGCGATAACTGTAGATCCAGGTCTCTCCGGCCACCTCGCCTTTTCCGGTAAATTGCAGTTCGACCGGGTCGCCCGGCTGCACGGCGCCGGTCAATTCTAACGACCAGCCCGGCCCGCCGATGGTTCCGCCAACCCTGCCCGGCTCCAACTCGGTTAGCACCAGCGTTCCCTGACCAAATTCCAGGGCACTGAAATCGGCCGACAGGTCGGGATTGTTGATCAGGCTCCGATAACTCCAAGTGCCGACGAAGCTCATATGTCCTCCCAAAAGGCGATCAGCTATCTAGTGATGGCCGGTAACGGTGCCGCCATGGCCGTCCGGCAGGGTGATCCTGACGTTCTGCATCATCCCCTGGTCCTCATGATCGAGAATGTGGCAATGCAAGACGAACTCGCCGATGTAGCGCTGGTAGCGCGTCCGCACGGTAATCGTGTAACTCGTCGAGGGGTCGGTGCCGGGATTCTTAATCCACAGCGTGTCCTTCCAGACATTCTTCAGTCCCGCATATTGCGGGTCGCCGTCATCATTGGCACCAAGGGCGCTGACATCATTGCCGGCCGCATCGACGATCTTGATGATTTGGAACGGATTGACATGGATATGGAACGGATGGCTGACGAAATCCGACCTGAGCGTCCATTCATCGACTCCGCCAAGCGGCAGCGTCCGGTCGATGCGGCTCGTATCATAGGGCTTACCGTCAATCTCGAAGAAGGTGCCGCCCGGCTGCTTGACATCAATGTTGAACACCAGCTGCTGCTCGCCCGTGACCTCCCCCGGTGCGATGTCCGGATGGGGAATGAAACTTGAAAGCCGCATTTCACCCTTGAGGTCGTCGATGACCTTGCCGGCAACATCCTGCGCCATGGTGCGCTCAGCCGCCGAAATCAACCAATCCTGCAGATAGGTGCCAATCTCGCCATTGACCGCATTGCCTTCCACTGCAGTGACTATGCCGAGAAGGCGGCGGCTCGGAGCAATCTGGTTGACGCTCGCCGCTGCCGGCGCGGCGGCATCGACGAGGCAGTAGTCACCCGCTTGAGGCAGCACCACTAAGGCATCAACCCTGTAGCCCGGCTGCAGCACCGCCTGCTGCCGCATCTGCACCTGCGCCATTGTCAGCCCGTCCTGGGCCACCACGCCATACGGGATGGCATCCTTGCCGCAATTCTGGTCAATCCATCTGTGGGTGTCCGCCGCGGTAAGCGTGCGCAATGCGGCCGTACCGGTCTTCCGCCGGATCTCGAAATTGATGGTGTCGCGAACACCGGCATGGATCATCCGCCAGCGCTCGATCGATCCAGCCACCGCCGGCGCCAATTGGCCCAGCACCTGACCGTTGATGCTGGTGAAGCGACCCGAGGCCGGCCAACTGCCAGGTCCGAACTGATCGTAGCTTTCGATGCCCCCCACCTGCCCTGGCTTGCAATCATAGGTGATGCCGCCGTCGCTGTCGGTGCAAGCATATTGGATCTGCTGTAGCACCAGGACCCGCTCGGGGATATCGGAGCCGTCTGGCTGCTTTAGCAGGCGGTCGAGATCTCCGGTTTCAGTCGGGGTCGGCATGCGATCGCCACGGATAATCAGCGCTCCCGACATGCCGCTCGACACCTGCAATGCGGTCGATCCGTGCAGGTGCGGGTGATACCAGAAGGTGCCCGCGGGATGATCGGCGGGGATGTTGTATTCATATTGGAACTCGACGCCGGGGCGGATCGAAACCAGCACATTGTCGCCATTGCCCGACGGATTTACCCAGAGACCGTGAGAATGCAGGTTCGTACCGCTGAAGCAATGGGGGGTATTAGCACTGCCCCCGCCGATGCCGCAGGTCGAATCCTGAGGGAGCATGTTGTTCAGTGTTATCCGCACCGTCTCACCTGGGCGCACATCGATCGTCGGCCCGACCAACGGCGTGTCGGCACCGGATGGGCGGGCTTGGCGGGCGTCCTGATAGCCGCGGAGCCTCACTCGGTCATATCGCGCGGTGGCCGGATTGTAGACCTGACGGTCGAGGTATGTGACGTTCATATCAAGCAGAACCTCGCCCGGGAAGGTCGCCCGGTTCTGCGCGAAGGTTTCCAGCTTCGCCCGCGATTTCGTGATCGGCTCCAATATGTAGGTTGGTGGGTTACTCACAGTCCGGGCCTCTTGAGTAACAGCCGATAGCACATGGGCGGCCGAAAGAACGCTCGCCACACCGAAGAGCGCAATTTTGTGAGATACAAACAATCAAACCTCCCAAACGTGCAAGAGCGAGACAGCGGGTATTGTCTATGACGTTAGTGATACACACACAGGCCCTCAGCTTGAGGTCTAAGATCACTTCATCTCCGTATGTTTATAGAAGGAAGTTGTCCGACCCAATCTTCTCACCAATGAGAAGGTTACCCATCAGAACCAGAGGGTCATCCGATGGTTACAGGTGCATTACTTTTCAGCCTCGCAAACTATATAGCGCAAAGCGGTGTCTCGCACACCCCTGTAAAACTACTGATTGCGCCGAGTCCGTGCTTACAATGCTTTCGGATGCAAAATCCGCTAGACAGAAGATTCGAAAATTCTTCAGAAGTTCCCGGCTCCGGTTCGCACCCTGACGGCGACAGCCTTTGTAGCTATGCTGACTGAAGCAGAAAAGCAGAGGGACGCAGTCCTCGCCCGCGCTACCAATGTCACTTTAGGTAAACGCGGTAGGGGTTTACGACGGCAAAAGGGGGTCCATGAAGGCCCCGTAACCAATAGGATTGGCCCGAATTGTTGCGGGCCCGTTCGGACACGCCCACGGCGTCTCCCTGTAGCCAGCGCCGCTGTTCGGGATACGCCAGCATCGCAAGGACCGCGTGGTCGATGGTCGCAGCAGTGGTGGCGAAGCCGCCCAGCAGCATGCTGATCAACTCCGCATCCGACAGCGTGTCGGCATCGTCGTCGTGTGCGCCTACCAGCATCGATACGATGTCGTGGCACGGATCGGTGCGCTTGCGCTGTATGAGGTCGCCGAAGTAGGCCTGCACCCTGGCGCTGGCCGCGTCCGCCGCGGCGAGCTGGGGATCGCTGGCGTGCGGGCTCAGGCCTTCGAGAATCGCGCCGATGCCGGCGGCGAGCCCGAACATGTCGTCCTGGGGCAGCCCGAACAGTTCGGCGAAGACCAGCATGGGCAAGGCCAGCGCGAATTCCCGATGCAGGTCCACCACCTCCCCGCGCTCCAGCGTGGACGCCATGCCGTCCAGGCGCGCTGCGACGATGCGCGCGATGCTCGGCCGCAGGTTGTCGATCTGGCGCCTGGTGAAATCGCGCGAGATCAGCCGACGCAGACGCGTATGCGTCGGTGGGTCCTTCATCGCCAGCGTGGATGCCAGCAGATTGAGCGACAGGCTGGTCGCCGCACGTGGAAAATAGCGCGCCAGTTCGCCCGGCGTTGGTCCCCGAAACGCATCGCCCGTCGCCTTGAGCGCCCAGTGGATGTCGGCGTGGCGGCTCAACAGAAAGAGGCCCGACTCCGCGCGATGCACCGGATCATGCTCGCGCAACCACCGCATGAACGGATACGGGTCGTGGATGCAGGTTGGCGAAGCCATTTCGGCGAAGGCGTCCCGGCATGCTGCCGTGGTTTCTGGCACGTCCATCTTGATTACCTCTTGGCTGGCTGATCCGGGCGGTGCGCGCCAGGCGCCCCGGCAAATTGCGGAAAAGATCGCGATGCGCGGCGGCGTCCGCGCATCACCAGAGCACCGGGAACGCTTCGAACCCGCCCGGGATGATCGCCTTGCGCAGCTTCAGTTCTTCGGGTGCCACGGCCAGGCGCAGCGCGGGAAATCGCTGGAAGATAGAACCGAACACCACCCTGAGTTCCAGCCTGGCCAGCTCCACGCCGATGCAGTAGTGCGGGCCGTAGGAGAAGGCCAGATGCGGCTTTTCCTCGCGTCCGACGTCGAAGATTTCCGGGTCGTCAAAATGGCGCGGATCGAACGATGTCGCCGGCAGACCGACAAGCACCTTGCTCTCTGCGGGAATATGTACGCCCGCGATGGTCACGTCGGTCCTCGGATAGCGCATGATGCCGTCCCAGCCCGCGCCCGGCGGGTACATGCGCAGGATTTCCTCCACCGCCTTGTCCACCAGAGATGGATCGCCGACCAGGCGTTCGCGTTGTTGCGGATGGCGAAACATGGCCAGTAGGCCGAATTCGATCTGCGCGACAGTGGTCTCGTGGCCGGCCACCAGCATGCCAGCCGCCAGGCCGATCGCCTCTTCCTCGGTCGCCTTGCCCTGGTCGACCGCCGCGAGTAGATCCGTCAGCAGGTTGTCGCCCGGATCCTGGCGCTTGTCTCGCATCTTGCCGCGAATGTAGGCGCGCAATTCTTCCCAGGCCAGGCGCGCCGCGCTGCGCGGGCCGCTTTCATACTGGTGCGTCATCACCTTGTCGGACAGCCCGGCGAAAAAGGCGTGATCCTCATAGAGCACGCCCATCAGCGCGCTGATGACCATGGCCGGAAGCGGAAAGGAGAGGTGGCGGCGCAGGTCGGCGGGCTGCGGCTGGGCCGCCAGCGTCTCGAACAACTCCGCTGCGATCGCCTCGACCTGCTGCGCGAGCAGCTTCACCCTGCCGCTGCTGAAGGCCGGCGCCACGATCGTGCGTAGCCTGGCATGCTCGCTCCCCTCGTGCGAGCCCAGCCACCCCGGCGAACCGAGAATCACCGTAGCCGAGGTGACTGCCGCTGGCGGCATTCCCGAGGGCCGGAACGCCGCGTCGGACAGTACCGCCTTGGCCTCGTCGTAGCCTGTCACCCACCAGCCTTCGTCCCCGGACGGGAAGCGCACGCGGTGGATCGGACCTTTGGCGCGTAGCGCCAACATCTCGGGCGAGGGCTCGATGTGATCGACGCGCCACATCGGCAGCATCGGTAAGGGTTGTTCGGACATGGTGGCACTTCACTCTCTAAGCGATGGAAGGGCGGGACCGGCATGCGCTGGGCAGCGAATGACGTAAGACGAAGCTCTACTAGTAGTACTTGTTTAAGGCAAGAGGAGCAGAGATGTATTTAAGAATATATTCTGTTATTTGATAGCGCGACAATACGTCTTCTATATATCGTCAAGATCTGGAAACGTACGAAAAATATATTTAAAAATATTCTCCTGTTTTATTGTCTCAACTGAGAGTCGGACTCGAAAAGGTTTCAACGATATCCATATCTTGCAAGGCGTCTGGTGAGCATGCGGATGTGAGCGATGGTGATCCACGCTTCTGCTGAAGCGACGCATTTTTCGAAGTCCTTGGCCAGTCTGCGGCATCGACCCAGCCAGGCGAAGGTCCGCTCGACGACCCAGCGGCGCGGCAGGATTTCAAAACCCTTGGCCTTGTCGGAACGTTTGATGATTTCGAGTGTCCATTTCCCGATTTTCTGCAGCCGCTTTTTGAGCTTGTCGCCCGCATAGCCGCCATCAGCGAAGACATGAAGCAACCACGGCCACCGGTTTTTGATGGATTTCAGGAGATCGGGAGCGCCGTCGCGATCCTGAATATCGGCGCTGTGCACCATGAGGCCGACCATCAGCCCGAGCGTGTCGACAATGATGTGGCGCTTGCGGCCCTTAATCTTCTTGCCTGCATCAAAGCCACGAATACCGCCGCTTTCCGTCGTTTTAACGCTTTGGCTGTCGATCGCGCCCGCTGTCGGCGAGGCTTCTTTCCCCTCCAATTCCCGCGCCTCCATGACGAGGTGATGGTTGATCCGTGGCCAAAGACCCATTGCCCGCCATTCATAGAAATATCGCTGCACCGTCGAACAGGGCGGAAAGTCCTTCGGCAGCATCCGCCACTGGCAGCCTGTCGAAGCGATATAGAGAAGGGCGTTTAAAACATTGCGCAAATCAGTCTTGCGCGGACGACCCAGACGCGTGAACGGTGCAACAAAATCCCATTCGCGATCCGTGACATCGCTTGCATATCCGCTCGTCCGCCGGACATAATTGCGCCGGGTGGTTTCAGTCCAGGCCATCGTGATCTCCATCGAATCTTTGCAAATCCGACGGAATCACAACTGGCTGAAATCACTCAATTCTTTTTGAGGCAGCCTCTAAGAATACAAGCGTCGTCGAAACCAGGACCGTTTCGTCATCCTGGGACAAGTCCGCGGGAAACCTGGTGACTGGGCGGGCGGCGACCGGCGAAGAGACATACAGGATCGTCTGAGGCTGCTCGCCCTGCACTGGTGCGCGCAAATCGCTGCACCTGTTCATTGGGAGCGCCTTGATTGATTCTGTTCTCGGGCCGCGAAGTTGCCGGAGAGCGCCCGAAACAGGTAGAGCTGTCCGCGCAGCGAAGAAGATCGATGCCGTGCCGCCATTCGGGAATGGCGATCAACGTGCGTCGCGGCGGCGTTTCGGCACGGCCGGCAGCGCCTGGCTCTTGCCCGGATGGACGGAACCACGCGGATCGAACGTCGAGGTAACGGCGCCTCGCGTGGCCCAGACTTCAAGATCGTTAACAGCATAAAAGACACGGTCGCCCAGCTTGCGGTAGGCGGCTTCCTTGGTGCGCAGGAAGCGCGGCGGTAGAGGGGCAAAATCGGGTCGCATTGGTAGGGCCTCCGTCGGGTTCAGGGCCGCCGCTGCGGATCAGCGGCGGACGGCTGCCAAATACCAGCGGAAAGCCTTCAGGGGGGATGGGGAACTAAGGGGATCTAAAAATCCCCCCTTTGTGCCAGTCCGATCCGCTAGGATCGGCGGCGCTTACGAAGGAGGCCAACATAATCGCCGGCGATCAGGTCGGAGGAGCCTTTGGCCAACCCTACCACCCTGTCACGCTGCGAAGAGGTTTTCCACGGCTCTTCGGCCACCCGTGCCTCGCCGAAGATAACGATGGCGATTTCGCGCTAGGTGGCGCCGTTGCTGTGCCCATCAGCGGCCTGAATCTTATGCCGCAATCGGCGCCGCCTGTCGGGCGTTATACGTCTATCAGCCGGCACGGGAAGGCCATTCGAGGCGCGCCAGGTCCGGTCCGTCGCATCAAGCCGGTCGGGCGTGTTCCGGTCAAGAATGACATAAGAAACCGCCTGGTTCGGATCGACGCCATCGAGCACGACGTCCGAATCGCCGATGACGTGCCGGCCATCAGGGCTATCGCGCGCGATGCCAATACCCGGGTGCAGAGGTCCCAAGATAACGATCCCCGGGTTGGTCAAAGGCGACCAGAGCACCGACTGCTCCGTGGCGGAAAGCGCGGGCCCGGCCGGTTGTGTGCGTCAAGTTCTGCAAAATTGGGCGGTCATGCGTGCTGGTCATGCGGCTTGACGGAGTGCGAGTTTCTTGTGCTCTCGCAGGTCGTCCATGTTGATGTAGCGATTGGCCTCCATCCAGTTTTCGTGGGTTTCGACGGCGAGCGCGCGGACGAGGCGTAGGCAGCTCTCGGTATTGGGAAAGATGCGCACGACGTAGGTTCTGCGGCGGATTTCCCTCCTTTGGTGACGTACCCGCTTGCGCTCGGCACCTCTCGCCTCACGTATCAGCCGAAATCAGCCGAACTTCAGGCCGATCTTACCGCTTGCAGAAGCGGTGAGCTTTGTCGCCGATTTCTTCCCAGGCCGGTCGCGCGTGCGAGCTCGGATCGCTTTCTGGCATAGTTCGGAGCTACCATCGGGTAGTCGGCCGGGAGCTTCCACTTTTCTCGATACTGCTCCGGCGTGAGTGCGTATTTTGCCATCAAGTGTCGCTTCAGAGATTTGAAGCTCTTGCCGTCCTCAAGGCAGACGATGAAGTCGTCGGTCACAGACTTCTTGATCGGCACGGCGGGGCGTTGCTCCTCGACTGTGGCCGGAGTTTTCGTTGGTTCAGAAGTCTTACCCAGCGAGCCGTAGGTTTGCTGAATAAGATGGGGAAGTTCGCTGGGAGCTATGACATTGCGGCTCAAGTAAGCGGACACGATGCGGCTGGTGAGCTCAAGCCTTAGTTCGTTTGAGCGCGATTCCGTCAATGATCTTCTCCACAAGCTGTTACAAATTGAGATCGAGGATGCAACCTGCAGATATTTCGGTCGGAAGGAAGGCAGTGTACGAGAAAGGCAAGACTTATCGACAGGTTCTGCCGCCCTCAGTATCGTCTCTTCCATAGGTCCTGGATGACGGACTCAGCCTGGTCGTCGGAGAGATTCTAGAGCGCCTGAAGCATCCGGATCTTGAACAGCAGCACCGCTGGAAAACGGCGGACGCCCGCCCTTCGATCCGTCGGAGCGCTTCAGCGCTTTGGCCAAAGGCTTCTCGAACACAGGCCACGGGAGGATTGCGTTGAGCTTGTCAAGTGCTGAGCGAGCGCCAGATGGCGCGGATATCGCCGCATTTTCCGCTGTCCCATGGCGTTCCGCGGGTCGACGATCGGCGGGTGGTGAGTGGCATCGTCTATGTGATCAAGAACGGCCTGCAGTGGAAGGACGCTCCGAAGGGATACGGCCCGCACAAGACACTCTACAACCGTTTCTTGCGCTGGAGCCGGATAGGGGTCTTCGACCGCATCTTCGCCGCGCTCGCCGGCGAAGGGTCGCAGCCCGAACGCATCATGATCGACTCCACCCATCTGAAGGCCCACCGCACGGCGGCGAGCCTTCTTAAAAAAGGGGATGTTCCCCGCCCTATCGGGCGAACCAAAGGCGGGCTGAACTCGAAGCTGCACGCTGTCTGTGATGGCGAAGGGCAACCGCTCATCCTGCTTCTGAGCGAAGGTCAGATGAGCGACCACAAGGGCGCCCGGCTCATGGTCGACGCCTTGCCAACCGCTTTCAGCCTGCTCGGCGACAAAGGCTATGACAGCAATTGGTTCCGCAAAGCCCTCGCCGACAAGGGCATCGAACCATGCATTCCGCCGACCAAAAGTCTCAAGCAGCCGATCGACTACGACAAGCTCGCCAGCGCCACAAGATCGAAAACGTGTTCGGCAAGCTCAAGGACTGGCGGCCCATCGCTACCCGCTACGATCGCGGTGCCCACACCTTCTTCTCGGCAATCTGCATCGCCGCTACCGTCATCTTCTGGCTTTGATCACTGAGTCCTGAGCCTAGTCATCCGAATCCGAAATTCGTGTCATAAGTCCTGGACTTTCTGGCAGAAACGTTTGACGGAGGCCAGGATGTCGTCTGCGGATTTCGTCCACCTGTAAGGCTTCGGGTTCTGATTATGGCGTTCGATGAAGCTTCGGATGTCGGCTTCGAGCTGCATTGTCGAAGTGTGGACGCCGCGACGGAGCTGCTTGCGGGTCAGTTCCGCAAACCAGCGTTCGACCTGATTGATCCATGACGCCGAGGTCGGGGTGAAGTGCACGTGGTAGCGCGGCCGTCGCATCAGCCAGTTTTTGACCGATGCAGTTTTGTGGGTCGCATAGTTGTCCATCACGATATGAACGTCCAAATCGGACGGTACGCTCGCATCGATCTGCTTGAGGAAATCCAGGAATTCGGTGGCACGGTGCCGCTTGTAGCATTTGCCGATGACAAAGCCGGAGGCGACATCCAGAGCGGCAAACAACGTGGTTGTGCCGTGTCGGACATAGGAATGCGTGCGCCGTTCCGGCACGCCGGGCATCATCGGCAACACTGGCTGCTCGCGGTCGAGAGCCTGGATTTGGCTCTTCTCGTCCACGCTGAGAACCAGCGCCCGATTGGGAGGTGACAGATAAAGACCGACGATGTCGCGAACCTTATCGACGAACAAAGGATCGCTGGAAAGCTTGAACGTCTCTGTGCGATGCGGCTGCAGGCCGAAAGCGTTCCATATCCGGCGGATCGTCGTGTGCGAAAAGCCTGTGGCCCCTGCCATCGAGCGGATCGACCAATGGGTCGCATCACTTGGCGTTGAACGCAGCGTGCGCTCGATCACAGCCGCGATCTGATCGTCGTCGATGGTTCGGGGCCGACCAGGGCGAACTTCGTCGAGCAGCCCATCGAGTCGGTCTTTGAGGAAGCGCCGTCGCCATTTGCCAACCGTATGTTCATGCACGCCGAGCTCGTCCGCAACGACCTTGCTCGGAACTCCCTCGCCACAGCGAAGAATGATCCGGCACCGCTCCGACAGGGAGCGTGCAACACGATGCTTGCGCACCTGTCGCTCCAGATATTCCCGCTCCGCCTCGCTCAAAACCAATGGGGCCGTTGGTCGGCCAGTCGCATTTGCCATGCCTCAACCTCCAATGAAGAGGCCAAGCATACAATGAAGTGAATTTCAGTTCCAGGTAACAAAATAAGCAGCAATATATTTTTTTCAATATAGTTTCCCGTCGTATCGGCCCCTTCATAAAATATACAGATATATTTCCAAATATATCTTATTCTACTCTTGTTAAAACATTCGTTACTGGTAAAGACCTGTCTTACGTCATTCGCTGCCCACCGCGTCTGCCGCTCACCTCCGCCCTTGCATCGCTTAGAGAGTGAAGTGCTACCATGTCCGAACAAACCTCGCCGACGTTGCCCATGTGGCGCGTCGATCACATCGAGCCTTCGCCCCAGATGTTGGCCGCCGGTGGCATTTCCCCCGGAGTCGGTGATTCTCGGGGTGACTGGTCTCGCACAAGGCGGGCGAGCATGCTCGGTTACGCACGATCGTGGCGCCGGCCTTCAACGACCGCAAGGTGAAGCTGCTCGCGCAGCAGGTGGTCGAGGCGATCGCCTCCAACATGAAACACCTGTACGTTCAGGGCGAATCGGGGCCGGCAACAGTTCAGCTGCTGGCGAACGGTCCCAGTGTCGCGTCTTCCTCGTTTTAGTTCAATCCGTCACCCAAACAGGTCTAATTATGCGTAGAAAAAGCTTGTTGCCATCAGTTCACAGTTATTGTTCTTCGCGGTTTGGTTATCTTCTGGGGTTCGCGTCCTGGGATTTGCACTTGCGTGCGTCACTTATTTCTACTTCCATTTTCGCCTTGTCTTGTTCACCCTATGCGAAGGCAGAGGCGGTACTTCCGGTAAAGCCTTCACCATATCTCGTCGGCGCCATCACGAGAAACATGTTTAGATTGCCAGAACCTAATCAGGACTTGGTTCTACTATCCGCGCATCGCGGATCTTGGGAGATCTATCCCGAGAATTCAGCCTACGCCCTGCAAGATGCCTGGAATTCACAGATCGAGACCGTCGAGGTCGATGTCCGCTTTACCGCCGACAAAGAAGTCATTCTATCTCACGATTACAGGATTGAGCGGGAATCCACTGGAAGCGGCTTGTTGTACAAGCAGAACTATTCGCAAGTACAGCAAGCCAATCTACGCGACCGTCATGGGCGCGTGTTCAAGGATTCCCAAGGGCGCGTGGCCAAGTTCCTGACGTTTTCCGCGGCGCTTGATCTGCTCGCCGGATATGTCACCAATGATGGGCATGGATATGTGATGATCGTCGACGTGAAAGGGGCGGTGGACGATCAGGATCCCACTGATCCTATCGAACTCACGCAACGCTGCCTTGACATCCTCGCGGCCAAGCAAGATCCGCAGCTCAGCAAGGCTGTAGTATTCAAGCTGAAAGCGAAGGATGCGGTAGACATTGGCACGTTTCTGAACCGGACTACATATGACCCCAGTATCATCGGTGGGTTGATCATAGTTGAAAACCCGGACGACAAGAACGTGGAGGATTCAAACCATGATCCTCACCAGGACACGATTTACGATCAGTGGAATGTGGCGCTGTTCCCCGTTCAGTTTGAAATGAACCAATTCTACAAAGGCGACGGGCTTCAAGGGTATTTTGACTATGTCGATCAAAAGCAGGGCTTCGCCACCTATCATGAAAGCAACTACTACCCGGAGGGCGTAGCCAACAGCGCTGGGAAATGCTGCTTCGGGCACAACACCGATCCCACATCGACCGCTCCAGGAGGCATTGTGCCGGACTATCGCGGAGATCCGGAAATGGCGATCATCAACCGTACCAATCTGATCACCACTGACTGGCCCGACGTGGTTGGCGACATGCTGCGCGAGTTAGGGCGCCGCAACACCAGCGAACTGACCCGCTAAAGTAAGACCTGCGCTTCAAAGACGGATCTTCCAATGAAAATTGCAAATATAATATCCCTGCCATTCTTTGTAACGGTGTGTCTGGTTGCTGGCGCAAGCCACGCCGGTACATGCGCCAATCAGGCTGACTGCCTTAGAAGCGCGTCTACAAAGGTGTCGCAGACACTCACCCCCAAGGTCGTGCCCATTTTCGGCGACTACCCAAAGTTGTATATACACGACTCTGCGGCAGAGGCGGATTATCCGGTGCCTAATAATACAAGGCAGGCATTTGACTTCTATACCAATAAGACGTCTTTTAACTTTCCACCCAGATCGTCAATCGAGACCAGGCAGATCGCGCCGATCAGCCCGACCACGGGCTTCACAGTCCTTTTGGTCGAAAAGACCGGCGATAATACCGTTCCCAATGGCGGTAGTGCACTATCGCTATTGAGTTCCAATTCCAATGACGCTTACCTGTCATTCGCTTTGGGAGCCAAGCCTAGTGCGAGTGGGCAAAAGTGGGCTGTTGCTAAAAGCTTGCTTCAAAGCAAGATGGCGCAATCAGCTTACTGGCAGAAGCCGTGGGATATGAAACTCCTGGGACCAACAGGCAACTTCTCCGGAACCGAGTGGATCTATTATACCTTCACTCCAGACGGCAAGGTTCGCATCGACCGTTTTGCGCCGTACACTTATCTTCTGGCGTTTACCGCTTACCAATGGGATGAGGCAGTGCTCGACAGTGGCTTTCCACATTTTCCCTTCAACTCTGGTGGGCCGACAGACCGGCCGAAGTCCGTCATTTTCGGGTCGGTCGGGCCATGGCTTATTGGCGCTGCCAATGTCCCCGGGCAAACGTCGCCGACGATCGAGCCGACAGAGGCGTTGCCGGGCTTTGAGGGAGCGACGATATTTTCGGCTCCGCTGTCGGTGAAAGAAGTCGTAGCTTATCAGAAGTCTCTGAAGGGAAGTGATTTTCTCGACGTCAGCATGCTGCCCTGCAACAGCGGTCAGTATCTTTCCCGCCAGATTAGAACTCCTTGCGGTAAGGCTAGTCCTGGCAATCCTCCGTCGAACGTGAGCTCTGTCGGTCAGGATGGCATCGGCGCCAATATCAAGCGCTAGGGCGTGAATTGCAAGCGAACGACGGTTACAAATAAGAGCTATGATCTGCGGAGAGGCAATAACCGGACCGTCCGCCGCCCCAACGTAAGCGACAAGGAGACCCCGTCTAGCAGCATCGGGGTCGGGTACGGTATGGCGGAGAGACGATTTCACCGAGTGTGAGCATCTATGTCTGCGCCTATAGCTAGCCCTAGAACGATCCATATGATTGAAGCTGTGCCGGAACGCCTTGAGGGTTCACCTCGTCAGTTGCGGCGTTTTTGGTCGGACGAGTTCAAGGCCTTTGCGGTCGAGGAGGCGTCCAGGCCGGGAGCGAACATTTCGGCGGTTGCTCGACAGATCGGTATTCTGCCTTCGCAGCTCTTTCGATGGCGACGGGAGCTTAGTGGAGATGGTGAGCAAAGCTCTGCTCTGGCGAGAGAACAACAGCCGAGATCTGCGGCAATTAGGGAACGCGTTGTGGAGGTCGTCATTGGCGATGCCGTCGTACGTGCCGGTGCGGACGTCGAGGAGGCGCACTTGCAGCGGGTGATCCGAGCGGTGCGGTCGGCATGATCCCCTCCGGCGTGAAGGTGTTCCTCGCCAGTCATCCTGTCGACTTCCGCAATTATGTGAAGCGTGCAGTTATGTGGAGTCCGCCGCGGCAATTGCTTGCCGCCTGCGGTGTTTGAGAGTGGGATTACTCGACATAATTTGTCGATCGTCCGATGGACTTCAGCATCGCGAGCAGCTTGTCGGGAGCAGCAAAGCGACCTGGCTTGAGCGACGGCGGCGCCATTGCGGCAAGCGCCTCCAGTTTTTCGGTTGGATCGGCCCGCAGATAGATTTCCGTGCTTTGCAGGCTGGCGTGACCGAGCCAGAGTGACACCTTGCGCACATCGCGGGTCGCTTTCAGGGTGTGCATGGCGCAGGTATGGCGCAAAACATGTGGGGTAATGCGTTTATCGGCGAGAGATGGGAGCTTCTGCGCCGCGGTAGCGGCGTGCTTGGCGAGGATATATTCGAATCCCGCCCGGGTCATCGCGCGTCCCATGGCATTGAGGAAGAGTTCGGCGTCGCCACTCGCCGGACGGACTGCCAGCCAGGCCTTCAACGCCGCCGTGGTCTCTTTCCACAAGGGCAACACGCGTTCGCGGCGTCCCTTACCCATGACGTGGATGCTGGTGACCGTCTGGCGGTCAATCTGGTCGAGGCGGATGCTGACGAGCTCGGAGACGCGCAGCCCTGCAGCGAAGGCCAGATGCAGCATCGCTCGATCGCGAATGCCGGATACCTGACGCGGGTTCGGTGCATCAAGCAAAGCCTGCATCTCATCGCGGCTGAGATGGCTGACGAGCGCCTCGTCGACCTTCTTCATCGGAATCGCCCGAACCCGGCGCGCCTGATCCAGACAGGAAGGGAGCCGGTACTCGAGGAAGCGGAAGAAGGCTTTGATGGCAGCAAGACGGGCGTTGCGGGTGCGCGCCGAGTTGCCGCGCTCCCTCTCAATGTGCTCCAAAAACGCAAGGAGCAGCGGCGGATCGAGTTGCTCGATCTCGATGCGGGACGGGGTGGTCCTCAACCGGCTAGCGGCGAAGCACAGCAGCAGTTGGAAGCTGTAGGCGTAAGCCTCGCAGGTGTGTGGGCTTGCCCGCCGCTCTCGCGGCAGGTGTTCTCGTAGAAAGGTGGTGAGATGCGGAGCCAGCGCGGTCATGTGACGGCTCCTTGATGCAAGGCCTCGCCAGCCGCTGCGATCTGCCTCAACAGGATCGGCGTTGCCTGCAGATACCAGTAGGTGTCAGTGACGTGGGCATGGCCGAGGTAGGTGCTGAGGGCGACGATATGGCGGCCGACGGCATGGTGATCGTGCTGGCATTGCTCGAGGGAGCGCACGGCGAATGTGTGCCGCAGATCGTGAATGCGGGGGCCCGTTTGCCCGGGCTCTCCCCGCACACCGAGCGATCGTGCGAGGCGGAGGAAGACAGCAATCACGGTACTGTAGGCCGGCGGCGCGCCCGTAGCGGAAACGAACAGCATGCTGTTCAAGGTTCCGAGCCGACGACGCGCCAACAAATATTTGTCCAGGGCGTCCCGCGTCGTGTCGTGGAGCGGCAGCAAGCGGCTCTTCTGGAACTTGGTTTGTCGGATAACCAACCCATCGGCGGTCACGTCCTCAAATCGAAGCGCGAGGGCTTCGGAAATGCGCATTCCGGTGGCGGCCAGCAATCCGAACAGGGTCTCGTACATCAGCGGCCGGATCGTGGCTGACGGCTTCAATTGTGCGGCCGCCTGCAACAACGCGGTGATCTCATTCCGGGTATAGATGTGCGGGATCCGCCGCTTGAGCAGGTTGCGCCCCAGAGCTTCGGCGGAAGGAATCTGATGGCGCAGGTCCTCGGCTGCTAGCACCAACGCAAAGCGGCGGACCGTCACCAGCCGGTTGCGGCGCTGCTGTGGGGATGGCGCAAGCGTCGCCCATTCAAGTACACGAGTGACTTCAATGTGCCGATCGCCATGCCTCTCGGCGAAGGTGACGAAGCTCCGCAAAAGCGTGTGCTGGACGCGGAACTTGAAGCCCACCGTGCGCTGGAGTTCCACATATCGCGAGAGATCCTGGCTCAGCATGACGCACTCCCCGGCCAAGGCTGGGCGACCTGGAGCAGCATGTCGATGTCCACCTTCGCATAGTGGGCAGTCGTGTCGACCGATCGATGGCGAAGCACGGCCCCGATCATATCCAGCGTGGCGCCGGCCCGAAGCATGCTGGTCGCCGCGGAGTGCCGCAGGAGATTGGCGCCTCGGGAGGGAGCGTTGTCGATACCCGCCCTTACAAGCGCAAGCTTGACGATGCTAGAGACAGTCGCGCTCGCTAACGGCCGATGCGGCGCGACAGCCCGCAGGAAGATCTGCTCCCAGGCGGCGGGCGGACGGGCCTCGCGTAGATAGTCGATAATCGCTTCACCGACGTCCTGGGGCAGCGGAAGCCGGATCTCGCGGCGGCCCTTGCCGCGCACACATAAAGTGCCCTCTCGCCAATCGATGTCTTCAAGGCACATGCTCGAAACGTCGCCGGCGCGCAGGCCGAGACGTGCGAGCAGCAGCAGAACCGCGTGATCGCGGATGCCGATCGGTGTCGTGACGTCGCACGACGCAACCACCCGATCAACGTCGGCGGTGGAGATGTAGAGCGGCAAGGCCGATAACCGCCATTGCGGGACCGTCGGTATGGCCTGATCAAGCCCCGGTTGGCACAAGCCCTGGGTAGCCAGATACTTGAGGTAGCCTCGCAACGCCATCGTCATCGTCTTGAGGTTGGCGCGCGAACTTCGCTGGGCCTCGTCAAGAATCACCTGCCGAACAAGACGGGCATCGTACAGTTTTGGATCAGGACCGAGGCCGGCAAGCAGCCGCATGACCATACGACCGTGGCGACGGACGGTGCGCTCGGATATCCCCCGATGCCGTCTCAGCCAAGTCTGGAAAGCAACAATTTGGACCTCGTGAAGGTCCACACCTGGCAGCTCATCTGTCGACGGCGTCACCGCCCCGTATTCCACCAGGAAGCCAATGAACCGGCGTGCGCGATTGACATATTTTGCCGACAGACGATCGGCTTGCCGGCTGCCAGGGCAACGGCATCGGTGCTGCGCAAAGCGGCGGACGACATCGTCGTCAATCTCCGTGATGGCAAACTTCGTGCTTTGTAGCCACTGTCCGAAATGACGGGCCGACGCTTCGTAGCCTGACACCGTCAGGCGGGTATGTCCCAAGTTCAACAATCGGCTCGTGAACGCCTCAAGGAACGGACGCAATTTGCCTGGGTCCATCAGTTGCGTGCATTCCGGTAGAACTTCCGTCGATTTTGGCACGGGTGGTCTCCTCTCGATGACAAAAAGAACGTCTCGAGACGACAACAATTATGCCGAGTGGGGAAGGCTCATGACCGATCTAAGCTATTGGACAAAAACGAGGAAGCAGCTCGAGCCGCGGCGGACTCCACATAACTGCACGCTTCACATAATTGCGGTTATGCGGAGCTCCGCATAACCGCAAGGGTCCCGACAGCTTGCTGTCGCTGGTGCGGGATGCCGGCAATGATCCGTTCTTATGCGTCGAGCGAGATTATGTGGCGGAGCCCGTCTCGGCGCCAGCCGAGGCCTGCCAAAATCTGGAATTCTCCGCCACATATTATTTCCTACCTCTCGGAAGGGTGCGGGATCCCCCCGCGCCGCTATTCCGGAGGGGTAATATGCTCGAGTTCTATTTCTTGTATCGTGGGGTGCTCAAGCGCCTGCGTAGTGGTGCGCTCGGTGGCGAGATGGATCGCCTCGCGGAGCATTTTTTCAGACTTGGTTACAAACGAGCGTCGGCCAAGATTTATCTGAGCCGAATTGCGCGCTTCAGCCGGTTTGCCGGGACACGCTGCGGTCCGATGCCGATCCATCAAGATGTCGTCGATAGCTATTTGCGCACGTTTCCTGCGGATACGCCGCGCATTGGAGCTGTGTCGGCGCTAGGACACGCACGGCGAGTGGCTCCGGAGCGGTTCATTATTGCTGTTCCAAGTGAAGAGGATGATCCGGATGCTCCGCTTCTGGCCTCCTTTTCGGACTATCTGCATAGGGTACGGGGGCTGGAGCCGAACACCCGCGAAGGCGTTCTTCTGGGCGGCCGCCGCTTTCTGGATTGGTTCCGCCATGACCATCCCGACCAGGACCTCGAGGCGTTGACGGCTGAGCAGGTCCTTGCTGCTGTCGAGCATCGGCTGTCGCTATCGGCAACCTCCGGCAGTCGCACGGCAGCGACGGCGGGGGACGGACCTGGGCAACCATCGCGACGCTGCTGCAGACGGCAAAGATGAATAACCTCGATCCGCTTGCCTGGCTCACTCAGACCCTCGAGCGCATTGCCAATGGCTGGCCGAGCAGCGAAATCGACGCACTCATGCCGTGGAATTACGCCGCCTGAACGGCCTCGGCTTGTCGCTTACGCCCCAACTACGATGGTCTTAACATCGCTTGGTTAAAGGCCTCGAAGTACCCTCACCCGTGCAGTCGCTGGATCGGAAATGTGGGTCGTTCTCTGACGAACTTCTTAGTGGCGTCGGGCTGGAGAATTTCGACAGCAATGCCTTGCTCCGAAGGCGGGGCAGAACTTGGTCGTTGGAAGCTGCCCGCCGCCGACGATAGCCATCAAGTGCGGCGGCGCCAAAATCGCAACGCTACGCCATATAGCATCGGGGTCCTGTCGCCCGATTTTTTGCACCATCGGTGAAACTATCGCTCTGATCGTATCCGGTCCGGCTCGGTCATTCCATGTCGGTGCACAACATCCGCGACGGTATTCTTGCTGATGCCGAAAATGCCTATAGCACTTATCGCCGCCGCCCGTTGATGTGAGTGCTGCCGCCGTCGGAAACAGCACCGGAGAAGAATGTAGCGAACAGTGGTATGCAGGCGGCGCCGATCGCGCCGGCCTGGGCGCCGAGCCGTGACGCCACGACCGGCGCCACCAGCAGTCCACGCGACGGTCCTTCCATCGGTTCAACGAGGATAGCGGCGGCCAGGCGCTCGTTCAGATCCAACGGAAGGCGACCACCGATGACAATGAGCGCAGGGTCGAAAAATCCCGTCGCAACGCGGACAGCTTGGCGCAATTGCGCGGCCGCACGCTTGACCCAAGCGTCAAGTTCCGGCCGCGCATCGTGAGGCAATCCAGGGATTCCATCGAAATCAGTGACAGGGAATCCCGCTCGGGAAAGACATACGAGCAAATCCTGTCCGGAGGGACGCGGCAGATCGTAGGGATAGAGAACGCCCGGCAGGCAAGCATTCCCGTGTGCGCCCCTATAGAGTCGGCCATCAATGATTACGCCGCCGCCGACACCGTGGCCGATATGAATGAAGAGGAGCGGGTCGTCGGCTTCGCCTCCGCGCCCGAATACATACTCGCCGAGTGCGGCCGCCGCGCCATCGTTTTCGACGTAGCAGGGGATGTCGAACGAGTCGCGAAATGCCTCGACAGCGCCACTGTCTTCGAACGCCGGGAAAAACGGATGCGCCTTAAGGAGGTGCGATACTGTACCGAAATTGCCCGGCACCGAACAGCCGATTCCCACCAGCCGGCTTTGGTCGATGGATAGATCGGCGACCATCGATTGAACTGCGCCCTGAGCGCCCGTGGCCACGCCTGACGCTGTCGTGGCGTCGACGCTGAGCGAGCGCGACGCCAGCACTGAGCCCGCTAGGTTCACGACGGCGACCTCCATGCGCGACAGAGAAAAGGTTACGCCCGCAGCGATGAAGCGATCGGCTCGCAGCCGTAACAGCCGGCGAGGCTGGCCTTGCGCGCCGGTACGTTCGGGTTCCTCCGACAGCAGCCCCATCTCGATCAGGCCTGCCGTTAGACGCGTGACCGACGCGCCGGTCATACCGGAACGCTGGGTGAGATCCACCCGTGCGATCTCACCTTGCATGGAGATCATCTCGATCAGTCGTCGCTCATTAAGAGAAAGGGTTGGGATAGACATAATGGATCGGGTCCAAAGACGGCTTCGAAATCGTTATTGCAAACCAAATTAAATTTCGCAATGTAATTAACCTGTCACGGAGCCACCGTAAAAGCGTAATTACAATTTCTATTTGGGAGAAACATCTCGTGAAATATACGCGCTTTTTGGCAACTACGGCCCTCGCACTCATGACAGGATCTGCTTTGGCGGAGAGCCTGACCGTCTATTCGCCGCAGGGCGGGGAGCGCGGAGCCTGGATCGCCGAGCAGGCGAAAGCCGGCGGCCACGACATTGAGCTTTTGAACGCAGCCGGCGGTGAGCTGTTCGACCGATTGATCGCCGAGAAGAACAATCCCCAGGCCGACGTCGTATTGGGCATGATCGATTCCTCGATGGCATTGCTGAAGGGGGAGGGGTTGTTCCAAGCTTACTCGCCATCTTGGGCGACGGGTTTGCCGGCTCAGCACAAGGACAAGGAAGGCATCGTTCACAAATTCTGGGAGACGCCGATCGTGCTCGCCTATGATCCCGCCAAGCTGCCCGAAGCACAGGCGCCGAAAGGTTGGCTCGACCTCACCAAGGACGAGTACAAGGGGAAATATGTGATCGGTAGCACCGCGTGGCAGACCACGCGCGTCTACCTCGCCGGGATCCTCGCGCGCTTCCTCGACGGTAATGGCGAGGTCACCCAGGAAGGCTGGGACTTCATGGGCAAGCTTTTTGCCAATGCCACCGTAGTCAATGATGGGGACGCGCGGCTCGAAGCCTTTAAGGCTGGCGGCGCGTCGATCAGTCCTGATTGGTTTGGTGGGGTCGTCAGGATGAGCAAGGATCTCGGCGCGAACTTCAAGGTCATCGAAATCGGAGACGGCACGCCGATTATCGCCGAAGGCATTGCGATCATGGCTGACACCGATCAGATCGATCAGGCCAAGGCGTTTGTCGACTGGTGGGGATCGCCGGAAGTGATGGCGGCTTATGCGGAGAAGTTCGGCCAGACGCCTGCGCATCCTGCGGCGCTTGCCAAGTCGCCGGCCAAGGTTCAGGAAAATGCCAACCTTGTGAAGGCGCAGCCGCTCGACTGGGATGAGATCGCGCCGAAACTGGACGGCTGGCTGCAGAAGATTGAGCTTGAGATTCGCTAAAACGCGACTGGCGACCCCAGGGCGCCCGGAGATCCAAGATGTCTAACGCAGTCCTGTCAATACAAAAACTGGAAGCAGGATACGGCAGCAAGGCCGTGGTCCGAGACTTCAGCCTCGATGTCGCCGCTGGCGAGTTCGTCTCGTTGCTTGGCCCGTCCGGCAGCGGCAAGTCGAGCGTGTTGCGTGCCATCGCCGGTTTTTTACCAGCGATGGGTGGACGCATCCTTCTGGAAGGTAGAGACATCACCGGCGAAACGCCGGAGCGACGCAATGTCGGGATCGTCTTCCAGAACTACGCGCTGTTCCCGACGATGACCGCCTTCGAGAACATTGCGTTCGCGTTGCGGGTGGCGAAGCGACCGCAAGCAGAGGTGGAAAAACGCGTTCGCGATATGGCGACGCTCTCGGGTATTGACGAGCAACTGACCAGAAATCCGGCCGAGATGTCCGGCGGCCAGCAGCAGCGGGTTGCCATTGCACGCGCCCTGGTCACGGGATCGCGCGTGCTCCTGTTCGACGAACCGCTTTCCAATCTCGACGCAAAGGTCCGGGTGACGATGCGCCGTGAGATCAAGCGGATGCAGCGGGAAGTCGGCTTCACAGCGATCTTCGTGACCCACGACCAGGAAGATGCACTGACCATGTCGGACCGGATCGTGGTCTTGAATGGCGGCCGCGCCGAGCAGATCGGCCATGGACGCACGCTCTACCGCCAACCGGCCACGCCGTTCATCTGCCAATTCATCGGCGCGTCCAACGAGCTTTCGCCGCCCGTCGCAAGGCGGCTCCTCGGCGCGAAAGGCGAGGGCCGATCGTTCGTGCGGCTCGAGGACGTGCTTATTGCTGAAAATGGCGGCGGGGGGGCGCGTGCCACTGTCAGCCATATCGAGTTTCTTGGCTCGCACAGCCGCGTCTACATGATCGTCGAGGGTGACACGATCTCCGCCATGCTCCTTGGTGACGATCTGCCCGACGTCGGCAGCGAGGTCTGGGTAAGCATTCGCCCCGGCGCGGTTCATGTCTTCGGCGGGACCTGCCTATGACCCGCGGCAGAATTGAGCGGGCGCTCTGCTGGTTGGCCCTGGGGGTGGTAGTCTGGGCAGTCGTCAGCTTCATCGTTGTACCGCTGGCGGCGGCAATCCATACCGCTCTCTTCAAGAATGGCGCCTGGGCGCTCTCTGAAACGATCGGCCAGCTCGCTGCCTCGAAACGGGTCCGGACCGCGGTCTGGAACACGACATGGATGACCGCCGCTTCGATCGTCACCGTCACCATCGTCGGTGTCTTCCAGATCGCCGTGCTCGAATATTTCCATGTGCGCGGCCGTTGGCTGCTCAAGATCGCCTACGCCACGCCACTGATATTTGGCGGGGTTGTCGCCGCCGCCGGCTACAATTTCACGTATGGCCCCGGCGGTGCGGTGACGGCGGCGCTCACGCGGGCGATCCCCACCCTTCCGCGAGACTGGTTCATTGGGTGGCT
Source organism: Ensifer meliloti (assembly GCF_030064585.1). NCBI lineage: Bacteria > Pseudomonadati > Pseudomonadota > Alphaproteobacteria > Hyphomicrobiales > Rhizobiaceae > Ensifer > Ensifer meliloti. Next base: position 668,906 of record NZ_CP120366.1, read on the forward strand.
TGGCGTGCTTGTCGCCCACACCTTCTTGTTGACCAGCTTCCATTTCCTTTTCCTCCGGGCAGCCATGCACCGCGTCGACTATGCCACGATCGAAGCGGCGCGCAGCATGGGCGCAACCGAGCTCACGGTCCTCCGCCGGGTCGTGCTGCCGGTCATCATGCCGACGATGCTCGCGGTGACGTTGCTGACGATTTACACCTCCATTGCCTCCTTCGCCGCTGCGCAAGTCCTCGGCGGCCGCGACTTTCATATGCTGAGCCAGATGGTGCTAACGCTGCAGAGCTTGCGGCGGCCCGACATGGCGGCGTTGCTGGCCCTGCTGATGGCGCTGGTGCTGATGGCTTTAATCCTGCTCTCGCAATATTTCGAGGGCAAACGCCCCTGCACGGCCGGCGCCAAGGCAACCGCGCGGATTCAGTTGCGGAAGCTGCGCAACCCCTTAGCGAACGCCATTCTACACTTCATCGCCTATGCCTTGGTGGCCGTCTACCTGGTTCCGGTCCTGCTGGTCGTGCTGTTTTCCTTAGCGCCGGCTTCAAGCGTCGGGGTAGAGGTCCTGCCCTCGACGCTAACCCTGAAAAACTACATTCGCGTCCTTTCCACCGGGGCGACTTTCGAGCCGTTTCTAAACTCGATGCTTATGGCCGTGCTGGCGGTGTCAGCCGCGCTCGCCATGACGCTCTTTGCGGTTCCGGTGATCCTGCGTGAGCGCAGTTGGCTGACACGGGCACTGGATCTGACCTTCTTGCTGCCCTGGGTCGTTCCCAGTATCCTGCTAGCGATCGGCCTGATTGCGGCCTTCGATCTGCCCAACCCGCTCGTCGGCAATGCGGTGCTGCTCGGCCGCTATTGGCTCCTGCCGATCGGCTATGCGGTCATCATTCTGCCGCTCACAGTACGTTTCATGCGCGCCGCCTTCCTTGGCATCGACCCAGCCTACGAAGAAGCCGCACGTGCCATGGGCGCCTCCGGGTTTTATCGCTTCCGGCGCGTTATCCTCCCGCTGGTCGCGCCGACAGCGACCCTCGTCGCCGGCATGACGTTCAACGATCTGATGGCAGAGTATCCGCTCTCGGCGTTTCTCTACAACGTCCACAACAAGCCGCTACCGATCGCGATCGTTGACGGCTCCGTTTCGGCGGACCCGGAGCAGGCCGCGATCAGCCTGGTCTACGTCACCCTGATCATGGCGTTCTCGTTGGTAGTGATCCTGCTCGCCGAGCGGCTCGCTCTGGGGCGTGCACCCGAAACAAGCAAGATTTGAATGGAGACAGTAATGGATACTTGCATCACCGTCTGGCATTGGCCTACGCAGGAACGCTGGTTCGACGAGGGCATCCGCACCTCGCTCGATCTGGTCCGGCACGCCGGCTTTACCCATATCAACTGGAATCCCGATGCCGGCAGTTCGTATTGGATGGCGGATGCCGAGATCGAGTTCACGCGCCGGATCGTTGCTGAAGCAGGTCTCAAGGTGCACTCGGTCCACTCCACCAATGGCCGCAACACGGTGAGCGAGCTTATCGGGCCCGTGCCGTTCACCTTCGAGAGCCGCAAGGATATCCGCTCGCCGCACGAATGGCAGCGCCTCAGCGGCGTGGAACTGCTGAAGAACCGAATCGACTTGGCGGCGGCGTTCGGCGCGCCTAACATCGTCCTGCACGTCGACATCAGCGATGACGTCTTCCGCAGCCCCGAAAGCGAGACGAAATTCTTCGCGCCGCTCTACAGATCCCTGGATGAACTGCTCCCCTATTGTCTTGAGCGGAAGGTTCAGATCGCGGCCGAGACCCTGCTCGACGCCAGCGGGGGCAGCTTCCTGAAGCTTTATGATCGGCTGTTCTCGCGCTACGAGGCAGCCTTTATCGGCCTCTGCTACGACAGTGGTCATTGGGAATTGCTGGAGCCAGGCGGGCTCACTGTCCTCGAACGCTATGGCAACCGGCTCATCGCGACGCATATCCACGACAATTTCGGCGCCAAGGACAATCACCTTCTGCCCTTTGACGGCCGACTGGACTGGAACGCGATCACCAAGGCGATCGCGGCTACTGACTATGTCACGCCGCTCAATTTCGAGACGCCAATGGACCGGTATGGCGTTCCGGATGCCGTCTTCTACCACCGTGCCCATGCGGTGGCGGCACGTCTCGAGGAAATGATTGCAACAGCACGGCGAAAGATTGGCGAGTGACAGGTGCATTCGACGCGAGACTTGAGATGCTGCGCTGCGTAACCGCCGAGGTTGGCGCATTTGCGCTCGGCCGTTTCCATCGGCTGGCGCAGGTAGCCGTCGAGACCAAGGGCATCGCGGATTATGTCAGTGCCGTCGACCGCGACGCCGAGACACTGGGGCGCCGCCTCATCCGGCTGGCCTACCCTGACGATGCGATCGTCGGAGAAGAACATGCCGGCGAGGCGGCGGCGGAGTACTGGCTGATCGATCCGATCGACGGCACCGCCAATTTCTTGAGCGGGATACCGTTCTGGGCCGTCTCGATCGCCTATGTGCGTGACGGCGAACCAGTCCTGGGAGCGATTGCTCTGCCGGCCTTGGACGCCCTGTTCTGGTCGGCGCTTGATGGGCCGTTGCACGGAAGCGGAGCACTCCCCCAGCTGCCAGGCCGCATGCCCATGGCCTTCGGCATCGGACGTAACCGTGTCTGGAAGCTGGAACACCGCCTCGAACTCGAAGCGAGGCTCGAAGCCCAAGGGTTCCATATCACCAACCTTGGCAGTTGCGCCGCCTCGTTGGCGATGGTCGCCGCAGGCCGATTGGCCGGCTACGTCGAACACGGCACCAACCTCTGGGATTGCGCCGCCGGGCATATCCTCTGCAAGACCGCCGGGCGCAGCTCGACAATCACATTCGATGAAACGGGCCTGGTCGCTGTCCACGCAACGATGGCGCCTCTCGCGCAAAGCACCGCCACAACATAGTATCTCAATGGCAGACACACGGTTCCAGCTTTGCGATTTTTCCCTTGATGGCTCATTGCAGAGCGCTCGCGTGCACATCGAACGCGAGCGGGCGATCGGCGTCTACGACCTCTTGGAGGACAACAGGTTCATCCCCGTTGGTCATGACGAAGGGCCTATCATCTCGCCGACGAACTGCCTCCCGAACTCGTCTACGCTGGGTTCTCGTTCGGTGTCTGCCGGCACAGAAGCTTGTACAGGCACGGCCCGGAGCCCGCGGAGCCCTGCTCTTCTACTCTTTCCTGCCAATCAGTGGCGGCTGGCCGGACGGCGTCGCGGTCCAGATTCACGGAATGGACAACGACCCGATCTTGGTCGGCGGGGCGACATCGACGCCGCCCGAGAGATCGAGGGCGCAGAGCTGTTCCTCTAACCCGGCGATCAGCACTACTGTCGCCGACAGCTCGCTCCCTTCGTAGACGCGAATGCGACCGCGCTACTAATCATCCTAGTGCCTGAGTTCCCGGATCGCATCTGAACTATGCGCCGTGAAGCCGTCGTCCTAAACAGTTGGCCGAAGAGAGCGGAACTGTAAAGCTGCTCGGGTGAGCGCCAGTTCCGGGTGATACATTATGCGATCTTCTTGGCCCAAAAGGTGAACAACGCAGCAACATGCGCGCAGGGCTCGTGGAAGCAGGACTCTATCCGCCCTAAAGCGACGTCCACGCTTAAGTCTGTGAACGGCAGCATTGCGCCTCCATTCCGGTCGTTCATTCTGCTACATCGATTCCCCGGATACAGCCGTTCCCGTTTCAACAGTGGAACACAAAAGTCATACATCTAACGGACAGGTAGTTCGGTTCATCGCCTTGTTATAGGCGAGCTTCCGGTCCGGCCCCACAATGTTGTAGCCTACCAATTGCGCTGATTCATCGATCGCGGCTACTGGTACTGCAATGCATACTCCAAGAATTCGACGTGGCCAGTTCGATCGGTATCCCACCGATAGCGAGGCCAGCTGTCAGGTCGTTCCCGGACAGACGCCATCGTAAGGATCAATCGCTCCTTTGCACGTGATATGGCTACAAAAAACGCAGATCTTTCTTCCGCGGGATCACCCCAGAATGTTTGGGCCTCAACGCCCAAGACGTAGACTGTATCGAACTCGAGCCCCTTGCTTTTGTGGATCGACATGACCCGAACTGCTCGGTCGGCAGAAAATGCGGATAGAGCGGTTCCAATGTCATTCCCATCCTTGAGAAGCTCATGAAGCCGTTCAACCGATTCCGTCACGAGTTCATCGAGGCGATTTCCCTGCGCGTAATCGCTCGACATGGCGACGATCGCATCGCGCCCTACGACGTTGAAAAGATCATCGATGATCTTTCGCACTCCGGCTTTGTCACCGTTGGCAATAGTCCCCTGCGCGATGGCGGACCGCACCTCGGTGACAAATCTGGTCCAACGTGAACGGGCGCGGTATTCCTGCTCCTCTTCCATCGGCTGGCTATACACAAGTGTGTCGAGGAGCCGCTTGTGAGCCTCTGGGCTGGCGGTCGTTCCCGCCACGAGCAGCAGGTCCGTCACGACCTTAGCAATGGGTTCGTTCGCAAATACGTGGATCTCATCTTCCTCGCGAAAAGGAATGCCGGCCGCTTGCAGGGCGAGACGTAGCCGCTGGCAGACATATTGCTGATCACGGCTGACGAGGATGGCGATCTCGGAAGGAGGGACCCCGTCATCGTCAATCCGGCTCTTAACACTCGCCGCGATGAGATCAGCTTCCTGCGAGGCATCCTCGCCATGGATGAAGCCGATAACGCCCTCGTCCCCAGGTATTGCAGCATCGTCCAGCGCAGCCTTGGAGTCCATTCTTCGGACCATCGCATTCTGCATGCGCCGTAGGCGCGGCTTGGAGCGAAAATTCTGATAAAGATTGAGCGGTACTGCCCCAAATTCACCAGCGTACTGATCGAAGATACCCTCGAGTGCGCCTGCCCAACCCATGATCCGCTGTCGTGTGTCGCCAACCGCAGTGAGCTTCACCGCCGTTCCTTGGAAACAGGTTTTGATGAACTCGTACTGCTCGCCGGTGCAATCCTGAAACTCATCGAGAAAGACGTGACTATAGCTGTAGCGAATAGCGTTTTTAGCAAAATTGCTGGTTTGCACGATGGTGGTGGCTAACGGTACCATGTCCAGAAATGTGATCGACTGACCTTGCACACGCCTCTCGGCGACGCTGTAATTTTCATCGAGCTGATCGACACCTACCAGCGCTGTGCGGAAGCGATCGATGACCCGCTTTGCGAAGCCATGGAAGGTGTAGCTATCGAACCGGCTTGCCAATTCGGGGCCGCATCGCTGCCTGACCCTGTTCTTCAAATTTTGGCTGGCATCGACCTTGAATGCGATGGCTAGAATTCTGCTTGGATATCGACATGTACCAGTACGCAGGAGAAAGTCGGCCCTCTGTGCCAACACCTCCGTCTTGCCGGCTCCAGGCCCGGCGGTCAGAGCGAGGTGTTGGTCAGTGGTCTTGGCTGCGATGAGGGCATTTGGCTCAAGGGCAAGGTCGCCCGCCGGCTCCCAGCGATCTTCATGGATCATTCCGGAATGACCTTAAGAGCGGCCAGTGCATGCTCAACCAGTCTTCGCAGCGAGCCGGGCATTTTCGCCACAACCACGTCATCATCAAGCTTATACATCGCCCGAATATGCCAAGTCGGTTTGCTGCCTATTTTGAATCTCGTGTGATAGGCGTCAAAGTAGGACAATTGCTCAGCGCTGTATTGGCCATCTACCACATCGTGTTTTTTGCCCAGCACAGACTTAAGCGTAGCCGCATCCGGGGCCACGAGTTCGTCAGCCTCTACGTCGAATGCAGTGGGGAACGCCGTCATCATTGCAAAGTCGAGGTCGAGCGGTGAAGAGAAGAAAACCCCTTGACCTTCGAGCCATTTCATCCAGCCTACTTTGTCATCCATCAATCGAGGCTCCGCATCCCAAGCAGGGATTTTATCTATGTGTGCCGATGTCAGCTGGGTAGCTTTAACATCGGCGTATGCAAGCAATTGCTGACAAGCGTATCGCACCCGTCCCCATCCACCGCCGAATCGGGCTAGGTCAAGGTCTAGCAAGGTGACGAAGGGAATCTCTAATCCATATAAGAGGCGCCAGAAGTGGTTCACATGCCTGCCACCAAGGGGGACCACCGAGATGGACGCATCGTCGATCTTGGTACCAGCAGCCCTGATTAGACTAAGACTAGGCAGCACAACCTCTTCGCTGTCGCCTTCGCCGAGGATGACATAGCGTGAAAAATAGAGCTCGGGATACGCTTGGACCGCTTCACGAACAAACTTATGGGCGTCAGCCTCCTTCTCTTTATCAGGAAGCTTGATTGTCCGAACGCGAGTGGTGCGTTCGGCCGATAGACGCAGATAGCGAATGTCCTTGGGATCGATGCGCCGCATGATCGATGCAGAATGGGTTGCAAGGAGCGCCTGGGTATCCTGGCTCTTCGAAAACTTCGTTAGGCTGGCGACGACCCGACCAAGGTAGTGGGGTGAAAGACTGTTCTCGGGTTCTTCGACCGCGATCAAGGTGAACAGCGCTGGCCGAAGCTTGTCGATGTCGAATTCGGTTTTCAACTCACCGGCGAGGACCCGCTGATTGATAAGGTGGACGCCCAGAACAATCGACAGATACAAGATGGATTGCTGACCGTCGCTAAGCCGGGAGAAGTCGACATTCTCTTGCTCATGTCCAGGGGCAAAAGCAAGGCTCATATGGCGCAGGAGGGCTTCGATCTCGCTGCGGCCGAAGGACACCGCAGGACTCGTGAAATGCGTCCCCCTATGCAGCGCAGTCCATGACCCCGACAGCGCCTGGGTCACACTGGTCATAGCAGGGTTGCCGGCCAATGCCTCGCTGATCTGCTCTGTGAGACCATCGACAACAGTGCGCTCTTTCGTCCAGTTCGCTGCTCTCATGACCCGGCCGAGCAGCGCGCTGGCCGAGTAAGAAATATGGTCGGCGGGGTCTCGACGCGCCGGTAGATAGTGGACCTGGATGCTGTTTCGATCCTGCTTGCCGACTCGTGTTTCCGTCGTCGGGTGCCCATTAGCGTCGACGGATTGCACGGTAGTGAAGTTCTCCTCGACCTCACCATCCTGATCGAGCGTCGCCGATAGACGGAAGCGGACGCGAACTGGCCCCTCCGCTGCCACAAGCTGCATATGGGCGAAGGCGAGGGGCACCGCCGGCTTGGCAACACCGTTGTCGGCGACAAGCTCCGGAAACTCGAAATCGGCCTCGATCCACAGCCGACGCTCGAGGGGATGCTCCTTTTCATTATGAGGAACATGAAAGTCCGATTTTCGAACCTTGCGCTGGCCAGGATCCAGGCTGAACAGTCTGGCCAATGCCTGCAGAACGGCGGTCTTGCCCGAACCGTTGGGTCCGAGCACAAAGGTCAAATCTGAAAGATCGATGGTGGTGGCAGTCACGCCAAACGAGCGGAAATTGCTCAGGCGCAATCGAACAAGTTTCATGAACCAAGTCCCCCCCGGACGGGTATCAAATATAGATGAAGGATGAAGTCCGACGATTTACCCCACGTGGCACGAGCTCCATCAAAGTCGCAAGCTCTACGTTCGATGAGGGTATCGTAGTTGCTGAAAATGCCCGCCGCCGCTGCACGCGTCAGCAAGAAGTCTGCGATCACAGTGTGACCGGGGTTGGATGGCCGGACGAATGCGGGCCATGGCACGAGATGATCGATGAAAACGGACTGGAGTGTGTTCGTGGCCACGAAATGCTCGGCCAACGCTTCAAGATTGTCGCGCAGCTCGATATTGCACCCACGGTCGACTTCAAGCTGGTACTTGTCGAAGCAGCGTTCAGCCACTGTCCGAGCAGAAGGCAAGCTGCTTGGCAGTGCCATCGAAAGGCCGGCTCCACAGACCACAAGAAGACGACGAGCATTCATTGATGCGAGCAGTCGCGCTAATGTCTCCTGACGCAAGTCTTATTCCCTCAAAATGCAAATCTTACGGTTTTGAGGTGGCCCGTTTCGCGGGTCATCGTGCAGCCTCCCATTAGTGCCGTGGGCACAATAGCGAATTCACGATCAACGCGAAATGCCCTTTGATGCTCACCCTACGCTTGTTGCCTGATTACATGCGTCAGAGTTCGGGCGGGAATTTCTGAAGACGACCGTTACTGGCTCATTCCCGGAATCTGGATCAATGCGCTTGACGGTGTTAATTTTTTGGTCCACAAACGAGGAGGAGAAAATTAACATCGGAAAGCGATTATGGAAAGCATCAACCCGATAACGATCTCTGAGGTCGAGGCCATCGATCGTCGCCTGACTCAACTCCAACTTGAACGCGAGAAGTTGGTTGCAGCAGGTCACCATGCCTTGGCCGCCGCATCCAGCGCGTCACCGCTCCATCCTGCCAACGCCGCCGGTATGTTCGCCTACATGGACGGAGTCAAAGGACTTCGCGCCGAGAAACTGGGAGGAAACTGGGAATTCTTTCGTGAGGAAGGCGTAGAAGGGATCAGCAACGACCAACTGAAGGTCAGAGTGCTTTTTGCGAACGTAAATCAGGCGTGCGGCAAGCCCCATCCAAAAGCCCGTTCAAGGAAAGGAGCTGGGTCGGAGCGTGTCGCTTGTGGCGACATGTTTGAAGCTGCCGGCCTGGACCTGCCAGTGAGTGTCGTGAAGTTTCACGGCGACTACAAAACTTACTATTTGATGGTCGACCAGTCGGGAGCGATGGAGCTCAGCCTTCCGGTGGTCAAGAATGGTCAGTTTCTCCGCTGCATTGAGCGCATCTTCCTGATTGAAGGTGGAAATCTCGGCGAGGCGGAATTCAGTATCGATGAGCCCAGTAGCAATCCTGACTTGGACGTCGTAATCAGCCGCAAGTGAGGCTGAAAGAATATGTTCAATGGAAAGAGACTCAGCCTTGCCAGAAAAAGGCAGAGGCTGACAGCAAAAGAACTCGCAGAGAGAGCGAGCGTATCGCCTGTTACGATCACTCGGCTCGAGACCGGGCAAAACCAAGCGGACCCGGCAACCCTCGACCGACTAGCCGAAGTCTTGGGCTACCCAGGCACGTTCTTCTTCAAGGAAGATCCCGCACTGCTTTCATCCGAAATCGTCAGTTTTCGCAGTCTGTCGAGCATGACCGCCAAGGAGAGAAACGCAGCTCTTGCTGCTGGTGACACCGGGGTCGAACTCTACGAGTGGCTAGAAAGCCACTACAATCTGCCTCACCTGGACCTGCCTGCTTTCGATCCCGGGCTGACCCCTGAAGCGGCTGCTGACGCCCTACGCCAGCATTGGGGGCTTGGCTACCGACCCATTGCGAACCTGATGAAGCTTATGGAGGCAAAAGGGATTCGCATTTTAGGACTTGAAGAGAGTACGGCGAATGTTGACGCCTTTTCATTCTGGCAAAGTGACAAGGCCTACGTCTTTCTCAACTCATTCAAATCCGCGGAACGAAGCATCTTTGATACTGCTCACGAATTAGGCCATCTGGTCCTGCACCGTCATGGTGAAACGTCCGGCGCAGATGAGGACACCCGAACTGCCGAGATTGAAGCAAACCGGTTTGCGGCCGCTTTTTTGATGCCGGAGGAGGATATTCGTGTACGAATGCCGCGCCTAATTACAGCCGAATTGATCGTTCGGGCCAAAAAGAGATGGCGCGTTTCAGCGATGGCGTTGGCCTACCGCCTGCGACACCTACCTAAGCCTATGCTTTCGGAATGGCAGTATCGAGCCATTTGTATTGAGCTTGGTAAGCGCGGGTATCGCACTGCAGAGCCGGACACTGTTGGCCGCGAAACATCGATTCTGTGGGGGAAGGTGCTCACAGAGCTCTGGTCAGAGCGCAAAAGCTTGGAGAGCGTCGCAGCACAATTGTCCCTTCCAATCCATGAAATCGAAAAGCTTCTTCATGGGATACTGCCTCGACAGGAAGGTGGGAATCCGGGCCCTCACACCCCTGTGAAACTCGTGACGTAGGCTAAAGACCACCGTTGCTCGCAGTACGTCGCTTTGCGCTCTAAACTTGCTTGTTGGGTATTAGATGGTCTCCTCAAATTCGCAGCGACTTGGTCTGGCGAACCGATGGCCAACTTCGGAAAAAGTCGCGATCCTGTTTGGACCCAATTGCTATCAGATGCGACTTGGATCGCTCCAAGCTGGTGCGACAGCGAGTTTATTCCATCATAACCTACGGCGTCACAACACAAGTGTTCGGCATCCTTGAAGTATAGTTGTCGTGGTAGCCCTGCAATGCCAATGTGAACTGGATCGGCCTCCCGCTCTTGGCCGAGGGCTCCGTATTTATATGGCCTTGAAGTCCGCCAGACCATCTGATCACTCCGCGACCTCCGCACTGTACTACCTCCGGGATCCGGTCTGCCAAGGGCAGCGAACAGGTGGCAGCACCAGCGCTATAACCTGGCCGCCTAGGACGACGCGATATCGGTTGACACCGAAAAGGGCCGGACTCTCTTCGGCTTCAGTCCGCGAGGTTGCATTGTGTTAATCAGGTCGCGCTAGGTAACACGCTCTACCCGCTTGATGGATGAATGGATGGCCAGTTCCTCGCCTTTTGTACTCATTGCCCGTGCCTTCAAGATTAAGATTCAGCCGAGCCTGGTTGCGATCTATGCCCCGTATTCCAACCGCCCGAACATCGTCGAACAGGTCGGGACCGGGTTCCTCGTCAAACACAATGGGAGGGCTGTAGTTATCACTGCGATGCATACGCTGTATGGTTCGTCCGGTGCAGAGGACCCGGGGGAGAAGAGCTTCCACTGGGACGGTCAGCTGCACTGCGTTGATGCCGTAGCGCGAGTGATTGCCCAGGAGAAGGACTACGATATAGCCGCATTCTATGCCGACGAGCTGGCTACAAAACCCCAACTAAATGAGACGAGCATCGTATGGCGCGATCCGTTACCGCCGTACATCACTATCGGCGGATACCTTGCCAAAGATTTTAAGAGGTCAGGCGACACCCTAGCGCCGAAACCTTCCATACACACTGATCAACGGATGAAGCCCGCGAAAAATTTGGAACTAGTGACGAAACTGGTTGAAGTAAAAGGTTTGAACGCATCGGATGATCTGGGTCTAGTGGCCGTCAGGTACACCAAACGACGGAACAAAAACAGTTTCACTGGCGTCAGAATACCGGCCGCACCGAAGCCAAGCGGTTTGTCTGGCGGACCCATGATCTCAACGCTCACCCTTTTCGGACCTGAACCCGCAATCGTCGGTGTGTTCGCCGCCCAGGGATACGGTCAGGGCGCGGGGGCAAACGCAAAAGTAATCCGGCAATTGCTGTCGGCTCTATAATCTTTTTAGGGGCGGCTATCATCGAACCTTGCATCCGCCGATGCGCACACTGCCCTCGATACCAGCAGAACGGCTATCCGCTGATCAAGCGCTCGCTTGATGGCCTGCCGTCGTCCGTTGATGTCGCCACGCGTAGTCGGCAGGTCGATGACCTGCGCCGCCGCAGCCAGGATTGGGAACAAGGATTTCCCCGGCGGCGAAGTCCTCGGCAAGATTACCGCCGTTGAACTGCGGATCGACAGCGCTCGTCGGTCGACTGTCCTGACCCTTGCTGCTGGCATTGGCACTGGCCAAGCACCTGCCGATCCGGGCGATGGCCGGGAGAAGATATCGCCTATCCCGTACGCGCTCCGGCGGTTAATGCCCCGGTCGATGTCTTCGGTCTCTCGATTAAGGCACCTCGATTCTTGAGATCGAGAACCGGGCGGATGCGCAGAACGGGTTCGCCTTCACCGCAGCATCCTTCCGCGAGAATCCGTGAAAGCTATCGAGGACAACCCCACCAGGATTCGCGTCTACTATGATCCGCAGCGCCAGGAAGACCTCATCACTCGCCGCATGAGCGCTACGACTCTGCCGACTCTGCCCGTCCATATCGCCAAAGGACTCGATCTAAATCCCGAGCTGCCATGAGCCAGGTTAGCACGCTGAAATCATTTATCGGACATCAAGTGGTGAAGAATCAGTTGGCCCGGCCGCGTCGTCGCGGCACTTCGATCAGCATTCCGGATCATGACCAATCGCAGGAACTGGTCATCGGAGGCAGCGATGTCAGTTATGCTGTGATCGAAATTTCGGTGACTACGCACCGCCGGAAGCGTAGGGAATCACTAGTGTCACTCCTGTCAATGAATTCGTTCAGTTGGACTGAAATTTCTGCGAAATGGGAACAGATTCGTGGGAAGGAAATGCCCGCAATTCACAGGTTCTCCACAGTCGCTCCTAAAATTGATTCGGCATTTTCTCGCCTATTTTCAATGTGTTACGCCGATTTTGCGCCGAACGTTCACATTTCGGGGAAGTTTCACCTCTTGCGATTCAACCGCAAACCAGCGTTACTGATATCGCCAACGAACGACAAGGAGGCCCTCATGGTCTTGAAGGTTTGGTTGGCAGCAGCGTTCCTGACGGTGGCGGCGTACTACGCTATCCACGCCTGGGGCGAAATAAAAGAAGCCGTGGCGATTGCTCGTCACGGCTCTGATGATGCAAAGCCGTAACAGCTACTGCTGCCAAAGGGGATCGGTGTTACCAGCACCGGTCCCTACAGACTTTGTAAGGACACCATTCATTTTTAAGCGAGTCTCGTCAAGGGATTTTTCCCTTGACAAGGATTCGATTCACTCTGCAGCCACTTGCGAACTATGAATGTTGAAGCCCTAGAGCCACCGAATCGTCTCCAAATTGCGCCGTCAAGGCACGAATCTTGCACCGCCGTCTGCTGGCATTGGACAAATTGACCCCTGCCAGTGCGAGCCCTTTGAATGGTCATCGATTAAAAGTTCCCGCTCTCCAAACAACACGTCGATTGCCGAGATCGGCGGCTTTCTGCAATCCCAGTCTGCTCAACACGCAAAGATCAACGGGCTGAAAAGTGGGGTCAGCTCCACTGAAGCCGACATTGTCAACATTAAGGGCTCGGTCGAAACGGTGCGTAATCGAACCGTTGAACCGTTGGAGCATCAGCGATCTTTTCTGCGCGTGTGGCGGCGCCTTCATTCCGTGAGTCGAAGGCCGTGTATGGTCGGTGCCGTTGGTTTCGGAGTCGTCACGCGCAGCAAGCAAGACGGTGGCGCATACGAACATGACAGGGAATTTTCATCAGGTATCCAGCGCCCTCGATATCTTTTTCGGTAGTTTACAGAGATAGCGCTATGGAAGCTTTGCCTGTGTCTCTTTAAGGCGATCCGCTTGGACTCGATCCCACAGCGGCCGATTGGTCCACGTGATGTTCGTGATCGGAGTCTTGGCATCGTTCATTGAGTAAAGCGTCATCGAGCACAGGTCTGACTTCTTGCCGTCGCAGGCATAGTTAATGACAAAACCGCCAGCGGTTGGCGAGAAATCGGTCACATCCCTGCCTGGTAGCAAGTCGAAGCCGTACTTCGCCTCGACTGCCCGAAGGTCTTCGCCAGCATGCAAGTAGGTGTTCATTGCCAAGGAATAGGTGAGCACATAAATCTCGTCGCGAAACACCTCTATTTCGACGTGCTTCCCGGTGTTTCTGTCGAGACCCTCGACGACGTAAGCGCCACCAAAAATTTCTGTCTTCTTCGCGTCCTTGAGCAAATCGATATTTGCCTCGACACCTTTGCGCGTATCGAAGTCGCCGATAACAAAATAGTCGACATTCCTGGTCCCGCCATCGGCTGGGTTGCATGCGGCCAGGAGAGTAAGCGCTGGCAAAACGAAATGACGCGGATGCATTGCGAGCCCTGCAAAATTCGTGGGTGGGTTGAGTTTGCATAGCGGCACGCTACAGTCAACGTGATTGGGGGAACCATGAAAACACTTGTGTACACGGCTGCGGTTACGGCCGCTCTGGCGTCGCCAGCATTTGCGCTCTCCGGTGCGCAGCTCCAGCAAGAAAACCGGCACTTCGCAATGGGATACGTGCAGGGCCAGATCGAATTCTGGCTGAGTACATACGACGACAATCCCAATGTTCGTGCTCGCAAATCCAGACAGGCGGTATGCATCAACAACGGTCAGATCACACCAGACACCCTGCTCGATGCGGTGATCTCTTATATGTCCCGCAATCCTAAACACCTTTCTGAACCAGCGGTATCGGCGGTCCTCCGTACGCTTAGTGAAATCTGCGGCGACTAACGTGGCCCCACTTCCATTCAGCCTGTCAGGCTATCGATTCGAGCGGGGGGTTCAGTCTCTCAAGGAGACGTACTATTCGGCTCTGAACGGCATCCATGTAAAGGCCGACAGCTTGCGCAACGAACTGGCTGCCTATCGCCACTCCCTGGCAGCTGGCGGTGAATGGATCGGCGAACGCGACGATGACGGCTATGTCCTGTGGGATCGCGAGAAGCTCCTGGATATGGATTTGGAAGAGGCCGAAATAGCGTTCGACGAGTTCCGGAAATCTTTTGCCCTCGCGATCTATCATTACTGGGAACGCTGCCTCCGATCCTACTGTGGCGTTCCACACGGCAATCACGAGACCATCGTTAAGCATGCCGCGTTGAATGGCATCGCCATCGCCCCACACCTGGAGCGTCTGCGGCATCTCGCAAACGCTCTGAAGCACAACAATCGGAAATGGGGAGACCTGCTGCTCGTCAGCTGGCCAGAGCTATTCCTCCCGACCTTTCAGCCATCCGACAGAACGGACTGGTATGCCGTCATCAGTCTGACCGATGCGCATATCGAGGGAGCCTTGGACGCCGTCCTGAATTCCGGTCCTCCGAATAGGCGCGACGCTTGATCTATTCGCGCCGATAGCAAACCATATTCCTGCGAATCGTAGCTCAGTCTGGTAGTGCGCAGGCCTGACCGGCCTGGACATAGCGGCCACTGACGAGACTGGTCAGAGGTGCTGCAAGGGATCGACTTAGTCACTCGATCGTGCGCCAGTTCGATTCTGGCCGCCGGAACAATTATCTGCAGGTCAGTCTCCAAACGTCTATCGCCCAGCGCATATACCCGGGAGCAAGATCAGTCGCGAGGCCGCCGTTATCGCCATCTACCATTATGTCGAGCTTCTTTCCGTCTCCCCTATCCAGTCCCTCAACCAGATAGATTGGCTTGCCGCCGCTGACACAATAAACCTTGGCGTTCTGGCCCACTTTTCCGTCGTGCTTGTAGTTGATAACGTAGCCGCTCTGCCCGCCCTTGGCCCGAGCCTTTTTCTTGAGGATGGAAACGTCATCAGCATGCGCAACTGACGTCGTCAGCGCTGTCATCAGGACTGCAAAAATAACTTTCACCTCAGCCTCCACTCTAAGTCCGTGGATTTATCGCTAACCGATTCCAGGGACTCTGAAAAACCAGCATGCCGACAGATCAAAAAGACTTCTGTCGGCGAGACCCTAAGAGGCCTCAAAAAATCATAAGGGAAGCGAAAAAGCGTTTCGGGCAAGGCTTATCGGATGGTCGGAGTGGCGCGATTCGAACACGCAACCCACACGCCCCGAACGTGGTGGTGCGGTCATATCACGCCCTATACCCGAAACCTCCCCTCCCCGACATCTCCCACAGGCCGAGTTCGCCAACAATCCGCCGCGCCGCCTGCGCCGTCACGTCGAGGGTGCCCTCAATCGAGTGTGAGGGAGCCGTATAGCCCGACAGCGTCGGATCGGCGATCCAGCCCTCGTTGGGATCGCCATCGGCGGGCGCGCCAAAACCGTCAAAACGACGCCGCCAGGACCAAGCGGCCTGCACCGCGCACAACAGGGCGTCCAGCCTGTCGGCGCCTGGATCCTCACAGAGGCTGTCCGGCGCTTCCACGAAGATGCCGTGGGTTGATGACAGGATTCCGTTGCGCGAGGCGACAAGGATGTCGCGACGGGCTTGAGCGTGCGCCGCCGTCTGCTTGCTGCGCGTGTCCTGCTTATAGCTTCGTCGACCAATAATCTGGCGCGCCAAGACACCCGGGTAGGCTTCAACGACAATACGATGCGGATCACCCGTCAACAGAGAGGGCACTGTTGCACCCGACCGCAAGACTCGGGCCGCGCCTTCATAGAACATCAGGCCGACCGGCACTCCGAACAGCTTCTGCGGACTGATCGAGCCGGCGGCAATGTCGGTGCGGCGACGATGCTCCTTGTCACCCTTCAGTCGCGTTGTACGATACCCATCGAGCGCCGCCCGGAAATTAGCCGTCCAAGACCGTGTGCGTATGCGACATAGTCGGCCCAACGCTTCGGCCAACCGATGGTTTCGATGAATCGGCTTGCTTGCCCGAACGGGAAGTCGATGCCGGCAATCCAGGGACCTGGTTCCTGCAGAGCGCCCTCAAACCCCTCAAAGTCTGCCCACTCAATCAGGCTCCGGACGATCAACAGGTCATCCTCAAGTTCACAGTCAACGCAGGTGATCGGCTTGCGTCGCCGCGGCGCACTGGTGAAATCAATGCCGAATACGCGCATGATGTCCCCTTATCCCCGCTCGTTTCCGAAGCGCCCAACCTCGCATCCGGTTTCTACAATGTACAGCGGCAGACGAAGGTGCGCGCGCTTAGTCGGGCAGCACCTCATGCCCGCCGCTGAACCCATGCCTCCAAGGCTTCCCATACACAGATTTCATAAACGATTAACCATATGAATCGTCGTTGAAAATCCTCCAAACGGAAACAAACATCAGTTTTGCTTCCGTCAGCCGGACGGCCATTTCCTCTGCTTCTCATTATCGATAGGTTTCCAGTATCGATAGTGCGATGTACATCGTGGTTGTACGCTTCTCAAACCAATGATATGGTGGCCATACGCGCCGAACGACGGAGGCCCTGATGCCCCAGACCACGTACAAGATCAGCGAAGCTCGCAAGCATTTCGCCGAGGTGCTCGAACGCGCCAACCAGGGCGAGGAAATCACGATCATGCGCGGCAACGAAGTCTATGCACGCATCGGGCCGGCCGATGGCGGAAAACGCCCCTTCGGCCTCCTTCGCCAGCGCGGTCTGCCTGATGACCTGTTCGACGAGGTCGACGCTGAGCAGGCTGCAATCGACGCCGGCGACTGGAATGACGATGTCGGCATCTGGCGGGGCGGACGCGACGGCCGCGAGACCTCCAAATGAAGGTGCTGCTCGACAGCCACGCGGTCTATTGGTGGACAATCGGCAGTGACCGCCTTTCCTTAACGGCACGATCGCTGATCGAGGACAAGGCAAACACCATCCTTGTCAGCGCTGTCTCCTTCTACGAGCTGGACAACAAGATGCGCCTGAAAAAGCTTGATCTCAAACCACAGGAGTTGCGTGCCGCAGTCTCGGCTAGCGGTTTGCAGACCCTTGCCATCACCGATTTGCATGCCGAACTGGCGGCCGCTTTCGAATGGGATCACCGCGATCCGTGGGACCGCATACTCGCCGCACAGGCGCGGCTCGAACATTGCGCCCTTGTTTCAGTCGACGGCGCCTTCGATGCGGTGCTGCATGAACGGGTTTGGTAGCGATGCCGATGAAGATATTCATAGACGTCGAGGAAGCGACAGAACGGCTGGAAGAGCTGATCGATTTGGCGTGCCGGCAGGACGAAGTCTATGTGTGCCGGGCCGGATGGCCTATAGCTGAGCTCAGCTTCTTTTCGGGAGGGGATGATTCCCCCTCAGACGAAATCGCAGGGACTCTTCCTGACACGGCCCACCGCCCGGGCAGCAAACTGGTTGAGGATGGAAAAGTCTCTTCGGTCGACGCGGTTTGGATGCTCGCTGCGGAAGGAAAGCCGAGGCGGGACCATGATACGACGTCGGCGCACGATGATCTCTATGACGAAGACAGGCTGCCGCGATGACGATCGTGCCATCGACACCCATTGCCAGCCGCGCCGAAGAACTCGACGCGCTCGACGCCATCCTGCCCTTCGACCGCCGCGACCAGCTCGCCGCGCTGCTGACTGACGACGACGTCGCCACACTCAAACACCTGGCGCAGGAGGGCATGGGCGAGAATACGCTACGCGCGCTGGCCTCCGACCTCGGTTACCTCGAGGCCTGGTGCCGCCTCGCCACCGGTGACCCCCTCCCCTGGCCGGCGCCGGAAGCACTGCTGCTGAAGTTCGTCGCCCATCACCTCTGGGATCCGGTCAAGCGCGCCGAGGATCCGAGCCATGGCATGCCAGCGGATGTCGAGGTCGGATTGCGCGCCGAGCGCCTGCTCAGGGCCGACGGGCCACACGCGCCGGGCACGGTGCGGCGGCGGCTGACCTCCTGGTCGATCCTCACCCGTTGGCGCGGTTTCACCGGCGCCTTCGGTGCACCGTCGCTGAAGAGCGCAGTGAGGCTGGCGGTCAAGGCGAGCAACCGCCCGCGCCAGCGCAAGAGCAAGAAGGCGGTAACCCTCGATATCCTGACGAAACTGCTTGAGGCCTGCGCCGGTGATAGACTTGTGGATGCACGCGACCGGGCACTGCTTTTAGCCGCCTTCGCTTCCGGCGGCCGGCGCCGTTCGGAAGTGGCGGCGCTGCGCGTCGAGGATCTCGCCGACGAGGAGCCGGTGCGCGCCAATCCCGCCGACGAAAACTCCCCTCCCCTGCCCTGCCTGTCGATCCGCCTCGGCCGCACCAAGACGACGACCGCCGATGAGAACGAACATGTGCTGTTGATCGGCCGGCCGGTGACCGTGTTGAAGCGATGGCTGTCCGACGCGCAAATCAAGGACGGCCCGGTGTTCCGGCGCATCGATCAGTGGGGCAACATCGACCGACGGGCGCTGACGCCGCAGTCTGTCAATCTGGTCCTGAAAGCACGCTGTGAACAGGCCGGCCTTGATCCGGCGCTGTTTTCGGCCCATGGGCTGAGGTCCGGCTATCTGACCGAGGCTGCCAACCGCGGCATCCCTCTTCCAGAGGCGATGCAGCAGTCGCTGCACAAGTCGGTGACCCAGGCGGCCAGCTATTACAACAATGCGGAGCGAAAGAATGGACGAGCGGCCCGGCTGATCGTCTAGGCGTAACTACGCCCCGAAGAGAGCATCGGCTCGGTTCTCAAACGACCCTCATTCTTCCGGCTCCGCTTCCGCCGCCGATCTATCGTGCTCGTCAGCACCCGATGCTGCCCTGCCCCAGGCCTCAGCACGCTGCATCAGCGACGCCATCTCTTCCCTCAAGCTATGCGAGCGTTGCAGGTCGGCGGCGTGCTCGGCGTTCTGGCGGGGATCGTAGAACACGCCGATCGCCTCGCCGGCCGCCTGTCGTGCCGCCTCCAATTGTGCTTTCAAGCTCTCCAGCTCGGCATGAGCCGCAAAATACCGTCTCATCACCGCGATCAGGTCGCGGTCACTGGCGCTGATTTCCACGATCCCTCCTACTTGGAATTCCTCTTTGAGGAATTGACCGATGAGGATGGCAAAATCGCGATAGAGTTCCTGCGAAAAAGACAAAAGCCTGGCGCGGGAAAAGATCCACCGGGCTGCATAGTGACTGACAGGCCTGCGAGGAGGAGAGCTGTCGGTCGGACCGAGCGGGTCGGAGCGGGCGCACCGCTTACCAGTCGAAGGGATGCTGCGTGGCGAGGCATCCGAGCCACGTCAGCGTGCTTTGAAGCCGTCGGCAGGCGGAAATTTGCGCCCACCGGCATTGCTGACGACGCGACATGTCGATAAATTGTGATCCCATCGACACGTTCTCATGACATGTCGTCGCCATCGACATTTCCGGCGATCTTTTTCGGCCGGGAAGGAAGCTTCAGAGCCGTTGCGGCCGGACTGACCTAACGATCCGCCAGCCTTCCTCCTAAACAGAACGCCGAAACAAAAACCATCCGGAAAGCCTGCGGCCGTCGCGTGCGGCCCCGGCAGAACTCAAGTTCGCCGGAGTCTACCTCTTCGCCTGCGATCCTTGTTTCGCAGACATCGCCGCGGTATGTGTAGAATTCCAGGTGTTCTATGTTTCAGGAAGATGTCGATCGTTGCAGTAAAGGTTCTGTCCACTGTCAACGCCGCTTATGGGACAACCCTTTCGGCTGAGCAGCTGGCGTCGAAGATTTCCGATCCTGCCGGCGCAGTCTCTTTCGATCGTTCAGCATTTTCCTTCTTTTCCGAGGCCGACGAGAGTCTTCAGATCTCGTTCCTGGACGAAATGCACGTTGATCCGACGGCCGCCTCCGATCTGGGACGGAAGTTCTCCGTACTTGCCGGATACCCCCTCCCTTTGGCGCGGGCGGCGTAGTTGGTCGAAAACCCGGTCAGCAGATGGAGCGACCTGTTTGAACAGGCTTGCCGCATCATCGAACAAGCAAACTCCGAACTTACTATGATCGGCGGTTGGACTTTTGGGGGCGGTACGGCCCTGATGCTCCAGATCCATCACCATGAGAGTTTCGACGTCGACATTTTCCTAGATGATCCGCAGCTTCTGCCATATCTGAATCCGAAGACACAGGGATACGCTCTCGACATCAACCCTGACGGCTATGAGTCCGATGGATCGCGGACATTGAAGATTGTTTTCGAGAATGTTGGCGAGATCGACTTGTGCCCGCAGCCTGCCGGCAACCCGGCCGTGAGAGCGGAGGTGCGCGGCCGACAGGTTCTGCTCGAGACCCCCGGCGAGATCATGGCAAAGAAGGTTTACACCGCGGCGCCGCGATGCAGCCCCGCGACATGTTCGACATCGCTTGCGTCATGAAAACTCACGGCTTGGAATACCTCGATGAGGTCTTAAAGGCCTTCCAGGATAAATGCGAAGCCGCGCTGAAAGTTGCTCGCCAGATGAACCCGCAGGTTCGCCGAAACCATCATGACGAGACTTCTGTACCGAGAGACGCTCGTCCTTCATGATCCTGCTCCTGTCCAGCTGCCACTACGAACCTTCATCCCGTGCAGCCACGTCGGCCACTCAGAGCGACCATCGCGGACCAAAGTTGAGTAAACTGGGTCCCGGACGCGCTCGCTGACATTGGGTCACCCTTCGCTATTTGTCTTAACATCGCGCTCAGCCGAGTTCCTGGGCGAGTCCGATGAGAAGTCCTCCGGGGCCACGGATGTAGCAAAGCCGATATACGTCTTCATAGTCGACGACTTCGCCTACGAACTGCGCGCCGCGGGTGCGGAGCCTCTCCAGCGTCTCGCTGATGTCGTCTACGGTGAACATGACGCGCAGGTAGCCCAGGGAATTGACCGGGGCGTTCCGGTGATCTGCGACGATAGGTGGCGTGAGGAAGCGTGAGAGCTCAAGCCGGCTGTGTCCATCAGGCGTGCGCATCATCGCAATCTCGACATGCTGATCGCCCAGCCCAGTGACACGTCCGGCCCATTCTCCTCCGATCGTGGCCTTTCCTTCGAGCTCGAGGCCGAGTTCGCGAAAGAACTCAATCGTTCCTTCGAGGTCTTCCACGACGATTCCGACGTTGTCCATCCGCTTGAGCGCCACGTTCCAATCTCCAGGGTGTCGTTCCAACCTACAAGGTATCGTCTGGTCTAACAACGGACGCTTGAGGTGCCCCGACACCGGGCGGGCATCCGGGTGTCGTTTGGCATTTGATTGGGGTCTTCCTCAATTTGTGTGGTTCACTCGCCGTTAGACTCGATGCCGCTATAGGCGGGTAGGCGAACGAAAATGGAATGGTCGCCCGGGCCAGGCATCAAAGTTGGTGAGAAATCTCGTAGTGCTGCGCGGCGGCATGTCCGCAAAAGACCGCAAGCAAGCCAGTGCGGCTTGAATGTCCCTGACGACGCTGAGCGCCTGATCCTTGCGACGGGCCGCTATATCGGCGAAGGCTTCGATGATGCCCGGCTCGACATGTTGTTCTTGACGATGCCGATCGGCCGACGCGACCGATTTAGGGTCAATCTGACGACGGCCTCGGGGCTGTAGGGACCTTATCCCGCAAGCATACGTGCGAGCATATTTCTGATGTGGTCCTGCGCGCCGTAGAAAATTGCCGCGACAATGATTGTGCGGCTATGTTCTGCCCGTAGAAACCAAATAGCCGCCTTGTCCCGCCGACGAAACCGGATTCCGGAATGAATATCAGGCCGCAGAGTCCCGATATAGGGCGTATCGACTAGACGATCGATTTCGACACGCAATTTGCGGATCCGTTCAGCTGTGCGCTCCACAGCCTCGTCAGGCGAGTCCCCGAGTTCGACATAGGCGTCAAACAGATGATCGAAGATCAACTCGAAATCGCGTTCGGCATCCTCAGAATATTCAAGAGTCCACACGAACAACCCGTCGCTTCCGCTCAATCATTGCCGCGACGCGGCTTTCCATTTCCGTCGCAGAAATCATTGGTCCGTTCAATCGCCGCTGGACCAATTCGCCAAGCGCTGCCGTTTCGACGGTCTCAGTTTCCGTCTTTTGGCGAAGCAGTTCTAGGCCCTGCTGAAGAACGGAACTCATGCTGGAATACCGGCCGCTCTCCACCAGCGAACGGGCAAACCGTCTCCATGCCAAAGGCGGAGAGAAATGTGCAAAAGCAGCTCGGCCATGACCCGCAAATCGCAGCGTCGTGGTCGTTGATTATGTCGCAACACCATTCCGGTTCTGGCCCGCATGGCTGCGAAGCGACGCGCGGGTGATCGGGCGCTGGGCTATATGATCGAGTAGCCGCCCTCTGCGGGAAGCGGAGTGCACTTGGCCGGTTCGCCGCAACCAGATGAGCTTGGGCTAGCCCTGGTCGTCACCATCCGAACCTGCCTCCGCGAACTCCTCCTCTACGAGCGCCGGCCGGCCGAGCTGAGCAGTACCGCTTCCTCCAACCATTCGAGGTCGGGCAAGTCGCGCAGCGGCATCCTGCTGGTCGGTCAGCGAAATCGACGATTTGACACTCATCGGTTTAACTCCTTTGAGCCTAATTTGCTACT
The DNA here is from genome assembly GCF_030064585.1 of Ensifer meliloti. Classification (NCBI taxonomy): domain Bacteria; kingdom Pseudomonadati; phylum Pseudomonadota; class Alphaproteobacteria; order Hyphomicrobiales; family Rhizobiaceae; genus Ensifer; species Ensifer meliloti. The sequence goes on from NZ_CP120366.1 coordinate 691,702, forward strand.
CAGTAGCACATTTGTCAATTTGACGAGATGATCCGGCAGAGCGCAACCTGGTCCTGAAAGCCCGCTGCAAACAGGCGGCCTCGATCCGGCGCTGTTTTCGGGACAAGGCCTGAGATCCGGTTATCTGACGGAGGCGGCAAACCGCGGTGTTTCCCTGCCCGAAGCGAGGCAGCAGTCACTGCACAAATCGGTGACCCAAGTGGCGAGCTACTACAACAACGCGGAGCGAAGAATGGACGAGCGGCCCGGCTGATCGTCTAAGCGTGACTAAGTACGGAAGAGAGCATCGGTCCGCTTCTCAAACGACCGCAATTCTTCCGACTCCGCTTCCGCGTCCATCTATCGTGCTCGTCAGCACCCGATGCTGCCCTGCCCCAGACTTCAGCACGCTGCATCAGCGACGCCCTCTCTCTCTTGAGGCGATGCGAGCGCTGCAGGTCGGCGGCGTGCTCAGCGTTCTAACGAGAAGCGTGGAGTACGCGATCGCCTCGCCGGCTCTGTCGTGCCGCCTCCAGTTGTGCTTTCAAGCTCTCCAGCTCGGCTTTGGCGACAAATACTGTCTCATCACCGCGACGAGCTCACTGTCACTGGCGCTGACTTCCACGATCCCTCCTCCTTGGAATTCCTCATTGGGAAATTGATCAATGAGAGTGGCAAAATCGCGCTAGACCTCCTGCGGAAACGATAAAAGCAAAGCCTGCCACGCAGGTGGCGAACAAAGACGATGACGCCGACCGTAACCAGGGCAGAGCGGCCAGTATGATCATCTGAGCCGAGCAGGCGCGGTGACCCGCACAGTTACGATCCGAAGAGGCGCCGATCCCAGTAAACCGGCTGATGCAGGCTGACCTGTATTTCAGGGAACTCATGATGAGCTGGATTTATCAAAATAATCTGGTCGAGCCGGGCGACAACACTGGGGACCAGCAAGATTGCGCTCCTCCTTTCGAGACACCATTGCTCGCCAAATCCCCTGCTCACTGTTGGCGGCATCATATCCCAGCCTGGGATGTCCGGCGGCGAAAAGACCTCATAGGTAAAGCCGCGCGGTATTGTGATTTCAACGTAGTGCTGGTTTGGCGGCAATCGGCCGCTGCCATGCACCAGCTTTTCGAGCACCGCCGTTGAATAGTGCTCGCTGCTGTAGATGATCGGACTTGCCGGCGTGTTCCAGCGCCCCGGGGCTATGGTTGAGCCGGTTGCGTCGAATATGGGATAGGTCCCTTTCGGGTCGCCTATTCGAAACGCCGACAGCGTCCGATCAAGAATCTGGGCGCTCACGCAGCACTGCCGTACTTCAGGTTTGCGAGGGTTTCCAGGACGAGTTCGCCGCCGATCTCACTCTGAATGACCACATCAATCGGACGTTTGTCCTCAAGCATGGGGTGAGGCCGAAACAGGAAATCACGGGCCTCCTCCTCGCTTTGCCAAACATCCAGCGCCAGATTCCAGACACGGGCGACACGCGCGACGCGCATCCCCTCGTCCGGTGAGAGCCGAAGCGTCGCCTTTCGGCGTTCATAGGTCGCCTTCGGCACCAAGCGATACTTGAACTGGCTGTCATTGGGAGCCAGAAGGTGGACCACGCGCTCCAATGCCGCGACGGGCAACCCTCCCTCTATGCGCGTAATCAGTCCGAGCGGAGAGCGGGCCGCCGCTTCCTTCGCCGGCAAACCCAAGACATCGGCAACATTCTCAAAAGCTAACATTTGTTGATCTCCGCTCACTTGAGGCGAAATATAGTCGCACGTGAGGCATCTGGCAAGACTGACGCCATTTGCGCGCTGCGGAAGGAAAGCCGGGCCGGGAACATGATATGACGTCGGCGCACGATGATCTCTATGACGAAGACGGGCTGCCGCGATGATCGTGCCATCGACAGCCATTGCCAGCCGCGGCGCGGCGCTCGACGCCATACTGCCGTTCGACCGGCGCGACCAGCTCGCCGCGCTGCTGACCGACGACGACCTGGCGACCCTCAAGCACCTCGCCAGTGAGGGCATGGGCGAAAATACGCTCACGGAGCTCGGCTATCCAGGCCTGGTGCCGGCTCGCAACGGGAGCGCCCTCCCCGGGCCTGCGCCGGAATCGCTGCCCCCGGAATTCGTTGCCCATCACCTGTGGCATCCGGTTAAGCGCAAGGAGGACCTTACCCACGGCATGCCGGCGGAGGTCCGCGGCCGGATTGCGTGCCCTGCGCCCGCACGCACCGGGGACGGTGCGCCGCCGGCTGACCACCTGGTCGATCCTCACCCGCTGGCGCGGCCTGACCGGCGCTTTCGGCGCGCCGTCGCTGGAATCCGCCCTGCGGCTTGCCGTCCTCGCCAGCGCTCGGCCACGGCAGCGCAAGAGCCGGAAGGCAGTCACCGGCGACGTACTCGCAAAACTTCTCGAAGCCTGTGCCAGCGATCGGCTGGTTGACGTGCGTCATCGCGCGCTGTTTTTGACCGCGTTTGCTTCTGGCGGGCGGCCTCGGTCCGAAGTTGCAGGATTGCGTGTAGATGACCTCGTTGACGACGATCCTGTACTTGGCGACCCGGCCGGCTCATGGCCTAAGATCCGGCTATCTGACCGGGGCGGCAAACCGCGGCGTGAAGCGATGCAGCAGTCACTGCATAAGTCAGTGATGCAGGCGGCGACCTATTACAACAATGCGGAACGCAAGCAAGGACGAGCGGCACGGTTGCTGATCTGACTGGCAGCGAACTACGATTGCAGGCGCTGTCGGCTGGCATGCCGGTCACGATGCCTGAGGTCCGTTAGAGCACTTCCAGGAAAGGGCGAAACGGTTTTCCGTGCGGATGGGCGTAGCTTCAACGCTCTACTCTAAGCGCGAGGCTGCGAAGCTGGCCGTGGGCCGAGTTGATGGACCGTGCCGCCGAACTGCGCCATCACCCAGTCGCGCAGCACGCGCGTCGCAGGCCGGTCCGCCATGCGCGGGCTGTAGACGAGATCGTAGCGGTCGCCTTCAAGCGATAACTCGAATGGTTGGACGAGGATGCCGGAGGCAAGCTCCTCCGCCACCAGCGTAAGGCTCAGCAGCCCGATCCCTTGCCCGGCCACCACGGCCTGGACCGCATGGATCTCGTCGGTGAAGGAAATACCCGCACTCGAGTCAATGTCCTCGACGCCGGCCCGTGCCAGCCATTGCCGCCACACAGGTGCGCGCGGATCGTCACGCCGTGCCGGACCCCAATCGAAATGGATGAGCGTCGCAAGCCGGAGATCAGCAGCGCTGGTCTGAGCGAGGCTCGGCGCGCAGACCGGCGCAAAGCGATCCGCAAAAAGCGGCTCCGTGACGAGGCCCGGATAGTTCCCACCACCGAAACGGATGGCGGCGTCCGCATCTGCCTCCAGATCGACGGCCCGGTTGGAGGCGTCGAGTCGCAACGTCCAATCGGGATACATCTCGCGAAACGAACCCGCGAGCGGCGCCAGCCGCTTCGCTACGAACGCGACGGTGGAAGTGAGCCGCGCCACCTGGCCTGCCTGCTGGCGGTGCACGTCTGCGATCGCCTGTTCGAAGCGATCCAAGCCCTCGCGCAGCACTGGAAACAGCGTCTTTCCCGCGGCGGTCAGATGCACCTGCCGCGTTGCGCGCTCGAAGAGCTTGACGTTCAGCATCTCCTCCAGCTGGCGGATCTGGTGGCTGACGGCGGTCGCGGAAACGTTGAGTTCCTCGGCAGCGTCCTTGAAGCTCAGCCGGCGGGCAGCAGCCTCGAAGACGCGCAATGCGCCAAGTGGCGGCAGCTTTCTCATCACTTCCCCACGCATGAGTACATCTCATCTATCGACTGAGAAATGTTCCTTTGTCAATGCACGAAGGGACCAACATATTGCCCTCGACAAGCAAGGCGACAGTGCCGAGCTGAGAATGACTCAAGCATGAAAGGACACCCATGTTTCTCGAACAGGTCGTCACGAAGCCAGATCCTTGTGCGCCGTTCCTGCTCTCGCAGGCAATCAAGGCTAACGGCTTCGTCTTCGTTTCGGGTCAGGCGGCGATCGGTGACAATGGCGAGATCGTCGGCGAAGGCGACTTCGATCGCCAGGCCGAGCAGGCTTTCGGCAATCTCGATCGCGCCCTGAAGGCCGCCGGTTCTGGGCTCGACAAAGTCGTCAAGGTCACGATCTTCCTGCGCTCCATGGAAAACTTCACAAAGATCGTAGAGCTGCGCCGCAAGTGGTTCTCCGCGCCCTATCCCGCAGACAGCATCATCGAGGTTTCCTCGCTCTATTCGCCAAAAGCAATGATCGAGATCGAGGCGATTGCGCTCGACGGGAGCCACTGACATGAACGCACCGGCGATCATCCCCTCACCGGTCTTCACCGGTACCAGCCTCAAAGGTCTCGATTTCGCCAACCGCCTGTCGGTCGCGCCGATGACACGCATCAGCGCCTCGTGCGCTGGTGTGCCGGGCGAACGCATGGTGCGCTACTATCAGCGCTTCGCACGCGGCGGCTTCAGCCTGGTGACGAGCGAAGGCATCTACACCGACAAGGCCTATGCGCAGACCTATTCGGGTCAGCCTGGCCTGACCGACCGGGAACAGGCGGATGCCTGGCGCCGCGCCGTCGATGCGGTCCATGCGGCCGGCGGCAGCATCTTCGCACAACTCATGCATGGCGGCGCGCTGTCGCAGGGCAATCCTTATCGTTCCGACACAATCGGTCCCTCGGCGATCCGCCCGAAGGGCAGTCAGATGACCGGCTACCGCGGCGACGGTCCCTATGCCATGCCGCGCGAGATCAGCGAAGCAGAGATCGCCGCGGCGATTGAGGGCTTCGCCGGTGCGGCGCGCCTGGCGATCGAGGTCGCCGGATTCGACGGCATCGAGATCCACGGCGCCAACGGCTATCTCCTAGATCAGTTCTTCACAGACTACACCAACCATCGCCAGGACCGTTGGGGTGGCGACATCGTCGCTCGCTTCGGCCTGTCGCTCGAAGTGCTCAAGGCCGTGCGCGCGGCGATCGGCCCATCGGTGCCGCTCGGACTGCGTCTCTCTCAGGGGAAGGTCAACGACTTCCGGCACAAATGGGCAGAGCGGGAACAGGGCGCGGCGAGAGTATTCGAGGCACTGGCCGAGAGCCCGGCTGATTTCGCTCATGTGACGGAGTTCGAAGCATGGCGACCGGCCTTCGAAGGGGGCGAAATTTCTCTCGTGTCGCTTGCCCGCCGCCATGCGCCGCGTCTCTTCCTCATCGCCAATGGCAGCCTGCACGATCTTGCGCGCGCTGAACAGGTGATGGAATCAGGAGCGGACATGATCGCGCTGGGCCGCGGCGCGCTCGTCAATCCCGATTGGCCGCACCTCACGGCCGCCCGCAGCGCGTTGCGCCCGTTCGAACTTTCGATGCTCGCACCGATCAGCGACATCAAGGACAGCGAGCTCGCCCTTTAATATGAGGGCGCGGCGACCAGCTTGAAGGCAGAGATCGCGAGAGCAGGCGTGCCTACCTCGCCGCCACGCTGCCGCCTATAGCACGCCGGAACGGTCAGGCAACTGTTGCTTCAGCCACGTCTTGAACGCGATCATACCCCTGGTGAACTGGCGTGACTTCAGCCATGTCAGCCAGTAGTCACCCGCTGCAACCGTGATGTCGAAAGGCTGCACCAGACGCCCGCTCTCGAGATAATGCCCGAACATGGTTATCGGCAGAAGGGCTGCACCTGAGCCCCGGGCGGCCGCCTCTGCCAGCGCCAGCGAGGTATCGAAAACCATGCCGCGCAGGATTGGAGGCTGGGCTCCCGCTGCCCGGAACCATTGCGCCCACTCATCAGATCGGTACGAACGTAACAGCTCGATTCGAGCGAGGTCGACCGGTTCCTTCAGCCGAGCGGCAATCTGAGGCGAGCAGACTGGCGATAGCGGTGCGGCCGACAGGTGCATTGCGTCCGTGCCATGCCATGACCCGTCGCCGAACCGGATCGCGAAGTCGAGACCGTCGCCGGCCAGATCGACGCGGTTGTTATTGCTCAGGATGCGCAGGTCCAGGCTCGGATGTGCATCATGAAAATCCGGCAACCGCTCCATGAGCCACCCAATTGCAAAGGTGCCGACGACGCCAACGGTCACGACTTCGTGGAAATTTCCTTCCTCGAAACGGCTTAGGGTCGCGCACATGCGCTTGAATACATCGCTCATTACCGGGGCAAGCGCCGACCCCTCATCGGTGAGGGCAAGGCCCCTGGGCAGCCGGCGGAACAACTTGACGCCAAGCAGATCCTCGAGCGACTTCACTTGATGGCTGATTGCAGTCTGCGAAACCCGTAGCTCCAGGCCCGCACGGGTGAAGCTGCAGTGCCGCGCCGATGCCTCGAAGGCACGCAATGCATTGAGGGGCAGTTTTGGGAGTTCCATGGAATCAGTTTCGGTTAAGGCCAAATCTGATTCATGCCTAGCCGCAAGATTGCTCGTTTGTCGAGTGCTATCGCTTCTGCCATTCTCTCCGCAGTTCAAAGCAACACAAGATCACGATGATCTTAGGCTGGGTCGACCTAAAACCATGAACGTGATCGATTCCAATAGGTTAGATCGGGCTTCGAGCAGAAAACCGCACACTTTCTTCACCCCGCTCTATGCATTCAATCACGACCTTCGCGGCATCTGCGACGGACGGCGCCTATTCCTGTGTCAAGTTTTTGTCTGGTCTGAACCATTGGTATCAGCATGAAGCTCATCGGTTATATCTTCGGCATCACCTCGGCTGCATTGCTGGGTATCTTCGGCATCGGTGTCGTTTATCTGTGGGAAGTCGCGAACGACCTGCCGGATCACCGCAAGCTTGCAGAATGGGAGCCGGCGCTCATGACGCGGTTTTACGCGTATGACGGAACGCCCATTGCCGAATACGCCAGGGAAAGGCGTCTATATCTGCCCATCGCCGCGATCCCCGAGCGCGTGAAGGCAGCCTTTCTCTCGGCGGAAGACAAGAGCTTCTACTCCCATTCCGGAATTGATGTCCTGAGTGTCTTCAAGGCTGCCTGGTCCAATGCCGTGAACCTGGGTTCCGGCCAACGGTTGATCGGCGCCTCGACAATCACCCAACAACTTGCCAAGAACTTTCTGCTTTCTTCGGATCGAACCCTTCGACGCAAGATCAAGGAGGCGGTGCTTTCCATCCGCATCGAGCACTCGCTCAGCAAAGACAGAATCCTCGAGCTCTATCTGAACGACATCTACCTGGGGCTCGGGGCCTACGGCATCGCCGCCGGTGCGCTGACCTATTTCGACAAGTCCGTCAGCGAGCTGACCGTTGCCGAGGCAGCGTATCTCGCTGCCCTGCCGAAGGGACCCAACAACTACAACCCGCACCGGCATCCCGAACGCGCGGTCAGCCGGCGCAACTGGGTGATTGGCCAGATGCAACGCAACGGCTTCGTTAGCGCCGCGCAGGCAAGCAACATGATGGCGAGACCTCTCGGGGTTAAGCCTCAGGCCAAAAACCCCGACATGGCAGAGGCAAACTATTTCGTTGAGGAAGTGCGCCGGGAAGTCGCGGGGCAATATGGCGAGGCGGCTCTCTATGATGGCGGGCTTTCCGTGCGCACGACGCTTGACCCGACCCTTCAGGCGGCTGCGCTGATGGCGCTGCGCGCCGGCCTCGTCGACTATGACCAAGCGCGGGGTTTTCGGGGGCCGGTCGCGCATATCGACATTTCCGGAGACTGGGCGACGGCGTTGGCTAAGCACGAGACATTCACGGATATGAAGGAATGGCAGCTCGCCGTGGTGCTCTCCTGTTCCGATGCAGGTGTGGGCATCGGACTGCGCCGTGCAAAGCTTGGTCCCGAGCACTCGCCGACCAGCCCTGAAACGGGCCTTATCGGCAGAAATACCATGCGTTGGGCATTGAAGCTTGCTGCCGGAGGCAAGATTAGGCAGGTCGACTCCATCGACAAGGTCCTATCGCCAGGGGACGTCATTTATGTCGAGAAGGTGGGAAACGGTTATCTCCTGCGCCAAATGCCGGAAGTTCAGGGCGCGATCGTGTCGATGGACCCGAATACAGGGCGCGTGCTGGCGAGCGTTGGCGGTTTTTCCTTTGCACAGTCACGCTTCAATCGTGCGACGCAGGCATCTCGTCAGCCCGGCTCAGCCTTCAAGCCGTTCGTTTACGCGGCCGCATTGGATACCGGCTACACCCCGGCGACGCTGGTCATGGACGCACCCTTTTCGATGCCGGACGGGGCGGGCCGTCTGTGGAAACCGAAGAACTACGATGGAAAATTCGGCGGTCCTTCCACTCTGCGCACAGGGCTTGAGATGAGCCGCAACCCTGATGACGGTGCGCCTCGCCCGACATCTTGGCATGGACCTCGTTGCCGAATACGGCCGCGCCTTCGGCCTCTACGATAAGCTCGCTCCCTATCTGCCGATGTCGCTCAGAGCCGGCGAAACGACGCTGACGCGGCTCGTTTCGGCCTATGCGGTCCTCGCCAATGGCGGACACGCCGTGCAGCCCTCGATGATCGACCGCATCCAGGATCGTCACGGGCGTACGATCTTCCGTCACGACGGATCGCGCCTGCGATCGATGCAACGCACAAGGTGGCTGCATCAGGAGGAGCCGGTGCTTCGCGACACCCGCAAGCAGGTGCTCGACCCAATGACGGCCTATCAGGTGACATCGATGCTGCGCGGCGTGGTCGAGCGTGGAACGGCGCACCAAGTGTCGCAGCTCGGCGCCCCCGTCGCCGGCAAGACCGGGACCACCAACGACGAGAAGGATGTCTGGTTCGTCGGCTACACCCCGACGCTCGTGACCGGCATCTTCATGGGCTACGACGCACCGAAGCCGATGGGCTATGGCGAAACGGGCGGCGGACTTGCGGCCCCGATCTTCATTGACTTCATGAAGGTGGCGATGAGCGGCAGACCTGCCGTGGACTTTCCCGTTCCGCAAGGCTTGACCTTCGCGAGCGTAAACCGCCGCACGGGCAAGCGAGCCGCTTCAGGAGATCCCGGTTCGGCTGTCGAGGTATTCAAACCGGGAACCGGGCCGTGCTTGACCGAATGTCCCGTCATAGACGGGTTCGGAGCGGAGGGAGCCGAATTCCCTGCCGCGCTGCGCGAGCAGCTTCTGACCGCCCCCCACGGCCTCTATTGAGCCAATTGCCTCTTATCTCGTCGAGGGATCGAAATGAGGAAGCACGCCTTCGCCCCGCGGAGCAGGGCACGCAGCAGGCGGTTACGCATCGTCTGCATTATGGCAGCATTTGCGGCCATTTTCGCCGGCGCGTTCATACGACTTGCGCAACTCGGCATGGAGGAAGAGGCAGGCCGCGAAACCCGCCTCCCCTATGACAGGGCTCCAGGTGGACGACCCGCAATCGTCGACAGGAATGGGCAGTTGCTCGCGACCGACATTCCGATCGCGTCACTCTACATCGAGCCGCGATCGATTCCCGATCTGGACGAGGCGGTCGAGAAACTCACGGCGATCTTCCCGGAACTCGACGCGGGCGAACTCCACTCCCGCCTCCGTAGCAAAGACGCCTTCACATGGATCAAACGGCAGATACCTCCGGACAAGCAGCAGGCGGTCATCGATTCGGGACTGGCGGCGGTCGGTTTTCGGCCAGAAAATCAACGGCTCTATCCGAACGGCTCATTGGCTGCCCATATCCTTGGCGCCGTGGACATCGACAATTTCGGCATCGCCGGCATCGAAAAATGGATCGATGCAAACTGGCTTGCCGACCTACGCGGCGCCGGCCTTGCCCTTAAGGGGCGTGATCTCCAGCCGGTCGAGCTTTCAATCGATCTGCGCGTTCAGTACGCCATGGAGCAGGAACTCGGTAAAGCCGTCACGAAATTCGGAGCTGCTGCGGGTGCCGGGCTCCTCCTCGACGTCACGAATGGCGAAATACTGGCGCTCGCCTCCTATCCGGCCTTTGACCCGAACAATCCCGTGGATGCCTTCAAGCCCGACCGGATAAATCGCGTTACCGCCGGCGTTTTCGAGATGGGATCGACCTTCAAGGCTCTGACGACCGCAATGGCGCTGGAGTCGGGCCGGTTCGATCTCGAATCCGTCGTGGATGCAAGCAGACCGTTGAGCTTTGGCCGGCAACGCATCCATGACTATCGCGGGAAATATAGGCCGCTCACCGTTCCCGAAGCCTTCATTCACTCCTCGAACATCGTCATGGCGAAAATGGCAATGACGCTCGGCCCCGAAGCGTTGCGGACTTTTCTCGGACGTTTCGGCGTTCTGTCTCAGCTTGCGACCGAGCTGCCGGAGAGCGCCGCACCGCTGCGGCCATCCTCTTGGAGCGAGGTGACCACGGCAACCGTTTCCTTCGGCCACGGGATCGCCGTCACGCCACTGCAAGCCAGCATGGCCGTCGCCGCTCTGGCGAACGGCGGAAGGCTGATCAGGCCCACCTTCATAAAGGACAGTCCCGTGTCCGAACGGACCATAGCGGAGAGTCTCTTGTCTGCGAACACCAGTGAGGCGATACGCCACCTCCTACGCCTCAACGCCGCCGTCGGCTCAGCCACGAAGGCCGATGTCCCCGGCTACGTAATCGGCGGCAAGACCGGCACGGCTGAAAAGGTGGTCCAGGGCCGCTATTCCAAGGTTCTCAACGTGACCTCCTTCATGGGCATCGTACCGGCGGACAATCCCAGGTACCTGCTGCTCACCCTCCTGGACGAGCCCCGTGGCCTGGCGGAAACCTATGGCAACCGCACCTCCGGGTGGAATGCCGTGCCGCTCGGCGGCGCCCTCTTGCATCGCATCCTCCCAATGCTCCTCAAGCCCGTTTTTCCATCCCCTTCAGGTGCCGAAGCCGTTCCCGTCGCGACGGGAGAACCGTCCGTAGATGATTCGTCAAGCGACTGACATGTGAATGCTCGCGGGACGGTCGTCGCTTGGATGATCCTCATTCAATTGCGGCTGGGTTTCGTGCCCGCCCTTATTGTTTGGTGTGAGGCGCATTTTACCGACGTCCCGTGGATGCTCCCTGGCAGGCTCGGCGCACTCAGAGCCCATTTCTGCCAGGCACAGGCGCTGAAGAGACTGGAAGCGTCCGTCGTCAAGCTCATCGGCTTCCTGCGGGGGGCGCGGCCCCAGCGTTCAAGCTGGGTTCATGCAAAAGGCGCTATAAACCATTGAAACACAAGAGGATGGTGGCCGCCTGACACAAGCCGGCAGGCGCTCCGACGATGCCCGGGAACCGGAAAAAAGCCCGAAGTAAATCAAATTCCGGATGTGGTGGCACGATGCATGCCTCCAGGGAGTTGAAAACATGAAATCCACGCTTTTGAAAATTGTCACGACCGGGCTGCTCGTGCTTGCTCCGGCCATCGCTCAGGCGGCAGAAGGCTTCGCGACGGCGAACGTCAATATGCGCGCGGGCCCAAGCACAGCATATCCGGCGGTCACCGTGATTCCGGCCGGCGAATCCATTGAAATCTACGGCTGTCTTGCCGACGTGCCATGGTGCGACGTGGAGTTCTACGACGGTCGTGGCTGGGTGCATGGACGGTATATCCAAGCACTTTATCAACAGCGCCGCATTTCGGTCGGGCCTCGATACTATCGCCCGCTCGGTATTCCCGTCGTTGTCTTCAGCTTCGGCAGCTATTGGGATCGCCACTACCGTGACCGCGATTTTTATCGCGACCGCGACCGCTGGCGCCGCGGACCAGACGTCTATCGCAGCCCGGATCGCCGTGCGGAACCTTACCGGCCGCCCGGCCGCAGACCTGGTTTCGAGCCGCGGCCGGCTCCGCGCCCGGAATTCGACCGGAGATTGGAGCGGAGTCCCGATTTTAGCCGCACCCCTGAAAGACGCCGGGACTTTGACGATCGTCCGGACCGCCTACCCGGTCTCGATCGCGCGCCCAGCCGCAGGCCGAATGTCGACACGCAGCCGGACTCCGACCGTGAACTGCGCAACCGCGGAGATCGCAACCGCCAGAACTTCGAACGTCGGGGTGATAATGGCGATCGCGTCATCCGCCGCGGCGACGACAATCGTAACCGCGGTGGTGACAGTGACCGTCGCAGACCGCAGCGACCAGTCTGCCAACCGGGCGAACCGGGCTGCCCGAACTAATGCGGCCCGGGAGCGGTTGAAATGCCGCCACCGCGCGTCGGCCGCAAGGGGTCGGGTACACCTATCGACCTGAGAGCTTGAGCTCCGAAGTGACCTCCAGCGCACGGTCCTGGCGCGCTTCGACGCCTTCAGGCGGGCGGTGTGCGATCAAGGCGCGGTCGCGCTCGCGGATCAGTTCGGTTATTTGTTGCTCGTAGGCGGTGAAAGTTGCCGTCAGCCAACGGTTCACGAGATAAGACGGCCGCGGCATCTGCACGTCGAAGCGCGGCAAAAGAGCGATCGTGCCTTCCGCGCCGAGCCAGTCATCGCCGACCACCCACTGGTTCACCGTGAACAGCCACAGAAGGCGCCCGTGAGCGTCAACCCCGACGGCCGCGAGATGGTGGATCGGCCCTTGCGGTCCTTGCGGTCGCAAGAAGCAGTGGAAATGGCCGTGTTCTTCCGCCCCCTCTTCAGCCGGGTGGCAGTGATAGAACCACTGCGCGCCGCTCGTCGGGTCGAACACATCGCCGGTCGGGTAGTGGTCCCAGGCCTTGATTTCAGCCGTGTCGCGAAAGGTCTCGCTGAGCACGTTGAGGCCGCCCTTGGCGAGCAAGGTTTCGCAGTAGGCGATCTCGCGGCGCGCGAGTTCTACGGCTTCCTCAGCCATTTCCCTGGACCGGCAAGGGAGCGGGCGGCGGAGGCGGCGGAAGCTTCTTCCCCTCGGTCGGCAGGGGAGCCGGCGGCGGAGGCGCGAGCTTGGGTGCCGCTGCCGTTGAGGGCGCTCCCGCGGCACAAGGCGCGGACGGCATTGGCGCGGGTGGTGGAGGTGGTGCTGCGAGCGGAGCGCCGGCGGCGCACGGCGCGGCAGCGGAGCACGGGGCACCTGCGGCACAGGGTGCTGCCCCTCCTGCCGAACCGGAGGTCGCTGCTGGCTGGGCGCGCGGAACGGGATGATTGTGGTGATCGACTGCCACAGCGGCGGTCGCCGCCGCCAGCGCTGCACCGAAAAGAAGCGTGTTCCTTGTCGTCATTTCTTCTTGAACCCGTCGAGACCGAAAAGCGGGCGCATCCAGATGCCGACGAATGAATGGCCGGCCCGCGATCGCGTAACTTTTGGAAAATTCTTTCTGTTCAGCGGGATCCGCACGAATGAGATTCTGCTCTCAGCGCCACTTTGTCCGATCTCTGGACCGGCCCGGCGACAACAAAGGCCCAGCGCCCTGTGCGTTGCGCGCCGCGCGCCTCGTCCCGGCACCTGCATACCGGCGTCAAAGCGGACCTTTCCTAATCCCGCTCTCGTCGCGCCGCTATACGGTCGGCAGATCGGGCTGGTAGAGCACCACGCGATTGCGGCCCGCTTGTTTGGCCAGGTAGAGTGCCGCGTCGGCCTGGTTCTGAAGCTTCTCCGGCGCAACGATCTCTTCACCCGGCGCCTGCGCCGCTACGCCAATGCTGAGGGTGACGTAAGGCGCTACACGGGATGCGGGGTTCGGGAGGGAGGCGGCTTCGACGCTTGCCCTGATACGTTCAGCCGTCGCCACCGCAGCTTCTTCATTGGCGCCCGGAAGCACTACGAGAAATTCCTCACCGCCGTAGCGGGCTACATGGTCGCGGTTTCGCCTGACGCTGCTCTGAATGATCCCGGCAACTTTCACCAGGCATCGGTCACCCTCGGCGTGACCAAGACGATCGTTCAGGCTCTTGAAGTCATCGATATCGCACATCAGCATGGCGGTACCCGGCCGCCGCTCCGCGCCTGAGCTCCAGAGACGATTGAGCGTCTCCATCATCCAGCGCCTGTTGGCGATCCCGGTCAGGGGATCAGTTTTGGCGAGGCGCTCGAGGCGGGCATTGGCGTCGGCAAGCTCCGCCACCCGCCGCATGTCGCGAAGCTCGAGAAGGAAGGTCTTCTGGGCGAGGATCGTTATCGTACGTCGGGCAACGACGGTCGCGATAATCCCGCTGGCGAAAAACAGCGTCCCAGCCACCGCACTGCCCCTCTCCAGGCCCGGATTCTGCAACTGAAAGATCAGGTAAAGGCCGAGCGCGAAAGAGGCGACGGTCATCGTCCAGGCCAGAGGAATTGCGAAAATGATGATGGCCGTGATGGCGACGAACAGCATGATGTTCAAGTGGCGTTCATAGAACTCGCCGCCCGCGCTCACGCCAACCAGCGCAACCGACAGGAGGATGAGGAACAAGCCTGCAAGCAAAGACACTCTTTGCAGCCAGACGCCGCGCGGCTTTCGCCAGATGAAGGCGGTGGCCAGAGCCGCGGGCGGGAGAAGGCAGGCCGGCGGAAGCATGGACAGCGCGACCGCCTTCGGCAGCAAGATCGCGTTGAGACCCAGCGTCAGTACGTCCAGCAAGGTCACCCATATCATCCACGCGCGAATGATCTTGGCCGTCCGCGACCACGAACGCTCCTGGAACAGGCGACCGAGCTCACCCCTGAGACGGATGTCACGCGTGCGGCCCGCGAGAAGGCGCTCCACTTCGGCCATGACAGCCGGGCTGCGCGGCTGATACCGCACCTGCGGGGAGGCGCTCATGCGACTGGCAGCAACTGCACTTTCCTGAAGTTCCATCCTTGCCCATCTAGGGGAGCACCTCCTGCTGGCAAGATCACCGGCGGATGAACTCGCGAGTTGCATTTCATATGGCAAATCGTGGCAGTGGTCGCCGCGAGCATTGGAAGACGTGGCGGCTACGGTGCGAGGCCGCGATTAAGGCGCGCTCAAGCATTGCCCGCCGTTGTCTCGAAGTCGAATAGCTTTTGAGTGACGAGCGCCGCGGCACCCCGGGCCCAGGAATCGTCCTCCCAATCGAGTAGAACAGGCGGTGCTTGACGAAATGCAAAGCGTTCAAGGGTCGCTCGCAAGGGTCCGAAGAGCGCGTCGCCGTAGGCGACTGCTTCGCCGCCGACCACGATTACCTCCGGATCGATGACGTTCATCAGACCGGCGAGGTGCCGGCCCAAAGTTTCACCCGCTTCACGCATGACCGAATGAGCGGCCTTGTCGCCCGCGGCGATGGCGGCGACCATTTCGGCTCGTCCGTCCGTCTCCGGTCGGCCGCTGCGCTCGTGCCAGGTTTGAAGCATCGCCGGCTCTGAGAAGTAGGACATAAGGCAGCCGCGCTTGCCGCATTCGCAGGGTCTGCCGCCCTCCATATGCGGGAAATGGCCGAACTTGCCGGCCGCGCCGTGCGCACCGCGATAAAGCTTACCATCCAGCACCAAAGAACAGGCTACCCCTACCCCGATCGCAAGCACACCCATGGTCTTGTAATGCCGTCCGAGGCCGAAGAGCTGCTGGGCGATCGCATAGGCATTCGTGTCGTCTTCCAGCCAAACGGGAACCCCGATCCGGCTCGCCACGAGATCGCCCAGTGGTACATTGTCCCAACCGTACCGATTGCTCCGGACACACACCGCCCGCTGGTTGTCGATGACGCCGGGCATAGCGATGCCAATCCCGGCGAGCCGGGCGGCCGGCCGGTTGGCGAGTGCAACCAGCTTCGGCGCCGCTGCGGCGAGTGCCTCGGCAATCGTATCGGGATCATGCGCCGGCAGCGGCAGCCGCAGTGAAGCGAGCGGTGTCGTCTCTAAATCAGTGACTACGCATTCGACGCTGCCTGCCATCAACTTGAAGCCCAGCGCTACGCCGCCCGCATAATCGATGGCGACCGGAATCGGACGCCGCCCCTGTGCGCCGGCTACGGATTGACCTTCGATGAGCAATCCTTCCTCGATGAGGTCGCTCACCACGAAGGTGACAGCCGCGGGACTGAGGCCCGTGGCGGCGGCTATTTCGGCACGACTCTTTGCGCCCTCGCGCCGGAGCAGGTTCAGGATAAGGCGGCGGTTCATCGCACGCGTGGTGCTCTGGTCACCCTTGGTTCTCACGTCGCTCATATTATTTTATTTTGTAAATTAAATATTGCCTCGTTCTCCCGACTATGCATAACTGAGCGCGCCGATCAACCGGGCATCACCCGCGATCGGCCGAAATGCAGAAATCCCTACAGTGAATGCAGGCGACGCATTGCGTCGCCGGCGCGGGGATCCTTTTTGCCGGCGGCCAGCCCTGGGAGGAGACGGGGCGAGCGCCTCGATCGAGCCATTCCAGGGAGGATTATCGAGTGACTTTCAATTGGATTGAGCGCAGCCTGTCCCGACGTACGTTCCTCAAGGGCACCGCCGGGGTTTCCACCGCCTTGAGCGGGTTTCCAATTCCCGCTCTCGCGCAATCGAGCGAGGTGACGATCATCTCCGCCGAGAGCAATGCCAATACGGCGGAGGTTCTGCGGCGCATTGCAGCCGATTTCGGAAAGGCGGCCGGCACCAAGGTCGTCGTCAACAATATGGACCACGAGGCCCACAAAACGGCGATCCGCAACTACCTCGTCGCCGGTGCGCCGGACGTCTGCTTCTGGTTTTCGGGCAACCGCATGCGCGCCTTCGTGACGCGCGGCCTGTTCGACGACATCTCCGACCTTTTCGAAAAGGAGAAATACGCCGATGTGCTGGGCGCTACCGCCGGTTCGGTGACGGTCGAGGGCAAGCAGTACGGCCTGCCGACAGGCGGCACCCTCTGGGGCATGTTCTACCGCAAGGACGTTTTCGACGAGCACGGGCTGAAGGTTCCCACTTCCTGGGACGATCTCCTTGCTTTCGGCGAGAAGTGCAAGAGTGCGAGCCTGACGCCGGTCGCCATGGGCACGAAGGACCTCTGGCCAGCGGCCGGATGGTTCGACCAGATGAACCTCCGTATCAATGGTCTCGACAAGCGTTTCGCGCTGATGAACGGCGAGATGGCCTACACGGATGAGACGCTGAAGCCGGTCTTCGAACATTGGGAAGAATTGATCAAGCAGGGCTTCTTCACGCCCGACCATACCTCCTTCGGCTGGCAGGAGGCAGGCGCTTTCCTCGCTCAGAAGCGGGCCGGAATGATGAACCTCGGCGCGTTTGTACGGGCGGCCTTCCCTCAACAAGACTTGCCGCAACTTACCTTCGCTCCCTTCCCGGTGATCGAGGATGGCCTCGGCCGCTATGAGGAATTCTCGCTGAACTCCGTACACATTCCGACAAACGCCAAGAACAAGCCGGGCGCGCGCGAATTCCTGACACATTTCTACAAGCCGGAGAATCTGGCCGCCTATCTGGAACCGGGCGGCAATGTTCCGCCGCGCAACGACCTGCCGCCAAGCAAGGATCCGCTCGTCAACGCCGCCGTCGAGAGCCTCAAAGCAGTTGCCGGCACCTCGCAATTCTACGATCGGGACACCGATCCTGACATGGCTCAGGCCGGTCTTGTCGGCTTCCAAGAGTTCATGGCACGACCGGAGCGCCGGGACGCCATCCTGCAGCGGCTCGAAGGAACTCGCCGGCGGATCTTCAAGCTTTGAGACCTTCCTCAATAGCATCGGGGCTGGGCTGCTACGGTCCCGGTCCTTTCATTCCCCATGAACAGGGACTTCCATGCATGACGAGCCTTTGGCGCCGCCACCGCTGGTGGTTGACCCCGACACTCCTGATCCTGCCCGGCGCGATCCTCTTCGCCGTCGTTATCCTGGCATCCTCCGTCCAAAGCCTGTGGATCAGCCTGCACGACTGGGATGGCTTCGGTCCCATGATCTGGATCGGCCTGGGCAATTACCGCGAGTTGATAAACGATCCGCAATTCTACGTCTCGCTTAAGAACAACCTCATCTGGCTCGTCATGTTCATGCTCGCGCCGCCGATAGGGCTCGCGATCGCGCTACTGGTCAACCAGAAGATCAAGGGGATGCGCGTGGTCAAATCGATGTTCTTCATACCGCTGGTGCTCGCCTCGGTGGCCGTCGGCGTGGTCTTTACCTGGGTCTACACTCCGGAGTTCGGACTACTGGCGCTCATTTTCCGAGCATTCGGGGCGAACGCTCCGGCCCTGCTGTCGGACGAACATTTAGTCACTTTTGCCATAGTCATCGCCGCCCTGTGGCCGCAGATCGCCTTTTGCATGGTTCTCTACCTGGCCGGACTCAACAACCTGAGCGAGGAACTGGTCGGTGCCGGCCGCGTCGACGGCGCGCGCGGGTGGAACATGTTGCGCCACATCGTGCTGCCGCAACTGACACAAGTCACCTTCATCGCACTCGCCGTGACGGTGGTGGGTGCGCTGCGCTCCTTCGACATGATCTCGGTCATGACGCGGGGAGGCCCCTTCGGCTCGTCGTCCGTGCTGGCCTACCAGATGTTCGAACAGTCGATCTTTTCCTACCGCTTCGGCTATGGCGCCGCGATTGCCTCGGTGCTCTTCGTGATCATGGCCGTCTTCATCACCTGGTACCTCACGCGCATCATCCGCGCGGAAGAAAGGGGCGCCTGATGTACCCCCGTCCCGTTCCCGAAACGGCGCATGCGAGCCGCAGGCTGTACATGACGCTTATCGGAGCGATCCTCATCATCTGGCTTGCGCCGCTCTTCGCCGTGATCCTTACCTCATTCCGCTCAATGGCGGACGTGATGAGCGGCAATCTCTGGGGCTGGCCCACGGAAATCGCCGTCGTCGAGAACTACACGGCCGTCTTTACGCAGACGCCGATGGCGGGCTATTTCCTCAACAGCCTCGTCATCACCATTCCCTCGGTGATCGGCGTGCTGAGCCTTTCGACGCTGGCGGGCTTCGTGCTCGCGCGTTACCGCTTCCCCGGCAACATGCTGATCTTCGCGCTCTTCGTCGGCGGCAATTTCCTGCCGCATCAGATCATGATGATTCCGGTGCGCGACCTCATGGTGAGGCTGAACCTCTATGACACGACGACGGCGCTTATCATCTTTCACGTCGCCTTCCAGACCGGTTTCGCGACGCTCTTCATGCGCAACTTCATCGCCGCGTTGCCCGACGAACTGTTCCAGGCCGCGCGTGCCGAAGGTGCGACACCCTTCCAGACCCTGATCCACGTCGTCGTGCCCCTCGTCCGGCCGGCATTGGCGGCGCTCGCCATCCTGCTCTTCACCTTCATCTGGAACGACTACTTCTGGGCGGTGGTCTTGACGGTCAGCGACAACGTCAAGCCGGTGACGGCAGGCCTTGCGAACCTGCGCGGCGAATGGGTCTCCGCCTGGAACCTGATCTCGGCCGGCACGATCATCGTCGCCGTGCCGCCAGTCGTCATGTTCTTCCTCATGCAGAAACATTTCATCGCAGGACTTACCATGGGAGCCGTGAAGGGATGACTGCAGCTTCCTCGCCGATCCATGCCAAGCCCAGGAACCAAAACGAGCGTAACGCCATGAAGAGCCTTGAACTTCACCGAATCGAGAAGAGCTACGGCCTACCATGCCCTTCGCGGAATCGACCTTTCCGTCGAGGAAGGCGAGTTCATCGTCATGGTCGGGCCGTCTGGCTGCGGCAAGTCCACCCTCCTGAAGACGATCGCCGGACTCGAGACGATCTCCTCTGGGCAGATCCTGATCAGCGGGCGCAATGTGACGAAGGAAGAACCGGGCGATCGCGGCATCGCCATGGTCTTTCAGTCCTATGCCCTCTATCCCCACATGACGGTCGCAGAAAATATGGGCTTCGGGCTTCGCATGGCGAAGCGTCCGAAGGAGGAGATCGACGCCGCCGTCGCGCGCGCAGCGAAGATACTTCGGATCACGGACCAGCTCGACAAACGGCCGAAGCAGCTCTCCGGCGGACAGCGCCAACGCGTCGCGATCGGACGCGCAATTACGCGCTCGCCGGACGTCTTCCTGTTCGACGAACCGCTGTCGAACCTCGATGCGGCGTTGCGAACGCAGATGCGCGTGGAGCTATCGGGCCTGCATGCCGAACTCGGCGCGACCATGATCTATGTCACGCACGACCAGGTCGAGGCGATGACGATGGCGAGCCGCATCGTCGTGCTGAACCGCGGCGCGATCGAACAGGTCGGTTCACCGCTCGACCTCTATCGCAACCCCGCAAACCTTTTCGTCGCGGGCTTTCTGGGCGCGCCGCGCATGAATTTCTTCGACGTGACTGTCGACCGTGTCTCCGGTGCGACGGCCGCGATCTCGGCACCCGGTCTTGCGCCCATGACCGTGTCGCTGGCCGATGGCGTGGCCCTCAAGCCTGGCGACAGGGCTACGCTCGGCATCAGGCCGGAGAATATCCGCCTCTCCCGTGACGATACCACGCGGGCTGCGATCTCCGGCAAGGTACGCCTCGTCGAACATCTCGGCCGCGAAACGATCCTCTATGTCGACGCTGGCGCCCTGCAATGCGTCAGTTCAGAGAGCGGCACCGGCAACGTCACGGTGCAGATCGGCCAGGTGACGCCGATAGCCGCTGATGCCCCTGTGTCGCTCTCGATCGATCCGCACGACGCCTATCTCTTCGCCGGCGACGGCCAGCGCACAGTGACGGTCCGTAAGGCCATCCATTCAAACCAAACCAAAGTAGGTACGATATGAACGAACCGACCAGGATCCGCTGGGGCATTCTCGGCCCCGGCACCATCGCGAAGGACTTCTTCGCCGGCGCGCTGCAATCCGCCAACGGAAAGGTCGTCGCGATCGGCGCCCGCAATCCGGCAAAGTCCGGCCTTGCGGAGGATTTCCCGGGCGCGCGCATCGTCGACGGCTACGATGCACTGATCGACGACCCGGAAATCGATGCGGTCTACATCGCGACGGTCCATCCGCTTCACGCGGAATGGGCGATCAAGGCCGCCGAAAAGGGCAAGCACGTGCTCTGCGAGAAGCCGATGGGTCTGTCGACAGCGGAGGCGGACGCCATGTTCGAGGCCGCCCGCAAGGCGGGCACCTTCATGGCCGAAGCCTACATGTATCGGCTTCACCCGCTGACCGCCAGGATCGTCGAGCTCGTGAAGAACGGCATGGTCGGCGACGTGCGCAAGATCCAGTCGAGCTTCGGTTTTGCCAAGCTGCCCTTCGATGAGGGGCATCGCCTCTTCTCCAATGAAATGGCGGGCGGCGGCATACTGGACGTGGGCGGCTACACCACCTCCATGGCACGCCTTATTGCGGGCATCGGCACGTCATCGGGCGTGATGGAGCCGGCCGAGGTGACGGCTCTCGGCCATCTTGGCCGGACGGGCGTCGACGAGTGGACCTCTGGCCTCCTCTCCTTCCCGAATGGCATCATCGCCGAGCTTTCCTGCTCGGTGTCTCTCGAGCAGGAAAACGTGCTGCGGATCCTCGGCACAAAAGGCCGCATCGAGGTCGATCAATTCTGGTTCGCGGGCGGTAAGCCGGGAGGCACCAGCATCATCCGCATTGTCCACGCCGACGGCCGCCAGGAGGAAGTCCCGCTCGTCGAGCCGCGCCATCTCTACAGCTTCGAGGTCGAGGCCGCCGGCGACGCGATCCGGGCGGGTCGCACGGAGTTTGCATATCCGGGCATGAGCCGGGCCGACACACTCGGAAATCTGCGTGTGATGGACAAGTGGCGTGCGGCGATCGGTCTGGAATACGAAGGCGAGAAACACACCACGCGGACCCGGACGGTGCGCGGCGACAAGCTTGCCCGCAAGACGAGTCTCGTGCGGAGCGGCCGCATCGACGGCCTGCAGAAGGAGATCTCGCTTGCTGCGCTCGGCCTCATGGAGTTTTCGACCTTCTCATCCGCCGCCATCGTACTCGATGCCTTTTTCGAGGCGGGCGGCAATCTGGTCGATACCGCGTTTCTCTACGGCAATGGCCTGCAGGACCGGCTCGTCGGCGAGTGGATGCGCAGCCGCGGCGTTCGCCAGGAAACGGTCGTCATCGCCAAGGGCGCGCACAGTCCGCTCTGCTATCCGGACGTGATCGGCAAGCAACTGACGAGCAGTCTCGAGCGAATGGGCACGGATTATGTCGACATCTATTTCATGCACCGCGACAATCCGGACATCCCCGTCGGCGAATTCGTCGACGCCATGGACGCGGAGGTGAAGGCCGGCCGCATCCGGGGCCCGATTGGCGGTTCGAACTGGACACGCGAACGCTTCGAAGAGGCAATCGCCTACGCCGAGCGTGCGGGCAAGACGAAACCGAGCGTGCTTTCCAATAATTTCTCGCTGGCCGAGATGGTCCAGCCGGTCTGGGCTGGCTGCATCTCGTCCTCGGACGACGCCTGGATGCGCTGGCTGGAGGAAAATGACGTCACCAATTTCGCTTGGTCGAGCCAGGCGCGCGGCTTCTTCACCGACCGTGCAGGCCGCGGCAAGCTGGACGATTTGGAACTCGCCCGCTCCTGGTATTCCGAAGGCAACTTCGCTCGGCGAGACCGGGCGATCGCACTCGGGCGCAAGCTCGGCAAAGACCCCATTCAAATAGCGCTCGCCTATGTTCTGGCGCAGAAAGGCCGTGTCATCCCGCTGATCGGCCCGCGCTTGCTCGCCGAGCTCAACCACAGCCTCGACGCTTTCTCGGTTACGCTCTCCCCGGGTGACGTGCAGTGGCTGCGCGATGGTGACCCGGGCGAGTCGAGTGCGGCTTGATCCAAACGAATCTGCGCCCAATTCCGGCGCCGGCTGCGCATGGGAGGTCTGCTTTGCACCACAGGAGTCTTCATATCAGTTGAACAGCTTGGTACGCTTCCTTGCCATATTCCAAGTAAATCGAGCCCAGCAATGAGAGCGGACAGACAGCAGATTGACCAGGCACTGGCAGCGACAGAAACCATCCGCAGCATTCTTCGGGAGGCGCTTCTTGCGGTTTATCTGCATGGATCGGCAGTTTCGGGTGGCTTGCGACCGCAGAGTGACGTCGACCTCCTCGCCATCGTCGACTGCCCCGTGGCCGACGAACAGCGTCGCGATCTTCTGGCGGCTTTGCTGCGGATTTCCGGTCGTCATCCGCGTGCGGTCGGAACTCCCCGATGCATCGAACTGATGGTGTTTCTGCGGGCAGATATCGCCACACCGAATTTTCCTGTTCGGGCTGAATTCATCTATGGCGAATGGTTGCGGGAGGCCTTTGAATCCGAAGAACTCCCGGTTCCCGTGTCCGATCCGGAAAATACGCTGGTGCTTGCGCAGGCGCGACAAGAGGCCGTTCCACTCTTCGGTCCCGATGCAAAGGAGTTTCTGCCCTCGATTCCGCCGGAACAAGTTCGCCGCGCCATGCGCGATGCACTCCCCTTATTGGTCGACAGTCTACAGGGGGACGAGCGGAACGTCTTGCTGACCCTTGCTCGCATGTGGCGTACATCGGCCACCGGTGACTTCATCACCAAGGATGCTGCAGCCACATGGGCGGCAAACCAGATGCCCGACCAGGAGGCTGGCACGCTGATCCATGCGCGTGAGGCCTATCTGGGCAAGGTCAGGGACGACTGGGGAAATCGGCAGTCTGCTTCCGAGCGGACAGCAACACTTCTGCGCCAGCGGGTATTAGAACTCCTATGAAGCTTGGGTCGGAAGCTGCCAAGAAGCTTCTTCCGCTTTATGGTATCAGGGTGTCGGAATCTCGTTTGGCCGGCCGTCTTCAAGACGGACAAGCTATGGAGAGCAGCATGACTATTACCATTACCGCCTTTGAGCGGTCGCCCGATGGCGGCCAGGGCATGGCGCGTGACATGCGCGTTCGCTGGGCGCTCGAAGAAGTGGGCCAGCCCTACGGCGTTCGCCTTCTTTCGTTCAAGGCGATGAAGGAACCCGCGCATCTCGCGCTCCATCCTTTCGGGCAGATTCCTACCTATCAAGAAGGCGATCTCGCTTTGTTCGAGTCAGGGGCCATCGTTTTCCATATCGCGGAGCGCCATGCGGGCCTGCTGCCGGACGATGCGAATGCCCGGGCGCGCGCGATCACGTGGATGTTCGCCGCGCTCAACACCGTGGAGCCGCCGATCGTTGATCGCGAGGTCGCCGAGTACCTGGAAGACGAGACCTGGTACGAGCAGCGCCTGCCCTTCATTGACGAACGCATCCGCAAGCGGCTGGGCGAACTTTCCGGCCGACTTGGCAACGCCGACTGGCTCGACGGGGCGTTCAGCGCCGGTGACCTCCTAATGGTGACGGTGCTGCGCAGATTGGAGGGCTCGGGCATACTTGAGGAATATCCGAACCTCTCGGCCTATGTGGCCCGCGGCAAAGCTCGGCCCGCATACAAGCGCGCTTTCGTCGCTCAACTGGCGGTTTTCACCGCCGCACCGACCGCCTGACGAAAGTCCGCGCTTGCCCAGTGCCTTACGCGGCGTGCTTGCAGCCGTGCGCCTGGAGCTTGACGGTTGGCCAAGCGGCGTCGGCCGTTTACTTACAAGCGGTACTGCGGGCTAGTCCCCGGGGAAACTTTCTTCACTGCCCTGCAGACCACGGGTCCGGTCGCGCAGACTGGTGAAGTAATCCGCGTGGGCAGGGACGGTCCGTGCCGACGAGGCTCCGGCGCCTGCGCAATACGAGGCGTTCCTGGTCTCGATGTATCAATTCCCGGATATACTCACTGCTAGTCCCACAGTCTCGTCCGGCGACTTGCTCATCTGCGAGGCTCTTTAGCTGGTCCGGCAGGGAAATGTTTATCGTGCCCATGCGACAAGACCATAGGGATTGGCAGGAATTGGCAAGAACTCGCGAGCACAACGCGGCAAATGCGCATGCGAACGCCCCACTTTCCAACGGCCGCTCGGGCTTGTATGTTCCCCCTCCGTTCTTAAGGCCGCGGCCGGACATCAAAGAGCTTATCGAGGTACGTGAATGGCGACGGCGACCCATCTGGAGAAACTGAACGAGAGACAGCGCTGCGCAGTCGAATATGGCATCGGAGCAGAAGAAGGCG
Organism: Ensifer meliloti; assembly: GCF_030064585.1. Lineage (NCBI taxonomy): Bacteria > Pseudomonadati > Pseudomonadota > Alphaproteobacteria > Hyphomicrobiales > Rhizobiaceae > Ensifer > Ensifer meliloti. The sequence goes on from NZ_CP120366.1 coordinate 716,509, forward strand.
CCCAAGCAGGCCCGCTGTTGATCATCGCCGGAGCGGGCTCCGGGAAGACCAACACCTTGGCCCATCGCGTTGCTCACCTGATCGTCAACGGGGCCGACCCCCGCCGCATTCTCCTGATGACCTTCTCGCGGAGGGCCGCGGCTGAGATGTCGCGCCGCGTCGAGCGTATCTGCGCACAGGTGCTCGGCCGCAGTTCCGGAATGATGACGGACGCCCTTTCATGGGCGGGGACCTTTCACGGTATCGGCGCACGGTTGCTGAGAATCTATGCCGAACAGATCGGACTGAATGCGGAGTTCACCATTCACGACCGCGAGGATAGCGCCGACTTGATCAACCTGATACGCCACGAACTCGGCTTCTCGAAGACGGAAAGTCGGTTTCCGACCAAGGGCACCTGTCTGGCGATCTATTCGCGGACAGTGAACGCGGAAATGCGACTGAATGAAGTGCTCCGCACTTGGTACCCGTGGGTAGCTGGCTGGGAACAACAGTTGCAGGAGCTGTTTGCCGGCTACGTGGAGGCCAAGCAGGCGCAGAACGTCCTCGACTACGATGACCTGCTTCTCTATTGGGCGCAGATGGTCAGCGATGCCTCCCTCGCCGACGATATCGGCAACCGGTTCGACTATGTCCTCGTCGATGAATATCAGGATACCAACAAGCTCCAATCTTCGGTGCTGCTGGCCCTGAAGCCCGACGGGCGCGGCTTGACGGTCGTCGGCGACGACGCGCAGTCGATCTACTCGTTCCGCGCGGCGACGGTCCGCAACATTCTCGACTTTCCGAAGCAATTCGCGCCGGCGGCCGAGATCGTCACGCTCGACCGCAACTACCGCTCGACCCAGCCGATCCTCGCAGCCGCCAACGGGGTTATCGACCTGGCGCGGGAACGCTTCACCAAGAACCTCTGGACGGACCGCGAGTCGGCTGAACGTCCCAAGCTGCTGACGGTGAAGGACGAGGCCGATCAGGCGAACTGCATCGTCGAGCAGGTGCTTGCCAATCGTGAATCCGGGATGCTCCTGAAACAGCAGGCCGTCCTGTTCCGCACCTCGAGCCACAGCGGCCCCCTTGAGGTGGAGCTGACCCGCCGCAACATCCCCTTCGTAAAGTTCGGAGGCTTGAAGTTCCTCGACAGCGCCCACGTGAAGGACATGCTGGCCGTGCTGCGCTTTGCACAGAACCCACGTGACCGCGTCGCGGGCTTCCGGCTCCTGCAGATGCTGCCGGGAGTCGGCCCGCAGACCGCGGGCAAGATCCTGGACACGATTGCGGCCGATCCCGAGCCGTTGATGGCGCTTGGCGAAGTCCCAGCTCCGCCGAGGAGCGGCACGGACTGGATGTCCTTGGTCGAGTTGCTGCAGGCCCTGCGCAAACCCGGTTCCGCATGGCCGACGGAAATAGAGATGGCACGGGTGTGGTACGAACCGCATCTCGAGCGAATACACGAGGATGCCGAAACGCGCCGGGCCGACCTCGTGCAACTCGAGCAGATCGCCGCAGGCTATCCGAGCCGCGAGCGCTTCCTCACGGAGTTGACGCTCGATCCGCCGGACGCGACGAGCGACCAGGCTGGCGTGCCTTTACTCGACGAAGACTATCTTATCCTTTCGACCATCCATTCGGCCAAGGGGCAGGAATGGCGCTCCGTCTTCATGCTCAACGTGGTCGACGGTTGCATTCCGTCAGACCTGGCGACAGGCACCAGCCACGAACTGGAGGAGGAGCGGCGACTTCTCTATGTCGGTATGACACGCGCCAAGGACCAACTGACGCTGATGGTGCCGCAACGCTTCTTCACCGGCGGTCAGCACGCGCAGGGTGACCGCCATGTCTACGCAAGCCGCACACGCTTCATCCCCGCGACATTGCTTCAGTTCTTCGAGAGTGCAAACTGGCCAGTCGCCAGCCCCAATGTTTCCGAGCGTAGCGCAAAGCAGATCCGCATCGATGTCGCAGCCCGGATGCGCACCATGTGGCGGTAGAGTTCAGCAATGCGTGGTTGGTGCAGTGGCTGTCCTCTGACGGCGCTTCGAAGGGGGTGCCCGTTAGAGCTAAGGGGAAATGCTCGGCGGACCGCGCTGACTCCGGGATGCATTATCCTTTACACCCGCTATTGCCTACACCGTCAGCCTCGGCAACGGCAACACACAGGGATGGGCCCGATAGACCGAAACTCCCAATCCGCAATATGTCCTGCTATGGTGGCTGTACCAGCGTCGTCGAGTCGAGTTGGTGCGTTTGAAGGTAAGCGCCTATCATACTGCGGCAAGCACAGGGCGAGGTTGATAAGTGCCAGGGATTGTGTTGGTCTGTCTGCTTTCCGCCGCACTCATCATCGTAACGAGCGCCACTCATTTTGAAATCATGACCGGCGTAGCGATCCTGCGTCGACGCAAAGTGCTTTCAAAACGAGCTGAAATGGTCGTTTTCCTCGGGTCAGCCTTTGTGGCTCACCTCTTCGGCGTAGGCCTTTACGCTCTGGCTTTTGCCTGGATGCATTATCATCCTGAGTTCGGTTCACTTGCAGGGCTGGCAGGCTCAAGCGCCACAGACTTCTTCTATTTCTCGCTGACCTGTTACAGCACGATGGGATTCGGCGATGTCTACGCGACAGGCGACATGCGAATTCTCGCCGGTCTGGAGGGCCTGAATGGGCTCGTTCTGATTGCCTGGTCGGCGTCTTTTACCTTCATCGCCGTCGAGCGCATCTGGCGCGACGACCCGAAGTAACAGACCAGAGCCCAACGAATGAGAGGCTGCACATGAACGCCTCAGACGTCACGTAGATCTGTTGGAGTGCGACGAGAGTCAAATTCACGTTTCTCCGCGCGGAAATGCCCCGCCCTGTTTTGCCGCAATTGGGAAACCGCTGCTCATTTTTTGGAATTGCTCTAGGCTGCAGAGAATTTGCGCGTTTCCGGGAATTGGCGATGTGGTCGGCTGCACGAGCTCCTCAATCCTCGTCGCCGACGAAGCGGTAACCGACGCCGGGTTCGGTGCGGACGATCTTCGGATTGCCGGGATCGCGTTCGATCTTGCCACGCAGCTGACCGATGAAAACTCTCAGGTAATGCAGGTCCTCCCCGTGGGCGAGGCCCCAGACGGAGGTAAGCAGCGTCCTGTGGGTAACCACGCGACCCGCGTGATGTGCGAGCATAACGAGAAGGTCGTATTCCTTTGGCGTCAGCCGGAGCGCCGCGCCGTCGCGCGTCACGACGCGTTTGACCATGTCGATCGAAAGGCCGTCCGCTGACAGCTGCGCCTGGCCTCCTGCCATCTGGATGCGATGGCGCAGCGCCGCGCGGATACGCGCCGTCAGTTCGCCGATCCCGAAGGGTTTCTCGATGTAGTCGTCGGCGCCGAGGTCGAGGGCAGCGATCTTCTCGCTTTCACGGTCACGCGCCGAAAGGATGATGATCGGGACTTGGGACCAGGCGCGGATATTGGCCACCACATCCTTGCCGTCCATGTCGGGAAGGCCGAGATCCAGGATCACGACGTCCGGCGCCGCCGTCACAGCCGCCTTGAGTGCTTGCGCGCCGTTTGCCGCCTCTATCACCTCGTAGCCGGCGGCTGCGAGCGCCGGGCGCAAGAAGCGCTGGATCTGCGGCTCGTCGTCCACGACGAGGATACGCTCTGCGGTCATCCGCGCTCCTTCTCCGTGATACCGGTTTCAGCCACCGGGAACCGCATGGAAATGCGCGTGCCGCGGCGCTTCATCGCCGGGCTCTCCGCCTTTATCCGCCCGTCCATCGCCTCGACGAAGCCCTTGCTGATGGAAAGGCCAAGCCCGGTGCCGAGCGAACGGCCGTCCGGCTTTCCCTTGCGGAAGAATTTGTCGAACACATGGTCGAGGTCGGCCGGGGCGATGCCTTTACCGAGGTCGGTCACCGAGAGCACGATCTCATCTTCTTCCCGCCGCCCATAGATGCTGACCGGCTCGTCACCCCCAAACCTGTTAGCGTTGTCGAGCAGGTTGAAGATCACTTGACCAAGCAACACGCTATCGCCGCGGATCAACGGCAAGTCCGGAGCGATGCTCGTTTCGAAGACGCGGCCGGGGAAGTACTTCCGCGCACGCTCCACAGCCGAATGGACCACATCGGCGACATCGACCCAATCGCGCTTGGCGTTTACCGTTCCGGCTTCGATGCGGGTCATGTCGAGCAGGTTGGCAACGAAGCGCGTGAGTCTGCCGCTCTCCTCCTCGATCGACTTGAGGAGATCGTCCCGGCTCTCCTCCGGCATCCGCTCGCCGAGTTGCCGCAGGCTTGTCACAGCTCCGGTGATCGTCGCGAGCGGTGTTCTGAGGTCGTGGGATATGGACGAAAGCAGCGCCGCGAGGAACTTCTCGCCCTCGAGCTGCGCAGCCTGGTCGAGGATCTCGCGCGAGAGACGTGCTCTGTCTACGGCGATCGCGGTCTGGTCGAGGATCGCGGCAAGCGCTCGCTCCTCGTTTATTTCCAGCGGCTTGTCTTCCTGGAGGAAACCAAAGACGCCGACGACTCCATGCGGGCTCATCAGCGGCCTGAACTGGAAGGGACTGTTCGGCAGCGTGCCGGTACCGTTGCCGGCAGCCTCCTTCTTCTCGAAAGCCCAGCGCGCCGCCATCGTGTCGGTAAGGCCGAGCTCCGTATCCGGCGGCCAGGCCGCCATCAAGCGGACATCTCCGTCTTCCGGCAACAGCAGCGCCGCGTTGCGCCGAAGGGTCGCGTGGATTTGCGTGACGGCCGCCCATAGCACGTCCTCGGCATTTGCCGTACCGGACAGCTTGCGGGAAAAATCGTAAAGCGCCTGCGTCGCGGCGGCCCGCCGCCTCGCTGTCTTCGCCTGCTCGCGAACGCGGGAGGCGAGCCCCCCGGCAAGCATCGCCGCCGCGAGGAACACGAAGAGGGCAAAGACTTCGTGCGGTTCGGCAACCGTAAAAGTGCCGACCGGTTCGATGAAGCAGAAATTATAGGCGAGAACCGAAATGAGCGCGGCCGCGATCGCAGCGACATAGCCCGCGTAAGTCGCCGAGACGAGCACAGCCAGAAGAAAGAGAAGCGAGATATTCTGCAGGACGACGAATTGCTCGATCAGCAGGCCAAGTGCTGTCGCGGCTGCAGCCGTACCGGCTGCGATGGCAACCCCCCGCCCCCACCCTTCCGGAAGCGTGCTTCTGCGTCTGGCCGCCGGTTTTACGGCGGGTGCGCTCCCGTCAGTGACGAGGTGGATGGCGATGCCGGCCGCTCGCGCGGCAAGCGCATCCGGCAAGGAGCGGCGGAAGAGCCCCAGCGGGAAACGGTGGCGGCGCGTGCCGATCACGATTTGCGTCGCATGTTCCCGCCTTGCGAGCTTCAGAATTTCTTCAACGAAGTCGTTGCCGATGATACGGCGCGTCTCGGCGCCCAGTTGCTCTGCGAGCCGGAAAGTCTCGTCGAGCTGTCGCATCGCCCCGCTGCTCTCCGCCTCCCCGTCCGCGCGCTCGAGGGAAACGACGAGCCAGTCGGCATTCAGGCCCGAAGCGAGCCGGCTTGCCGTCCTCACCACCTTTTCGGATAAAGCGTCGGGGCCGATGCAGACGAGAAGCCGTTCGGCGGCCCCCCAGGGACCCTCGATCGCGTTCTGCCTGAGATAGTCGACCATCTGGTCGTCGACCCGGTCGGCCGTCCGGCGAAGCGCGAGTTCGCGCAGCGCTGTCAGATTGCCCAGGCGGAAGAAGCGATCGGCGGCGCGCTTGGCGCTGTCGGGCAGATAGACCTTGCCCTCCTTCAACCGCTCGATCAGTTCGGCCGGTGGCAGGTCCACCAGTAGGACATCGTCAGCGCGATTGAGAACCGTGTCGGGGACGCGCTCACGCACCGGCACGCCGGCAATCTGCGCAACCACGTCCGAGAGGCTTTCCAGGTGCTGGATGTTGAGTGCCGTCCACACGTCTATGCCGGCATCGACCAGTTCCTCTATATCCTGGTAGCGCTTGGGGTGGCGGCTTTCGCCGAAATTGGTATGGGCGAGCTCGTCGACCAGGATGACGCGCGGGCGCCGCGCCAACGCCGCGTCCAGGTCGAATTCGTGGAGCGTCCGTCCGTTGTGGAGCACCTGACGACGCGGCAGGACTTCCAGCCCCTCGAGCAGGGCCGCGGTCTCGCCGCGTCCATGCGTTTCGACGAGCCCGATGACGATATCGCCGCCTTCTTCCTTGAGGCGCCGCGCACGCGTCAGCATCGCATAGGTCTTGCCGACACCGGGTGCGGCACCAAGAAAGACGGTGAGTTTGCCTCTCCTGCCCTGTTCGGCGAGCGCCAGCAGGGCGTCCGGATCGGGGCGGCTCTTCAGGTCGCGGTCATTGTCGGGCATGCAACGTCTCGAGCTCGATCAGGTCCTCGGCGCGTCCAAGGCAAGGTTCAGTTCTAGCACATTGACGCGCGGCTCGCCTACGACCCCGAACAGACGGCCCTGCGTTGCCCTGTCGATGAGCGCGCCCACATCGGCTTCCGGAAGTCCGCGCGCTTTCGCAACCCGGGCGATCTGGACCCTGGCGAATTCGGGCGAGATATGCGGGTCGAGACCCGATGCGGAAGCCATGCCGGCATCGGCGGGGATCGCACTCCCCATGCCTGCGGCGCGAAGCCTCTCGATATCGGCCCTGACACGCTCCTTCAGCTTGCCGGAAGTCGTCCCGAGATTGGAACCGCTCGAAGCGCCGGCATTGTAGGGCTCGGGGCCGGTCGCCGAAGGACGCGGCCAGAAATATTTCTCCGAGGCGAAATTCTGGCCGATGAGTTGCGATCCGACGAGGACGCTGCCCTTGCGGACGAGGCTGCCATTCGCCTCTGCCGGCATCAGCGCCTGCGCCACGCCGGTGATCAGCAGCGGATAGCCAAGCCCGGTAATGAGGGTTAGCGCGAAGGTCAGGACGAGGGCGGGACGGAGTTGGTTGAGCATGATCACACCAGGTTGAGGTTCGAGACGGCAAGGTCGATCAGCTTGATCCCAGCGAAAGGCAGGAGCAGGCCGCCGAGGCCGTATGCGAGGAGATTGCCGCGAAGCAGGGCTGCCGCGCCGACGGGACGGTACCTGACGCCTTTCAATGCCAGCGGAATGAGCGCCACGATGATCAGCGCGTTGAAGATGACGGCCGACAGGATAGCCGACTGCGGTGACGCCAAGCCCATAATGTTAAGCGCGCCGAGCGCCGGATAGGTGGTGACGAAGAGCGCCGGGATGATGGCGAAGTATTTCGCCACGTCGTTGGCGATCGAGAAGGTCGTGAGAGACCCGCGCGTCATCAGCAATTGCTTGCCGATCTCGACGATCTCGATCAGCTTGGTCGGGCTCGAGTCGAGGTCCACCATGTTGGCCGCTTCGCGGGCGGCTTGCGTGCCGGTCTGCATGGCGACGCCCACATCCGCCTGGGCGAGCGCCGGCGCATCGTTGGTGCCGTCGCCGCACATGGCGATCAGCCGGCCGCCCTTCTGTTCCTTGCGGATATAGGCGAGCTTGTCTTCCGGAGTCGCTTCGGCGAGGAAATCGTCGACGCCGGCCTCCGAGGCGATTGCCGCGGCAGTGATCGGGTTGTCACCGGTCACCATTACCGTGCGGATCCCCATGGCGCGCAATTCGGAGAAGCGCTCCTTGATTCCGGGTTTCACGATGTCCTTCAGGTGGATCACGCCGAGCAGCCGGTTGCCGTCGGCGACGGCGAGCGGCGTGCCGCCGGTTCGGGCGACCCGGTCGACCGCCTGCCGGAATTCCTGGGGGGTATTGCTGTCGGACAGGCCGGCAAATCTCAGAACCGAGTCGACCGCGCCCTTGCGCAGCCGACGGCCGCCGTGATCGACGCCGGACAACCGGATTTCAGCGGCAAAGGGCACGATCGCATCTATCCCGGCCTCGGACGCCCGGCGCCCGAACTCGCCGGTGGCGAGCGCCACGATGGAGCGGCCCTCCGGCGTCTCGTCGGCAAGGCTTGCGAGGAGCGCCGCATCGGCGAGCTCCTCCACGGTTACGCCCGGCACGGGCAGGAAATCGCTTGCCATGCGGTTGCCGAAGGTGATCGTCCCGGTCTTGTCGAGGAGCAGCGTGTCAACGTCCCCCGCAGCCTCGACGGCGCGGCCGGAGGTGGCGATCACGTTGAAGCGAACCAGCCGGTCCATGCCGGCGATGCCGATCGCCGAAAGCAATCCGCCGATGGTCGTCGGGATCAGCGTGACAAGCAGGGCGGAAAGCACGGTCACCGAAAGCACGGTCGCCGAATAGGCGGCAAGCCCCCAGAGCGTCACCACGGCAATCAGGAAGATCAGCGTCAATCCGGAAAGCAGGATCGACAGCGCGATCTCGTTCGGCGTCTTCTGCCGCTGCGCCCCCTCGATGAGCGCGATCATGCGATCGACGAAGGTCGAACCCGGGGCGGTCGTGATGCGGACTTTGATCCAATCCGAAAGCACCTCGGTACCGCCGGTGACGGCGGAGCGATCGCCGCCCGCCTCGCGGATCACCGGGGCCGATTCGCCCGTTATCGCGCTCTCGTTGACCGAGGCGACCCCTTCGACGACCTCGCCGTCGCCCGGGATCAATTCGCCGGCCTCTACGAGGACGAGATCCCCGACCTTCAGCATGGTGGCGGGGGTTTCCTTGGTCTCCCGACCCTCGGGGGCGACAAGCTTGCGGGCGCTGAGCTCCGATTTGGTACGGCGGAGGAAGTCGGCCTGCGCCTTGCCGCGCCCCTCGGCAACGGCTTCGGCGAAGGTGGCGAAGAGAACGGTAAACCATAGCCAGGCGGCGATCTGGCCCGAGAAGAGCAGGCTGCCGCCGTCGGTTGCCACATCGAGAACGAAGAAGAGGGTCACCAACGCCGCCACGGCTTCGGTGACGAAGATCACCGGATTGCGCACGAGCTGGCGCGGATCAAGCTTGACGAAAGCGGCTCTCGCTGCCGGGAAGAGTATCTTCGGGTCGAAGAGGTTCGGGGTCTTGGGTTTGTTTGACATGCCTGGTTCCTTCAGAAGGTCTGGCCGGAGAGCATGGCGAAATGCTCGACGATCGGACCGAGCGCGAGCGCCGGCAAGAACTGCAGCCCGCCGAGAATGAGGATGATACCGATCAGGAGACCGACGAAGAGGGGCGTATCGGTCGGGAACGTACCCTTGGATGCCGAGGCGCGCGTCTTGGCGGCGATCGAGCCGGCGATGGCAAGCACCGGCACGGCATAGGCGAAGCGGCCGAGCAGCATCGCAAAGCCAAGCGTCGTATTGTACCAGAGCGTGTTGCCCGAAAGCCCGCCGAAGGCCGAGCCGTTGTTGCCGCCGGCCGACGTATAGGCATAGAGGATTTCCGAGAGCCCGTGCGGCCCGGGCGTACCGATGCTGGCGACGGCCGAGGGCGTGACGGCTGAAATCGCCGTGAAGCCGAGGATTGCAGCCGGCAGAATGAGCACGGCGAGCATCGCGTATTTCATCTCGCGCGCTTCGATCTTCTTGCCGAGCAGCTCAGGAGTGCGGCCGACCATAAGACCAGCGACGAAAACCGCGAGGATCGCGAAGACAATCATGCCGTAGAGGCCCGAGCCGACGCCGCCGGGCAGGACCTCGCCGAGCTGCATGAGGAACATCGGAACGAGACCGCCGAGGCCGGTGAACGAGCCGTGCATGCCGTTGACGCCGCCATCCGAAAGCCCGGTCGTAACCGTCGCGTAAAGCGCAGTCATCGCCTGGCCGAAGCGGACTTCCTTGCCTTCCATGTTGCCGAGAGCCGGGTCGAGACCGAGCTGCGACAGGACCGGATTTCCCCCCGCTTCGGCCCAATAGACGACCCCGACACCGATGATCAGAAATGCATAGGTGACGGCGATGAAGGCCCAGCCCTGCCGCCGGTTGCCGACGAGTTGCCCGAATGTGTAGAGCAGCGCCGCCGAAACCGACAGCATCGCGAAGATATTAAGATAATTGGAAAGCGCAGTCGGATTTTCGAACGGATGTGCGGCATTCACGTTGAAGAAGCCGCCCCCGTTGGTGCCGAGCTGCTTTATCGCTTCCTGGCTGGCAACCGGGCCCAGAGCGATGGTCTGCTTCACCCCCTCGAGGGTCGTGGCCTCCACCGAGGCGCGGAACGTCTGCGGCAGGCCCATCGCCACGAAGGCGACCGCCACCAGCACGGCAAGCGGCAGGAGGACGTAGAGTGTCGAACGGGTGAGATCGACCCAGAAGTTGCCGATCGTCGGCACGGCTGAGCGGGCGAAGGAGCGGGTAACGGCAAGCGCGATCGAAATGCCGGTGGCGGCCGAAACGAAGTTCTGCACGGTCAGCCCCATCATTTGGCTGAAGTGACTGAGCGTCGTCTCCCCGCCGTAATTCTGCCAATTGGTGTTGGTGACGAAACTGACGGCGGTGTTGAAGGCGAGGTCCGGTGGCACGTTGCCGAAGCCCTGCGGGTTCAAGGGCAACCATGTCTGAAGTCTCAGGAACGCGTAGAGCAGCGCAAAGCCCGCAATGCTTAAAGCGAGCATCGAGAGCGTGTAGGCGAGCCAGCCCTGCTCCCGTGCCGGATCGATGCCGGCGGCACCATAAAGACCACGCTCCACCGGTGCGAGAATCGGCGAAAGGACATTGCGTTCGCCGGAAAGAACCGCAGCCATGTAAAGCCCCAGCGGCTTAACGACGACGAGGACGGCGAGAAAAAGGAGGCTGATCTGCAGCCATCCGATGACAGACATGAGAAGTCTCCGTGGGGTGAAGGAGCGCTCGAGCAATTCCAGGAAAAACGCGCAGCGGTTCTCCGTGCGGAGTTGCGGCAAAATGAAAGGTTGGAGCGTTTCCGCGGTTCTGAGAAAAGCGGAAACGCTCTAGAAGCGTTCCGGCCGGACAAGCGTCACGATCAGATAGACCGCGAGCGCGACGGCGACGACGAGCCCGATCAAAGCCTCGGCCATCGGACCCTCCTAAAGCCGGCTCAGGGCGCGCGCATAAAGCGCGAGCGCGGCAAGGCCGCCAATACCGGCGGCAAGGAAAAGAAAATCGGACATGGGTACTCTCCAGATTGATCCAAGATCCGGATGATGCGCCCGCGCCGCGTCAATTATCGATTGGGATGGTTTGGCGACCACATAAAGAAAAGATAAGGAATTCGGGCGAGCGTGGGACCTTCTCGACGCTGCGCCGGAAGCGCCGGTTATCGCCACCGCCGTATATGATCGATCAAAGCTCGCATCTTTGGCGTCATGTTGCGGCGCTGAGGGAAATAAAGAAAGAAACCGGGGAACGGCGGCAGGAAATCCTGCAGCAACGGAACAAGTTCACCGGTTTCCACGAACGGGCGGAAGGTTTCTTCCGTTGCGAAGGTGATCCCGGCCCCGCAGAGTGCTGAGCGGAGCATGAAGCGCAGGTCATTGGTGGTAATCTGAGGCTCGACCGCAACGTCGAAGGGCACACCATTCTCCTCGAATTCCCACCTGTAGGGCGCGACATTCGGCGCTCGCCGCCAGCCTATGCAGCGATGATGGACCAGCTCCCGCGGGTGCGCCGGCGTGCCGCGGACTGCGAGATAGGTGGGGGCAGCAACGGCCAGCTCGCGCTGATCGCCCGTCAGCGGCACCGCGATCATATCCTGCTCGATCACCTCGCCAAGCCTGACGCCCGCGTCGAAACCGGCGGCCACGATGTCGAACTCCTCGTCCGTGACGGTAACGTCTATCGCCACCTTCGGATGGGCCTGAGCAAAGGAAGCGATGAGCGGACCGGAAAGGAATTGTTCGGCGATAGAGGTGACGGCGATCCGTAAGAGACCTCGGGGCTCATCCTCACCCGCTACCCGATCTAGCGCCGTCCCAATGTCCGACAAGGGCTGCGACAAAGCCTCGCGCAGACGCTCCCCCGCTTCGGTCAGGCGAACTGAACGCGTCGTGCGGGTGACGAGCGTCGTGCCAAAGGCATCTTCGAGCCGCCGAATTCCTTGGCTGACAGCCGAGCGGGTCACACCGAGTCGATCGGCGGCAGCACGGAAGTTGTCCTCCTCCGCGACAGCCAGGAAGAGCGGCAGAAGGTTCATATCTATCTTCATTGTATAGCACTGCTAACCATCGAGTTCACTGAGCGATGGATACCGGCGACAGTCATTAAAGTCCATCTTCTCCGTGCAAATCAAAGGACGGAGTACAACATGGACAAGGTCATTCTGATCACCGGCGCCTCCGGCGGCATCGGCGAGGGCATCGCTCGAGAGCTTGGCGTCGCCGGTGCGAAAATATTGTTGGGTGCACGCCGCCTGGCTCGTATCGAGGCCATTGCCACGGAGATTCGAGACGCAGGAGGTACCGCCCTGGCGCAGGTGCTGGACGTGACCGACCGTCACTCCATGGCAGCCTTTGCGCAGGCCGCGGTCGACACTTGGGGACACATCGACGTCCTGGTGAACAATGCCGGCGTCATGCCGCTCTCGCCGCTTGCCGCAGTTAAGGTGGACGAGTGGGAGCGCATGATCGACGTGAACATCAAGGGCGTGCTTTGGGGCATCGGGGCCGTATTGCCAATCATGGAGGCACAGCGTAGCGGGCAGATCATCAATATCGGCTCGATCGGAGCGCTGTCGGTCGTACCCACAGCCGCGGTATATTGCGCAACGAAGTTCGCAGTCCGCGCGATCTCTGACGGACTGCGCCAGGAGAGTACCAATATCCGCGTCACCTGCGTCAATCCCGGCGTCGTCGAAAGCGAACTTGCTGGAACCATCACCCACGAGGAGACCATGGCGGCGATGGACACCTATCGCGCCATCGCGCTTCAGCCTGCCGACATCGCCCGTGCGGTCCGGCAGGTGATCGAGGCCCGCAGAGCGTGGACACCACCGAGATCACGATCAGACCGACCGCATCGGGCAATTGACCCGGCGCGAACCGATCTCGGGGCTTTTTCCCGCGTCCCGACGAAAGGAATATTCCATGATCTTTTCCTTATTGCCAGATCGCCTCGCCGGCGGCGTCCGCAAGCTGCTGATCGCTTCGACGGCTATGGGCAGCATGGGACCGGCGCATGCCGATACCATCCTGCCGCCGATATCGAGACGCAGAATAGAACCACGGTGCGCGCGGCATTCGAGAAATGGCGAGCAGGCGGCAACATCTTTGCAGAGCTTCTCGCGCCAGATGTCGTCTGGACAATCCACGGTTCCGCTCCCGTGGCCGGCACTTACCGTGGCGTCGAGGATTTTGTCGAGCGGGCCTCAGCTCCCCTGATCAGCCGTCTCGTAACCCCTCTGGTGCCAAGGGTGCATCATATCTGGGCCGATGGAGACACGGTCATCGTCCGGTTCGACGGATCGGCAACCACGACTTCGGGAGCGCCTTACAGAAATAAGTTCGTCTGGATATTCCCGATGAAGAACGGAGCGGTGGTCGAGGCCGAAGCTTTTCTCGATCTCGCCACCTATCACGCGGTTGTCGACAACAACGAGCCGCGTTCCCAATGACCGCTGGTCGGGGGCGGAACCGAAATGTCTGTTTCGGCCCTGCGCAGCCGCAGCATAATCCCGCAATCACCGATCACGAGGAGATCGCCGTGCAGCGTACCTTTGCGACCTTGATGACCGCCGCACTCCTAAGCCAATCCGTAAAAGCCGAGGAAGCCGAAATGCAGGCCAATCACCCCTATGTCGGCCTTTGGGTCACAGAAGACGGTTACATCCGCCATGAGCTCCTGCCGAATGGTCGCTATATCGAGGCCCGCGGTACGCGTGAGCGCGCCTATGAGGGACGCTACCAAGTGATGGGCACGCATATCGATTATTGGGACGATACCGGCTTTACCGCGGATGGAGATTTTATCGACGGCGTTCTGCATCACGCCGGTATGATCTTCTATCGCGGGCGCCGGACGGGGAAACCATGAGCACTGCAGGATGTTGAGAATTCAGGCGTATCCCACCCAGCCCCTGAAGGTCATAGCCGCATAGAACAAGCGAACATCCGAGAAGCCCGCCTTGCGAAGCACCGCCTCGTCCTCCTCTGGCGAGAGAACCGATAACTTCGTGGCGATCGCCTGTCTTGCACTTTCAGCTTCGCCGGAGGCTGTTCCGCCGAACGCGACGTGGCGGGCGATCCAGGTCGAGCGCTCAGGTTCCGATTGCGGGAAACTAATGTGCGCGACGACGAACGGAGCGCCCGGCACCAAACGGTGACGAATCTGTTCGAGTGTGTCGAGACGTTGAGCGCGACCAACAAAGTGGAGCGTGAGCAGGCAGACAGCCGCGTCGAACGGCCCCTCCGGTGCGGCGCCTATGTAGCCCTGCTGCAGATGGACACGCGGCAAATGGGGTCCCACCGTCTGTTCTGCGACACGAAGCATGTCCGCCGACGGGTCAATGCCGCAAAAACTCCAATCTGAATTCTCGTCGGCGAGAGCTTTGAGCTCCATACCGCCGCCGGCGCCGAGCACCAAAACCCGCGCTTGCACCGGCGCACGTTCCGCGACCAACATCGACGTCATGCGATGGAGAGCGGCCAACCCCGGTACTTTCCTCGACGTCCCTTCGACATACGAACTGGCATGCGCCGCGGTAAAAGCTGGACCATTGACGCTGGGAAATCTCATTCTGCGGTCACTCTCACTCATGTAACAAACTATGTTACATGATGCCCATTTCGTCAAGTCGCGTCTTCTAGGAAGGCGCCTGCTTCAACACCGCCATTCATGAACTCCGTTCATAGGCCTTATCGGCATCGGGACGGTAGTCACACGCGCTACCCGCCCTAACTCACTTGTGAACGCGCCTGCCGGATCATTTCTCGGGCTTGGTTGTTGCGCATTCGCGGCTCACGGCCGCTTGGTCCCAATGCATGTCGCCAGAGGTGTGCAGCGGTTTTTGCGACTACGGCATGCACAACAAGACCTAAAGCGCGGCGTATAAATCCTATGGATGCGACGCGCTTTAGACCTTTCGTCATCAAGACATGGAGTTGGATATGCAAAGTCCTGGCGCACTTGAAATCTCGCGGCGCGACCTGCTCGCCGCCTCGGCCGCTACCGTGACGGTGGTGAGCGCACACTCGCTCGGTCACGCGCAGACCAAAGCCTCCACCGCACCCCAGAGCACGAAGGTCACATTCATGGTGAACGACGAACGCCGGGAGCTTCAGCTCGATAACCGAACGACGCTTCTCGACGCGCTGCGCGAGCATCTGCATTTGACGGGTACCAAGAAGGGGTGCGACCACGGTCAGTGCGGAGCGTGCACGGTTCTCATTGAAGGCCGCCGCGTCAACGCGTGCCTGACGCTCGCCATCATGCACGAGGGCGACAGCATCACCACGCTCGAAGGCTTGGGGCAGCCGGAGAACCTCCATCCGATGCAGGCCGCCTTTGTCAAACACGACGGGTTCCAGTGTGGCTACTGCACGCCCGGCCAGATCTGTTCCTCCGTTGCAATGCTCGATGAAATCAAGGCCAATATTCCAAGCCATGTGACAGTGGATCTCACGGCGCCGGCCGAAATCACGCCCGCCGAGATCCGCGAGCGCATGAGCGGCAATATCTGTCGTTGCGGCGCCTATTCGAACATCGTCGAAGCCATCACAGAAGTCGCTGGGAGGAAGGCATGAGAGCTTTCAGTTACGAGCGCGTCTCGTCGATCGAAGCGGCGGCGCGGGCCGCGGCCGCCACAGATGGCGCGAAATTCATCGCCGGCGGCACCAATCTCCTGGACCTCATGAAGCTGGAGATCGAGACGCCGACACATCTCGTAGATGTCAACGGACTGGGTCTGGACAGGATCGAAGCTACGCGGGAAGGGGGTCTGCGTATCGGCGCCCTGGTCCGCAATACGGATCTTGCCGCAGACGAACGGGTCCGCCGTGATTACGCTCTTCTGTCGCGCGCCCTGCTCGCGGGGGCATCGGGACAGTTGCGCAACAGGGCGTCGACCGCGGGCAATTTGCTTCAACGCACCCGCTGTCCGTATTTCTACGATACCAACCAGCCGTGCAATAAGAGACAACCGGGCAGCGGCTGTTCGGCTCTCGCTGGCTTCAGTCGCCAGCTTGCGGTGGTTGGCGTCAGCGATGCCTGCATTGCCAGCCACCCGAGCGACATGGCGGTCGCCATGCGCGCCCTCGACGCCGTCGTGGAGACCGTGCGAGCCGACGGCACGACGCGCAGCATCCCGATGGGAGATCTTCATCGCCTTCCCGGTGACACGCCGCATATCGAACATGTCCTTGAGCGAGGCGAGTTGATCACCGCGGTCGTCCTGCCGAAGCCGGCTGGCGGCAAGCAGATCTATCGCAAAGTTCGTGACCGGGCCTCCTACGCCTTTGCGCTCGTCTCCGTCGGCGCCGTCGTGCAGCCGGATGGGACTGGCCGCGTCGCGGTTGGCGGTATCGCGCCGAAACCATGGCGTGACGAGGCGGCCGAAAAGGAGCTGGCGAACGGAGCAAAGGCGGTGGCGGCAATGCTTCTTGCCGGTGCCCGCCCGACGGAACAGAACGCCTTCAAGCTCACGCTTGTCGAACGCGCGCTGAGCGCGGTTCTTGTCGAAGCGAAGGGATGAGATGATGAGATTCGACACACCAGCAACGACGAACCCGATTGATCAGGGCAAGGTAATCGGCAAGCCCATCGCCCGCATCGACGGTCCGCTCAAGACCACCGGCAAAGCAATTTATGCCTATGAGTGGCATGATCCGAATACCCGCTATGCCTATGGCTATATCGTCGGTTCGGCAATCGCCAAGGGCCGGATCAGGTCGATGGATGTCGCGGCCGCGAGGAATGCTCCCGGCGTGATAGCGGTAGTCACCTCCGATGGCGTGGGGGAACTGAAGAAGGGCAAATATAACACCGCCAAGCTCTTCGGCGGCACCGAAATTCAGCACTACCACCAGGCGGTTGCCGTCGTGGTCGCTGAAACATTCGAGGAGGCCCGCGCCGCCGCCGCGCTCGTCAAGGTCGATTATGCCGAGGAAAGAGGCGCCTTCGATCTGGCCGCGGCGAAGGACAGCGCTGTCAAGCCGGAAGGCGGCGGAGACTCCGGGGCGGGCGACTTTGATGCCGCCTTCGAAGCAGCCCCCGTCAAGTTGGACCAGGTCTATACCACCCCGGACCAGTCGCATGCCATGATGGAGCCGCACGCTTCCATCGCCGCGTGGAACGGCGACGACCTGACGGTCTGGACATCGAGCCAGATGATCGACTGGTGGCGGACTGACCTCGCGACGACGCTTGGGATCGACAAGGACAAGGTGCATCTCATGTCGCCGTTCATTGGTGGAGGCTTCGGGGTGAAGCTGTTCCTGCGCGCGGATGCGGTGTTGGCGGCGCTTGCCGCGCGTGAAGCAAAGCGCCCCGTAAAGGTTGCCCTCCCCCGCCCCTTCCTGATGAACAACACCACACATCGCCCGGCGACGATCCAGAGGATAAGGATCGGTGCAGGGCGCGACGGCAAGATCACGGCGATCGCGCATGAAAGCTGGTCCGGGGACCTCCCGGGCGGTGGTCCCGAAGTGGCCGTCCAGCAGACTCGCCTGCTTTATGCCGGCGAGAACCGGATGACAGCCATGCGGCTTGCGACACTCGATCTTCCAGAAGGAAACGCGATGCGCGCTCCCGGCGAGGCGCCCGGCATGATGGCGCTGGAGATCGCGATCGACGAAATGGCCGAAAGGTTGGCTCTCGATCCCGTCGAATTCCGGATCATCAACGACACCCAGGTCGATCCGGAGAATCCCGAACGGCCCTTCTCGCACCGCAATCTCGTCGGCTGCCTGCGCACCGGCGCGGAGCGCTTCGGCTGGCGAGAGCGGAGCAAGCAACCTGGCGCTCGGCGCGAAGGAAATTGGCTGATCGGCATGGGAGTGGCCGCGGCCTTCCGCAACAATCTTGTGCTGAACTCCGGCGCCCGCGTCCGGCTCGACCGCGAGGGCATCGTCACGGTCGAGACCGATATGACCGATATCGGCACGGGCAGTTACACGATCATCGCCCAGACGGCGGCCGAAATGCTCGGTGTCCCAATCGAGAAGGTCGCCGTCAGCCTGGGAGATTCGCGCTTCCCTGTTTCCTCGGGCTCGGGCGGGCAGTTCGGAGGAAACTGCTCCACAGCCGGCGTATACGCGGCCTGCGCCAAGCTGCGGGAAGCCGTGGCGCAGAAGCTCGGTTTCAACAGCGCCGACGACCCGATCTTCGCAGAAGGTGAAGTCCGGTCGGGAGACCGGCGCATGCCGCTTGCGCAAGCTGCCGGCGATGAGGGGCTCGTGGCGGAGGACCAGATAGAATTTGGTGACCTCACCAAGACCCATCAGCAATCCACCTTCGGCGCTCATTTCGTCGAGGTCGCGGTCGATGTCGCAACAGGAGAGACACGGATCCGGCGAATGCTGGCGGTCTGCGCCGCTGGCAGGATACTCAATCCGATCACCGCACGCAGCCAGGTGATCGGTGCGATGACAATGGGCGTGGGCGGCGCCCTGTCGGAGGAGCTCGTCGTCGACAAGGAGCGCGGCTTCTTCGTCAATCACGATCTCGCCGCTTACGAGGTGCCGGTGCACGCCGACATTCCGCATCAGGAGGTCGTCTTCCTCGACGAGACCGATCCGATGTCCTCGCCGATCAAGGCCAAAGGTATCGCCGAGCTCGGAATCTGCGGCGTCGCGGCAGCTGTGGCGAACGCTATCTACAATGCCACCGCCATAAGGGTACGGGAGTATCCCATCACGCTCGACAAGCTGATCAACGAGCTTCCGGAAATCAGCTAAAACAGCTATCGTCCGAGGACGCGTGGTGCTCGTCTCCGCACGTCCTCGGCAACCCAATTGGAGTGGCGGTCATCCACATCAATTTCGAGCAACTTTACGGCTAAGAAGGCGATGGAGGTTCGGATAGAATAGACAGCGCTATAGCGAGCGCAAATGAATGCCCGCCGGCGGAGGGCCAGGACGATGACAAGAGCGATGGGACACTTGCCCCCTTCCCCCGGCGGCCGCGTGCGCAAAATCATCCATATCGACATGGACGCATTTTATGCTTCGGTCGAGCAGCGCGACAATCCGGAGCTTCGAGGCAAACCGGTCGCAGTCGGTTATCCGGAGGCGCGCGGGGTGGTGGCGGCCGCAAGCTACGAGGCGCGCAAATTCGGCGTTCACTCGGCTATGCCCTCGGTGACGGCCAAGCGCAAATGTCCGGAGCTGATCTTCGTTCCGCACCGCTTCGACGTCTACCGGGCCGTGTCGCGGCAAATCCAGGCGATCTTCGCCGAATACACGCCGTTGGTCGAACCATTGTCGCTGGACGAGGCCTATCTCGACGTCACCGAGAACTTCAGGGGACTGAAGCTCGCAACCGAGATCGCGGAAGAGATCCGCGGCAGGATCAGGGCCGAGACGCACCTCACCGCGTCCGCCGGCGTCTCCTACAACAAGTTCCTTGCGAAGATGGCGTCGGATCAGCGCAAGCCCGATGGGCTGTTCGTCATCACGCCGAAGCACGGTCCAGACTTCGTGCAGGCGCTTCCTGTCAAAAAGTTTCACGGCGTCGGACCGGCAACGGCCGAGAAGATGAAAAGGCTTGGGATCGAAACCGGCGCCGATCTCAAATCCCGTGATCTCGCCTTCCTTCAGCAGCATTTCGGCAAGTCGGGGCCGTATTTCTACTGGATCGCCCGCGGCATTGACGAGCGTGAGGTCAAGCCCGACCGCATCCGAAAATCGATCGGCGCCGAGGATACGTTTCGGGAGGATGTTCATGATCTTGAGACGGCCCGCGCGGGCCTCAAGCCTCTGATCGACAAGGTCTGGCACTATTGTGAAGCCAGCGGCATTCGCGGCAAGACCATGACACTGAAGGTGAAGTGGGCAGATTTCACGCAGATCACCAGAAGCAAGACCATCGTCGCGCCGATAGCGAGCGTCGCAGAAATGAGCGAAATCGCGGAGCTGCTCCTGTCACCAATCTTTCCAGTCCCAAAAGGCATTCGATTGCTCGGGGTCACGCTCTCGTCTCTCGATACGGTGGACGATCGGAGCGAGCCGCAGCTCGCCCTGGCGCTGTGACGCAGTCTTCGGGCTGACCAGAAATGAAAAAGCCTGCCGCGGGAGGAGGTGCGGCAGGCTTTTCCAAAAGAACCGATCAGCATTCCGGGAGGAGGAGTAGCGCTGATCCCGCAAGCGAGCTCGGGAGGAGGAAAGGTCGCTCGCATATCGAAGCTCTGCGGGAGGAGGTGCATCGCTTCGATGAATTGACTATACAACAGTCTCGCTCCGATCGTAGAGCGGAATTCGCAACCCAGCCATGCAGCATGCGCGAGGCGAAGCTCGTGCCCGAGAGCGTTTTCGGCGGCCTGCCGCTGCAAAGTAAAAATAAAATCCTGAATGACCGAGCAGGAAACTTTATCGGTATCCGTGAGAAAAATACCAAGAATATGGGAGGTCGGCACTCTAGTAATATCCGGAGACGTTAAAAAAATTCGCGTTGATTTTCTAGGTTTTCATCAGGAATTCCTGGATAAACTTGGTTTCGCCATATTTATGCCCCAACAATTATACCGTACTCATTGAGGGGCGTGGCTCTAAGGTCCTACGATAAACTCTCGGTAATCGATCTAATCCTCAACGGCGCAAGAGTTGGCGAAAGCTCTCTCTGCTGCTGAGGTACTAAAGTATGGCGGCACTTATTCGTGCTGCCGTGGAGCCCAACAAGCTCCGCAAGTCCTGACCGAATCTTGCGAATGTCGCTTCCGAAGGAAGCGAGAGGTCCGGACGGAGAACCGTTACGACACCTTTCCTGGGGTGCTCTAACCGTTTTGGGTCCCAGACAGCTCACCGGGAGGAGACAAGTCATGAAATCTTATGTTGAAGGCTTCGGATACCAATTCAATCCAGTCGACTTCGCGATCAGGTCGACGCCAGCAGTCTGTATTGGAATGATTGTCTTTATTACCCTCTACGACGTGTTCTGGTAAAGGAACTTAGCGGAGTGCGTCCGCATCTCCAGCGACCTGAAACCGCACGCACTTTCCCTCATCCCGCTCTAGCCTGAGCCACGCCTGAAATAGCTAGGAACGGACGGTGAACATGGCGGAATGATACCCCGCCAATAACCCCTCCGCGGCAGCGACGGCATGGTATAATGTCGGCTCGTTACAACACCTCGAACATCGTTACCCAGGTTCAACCATCGTTGCAGGAACTGCTGCATCGCTGGCTCGTTCTCACTTTGTGTAAAGTGGAGTACGTTCGAATGACTGGATGGAATTATCAGGAACCGGAACATCACGCCTCAACGGGACTGCCCGTAAGTATTCTGCTTTTGTCGGTCCTCGGAATATCAGCCTACCTGCTGGTCGGGGGCTCCTTGAGTGGTGGAGATCGCGTCGGTTCCAAAGTCTATCTGCCTGTCGCGCAAACACAGGATCGTTGAGGAAAGTTGGTCGGACCTGATCGCGCGGGCAGGCCGGAAACGCCGGCTGCCGCCGAATGAGCAGGCAGGCAACTATTCCCTAGGCTTATCCGTGAATGACTGCTCAGCTAGTAGGCGATTCCCAACCCAACCGGATGTGCTGGGACTACGAGGCCTACCGGAGAGTTGCTAGATACGGCAACGAACCTGGAAAAAAGCTTCATGCGTCTCGTCATATTATTTATAGTCGCCTCAATTATCAGCATACTTGCTTTCAAGTACGTCAATAATTCCTTGTGGAATGCACCTATAGCTGCAACAGCCGAAGAACTGTCTGAAGGTTAGCAGACCATCGCGGTTTCAGTCACAGACACCCAAGGATTTTCGCGAGATTTTGTGACCCATTTATGCGAAAGTCGCATTGCGTCACGCAAGCAAGGCGGCGGCAACATGTCTCGATCCAGGATTTGCAAGGGATGCTGGGAGCAGATGCGTATTCCCGTGCCCCTGCGCGGACCGGCTTCCATTCCCTTCCGTGCCTTTGGAATCCGCCCGAGCCGGATGAACCCTAACACCTGCACGGTCTGCGAACTCATGTTCACACGGGTGATGAAGGCCCGCAAGATCACTGTTGACGTGTCCGTCCTTTTTGCAGATCTGCGAGGCTATACCGCGCTTTCGCAGTCACTCTCGGCCGATACTGTTTCGTCGCTGCTGGACGATTTCTACGATGAATGTTCCGCGGCGATTTGGGAGTTCGACGGCCTTCTTAACAAGACGGTCGGGGACGCGATCATGGCGATCTTCAACTTTCCGATCCCCCACCAGGATCACGCCGAGCGGGCGGTGCTCGCCGCGCGGGAGATCCAGCGCCGATGCCAATTGCGCCGTGAGCTTCGCCTCGCGGAAGGTGCCGGCCTAGACGGAGGTGAGCTCGGTGTCGGCATCGGCATCGACACCGGTGAAGCCAGCTTCGGAGAGTTCGGCCGATCGCACCGCGATCTGACTGCTATCGGAACGGTTGTGAATACGGCCGCGCGGGCCCAATCCGCCGCCGAGGCGGGGCGAATCCTCGTGACCAGGGCCGTTTGCGAGCGCGCGCAGAGCCAAACGGCGGCAAGCGAGGGCCGGGAATACCGCCTCAAGGGCTTTGAGAAGCCGATTGAGCTTTATGCCATCTGAGAAACCGGTGTTCAGAGAAACCCGGTAAGTTCGAGCGTCTGATAGCCGGCCAAAAGCGTAATCAAAGATCCGACGAGCCGCAGGAGAGTTTTCTCCTTCAGTGCCTTGACCACCCACCCTGCAAAAGGCGCCGCCACCACACCCCCCGTAATCAGCCCGCCAATGGATGTAAGATGATCGCGGAAATCGCCAGCCTGTTCCCAGTGACCGGTTAGAACCGTGGCCAGGAAGCTCAGAGACACTGAAAGTGCGATCAGAAACTCGCTCGCATTGACCGTCCCGATCACGAAGCGCGGCTGTCCACCGGCGCCGAGCAGACCGGTGGTCGCGACGGGGCCCCATCCGCCGCCACCAGCGGCATCCAGGAACCCCGCGGTTGCGCCGAGCGGTGCCACGATCCTCAGCTTGACCGGGTTTGTGGGAATGCGATGAAAGGAGCGGTAAAGCAGCCAGGCTCCAATCACTGCAAGATAGGCCGTGACGAAAGGCTTGACCTGATCGCCGTCAAACGAGGTCACTACGAAGGCACCCAGCATTCCACCGGCGATGCCAAAGGGAATGAGGCGCCAGAACAGCTTCCAATCGATGTTGCGGTGATAGAGATGGGCCGATCCGGAAGCGGCAGTGGTGAACAATTCCGCCGCATGGGCTGACGCCGACGCCTGGGCCGGCGGCACGCCGAAGGCAAGAAGCACCGTGGAGCAGATGACGCCGTAGGCCATGCCGAGAGCGCCATCGATCACCTGCGCGAGAAAGCCGACCAATGCGAACAGGATGAAATCTTCCATGGACAGCTCCGGGTTAGGGGGCTCGACCGCCCCCGCACAAGGAAGCCTCACATGTGCCTTGGCACACGGAGGCTTCCTTGGGCGCTTCTGTCTTATTGCTCCTTCGCAAGCTGGAAAACGAACGCACGTCGGGCTTGTTCCGCGAAGGCAATACGACGCCTGTCGCGCTCACGCGGCAGAAATGAAACTTCTGCGAGATAACTCAGCATGTGTTCCGTTGCCGCTTTTCTACTCATCCGGGCTGCTTGACAAAACTTTGTACAAAATAAAGATTCTACCAATCGGTAAAAAGGGGAACACCATCCATGACAAGAGATTTGATGATGAGCCGGCGCAATGTGCTTGCGTCGGGCTTGGTGCTTGGCGTGAGCGCCTTGGCGCCCGCCGTGCGCGCCAGCGCGCCGATCAAGGTTGCTGGTGTCCACGCCTCCCCGGTCGAGAACGCCTGGAACTCGGTCCTGCACAAGGCGCTGCAGGATGCGGCCGCCGAAGGCGTGATCGAGTATGTCTTCTCCGAAGGTATTTCGGGCACGGATTATCCCCGCGCAATGCGCGAATATGCCGAGCAGGGTGCAAAGCTCATCATCGGCGAAGCCTATGCCGTCGAAAAGCAGGCCCGCGAAGTCGCCGCCGACTATCCGGAGACCGCCTTCGTTCTCGGTTCGAGCGGCAAGGAATCGGGCGACAACTTCGGCGTTTTCGGCACTTGGAACCACGACGGCGCCTACCTCGCCGGCATGCTCGCCGGCAAGATGACGAAGTCGAACGTCGTCGGCTCCGTCGGCGCCATGCCGATCCCGGAAGTCAACATGCTGATCAATGCCTTCGCTGCGGGCGTGAAGGCCGTCAATCCCGACGCCAAGCACCTCGTCACCTTCATCGGTACCTTCTTCGACCCGCCGAAGGCGCGCGAAGCGGGCCTCGCCCAGATCGACGCCGGTGCCGACATCCTCTTCGGCGAGCGCATCGGCACCGCCGACGCCGCGAAGGAACGCGGGCTCAAATCCGTGGGTTCGCTGATCGACTACACGCCGCGCTATCCCGACACGGTCTTCGCCAACGCGCTCTGGGGCTTCCGCCCGATCCTCAATGCCGCAATTGCGGACGTGTCCGCCGGCAAGCCGGTCGGCAAGGACTACACAGCCTTCGGCCTGCTCAAGGAAGGCGGCAGCGACGTTGCCTATGTCAAGGGCGTCGCCCCGGCGGATGCCGAAGCGGCCATGGAAGCCAAGCGCGCCGAGATCAAGTCCGGCGCCTTCGAGGTTCCGCGCATCACTGACGAGCCTAAGTAACCGGCTTGTCTATGGCAGGTGATGCAACTTCTCTCGGTCAGGCGATCCAAATGGGCCGCCTCACCGCTTCCGAAGCGATGGAAGCATCCCTGGCGGCGGCCTGCCGATTGGCAGAAACAGGCGCAATCGTCCACGTCGACCCAACGCTCGGACGAACGGCCGCAGAAAATGCGGACGCCCGCCTGCGCCACCTGCCGGGCGGCGGGCGGATTCCACCATTCCTCGGCGTCCCGAGCCTTGCCAAGGATCTGGGCGGCCCCTTTGCCGGCCTTCCGGTTGCGGCCGGATCGAACATGCTCGGGCGCCGTGCCGCCGTCGCGGAAGACAGCGATCTGGCAGAGCGGCTGCGCGGAGCAGGCCTTTGCTTCTTCGGACTGACTACCGTGCCGGAAATGGGCCTGTCGCTCGCAAGCGAACCGGCGGCCGGCCCCATCTGCCGCAACCCCCTCGATGCCGGCCGGACGCCCGGCGGCTCCTCCGGCGGGGCGGCGGCTGCCGTTGCCGCCGGCATAGTGGCGATCGCCCATGCGACGGATGCGGGCGGGTCGATGCGCGTCCCCGCGGCATGTTGCGGTCTCTTCGGCCTCAAGGCGAGCCGGGGTGCGATCGCGGCTGGACCATCCTTCGGCAATCATCTCGGCGGCATTGCCAGTGAACTGGCGCTGTGCCGCTCCGTCCGCGACCTTGCGGTGATCTTCAACGCGGCAGCCGGACGCGCCAGGGGACCGTTTGCCGATCCGTGGTTCGCCCCCTCCCCGCCCGGCCCATTACGTGTCGGTCTTCTTCTCGAGACCGGCGACCAATACCCGACCGAACCGGCGCGCAGCGAGGCTGTCGAAGAGGCCGCGCGCGCACTGGAGGCAGACGGCCACAGCGTCGTTCCGATGTATTGGGATGCATTTGCCGCAAGCGTTGCGACGAGCGGCCGGGCTCTGCGCGACATCATTGCCGTCAACCTTGCCAATTTCGTCGTTTCCGCCGGTCTCGATGCCGGGCGCTCGGAACGGCTGACGCAGGCTTTTATCAACCATGGATCGCAACTCGAGGCGACCGCGCTCTGGGCGACGCTCGGCGACGCCGTCCATGCGAGCCACGCGGTCTGGTCGCTTTTCGACCGGGTAGACTGTATTCTGACGCCCATGCTTGCTTCGGCACCCCTTCCGATCGGATCCTTTCCTTTCGACCACGACGATATCGACCTTCAGATTCGCCGCATGACTGCATTTGCGCCACTCGCCACACTCGCCAATGCGACCGGCTTTCCGGCCCTCACGCTCCCCTTCGGCGCGGATGACGCCGGATTGCCGCTGCCGGTGCAGATCCTGGCGCCCATGGGCGGCGACCGCCTCCTCATCGAGCTTGCGGCACGCCTGGAAAGAGAGGGCCGCTGGCAGCACCGTTTTGCGGTCGCGGGAATTCCGGAATGAGCGAAGCCATTCTCAACATTTGCAGCGTCAGCAAGGGCTTCGGCGACAATCTCGCCAATGACGACATCTCGCTGAGCCTCGGAAAGGGCGAGATCGTCGCCCTCCTCGGCGAAAACGGCGCCGGCAAGACCACGCTGATGAGCATCCTGTTCGGCCATTATGTGCCGGACAGCGGCAAGGTACTGGTCGAGGGACGGGAACTGCCTCCGGGCAAGCCACGCGCGGCGATCCGCGCCGGCATAGGCATGGTGCATCAGCATTTCTCGCTCGCCCCCAACCTGACGGTGCTGGAAAACGTTATGGCCGGGACGGAACGCCTCTGGCATCTCCGATCCGGCACCAGCGCGGCACGGCGGAAGCTGCACCGCATTTGCCAGCGGTTCGGCCTGACGGTGGAGCCGGACGCGCGCGTCGGCGACCTCTCGGTCGGCGAGCAGCAGCGCGTCGAGATCCTGAAAGCGCTCTACAACGATGCACATATCCTGGTGCTCGACGAGCCGACGGCGGTGCTGACGAACCTGGAGGCCGAGCGGCTGTTCTCGACACTGAAGGACATGGCGCGCGAGGGGCTTTCGCTGATCTTCATTTCGCACAAGCTGGACGAGGTCATGGCCGCGGCCGACAGGATCGTCGTGCTGCGCGGCGGCCGCAAGGTGGCCGAGCGTCTTGCGAAAGAGACGAACAAGGCCGAGCTTGCCGAACTGATGGTCGGCCGCAGGGTTGCCAGGCCGGTGCGCGAGCCCTCGACGCCCGGCGAGGTGGTGCTGAAGGTCGCGGATGTGAGCGTCAGCATCGACGGCGTGGAACGGCTGAAGTCCATCGATTTCAGCCTCCGCGCGGGCGAGGTTCTCGGTATTATCGGAGTTTCTGGCAACGGCCAGACAACGCTGGCGCATCTCCTGTCGGGTACGCTCAGGCGCGACAAGGGCGATCTCCTGCTGTTCGGTGAGCCGATCGGCGACCTCACGGTTGATGACGCGGTCCGGGCGGGGATCGGCCGCATTCCGGAAGATCGCAACAAGGAAGGTGCGATCGGCGAAATGGCCATTTGGGAAAACGCCGTTCTCGAGCGCCTGCCGCGATTTTCGCGCTACGGCCTCGTCGATCGGCCGTCCGGCCAGGCATTCGCCGGCCAGATCATAGATGCCTTCGACGTGCGCGGTGGCCGGCCGACGACGCGCACGCGGCTGCTTTCGGGCGGCAACATGCAGAAACTCATCCTCGGACGCAATCTGATCGACCGACCGCGCATCCTGCTCGCGGCGCAGCCAGCGCGGGGGCTCGACGAGGGGGCTGTCGCCGCGGTGCACGAGCGACTGCTCGAAGCGCGGCGCGCGGGAACCGCGGTGCTCCTCATCTCCGAGGACCTGGAAGAAGTCATGGCGCTCGCCGACCGCATTCAGGCCATCGTCAATGGCCGGCTTTCGCCTCCGATCGCCGCCGACAGCGCCACCGCTACGAAACTCGGCCTGATGATGGCCGGCGAATGGAATGAAGAGCACGAGGTTCCGCATGCGTTTTGAGCGACGCGAACATCGTTCGTTCGCACTGGTGATCGCGACACCCGTGCTTGCAATCCTCTGCGCGCTGGCGCTGGCCGGCCTGCTCATCGCTATCGCCGGTGCCCCGGTCATGGAGGCCTATTGGCGCATTCTCGTCGGGGCCTTCGGCTCGCGGCTTTCGGCGACCGAGACCTTAACCCGCGCAAGCCCGCTCATTCTAACCGGCCTTGCCGCAGCGGTCGCTTTCCGCGCGAGGCTCTGGAACATCGGCGCCGAGGGTCAGTTCTATCTCGGAGCGATTGCCGTCGCCGCCGCCAGTTCGCACCTTTTCGGCGGCCTCTCCCCGCCCCTCCAGGTTCCGCTGCTTCTCGTCGCCGGCGCGGCAGCCGGCATCGTCCTGCTGCTCGTGCCGCTTTGGCTGAGGCTGCGCTTTTCGGTCGACGAGGTCGTTACCACGCTTCTCCTTAATTTCGTCGCCGTGCTCTTCGTCTCCATGCTGATCGACGGCCCGCTCAAGGACCCGATGGGCTTCGGGTGGCCGCAGTCTCAACCGGTTGCCGACGCAGCGGTCCTGCCAAAGCTCTTTGCCCGATCCCGCCTCCATGTCGGGCTGATGATCGCGCTCGTACTCGCCGTTGCAGTCCATCTCGTTCAGTCGCGCACGGTGTTCGGCATGCAGTCGCGCGCAGCCGGCCTCAATCCGGCCGGGGCGGTGTTCGCAGGCGTGCCGCTCGGCCGCACCCTGGTGACGGTGGCCTGCATTTCAGGCGGGCTCGCCGGCCTTGCGGGCGCTATCGAAGTCATGGGCGTGCAGGGCTATGTGACGACGGACCTGTCGCCGGGTTACGGCTATTCCGGCATCGTCGTCGCCATGCTCGCCAATCTTCACCCGCTGGGCGTGGTGCTTGCCGCCCTGTTCACGGCCGTCATGTTCGTCGGGGCCGACGGGATGAGTCGCAGCATGGGTATTCCCTCTTACATAGCCGATGTCACAGTCGCCCTGTCGCTGATCAGCATGCTGACCGGTGTCTTCTTCACCCAGTACAGGATTCGCCGATGAACGCCGTCACCGACATTTTCGCTTCCGCAGGCCTCTGGGCGGCCGTCCTGCGCATCGCCACGCCGCTGATCCTCGGCACGCTCGGCGCGCTCCTGTGCGAGCGCTCGGGCGTCCTGAATCTCGGCATCGAAGGCATCATGACCTTCGGCGCGATGATCGGTTGGCTTGCGGTCTATAACGGCGCCGACCTGTGGACGGGCATTCTCGTCGCGGGCCTCTCTGGCGGGATCTTCGGCCTCTTGCATGCGGGCCTGACGGTGACGCTCGGGTTGTCCCAGCACGTGTCCGGTCTCGGGGTGACGCTTTTCGCCTCGAGCTTCAGCTACTACGTCTTCCGTCTGCTGGTACCGGTCGCGGGCACACCGCCGACGATCGAGCCGTTTCAGCCGATCGACGTCCCGGCGCTTTCATCCCTCCCCTTTCTAGGCCCGGCGCTCTTCACACAGACGCCGCCGACCTATGTGGCGATCCTGCTGGCGCTGGTACTCGGCTACGTGCTTTTCCGAACGCCGCTCGGCCTGGCGATCCGCATGACTGGCGAAAATCCGCACGCGGCCGAGGCGCAGGGCATCAACCCGATGGCGATCCGCTTTGGTTCCGTCATCGTCGGGAGCGCGCTGATGGGCATCGGCGGCGCCTTCCTGACGCTCTCCGCCTTCAACAGCTTCTTCCCTACCATGGTGCAGGGGCGGGGCTGGATCTGCATAGCGCTCGTCGTCTTCGCCTCCTGGCGGCCGGGCCGCGCCCTTGTCGGAGCGCTCCTGTTTGCACTGTTCGACGGCTTCCAGCTGCGCCTGCAGACGCGGCTGAGCGGCGTCGTCCCCTATCAGATCTTCCTGATGATCCCCTATCTGCTGTCGATCGCAGCGCTGGCGCTCATGGCCCGTCGCGCCCGCGTTCCGCAGGCGCTGATGCAACCCTACCGGCGCGGCGAGCGCTAAAGAAAACCCGAGGACTGACTCATGTTCGACCTGATCATCCGCAATGCGAACCTGCCGGACGGCCGGCAGGGCTTTGATATCGGCCTTGCCGGCGGCAAGATCGCCGCCATCGAGAAGTCGATAACTGCGAGCCCCGGCGAGGAGATCGACGCGGCCGGCCGCCTGGTCAGCCCGCCCTTCTGCGATCCGCATTTCCACATGGATGCGACGCTTTCGCTCGGTTTGCCGCGCATGAACATCTCCGGCACGCTGCTCGAGGGCATCTCGCTCTGGGGCGAGTTGCGGCCGCTGCTGACGAAGGAAGCCCTCGTCGAGCGAGCGCTTCGTTATTGCGACCTCGCCGTCACCCAGGGCCTTCTCTACATTCGCAGCCACGTGGACACGTCCGATCCGCGCCTCGTGACGGCAGAAGCGCTGCTCGAGGTCAAGGAACAGGTCGCACCCTATATCGAATTGCAGCTCGTCGCCTTTCCGCAGGACGGATATTTCCGCGCGCCCGGCGGCGTCGCCTCCCTCGAGCGTGCGCTTGACATGGGCATCGGCATCGTTGGCGGCATTCCTCATTTCGAGCGAACGATGGAAGACGGCGCCCGCTCCGTCGAGGCGCTGTGCCGGCTCGCCGCCGACCGCGGCCTCCCGGTCGACATGCATTGTGATGAAACCGACGATCCGATGTCGCGCCACATCGAGACGCTGGCGGCCGAGACGGTGCGCTTCGGCCTCAAGGGGCGCGTGGCTGGTTCGCATCTCACCTCGATGCACTCGATGGACAACTACTACGTCTCGAAGCTCATCTCGCTGATGGCCGAGGCGGAGATCAACGTGATCCCCAACCCACTGATCAACATCATGCTGCAGGGCCGCCACGACACCTATCCCAAACGGCGCGGCATGACGCGGGTGCGGGAGCTGATGGCGGCCGACCTCAACGTCTCCTTCGGGCATGACTGCGTCATGGACCCCTGGTACTCAATGGGCTCGGGCGACATGCTGGAGGTCGCCCATATGGCGATCCACGTCGCGCAAATGGCCGGCATCGAGGACAAGTGCAAGATCTTCGACGCGATCACCGTCAATTCGGCAAAGACTATGGAGCTCGAGGGCTACGGCCTCGACATTGGCTGCAAGGCAGATCTCGTCGTGCTGCAGGCGGCGGATGTCACCGAGGCATTGCGGCTGAAGCCGAACCGGCTGTTCGTCATCAAGGCGGGCAAGGTTATCGCCAGAACCGCGCCGCGCGTCGGCGAGCTTTTCCTCTCCGGGCGTCCTGCCTCGATCGACATGGGACGCGACTACGTTCCCCCGGTGTTGCAGCGCTGATCCCAAACCGCTGGAGCGGACCACAGAACTGTTGAGAAAATGAGGTCCGGTGACGCGAAGTTCCATATAGTCGTGACAATGGGAGACCAGTCAGATGCGCATCAATGAAGACCTGACGAAACAGGTAATCGTCCATTCGGCTAAACTCGACTGGGTTCCGAGCCCCGCCGCAGGGGTGGATCGCCGCATGCTCTACCGTGTCGGCGGCGAAGTTGCGCGCGCAACTTCGATCGTACGCTATGCGCCGGGCAGCGCCTTCCCACGCCACGTCCATAGCGGCGGCGAGGAGATCCTCGTGCTCGAGGGGACGTTTGAGGACGAGCACGGCGACTATCCTGCGGGCAGCTATTTTCGCAATCCGCCCGGCACCTCGCATGTACCTGCCTCGAAGAATGGGTGCACGATTTTTGTGCGGCTCTGGCAATATCGTGAGGGCGACGGCACGCAAATCGTTCGCCACCCTGGAGAGGGTGAACCAGCGCCGTTGCGTGAGGGGGTCGAGGCAGCGCGGGTTCTGTTTGACGACGGGAAAGAGCGCGTGTCGGTAGAAAACTGGCTGCCGGGTTCAGCCGTGAGCGTCGAGAATCGCCGTGGGCTCGAGTTCTTCGTCCTCTCCGGCGGCCTCGCAGTCGGGGGCGAGCAACTGGAGCCGCAGAGTTGGGGCAGGTTGCCCGCAGGAGAGGCGCTCGAAGCGATCACCGGACCCAAAGGCGCTGAGATCTGGATCAAGGATGCACCGCTGCAGCATCCCGACGTACTGCAGCTACCCTGAACGCTAGGCGGGGCCGGACGGAAAAGCGCTGCACGGTTTCCCTCTTAGCGCGTCTGATAAGACGCGCGGCGCTGTAGAGCGCGGGCCGCCGTTGCTGTTCGTCGAGCACCCGCAGTGTTCCATCAAGATTTTTGGTGAAACCGATAAGCAAAGTGCAATTGGTTGAGCGAAGTCTGCATGTTATGGGCAGCTATGACCGTGAATGTTTCGCCAACCGTCATGTTCCTGCTGATCTCATTCGGCACCGTCCTCGGAATCGCGGGGACTGACTTGGTGCTGCCTGCAATTCCGGCCACGCCCACCGCACTCGGCGGGACTGCGGCATTGGCGCAGATGGTCCTCGCAGCCTATGCCGGTGGCACGCTCATGGGATTGCTTACCTTCGGCGAACTCGGGGCGAGGTACTCTCGCCGCAAGCTGTTGGTCTGGTCGCTGGGCCTGTTTGCCGTCACGTCTCTTCTGTCTGCCTACGCGCCGACATTGGAATGGCTCGTCATCTTGCGTTTCGCGCAAGGCGCGTTCGGCTCGGGCCCGGCGGTTTTCGCGCCGGGCTTTATTCACGGGCTTTACCCTGGGGACAAAGCGCCTTCCATGTTCGGCAGGCTGGGCTCCATCGAGTCCTTGACGCCGGCTCTTGCCCCCATCGCCGGAGCCTATCTTATGACGTTGGGCGGCTGGCAGACTTCTTTCCTCATGCTGGCCGGACTTGCAATTCTCTGCGCCGTCGGCAGCTGGGCTTACCGTCAATCACTTCCAGACCGGCTCGAGGCTCTTGAGGTCCATCAAAGCTATATGTCGATCATCCGCAATGGCGATTTTCTTCGGCACGGCTTAAGCCAGGCGCTTTCCCTCGGCAGTATTCTCATCTTTGTATTCGGCGCCCCCGCAGTGATGACAGGGGCATTGGGCATGACCATCGGAGACTTCATTCTCCTTCAAGTTTTCGGCATTGCCCTCTTTATTCTTGCGTCGAACGCGTCCAATGGACTTGCCCGAAGATTTGGTACCGAACGCATGATCATGATTGGTACAGGAGGTCTGGTTCTCGGCTTCTTCCTGATTCTTCTCTACACATCCCTTGGCGGACGCAGTTTGTCCGTGCTCGTGCCCCTGTGGATGACCGCCAACGGCGCGTTCGGCATCCGGGGACCAATCGGTTTCCACCAGGCAATCCTTGCCTCAAGAGGCGATCATTCACGCGGCGCCGCATTGGTCGTTGCCGCTATACTTGGGATCACTGCCGGAGGTACGGCCGCCGCGGCGCCTTTCATCAACATAGGCTGGTGGCCGCTAGCCTTGGCGAGTAGCCTCGCTGCGCTACTGGCTTTGCTGTGTCTTACGCTGATCGGCAGCACGGCGGAGGAAGCTGAAGACTGTTAGAGCGCTTCACGACCATCCGGGGGAGGCCAGGACATGGCTCAAGCCACGTCCTGGCCTCGCCGATCACACCAGATCGAAGCGGTCGGCGTTCATGACCTTGGTCCAGGCCGCAACGAAGTCCTTCACGAACTTCTCCCTGGCATCGGACTGCGCGTACACCTCCGCAAAGGCGCGCAGCTGCGAATGCGAGCCGAAGATCAGGTCGACTCGGGTGCCGGTCCACCTGGCAGCGCCCGTCTTGCGGTCGCGGCCTTCGTATACGCCTTCTTCGCCTTCGATAGGTGACCACTGCGTGCCCATATCGAGCAGGTTGGCGAAGAAGTCGTTCGTCAGCGCCTCAGGGCGGGACGTGAACACGCCATGCTTGGGCTCGCCCGCCTTCAGCACGCGCAGGCCGCCGACGAGAACGGTCATTTCCGGTGCGGTCAGCGTCAGCAGCTGAGCCCTATCCACCAAAGCCTCTTCCGGCTTCATGAATTGCTGACGGGTGGTGCTCACATAGTTGCGGAAACCGTCGGCACGAGGTTCCAGCGCCGCGAAAGATGCGGCGTCGGTCTGTGCCTCCGTGGCATCCATGCGACCCGGTGTGAACGGCACGGAAATGTCGTGGCCGCCGGCCTTGGCCGCCTTCTCGACAGCGGCGCCACCTGCAAGCACGATAAGGTCGGCAAGCGAGATCTTCTTGCCGCCGGTCTGGGCGGCGTTGAAGTCCCTCTGGATGCCTTCAAGCACAGAGAGAACCCTGGCGAGCTGAGTCGGCTGGTTGACCTCCCAGTCTTTCTGCGGCGCCAGACGGATGCGCGCACCATTGGCGCCGCCGCGCTTGTCGGAGCCGCGGAAGGTCGAGGCGGAAGCCCAAGCGGTCGAGACAAGTTCCTGCACCGACAGGCCGGAAGCGAGGATCTTCGCCTTGAGGCCGGCGATGTCCGTCTCGTCGACCAGCCTGTGGTCGACAGCCGGGATCACGTCTTGCCAGATCAGGTCCTCGGCCGGGACTTCAGGGCCGAGATAGCGAACCTTCGGCCCCATGTCGCGGTGGGTCAGCTTGAACCAGGCGCGGGCGAAGGCGTCGGCGAACTGATCCGGATTTTCGAGGAAGCGGCGCGAAATCTTCTCGTAAGCGGGATCGAAGCGCAGCGACAGATCCGTGGTCAGCATGGTCGGAACATGCTTCCTGGAGGCATCATAGGCATCCGGGATGGTGGCCTCGGCGTTCTTCGCCTTCCATTGATGCGCGCCGGCGGGGCTCTTGGTCAGTTCCCACTCGTGGTTGAACAGGTTTTCGAAGAAGTGGTTGCTCCAACGGGTCGGCGTCTGCGACCAGGTCACTTCCGGCCCGCCCGTGATTGCATCCTTGCCGACGCCCGTGCCGAAGGTGCTCTTCCAGCCAAGACCCTGATCTTCGATCGCGCCGCCTTCCGGGTCTGCACCGATGAACGAGGGATCGCCGGCGCCATGCGTCTTGCCGAAAGTGTGGCCGCCGGCGATCAGCGCCACCGTCTCTTCGTCGTTCATAGCCATGCGCGCGAAGGTCTCGCGGATATCGTGGGCAGCGGCAACCGGGTCGGGATTGCCGTTCGGGCCTTCCGGGTTAACATAGATGAGGCCCATCTGCACGGCGGCAAGCGGCTCGCTGAGTTGCCGTTCGCCGCTGTAGCGCTCGTCGCCCAGCCAGGTGCCTTCCGGTCCCCAGAACAGTTCCTCGGGTTCCCATACGTCCACCCGGCCCCCGGCAAAACCGAAGGTCTTGAAGCCCATGGATTCGAGCGCGACATTGCCGGTCAGAATCAATAGATCCGCCCAGGAAATCCGGTTGCCGTATTTCTGTTTGATCGGCCACAGCAAACGTCGGGCCTTGTCGAGATTGGCGTTGTCCGGCCAGCTGTTGAGCGGCGCGAAACGCTGCTGACCCTGGCCGGCGCCGCCACGGCCGTCCGTAATGCGGTAGGTGCCAGCGCTGTGCCAGGCCATGCGGATAAAGAGCCCGCCATAGTGGCCGAAGTCGGCCGGCCACCAGTCCTGCGAATCCGTCATCAGTGCATGCAGATCCCGCTTCAGCGCATCGAGGTCGAGCTTCTTGAACTCCTCGGCGTAGTTGAACGTATTGCCCAACGGATCGGAAAGACCGGAATGCCGGTGCAGAACCTGGACGTCCAACTGATCCGGCCACCAGTCGCGGTTCGATCTGCCTCTCGGTGCCGTATGTGCGACGGGACACTTGCCCGCACTATCGCTCTTCTGATCCATGATAATCTCCTCTTCCTCGATTGGGCGCGTCCAAAGCAGCCTGTCCGCTAAGTCGATTGAGCTGCATCAATTGGGTCGGCGCATGCTCCCCATGATTTGGCGCAATTTTACCCTATTGGTCAAACAGCTTGTTCCCTGATCAGGTCGATGAAGGCGCGCAATTTGGCGGGCATGCGGCGGCGTTGCGAAAAATAAAGACTGAGCCCGGGATAGGCGGGGCACCACTCTTCCAGCACCGGAATAAGGTGCCCTGCAGCCATATGCGCAGCGAGCGAATATTCGCCGATATAAGCGAGTCCAGCGCCCGAAAGGGCGGCCGCCAGGATAAGGTCCGTCGCGTCGAGCGTCAGATTGCCGGGAACGTCAATCACGTGGGCTTCACCCCGCCGCTCGAACTCCCACCGATACAATCTGCCGTTCGCCATGCGCATCTGGATACAGCGATGCTGCACCAGATCGAGCGGGACGATTGGCTTGGAACGCCCCTTGAAATATTCAGGCGATCCGACAACCAGGGAACGGAGGGTCGGGGTGATCGGAATGGCCACCATATCGGGCGAAATCATTTCGGCAAGTCGTACCCCGGCATCGAAGCCCTTACCAATTACATCGACAAGCGCATCCTCCGTCACGACCTCAAGCTCGACCTCCGGATAGCGGCGGCCGTATTCGAGTAGCAGCGGCTCCAGCAGCATGCGTGCCGCTCCCGGCGCCATATTGAGCCGAAGCCTTCCCGAGGGCCTACTCGAATGCTCGCCGATATGCTCGATCGCATTATCGATTGTTTGCAAAGCCGGTGCGATCTCAGAGAGGAATTGTTCTCCCGCAGCAGAGAGCACGACGCTGCGCGTGGTGCGGTTGAAGAGCCTGACCGCCAAGCGCTCTTCTAGCGCTATTATTGCATGGCTCAATGCCGATGATGACATGCCGAGCTGGCGGGCGGCAGCGCGAAAGCCGCCATGCCGGGCAACCGCGGCAACCGCTTCCAATTCGCTCAAGCTTGCCCTCATTGCGCGATGTAGCTCATCAGCGTGTCCGATTTTGTCCGACTAGCCGCAACAGATAATGCATTCCATCTTTGTGGTGAAGCCATAACGGGAGAGAGTCGATGCGTATAATCGACAGAGTCTACATCGACGGCAGCTTCGTCGAACCGCACGGCGAGCAATGGGCTCCGCTCTTCAATCCGGCGACCGAGGAACAGATTGGAAAGGTGCGCCTAGCGGATGAGGAAGACGCAAACCGCGCCGTTGCAGCGGCCAGGCGTGCATTTCCCGCATTCTCCAATACGTCGAAGGAAGAGCGGATCACCATGCTGAAGCGCTTGCATGCGGCCGTCTCTGAGCGCGCGGGCGATCTCGTAGAGGCCATGCGGGTGGAATACGCAGCGCCGCCGAGTTTCATCGACTTTGCAGCGCGGCGAGCCGGAAACGTGTTCCTCGATATGGCGGAAATATTGGAGAGCTACGATTTCCGGCGACGCATCGGCCGTGCCGACGTGGAGATGCGTCCTTCGGGGGTGGCGGTGGCGATCACACCATGGAATAGCAATTATAGCTTCATCTGCGGAAAGCTGTCGACAGCGATCGCGTCGGGCAGCACGATGGTCATCAAACCTTCCGAGATGAGCGCCATCCAAACGCAGGTCATCACGGAATGCCTGCATGAAGCGGATCTCTCAAAGGGGGTGTTCAACATCGTCACTGGCTACGGCAATGTCGTGGGTGCAGCGCTCACCGCAAACCGGGATGTTTCAAAGATCACATTCACGGGCTCTACCGTCACGGGCCGCGCCATCGCCCAGATGGCGGCGACGACAATGAAGCGGGTCACCATGGAGCTTGGCGGCAAGAGTCCCAGCATCATCCTGGACGATGCCGATCTCCAAGTTGCGGTTCCTCAGGTTCTGGCTGCCGGCTTCCTCAATAGCGGACAGGCCTGCATTGCCGGGAGCCGCATCCTTGTTCCTGAATATCGTCGCGACGAGATCGAGGCACGCCTGAAAGAGGAGGTAAAGGTGTTCACGCTCGGTGATCCCGGTGATAGCGAGGTGCGGATCGGGCCGATGGTGAGCCAGAAGCAATGGGACCGCGTGCAAGGCTACCTGCGTCTCGGACAGGAAGAGGGTGCAACTCTCCTGATCGGAGGCGAAGGGCGTCCCGAAGGCCTCGAACGAGGTTGGTTCGTTCGTCCAACTATCTTCTCCGGCGTCCGCAACGACATGCGCATCGCCCGCGAGGAGATCTTCGGCCCGGTGCTCTGCGTCCTTTCTTATCGCGACGAGGAAGAAGCGATCGCGATCGCCAACGATACCGACTACGGCCTGCAGGCCAATGTCTTCTCTTCCGACCTCGAACGGGCAAAGCGCGCTGCTGATCGCATCGAGGCAGGTCGCGTAATCATCAATGGCGCACCGCACGAGCCGCTTGCACCCTTTGGGGGCTTCAAGCAATCCGGCTTCGGCCGCGAGTTCGGCGTCTTCGGCCTGGAAGCCTTCCTCGAGCCCCGTGCGGTAATCTCCTGAGGAATAACCGGCAGTCCATTCTTGACAGATCGTTCCATTATTCTTAAATAGGCTTTATGGCGCGGATCAAGGAATTTGACAGGGACGAGGCATTGGACGCTGCGATCGGTGTGTTTCGCGAGCATGGTTTTGAGGGCACCTCGACGGAGATGCTGGTACGGGCGATGAAAATTGGCCGCCAGAGCCTGTACGACACCTTCGGTGACAAGTGGAAGCTCTACTGCCTCGCGGTGGAACGCTATTCGGCGAGTGAGACGAGTGCTCATATCGCCTTGCTGCGCGGCAAACCGCGTGCACTGGAGGGTATCCGCTTGGTGATGGAGCGCGTTGTGGACAATGCAAGCCAAGCTTGTCTCGGCGTGAACTCGATCTGCGAGTTCGGTCAAAGCCGGCCGGACCTGGCGGCACTGCATCACGCCGCCGATCGTCGGCTCAAGAACGTCGTCGTTGAACGCATCAGAGAAGCTCAGGCTGCAGGTGACTTAGCCGTTTCATTGCCCGCTGAGGCGGTGGCCGATTTCCTCGTTGCCAATATCGCCGGTATCAGGATAGCCGCACGTGGTGGAGCCGGTCGGGAACATCTGCAGTCCCTCAGCCGGTTGGCGCTTCGCGCAGTCACCTAGCAGGCAAAAAACCGTGCCCCTTTCTGGAATGAGTAGTCAAAAAAGGATATATGCATTGAAAGCCGTTGTGATGAAAGACGTTGGTGGTACCGACGTGATGGAGTTCGTCGATCGCCCTGAGCCCGTCGCAAGGCCGGGACATGTCGTGGTCGAGGTCGCCGTGGCCGGCGTGAACTTCATGGATATCGGCGTGCGCCAAGGTATGGCCTGGACCGACATCCCTAACCCGAAGGTTCTGGGTGTCGAAGGCGCTGGTCGAGTGCTCGCCGTCGGCGACGGAGCGGGCGAGTTTGCAATCGGCGATCGCGTCGCCTGGGTCTATGCTCCCGGAAGTTATGCTCAGCGCCAGTCGATACCGGCAGCCTCCCTCGTGAAAATTCCCGATACCCTGGACGACCGAACGGCCGCATCCATTATGATGCAGGGGCTCACAGCCAGTCACTTCGCGACGGATTTTTATCCAGTGCAGCCGGGCGACATCGCCCTTGTTCATGCGGCGGCCGGCGGGGTCGGCCTGCTGCTGACACAGATTTTAAGGCTAAGGGGTGGCCGAGTAATCGGACGCGTATCGTCCGAAGACAAAGTCGCGATCGCCAGAAAGGCTGGCGCCGAGCACGTCATCGTCGATACCGACGGAAGGTTTGCCGACGAAGTCCTGCGCTTGACTGGCGGCGAGGGCGTGAACGTCGTTTACGATGGCTCCGGTCCCAAGACCTTCAAGGGGTCGATCGAAGCGCTTCGCCGGTCCGGTACCTTCTGCTGGTACGGACCAGTGCTCGGCGGGCCTGGACCGCTCGAGATCATGAACCTGCCGAAGAGCATCAAGATCGGCTACGCAACGTTCATGGACCACATCCACACGCACGAACTCCTTCTCGATCGCACCAAGCAGCTTTTCGACTGGATCGAGGACGGATCGATCACGGTGACGATCGGCGAAACCTATCGCCTTGCCGACGCCGCCGGCGCCCATGCCGCGATGGCAAGCCGTGCAACCACCGGAAAACTGCTTTTGATCCCGTAAGGAGCAACGCATGAACTATATCTCGGAGCGCCAACCGACACGGGCATGACCGCAGCCATGGTCGTTTAACGTGATGGAATGCCTCTGAAGAGGGTCGGTTAGCCGGTGGAATTGCCGCACTCGGCCGCGGGGTTCATGGCCGGCGCCAGCCCCATCACAGACGAGGCGCTGTGCTTTGAGTGTGCCCTGAATTGGGTGCCCATCGATTATCTCGATCGGCATCAGCCCCAGGAGGTCGAAAGCTCCAGACGCGTGCCTATCCCGATGTTTGCAAGGAATGTCTCGTCGTGGCTGACGACGACGAGTGCGCCGTCATAGGCGAGCAGCCCAGCTTCGACCGCCTCGATGGAGTCGATATCCAGATGGTTGGTCGGCTCGTCGAGAATGAGCAGCGATGGGGGATCGGAACCGCCGAGTGCGCAGGCAAGGCCGGCGCGCAGCACCTGCCCGCCGCTCAACGTCTCCACCCTTTGCAAGGCCGCATCCGCGCGGAAGCGAAAGCTGGCCAAGGCCGCCCGGCAGGCGTTGTCGCTGGCACCGGGATTGAGCCGCTTGAAATTATCGAGGATCGTCTCGCCGCGCTCCAGAATACTGACGCTCTGGTCCAGCAGAGAGAAGGGAACATTTACGGAAACGGTTCCGTTAAAGGGTCGCAATTCTCCGGTGACTACCTTCAGAAGACTCGTTTTGCCCGCCCCGTTGGGGCCGGTGACCGAAAGGCGCCGCGGGCCGACAAGCGAGAAGGATAGATCCCGAATGACCGGACGGGCGGGATCGTAGCCCGCCGTAACGCGGTCAAACGCGAGGACTTGCCGGCCGGCGGGAAGATCGGTTCGCGGAAGACGGATAGAGAACGGCTGCAGCACCTCGATCCGCGCTTTGGCCGCTGTGACGGCGTCGAGCGCGGCTGCGCGCTGTCGCTCGGCGAGTTCCACACCCTTGCCCCGGCTTTCTTCCGCATTGCTCTTGCGCCGGCCCATTAGAATCCGCGGCATGTCGCCCTTTGCCGCTTTTCGGGTACCAGACGCGCCACGCTTGTCCAGCCGCTCTGCCAAGGCACGTGCCTTGCGGTCGATTTCGTCGGCGGTCTTCTGTGCATGTGCGAGGCTTTGTTGCGCCGCTTCCAGCTCAACCGCCCTCGCCGCCTGATAGGAACTCCAGCCCCGGCCGTAGCGCTTTGTCCCGACCGAGCTCAGTTCGATAATCGCGTCCATTTCTTCGAGCAGTTCACGATCGTGGCTAACGACAATTGCCCCGCTGCGCCAGCCGGAAAGAAGGTCGATAACCGCCCGTCTGCCGTCACGATCCAGATTGTTGGTCGGCTCGTCGAGAAGGAGGAAGTCCGGCTCGGAGAATATTGCCGCCGCGAGCACCGCCCGCGTGCGCTGGCCCCCGGAGAGCTGCTTCAGGAGCGTATCCGCCCGCGCCTCCAGTCCAAGCCGGACAAGGGCGGAAACTATCCGCTCTTCCACTGTCCAATCCGCAGTTTCGAGTTCTTCAAGACTCGCTTCGCCTTTTTCGGCGCGCCGTAACACCGCAACCGCCTGCGTCACACCGAACACATCGGCGATGGTTTCATCGGCGCCGGCCCGAAGTATCTGCCTCGCCAGCGCGACACGTCCCTGGATGGCAACCGTGCCGGAGGAAGGCCTTAATGTACCGGCAAGAATGTTGAGCACGCTCGTTTTTCCTATGCCGTTTCTTCCAACCAGCCCCGTCCGCTCCGGACCAAACGCCAGGTCGAGATCGGTAAAAACATGCCCCCCGTCGGGTTTCGACCAGGAGAGAGCGGAGAGAGTGATGGAGGGCATGGCGAACCTGTTGCAATGTTAATAACAGCACGGTATCGTGCTGTTATCAGCAATCAGCGGTGCGGGCAATGGCGTTGTCCATCCCGCCCATCGGCCGGCGTCGGACATCCATGATTAGAGTTCGCACACGTGGCGGCGGACGTCCCACTCGGGAAGAGGCCGAGGCTCTGACCCGTCGTCTTCTGGATAGCGCCCGCTCGACCTTTGCCCGCAAGGGGATTGCGAACGCCTCCATGGAAGAGATTGCCGCGGAGCTCGGAATCTCGAAACACACGCTTTATCGGCGATATCCCAACAGGCAGGCGCTTCTGGAAGCCGTGGTCGAACGTGACCTCGTGCGCTTCCGCAAGACGCTTGCCGAAGCAGCGGGACAAGGTGATGCACCTCTCGCAGCGTTGCGCGATGTGGCTTTCAGGTATTTCCGCTTCGGCACGGACCGTGATTATTCCGCTTTCTATCTGTCGGTTACCGCCGAGGCCGTGTTTTCGCTGCCATTGCGGGAAAGGTTGGCGGTATGGTCGAGTGCTGCACTGGAACCCATTGTGCAGGCGATCATATCGGCTCAGGCCGCCGGCCTGGTCGTGCCGGGACCTGCCATAGAGATTTGCCACGTCCTCATCGATTTGCTGGAAGGCGCAAATAACCGTGTCCGTCTCGGCCTGTCCGAAAGTCCGGACGCCGCCGACAGTCTTCGCCTGTTCGAAAGCCGCTGGGCCATCTTCCAGACTGCAATGAGGCCCGGATCCAATCGACCGCTGGACGTGTGAAGGATCCGCTGGTCTCGCAGCCGATCCCTCATCGAATTGGCGGCCTTCCCCTGCCTTAAAGTGGCAGCACAGACGCCGCGAGGAGGCCGGCCAGCGCCGATGGTTCCGCGGAAAATATGTCATAGACGCAAGGCGCTGCAACAACGGCGAATGTCAGTATGCCGACTATGAGGCGCTTCATAGAAACCTCCTTGGATCAAG
The DNA here is from genome assembly GCF_030064585.1 of Ensifer meliloti. Classification (NCBI taxonomy): domain Bacteria; kingdom Pseudomonadati; phylum Pseudomonadota; class Alphaproteobacteria; order Hyphomicrobiales; family Rhizobiaceae; genus Ensifer; species Ensifer meliloti. Next base: position 758,732 of record NZ_CP120366.1, read on the forward strand.
AACGCGGTCAGGCGAGAGTCAGATCGACCTCGATGTTCCCCCGCGTTGCCTTTGAATAGGGGCAGGTCTGATGCGCTTCGGCGATGAGCGATCGCGCAAGGTCCGCGTCGATGCCGGGGAGGCTGACGGCAAGCCGGGCTTGAAGAAAAAAGCCGCCTTCCGATTTGGCGAGATCGACTTCAGCATCGACTGCCGTTTCGGCCGGGAGCGACAACTTGTGCTTCGCCGCGGCTAGACCTAGTGCGCCGATAAAACAGGCTGACCAGCCGGCGGCGAAGAGCTGCTCGGGATTGGTTCCGGCTTTGCCGCTGCCCGGCGGCGAAAGCCTGACCTCCAGTTGGGCATCGTCGCTGCGGGCGAACCCTTCACGGCCACCGGTCGTGTGAGTCTTGCCGGTGTAGAGAACCTTTTTCTGTGTTGTCATCAGACACTCCGTTCGTTGCGTCGCACAATCGCGACATTTGACGACGTGTGTTGTGCCTGGGCGGCGTATCCGGGATGTTTGCGAAACCGCCGAAATTGTACCCGGATGTAGGCATCTCACTGGAAGGTAGCCAAGGAGGCCGCGCTGATCTCAAAGCAAGGCCACCGACGAAATTGGAGCACGCTCAGACGCTCACGGGTTGCCGCTGACGATTTCGCCTGAGTGGAGTCGCTCGGCACCCGCGGGTCGGCAATATGCTCGTGCCATTGCGTCCCCAGGCGTTACTCCGCTAGAAGGCCGGGATCACAACACCCCCCGCCTGTCGAAGCCATTCGCCCTGAGCAACGCCATCAGCATCGGGCCGAGCGAGAATTTCCCTTGCCGCGCTTTGCCGGTCAGATCGCGCAGATACCCGCCAGCAGAGTTGATATGCCCTGCCCTCTCCAGGATGCAGGCAACGGCGACCCCGGCGTTTTCCGGTCCCATGACCTCGCAGGCCTCCTGATAGGCCGAGGGGTAAACGCCAAGCATAGATCGTACCGTAACCGCAGCGATCATAAGGTCGCGCCAACTTCTCACCGCACCGTCAGGACCGTAGTTCATGATTTCCGGGCAGGCTTTCAGTACCATTCCCAGCGGAAAGGCCCTTTTTGCCTCGTGAGCCGGTTCACCGGCCTGGCCGTCTGACCGCTCATTCCGAGGGCAACGTTCAAGTTCAATAATAGATTCGGGTTTTGATTCCTGTTTGTGCCGCTCAGTTTGATCGGGATTGCCGCTCATCTCTTGGAGTTTTATGCGCGTTTGCAATTGGTTAGCCACCTGTTCGCGCAGCGTTTCGAACGCCTCTACCAAAGCGGTGAGATCAGCGATATCGGGCGTCCTCGGTATAGCCTGGACGAGGCTTCGGAAATCTTCCTGCAGCGACGTCCAGTCGCCGGGCAGTTCTTCGAGCACCACGTCTATCAACTTGGCGATGTCTCTGCGGCAGAGCGTCAGTCGCTCGCGTAGCCGCTGCAGCTCGATCCGAACAGCCTCGGCTTCGGCCGCGAGTCGCTCTATTTCGCCGGAGCGGGCCAAAAGCGGTGCGAGCGAAAAGCCGAATGCTGTGCCGATCGCTCCATCGCGAGTCTTGCGTGCATAGCGCTTGCCGTTCGGACTGTCCTTGCGAGCGACCAGGCCTGCATCGACGAGGGCGGCCAGATGCCTTCTGAGCGTAGCCTCGGCCATCCCATGAGCTCTCAGTGACAGCTGAACGTTCGAGGGAAAGACGACCAGACTGGTCTCTCCGCTTAGCGTGTTCTCCGGATAGAAGCTCAACAGCGCGTTCAGAACGGCCAGCGTCCGATCGCTGATGCCGAGCCGGCGTTTGGCCGCACAAAGCGAGCGAAACAGTTTCCACTTGTCGACCGACTTTCCAGGTTCGATGTCGCGGGAGATGAACTGGCCTGCCAACAAGGCAAGCGACATCGACCGCCGCCCAAAGGGCGTCGTCACACTTCCACTTTCCATTTCCTTCACCTTCGATTAGGCAAAAGAAAGCAGCTCACCAAAAACGGTGCCAAGGACTCTTGACTGTGATTCGTGGAAATGCGATTCTCGATCTTGCTACAAATCTGAGGAAGGCTTCCACGGCTTGTTCGTTGGGGGCCTTTTTCTTTTGCGGGTTAGTCTCCTTGTTTCGAATTCTGCTTTTGCATGAACTGGTCGTGCAGGCTTTCGATCTGACCTGCAATGAAATCGACAAAGCCTGAAGGCACAGACTTGTTGAATGTCAGCTTCGCAGCCGACTTGCCGTGTTGGATCTGGCCAAGCACGAGGCCATGAGAGATCAGATCGGTTGTGGAAGACGCTGCAGCCTTTACATCCGCCTTGGTAAGCGCTTCAAAAACCGCAGCGAAGCGTAGCTCGCTGGAAGAGGCTTGAATCTGGTCTTGCTCCAGAACCAACTGCGCCACCTTCGCGGGCTCCCGGTGAGCCGCCCAGCGCACTTCGAACTCGATCCACCTGCGCCGTCCGATTTCAGGAGCCGGACCAATCTGCATCAGGATCTCGCGCGGCAATGCTGCCGCTATCCGGATCATTTCGGAGATATGCGACCTGCCGGTGCTCAGGGACTTGCAGATCACGTCGCGGCGATAGCCGGCAGCCTCCTGCGATTGCGCAAAAAGGCATCGTTCGATGAAGGACAGGTCCTTGCGGTTGCTGTTCTCTTCCCCTTGGAGAACGATCGCATCTTCGTCGCTAAGTTCCCGGGCGATTGCCTTGAACTTGATGCCGAGGAGTTTGGCAGCGGCAAGCCGGCGCCGGCCAAATACGATCTGAAACGGCCTTGCGGCCCCTCGAACCGGGCGGACCAAGCCAGGAGTACTCTGTCCATGCTCGCGCATCGACTCGAGCAAATCCGCAATACCGGCTTCGCTGTAGCCGGAATCAAAGCGATCCCGGATGGCCGATTCCATGATCTCGTCTGGATCGATCTCGACGATCTGGCCACCATCCTTGAGAAGGCGTTCGGCAAGTTCGCTGCGTTCCTGCATCTGACGGACGCCGGCTGCAACTTTGAGAAGATGTGGCGATGTCGACCGCTGCATCCCGCCCTTCTCTGCAGAATTTTCCAGCTGTCCCAGGACATTGGCAAAAAGGCCCTTGGAATCCTTGCGGCTCATTCTCTCCCCCATGCCTTCCAGAAGAGGCCCTCGAGTTCAGCATTGGCAGCATTGATCGACTCGATGGCGCGGTCGTAGGTTTTCGGCGCCGAAAATCGGGACCTCTGAACCTCGTAAAGGCTCTGCTTCCACGTCAGAGCATCGGCCACCGCGGTCGACTTGATGACGGAGTTGAGGAGCAGATCCTCGCCGAACACCTGTCTCATCAGCGCGGACATATTCGCTTGCGGATGATCGTTCGGCTCGAACTTTGTGATCAGGAACTTGGCGAAGTCCCATTGAGCGGCGGTCCCCACCTCATTCAGGATCTGCATGTACGACCCGGCAAGCTCCAAAAACTTTGCGGTCGAGTCCACATCCAGCATATGTGCCGGAACCGGGATGATGACCCCAGTCGCGGCGGTCAGCGACGAAAGTGTCAGGAAGTTCAGCGACGGAGCCGAGTCCATAAGGACGAAGTCGTAGTCATCGGCGACCTGCTCCAGAGCTTGAGAAACGCGAAGCAAGAAACCGGTTCCTGCTGACCGCCGCATCTCGAGTGCGACGGCCGTCTCGAACTCGGTCAGTTCGAGGCCGGCACAGATGACGTCGAAACCAACGATGTGGGTCTTGTGGATGATGGATTTCGTCGGGACGGGATCGTCGAAACGAATGGCTGAGAAAAGTGTATCACCGCCACGGTAATCGAATTCCGGCAGGCTACCATGGAGCGCGGTGAGAGATGCTTGGGGGTCGAGATCGACCGCCAGCACGCGATAGCCCTTGAGTGCCAGATAGTGACCGAGATGGATTGTGGTAGAGGTCTTGCTGGAGCCGCCCTTGAAGTTGGTGACCGCAACGATCTGGCATTGCTCATCGCCTGTCCGGCGGGGATTCATCCATTTCTTCCGGCCGTTTGCCGCAAGAGCCATACGTAGTTCAAGAACCTGCTCGAGCGTGTAGAAGCGCCGGCCGTTGGCGATTTCGGGCTCAGGGCCCTGTTCCTTGGCGGCAACCTGGCGGATATAGGCCTCGGTTACGCCCAGCAGGGTGGCAACTTCGGTAGAGGTGAACTTGCGCATTGTGCGACGCGCGTTCGGGGGGAACTGCGCCATGCTCAAGTTGTTCAGTGCCATTTCGAGCTTACTGGAAAAATTCTCCATGAAAGCGAGGCTGCTTAGGTGTCGCGTCATCGAAAGAATCCCTGTGATCGTTTCCGTCACTTAAGCAGTGAAGTGGTTAACCGCTTGCTAATCGCCACGTAACTACTCGAAAACACGCAAATTCGAAAAATTTCCGCAACTAAGACGTACTCCGATTCGGCTATGGCCATCAATGCGCGCTGTGGATGACGCACGGAGCCGGTGGGAAGGCGCCAGTGCATGCCGGTCCTCGACCCTCCCCGCGTCTTTTTGGACGAAGATGTGCGCAGACGTCGCTGGGCCGAGACGCAATAGTGGTTCACTGCGGAAATGGTTGGCCGTTGCTTTGAATGGAGATCTGCCGAACTCTTCGCAGAGTTCCCCGCGGGGAACTCTCGAAGCGACGGACGCTGGCGCGCAGTACCGACTGCTCGCCAAGGCGAGACATATGTGCCGTATTGGGAACAGCTCGGCATCTCGGTGCTCGCCTGCGCTCCGGCCTGCCTCAATCTCGTGGGCCATGACCGAGCAACGACTGCATCGGATGATTCTCCGCCGGAAAGCCGGCGGCGTTCTGGCGCGAACAGGTTGCCGGAGATACACAATGCATAGGCCGCGCCTCGAGACTAGAGTAGCGGTGAAGGTTGCGTAGATTTCGCAATCGGCAGGACCTGTTCCCGTAATATGATTTCGTCCAGACGATTGCCTCAGACAAGAGTGAAGCCAAGCGTTCCCCGCGAGGAACTTGGCGGCGTGCCAACCGTAGCTCCGTTGATGCGATCATCTACGGCGGGTGTGAGATGCCGCTAGAGGACGAAATGTCGGGCCCGGTTGCTTCGGTGAAAGGCAAACTTCCTGTTGAGGCGGGAAAGTGCGGCCGCATTAAAGGACACGCTGGTTGCACGAGTGTCGGTATCCTTTGGACGGACTATCGTGTCGAGCGGCTGACGATGTCTTGCGATAGGAACTTCTTTTAAGCCGGTCGCCGCGGCACTACCGCCCTGCTCGACCGCCGCGGTGGAACTCGACGGTTCACTTGGCGTTCTCTCACGGTCTTGCCGAGGCTTCATTCGCCGTCGCGCAAAACGTCGTGCACGACTGTGTTCCCCGCGGGGAACACTACTCGCGGCCAGGTGGCGATCCAATAGACGGTGATCGACTTTGCCGCGGGTCTGACTTTCCCGGCGCTTCAGGTGCGGCCGAATGCCAAGCTTCAACTGTTCCCCGCGGGGAACTTTGGAGGAGATCTCGACAACGCCGCAAGACGAGAGTCACGCTCGGCGCCGATTGGCCCGGCAGCCGGCTTTTGCTGTAGAAGCCTTCCCGTGAAGGATTGCCTCTAATCGGCCCCCGAAGAACCCCATGCCTTTGCGAAGGACGCTGGTCGCTCGGACCGCTGACAGAGGAGGGCAGGGCGTCATGGGTGGTCAGGCCGCACGGCTGGGTGCGTGTATCCGTGGCGGCGAACCGGCGGTGAACCTACTTTGATCATTCCAATCGTAGCTTGTCTCTCAAGTCGCTCGGCGAGCTAGAGCAGGGCCAGACATATGCCTTCGGCTTTCGGCTTTCGGCTTTCGAGCTAAACAGCGAGACAGCGGCAGATCCGACTGCGGCGATGCGCAATGGTCGCGCTGACAGCTCCAAAAGCCGTGGCATTAGTGGCCGAGAAATTACAGTTTGCGGGAGCCGGCCGACTTAAGGTAAGGTTTGTGATGCTGGTCGGACGGGCATGACGAGTGTTTTCTGAGGCTGCTATAAGTTATTGAAGAAAAACACATTTTACGGCCTTATGGAAGCTATCGTGCTGATAACTTCCGCCACTCCTGAGCGCGGCAACCCACCACTCGGCTAGGACCGGAACTGGTCCCACGGTTCCAATGTTCCCCGCGGGGAACACTCTCCGAATTCCCCGCGGGGAACATTATTCGGCAACTGACGCGCAACACAGGCGCGTCCTCTCTCTGGATGCCCGCCTCCGCTCGCTGCGGCGGCTTTCTTTGACGATATCACTCCACCTTGACTTGCTGGTGTCGAGGCATAGACTCCATTGTTGCTGACACGAGATGGAGGCTGTTCCCATGAATGTAGACCTCTCACGGCGCAGCTTTTTGAAGCTGGCTGGAGCAGGGGCTGCGGCAACGTCACTCGGTGCGATGGGGTTTGGTGAGGCTGAGGCGGCGGTCGTCGCGCATGTCCGGCCTCACAAGCTGACGACGACCACCGAAACGCGCAACACCTGTCCCTACTGTTCCGTCGCCTGTGGCGTCATCATCTATTCGAAGGGCGACCTCCGCAAGGGTGAGGCTGCCGACATCATTCACATCGAAGGCGATGCGGATCATCCGACCAACCGCGGTACGCTCTGTCCCAAGGGGGCGGCGCTCAAGGACTTCGTGAAGTCCCCGACCCGTCTCCAGTATCCGATGCACCGCAAGCCGGGCTCGGATAAGTTCGAGCGTATCTCCTGGGAGGATGCTTTCGACCGCATCGCACGGTTGATGAAGGATGACCGCGACGCCAATTTCGTCGCGGCGAATGCCGCAGGCGTTCCGGTCAATCGCTGGACGACGGTCGGCATGCTCGCCGCGTCGGCGACCACCAATGAAACGGCTTGGGCGACCTTCAAATTCGCCAAGGCTCTGGGAATAGTCGGTTTCGATAATCAGGCGCGCGTCTGACACGGCCCTACGGTGTCCAGTTTGGGCCCAACATTTGGCCGTGGAGCGATGACCAACTCCTGGACCGACATCAAAAATACCGACCTCGTAGTCGTCATGGGCGGCAATGCGGCCGAAGCGCATCCCTGCGGCTTCAAATGGGTGACCGAGGCGAAGGCCACGCGGGGCGCGAAGCTGATCGTGGTCGATCCGCGCTATACCCGCACCGCGTCCGTATCCGACTATTACGCTCCCATCCGTCAGGGAACCGACATCGCCTTCCTCAACGGGGTGATGAAGTATTGCATCGACAACGACAAGGTGCAGTGGGACTATATGAAGGCGTTCACCAACGCCTCCTATCTCGTCAAGGACGGCTTCGGCTACCAGGACGGCCTCTTCACGGGCTACGACGCGGAAAAGCGCGACTATGACAAGTCGACGTGGGACTATGTCCTCGGCGACGACGGCTTCGTCGTGACTGACCCGGCGCTCCAGCACCCGCGTTGTGTCTGGAATCTGCTGAAGGCGCACCTCGCCCCCTATACGCCGGAAATGGTGGAACGGATCTGCGGCACGCCCAAGGACAAGTTCCTCAAGGTTGCCGAGATGATCTCGGAATGCTCGTCTCCGACAAAGACGATGACGTCGATGTATGCGCTCGGCTGGACCCAGCATTCCAGCGGTTCGCAAAACATCCGCGCCATGGCCATGCTGCAGCTCATCCTCGGCAATATCGGCGTGCGCGGCGGCGGCATGAACGCGCTTCGCGGCCACTCCAACATCCAGGGACTGACTGACCTCGGTCTAATGTCGCATCTGCTCACGGGGTATCTGACGATGCCGACGGAAAAGGACGTGGATTTCACGACCTATATGTCGACACGCCAGTTCAAACCATTGCGTCCAGGGCAGACAAGTTACTGGCAGAACTACAGGAAGTTCATGGTCTCCTTCCAGAAGGCCATGTGGGGGGATGCCGCCCGGATCGACAACGACTGGGCCTTCAATTACCTCTCCAAGCTCGACGTGCCGGCCTATGATGTGCTTCGCGTGTTCGAGCTGATGTATGCCGGCAAGGTCAATGGCTACATCTGCCAGGGCTTCAACCCACTTCTTGCCTTCCCGAACCGGGACAAGAACACCAAGGCGCTGTCGAACCTGAAGTGGCTCGTCACGATGGACCCGCTCGACACAGAGACCGCACGGTTCTGGGAAAACCATGGCGACTTCAACCCTGTCGATACCGCATCCATCCAGACCGAGGTGTTCCAGCTGCCCACGACCTGCTTTGCGGAGGAAGAGGGCTCGCTGACAAACTCGGGCCGATGGTTGCAGTGGCACTGGGCAGGTGGAACACCCCCCGGCGAAGCAAAGCACGACACTTACATCGTCGCCCAGATATTCCTCAGGATGAAGGAGATGTATCGCAACGAGGGTGGCGCGTTCCCCGATCCGATCCTGAACTTGTCATGGGACTATGCCGATCCGAACGAACCTACGCCGGAGGAGCTGGCGAAGGAAATCAACGGTCGGGCACTGACGGACCTCATGGATCCTGCCAACCCGATGAAGGTGCAGGTCGCGGCCGGCAAGCAGATCCTGAACTTCTCGCAACTCAGGGACGACGGTTCGACCATGTGCGGTTGCTGGATCTATTCCGGCAACTTCAACGAGCAGGGCAACAATATGGCCCGCCGCGACAACCACGATCCGGACGACACTGGCGCTTATCTCGGCTGGTCATTCGCCTGGCCGCTTAATCGCCGCACGCTCTACAATCGTGCTTCGGCCGATTTGCAGGGCAAGCCGTGGGATCCCTCACGTAAGCTGCTCGAGTGGGATGGCACGAAGTGGGCGGGCTACGATGTGCCCGATATTGCTCCTACGGCAAAGCCGGACGAAATCGGCCCGTTCATCATGAACCAGGAGGGGACTGCACGCCTGTTTTCACGCGGTTTGATGCGGGACGGGCCGTTCCCGGCCCATATGGAGCCTTTCGAATCACCCGTCGCCAACGTCTTCAATCCGAAGATGCGGGGCAACCCGGTCAGCCGCGTCTTTCAGACGGACGTGGCGCAGATGGGGCTGTCGGACGAGTTCCCTTACGCGGCTACTTCCTACCGGCTGACGGAACACTTCCACTACTGGACCAAGCATAACCGCGTGAATTCCGCGCTTCAGCCGGAATTCTTCGTCGAGATCTCCGAGGAACTGGCAGAGGAGAAGAATATCGAAAACGGCGGCTGGGTCCGGGTGTGGTCGAAGCGTGGTTCGGTCAAGGCGAAGGCGGTGGTGACCAAGCGCATCCGGCCGCTGATGTGCGACGGCAAGCCGGTCCATGTGGTGGGCATTCCGCTTCACTGGGGGTTCACCGGCTCGGCGAAAAAGGGCCTCGGCCCCAACTCGCTCGCGCCTTTCGTCGGTGACGCCAATATCGAAACGCCGGAATACAAAGCATTCCTGGTCAATATCGAATCATCGACGGCGCCCGAGGAGGCTAGAGTATGATGGACAGTCCTCGCACCGCCGTCAGCAATCCGCCGGTCCAGCCGATGGAAAGCAACCTTACCGAGCGGGATCTCGTACGCCGCTCGGCAACCACCGAGCTGCCGCCGCCCGAGCGGCAGCTCACGCCCGTCGCCAAGCTGATCGACGTCTCAAAGTGCATCGGCTGCAAGGCCTGCCAGTCTGCGTGCGTCGAGTGGAACGATACGCATCCGGGGATCGGCGAAAACGTCGGCTACTATACCAACCCCCATGACCTCACCGAGGACATGTTCACGCTCATGCGCTTTACCGAGTGGGTCAATCCCGAGACCGACAATCTCGAATGGCTCATCCGCAAGGACGGCTGCATGCACTGCGCCGATCCGGGGTGCCTGAAAGCCTGCCCGGCGCCGGGCGCAATCGTCCAGTATTCGAACGGCATCGTGGATTTCGTTCACGAGAACTGCATTGGCTGCGGCTATTGCATAAAGGGCTGTCCCTTCAACATTCCGCGCATCTCGAAAGTCGATCACCGCGCCTACAAATGCACCCTCTGTTCCGATCGGGTCGCCGTCGGCCAGGGACCGGCCTGTGCCAAGGCCTGTCCGACCCAGGCGATCGTGTTCGGCACGAAGGAGGATATGAAGAAGCATGCGGAACACCGCATCGCCGATCTCAAATCCCGCGGTTATACGAATGCAGGCCTTTACGATCCGCCGGGCGTAGGCGGCACGCATGTGATGTATGTGCTGCATCACAACGACAAGCCGCACATCTACTCCGATCTGCCCGACGATCCGAAGATTTCCGCCGTGGTCCAGGCATGGAAGGGTGTGACCAAATACACAGGTCTCGCCGCAATGGGTCTCGTGGCCGCCGGGGCAATTCTCCACGGCGTCTTCGGCCGGGCCAATCGTGTGCAGCCGGAAGACGAAGAGAGTGCGGAAAGGCTCGTCGATAGCGCCGGAGCCGCAGGGAGGACGCCTGATGACAAAGGCCAGCGATCTTGAACCGGAAGATGCCATCCATCGCGGACCGCCGGTCACAGTCGACCGCTATGGGCCGGGCAAGCGCGTTAATCATTGGATCACGGCCTCCAGCCTGATCCTGCTGGCGCTTTCCGGCCTTGCAATGTTCCACCCGTCCCTGTTTTTCCTGACCGGCCTGTTCGGTGGGGGGCAGAACACGCGCATGCTGCACCCGTGGATCGGCGTGGTGCTTTTCTTCAGTTTCTACATTTTCTTCTTCCAGCTCTGGAAGGCCAACCTCTTCACCAGAGCGGACATGGGCTGGTTCACGGGCATTCGCGACGTGATCGGCGGGCACGAGGACCGCTTGCCGGAAATGGGCAAGTACAATGCCGGCCAGAAGGTGATCTTCTGGGCAATGGCCTTGCTGATCGTCGCGTTGATCATAACCGGCGTCATCATCTGGGATCAGTACTTCTACAGCTATACGTCGATCGAGACGAAGCGCTTTGCGGTGCTCGCCCATGCCGTGGCGGCGGTGCTGATCATCTGCGTCTTCATCGTTCATGTCTATGCGGCCTTCTGGACCCGCGGGACGTTCCGCGCGATGACGAAGGGCTCGGTCACCGGTGGCTGGGCGTGGCGGCACCATCGCAAGTGGCTCAAGGAACTGGCTGGACGCGGCCGGATCGATCCTGCAGAATAACCGGAAACGAGCTGTGGCCGGTCGGCCCGCGAGGTGAAATGTCCGTATCCCCTGTACAGCCCGATCCATCGGTGATCGGCGGCGTTCCCAAGGCACCGTTTGTCCTGAAGCCGAATTTGGCACGCCTCTTCAACGATCGCGCCAGTCGCTTCGAGGCACTCGCCCAAGGCAGCCACCTCGCTCCCTATCTCAATTTCCTGGCGGGGATCACGCGAATCCAGAGCGAGCTCGTATCCGCATTGCCGCCGCCGGAGCCGGTCCCGGCCGATCGGGTTGAGCGTGCGCGTGCGAATGCCATGCCCCCCATCGATCGCGCAGCGATGGGGGGGTCGCCGGATTGCCGCGAAGTGTTGCAGCAATTTTTTGAGAAGGCTGAAGCCCTGGAGAAGCCGGCTGCCGCCGCAGAAGCGCTTGCACAGGTCCGGACGGCGGATGAGGAAATGCTGACCTGGATGATCGGCAACGTCATGGCTGACGACCTGCCCGTCGAGAGCCTCGCTCACCACCTTTACGTTGCTGCCGCAATGCAAATCCAGGCGGCGCGCCTCGCTGCCGGTCTCGACGGCAGCAGGCTCGTGCCGATCCGGGTAGGGGTCTGTCCCGCCTGCCGCGGCAGGCCGGTCGCATCCATGGTCATCGGCTTTCATGGTGCCGAGGGCGCGCGCTATGCCTCATGTTCCTGCTGCGCCACGATGTGGAATGAGGTTCGGGTCAAATGTCTCGCCTGCGGTTCCACGAAGGGCATCGGCTACCAGGCCGTCGAGACGGGAGACGAAGAGGCGACGGTCAAGGCGGAAGTCTGCGACACCTGCAACAGCTGGATGAAGATCCTCTACCAGAACAAGAACCCTTCGCTCGACGTCGTCGCCGATGATGTTGCGAGCCTCGGGCTCGACCTGTTGATGAAGGACACGGAATACAAGCGGGCGGGCTTTGACCCGTTCCTGATGGGCTATTGATCCAATGTCGGGACCTGTCGATCTTCGTGCCTTGCCCTCCGTCGACCAGATGCTGAACGCGGCGGCCGTGTCGCCGCTTGTGGAGCAGCATGGCCGCGCCGTGGTGACGGACGAACTGCGCAAAGTACTGGGCGAAGTCCGCCTTGCCGTGCGGAGCGGTGGGGCGCTGCCAGGCAAGGATGGCATTGTTGCCGCTCTGCTGAGCCGGCTCGATGACCGCAGCCGCTCGAACCTTCGCCCGCTGTTCAATCTGACGGGGACGGTGCTTCATACCAATCTCGGCCGGGCGCTGCTTGCGCAGGAGGCGGTCGATGCCGCCGTCGATGCAATGCGCGAAGCGGCCGCGCTTGAATTCGATCTCGATTCCGGTGGGCGCGGCGAACGCGACAGCCATTTGCGGGAACTGCTGTGCGAGCTGACGGGAGCGGAGGATGCCACCGTCGTCAACAACAATGCCGCGGCTGTCCTGATCGCTCTCAACTCGGTCGGTGCCGGGCGTCAGGCGATCGTTTCGCGGGGTGAATTGATCGAGATCGGCGGCGCTTTCCGCATGCCGGACATCATGGAGCGCGCCGGCGTCGATCTGGTCGAAGTGGGCACGACCAACCGCACCCACGCGAAGGACTACGTCAAGGCGATCGGGCCTGAGACGGCTTTGATCCTCAAGGTCCATACGTCGAATTACAGGATCGAGGGCTTCACCGCGGAGGTCCCGGGTGCCGAGCTTGCGGCAATCGCCCATGAAAGAGGTGTGGTGCTTCTCAACGATCTCGGTTCGGGCAGCCTGGTCGACCTGTCGCGTTATGGTCTCGGCAGGGAGCCGACGGTGCGAGAGGCAGTCGCCGAAGGAGCCGATCTGGTCACCTTTTCCGGCGACAAGCTGCTGGGCGGTCCGCAGGCGGGTTTCATCGTCGGGCGCAGGGACCTGATCGCCGAGATCAACCGCAATCCGCTGAAGCGGGCGCTGCGTGTCGACAAGATCCGTATCGCGGCGACGGCTGCTACCTTGAAGCTCTATCGCGATCCGGATCGGCTGGCTTCGCGCCTGCCGACACTTTTCATGCTGTCCCGCGTGCAAGCGGAAGTGCGGGCACAGGCGGAGCGGCTCGCGCCGCAGGTCGGCGCGATGCTGGCGCCGAGCGGTTACGCTGTCGAGGTCTGCAGCTGTTCGAGCCAGATAGGCTCCGGGGCGCTTCCCGTAGACACGATCCCGAGCGCCGGCCTGAGGATCGTTGGGTCGAGCGGGAGCGCACTCGAAGCGCTCGCAGCTCTGTTCCGGTCTCTGTCCCGCCCGATCCTGGGGCGCCTGCGGGATGGTGCGCTGGTTCTGGACCTGCGCTGTCTGTCCGATGAGGCGGAATTCCTCAAAACCCTGTCCGAGGGTAGCGGCAATGCGGTGGCTTGAACGCCTTCGAGGCAATAAGCCCCAGACGGCGCCTGTGGCCGATCCGATGGCCGAGGCCCTGGCACGCGCCCAAGCCGGCGACTACGGGTCGGCGCTGCGCATCTGGGAGCCTCTGGCGCGTGCCGGCGTCGCGCGGGCGCAGAACAATATCGGCGCCTGCTTCGCAGAAGGGCTCGGGGTGCCGGAGAATCGAGAACTGGCGTGCAAATGGCTGCGCCTGGCGGCCGAAGCCGGGGATCCCGTCGGGCAACGCAACTATGCCGCCCTGCACATGCAAGGGCTCGCCGGCACCGATGCCGACTACGGCATCGCAGCCGAATATTATCGACGCGCCGCTGAAAAGGGCGACGCGCCGGCCCAGGACATGTTGAGCTGGCTGCTGCTGGAAGGCGAGATCATGACGGCCGACCCGCTCGAGGCGCGACGCTGGGCGGAATGTGCCGCCGAGGCCGGCATCGCGTCCTCGATGACGCGGCTCGGCATGCTCCACCACAACGCACTCGGTGTCGAACGCGATGCGCAAAAGGCCGTCTACTGGTGGCTGAAGGCTGCAGAGAGGGGCGACGCAGACGCCCAGGCCATGCTGGGAGCGGCCTGCCATATGGGGGCGGGCACGATACGCAATGGTGTGACTGCCTTGGTCTGGCTGATCCGGGCGACGGAAGGCGGCAGCACCCTGGCAAAGCCCTTCATGGGACCGGTTCGTGACAGCCTTTCGCCGGCGGAGATCCAGGAAGCGGAACGTCGGGCGCAAGAGCCGCTTTCAAGGCGGGCGCCATGATCGTCGGCACGGCCGGGCATATCGATCATGGCAAGACGACGCTCGTCAAGGCACTGACCGGTGTCGACACCGATCGCCTCAAGGAAGAAAAGGCGCGCGGCATCACCATCGATCTCGGCTTTGCCTATGCCCGGTTTGCAAAGGACGCAGTTACCGGATTTGTCGACGTCCCCGGTCACGAGCGCTTCATTCATACCATGCTCGCCGGCGCGGGCGGCATCGACTATGCCATGCCGGTCGTTGCGGCAGACGATGGCATCAAACCCCAGACGCTCGAACATCTCGCGATCCTCGATCTGCTCGGCGTCAGCCGCGGACTGGTCGCGATCACAAAAGCAGACCTTGCCGATCCTGACCGCCTCGAGAGCCTGACGGATGAAATAGGAGCGGTGCTTTCGTCGACGAGCCTCCGCGATGCGGAGATACTTCCCGTCTCTGCGGCGGCGGGGCAGGGGATTGAATTGTTGAAGGCACGCCTGGCGGCTGCCGAGCGTGCGACCGTGGCATCGACTGCCGGTGGCCGTTTCCGGCTCGCCGTCGATCGAAGCTTCACGCTCTCGGGCGCCGGAACCGTGGTCACTGGAACCGTGCTTTCAGGGTCCGTCGGCGTGGGCGACCAGGTGACGGTCTCGCCAGCGGGTCGCGCTGCGCGCGTACGTTCCATACATGCTCAGAACCAGAGGGCCGAGCGCGGCTTTGCCGGGCAACGCTGTGCACTCAACCTTGCGGGCGAGGGGATCTCGAAGAACGCAATCACCCGAGGCGACATGGTGGTCGATCCCCATCTGCACGCGCCGAGCGACAGGCTCGACGCGGATCTTTCTGTGCTTGAAAGTGAGACGAAGCCGATCGGGGAATGGTTTTCGGCCCGCTTTCACCACGCGAGCGCCGAGACCGGTGTTCGTATCGTGCCGCTCGAGGGACCGCTGTTGCCGGGCGAGCGGCGGCGGGTTCAACTCGTGCTCGACCGTCCGATCGCGGCTGCTGTCGGCGACCGGTTCATACTGCGCGACGTTTCAGCCCGGCGCACGATCGGTGGAGGACGGCTCCTGGATCTGCGGGCGCCCCTGCGCAAGCGGCGCTCTCCCCAGCGGCTGAGCTTCTTGAAAGCCGCATCTCTGTCCCATGCTGGCGAAGCGCTTGCGGCATTGCTGGATGTTCCGCCATTTCTTGTCGATCTTGACGTCTTTGCACGCGACCGGGCCCTGTCCGAGCCGGAACTGCAGAACGCGCTCATGTTTGCCTCGGCCGAACTCATCGAGGGCCTGGCGGTGCGCCATGCGCTGTCGAAGCGCCAGCGAGTCGCATTTTCCGACGAGGTCCAGCGCGTATTGAGCGCCTTTCATGTGGAGAACCCCGATCTGCAGGGGATCGGTCGCGAGCGCCTTCGGCTGCAGGTCACGCCACGACTTCCTCCGCCGGCCTTTCTGGTTGCGCTTAGGACCGAACAGACGGGCGGGCGCCTGGTGCTCGAAGGCGCCTTCGTCCGATTGCCGGGTCACGAGGTCCGGTTGAGCGAGAAGGAGGAGGAGCTCTATGCACGAATCCTTCCGCATCTGGAAGGCGAGGAGAGATTCCGTCCGCCTCGAGTCCGCGATTTCGCCGAATCGCTGGGCGTAGACGAGCGAGAGATACGCCGCATCCTCAAACTTTGTGCACGGCTCGGCCGCGTCGACCAGATTCGGCATGACCATTTCTTCACCCGTCAGACGACAGCGGAAATGGTCGCAATCATCAGGCAAGTCGCGGCCAATGCCGAGCGGGGTGAATTTTCCGCAGGTCTCTTCCGCGACCGTGTCAACAACGGTAGAAAGGTGGCGATCGAGATCCTGGAATTCTTCGATCGTCAGGGAGTGACGCTCCGGCATGGCGACGTGCGCCGGGTTAACCCGCACAGGCTCGATCTTTACGAAGGGCCCGTTCCTGAGGCAGATGAGGGAAGAGACTCGTCCCCGGTGGGGCGTCCGGACTTCAAATTCTATCGCGCCGGCTCTTGAACATCCCTTTCAATACTTAGAAGGTCTGATCCGTAAAGGCATGTGCGAGGTTGCGTCCCTGCCAGAAGAAATTGGAAGGAGCGAGGGTTCATCAAGGCGAGCTCGCACGTGGCCGGCACGGCCGCCCAGATGAAATCTAAGGAAGGCGGGGCATATGGCAATGCGCAACTTAAGCGCCCATCGACCGAAGTCCCCGGTGCTTTGATGGCTATCTCGAATAGAAAGCATCGCGCAGCCATTGTACCGCCGAGTAGTTGGCCGCCGCGGATGACGGCAGAAATGGAGGCGGGCTGCGTCAGCGAAAAGCACGTCGAGGACTTCCTCGAGCCCGTAGGAACCGCCTATCCGGAGCCATGCGTATTGGAAAGCGCCACGCGGAAATTCTGGTATCGGGAGGACCTGGACCGAGTAATGAATCTCGGAGTGGATGCTGTACCGCGCTTGGGAGAGAAATTCCGAGCGAAGATGGCGGAGAAAACAGCCGCTCGAAACGCTCCGCATGGGGCCGGCGTCAGAAGACCATGAGCCTCACGACCGCATTCATTGCCGAACTGATCAGAGCCGCGAACGAGGTCGAAAGACTTACGCCCTATGAGATCAGCCGGCTGCTGGATCGTTCGGTTGACACGATCCGTGATATGCGCAGGCAGGCTAGCATTGCTGCCAGCCACCGCGCCCGAGACGTTGTGATTGATCTCCAGTTGGCCTCGTCACGCGCCCGTGACCTATCTCCCGCGGAGACCAGAGACGTCATGCTGGACGCGGCCGACATAATCAGAACGCTGAAGATTGAGTTGGATGGAAAGGAATGAGCGGTGCGGCGGTTCTACGAAGGGGTGGAGCGAAATGTGGTTTCCAATCGGTCCTAACAACGACACGATAAAGCGCGGAACGCTTCGTGAATTGGAAACCGCGAGTTGCGCATTCTTGGGCTGTTCTACAACTTGCAAACCGGGCTACGATCGTTCCGGGCATCGTCGTGCTTATGAAAATTGTAGCTCGCTTGGAAGACCTTGGATTGCATACCGCGCCAGCGACGACCCGGGAGGCCGTCTGTACCTGCCAGCCTTGCCCAACTGACACTCTAGCTTCGCCGCCAGGCCCGGTCGGGAGTCTTCACCCGCCAGGAACAACTTAGTTACGAGCAATTCGGCCGTTTCAAAAGATCGAGGATCGTCAACGAGAAGTTTGGCGTTATAGCCGGCTTCGCCCAAAACTGACCTGATGAATTGCAGGTCCGAAGGTGACATGATGGATACGTTGGAAGACATTGCGTGCTCCTTCAAAGGGGGCCAAGGCTTTTAGCCCTTAAGCAGCAGCGCCCGTGACATTTCTACTGAAGGTTGGACCTTGCGCCTTCGGCTTACGGTTGGCAACGCCCTCTAGGTTGTCACAAGATCTAGCCCATCCCGAAAAGAGGGGGCCATCCTCTCGCGGCCTTCTCCCCTTAAAGGACGCATGCTTGCAATTTCCGTCATCGGTCCAGGCCCGATACTCGACTTTTGCGACGAGCACCGGCTCCACGAAGACGGCGCCTATCCGCCTCAGGGCCAACGCTGGCGTTTTCGTCACCATTCCTTCGAGCAGGTTACGCAGCTCGCGCGACAGTTGGTTCGACCAGCCGGTAATCAGCCGCCGACATAAACCAGAGCTCCGCCCTTCCGGCGGCGAGCACAAGCCGACCGAGATGGCCTGCACAGTCGACGGCTCGAAGCCGATCACCACAAAGCTATTTCGACTTTTGCAGGCGATCTTTCGCCACCACTCGCCCCGGCCGGAACGATGGGCCTTCTCGACATGCTTGGCGATCATGCCTTCGAGGCCGTGCGCGCACGCGGCACGGAGGAAATCTTCGCCCCCGCATCGCCTTCCTCAGAACACCGAACCGCCGCTTCCTGTCTGGCGATGATCGGTTGCAGCAGTCTCCGGCGCTCCCGCAGCGGCAGCCGGCGAACGTCGCGTCGTTGAGATAGAGCAGGTCGAAGGCATAGCAGACGATGGCGCCCGCTTCGAGGATAGACGGCAGATGGCCCAAGGCTCGCTGGAGCATGCTTTTCATCGAGCACGACAGCCTCTCCGTCGATTATGGCCGTCTGCACGGCGAGCCGTCGCGCGTCGTCAGCAATCGACGGGAGCCTGTCGGTCCAGTCGTAGCCGCCGCGCGTGAGAATTCTCACCTAGCCGGGCTCGATGTGCACGGCCAGCCGGTAGCCGGCCCACTTCACCTCGTAGGCCCAGTCCTGCCCGGTCGGCGGCTTATCGACGAGCGTCGCAAGGCAGGGATAGACACGCGCCGGCATGGGATCAGACGGCTCTGAGGATGGCTTCTTTGAAGGTGCTTTGGCCATGAAGCCAATAACGCACGAGATGTTGATCGGATCACTGCTTATCAGCCGTGCCGTGAATTTTCGCGACTCGCAATCGCCATTCTTCGGTCTACAATGCTCGTTGCACTGCCGAATTTACCCGGGGCGCCCTGCGGAGTTTCCGCAATTACGCCCCCAGAGAGGAGATCGGCCAATGACCTCTCAGTTCCATGCAATCGATCCTAGGATTCTCACTCCGAGCGATATCAAATTGCTGCAGAGCCTGTTCGACGAGGAGATCAAAGCCAGAAGAATGACCTATGATTGCCCTGAGGCGACCGTTCTGGCAGCTAGGCTAATAGAGCTTTGTCAAAGGGGCGTCAGGAACAAGGACAGCTTGCGCGAAATGCTCAGAGCGGCGGCCTAGAGAGCCAGGAATTGTCCATTTGCGCCAGAACTGACTGGGAATAATCTGTGCTAGCTCCGGGGCTGCGGATCAGGCGCCACACTGAGGAGCACGGGTGCGTTGAGCAGCTGGGATACGGCCGTCACCAGTTGTGCGAGAGCGAAGGGCTTTTCGAGCAAGATGCTGTTCGCGACACCCCTTGAGGGCCACTCGAGAGCGCCATGTCCGGTGACGTAGACGACCGGCATATCAGGATCAATCTCACGGGCAACACGTGCGACGCTCCAACCGTCGGGAAGTCCAAAAAACCGAATATCGGTTACCACCCCTGCTATTTCGGAGTCTGCGGACCTCAAAACCTCTATCGCCTTCCCTCCGCTGGCTACCGCCACAACGACGAACCCCGCCTCGGCAAGGGCAGCCTCGTAATCCAAAAGGAGCAGCGCTTCATCATCGGCAAGCAATATTGTCGCCGGTTTCATGTCCGCCTCCTCGCACGATGATGTTTGCTCCGAACGCGCAGATCAGAGCCCGGTTCCGTCTTTTGTTTATAGGAAGAGGTATTTTGTGCGGTGAGCGATGGCGGACTTACCGTTGCCAGATGATGTTGAGTGAGAAATGCGGAGGCAGCCCCGCAAAGCGAGTGGCCGAGAGTTCAGATTGCAGAGAGACATCGCGGCGGGTGTGTAGGAACAAACAGAGCTGCAGCGGGCCGACCAGCTGCAGCTCCAATTACACGCCCGACATGTGCTTGCCGGACCTTAGACCAGCTCATCAACGACAAAGGTCTTAGGCAAGCCGCCGAGCGTAGACAAGATTGGAGCTGTCACTTTCGAGTGGCGACCCAGTGGACCCACCCGCGGATGCGCTTCCACGACTTGCGCCACACCCATGCAACGCAGTTGCTGGCCGGCGGCGTCCATCCAAAGATCGCGAGTGAGCGTCTTTCACATTCGAAGATCGGCATTACGCTCGACCTGTACTCGCATGTGATGCCCGGGATACAGGCCCATGCCGCAGCGCAGATTGACGACATGATCAGTCGTGCTGTAGTGGACAGGAGTGATGGCAAAGGGTAGCAAAGCGGCAGCAATCGCTCGCGTTTGCAAAGATTGTCTCCGGTGAAATGGCAACAAATTCGACGCCTGGAAGAGAATCATGCCCGGTGGCATGTCCGGACTTCAAATCCGGGTGGGGCAGCGAGGCTGTCTTGGGTGGGTTCGACTCCCATTCTCTTCCGCCATCAGGAGACCCTTCGTGACCGCCGAAACGCATGGGACCGATTTTGACGACTGGGTGGTCTCGATTTACAGGGACGTCGGCTCGTTCACCATGCTGTTCGTGCTGCTCCGGATCAACGACACCAGTGTCGATCTGCTGCGCTCAGCCTATCTTCACGTTGTCGGGGACGAATTGCGCTGGCCGGACATGGTGCGGCTTTTCCGCGGCGCCGGCGTCGACTGGTCGGGCGCCGTCTTCTACCGGGCTGGCCGCGAAGGCCTAGTGGAGGACGGGGAGGCGAAGTCGAGGCTCGCTTCGCTGGTTTTCAAACTCAACGAGGATCGTTCCCTGATCAGGGAGGGGGATTTGTTCAACGCCGATGGATTGCGGCTAACGATCGAGGAGATCAAGCCGCAGTGATCGATCTTCCTGCGGCTTCGTTTTCGGACGTCGCCTGGCCCTCAGGCTGCTATTTCCCTGGAGGTGATCGAATAGGCGAAGGTCTGCGGATTGAGGCAGTCCAGCTCGCCGCGCGAGGTAACTGCTGCAGGATACATCAGGAACCCCTGTCGCAGCTCTCCTCCGGGCAGAACGAGATCTCGCGCCGTGTTGTAGCCCACCCAGTTCATTTCCCAGTTGCCGTAAGCTTTTTCGCGGAAAGCGCGGACGGCGGGATTATCGAGCGGCAGGTTTTCTTCGAGCACAACCTTGCGGACATCAGCCGGATCGACCGGAACCCAGCCATGAGCGTCGAGATAGACTTCGGCGCGACAGTGCTGCGCTTTGGTGATGTCGCCGGAACGGCCGAGGCTCTTGAAATCGGCGGAATCGGCCACTCGGATGCCGAAGACGTCGCGGGCAGGCAGGCCGGCGGCTCGGGCGAGCGACACGAACAAGCTTGATATGTCTGCGCACTTGCCGCCGAAATAGCCGCTTTCCAGCATGTCCCTGGCGTTGCCGACGCCGCAGCCGTCGATGTTCGCATCGCGGAACGTATTGTCGATCACCCAATCGTAGATCGCCCGAGCGCGATCTTCGGCTCGATCCCGGCCTTCGACAATGCGCATGGCGGTTGTCTTGACGATGCCGTCTACGGGCATGCTGGGAGTGCCGCGCAACTCATGCTGCAGTTCCGCCTCCGTTGCGGCGATCTTGCTTGCCACGCGGCGATCGCGCGTGGCCACGTGTTGAGTAACCTCGATGGCGCGCCGTGGCTCGTCTTGCCACATGACGCGCAGAATGTCGGCGCCGGAGGAGGGGTCTTTCTCCATACGGATGTCGGTGCTGTTCGATACCCAGCGCGGAGCGTCCGCTTTCTGATAGTCACCGGCAGACCGGACTACCGGCAGCCAGAGCTGCGCCGGGCCTTCAGCCGGCTGAAGGTCGATTTTGGTGATAATCTCGAAACGACGCCAGCGGGAACCATTTCCGGCCTCCTCGGCACGGGCTCGCGTGCCGCCTCTTGAAACCCAGGCAGTCGCGATTGCTGCTGTCGCAGCATTCGTCAGAAATCGGCGGCGGTTCAGCATGGCCTCAGCTCCCGTCTGATAGCGGCGTGAAATGCGCTCGCCGACAAAATTACTACCATGCTCGACGCTTGGAAACAGAATTAACGATCGCCACGGCGGTAACCTCAGCAGTCGGTCGGTGTCTGGGCTCCCGGTGCCTGGGTTTTCGGTGGCGGAGTTTCGGCTGCCGCGGCGAGATCGATGCCGCGCGCCGTCGGCGGCTGCCAGGTTGTCGAGCTCGCAGTCCCCCCTTGGGGATTGGTGCCGATATGCGCGCCGCCCGTTCCTCCGGTCCAGCCGGTCGACCCGCTGTTGCCGGGCGCGGTGCCGTCAGCGCTGGCGCGGTCGGGGGGCGTTGCCGGCTCCGCCTTGCCGGCAGCCGCGGCGCAATCGGCTTTCTCATTCGCGTTCTGTGCCGATGCTGGGTTGGGGGCGAGGGCGATCAGCAGGCAGAAAGCGGCCAGAACACGTGCGGAAGGCCGGGTCGGTGCGAGGTTGCTCATGGCGATCTCCTTTTCATCGCCACCAACGATGTTCGGGAACGCTTGTTCCCCGAGCAATCGATATCAGGAAATCACGTTGATCTGAGCCGCGCCTGCTTCCGCGGTTCCGACAATGCCCGCAAGCGGGTAACCCGCGAGGCGGATACTCTCGACCAATGCGCCAGCCTTTTCCGGCGCACATGCGACCAGCAGACCGCCCGAGGTCTGCGGGTCGGCAAGCAGCAGTCGCTGCCAGTCCGGGAGGTCGTCGGGAAGCACGACGTCGGCGCCGTAGCTTGCCCAGTTGCGCCCCGACGCACCCGTGATGAAACCCTGTTCGGCAAGCATGTAAGCTTGTGACAAGAAGGGAATCGCGGGAAGGCTCAGGGTGAGGGAAAGCTGAGACGCACGGGCCATCTCAAGTCCGTGTCCGAGGACTCCGAAACCGGTGACATCGGTCATCGCATGGACATCGGGATCGGCGGCGAGGTCCGCGCCGATGCGGTTGAGCAGCGTCGTGGAGCCGATCATTTCCTCGTAACAGCCGGCCGGCAGCGCGTTCTTCTTAATTGCTGCCGAATAGATGCCGACGCCAATCCCCTTGGTCAGGATGAGCGCGTCTCCGGCTTTTACGCCGCCATTGCGGCGAACCTCGCTCGGGTGACAGAGGCCGATGACGGCGAGGCCGTAAATCGGCTCGACGGAATCGATGGAATGGCCGCCGGCGACGGGAATGCCCGCCTCGGCGCAGATCGAAGCGCCGCCCTCGAGAATCTTCGCGATCGTTGTCGAATCGAGCTTGTTGATCGGCATTCCGACGATCGCCAATGCCAGGATCGGCTTTCCACCCATGGCATAAACATCGGAAATAGCATTGGTCGCGGCGATCCGCCCGAAGTCTCGCGGATCGTCGACGATCGGCATGAAGAAATCGGTGGTGGCAATCACGCAGGTGTTGTCGTCCACCTGCCATACGGCGGCATCATCGGCCATGTCGTTGCCGACGAGGAGCTGGGCAAAAGGTCGGGCAGCCGGTTGAGTGGCAAGAAGCTGCTGTAGAACGGAGGGCGCGAGTTTGCAGCCGCAACCGCCACCGTGAGCGAGGTCCGTGAGACGGGGAGCAAGAGTGTTCATCAATCCTCCAGCAGCGTGGTTGAGCTAGCCGCGACTTGTTCACTCACCTGATCGACGCGAGTAACACGGCCGCCGCAGTCAGTCCTGGGATCATGGTCGACGTGACCTTGCGGATGCTGAGGATAGCGCGAGGGACCAGCAGGCCGCCAGCGGTAACCATTGCTTCCGCGTATGATCCGAAGGAGTCTAATAGCTGCGGCGCAGCACGTCCATGGCGCTTCGACTCCGCAAGCGGGCCGCCGACCGGCAACTGGTCCGTGTTGTGTTTACTCCTGCGGACCTGCCGGCTTCGGTAACGGCGAAGAGTGCCGAGGCCGAGGCTGCGGCACGGCGCGAAAGCGCAGAGGATGAACTACCCAGTCAGACGGCAACGGCAGCGGCACGACGCAATCAGTGAGCAGCGTCTGATCTCCGTTGGTGACCTCGAAGACGATCCCGGGCCGCTCCATGCTCTTGCAGTCTGACCAGCGCTCAAAATCGATCCATTCGCTCATGGTTTTTCCACCCCCTCAAAGCAGGAAATCGCTTCCGGAAAGAGCCGAAAGATTCATCACCTTGATCTGGAAATCTGCAAGGCCGTCGCCATTGACGTCACCCGACACTATCCCACTCCTGAAGTTAAGTTCACCTGCTTTGCCGTGGAACGCATTGCTGCCGATAAATAGAAATGCCTGGTCTCCGACGGCATTGCTGTTCGCGTCGATTGAACGCAAATCCATCCGATCGACGCCGGAGGCGAAATCATCGATCACGTCCCTGAAGGCCGGCGCCGATTGCGCCGTCGTCTCGAAGACAAAAGTGTCCGCGCCGCCGCCGCCAATCAGCCGATCGGCGCCGCTACCGCCGATCAGGGTGTCGTTGCCGTCACGCCCATTCAGCATGTCGTTACCTGCAAGGCCGTTCAGGAGGTTTGCGCGATTGTCTCCGCGCAGGGTGTCGTTGAAGGCTGAACCGTAGAGCCGCTCGATTGATACATATGTATCGCCAGCCGCTTCCCCCGTGTTGGAGCCGGGCGAGTAAAGATCGGCAACGATGCCGGCCGTGGCATTGGCATAATTGGCCAGATCCGTGCCATTGCCGCCGTCGAGCCGGTCGGCGCCCGCACCGCCAGCAAGATTGTCGTTCCCATCGCCGCCGATCAGCCTGTCATTGCCGCCGTTACCCCAAAGAGCATTTGCAGCGGCATTGCCGGTGATCGCGTCGTTGCCTGCGCCACCCTTCGCGTTCTCGATGAGCGAGCGCGTGTCGCCCTGATACTGCAGGGCGTTGGCGATATTGCCGATCGCCACCTTCGAACCGTCGTAGTGCAGCTTCGCCAATTGCGCGGCCGAGGTGGTCGTCCATTCGCCCGGGCGGAGATCGACCTTCAGTGCAGTCGCGTAGTTGGAAAAATCGTAGGTGTCCGTTCCGCCGCCGTCCCATACCGTAAGCAGGATCTTGTTGCCGCCAGGGGCACCCTGACCGATACCATTGGTGAACATCTCGCCTGACGTCGGGCTCCAGCGATATGTCGTGTTTCCGCTGTGGGTGGTGAAATCCGCGCCGTACATATGCTGCAAGGCAGCGATATCGTACATCATCAGCGATTGCGCATATCCCCAGGTCTCGTTGGTATAGCCGGTCGTGGTCGAGGCACCGACATAGGAACGGTAACTCATGACCGTGTATTCCATCGAGTCGCGGTTCACGGGCATGACGTTACCCTCATGGGCGTGTTCCAGTCCAAGCGCGTGGCCGGTCTCGTGAAGGAATGTCACATAGGCGTAGTTTCCCTTGACCGGGCGGCTGTAGTGGCCGGATGATTTGTTGAACCACGCGTCGCCGCCTTCCCCCGCGGTCGAGGGGAAATAGGCCCAGGCGGTGCTCGGGGCGTCGGACGAGGCGAGTCGGAGATCGGCGTGCTTGGTCGCACTCTCCGTGATCTCGGTGAATGAGACGTTGGCGACGGAGGAAAACTGATCGAGGGCTGCTCGCGTGGCGGCCTGCTGTGCGGCGTTCAAGACCGCAAAGCCCTTCAGCGGCTCGCTATTGCCGTAACCGGCGCCGTAAAATGAAGCGCTGGTCGGGAAACTGAACGTGAAATCCTTGATCGCCCATTTCCACTCGCCGAGGAGCCCGTCGATATAGGCGTTACCAGTCGTTGCATATGTCGTCGTTGCAGGCATCGTTTTCCCAGGCCATCGGGGTTGAAGTCCGGTCAGTACCCCGCGTCCGATGCGCCGAGGTCTGATCCGCAGGTGCGCTTATAGCTCGTCTCGGTTAACACCTTAATTCGGCCTGATGGTCGGGGGGCTCAGACCAGGTGGCCTAGACCTGTAGGTTGCTCACGCCAGCGAGGTGAGGGGGCATATCGAGCGGCGTGTACCATGCGTCGGCTAGTTGGGAGCCGCCGTGCGTGGCATAGCCTCGCCGAGGAGAAGATGCGTCCGGCCGGCGTGACAGCTACGCCAACCCGTGGCATAGGGGTGCCCGCAACCAGATAGGCCGTCTTCCGCATGATCCGCATCGAAAACATCAGCAAGTCCAACAGTCACCGCATACTCTATATCGAAGCCTCGGCAGCGTTGAACCGCGGCGAAAAGATCGGGCTCGTCGGGCCGAACGGAGCGGGAAAGACGACCCTCTTCCGGATGATTACCGGTCAGGAACTGCCCGACGAGGGACAGGTCTCGGTCGAGAAGGGCATGACGATCGGCTATTTCGATCAGGATGTCGGCGAGATGGCCGGTCGGTCGGCCGTCGCCGAGGTGATGGAAGGGGCAGGCCCGGTCAGCGCCGTGGCGGCGGAGCTGCGCGAGCTCGAGACGGCCATGTCGGATCCGGATCGCATGGATGAAATGGATGCGATCGTCGAACGCTACGGCGAGGTGCAGGCGCGATACGAAGAGCTCGATGGCTATGCGCTCGAGGGACGTGCCCGCGAGGTGCTCGCCGGCCTCAGCTTCAGCCAGGAGATGATGGACGGCGACGTCGCCAAGCTGTCGGGCGGCTGGAAGATGCGCGTGGCGCTCGCCCGCATCCTTCTGATGCGCCCGGACGTCATGCTGCTCGACGAACCGAGCAACCATCTCGATCTCGAAAGCCTGATTTGGCTGGAGGACTTCCTGAAAGGCTATGACGGCGCTCTGCTGATGACGTCGCACGACCGCGAGTTCATGAACCGGATCGTCACCAAGATCATCGAGATCGACGGCGGCGCGCTGACGACCTATTCCGGCGATTATGGCTTCTATGAAGAGCAGCGTGCGCTGAACGAAAGACAACAGCAAGCTCAGTTCGAGCGCCAGCAGGCGATGCTCGCCAAGGAGATCAAGTTCATTGAACGTTTCAAGGCCCGTGCCTCTCACGCCTCGCAGGTTCAGAGCCGGGTGAAGAAGCTCGAAAAGATTGACCGCGTCGAGCCGCCGCGCCGTCGCCAGACCGTCGCCTTCGAGTTCTTGCCGGCTCCGCGCTCCGGCGAAGACGTCGTCAACCTCAAGAGCGTCCACAAGACCTATGGCAGCCGAACGATATATGACGGCCTCGATTTCATGGTACGCCGGCGCGAACGCTGGTGCATCATGGGCATCAACGGTGCCGGCAAATCGACATTGCTGAAGCTGGTCACCGGCACGACCAACCCGGACAAGGGCAGCGTCTCACTCGGCGCCAGCGTCAAGCTTGGTTATTTCGCCCAGCATTCCATGGATCTGCTCGATGGCGAGAGCACCATTCTGCAATGGCTGGAGGACCGCTTCCCCAAGGCCGGACAGGCGCCGCTTAGAGCGCTGGCCGGCTGCTTCGGCTTTTCCGGCGATGACGTCGAGAAGCGATGCCGGGTGCTCTCCGGCGGTGAGAAGGCGCGGCTGGTGATGGCCGCAATGCTGTTCGACCCGCCGAACTTCCTCGTCCTCGACGAGCCGACCAACCATCTCGACCTCGATACGAAGGAAATGCTGATCAAGGCGCTTTCGGCCTATCAGGGCACGATGCTGTTCGTTTCGCACGATCGCCGTTTCCTGTCGGCACTTTCCAATCGCGTTTTGGAGCTTACGCCCGAGGGGATCAATCAATACGGCGGTGGTTACAGCGAATATGTGGAGCGCACCGGGCAAGAGGCGCCGGGCCTGCGCGGGTGAGGGGCTGCGCCTCCACGGCCTGCGTCTCCGGTTGACACGTGGCGTATACCGCCACGTGAAAGCGGACCGATCTGAGGCTTGATTATACGCGGCGCCCATTCTTGAAAATCCGCCTTCAGCGCATCGGCAACGTCATTCCAGCTCTCGACAGTCATGTCCTGCCACGCAGCGTGGCGAGCAACTCTATTTCAGAGTCATGAAACTCGGCAATTGCGCCGCCAAGGCATCGACGGCAACGCGAACTTTGCGCGGCAGGTGCGGCGTCTGCAGCCACACTGCATGGCACTCATAAAGAAACGGCGGATGCTCCGGCAGAAGCCGAACGAGCGTGCCCGTCTCGATCCGCCCCCGCACCAGCCAGTAGGGAAGCCATGCAAGCCCCATTCCCCGTATGGCGGCGTCAGCGATCGCATCGAGGTCGTCGAGGCGGAACCGGTGGAACGGCATCACCCCCACCGGGGATTGCCCCTGTCTCGGAAACAGCCAGTGCGGGACGGGCCCGGATCGGCGATAGACGACTGCCGAGTGCTGCGCCAGGTCCTCCGGCGTTTCGGGGTGGCCATTGGATTCCAGGTAGGAGGGTGAGGCGCATACGATCATCGGCTGGCGTGCGACACGACGGCCAATCAATCCGGCCCTGTCCCCCAAGGGCCCCGTGCGTATGGAGAGATCAAAGCCGTCTTCGGCAAGGTCGATGATGCGGTCGTTGAACGAGAGGTCAAGTTCTAGCGCCGGGTATTTTCGGGCGAGTTCCAGCAGCACGGGGGTGACGCAGTGCCGACCGAGATGGACCGGCATCGTCACACGCAATTTGCCGCGGGGTTCGGAACGCTGATCGGACGCAAGCGCATCCGCTGCTTGCGCTTCCGCGAGCACTACCCGGCAGCGTTCGTAATAGACATGACCGAACTCCGTCAGGCTGTGTCGCCGAGTGGTGCGGTTGATAAGCTGCACGCCGAGCCGATCCTCCAAGGATCGAACATGCTTGCCGACCATCGGCCCGGATAGTCCAAGGGCTTCCGCTGCGGCGGCGAACGAGCCGAGATCGACCGCTTTGACGAATACAGCCATGCTGGTCAGGCGATCCATATTAAAAACTCTCCGTTTCTACTGTGCTGCCTTTCTCTCCATTTATCGGCTGAACCACTGCTGTCATAGCTCATTCAATACATTTGTTTCGGAGTCTTGCCATGACGCGCGTCGTTCGCTTTTACGAGTTGGGTGGTCCGGAGGTGCTGCGGATCGAAGATGTGCACGTGCCGGAGCCCGGGCCCCATGAGGTTCGCATTCGCGTCAAGGCGCTGGGCCTGAACCGGGCGGAGGCTTTGCTGCGCGCGGGCGCCTATATCGAGACGGCGACATTTCCTTCCGGCCTTGGCCTTGAGGCAGCAGGCTTTGTGGAAACGGTCGGCCCGGGCGTTCAAGGGTTCGCTCCCGGCGATCCGGTCAGCCTGTTGCCGCCGAAATCGATGACCCGGTGGCCCGCATATGGGGAACTTGCGATATTTCCTGCCGCACTCCTCGTCAGACATCCGCCGTCGCTGAGCTTTGAAGAGGCGGCCGCTGTGTGGATGCAGTATCTCACCGCTTACGGCGGCCTGGTCGATATCGGAGGGCTTCGCAGGGGAGATTTCGTCGCTATCACCGCGGCGTCGAGCAGTGTCGGGCTTGCCGCAATCCAGATCGCCAACATGGTTGGAGCCATGCCAATAGCCGTGACCCGGACCTCCGCCAAGCGGCAACTTTTGCTCGAGGCCGGCGCGGCGCATGTCATCGCCTCTATGGAGGAGGATTTGGAAGCGCAGCTGAAGCGAGTTTCCGCGCAGCAGGGAATTCGCGTCGTGTTCGATCCCGTAGGGGGCCCGATCTTCGAGCCATTGGCGGCCGCGATGGCATCGGGCGGCATACTTGTCGAGTATGGCGGGCTGAGCCCGGAGAAGACTCCGTTCCCGCTGTTTGCCGTGCTAAGCAAATCACTGACGCTACGTGGTTACCTGGTCCACGAACTCCTCACAGATCCGGAGCGACTGGAGCCCGCCAAGGCATTCATCCTGGAGGGTCTGGTGTCGGGTCCTCTGAGACCCATCATTGCCAGGACGTTCCCATTCGACCAGATCGTTGAGGCGCACCGTTTTCTGGAGTCCAACGAACAGTTCGGCAAAATCGTCGTATCCGTTTGACGGGAAACGCGACTTCCGGCCCCCGCGCAAGCAAGCGGTCAATCATAGCTTCAAGCGAAACGCATCGCCGATCTTTCGCGCGCTCTTGCCGCTACTTCCTCACGATTGCGTGGAGGCTGCGAAGTCTCCAGCGCGTCCAGAAGTTCGCGGGCGCATGCCGCGATCGAATCGACCGCGCGCTCGAACGCAGCCTCATTGCGTTTGGACGGTTTGGTCGTTCCGCTCAGCTTGCGCACGAACTGCAGCGCCGCGTCACGGACTTCCTCGTCCGTCGCCGGCGGGTCGAAATTGAACAGGGGTTTTATGTTTCGGCACATGATTTGCTCCCGGTCATGTCTCTCCCTGTCACCCAGGGGAGGCTGCACAGTTGAAGGTAGTCACGTGAGCGCTATTTGCAACCGGTCAGGCCGGCCATGGCGATAAGCCGCGCCCGGACCCGAGCTACGACAGCGAGATACATGCTTGCCCGTGACCGTTGATCAACTGGAGCTTAGAACGTAGCGGCGATTGCCGGCAAGCGCGGGTCGTGCGTTCATCGAATACAGTGCGGTGAATTTCTTGATGTCGCCCGGGTCCACCTCGACCGCTTCCATCGCCACCATCCAGTCGACGATCTCACTGCACGGAGGAGTGGTCAGCGATCCCTCATACGTCCAATAGCTAAGCGAGGATGGCAGGAGGCCTTTCGGGTCAATGGTGATGAGCGGCGATTCTTCGCCGGGGTTCCGCGGGAACTTCGCTGCCAGGCTTGCGAAGGTCGAGTTGGCCGCACCGGGTACAAGGAAGACGCCCAGCACGCCGAGGGTGCCGGTCTCGTCATTCTTGTGGACGAAATGCGCTTCCATCGGGAAGCTCTTGCCCTCGACAAAATGCTCGCTCGGCGAATGGAAGTGATACTGCACCAGATCATAGGATTTGTCGCCGCGCCGGAGCGTGCCGCCTGCAGCATTCACCTGGATCGTATGGCCATTGTTGAGAATCGTGCCTCCACTCTTCCAGTCCGCCGTGAGCTCCGGAATATCGGCCTTGACCGCGCCGCGGATGTCAATCGGCGATTGCTGCGAGCCGGCCGAACAGGCACTGTTCTCCGTGGCTAAAGAGCCCCAATGCTCAGGGCCCTCTTCGCCCTCATAGCGCCAGTGCACCCCCTCTGCGGCGTAGGCCGTTTTGACGCAGAGCGGGCAGGCGGCAAGCAAGGCCAAGCCCCTGAGGAAATCACGCCTCTCCATTCATATACCTTTCGAATGATCACGAGCAGATGCACTCGCAGGAACTGGATGTGCCCCATTAGCTGTCCAACAACTGTCAGGGTGACGAGATTTTGGATAGCGATGCGTGAAATGACCTTGTTTTTCGAAGGCTATGTATCACGGCGTTTCCGGGAAGCGGCATTGCTGCCTGAAGGGTCTCTAAGATTCGTTATCTTGCGCAGGACGCAACTAACTCGAGATTTGAGCGGGGCCCACCTGCAAAGGCTAGACGTCAACCCGGAGGTGAACCGACGGCGAGAAGATCGGCTACAAGCAACGGCCAGCCCCGTCACAAAGCGGGATGAAGCCTTCAGTGTCTAGCGCCAACCGTTCACCCAAGTGCGTGTATTTTGCTCGTTTCACCTGCGCCGTGACCCCTTCGAGAAGCGGAGCAGAAATCAACACACCTATAGCGATTGGTTTGCGGAAGAGCATTCGTCATGGCACCAATCTCAGCCATGGCGGCCAAGTTTCCTGCTGACGATGAAGGATCCTCGGAGCCAGTCACCTGGATCGTTCAATCTAAGAAAGATCGAAGCTGCCTTGCGTCCGGGAGGCTGCCGACTCAGTAGCCGACGACACGATCGTTTTTGGGGTCTGCCCATCGCGTGTTCGGGACGACGGAAAACCAGCCGGGGCGGGAGGGATCCCGGTCGTAGGGATAGCCGCCGAGCGTCTTATGGAGGTCGGCGTACTGCCCGAGCTTGTCGCGATCGAGCTCCACCCCGAGACCCGGCGCCGTCGGCACCTCGATGGTGCCGTTCTGGTAGCGCATCGGGCCGCCGACGATGATATCGTCCGTGAGCTGGTGATAATGCGCATCCGCGTGGAAGACGAGGTTCGGGAGAACCGCGCCGAGGTGCAGCATGGTGGCGAGCTGGATGCCGAGTTCGCCCGACGAATGTACCGCAATGCCGAGCTGGAAGGTCTCGCAGACGCCCGCCGCCTTCACGCAGGGGCGGATGCCGCCCCAGAAGGTGGTGTCGAGCAGGATCACGTCCACGGCGGGATTGAGGATATTGGTGGCGAGCTGCTCGAAATTCACCACGACGGTATTGGTGGCGAGCGGCATGGTCGTGTTCTCGCGCACCCGCCGCATGCCGTTCAACCCCCAGGTGGGGTCCTCGTAATAATCGTTGTTGAGATCCTCGATGCCCTTGGCGAA
This sequence comes from Ensifer meliloti, assembly GCF_030064585.1. Classification (NCBI taxonomy): domain Bacteria; kingdom Pseudomonadati; phylum Pseudomonadota; class Alphaproteobacteria; order Hyphomicrobiales; family Rhizobiaceae; genus Ensifer; species Ensifer meliloti. The sequence continues at coordinate 790,676 of NZ_CP120366.1, forward strand.
GCGGATCGCCTCCTCGACGCTGAACGCCGCGTTCGGGTCGTAGCGGACGCTGTCGGGGCCGAGGGCCTTCGCCCATGCGCGAAAGACCTCCAGCTCGTAATCTGGCGGGAAAACGCCGCTCTTCAGCTTGTGCGAGGTGAATCCGCACTTCTTTTTCAGCGCCAGTGTCTGCTCGATGAGCTGATCGGCCGTGCGCGTTTCGCCCTCGCCAGTGTCCTTGTTGGGAAGGCGGAAAAACATGTAGCTGGCAAAAGGCACCGCATCGCGCATCTTGCCGCCGAGGAGATCGCAGACGGGCACGTCGAGAAATTTCCCCATGATGTCGAGACAGGCGAATTCGATGGCGGCATGCATCTGGGTGCGGTTGTTGTAGAGGCTGGCGGTCGGGTTGCAGATCATGAAGCGGAGATTTTCCAGCTCGAAGGGATCGTGGCCGACGAGATAGGGCTTCAACGCCCGGAACGCCGCCTCGGCGCTTTCTCCGCCTCCGCCCATTTCGCCGAGGCCGACGATGCCGACATCGGTTTCCACCTCGATGATGGTACGGACGAACCGCCCCCAATGTGCGCCGTTGGAATGACGCAACGGCGCTTCCAGCGGAACGGTGACGGTGGTCGCGCGAATGTCGGAGATCTTGGGTCGCTTCATGGGAGGCTCCAATGCAGGCTGTCTGGTGCGGAGGTTAGAGCGGAATGCGGCAGGCAACCGCCCGCCCGGTCGGCGCGGGCGGGAAACGGCCCCCTCCTATTGCGCCTCCCCCAGCACGCGCAGGATTTCGTAGCAGGCACCGAATGGATGGTAGTCGGTCTTGCCTGAAGGGCTCTTGATGTCGCTCTGCTTCACACCGTCGGGCGAGAGAATGCGGAACCAGCAGCCATATTCGTGATCGATCAGGTGCCGCCAGCTGTAGCGCCAGAGCCTATCGTAATCCTGCCAGTAGCGCTCCCGGCCGGTGCGCCCGGCAAGCGCGGCCGCGGCCGCAATCGTTTCGCAATGGACCCAATGATATTTGTCGAGGTCGTAGAGCTTGCCGTCGGGGCCGTAGCTGTAATGCATGCCGCCGAATTCGAGATCGGCGCTTCTCGCGATTGCCGTCTCGTAGAGAAGGAGGGCTTTCGGCAGGATCCAGTCCTGAGGGCGATAGCGCTCGAGAATCAGGAGCAGCTTGGCCCATTCCGTCATGTGGCCCGGCTGGTAGCCGTAGGGCCGGAAGAGGTGCTTCGGATCGTCCTTGTTGTAGTCCCAGTCGACCGACCAGTCCTGGCGGTAATGCTCCCAGACCACGTCTTGAGTGTTGGCGGCAAGCTCGACGCAGATGCGCCGCGCGAGCGTTTCGGCGCGGTCCAGGTAACGGATCTCGCCGGTCGCTTCATAGGCCGCGAGCATCGCCTCGGTCATGTGCATGTTTGCGTTCTGGCCCCGATAGGGCGAAGTCGCCCCCCAGTCGCGGCAGATTTCGTCCTTGTAGAGTTCGCGGTCCGGCTCCCAGAAGCGGCTTTCGAGAAGATCCCAGGTCTGCGAAACCCGGGCGTCCATACCGGGAATTCCGGCCTTCATTGCCGTCGCATAGGCGAGCAGCACGAAGGCGTGGCCGTAGCAATGCTTCGTCGCGTCCGCCGCATCGCGGCCGTGCATCAGCCAGAAATAGCCGCCATGCACCGGATCGCGATGAACCTCGTCGAGGTATTTTACGCCATGGGCGGCCGCTTCCGCGAAGTCCGGGCGCTCGAACAGCACCGCGGCGGTCGCATAGTTGAAGATGAAGCGCGTGGTGGAGACGAGATGCTGGGTCTTCCGGTCGGTGATGAAACCGTCGTCGCGGTATTCGTTGTAATAGCCTCCGTCTTCCTCGTTGAGGCAGATCGGATGGTAGAAATCCATGATCTCGCGCATATGCGCGATCAGGAAGTCTTTCGAGCGGAAATCGGGAAGCGGTTTCATGACGGGCCTTCCGGTCAATCTGGAATGACGATGCCGAGCTTGGAAAGAACGCCGCCGTCGATCTTGATGTCGGCGCCCGTGATGAAGCGGGCCTTGTCGCTGGCAAGGAAGGCGACAAGTTCGGCGACTTCGGAGGACTTGCCGACGCGTCCGAGCGGATGTCCTTTGCCCCAGGCTTCGAGGGTCGCCTCGGCGGTGCCTTCGCCTTTCCACAGATCGGCGGCCCAGCGCAGCATCGGGGTATCGATGGAGGCGGGGCAGACGGCATTGACAGTGATATTGTCCCGGGCGTGATCCAGCGCCATGGCGCGCACGAGTGCATTGATCGCGCCTTTGCTCGCCGTATAGGCGGCGACGCCCGTCTGCGAAGCATAGGCCTGCACGGAAGAAATGGCGACGATCGCGCCGCCGCCGCGCTTGCGCATTTCGGGAATTGCGAACTTGGAGGCGAGGAAGATGCCCTTCAGGTTGATGTCGAGAACGTCATCCCAGACCTCATCCGGTGTGTCGACCACGGTGCCGTAGCGCTGGATGCCGGCGCAGCAGGCAAGAATATCGACGCCCCCATGGCGCGACATCGCGGCCTGAACCGCCGCTTCCATGTCGCCCTTGGAGCGGACGTCGCCGACGAACCCGGCGGCATTGTCCCCGATGGAAGCCACGGCCTCGTCGACCGAAGCCTTGTCGTTCGCCACGATCGTCACCTTGCCGCCACCCGCAGCAAAGCGATGGGCACAGGCGAGACCCATGCCGAGGCTGCCGCCGGTGACGACAATGCTCTTGCCGTTGAAATCGCTCATCACGCTGTCTCCGAAACAGAGGGGAACTTGTCGGACGCCTGCCCGAATTTCGGCTCTTCGACGCCGCGCCCCACGCCCTCGACCGCGAAGAGCCCGCCCTCCAGCGGATGCATATCGAGATGATCGTTCGTCATGGTGAAACGCGCCGAGGTCACGTAGAGGGTGGAAAGGTCAGTGCTGCCGAATGTGCAGCTCGTCGGCCAGCTTGCCGGCAGCTCGATCAGTTGCATGAGGCGGCCGGCTCCGTCGAATCCCGCGACGGCTGCGCCTCCCGCTACCCGGCAGTTCCAGAGCCGGTCGTCCGCATCGAGGCAGGAGCCGTCCGGCAGGCCGCGTGCGAAGCCGGCCACGATGGTGCGCCGGTTGTCGATCCTCCGGGCGGCAAGATCGCAATCGAACACGTAGATTTCGTTCGCGAGCGTGTCGGCGAAGAAGAAGCGGTTGTCCCGCGTCCAGCCCATGGTGTTGGTAATGCCGTATTCGTTAGGCGTGAGCTGCGACACGTGACCGGTGGGATCGATGCGGTAGACCGCGCCCGATTGCCGGTCCATGTCCTTCGGTGAGCCGCCTGCGTCAAGATTGCTCTGCATCGTCGCGACCCAGAAGGAACCGTCCGGTGCGACGCGACCCTCGTTGAGGCGATTTTCCGGCAGATCCGGCTCCGGCACGGCAAACTCCTCGAAAGGTCCGTCGGGCGTCCACAGGCAGACGTTGCGGCAGAGGCCGACGATGAACCCGCCATCCTTCCGCATGCCGATCGACGTCACGAAGTCCGGCGTCGGCCACGTGTCATGACGGCCGTTTTCCGGTTCGAGCCGATGGATGCGTTTGCGGACGATATCGACCCAGTAAAGCGCCTTCTCGTCCCCGGACCAGAGAACGCTCTCGCCGACGACGTCCTTCGCATCGAGGAGCAGGGAAACCGTGGCACTCATGGCCGCGTCATGAATTCGTTACGCAATGTCGCGGAACGTCCCCGCTTGCGATAGGCCATTGGTATCCTCCCAAACCACGTTTGCATTCTTGTATGCAAGATCTCAGAAAGCGTCAAGGGAGCTTCAATGGCGAGTAGCAAACCGAACGCTGTCCGAGTATTCTGCGCGCTATTGACGATTGCATGCAAAAATACACAGGGCTCTCGATGACGCGTGACATAAAAATCTCGGCCGCGGAGCATTGCTACCGCACGCTTTCGCGCAAGATCATCGGGCTCGAACTGAAGCCGAACGAGCCGATCGGCGAGCATGCGCTGGCCGGGCTCCTCGGGGTCAGCCGTACGCCCGTGCGCGAGGCCCTGTCGCGGCTGAGTGCGGAAGGACTTGTCGACCTCCGGTCACGGGCGGGCGTCGTGGTGGCGCCGATCCGCATGGACGCGGTCAGGACCGCCCAGTTCGTTCGCGAACAGCTGGAGCTGGCGGTCGTTGCCGAGGCGGCCGAGCGGCCGAACCGCCGCGTCCTGCTGGGCATAAGGCAGGCCATTGAGGAGCAGGAGCTCGCCATACTCGAGGACAACCCCGACCTGTTCTTCGAGTGCGACGAACGCATGCACGCGCTTTACTGCAGCCTGGCGGGCCGCGACGGAGTCTGGGCCTTCATCTCGGATGCCAAGAAGCATATGGACCGGGTCCGCCGTCTGTCGATACAGGCGGGGCAACTCGACCAGCTGGTCGAGGATCACTGGCGCGTTCTCAAGGCGGTGAGCGAAGGGGACGCGTCCCAGGCCCAGGAGATCATGCGGCTGCATCTGCGGCGCGCGATGGTCGATCTGGGCGAGCTTGCGCAGCGGTTTTCGTCCTATTTCGCGTTGGATGCCGCAGGCGATGCGCGTTAGGGCGCTTCAGTCGAGCGGTTGCTTCCGTAGCCCTCCCAAACAGAATTTGCAATCCGGCATTGACAACAACCGAAGGCAAATCTACGCATAGGTTAAGGCAGACCTATCTGATAGGTTGGAGGTTAACTTGATAGAGCTAAAGGCGGAGGAACAGTCCTCATCCGGGCGTTCCGGCGCGGAGGGGCTGCTCGGCGGCGTCATGACCGCCGTGAAGACCCATATTCGCGAAAACGGTCTTCAGGTCGGCGACTCGCTGCCGAGCGAAGGGACCTTTGCCGAAAAGCTGGGCGTATCCCGCAGCGTCGTGCGCGAGGCCTATCGTTCGCTTGCCGCGCTGACCCTGATCGATATCGGTAATGGCCGGCGTCCTCGGGTGGCCGCGCCCAAAGCGGACGTGCTTGCACTGGTGACCGACCATGCTGTGCATACCGATCAGGTGACGATCCAGCAGATTTTCGATGTCCGCCGGACTGTCGAGCGCCGTACCGTCGTGCTGGCAGCCATGCGCCGCACCGACAAGGAAGCCGCCGAAATCGTCGCGCTTGCCGAAGCGATGCAGCGGGATTTCGACCAGCCCGTCAGGGTGATGGAACACGATATCGCCTTTCACGAAGCGATCGGCAGGGCGTCCCGCAACCCGATGTTCGCGCTGATCGTCGGCTCCTTCCATGTCGTGACGCGCCATACCTGGCCGATCGGCTGGGCGAGCCGCGGCAGCAATGAGACGCGGCAGGAAAGTATCGACGGCCACATGACCATCGCGCAGGCCATCGCTAACGGCGATCCGGCGAAAGGCGAGGAGGCGATGGTCGAGCATTTCGATCTGACGGTAAAGGCGCTTTTGGCGGCAGGAGTTTATTGAGCATGAAGATCACGGAATTAGAAACGGTCCGCGTCCGCGACTTTCCCAATATTCTCTGGGTCCGCATCCACACGGACGAGGGGCTTGTCGGACTTGGCGAGACTTTCTTCATGGCGCAGACCGTGGAGACCTACATCCATGAGGTGGTGGCCCCGAAACTCGTCGGGCGCGACCCGCTGGAGATCGACCGCATCTCGAAGGATCTGACGGGCTATCTCGGCTTCCGGTCGACCGGGGCCGAGATGCGGGGCAATTCGGCGGTGGACATCGGCCTCTGGGACCTTTTCGGCAAGGCGACGAACCTGCCGATCGCCCAGCTTCTCGGCGGCTTCTCGCGCCGCGAGATCCGCACTTACAACACCTGCGCCGGCAACACCTATATGCGCGACGCCAAGGGCCAGCAGACGGCAAATTACGGCATCGGCGGCCCGCGGCGCGACTATGACGACCTGAACGGATTTCTGGAACGGGCGGACGAACTCGCCGAGGACCTCCTGTCGGAGGGCATCACGGCCATGAAGATCTGGCCGTTCGATATCGCCGCGGAGAAGAGCGGCGGTCAGTATATTTCCGGACCGGACCTGCGCAAGGCGCTGGAGCCCTTCGAGAAGATCCGAAAGCGCGTCGGCGACCGCATCGACATCATGGTCGAGTTCCACTCCATGTGGCAACTGACGCCCGCCATCCAGATCGCCCGAGCACTCGAACCCTATGCCACCTTCTGGCACGAAGACCCGATCAAGATGGACTCGCTTTCCAGTCTGAAGCGCTACGCGGCGGCAAGCCGCGCGCCGCTCTGCGCGTCGGAAACGCTCGCGACGCGATGGGCCTTCCGCGACCTCATGGAAACGGATGCGGCCGGGGTCGTAATGCTCGATCTCTCCTGGTGCGGCGGGATTTCCGAGGCAAAGAAGATCTCCACCATGGCGGAAGCCTGGCACCTGCCGGTCGCGCCGCATGATTGCACCGGACCGGTGGTGCTCGCCGCGTCGACGCACCTTTCGCTCAACGCGCCGAACGCTCTCGTCCAGGAAAGCGTGCGTGCCTATTACAAGACCTGGTACGCCGACCTTACGACGCAGTTGCCCACTGTGACGAACGGCATGATCACCATCCCGCCGGGGGCGGGGCACGGGGTCGATCTCGCTCCCGATCTCGACCGGAAATTCGAGGTGTCGCGGCGCAGTTCCTAGATCGAGGATTGAAGTTCGACTGACTTGTATGGTAGTAGGCCAATAGCCGCCGGGAGCTTGGAAGGGGGGCTGAATGCAGAACATCAAACCGCAGCGCGTTCTGTCCGCGATCGAGGCTGTCGGTCCGCAGGTCTATCGCATCCTGCGCGAGCAGATCATCCAGGCGGAGCTGGTGCCCGGCGCGCGTATCTCCGAAGCGGAGATAGCAAGAAGCCTATCGATCAGCCGCCAACCGGTTCGCGAAGCCTTCATCAAGCTGGCAGAGGAGGGGCTGGTACAGGTGCTGCCCCAACGCGGCACCTATGTGACGCGAATTTCGACGGCATCGGTCATGGACGTGCGCTTCGTGCGCGAGGCGATCGAGGCCGACATCGTGCGCCAGGTCGCCGGCGAGCATCCGGCGGCGATCGTCGACGAACTGCGCGAACAGATCGCTCGCCAGAAGCAGGTGCCGCATGACGATCGCGCTGCATTCCTGCGACTGGACGAACTCTTCCACCACACGCTCGCAACGGCCGCCGGCCGCGCCTATGCCTGGAGCGTCATCGAAAGCGTCAAGGCGCAGATGGACCGCGTCCGGTTCCTGAGCGTCGACGACCTGCAGATCGGCCGTCTGATCGAACAGCACGAGCGCATCGTAGACGCGATCGCGGCACGTGATGTCGGCGGGGCCGAGCAGGCGCTGCGCATGCATCTGCGCGAGATTTTGAAATCACTGCCCGAGATCGCGCGATCGCGGGAGGAATTCTTCGACGGCACCGGGTAACCGGCCGCCGCAATATGATCGATGTTCAACGGGAGGTAACGCATCATGATCAGGAAATTGATAGCAGGAACGGCCCTCGGGCTGACGCTGATGGCTCCAGCCGCCAGCGCGGAAGGTCTCAGCATCGCCTTCATCAGCCACTCGTCGGCCTCGAACACATTCTGGCAGGCGGTCAAGAAGGGCTATGACGACGCCTGCGAAAAGGTCGGGGCCTCGTGCCAGTTGATCCTCACGCAGACGGAAGGCGCGGTTGAGCAGGCCGTCGCCAATCTGCAGGCGGCGATCGCCTCGAGGCCGGACGCGATCTTCGTCGCGATCGTCGACAACAATGCCTATGACAACGTGATCAAGGAAGCCGTCGACGCCGGCATTCTGGTGCTCGCCGTCAATGTCGACGACAGCGAAGGCGCCAAGGGCAACGCCCGTAAGGCCTTCATCGGCCAGGGCTTCACCGCGGCCGGTTACTCGCTCGCCAAGGCCCAGTCGGAAAACTTCCCGAAGGACGGCCCGCTCAACCTGCTGGTCGGCGTCAACGCGCCGGGCCAGACCTGGTCCGAGCAGCGCGCCGGCGGCGTCACGAAATTTCTGGAGGAGTACAAGGCCGAGCATTCCGACCGCGAGGTGAACATCACCCGCATCGATTCGGCGACCGACCTCGCGCTGACCGCCGACCGTATCGGCGCCTATCTCAATGCCAACCCGGACACGACCGCCTATTTCGATACCGGCTACTGGCATGCCGGTGTCGCCAAGGTTCTGAAGGACCGCGGCATCGAGCCCGGCAAGGTCCTGCTCGGCGGTTTCGACCTCGTGCCCGAGGTGCTGCAGCAGATGGAGGCCGGCTATGTTCAGGTGCAGGTCGACCAGCAACCCTACATGCAGGGCTTCATCCCGGTCATGCAGGCCTATCTCTGGAAAACCGCGGGCCTGACACCCTCCGACGTCGATACGGGGCAGGGCATCGTCACTCCGAACGACGTGCCGACGATCCTCGAACTGGCGAAGCAGGGTCTGCGCTAACCCGGCGCTCCCCATAAGCAAACAGGCGTCTTGCCCGAGCGACTTCGAGACTGGAGCGGGATGCGCGGCTTTCCGTCCGCATCCCGCTCCGGCTCTCCGGATTCGATCACGTTGACGATCTCAGGCACCCGACCTGGGATCGCCGTGATCCGGCAGGCACGACGCCGAACCATGAATGACAGCCCATGAAGCGGTTTCTGAAAATCTATCTCGACAAGCCCGAGCTAGCCGGCCTTGCACTGCTGTTCGTCCTCGTCCTCGTCTTCCAGGCGAAGTCGAACGGCATTCTTCTTTCCTTCGAGAACATGCGTGGCGTGATGGGCCTTCTGCCGGAAATGGCGCTCGTCGCCATCGGCGTGACGCTCCTGATGATCTGCGGCGAATTCGACCTGTCGGTCGGGTCCGTCTTTGCGCTGATGCCCATGTCGATGGCGGTGCTATTGAATTCCGGCGTGCCCTTCCCCGTCGCGGTGCTGCTCGGTCTCATGATCTGCGGGGCGATCGGTTTCATCAATGGTTACGTGACGCTGCAATTCTCGATACCGAGCTTCATCACGACTCTGGGGATGCTCTTCATCGCGCGTTCGCTGACCATCGTCATATCAGGCGGTTTCCCGCCGCTTCTGCCGCCCGACCTGCCGACCTGGCTCTTCACGGACTACATCTGGCAGGGCTCGCCGTTCCGCATGTCCTTCCTCTGGTTCGTCGTCATTGCCGCACTCGTGGCGGCGCTGCTGTCGCTCACCAACTTCGGCAACTGGATTCGGGCGACCGGCGGCTTTAACGAGGCCGCCGCCTCGATGGGCATTCCGGTCAAGCGCGTGAAGATCGTCTGCTTCATGCTTTGCTCCGTACTGGCGGGCTTTGCAGGCCTGCTTCAGGTGCTGCGTCTCGGCTCGCCGCTGCCGTCGATCGGCGAAGGGCTGGAATTGCAGGCGGTCGCCGCGGCCGTCATCGGCGGTACGGCGCTCGCAGGAGGGATCGGCACGGTCTTCGGCGCCATCATCGGCGCGCTTCTGATCCGCACGATCGACAACGGCCTTGTCCTTTCCCGTGTCGATGCCAACTGGTTCAAGTTCGCGATCGGGGTTCTGACCATGTTTGCCGTCATCGCCAATGCCTGGATGGGCAAGATGTCCCGCAAGATCAAGGTGGAGGCGCACAAATGACCACACCGATCATCGAATGCCGCAACCTTCAGAAATGGTATAGCGGCGTGCATGCGCTGAAGAATGTCGATCTCACGATCCACCCCGGCGAGACCGTCGGCCTGGTCGGCGACAACGGCGCCGGCAAGTCGACGCTCATCAAGATTCTCTCGGGCGTCCACCATCAGGATTCCGGCGACGTTCTGATCGAAGGCCGCAAGGTAGCTCTTCGCAGCCCAAAGGATGCGATGCGCTACGGGCTGGAGACGATCTATCAGTACAATTCCATGGTTCCGACCATGTCGATCGCCCGCAATCTCTTCATCGGCCGCGAGCCGATGAAATGGTCGGTCTTCGGCGTCGGCATCATGGACCAGAAGCGCATGCGTGTCGAAAGCATCCAGGCCATCGCCGATGTCGACCTGCATCTGCGCTCGCCGGATGCGCTGGTCGGAGAGCTTTCGGGCGGCCAGCGGCAGGGCGTTGCGATCGCGCGCGCCATGCACTTCAAGTCGAAGGTGCTGATCCTGGACGAGCCGACAAACCATCTTTCGGTCAAGGAGACCGACAAGGTGATCGGCTTCGTGCGCGGCTTGAAGGCGCAGGGCCTGACCGGAATCTTCATCTCCCACAACATGCAGCACGTCTTCCAATCCTGCGACCGCATCGTCGCAATGGCCCGCGGCGAGATCGTGTTCGATAAACCGACCGCGGACACTTCGATAGACGAGGTTCACGCGCTTCTGTGAGGTAACGATGACAGAGCTTTCCGGAAAGACCATCCTCATTACCGGCGCGCTCGGCACGCTCGGCCGCGCCCAGGCCGAGCGGCTGGGGCGCGCCGGCGCCGGTTTGCTGCTGCTGCTGCTGGATCGCCCGGGCGCGGAAGCCGGGGAGGGCTTCGCGGCGAGCCTCGCCGCGGCTCACGAAACCATGGCGATCTATGTCGGCGAAGACCTGAATAACCTAGCTTCGGCGGAAAAGCGCGCAGCTACGCTTTCCAGCGAGCATGGCGGCATCGACATTCTCATCAACAATGCGGCGCTCATCATCAACAAGCCTTTCGAGGAATTTTCGCTGGAGGAATACGAAGACCAGGTCCGCGTCAACTCGTCGGCGGCTTTCGCGCTTGCCCGAGCCGTAACGCCCGGGATGAAGCAGAAGCGCTACGGCAAGATCGTGAACTTTTGCTCCCTCACGTTGAACGGCCGCTGGGACGGCTATGTGCCCTATGTAGCGTCCAAGGGCGCGATGCTGGGGCTGACGAAGGCGCTTGCGCGGGAACTCGGCCCCCACGGCGTGCGCGTCAACGCGGTGTCGCCGGGCGCGGTGGTTTCGGAGGCGGAAGAGCGGGTCTTTGCCGACCGCCTGCAACAATACAATGATTGGATCGTCGAAAACCAGTCGCTGAAGGCGCGCATCCAGCCCTCGGACGTCGCCGACCTGGTCCACTTCCTCGTCTCGCCGGCCTCCGACATGATTTCCGGCCAGAACATCGCGATCGACGGCGGCTGGTGATGCCGGCGATCGAGCTCTCCAACGGCGAGGCCCGCCTCCTCGCGCGGCCCGACCTTGGCGCCGGGCTGACGGCATTCGACGTGCTGCACGATGGCGTCTGGCAAGCGATCTTCCGAAGGGTCGATCCGTCGACCGCGCATCCCTTCGCGCTTTCGAACATTCTGCTTGTTCCTTTTTCCGGGCGTGTTTCCGGCGGCGGGTTCACGTTTGACGGAACCTTTCATGCCCTGCCGCGGAACGTGGAAACGGAGCTATACCCGATCCACGGGAACGGCTTTTCGGCCGCCTGGGACGTCGCCTCCCTGAGCGCGGATCTGCTCACGCTCACCCTATCCGCCGAGGGACCAGGGCCTTTCCGCTACGATGCGACGATGTCCTACCGCCTACAGGGCGCCGGCCTGCTCATGGAGCTGAGCCTTGTCAACCGCGCCAGGATCCGTCTGCCCTATGGCGCGGGTTTTCATCCCTGGTTCGTGCGCGAGCCGGATACGACGCTGCACGCGCCGGCCCGCGGCGTTTGGCTCGAGCAATCCGATCACCTGCCAAAGGCCCATGATGCCATAGCCGCACAAGCGGATTTGGATTTCAACAGGCCGAAGCCATTGCCGGCGCGCTGGATCAACAACTGGTTCGACGGCTGGGACGGCAAGGCGCGCATCCACTGGCCGAGTCGGGGGCTCGCGGTGGACGTGGATGCGAGCGAGGGGCTCCGCCAGTACGTCGTCTTCTCGCCCGCTGCGGCTGCAGATTTCTTCTGCTTCGAGCCGGTAACGCACCCTGTCGATGCGTTCAATCTGCCCGGCAAGGCCGAAGCCCACGGGCTCAAGATTCTCGAACCGGATGAATCGCTGGCCGTCTCTGCCCGTGTCGCCGCAGACTTTGGCTGAGCATGTCGTCAGCCACGGGTTCCCGGCGCAGCGCCAGTTGCAGAATGCCCGGTGAGCTCAGATGCTGCAGCCGCAAGGTTGAAGTGTTCTGATCGCGGAGAGAGCAGAGAATTTCCGCTTTTCCTGCTTTAACTCCTGTTTGCTGCTGTGCGGAAAATCGGTGCGCACTTTTCCTGGAATTGCTCTAGCGATTGACCGTCGACTATAATCCCTCCACGCATTCTGTTCCGATCGGTAGTCAATGTCCTCCCAAGAACGAAAGAAGTCTCGCGTTACGCTTCTCGACGTTGCGCGACACGCCAGCGTTTCCCGTGCGACCGCTTCCCTTGTTCTTCGCAAGAGCCCGCTGGTCGGCAGTGAGACGCGCGCTCGCGTCGAGCAGGCGATGCGGGATTTGGGCTATGTCTACAACATCGGCGCAGCCCGTCTGCGCGTCGAACGCAGCCAGATCATCGGCGCAATCGTGCCGAATCTCACCAATCCATTCTTCGCGGAACTCCTTTCAGGTATCGAGGAGGCTATCGGAGCCACCGGCAAGGTGGTCATTCTCGCCAATAGCGGGGAGAGGGTGGAGCGGCAGTCGATGCTGCTCCAGCGCATGCGCGAACATGGGGTGGACGGGGTCGTTCTTTGCCCCGCCGCGGGCACCGAACCTGACCTGTCCGAGCAGTTAGCCGCGTGGGGTATGCCCGTCGTCCAGGTATTGCGCCACATTTCCGTCGATATGGACTATGTCGGCGTGGACTATGCCGGCGGCATGCGTCAGGCGGTGGATTATCTCGCTTCGCTCGGTCATGAGAAGATTGCCTTTGCCGTACACGGCCCGTTTCATTCTGCCTATCGCGAGCGCGTGGACGGCTTCCGTGACGCCATGCTGGCAAAGGCGTTCGATCCCGAGATCCTGATCCATTTGCCGCCACAGCTCGGAGAAATCGCCGACTCGACCCACCTTCTGTTCGCAAAGGCTACACAGCCAACTGCCGTGATCTGCTTCAATCATCTTGTCGCTCTCGGCCTTGCAGCAGGACTTCACGATTGCGGGCTCACAATCGGACGCGATCTCTCGCTGATCGGCTTCGACGACGTGGCTGACGCCGAGGCCATCCGGCCGCGACTGACCTCGGTCTCGACCGGCCCCACCGCGATCGGCGAAATGGCGGCGCGGCTCCTTGTCGAGCGCATCGCCAATCCGGATTTGCCGCCGCGGCGCGTGGTGAACGATACGACGCTGAGCGTTCGGCAGTCCTGCGGCCGGCCCGCCTGATCGCGCCCGTTCCTGCCGTCATTTGCGGTTGACGCATGTCAGGAAACATTTTAGATCGATCTAACTGACGCAGATCGCGGGAAGCGCGGCATGCGGCGCCGGTAGTGTGGGAGGAGGTCCCGGCATGTACGAGTTCAACTTCGCGCCTGTACTCGCGTCTGTCGACCAGTTGCTGGTCGGCGCCTGGCTGACGGTTCGCCTGTCATGTGCAGCCATGTTGATCGGCCTCGTCGTTTCAGTCTTCTGCGCCTGGGGAAAGACGGCAGGACCGGCGATCCTGCGTCACGTAATCGATGGCTATATCGAGATCATCCGAAACACGCCTTTCCTGGTGCAGATATTCTTCATCTTCTTCGGCATGCCTTCGCTTGGCCTGAGGCTTTCGCCGAACAGCGCGGCGCTGCTGGCGCTTGTCGTCAATTTCGGCGCCTACGGTACGGAGATCATCCGCGCCGGGATCGAATCCATTCATAAGGGGCAGGTAGAGGCCGGCTGGGCGCTTGGGCTGTCGAGGCCCCAGATTTTCCGCTATGTCGTCATGAAGCCCGCCTTGCGTACCGTCTATCCCGCGCTCACCAGTCAGTTCATATACCTGATGCTGAATACCAGCGTCGTGTCGGTCATCTCAGCGGATGACCTGGCTGCTGCCGGCAACGACCTCCAGTCCGCCACCTTTGCGAGCTTCGAGGTCTATATCGCAGTCACTCTGATCTATCTTGCCCTGTCGGTCGGTTTCTCCGCGCTGTTTTACGCGCTCGAGAAAGCGGCCTTCAAATATCCCCTCGGCCGTTAGGAGCACTGTCATGATCAGAGCCTTCGGCTGGAACGAGTTTCTCGTCATCGTCGCCGCGGCACAGTGGACGATCGCCCTTTCCGCGATCGCCTTTGCCGGCGGCAGCGTCGGCGGACTGCTGGTCGCATTGATGCGCGTCTCCGAGACGCGAGCGCTGCGCCTTTTCGCCACGGGCTTCATCCGCGTCTTCCAGGGGACGCCGCTTCTGATGCAGCTCTTTCTGGTATTCTTCGGCATGAACATCTTCGGCTTTGCGATCAATCCCTGGATTGCCGCGACCATTGCGCTCGCGCTCCACGCCAGCGCCTTCCTGGGCGAGATCTGGCGCGGCTGCATCGAGGCCGTGCCGAAGGGACAGCGCGAGGCGGCGACTGCGCTCGGCCTGCGCTATTTCCGGTCGATGCGTCATGTGATCCTGCCTCAGGCGGCCCGTATCGCCGTCGCACCCACCGTCGGTTTCCTGGTGCAGCTCATAAAGGGCACCTCGCTCGCATCGATCATCGGCTTTACCGAGCTGACCCGGCAAGGGCAGATCATCAACAATGCGACGTTCAGTCCGTTCCTGGTGTTCGGTACCGTCGCCGCCGTCTATTTTCTGCTTTGCTGGCCGCTGTCGCTGATCGCACGCCGAATGGAAACACGTTTTTCCCGGGCAACGGCACGTTGACGGGCCTCCGCCGGCGGGAGGGCCGGCATATGAGAAGGGAAGGGCTAATGAATATCTCTAGACGCATAGCAATATCTGTCCTCGGCGCTGCGATTGTCGCGGGCCTGGTGGCGCCCGCAGCAGCGCAGACGGTAGAGACGATCAAATCGGCCGGTACGGTGAAGGTCGGCATGCTGGTCGACTTTCCGCCGTTCGGGATCATGGACGCGAACAACCAGCCGGATGGTTACGATGCCGATGTTGCAAAGCTGCTTGCCAAGGAGCTCGGAGTCGAAGTGACGATCGTGCCGGTGACGGGGCCTAACCGCATACCCTACCTGCAGAGCAATCAGGTGGATCTGCTGGTCGCCTCGCTAGGCATCACCGAGGAGCGCGCCAAGAACGTCGATTTCTCGCAGCCTTACGCAGGTATCTCGATCGGCGTGTTCGGCGCCGCGGACCTGGCCGTCACAAAGCCTGAAGATCTGGCCGGCAAGACGATCGGCGTCGCCCGCGCCAGCACGCAGGACACCGCGACCACAAAGATTGCCCCGCAGGACGCCAACATTCAACGCTTCGACGACGACGCCAGTGCGGTGCAAGCGCTCCTTTCCGGACAGGTCGAGCTGATCGGCGTTTCCAATGTCGTCGCCGCCCAGATCGAAGCCGCCGCCCCTGGGCGGTTCAATCAGAAGCTTCAGCTGAGCCAGCAGGTTCAGGGTATCGCCGTTCGCAAGGGATCGAGCGAGATGTTGAAGTTCGTCAACGGCTTCCTCGACAAGGTCAAGGCGGACGGACAGCTCAATGCCATCCACGAGAAGTGGCTCGGTTCTCCGCTGCCGGAATTCGTCACTGAAGCGAAATAGAATGGAGCCCTCGCGATGAACACGGAACGCGAACACGCCTCG
Source organism: Ensifer meliloti (assembly GCF_030064585.1). Classification (NCBI taxonomy): domain Bacteria; kingdom Pseudomonadati; phylum Pseudomonadota; class Alphaproteobacteria; order Hyphomicrobiales; family Rhizobiaceae; genus Ensifer; species Ensifer meliloti. The sequence goes on from NZ_CP120366.1 coordinate 806,253, forward strand.
CCCCCGGATTCGCGCGAGGCTTTGGACCCGGCCGTCCGCATGGAGGGCGTAAACAAGTGGTATGACGCCTTTCACGCGCTCAAGAACATCGATTTGACGGTCGGCCGCGGCGAACGGATCGTCATCTGTGGACCATCGGGTTCCGGCAAGTCGACGTTGATCAGGTGCATCAACCAGCTCGAGACCATTCATTCGGGCAGGATCGTCGTGGACGGCCACCACCTGACCGCCGGCGGGCGGAACGTCGATCTGGTCCGGCAGGAGACCGGCATGGTCTTCCAGCAGTTCAACCTTTTCCCGCACATGACGGTGCTGGAGAACTGCACGCTGGCTCCCATGAAGGTTCGGGGACTCGCCAAGGCAGAGGCCGAAGAGACGGCGATGAAATATCTCAAACGGGTGCGCATCCCCGAGCAGGCGGTGAAATATCCGGCGCAGCTTTCGGGCGGGCAGCAGCAGCGCGTCGCGATCGCGCGGGCACTGTGCATGAACCCCAAGATCATGCTCTTCGACGAACCGACCTCGGCCCTCGATCCGGAAATGGTCAAGGAGGTCCTGGACACGATGGTGGATCTCGCCAACGAAGGCATGACCATGCTTTGCGTCACGCATGAGATGGGCTTCGCACGAAGCGTCGCCGATCGTGTCGTCTTCATGGACCGCGGCGAGATCCTGGAGATCGCGCCGCCCGATGCCTTCTTCGGCGCCCCGCAACACGAGCGCACGCGCTTCTTCCTCGGCCAGATCTCCTGATGGCCACATCCAGGTAATTGGAGTTTCGAAACGTGAAACCAGATCTATTGCTCGTAGAGCCGATGATGCCGTTCGTCATGGACGAACTGCAGCGGAATTATACGGTTCACAGGCTTTACCAGGCCGCCGATCGGCCGGCGCTCGAAGCGGCACTCCCATCGATCCGCGCGGTTGCCACGGGCGGCGGCGCGGGCCTTTCCAATGAATGGATGGAGAAGCTTCCATCACTGGGGATCATCGCAATCAACGGGGTCGGGACGGACAAGGTGGATCTCGCCCGGGCGCGCCGTCGCAACATCGATGTGACGACGACGCCGGGTGTCCTCGCGGACGACGTCGCTGACCTCGGTATCGCGCTCATGCTCGCCGTCCTGCGGAGGGTCGGCGATGGCGACAGGCTGGTGCGCGAAGGCCGCTGGGCCGCTGGCGAACAACTACCGCTCGGCCATAGCCCGAAGGGAAAGCGGATCGGCGTACTCGGCCTCGGTCAGATCGGGCGGGCACTGGCGTCGCGCGCGGAGGCCTTCGGCATGTCGGTGCGATACTGGAACCGGTCCACCCTTTCCGGCGTCGACTGGATCGCGCATCAGAGCCCGGTCGACCTCGCGCGCGACAGCGACGTTCTGGCCGTCTGCGTGGCGGCGAGTGCGGCGACGCAGAACATCGTCGACGCGTCCCTTCTTCAGGCGCTCGGTCCCGAGGGTATCGTGGTAAACGTCGCGCGTGGCAACGTCGTCGACGAGGACGCCCTGATCGAAGCGTTGAAGTCCGGAACGATCGCGGGTGCCGGGCTCGATGTCTTCGTGAACGAACCCGCAATCCGAAGCGAATTCCATACCACGCCGAATACGGTGCTCATGCCGCATCAGGGCAGCGCGACCGTTGAGACGCGCATGGCCATGGGAAAGCTCGTGCTTGCAAATCTCGCCGCCCACTTTGCCGGCGAAAAAGCGCCGAACACCGTCAATTGAAGCGGGAAAAGACATCATGATCGTTCGTCAGGCCCTGTTCGAGGGAACCATCCGTCCTGGCCGGGAGCAGGCATTCCGTGGATACGTCGAAGAGACGCTGGTGCCCCTGTGGCGGGCCTTTCCAGGCGTCAGGGAAGTTCGGGTGCTCCATGCTGTCGACCGGGACGAGGGGGCACCAGCCTTCGCGATGATCCTTTCCACGACCTATGACGACCGCGAGGCTTTGGCGCGGGCCCTGGCGTCGCCCGTGCGCTACGAAAGCCGTGAATTGACGAAGGGTCTGCTGGAGATGTTCGAAGGGCACATTCACCACCATGTGTTCGAGCTGGACGCCCGATCGACGGCTTGAATGTGCGCTGCTCCCCAGGCCGCCAATACGTAGCACCTGCCCAGTTTTAGGCGATGGATACAGGCCATGCTCGTGACATTGCGGCGAGTGTCTGCGCAGGGTGGCAGGCCGTCGATTTGATATTCCAAGTTCATCCGAACAACTCCGGCGGCACGCCGCGTTTCACATACGTAGCGTATATGTGAGTTGACAGGCGCTGCGGATGCTGGTTCACATACGCTGCGTATGTAGAGCTGGTGGCGCGATCCCGGGCTGATGTCACAATCAGCCGGTGCCGGCAGAAACGTTGAAAAGGAATGAACAGATGACGCGACGCGACGCAATCTTTCCCGCAAATCGGCATGCCCTGTACGAAGCTCACGGATATTCAGCCGCGATCCGCTCCGGCGACCTCCTGTTCGTCTCCGGGCAGGTCGGCAGCCGTTCCGATGGTACTCCGGAACCGGATTTCGGGCGCCAGGTCCAATTGGCTTTCGACAATCTACGGGCGACGCTGAATGCGGCCGGCTGCACCTTCGACGATATAGTCGATGTGACCACGTTCCATACCGACCCCGAGAACCAGTTCGAAACCATCATGGCCGTCAAGAATCAGATCTTCGGCACTCCACCTTATCCCAACTGGACCGCGCTGGGCGTAAACTGGCTTGCCGGGTTCGATTTCGAGATCAAGGTCATCGCGCGCATTCCCGAGGCGGCATAGGATTTCTTCGACCGGAACACCGGCCCCGCAGCCCCCTATCCCGAAAGCACTCAAGCATTCTGAGGCATTGTCGGAACTTGAGACCGTGCCCTTGCATTTCTTCGTGGAAGGACGAAGGAGGCTTAGGTGAAAACGGCGTTGGCGGTATTTGGCGGGTTCGTCCTGTCTCTCGCGTTGTTCCTGAGCGGGGCGGTCGTCGCAGTCTTGTTCCTAACCGGCAAGCCTGCGCGCCAGCCGCAGCTGGACGTGAATCAGTCAGAGATATGGACCAAGCAGCCGCGAGCAGTCGACAGGGCGGCCCAGCAATTCGAGCGGCTGCCCGCCCGCCCCGCACCGTCCGACCTCAACGCTTCGAAAGAGCCTGAGACGCCCGCAATGGCCAATGAGGCCGAAAAGGAACGCTCTCCGGAGCCTTTGGACAGGATGGCCACCGCTTCAACTCAACCGCCGCCCGCGCAGGAGCAGCCGACGGCGTCGACAGTGCCCGCCGCTCATGCCGAATGGTGTGCAAAACGCTATCGCAGCTATCGTCCGTTCGACAACAGCTACAGATCTTTCAGTGGCGGACGGCGGACCTGCAACTCACCCTACATGGATGCGGCGTGGGGGCCGTCGGAGGATCTTTGGCCTGAAACGCCCGGTATCGATGCGGAAGATGCCGATGACCCCTCGACGCAGATGGAATACTCGGCCGATGATGGCGAGGCAATCAGACTGACGCAGGAGCATGTTGCCTATTGCTTCAGCCGCTACCGCTCCTACCGCCCCGAAGACAACAGTTACCAGCCTTACCGCGGCGGCCCGCGCAGGCAGTGCCGGTAACGAGGCGCCTGGTCGATTGCGCCGGGAGACGGCATCAACCGATTGAAAACAAAATCTCAGGCAAATTTTGCATAGGATGCTGCCCGAATTGAATTGGTCAGCCGCGGCGAGTCGTTCCTATGTTCCGACTGCATGTCTCGTTTCATCGGATCCGATGAAAGAAGAAACATGCGGCAAATTGACGATTTTGCAGCGACCTTTGCGCGTCTGAAAGAGGGCGCGGCGCTGTAGGGCAACGCGCGCAGCAAGGGGAACAGATGGGCAGGATCGTCTATGTCTACGGTCAATTCGTACCGGAAGAGGAGGCCCGCATAGGGCTTTTCGATCGCGGCTTCCTGTTCGGCGATGCCGTCTACGAAGTGACGGCGGTTATCGGCGGGCGGATGATCGACAACGACCTGCATCTTGACCGTCTCGAACGCTCGCTGAGGGAACTCGCCATTCCGCTCGGCCTCTCGCGCAAGGAGATTGCCGGCGTCCAGGCGGAATTGATCGCCCGCAACGCCTTGCGGGACGGCACAATCTATCTGCAGGTCTCGCGCGGCGAGGCGGATCGCGACTTTCTCTATTCCGACGCACTGGCGCCGCGGTTCGTCGGCTTCACGCAGGCGAAGACGCTGACCGGCACGAAGGCCCAGCAGGACGGCATCTCGGTCGATCTCGCCGACGATCCGCGCTGGCACCGTCGCGACATCAAGACCGCCATGCTGCTCGGTCAGGTCATGGCGAAGCAGGCGGCCCGCGCCCGCGGTTTCGACGATGTCTGGCTGGTGGAGAACGGACTGGTGACGGAGGGCGCATCCTCCACGGCCCATGTCATCACCGGTGACGGGCGCATCCTTACCCGCGCCGCGTCGCGCGCGACGCTGCCCGGCTGCACGCAGCGCGCCCTCGCACTGCTCTGTGCCGCCGAAGATCTCGCGATCGAGGAGCGCGCCTTCACGCCCAACGAGGCGCAGGCCGCCGCGGAGGCGTTCCAGACCTCCGCCTCGAGCCTCGTCATGCCCGTCGTGCGCATCGGCGACCGGGTGGTCGGCAACGGCAAGCCCGGTCCGATGACCCGAAAACTCCAGGCCCTCTACCTGGAAGCGGCTGGCGTTCCGGTCTAGATCCGTCGACTGTTTCACTGAAACGGAAAAGCGATGTAGGGAGGGGCGATATGAAGACCGCACGGGAACTGGGGCTGATCCCGCAGGGCAGGCTGGAACCGGGGCCGGGCAATGCCATTACGGACGTCGCGGGCGTTTCGGTCGGCCACCGGTCGCTGCGCGGCGAGGGCCTCTTCACCGGGGTCACGGCGATCCTCCCGCATGCAGGCGACGTGTTCCGCGTGAAGCCGCGGGCGGCGGTGGAGGTAATCAACGGCTTCGGCAAGTCGGCGGGGCTGATGCAGGTGGCCGAACTCGGCACGATCGAGACGCCGATCATGCTCACCAACACCTTTGGCGTTGCCGCCTGCACCGAAGCGCTGGTCCGCCGCGCCATCTCCGCTAACCCGGCGATCGGGCGAAAGACCTCGACCGTCAATGCACTGGTCTGCGAGTGCAATGACGGCAGCATAAACGACATTCAGGCGCTGGCGGTAACGCCCGCCGACGCCGAGGCGGCGCTGGACGCCGCGCGCACGGGGCCGGTGGAACAGGGTGCGGTCGGCGCCGGCTCCGGCATGACCGCCTTCGGCTTCAAGGCCGGCATCGGCACGGCCTCGCGGCGCATGCGAGTCGGCAAGCGCGACTTCACGCTCGGCACGCTGGTCCTTGCCAATTTCGGCGCGGCGGGGGACCTCGTCCTGCCGGACGGGCGCCGGCCCGATCCGCGCGTGCCGGCCGGTCCCGAGCGCGGCTCCGTCATCGTCGTCATGGCGACCGATCTTCCCTTGGCAGATCGCCAGTTGCAGCGGGTCGCGCGGCGTGCCGGCGCGGGCCTTGCCCGGCTCGGCGCATTCTGGGGCCATGGCAGCGGCGATGTCGCCCTCTGTTTCACCACCGCCGACCCGGTGGAACATGAGCCTGCCACAGCGTTCACCACGCAGGAGCGGCTCGCCGACGGCCACATCGACATCGCCTTCCGCGCCGCCGCTGATACGACGCAGGAGGCCGTCCTGAACGCGCTCTGCATGGCCCCCGCCATGCCGGCGCGCAACGGCCGCATCTATCCCTGCCTTGCCGACTGGTTGATGGAGAACCCGTCCCCGTGATCCAGTGAAGGTCTGATCAGGCCGGTGCGGGTTCCAGGAGTCGCTGCGCCGTCGCCCATAGTTCCTCGACCTTGCGGTTGCGGCTCGCTGCGTGGCGGTAAAGGCGGATTTCGAGGTCGAGGTTCCAACCCTCGTCGGCAGAGGCAGGCACGAGGCGGCGCGCGTCGATTTCCTCGCGCGCCAGGCTCTCCGGCAGCCAGCACACGCCCGCACCCGTCACCGCCATGTTCATCAGGCCGGCGCTGATTGTGTTTTCGTGCGTCGTACGGCGCCGGAAGGGCGGGCGGCGCAGCAGCAGGCGCGACAGGGCGACCCCGAAGAAGGAATTGAAGCCGTAGCTCAGATAGGGGATGGCGAGCCGCGGCTGCGCGATGGCGCGGTCGAGGAGGTTCAGTCCGGGCTGCGGATCGCCGGACAGTACGATCTCCGCCGCGACCAGCGGAATCAGTCGGTCATGGGCTACGGTCAGCGAGGAAAACTGCCCGCTATCGAGATGAAACGGCACTTCCGGATGCGCATAGGTGAGGAAGAAATCCGCCTCATCGCCGACGAGCGCGTCGAGGTTCGCTTCGATTCCGCCGCGGTCCGGAATGAGCGAGGTGCTGAACGATCCACCCGCCGCTTCCAGCGTCTTCAGCCAGCGGGGGAAGAAGGTGACCGTCAGCGTATGCAGCGCGGCAAAGCGGATGAGGCCCGGCTCGTGCGGGAGACGCAGCACTTCGCGCGCCGCATAGAAGGTGCGGATCGCTTCCTGTGCGACCGGCAGGAAATTGCGCCCCGCAGGCGTGAGTTCGGCCGGCATGGTCGCGCGGCTGATCAGCGTTGCGCCCAGCCAACTCTCCAACTGCTTGATCCGGCGGCTGAAGACAGGTTGAGTCACGTTGCGCAGCTCGGCCGCGCGCGAGAAGCTGGACGTGTCGGCAAGCGTCACGAAATCCTCCAGCCACTTGATCTCCATGTCCGCTTCCCTTTGCTGCGCGTCTGCTGCGGCCGATCATAAGTCATTCAATCGAAATAGGTATGTCGTTTCTGCATGGGTTGGTGCCAAAAGCGAATTGGCCAAGCCAACTGCAACCTTTCACCTTGCGCCTGGAGGAAATAGGTGCCGGCCCGTCCGGTGCCGACAGGGGGAGTTGTGAATGGCGTTCGGAATAAAAGCCGATCTTATCCTCATCAATGGCCGGATCTGGCGCGGCCGGGAGGAGGGCATCAGCGAGGCTCTCGCCGTGTGGCAAGGCAAGATTCTTGCAACCGGCAGCGATACGGACATCTTGGGCCTGAAGGGGCCGCGCACCGAGGTCATCGATCTCGAAGGCCGCTTCGCCACCCCCGGCCTCATCGACAACCACCTGCACCTCATCGCGACCGGCATGGCCATGGGCTGGGTCGACGCTACGCCCGCGAGCGCGCCGACGCTCGCCGCCCTGATGGGCCGGATTTCCGACCGCGCAGCCACGACGCCGAAGGGCGGCTGGGTGCGCGCCCGCGGCTATGATCAGGTCAAGCTCGACACCGGACGGCACCCGACGCGCGACGATCTCGATCGCGTCGCCCCCGATCACCCAGTCCTACTGACACGGGCCTGCGGCCATGTTTCGATCGCCAACTCCCGCGCTCTGGAGCTTGCCGGCATCACTGAGGCGACGGCCGTGCCGGAAGGCGGCGTGATCGGCGTCACGGAGGGCCGGCTGAACGGCTTCCTCGCGGAAAACGCGCAGAACCTCGTCAAGGCCGCCATGCCGCCGGCAACGACCGAGGACCTGATCGACGGAATCGAGCGGGCAGGGCGGTATCTGCTCTCCTTCGGAATCACGAGCTGCATGGATGCGGCCGTGGGGCAGGTCTCCGGTTTTGCCGAAATCCAGGCCTATGAGATGGCCAAGCTTTCCGGCCGGCTGCCGGTGCGCGTCTGGCTGACCCTGCTTGGCGATCCAGGCGTTTCCATCGTCGAGGATTGCTGGCGCGCGGGCCTTCTTTCCGGCGCCGGCGACGACATGCTGCGCGTCGGCGGCGTCAAGGTCTTCCTCGACGGCTCGGCGGGCGGGCGCACCGCCTGGATGACGAGGCCCTATAGGGGCGAGCCGGACAATATCGGCGTGCAGATGCTGCCGGATGCGGAGGTCGAGGCGGTCGTCAAGGCCTGCCACGACCGCGGCTATCAGATGGTCTGCCACGCCATCGGCGACGGCGCGATCGAGCAGCTCATCACGGCCTACGAGAAGGCGCTTGCCGCAAATCCCGATCCCGACCGCCGCCATCGCGTCGAGCATTGCGGCTTTTCCACACCGGATCAGAATGCGCGCATGAAGGCGGCCGGTATTCTGCCTGCGCCGCAGATGGCCTTCATCCACGATTTCGGCGACAGCTACATATCCGTGCTCGGGGAGGAGCGCGGCCGGTTGTCCTACCCGATCGGCACCTGGATGCGCATGGGCCTGAAACCGTCGACCGGCTCGGATTCGCCAGTCTGCTCGCCCGATCCGTTCCCGAACCTGCACGCGATGCTCACGCGCCAGACGGGCAAGGGCACGGTGATGGAGGCATCCGAACGGCTGAGCCGCGAGGAGGCATTGCAGACCTATACGGAATACGGCGCCTATTCGCAGAAAGCAGAGGGGGTGAAAGGGCGGCTCGTGCCCGGCCAGTGGGCGGACATCGCCGTCTTCGACAACGACCTTCTGGCCGCCCCGCCCGAAACCATCCTTTCGGACACAAGCTGCGTGCTGACCCTGCTTGCGGGCCGCGTCGTGCATGATGCGCGCTGACGACCTGACGAACTGAACCGAAACGATGCCGAGAACGGCACGAGAGGGAGAACGAAATGCTGAAGAGACTGACACTGGCCGCAATGCTCAGCCTCGGCGTGGCTGCCGGGGCGCTTGCCGCGGGCGAGCGCCATGGCGGAACGCTCGTCTTCACCGCGCCCTACGGCTCGAGCTTCGCCACGCTGGACGTGCAGTCGAGCCCTAACACGCAGGAAGAGTTCATCACGCAGGCCATCCACCGTGCGCTCTACAGCTGGGATTCGAACCAGAACAAGCCCGTCCTGGAACTGGCGACATCGGAGGAGGTTTCCGAGGACGGCAAGGTCCACACCTATCACCTGCGTAAAAACGCCGTGTTCCACAACGGCAAGCCGCTGACGGCCGACGACATCATCTACAGCTACAAGCGCATCGCCAACCCGGAAAACGCCTTCCCCGGCGCGAGCTTCATCGCCGTCATCAAGGGCGCCGAGGACTATATCGCCGGCAAGGCCGACGAGATTTCGGGGCTGAAGAAGATCGATGACCACACGCTCGAGATCACCTATACCGGCACAATCAATCCCGGCTTCCCGCTAATGCAGAACACGACGGTCATCTATCCGTCGAATGTCGAGGACGAATCCACCTTCGGCAAGAATCCGGTCGGCCTCGGCGCCTTCGTCTTCAAGGAGCACGTACCCGGTTCGCAGGTCGTCGTGGAAAAATTCGACAAGTACTACGAGGAGGGCAGGCCCTATCTCGATCGCATCAACATCGTGCTGATGGCTGAGGACGCCGCGCGCGACGTCGCCTTCCGCAACAAGGAAATCGACGTTTCGATCCTCGGCCCTACCCAATACCAGGCCTATCAGGGCGAGGAGGGGCTGAAAGATCACCTCCTGGAAGTCGCCGAGGTCTATACCCGCAATATCGGCTTCAACCCCGCCTTCGAGCCCTTCAAGGACAAGCGGGTGCGCCAGGCGATCAACCATGCCATCAATGCGCCGCTGATCATCGAACGCCTGGTCAAGAACAAGGCCTACCCGGCCTCCGGCTGGCTGCCGATCTCCTCGCCCGCCTTCGACAAGGACAAGGCGCCCTACGCCTACGATCCGGAGAAGGCAAAGGCATTGCTCGCCGAGGCCGGTTATGCCGACGGCTTCGAATTCGAGGTGACGGCGAGCCCGAACGAAAGCTGGGGCGTGCCGATCGTCGAAGCCATCCTGCCGATGCTGAAGAAGGTCGGCATCACGGTGAAGCCGAAGCCGGTCGAAAGCTCCACGCTCGGCGAAGCGGTGACGACCAACAACTTCCAGGCCTTCATCTGGTCGAACCTTTCTGGCCCCGACCCGCTGAACGCACTGCGTTGCTACTATTCGAAGACGGCGCAATCGGCCTGCAACTACACCAGCTATGCAAGCCCGGAATTCGACAAGCTCTACGAGGCGGCGCAGCAGGAACGCGACTCGGCCAAGCAGAACGATCTCCTGCGCCAGGCCAACAACATCGTGCAGGACGACGCTCCGGTCTGGTTCTTCAACTACAACAAGGCGGTGATGGCCTACCAGCCGTGGATCCACGGCCTCGTTCCGAACGCGACGGAACTGGCCATCCAGCCCTATGACGAAATCTGGATCGACGAGACGGCGCCGTCATCGCGCCAGTAAGACCTTGAGGGGGAGGGGGTAGCTGCGGCTGCCCCCTCATCGATTGTCGCCGCCCCCGTGTACAGGGCGGCCAGAACGGAACCGCTCATGCTTCGTTTCACCCTGCGCCGCGTCCTGCAGATCATACCCACGGTCGTGGTCGTTGCGTTGCTTATATTCGTCATCTTCAGCGTCGTACCGGGAACCTTCGCCGCAAGCCTCTTCGCCGACGGCAGGCGCGCCGCCGACCCGCAGATGATCGCCCGCCTCAACGAGGAATTCGGGCTGAACAAGCCGTTGATGGAGCGCTTCGTGACCTATGTCACGGACCTTGCGCAATTCGATCTCGGCACCAGTTTCCGCACCCGTCAGCCGGTGATCGACCTCATCAACGACCGCATGTGGGCCTCGCTGCAACTGGCGATCGCCGCCATGATCTTCGCCCTCGTTATCAGTGTGCCGCTCGGCTTCGTTGCGGCGCTGAGGCCCGGCTCGGTGCTCGATACGGTGACGATGATCGGGGCGGTGTCCGGCCTCTCCATGCCGCAGTTCTGGCTGGGCCTCCTGATGATGTATCTCTTCGCCCTGCAGCTGAACTGGTTGCCGAGCTTCGGCTACGGCGACGGGTCCTTCCGGAACCTGATTCTGCCCGCCGTCACGCTAGGGGTCACGCCGCTTGCGCTTCTCGCGCGCACCACGCGGGCCGGGGTCCTCGATGTCCTCAACGCCGACTTCATCCGCACCGCCCATTCCAAGGGCATGAGCGAGGCCAAGGTGGTGCGCTGGCATGTGGCGCGCAACGCGCTGGTGCTGATCGTCACGACCGTCGGCCTGCAATTCGGTTCGCTGATCGGCCAGGCCGTGGTCATCGAGAAGCTCTTCGCCTGGCCCGGTATCGGCTCGCTTCTGGTGGACAGCGTCGCGAGCCGCGACATTCCCGTGGTGCAGGGCACGATCCTCGTCATCGTGCTCTGGTTCCTCGTCATCAACACGGCCGTCGATCTGATCTATGCCGCGATCGATCCGCGCATCAAGCAGGAGTGACGGGAATGCGCCTCGGCTTCAACTTCTGGCTCGGTGCCGGACTGACGACGCTGGTGATCCTCGCCGGTATCCTCGCGCCGTGGATCGCACCCTTCGACCCGGTGCTCGATGCGGACCTGATGAACTCCGAACTGCCGCCGGACGCCACCTTCTGGTTCGGCACGGACGGGCAGGGGCGGGACGTCTATACCCGCATCCTCTACGGCGCGCAGATATCGCTGACGGTCGGCATCGTCTCGCAGGTGATCAACTCGATCATCGGCGTCACGCTCGGCATGACCGCCGGCTACTGGGGCGGCTGGTGGGACGATCTGGTGAACGGCTTCACGAACGTCATGCTCGCCATTCCATCCCTGATCTTCGCACTCGCCGTGATGGCGGTGCTCGGCCCCGGCCTGCCGTCGCTGCTCATCGCGCTCGGTCTTACCAACTGGAGCTGGACCTGCCGCATCGCCCGCTCTTCCACACTCTCCCTGAAATCGCTGGGCTATGTGCAGGCGGCTCAGACGCTCGGCTACGGGGACCTTCGCATCATGTTCACGCAGATCCTGCCCAACATGATGGGGCCTATCCTCGTCATGGCGACGCTCGGCATGGGCTCGGCGGTGCTTTCGGAAGCCGCGCTCTCCTTTCTGGGCCTCGGCATCCAGCCGCCGTTCCCGAGCTGGGGCTCGATGCTGACGGATGCGCGCCAGCTCATCCAGCTCGCGCCCTGGGTGGCCATCTTCCCCGGCCTTGCCATCTTCCTCTCGGTGCTCGGCTTCAACCTTCTCGGCGACGGCCTGCGCGACAGCCTCGACCCGCATATGAGGACGCGCAACCCATGATCGAGCCGCTTCTGGACATCAGGGATCTCCACTTGGGCATCGCGGTCGGTCGCTCCGTCAATCGCCCGCTCCTCAAAGGAGTCTCGTTCCAAATCATGCCGGGCGAGGCCTATGGCCTCGTCGGCGAGTCCGGCTCGGGCAAGTCGGTGACTTCGCTCGCCGTCATGGGCCTTCTCAAGAAGCCGCTCGCCGTCTCCGGCGGCGAGATATTGTTCAAGGGCCAGAACCTGCTGGAACTGCCGAAGCGCGAAATGCGGCGCCTGCGCGGCAACCGCATCGCCATGATTTTTCAGGAGCCGATGACGGCACTGAACCCGCTCTCGACCATCGGTCGGCAGATCGCCGAAATGTTCGTGCTGCATCAGGGAAAGAGCTGGGACGAGGCGCAGAAACTCGCAATCGAAGCGCTCGCCAGCGTGCGCGTGCCCAATCCCGACCGGCGGGCGCGCAACTATCCGCACCAGATGTCGGGGGGCTTGCGCCAGCGCGTAATGATCGCCATGGCGCTCGCCTGCAATCCGGACCTCCTGATCGCCGACGAGCCGACCACGGCGCTCGACGTCACCGTGCAGGCCGAGGTCTTACGGCTGATTAAAGAACTCTGCGCCGAGCGCGGTACGGCGGTTCTCTTCATCAGCCACGATCTCGGCGTGATCGCCAGCATCTGCCAACGGGTCGGCGTCATGTATGCCGGCTGCCTCGTCGAGGAGAACGAGACGCGGGCGCTCTTCGCGGCACCCCGGCACGAATATACCCGCGGGCTCCTCGGCGCCCTGCCGCGCTTCGGCAGCCGCAGTCTGCACGGCCGCCAGCGGCTGGTCGACATCGACAGCATCATTGCCGACCGCTCGAAGCTCATCGAGACCCGCTTCATCGCGCCGCGCGGTGCGGAAGAGGGGGGCCAGCCATGACCGACCCCCTGCTGGAAGTGGACGACCTGCATGTCCGCTTCTCCGTTTCCGGCGGAGGACTGCTCGGAACCGGTCGGCGCATGCTGCATGCCGTCAACGGCATCGGCTTCTCGCTCTCCAAGGGCGAATGCCTGTCGATCGTCGGCGAATCCGGTTGCGGCAAGTCCACGACGGCGCTCTCGGTTCTCGGTCTTCAGGAGCCGACCGAAGGCACGATCCGTTATCGCGGTCAGCCGCTCACCGGGCCGGGGGCGCCCGGACGCATGCAGCGCGCCAAGGCGGTGCAGATGGTTTTCCAGGACCCCTATGCCTCGCTGAACCCGCGCCAGTCGGTACGCACCTCGCTGGCTGCGCCGCTGCGGCTGCACGGCATCACGGCGGCATCGGAGATCGCCGACCGGATCGAGGTCATGCTCGCCAATGTGGGGCTGACGCCCGAGCAGGCGAACCGCTATCCGCACGAGTTCTCCGGCGGCCAACGCCAGCGCATCGGCATTGCCCGCGCGCTCATCCTCGAACCGGAAATCGTCGTGCTAGACGAACCGGTATCCGCCCTCGACGTGTCGATACGCGCACAGATCATCAACCTGCTGCTGGACCTGCAGGAAAAGCTCGGCCTCGGCTACCTGATGATCAGCCACGACCTGAGCGTGGTGGAGCATATGAGCGACCGGGTGCTGGTGATGTTCTTCGGACAGGTCGTGGAGGAGGGCGGCTGGCGGGACATCTTCGAAAGGCCCGCCCATCCCTATACGCGTCGGCTCATCGCCGCCATTCCCGATCCGGATGCAGCCCTGAACCCGGGGACGAAAGACCACTTTGCCGATGTGCCGCTTCCTGACGGTCGCAGCTTCGCAGTTGACGGCAGCACCGCACCGGACGTCTTTTCCGCGCCCCCGCCCTCCGAACTCGTCGAGATCGCGCCTGGTCATCGTATGAGATTGGTGCCAGCCGTCTAGAGCAATTCCAGGAGAAGTGCGGAGCGGTTTTCCGTCTGGGATTGCGGAAACAAAGGGTTAGAGAGTTTCCGCGATTCGGAGAAAGCGAACTGCTGTTCGGCATCGGTGTGCTGCCGGACGGTCGGCGCAAGAAGGCTCTGACCGAAATGCTTGACGGCGTGCTCGAACTGTTTGGCGATCGCGTATTGCCGTTCGACATTGGAGCTGCGCGCTGCTATGCCAAGCTTGCGGTGACCGCTCGAGCGGCCGGCAAAGAATTTCCGACGCGCCCAACGGATATATTGCCGCCATTGCCGCCTCCAGGGGATTTATCGTCGCGACAGGCGATACCGGCTCGGCAGAGCTTACCGTCGTAAATCCTTGGCACTACCGATGAATCAGAAACCTCATCCGCTGGTCTTCGGATCGTTTCGGGCGGCGGGTAGAGAGCAGCAGGTCGAGCGGCGCGGGCCGTCTGCATTCAGCAGTCACCCAGCGTCTGCAACGCGTGAAAAGCCGAGGTTCGGTGCGCGCCCACCGGCTGCTGCCTCACCGCGTCTATTGCTGCTAATATTGCCCGATTGGAAGGTCTTGGAAATGCTCTACCGTTCCCTCAAGCTGCACCCACTTATGTTTCGACCGTTCGAATACTGACATGGCAGGTGGCGCGAAGGCCGGATCGGCAAATGAACCTACCGCTACCCCGATCCAGGACGGCGAAGCGTCGGCTTTCCAAAAGAGGGTCGAGCCGCAGGTTGGGCAAAAATGCATTCGGACCTTGCGACCGCTCTCGGCCGTACGAATGTATTCTGTAGACACTCCAGATATTTCGACACAGTCAATCGAGTAGAACGCATTAGCGCTGAACGGTGCACCAGTTCTTCGCTGGCAAGCCAAACAGTGACACAGCGCGGTCAATTGTGGCGGTTCATTAAGCATCAGTCTTAAAGCGCCGCAGGCGCATTGGGCATTGGTCATGGATACTCCTCCCGCTTGCACGGTGAGATTGCGTATATTGAGGGCTGAAGCGCGGGCCCGAACCGCAATTCATTGCGGTGGGCGATGCGAGGGGGCTGGACCTGATGCAATTTCAGGTTCACAGAAGCTTGAGTGTAGATCTCTAAAGCGCCGGGGTCTAGAGCGGGATGAGGAGAAGTGCGTGCGATTTTCCTCCCGCATCCCGCGTCTCACGATTCTAAGTCGCGTCCTCATTAGCGAACGGCGAAGGAGCTGGGCAGCTTCTCGCCATATCCTTCAAGAAGGACGCCGTGACCAACCTGCGGCGCGCGTGCGATCAACGGTACTCCTTGGATGACGCTGCCGGTCCGAAAATGCGCGAGTCAAAAAATGGCGGGAACAAAACCGCGTCTGGTACGTTCATGCACGTTAACCGAGATTGCGCACCCGGGGGTCGCGTGTCGAGCAGAGTTGTCCCTCCATGACTCCGGTTGAGATTCAATCGATCCCTTGAAGAGCCGCGAGAGCCCTGTTTACATGTCGAATGTCGAGGAATTTCCACTCACCGGTCGCGTACTGACCGAATACGAAGCGCTGATTACGTCAGCTCCAACTGCGCTTGATGCTATACCGGGAGCCGTTTATGTCTGTGATCACGAGGGGTGGCTCGTGGGCTACAACGCGGAGGCTGCCGAACTTTGGGGTAGACAGCCGTCGCTTAGCGCACCGCGAGAGCGATTTTGTGGTTCCCAGCGTCTTTTCCTCTCGGACGGCTCGCCCATGGACCACCAGGAATGCCCCATGGCTGAGGCGATCAAGACCGGTGTCTCGACGCGCAACGCCGAAGTGATCATCGAAAGACCCGACGGATCCCGCATTTTTGCGCTCGTGAACATTCGTCCGCTCAGAGACCATCGGGGAGTAATTCAAGGGGCGATCAATTGCTTTCAGGATATTTCGCAACAAAAGCGGATCGAGGCGGAGGTTAACTGCAAGAGCAAGGACCTGGAGGACTTCTTCGAGAACAGCGCCATCGGGCTGCACATCGTCAGCGCCGCGGGGATCATCCTGCGGGCAAATAAGGCAGAGCTGGAGCTCCTGGGGTATCCGGCGGACGAGTATGTAGGCCGGCACATTGCTGAATTCCACGCAGATGCACCGGTTATCGGCGATATTCTTGACCGTCTTTCCTGCGGCGAAAAGCTTGATCGCTATCCCGCCCGCTTGCGCGCACGGGATGGCTCGATCAAGCATGTGCTGATCACCTCCAACAGTCGCTTCGAGGATGGGAAATTCGTCAATACGCGGTGCTTCACGACCGATATAACGAGCCTGCACGAAACCGAAAACGCGTGGCGCGAGACTGAGGAACGCTTGGCGGCCACGTATCAGGCGGCCACGATCGGGATCGCCGAGTCCGATGCGGATGGGCGCCTATTGCGGGTGAATGATGCATTTTGCACCATGCTGGGCCGCTCGCGCGAACAACTCCTGAACATGACGTTCCTCGACTACACGCACGAGGATGACCGCGACGAGGAGGCCCGTTGCTACGCGCGGCAGGTCAGCGGAGAGACTGATACCTATGCTATCCGCAAGCGCGCCGTGAAGGCGGACGGTACGGTGATCTATCTCGACGTTTACAGCTCGACGGTGCGCGATCGCACCGGTCGATTCCGTTATGGCGTGCGGGTTCTGCTTGATGTCACCGAAGCCAAACGCATGGACGACCGCCGCCGCGAAAGCGAACAGCATATGCGTGATTTGCTCGAGGCGCTGCCCGCCGCCGTCTACACCACAGATGCCGAAGGTCGCATCACCTTCTTCAATAAGGCGGCTGTCGAAATGGCCGGCCGCACCCCACAGATCGGAGATAAATGGTGTGTCACCTGGCGTCTCTATAGGCCGGACGGCACCTACCTGCCGCACGACCAATGTCCAATGGCCGTGACGCTCAAAGAAGATCGACCGGTCCGTGGCGAACAAGCCGTGGCCGAAAGACCGGATGGTACCCGTGTGCCGTTCATACCTTATCCCACTCCGCTGCACGATGTCGCCGGCAAGCTTGTTGGGGCGGTCAATATGCTGGTGGACATCTCCGATCGCGAGAAAGCTGCGGAATATGCAGAACGGCTCGCGTCAATTGTCAGATTCTCGGATGATGCGATCGTAAGCAAGGACACGCAAGGCATTATCCAGACTTGGAATAAAGGTGCCGAACGCCTGTTCGGCTATAGCGCCGAGGAAGTGATCGGAAAACCTATAAACATCCTCATTCCGCCCGACCGCCAGGGCGAGGAACCCGGCATCCTTGAAAGGATTCGGCGAGACGAGCACATCGACCATTATGAGACGGTACGTATTCGAAAGGACGGAAGCCTGATCGATGTCTCCTTAACGGTTTCCCCTTTGAAAGACGCCCTCGGTCGCGTCGTCGGCGCGTCGAAGATCGCGCGCGATATTACTGAAAGGCGACGCAGCGAAGAACACCGCAAGCTCCTGGTCAACGAACTGAACCACCGCGTGAAGAACACGCTCGCCACGGTTCAATCGCTGGCTGCGCAAACCTTCCGTGGTGTAAATGCAAGCGAAGATTTTGGCCGGTTCCAAAGCCGGCTCGTAGCATTGGCGAGGGCGCACGACGTGCTTACTCGGGAGAGCTGGCAGGGTGCGGATCTTGGAGAGGTTCTTCACGCGACGATCAATCCGATTTGCGTGGAACCCCAGCAGCGCGTTCAGGCCTCTGGTCCGCCGCTCCGGTTGCGGCCGAAAATGGCGTTGGCATTATCGATGGCTTTTCATGAGCTTTGCACAAACGCTGCAAAATACGGGGCGCTCACGAACGACGGTGGTCTGATCAAGGTCAACTGGCATGTCAGCAATATTGAGAGCGTATCTCACCTGCATTTACAATGGGAGGAGATTGGTGGTCCATCTGTCATGGTCCCAGCGCGGACCGGTTTTGGCACTCGTCTGCTGGAACGTGCTTTGGCCCGCGAACTGGGCGGCAAAGTTGACCTTGTGTTTGCACCGAGTGGCGTGCGCTTTCACATCGAAGCGCCACTCACATGACGTCCAATGCTTTTACGGGCTTGACGCATGACAGAGCGCAGACTTCGGGTTCTCGTGGTCGAAGACGAATCCATGATCGCCATGCTGATTGAAGATACACTATGCGAACTCGGGCATGAGGTCGCCGCTACAGCCTCTCGGATGCAGGAGGCGCTCGATATCGCGCGGAAAGGGCAGTTTGACATCGCCATCATCGACGTCAACCTGGACGGGGAGCCCAGTTATCCCGTCGCGGACATTTTGGCGGAGCGCAACGTGCCCTTCATTTTTGCCACGGGTTATGGCAGCAAAGGCCTGGATACAAGGTATTCGAACATCCCCTTGCTGACGAAGCCGTTTTTGGACAGCGAACTGGAAGCCGTACTCGTGCAGATCTCAAAGGAAGTTTAGCGAACGGATCTTCCTCAGGCACAGCCGGATTTCGCCCATGTCGGCTCGGCCACAGCGTCTTGGCGTCGAGACCTCGCGCTGCAGCCTGAGCGTGGGAGCAAGTATCGGTCGACCGCGGGAACCAATCCCGCATCTACCCACCAGACGGACATCCGTCGCCACGAGTGCACGGCCGGAATTGCCGTGGTGATCGAGGCGTCGGTTTGGATAAACTATGTCGTAGCCCTCGACGTTGATGCCGCTGCGGTCAAGCGCACTGACAATGCCCGAGGTCACGGGCCGCGGCCGAGTGGATCCCCGGCGATGTCGGTTGGCTCGTCGTTGCCGACCAGCTCGGCCGTATAGCGAACTCCTTAGTGGAGAGTAGACCAGCGAGCTCTCGGGCCTGGCGTACTCCTCAGGCCGCCAAACCCTTTGACCCGCTACGCTGCCGTCGTCTCAATCTTGCGCACCTTTTCCTGCGGGCTAAATTAAACAGAAATGTTGACGCGCAGTTTGCCGCGGCCGTGCATTCGACGTGCCCGTTAAATTGGTGGAGGTGTTCGGTGACTGATGATCCCTATCAGATACTCGGCGTTCCGCGTACCGGCAAACCGGATGAGATCCGCAAAGCCTACCGCAAGCGCGCAAAGGAGCTGCACCCAGATCTCCATCCAGGCGACAAGGAGGTGGAAACCAAATTCAAGGCGCTTTCCGCAGCCTACCATTTGCTGAGCGATCCCGAGCAGCGGGCCCGGTTCGACCGGGGCGAGATCGATGCATCGGGGGCTGAACGGCCGCAGCAGCACTTTTACAGGCACTACGCCGATGCAGACCACGCACGGCGGTATGGATCAGCGGGCGGAACTGGTGAATTCGAAGATGTGTCGGACATCTTCGCGGATCTTTTCGGGCAGGGCGGGGCAGGGGGCCGTTTCAAGGCGCGTGGGCAGGACCGTCATTATCACCTCGAACTCGAGTTCCTTGACGCGGTAAACGGCGCCCGACGCCGCATCACCTTTCCCGACGGTAACACGCTCGACTTAGCCATTCCTGCTGGGACACGTGATGGCAGCACGCTGCGGCTGAGGGGCAAGGGGACGCCGGGGATTGCTGGCGGGGAACCCGGAGATGCCTTAATCGAAATTAGTGTCCGTTCTCACTCGGTCTTCCGCCGTGAAGGCAACGACATCGAAATAGATCTGCCAATTACGCTTTATGAAGCTGTGCTTGGTGCAAAGATCGAAGTGCCGACGATCTCCGGCCGCGTATCGATGACCATCCCTAAGGGTTCAAATACGGGCGACATCCTGCGTCTGAGGGGCAAAGGGGTGAAGTCGCAACACGGCCCCGCCGGGGATCAGCGTGTTACGCTGAAGGTCGTTCTGCCGACGGCGACCGATCCCGATCTCGAGCGATTCATGGAAACGTGGCGGCGGAGCCACGCTTATGACCCGCGCGAGGCTCTAGGGAGGGCCACATGAAATTGACGGAGAGGCAAGTCCTTGAACAGTTCGACATTGTAACCCGCAAACAGCTGCGCCAGTGGGTGCACAGCGGCTGGATCGTGCCGGCTCAAGGCGAGCGCGGGCCCTCATTTGACGACGTCGACGTCGCTCGCATCCGCCTGGTTTGTGAACTCCGGCGCGACATGAACGTCAACGATGACGCTGTGCCGATCATCCTTGCGCTGCTGGATCAGCTCTATGGGCTGAGGCGGGAGCTTAGAACAATCGCGACTGCGCTGCTGGAGCAGCCTGATGAGGTACGCCAGCAATTGAAGCAGGCGCTCTTGTCGCCTATTGGCCAGCAACATTAGCTACGACATCGTAATTTGTTATCGCAAAGGCGCTGCAGGGCGCTGGCTCAGGAGCGCCCTACTGGCCACACTTTCCGAGGAGGTGGTCGCCGCTTGGTGCGACCTCCGTCAGTATGAGCCAAAGGGAAGATTCGTCGACTTCCCGATAATTCAAAATGACTAATATATAGGGCAACGCCGTTATGATATTCAGTTTGCTTCAGCAGCGAGCCTCAGGGAGGTAAGCATGTTTCGGTTGGGCATTGGGTTCGCATGTTTCGCCACCTCTGCTTTTGGGCTACAGCCTCTCGGGGCCGCTGCCGACGATCCCGCAATTGCGCGAGGGGAATATCTCGTCACAATGGGCGGCTGCAACGACTGCCACACACCGGGATATTTTTTCGGAAAGCCGGACAGCTCACGCTTTCTCGGCGGGTCGGATGTAGGCTTCGAAATTCCCGGGGAGGGTGTTTTCATCGGTCGCAACATCACGCCCGACAAGGAGACCGGCATCGGCAGCTGGACTAGGGAGCAGATTGTGACTGCCATTCAGACCGGGCAGCGCCCCGACGGCCGCATGCTGGCGCCGATCATGCCGTGGCACGCATTTGCGCAACTCACAGAAGAAGACGCAGGCGCAATTGCAGCATTCCTTCAAAGCCTGAAGCCGGTAAGCCATCAGGTGCCGGGCCCGTTTAAGCCAGGGGAAAAGGTATCAACCTTTATGTTCAGGATCTTGCCACCGGGCGAAACCGCGGCCGCAGCGCCAAAATAGCCGTTGCACTCGGCTCCGAAGTCTTCCAGCGCCACCGCCGTTCCCTTGGGCTCAGCCTTTGTGTTTGCCACCCTGTGGGCTGCTTTTCTCGGCATTCTTGAGCTGATTGGTGAAGCTCGTCTCTACCTTCACCGGCGCCTTTTCCTTTTTCGGCTTCCGCGCCTCGCGGTTGCCTCTCACTTGTCCTTTAGCCATCGATGCGATCCTCTTGACGTTGAATTTGATGAAGCTGGCCCGCCATAGGGGCGGGCCAATGAGAAACGGCCGAGGCGTCCAATATGCTCTCAAATGAGCCGGTCGTCATCAGCCGCTTGAGGCGCGCGACGCGGCGCTCCAGTTGTGCCCGATTTCTTGTTCTCTTCCTTCGCGGCTTCGCTTATTTGCTTGGTACGTTTGTTTTCGGCTTCCTTCAGCGAGGGCTGCGGATCGGGCTTTCTCTCGAAACGAATCATTTGACGTTCTCCTGATCTGATAATTGGGAGCGCTCCAAACCAACACCGGAGCGCTTTTCATGCTTTGCCCTCAGATGGCGAGAGCGGTGGCGCAACCTTGAACGCTGCGGCTGTCGGGTGCGGTCTCGCCCGGCATCGTCGCCCAACCGCCGGCCTCCACGAATTGACGCTTCTTGTAACCGTCAGTGATTGCCTTGAACTCGATCAGTTTTGCGGCCGCGTCCGGGGCGGCGTTAAACCGCTCGACGCATATGGCGGATGCCAGTTCGCCGCGTGCAATGTCGGCTGCGGCCGCTGCCGCTGTGCGAGACGTGCCGCCGGTCACCCACCCGCCCCAGTTGAAGCCGACGATCATCGTCGCGGCTGCCGTGGCGACGCACGCCCATACGAGGATCGCCTTGGATGGCTTGTAGCTGCCAAATTGCTGGGTGATTGACGTCTTGCTGTTCTGCATGGCCACTGGAAGTCTCCCCGTCCGTCGTTGTTCGAGTTTCGCCGCCTGGCCACCCGGCCGGACGGTTCAGGCGCTGCTCTCAGTATCCCATACTATCCACGGCGCCGTTTCCGGTGCTTTGGGGAGACCCTCTCTCGGGAATATCGGCGATCATGGCTTCGGCGGTGATCAGAAGTGACGCGATCGAGCCAGCGTCCCGCAATGCTGTCCGTACGACCTTGGCGGGATCGACGATGCCGGCCTTGATCATATCGACATAGGTTTCCGTCTGTGCGTCGAACCCTTGGTTGTGATCCCTGCCGTCGACAAGCTTTCCGACAACGATCGAACCTTCCACACCGGCATTGTCGGCGATCTGGCGGATTGGTGCTTCCAGGGCTCGGCGCACGATCGAGATGCCTGCCGTTACGTCGGCGTTATCGTCGGTGAGACCGACAAGGGCCGATTTTGCTCGGAGCAGCGCCACCCCGCCGCCGGGAACGATGCCTTCTTCGACCGCCGCGCGCGTAGCGTTCAGGGCATCGTCGATGCGGTCCTTCTTTTCCTTCACTTCAAGCTCGGTCGCGCCGCCGACGCGGATGACCGCGACGCCGCCGGCGAGTTTCGCCAACCGCTCCTGCAGCTTTTCCTTGTCGTAGTCGGACGCCGTCTCCTCGATCTGCGCCTTGATTTGGCTGACGCGCGCCTGAATGGAGGCTTTGTCGCCGGAGCCGTCGATGATTGTGGTCGTGTCTTTCTCGATCAGCACCCGCCTGGCGCGGCCAAGCATATCGAGCGTGACATTCTCAAGCTTGATGCCGAGATCCTCGGAGATCATCTGGCCGGCCGTCAAAACGGCAATGTCTTCCAGCATGGCCTTGCGGCGGTCGCCGAAACCTGGCGTCTTGACTGCCGCGATCTTCAGGCCACCTCGCAGCCTGTTGACGACGAGCGTCGCCAGCACTTCGCCTTCGACGTCTTCGGAGATGATCAGCAACGGTTTCCCGCTCTGCACCGCGGCCTCCAGGATAGGCAGCATAGCCTGCAGGCTGCCGAGCTTCTTCTCGTGAATGAGGATGTAGGGATCCTCCAGTTCCACGCGCATCTTCTCGGCATTGGTCACGAAATACGGCGAGAGATAACCGCGGTCGAACTGCATGCCCTCGACGACGTCGAGTTCGGTATCGGCCGTCCTGGCCTCTTCGACGGTAATGACACCCTCGTTGCCAACCTTCTCCATCGCCCTTGCGATCATCTCGCCGACGCCGGCGTCGCCATTGGCGGCGATCGTGCCGACCTGAGCGATCTCGCTCGACGAGATGACCTTCGTCGCGCGCGCCTTGATTTCCGCGAGGACAGCGGCAACCCCAAGATCGATGCCGCGCTTTAGGTCCATTGGGTTCATGCCCACCGAAACCAGCTTGGCGCCTTCGCGAAAGATGGACGCGGCGAGCACGGTCGCCGTCGTGGTGCCGTCGCCGGCAAGGTCATTGGTCTTCGAGGCTACCGCGCGCACCATCTGCGCACCCATATTTTCGAACTTGTCTTCAAGTTCGATTTCCTTGGCGACAGAGACGCCGTCTTTGGTAATGCGTGGAGCGCCATAGGACTTGTCGATAACGACATTGCGGCCCTTTGGGCCGAGTGTCACCTTGACGGCATTGTTGAGCAATTCCACGCCGCGAAGCAGGCGATCGCGGGCGTCAGTGGAGAAGACTATTTGTTTGGCGGACATTGTTTTTGGCCAGTTCGGGCTTGAGATAAGGGTCGGAATCCGACGGATCAGGCAGCATTGGCGGCGGTCGGAACGGTGTTCGCGACGATGCCCATGATGTCGGATTCCTTCATGATCAGTAGGTCTTCGCCATCGATCTTGACCTCTGTTCCGGACCATTTACCGAACAGGATCGTGTCGCCGATCTTGACGTCGAGCGGGATAAGTTTTCCGCTTTCGTCACGGGAGCCGGGACCGACGGCGATCACTTCGCCCTCTTGGGGCTTTTCCTTGGCGGTGTCGGGGATGATGATCCCGCCCTTGGATTGAGTGTTACCTTCGGCGCGTCGGATGACGACGCGGTCGAGGAGCGGGCGGAATGTCATGGGATTCTTTCTGCGGCCAGCGTATAGGGCGGCTGCAACTCCTAAATAGCATCGCCAGCGCGCGATTAATAGAGGTGCCAAGAAATATTATTCGAAGCTGGGCGTGACGTGAAATTAGTGTCCGAACTTCGCGCAAACCGTTGGGTAAAAATACAAGGAATATTTTGACATACCTGAATTTCCTTTTTACGCCGGATAGGAGACTGTGACGTTAGTTAGTTGAAAAAGCGTCGAAGCGTAGCGGTATACTCAGCTCGTTTGCCGACTTTCGGTACGCACGCCGCGTTCATCTAACAAGGAACGCTCTAATCTTTGAAGCTTTGCATTTCCGGACGGAAAACCGTTACACCTGGAAGTGCTCTAATCGCGCATGCCCCGGCAGGGAACGAACGTAACCCTTCGGATCTGCTATCCCTAGTTGTATTCGACTTTTCTGGAAACAAAAAGTTGACGTGGCCGCCGCTCTCGTCTATGAAAGGGCATCGATACTTTGTTTGCCGATATTTGTTTTGCTGCGCTTTGCGCGTCTCTTGACGAACTTCCCTCTCTCAAAAGTCGAAACCCCGCTGTGCGTCGCCCAGCGGTGATCTATGTTGCTAAGAAAGGGTTCGTTATGACCACTGGCACAGTTAAATGGTTCAATTCCACCAAGGGCTTCGGTTTCATCGCGCCTGACGACGGCAGCGCCGATGTGTTCGTTCACATCTCTGCTGTTGAACGCGCCGGCATGAATTCGATTGTCGAAGGTCAGAAGCTCGGCTTTGAGCTCGAGCGCGACAATAAGTCGGGCAAGATGTCCGCAGGCCAGCTGCGCGCTGCCTGATGCTTTTTCGCCGCTGATGACCACGGATGTACTGGCATCGCGGCAAGAGGTTCGAAGAGGCCAGGCGAATGTCTGGCCTTTTCCCATTCTACGCGACCAACCGATTCGAAGGAATAACGATTGAGACACCCGAGCGACAACGGCTTTGCCGAACGACGCAATGCCGCAGCAGATGCAAAGCGTCAGCTCCTGACAAAATTTGCATCCGCTCCCAAGCCGACCGACCCTGAAATGCGGGAAAAACTGGCTGCTCGTGAAGCGGCTAGCCGTGCCAGGGATGCCCGCCGTGCCGAGCGCGAAGCGCTGAAGACCGCCGAGAACGAGCGAATCCTAGCAGAAGCCGCTGCGTCGGCCGCGGCCGCCGAGGCCGAGCAAAGGGCTGAAGCCGAAGCCCGCCAGGCAGAAATCGCCAATCGGGTCTCGCGCGTCGTGGCGGACGAGGCGGCCCGCAAGGCAGAGCGTGATCGCCGTTACGCCGCCCGCAAGGCCCGTAGGGCGTAACACTTCAACACCTGCACCCGATCCACGGGCGCAGCTGTTGCCCTGGCGGAGGATCGCGGGGCGAGCGAAAAACGGACCGGTTATAATGAGCGCACATGTCTATCCACCCGCTTCACTCGTTGAAGACAATGCTGGAGCGTGGTTGAAGACGCTGGCTAAATACCGGCAGCCCCGCCTGGGGCGTAGCGCCTTCGAACTGTTCGTCACTCTCGTCCCTTTCGCCATCTTCTGGGCAGCGGCCTGCTTTTCGCTGGCCAACGGCTTCTGGCCCGGGCTGATTGCAATCCTTCCTGCCAGCGCCTTTCTGCTCCGATTGTTCATGATCCAGCACGATTGCGGCCACGGCTCGTTTTTCTCCCGTCGTGGGCTCGATGACTGGACCGGCCGCCTGCTCGGGGTCCTGACCCTGACCCCTTACGATTATTGGAGGCGTGCGCATGCCGCCCATCATGCGACTGCAGGTAATCTCGACGAACGCGGGGTTGGTGACATCACCACGCTGACGATTACCGAATACTGTGCCCTTTCGCCGATCAAACGCCTCGGCTACCGGCTGTACCGGCACCCGCTTGTCATGTTCGGGATCGGGCCGGCCTGGCTCTTTCTGTTCAAGCAGCGCCTGCCGTTCGGAATGATGAACTCGGGTGCTCTGCCATGGATTTCGACCATGGCGACGAATTTTGCGATCGTCACGCTGGCCGCCTTGATGGTTTGGGCCGTCGGTTTGGGAACGTTTCTCCTGATCCATCTTCCGGTCGTGCTGCTCGCAGGTGCAGCCGGCGTTTGGCTCTTTTATGTGCAGCACCAGTTCGAGGAGACCCACTGGTCGGCGGGCGAGGATTGGCGGTTTCCCCAGGCGGCGCTGCATGGCGCCTCGCATTACGATCTTCCGCCGGTGCTGCGGTGGCTCACTGGCAATATCGGCATCCATCACGTGCACCACCTGTCCAGCCGGATTCCGTACTACCGTCTGCCGGAAGTACTGCGTGACCATCCGCAACTTGCCGGCATCGGTCGGATCACCCTGTGGGACAGCCTCAAATGCGTCAGGCTCGTGCTCTGGGACGACCGGCGCCGGAGGCTAGTTTCATTCCACGACGCCGCTGGGTCGCTGCGCCGCTCCCTTACTGAAGATGGACGAAAGACGAAGTAATGATTGAATTGACGCCAACCCAGATCCGCGGTCTGAAGCTCGCTAAGGACGGCGACGTCCATCCTCAGGCGGGGAAGAGATGGACGCACCTGAATGCTCAAGTCACCTATGCAAAACAGGACCGCTTCAAGGAACGGCCTCAGAAGATCAAGTTCCTGACGACCGCAACTCTCAACGAGCTGCGCGACCACAGGCTCGTGAAAGCGCTGAATACGGATGTTCCGCCAGAGGAGTCGGCTCACGGCATCACCATGGCCGGCAAGATGCTACTTCTGAAGATCAAATAAGCACGCCCCAAGGGGACATGGGCGCGCCACCATTTGAGTCGATGCTTCAGCGCTGGCGGCAGGGCGGGCCGTCCTCGCGCCCTCGCATCGGCGGGACGTAAGCCAGCCGTTACGGCATCATGCTGCGGTACCGCTCCCGCTCTCGATCGACCTGATCGAGCGTGTACGGGTCGGCATTTTCGTCAAATCGCGACCATCCTTCCTGGGCATAGATGCTCCTGCGGGCCGCTGGGTCCACGATTTTCCGCTGTTTCAGGATCGCTTCTGCTCGTGGTGCAACACTGTCCTCGACCCTTGCTGTGACCAACGTGCCCCCCCGGCGAACGCCCTCGGCGTAAACATGGGCGTCTTCTTCATCAACCCCGGATTCCGTCAGTGCACCGATCAGGCCTCCGGCTGCCCCACCGGCGATTGCGCCCGCCGCAGCGCCGGCCGCAGTGGAGGCAAGCCACCCGGCAGCCACTACGGGGCCGACCCCAGGGATGGCCATCAGACCGAGCCCCGTCAGAAGACCGACAACGCCGCCCCCGGCAGCGCCTAGGCCGGCTCCGGTACCCGCGCCTTCCGCCGCGTTCGAGCCATCGGTCGAGTATCGATCGCCAATGTTGTTCGCGACAATGCTGATGTCATCCGAAGGTACGCCTGCCGCTTCCAGATCGCTTACGGCTTCGCGAGCATCGCCATAGTCATCAAAGAGCCCTGTTACAGTTCTCATATTCGTTCTCCCTTTGCGTTTGGAGGAAGCCTGTGGGGTGTTACTGCGCTGTTACGTTGCCCTGGTAGTCGAGCGCGACCGAAACGGATTTGCCCTCCTTCATCGCAGTTGCCTGCCACACTCCCTTGTCATCGAGCTTCAATCCGCTGACGTCGGTATATCCGGCCTCTTCGATCCGTTCCTTGGCTTGCGCTTCGGTGAAGCTGTTTGCCCCTTCGACCGGTGCCGTCGGGTTCTGCGAATCGGGCGTTGCTACTGCAGGCGTTTCTCCTTCCGATGAAGGTGTCGTTTGCGCGAGTGATGCCGTGGTCGCGGCACTCATTAGTGCTGCCGCGACAATGATTATGTTTTTCATGTGGTTACCTCTTCAGAAGACCGCGATTGATCCCCCGTCCCAGAAACACGCCGGACGGAGATTGGTTCCCCCGCGATGCTACGGCTACCATGCTGGTGGGCGGCTTGGAGAAAAGGCAACCGCTGCGGTTCCTTGCAACGGAGCATCTGCTGGGCGGCGTCCAACACTGCCCTACCTACTTGCGAACAAGTTTCTTGCCTGCTGGTCGCAACCAGGTCGACCGTTGGGTGATGTGGTGGAGGGTGCGGTGCTGAAGTTCTCGCGTGGCATTGACCAGGATCGTGCTGCAACCGCAGGCGGATTGCAGCAAATCGCCTTCGCGCGCGGCTCAGCAGCCGCGGCGCAGCCGTCACGTCTACCGACGCTCGTCGCGACCGCCGCCGCGGTTGCCGTGCTCTATTTCGCCCGGGACGTGTTCCTGCCGCTGGCTATCGCCATTCTGCTCACCTTTGCTCTCGCGCCGCTGGTTTCGAGGCTGCGTCGCGTCGGTTGTCCCCGTTCGGTGGCCGTCATCGGCACGGTGACGACAGCTTTTCTGTTCCTGTCCGCATTCGGTGTGGTCATAGCGATGCAGGTGAGCGAGGTGGCTCAGAACCTGCCGACCTATCAGTACAACATCGTCGAGAAGGTCAGGACGCTGAAGGAGACCGGATCGGAAAGCCAGATCCTTGAGCGCATTGGCCGCGTCATAGAGAGGATCAGCACGGAGATCAGCCGGCCCGAACCCGAGGTGCGCGCCTCACCCGAACCGACGCCGGAGACCAAGCCGCTGCTCGTGGAGATTTTCTCTCCACAGCGGCCGATCGAGACACTGAAGAACATCATCAATCCTCTGCTTGGCCCGTTGGCAACGACCGGCCTCGTCATCGTCGTGGTCATCTTCATGCTGCTCGAGAGGGAGGAGCTGCGCGACCGTTTCATTCGGCTGGTCGGCTACGGTGACCTGCATCGAACGACCGAGGCACTTCAGGACGCGGGTGCTCGTGTCGGCCGGTATCTGCTCATGCAGTTGGTCGTGAACATCACCTACGGCATTCCGCTGGCCATCGGCCTCTCGCTTCTCGGCATACCCAATGCGGTCCTCTGGGGGATGCTCGCCATCGTACTGCGCTTTGTCCCCTATATCGGACCTGTGATCGCTGCGGCTCTGCCGTTGTTCCTCGCGTTTGCCGCCGCACCTGGATGGAGTCTGCTCGTTTGGACGGCAGCCTTGTTCATTGTCCTTGAACTCTTGAGCAACAATGTCGTCGAGCCTTGGCTTTACGGTTCCCGCACCGGACTGTCGCCGCTTGCGATCATCGTCGCGGCGATCTTCTGGGCATGGCTCTGGGGGCCGGTCGGATTGGTGCTGTCGACGCCGCTGACGGTGTGCCTTGTCGTTCTCGGTCGTCACGTCCCGCAGTTCGAATTTCTGGAGATTCTGCTGGGCAATGAGCCCGTGCTCGATCCGAAGGAGCGCCTCTATCAGCGTCTGCTCGCCGGAGATCCGGATGAGGCGACGGACAATGCGGAAGACATGCTGCAGGAGAAGTATCTCGTCGAGTTCTACGACACGGTTGCTATCCCCGCACTGCTCCTGGCAGAGCGGGACCGCGCCCGGGGCGCCCTGACGAATACCCAGGCGGCTCAGATTGCCCAGAGTGCGAACACCCTCATCGCCAATCTCGAGGAGATTGCCGGCGAAGAGGAAGGGGAGGAGGAAACGAGCACGGAAGCGCAGGAAAGTGATGATGATAATGATGATGCAGAGGAATATGATCTTCCCCCCGGCGACGGAAAGTCCGTCCTGTGCGTCGGAGGGCGCAGTGATCTCGATGACGTTACCGCATCAATGCTCGCCCAGACCCTTTGGATTCAGGGCGCGGATGCGGCCCATGCCACTCACGAAGTCCTCAAGGCGGGCAACATAAAGGCACTGCAGCTCGAGGGGCGCAACGCGGTCGTCTTGAGCGTTCTCGACCAGGATTTCATGAGACATGCCAAGTTTACCGTACGTCGACTGAAACGTATTGCGCCAGCGGCGCGCGTCGGGATTGTTCTTTGGAAAGAGGATGGCCGGCCGGGAACAACCGAAAGAGACCAACTTATTGAATCGCTGCAGGCAGACTTCGTGGTATTCGGGATGGGCGACGCCGTCCGCGAGGCGCTTTCAGACGAATTGCCTCGATCTTTGAAACTCGCCCATCCAAAGATCGCACCGGGATACGCCATGCGGAGAAGCAAACGTACGGACACGGAAAGCACGGTCAAAGCGGACTAGATCATAAGATGCCGCCGGCACGTGCGGAGCTTACTTACGGCGTTTTAAGACGTTCAGCTCATTGATGAGCAGCCTATCAGGAGGAGTGCGGATGAGGTTTGTGGCTGGCAAAGTCGCGGTTTTCAGGTGGATGCTGCCCTTGGCCATCGCAATGGCCTTGATGGGAGGCATATACCTGGCCGTCCGCTGGTCGGCGCAGCAATCGGACGCTGTGGCGGTGAAGCGGCAGCAACACCTCGTCGAGCTTGTCATCTCGAAGATGCAAGGTAGCATCGCCCATGATCAGGAGAGTGTCACCGTTTGGGATGACGCCGTCAGAAAAGTGTCGCAGGAATGGGATCCGCGGTGGGTCGATTCTAACCTGGGTAGCTGGATGAACAGCTATTTCCGACACGACGGCGCATTCGTGATCAGTCCGGATCGTAAGCCGTTATACGCCTTTCTTGCCGGCCAGACCAACGAGCAGGAAGCTTTCAGCGAGATAGGACCCGAAGCAATGCCGCTCATCGCCAAGCTGCAAGAGCGGCTCGCAGCAGGCGACGAGGGAGGAACGAGCGAGCAGGTGCTGTCCATCGGCGAGAGCGATCTGGTTCGCATCGGGGGCCGCCCGGCGATTATCAGCGTGAAGCCGATCGTGTCGGACACCGGTGATATTGTTCAGGAGCCCGGCAGGGAATATCTCCACTTAGCGGCCCGTTTTCTCGACGGCGATTTCCTGACGCATCTCGGTGACGATTATGGTTTTGAGGACCTGCGCTTTTCTGTTTTGCCGGAACTCGGTCGACAGCGGTCCTATGCTCCGATCGTTTCATCATCCCGAGAAACGATAGGATATTTCTCCTGGCTCCCGTTCAGACCCGGTGCCGATGTGATGAAGGCCACGGCGCCTGTGCTTCTCGTCGCCGGCGCCCTCCTTTTTGCCCTCACGAGCGCGCTCAGTGTCGTACTGCGGAGGCGGTCGAGACGCCTGCAGGAAAGCCAGGCGGAGCTCGACCATCTGGCGCGTCACGATCCGTTGACCGGGCTCGCCAACCGTGCGTCTTTCAACCGGTTGCTGGCGCGGGTCGTCGCGACGTCGACAATCGATCAAGCCAATGCTCTTCTGTATCTCGATCTCGACCGCTTCAAGCAAGTGAACGACACACTCCGCCATCCCGTTGGCGATCGGCTGATGGTCGAGGTCGCGAAGCGGCTTAAGGAAACCGCTGCTGGTGCCGCTATTTCCAGAATTGGTGGTGATGAGTTTACCATCATCGTCGCGCGTACCCGCCAGGACGAGGTGGAGAAACTCTGTGACGCGCTGATCGCTGCAATCCGCCGACCTTTCGAGATAGACGGACAGCCCATTCTCATCGGGCTTTCGATAGGTGTGGCGGTCGCGACCGGAAATGACGCCGACCCCATCGAGATCACGCGGAAGGCCGATATCGCGCTTTACCACGCCAAATCGGCCGGGCGGAACCGCTACGCAGTCTTTGGTCCTCATATGGACGAACTGATCAGAACGAAACGGGACCTGGAACAGGATCTGCGTGCGGCGCTGGACGCCGGCAATCAGCTCGAAGTCTTCTATCAGCCCGTATATTCTGCGCAGTCGCACGAGATAAGCTCGCTGGAAGCTCTCATTCGCTGGCGGCATCCGAGCAAAGGCCCTATAGCACCGGATGCCTTCGTTCCGCTTGCGGAGACTGCCGGCCTCATCGATCGGCTCGGCGCGTTCGTGCTGAAGGAAGCCTGTTCTACCGCGCGTGAATTTCCGGGTCTCGACATTGCAGTCAACGTCTCGGCGGTCGAGCTTGCACAGCGCCATTATGCTGCTCAAGTTCTCTCACTGCTGCGCCAGTTCGGGATCGAGCCGTCGAGACTGGAGCTCGAGATCACCGAAACTGCTCTCCTTGACGAAGCCGGCGTCTGCGAAAAAAACATCACGGCACTACGCGAGTTCGGCGTCAAGTTCGCACTTGACGATTTCGGTACGGGATTCTCTTCATTTGGGCGGTTGCAGCGCCTGGAGGTCGACCGGATCAAAATCGATCGCTCTTTCGTCCACGCCTTCGACCGGCCCGGTGGTGGTGTGGCGGTCGTGCAGTCCATCGTCGGCATCGCACATGCGAAAGGCCTGCGCATCACCGCCGAAGGCGTGGAAACCGAGGAGCAGAGCGAGATCCTGCGCAAGCTGGGCTGTGACGAATTGCAGGGATTCCATTTGTCCAGGCCGATGTCGAAGAATTCACTTCGTCAACTTCTTGGCGCAGATAAGGCTCAAGGAACCTCTTCTAGCTCACGCTCATGATTTTGGCCCGAGCGTCCCTAAAGGGACGAGCGGACACGCTCTTGCCGCAAACTGGGCCGCAGTCGCGATGGAGCATCAGCCGCGCCGCGCCGCCTCGATCGCGGCGACGTCGATCTTCTTCATGGTCATCATGGCCTCGAACGCGCGCTTTGCTTCGTCGCCGCCGGCCGCCATCGCCTCAGCCAGCACGCGCGGAGTGATTTGCCAGGAGATCCCCCACTTGTCTTTGCACCAGCCGCAGGCGCTTTCCTGGCCGCCATTGCCGACGATGGCATTCCAGTAGCGATCGGTCTCCTCCTGATCGTCGGTGGCGATCTGGAACGAGAAGGCCTCGTTGTGCTTGAACGCGGGACCCCCATTGAGAATACCCGCAACGGTGAAGTCGACCGTCAACACGTCGCCCTCTTTGCCCGCGGGGTATTCACCGGGTGCGGGTGCACGGCACTCACCATGCTGTCAGGAAAGATCTCGCAGTAGAAACGAGCGGCAGCCTCGGCGTCCTTATCATACCAGAGGCAAATCGTATTCTTTGCCATTGCGTGGTCCTTTCGCTTTGAAAACATAGGGCTTCGGGTCGCAAGCCGCGAACGTTCGGAAATCACCCGCCCGGGCCGCTGATGCGCAGAGATACCTCAGGAAGATGCTCTCGTTATGCGTTTCGAAAGTCGCACGGGTACATAAAGTATTCAATCCGCCCGCAAGAAAAGCCGGGCATTGCCCCGCAACGCTGCCAGTATCGTCAAGCAGCGCTATGGCGCTGTTGCGCAGTGGCCCGGCAGGCAGGCGCCGAATGGTCCTTATCGTGAGGGTCACCGCCTTTCACCAGACCAAACCTGCTTAACTCAGGACTTCGTTTTACAAATCGCTCGCGCGTTCAAAAGGCCCCAGCCGAAGACCGCATCCTTTCCCGGATCTCCGAGATCTTCGGCGTGTCCTGACAGCCTGCTGTGGATCATTTCCGGAGCGAGGTCCGGTTCAGATGCCTTCATCATCGCCACCGCCGCGGTCACGAAAGGTGCCGCGAACGAGGTTCCCGTCTTCGGACGCGCGCCGCTGACCGAGGCTGCTGTCCAGACGGCCACACCAGGGGCAGCGAAGTCGATATGCTCCCCGCGTCCGGCGCGCCTGTAAGGCCGTTTGCGTCTATCGGTCGCGGTGACGGCAATGACCTCTTCATAGGCAGCCGGATAGACGGGCTCGGCTTTCGGACCGTCATTGCCAGCGGCGGCGACCATTATGATGCCGCGCTCCCCCGCCTTCATGACCGCCTGTTCGAGCAGGAGATTGGGCGGGCCGGCAAGACTGAGATTGATAACCTGAACCTGACGCCGAGTGAGGAGGTCCAGTGCGCGCGCGAGATCGAAGGCGGCGGAGCGGTCGTCTTGCCGTTCCCCCCGGTGAAACGCGTCCACGGCGATGAGCTTGCCACCCGGTATCAGGCCCGGCGTGCGGCTGCTGGCTGAGCCGACAAGCAAAGCCGCGACAGCGGTGCCGTGCTGTCTGCCCGACTCCGGCAATTCTTCCTCGACGAGACGGACGATCTCTATGTTGCGAGCCTCGAATGCGAGGTGATCGGGATTGATCGCTGTATCGACAAGGCCGATCCGCACGCCGGCCGCGCAATTGCTAAGCCCGGTCTGAGCGGAGGGCCAGCCGATCACGTCGCGTGCCAGGCAGTCGCTCGTGACGCACGGGGCATCGGGATGCTGCTCCGGCCGGAAATAATGGTTGAAGTCGATCACCGCCTGAGGGGCCGCGGCGCGCGCCCGCTGCCGAGCGGCTTCCAGAGTCAGCCCGCGGGGAATGCGAAGCTTGATCACCTCGGCGTTGAATGACGTCATCGTGTTTCGTTCGAGGACCTCGAAGCCCGTGGCTGTCAACTCGCCGAGTTCCGTCGGACTGAAACCCAGCCCGACGATCTCATCGGGCGCTCGTATCGGCGCAGCGGGTGCGGCTGCGCGAGAGCGCCGCGGGATGCTTCGACGTGGCAGGAACTCTCGGAATGGAAACAGGCTCTTGCCGCCACTCCATCCGGCGCCGGCGCCGTAGGAGCCGGAGCGGCCGGAACCACCCGATCCGCGGTTGCCGCCACTCCCACCGTCATCGTCGTCGTCATCGGCCAGGGCGAGACCGGTCCCGATCACTTCACGCACAATCATGTTTCCGGGACCCAGGATGTCGCCGGATAGGAGTGCGATTGCAGCAATGGGAGCGATCAGAGCCAGTTTCAACTTGGTCAGCATCCGAAAACCTCAATCGGCTAGGTCAGGCTCATAGGAGGATAGCGCATTCATTGGACGATGAGACCGCTACCTGTAGATTGTGTCAGAACGGCTGAGTCGTCGGTCTATTCCCTCTTCTAGCCAAATTGCGGAGTTTCGGGAGATGAGCAATGCGGTGAAAGATGTCGGCGAACGCCTCATGGCGTTCCTGCCCAATCTGCGCCGCTTCGCCATCTCGCTCTGCGGCTCGCGTGATGTTGCCGATGATCTCGTGCAGTCGGCCTGCGAGCGGGCACTCGCCAGTGCCGAGCGCTTCGAGCCGGGCACGCGCTTTGATGCTTGGATATTCCGTATCCTGCGCAATCTCTGGATCGACCAGGTGCGCCGACAGAAGACCGCAGGCGTGCAGGACGATATCACCGAGCGTCATGACATCGCCGGTTCATCTGGCGAGCGTGAAACCGAAGCGCGGCTGACCCTCAAGACCGTCGCGGAGGCGATCACCGAATTGCCGGACGAGCAGCGGGAGGTGGTTCTTCTGGTCTGCGTCGAGGAGCTATCCTATCGCGAAGCGGCCGATGTGATGGGTATTCCAATCGGTACGGTCATGAGCCGACTGATGAGGGCACGCAGGAGTTTGGCCGAGGCTGCCGGAATAACACAGGCGACCGGACGTTCTCAGTCAATGAAGGGCGCAAACGAATGACAAGAGCCGACTTCTCGGATGAGATACTGATGCGGTTCGCCGACGGCGAGCTCGATACCGGGACTGCTGCCGAAGTAGAACGAGCGATGGAAACGGATGATGCGCTGGTCGCGCGGGTGGCACTCTTCATCGAAACGCGTCATGCGGCCAAGGCCGCTATGGAGCCGCTGCTCGATGAGCCGGTACCTTCCGAGCTCAAGCGTGCGGTCGAAAGAATGGTGATGGAGAAGACGTCGCCACCTTCGGTATCGGGCGCGGGCATCCTGCCTTTCCCGCGCCGCGCTGCGAACGAATCTCACAGAAGTCGATGGCTCGCTCCCGTCGCCGCCTCTCTGGCGGCTGTCGTTGCGGGGTTCGGCGGATATTGGCTGCGGGGAAGTGTCGAGGCGCCGATCGAGGGTGGCTTGGGCGTTGCCGCCATCGGCAGCCCTGCGCTTGACGAGGCGCTCGCCACGGTCGCCGCAGGCGAGGAACGGCGGTTGCCAGGTTCCGACCAACGTTTCCGGGCGATTGCGACATTCCGTGACAATGCGCAGGCGCTGTGCCGCGAGTTCGAGCTGGACTCGGACGATCGCTCAACAGTGGTTTCGGTTGCCTGCCGCGCCGGGTCAGAGTGGCGCGTGACGTTCGCCGTCATCGCACCCGGAGCCACCGGCGGTTATGCTCCTGCATCTTCCACGGAAACGCTCGACGCCTATCTGACCGCGATCGATGCAGGGGCGCCGCTCGAGGCAGCGGAAGAGGCCAGAGCCCTCAGCGAACTCCAAGGTGCGCAACGGTAAGTGCATCAAAAATTGCGATCATGGAATAGAGGCGCGCACCGGCCGTTACTCCTGCGGACCGAAGAACCGGTCCGGTTTTCACAAGGAGTAGATGAGATGGCAAAGAACTGGACGAACAAGGCAATCGCTGCCGGCCTGGCGGCATTCGTGGGCTCTGCCGCCGAAGCAAGGGAATATGCCCCCTTATTTCCCGGCGTGGATCGCACTTCGACGCAAACCGCCCAGACGGGCCGGACCGACGGCGAGATCATAGTCGCCGGCAACAGCTCATCCAATTCGAGTTCCAACTCCTCCAGCAATTCGAGTTCCAACTCTTCGTCCAACAGTTCCTCGAATTCGAGCTCTAATTCATCCTCGAACAGCTCGTCGAACTCCTCCTCGAATCGTTCGTCCAATTCGAGCTCGAACCGGTCAGACCGGTCGTACCGTCCAGGCAAGCTGTGGCACACAGGGCGCTGAGATTGCGGAAAAGTTGAAGGTGCGACAAGAGAGCGGGGGCCGGACATTCCGGCCCCCGCTCTCTTGTCTGATCGGACCGTTTAGAGTGTTTCCCTGTTCATCGAGACATGGAACGCTCTAGCCCTCTAACCCTTTGAAGTTATGCACTTGTGGACGGAAAATCGCCACGTACCTTCCTGGAAGTGCTCTAGCGCGCGGCGCGCGCCGACTTGCGATACCAGCCTTCTCCGGCGAGGGTGTTCCGATGGATTGCCTCGCGCTCGGTAGCTTCCGCGCGGGTTTCGGCGCGGATTTCTGCCGTGACCGCCGCATCGGCACGGCGGAAGGGTATCACCTGTACAAGCGGCGTTCCCTTTTCGACGACGTGAAGGCCATCCGGCGCCGTCGCGAAGAACGGAAAATGGATATGAGCGCTATAGCTGTCCGTATCGACAATGCCCGCTACACATTCGAAGGGCTGTCCGGGGCGGTTTAGCGGCGGCAGAAACAGGCAACTCCATCCCGGCGGCGTGCGGATCGACCAGTAATTGTGAAACTTGCAGGGCGGGGAGGGCTCTTTCGGATTGCCCGCACCTGGTGGGCGCCGTGGTTGCTGACCATCACCCGGTCGAACTCCCAGCCTGCATCGACGCTGCGGCCGTCATCCTTGACGTCAAGGCGCACCGTAGCGGCGATCGGCAGAATCCAGCCGGTGGTCATAGCATCGAGAAAGGGCATGCAGCGTTTGACGGTCAGACCGTTGTTGGTTGCCGACAGGTGCCCTTTGTCGACCGCCGGCAGCCGGCGGAACCAATCCGGCAGAACCGATTTGGCCGGTAGCGGCGGCGCGATGACGCCATCGTCTTCCGGATGGCAGACAAACCGAATGACCTGCGGATCTTTCTTCAGGAAACTTAACATCCCGCTTCTCCCGTTGAATGGCCCGGGAGTAACGGAACGGAGAGGCTTCTATTCCGTCGGGGGGGGGGAGAATGAGCAGAAACTCGACACTGTCGGCTCCTATCATCGCCGTATATAGTTCCGAGAAAATAACGTGCGATCGCTCCGTACGAAGAGAGCGCCACGTCTAAACGGAGTTCGCCGATGAGCGTTGCCTTCATCAAGGAAGAAAGTGCCGAAACGGCCTCGGAAACACTGTTGCCTGACCGGCCGATCTCACCCCATCCGAACCTTGTCACCGAAACGGGATTGAAGGCTCTGGAATTGCACCTCCAACAGGCTCGCGAAGCCTTCGATGCCACAAGCACGATCGAGGACGTGAACGAGCGGCGGCGGCAGTCGGCCGGCCCCTTGCGTGAGCTGCGCTACTTCGCGGAAAGAGTTCGAACGGCTCAGCTTGTCCCCGATCCGGCTTCTTTTGATGTAGTCGCCTTTGGAAGCACCGTCACCTTCAGCCGTGATGACGGGCGGGTGCAGAAATACCGGATCGTCGGAGAGGATGAAGCCGATCCAAAGGCCGGGTCGATCTCCTACGTGTCCCCGGTGGCAAGGGTTCTCATGGGCAAATCTGTCGGGGACGTCGCCAGTGTCGGCGATCAGGAGCTCGAAATCCTAGCCATCTCATAAAGCGCCGATGTCTCCGGCATACGGGCGCGACGCCTACACACGCGCTTCGGCTCCTGCGTAAAGACGGGCATATGTTTCGCGAAGTACGTTCTTCTGGACTTTGCCCATCGTATTGCGCGGCAGGTCGTCCACGAAGATCACCCGTTTCGGTTGCTTGTAGCGCGCGAGGCGACCTTCCAGACCATCGAGAATGGCGCGTTCGTCGATGGCCGCACCGGGCTTCCGGACGACCACAGCCGTGACGCCTTCGCCGAAATCCGGATGCGGCAGCCCAATCACAGCCGTTTCCACGACGCCCGGCATCTGATCGATCTCGGTTTCAACCTCCTTCGGATAAATGTTGTAACCGCCGGAGATCACGAGATCCTTTCCTCGCCCGACGATATGGACGTAGCCGCGCTCGTCGATCCTGCCGAGATCGCCGGTTATGAAGAAACCATCGGCGCGGAACTCGCCCTGCGTCTTTTCGGGCATGCGCCAATAGCCCTTGAACACGTTCGGGCCCTTCACCTCGATCATCCCCGTTTCGCCTTTCGGGAGCGGCCTGCCGCTCTCCGGATCGGCGACGCGAAGCGAAACCCCCGGCAAGGGGAAGCCGACGGTTCCGGCGATGCGCTCGCCGTCATAGGGGTTCGAGGTGTTCATATTGGTTTCGGTCATGCCGTAGCGCTCTAGAATGGCATGTCCGGTCATCTGCGCGAAAGTCCTGTGAGTCTCGGCAAGCAGCGGAGCCGAGCCAGACACGAAAAGCCGCATCCCGGCGGTTGCCTCGTGCGTTAGCCCAGGATTCTGAACTAGGCGCACATAGAAGGTCGGAACGCCCATCATTGAGGTTGATTGCGGCATCAGACGCAGGACTTCGTTCGCGTCGAATTTTGGCAGGAAAAACATCGAGGCGCCGGCCAGAAGAATGACGTTCGATGCAACGAAGAGGCCATGCGTGTGAAAGATCGGGAGGGCGTGGATCAGCCTGTCGTCGGCCGTGAAGCGCCAATACTCGCGAAGCGTGGTGGCGTTCGACAGGAGGTTGTCATGCGTCAGCATCGCGCCCTTGGACCGGCCGGTCGTGCCGGACGTGTAGAGGATGGCGGCGAGGTCATCCGGACCGCGATCGGCGTCGGGGAAATCCGGTGCCTTGCCCCGGGCAAGGTCGATCAGCGAGCCGCCACCCTTCTCGTCGAGCGTTTCGACCTCGGCGCCGCAATCGGCGGCATGCTTCGCAATCCCCTCCTTCGCGCCTGGGGCGCAGACGATAAGCCGCGGCTCGGCATCGCCGAAGAAATAGTCCAACTCGGCAAGCGTATAGGCCGTGTTGAGCGGAAGATAGACGGCGCCCGTGCGAAGACAGGCGAGATAGAGCATCAGCGCCTCGGGGCTCTTTTCCACCTGGACCGCCACCCGATCGCCCGGCCGCACCCCCAGGGCGTCGAGCACGGAAGCGATGCGTCCCGAATGCTCCAACATGTCGCCATAGGTCCAGACACGGCCATCGGCCGTCAGGATGAAGGCGGAGTCGGGGCGCGCTGCCCGGCGTATGGCGTCGAACAGATGGTTGCTCATGAAGTGAACTCCTTGTCACCCTTCCTTCCTGGTGCGTCAGCTGATCGGACGCCCGGGGGAAACACGTTCGGACCCGGAACGAGGCTACGTGAACTTCTGTCGGCCGGGATCAGCCGGCGGATCGCGGGTGCGGCGACGACCTCGCCACGGGTTGCAAATGCCTCGTGGTTCGTCTCGATGTCGTCGAGCTTGTAAAGATAGTTGACCATCAGCCCGTGGGCCTGGCGCATGGCCCGTTCGGACCGGTCGCCTAGGAAATTGATGCGTTCCAGCCGCGCGCCATTGCCGAGATGGAACCGGGCAACGGGATCAACTGTCTTGCCGTTGCGGTTGCGAGCCCTGAGGAAATACCAGGCGGCCGCAGCGGTAAGGCTTGGCTGGATGGCTGCCGCGATCTCCGGCTGATCGGCCCAATCAGGCTCGTCGAGCGCCGCGAGCCTGCTGCGATCGGCGGCCGACAGGGCGTTGGACGTTTCCGCCTGGCGTTCGCGCGACAACCAATCGGCAAAGCCCGGCACCGGCGACAGCGTCACGAAGGTGTCGAGGCGAGGGAGGTCGCGCCGCAGATCCTCCACCACCTGTTTGATCAGGAAGTTGCCGAAGGAGATGCCCCTGAGGCCTTCCTGACAGTTCGAAATGGAATAGAAGACGGCTGTCGTCGCGTCAGTAGCGCGGATCGGAGCACGATCCTCCTTCAGCAGGTCCGCGATGTTGGGAGGCATTTCGCGTGTCAGCGCCACTTCAACGAAGATCAGCGGGTCGTCGACCAGCTGCGGATGAAAGAAGGCGAAGCAGCGCCGGTCCTCCGGCGCAAGCCGCCGGCGCAACTCGTCCCAGCCGCCGATATGATGGACGGCCTCGTAACGAATGATCTTTTCCAGAATGTCGGCCGGCGTCGACCAGCTGATCGGCCGCAGCACGAGGAAGCCCCGATTGAACCAGGATCCGAAGAGATGCGCGAAGTCCGTATCGACCGCCTCCAGATCGGGGTTTTGGGCTTTAAGTTCGAGGAGGTCCGCCCGCATGCGGACGAGGGTCGCGATGCCGTTCGGCGCAAGGTTGAGCCTGCGGATCAATTCCTGGCGGCGCGGTTCTGCCGCCATGCTCATCTCGAGCAGCGCCTTCGGCGTCGGATCGGCGCGATAGGCGTCGATCGCCCGCTCCAGCCGTTCGATATCAGGGCCGAAACGAGAGAGCAGCGCCAACATGAAATCGCGCCGCTTGTCCTGATCGAAGCCTTGCCAGCGATCCAGAATGTTCTTGGCCAGCGCCATGCCCGACGCCTCGCCCCGGCTCGACAGCAGCGTGTCGCAGAGCGCTTCCATGGTGCCGACCGGATTGACATCGCCGTTTCGGGCCGGACCGAGCGACAGGAATCGCCGGCCGCGCTCGGCAATGCTCTGCAGCATGTCGCTGAAAAAAGACGTCGTGTTCATTGGACGGTCCCCAGCATCTGGTTCGGCAGCCACGTCGCAACGTCTGGAAAGACGCAGAGGAGAATGATCGCCAGGAACATAACGAGCACGTAAGGCAGTGAGCCCCAGAGAATGTCCTTCGTCGGAATCTGCGGCGCGATGGCATTGATCACAAAAAGGTTGAGGCCGATCGGAGGCGTGATCAGGCCGACCTCCATGTTGATCGTCAGCACGATCGCGAACCAGTAGGGGTCGAAACCCGCCTGGGTGACGATCGGGAAGAGCATCGGCGAGGTCATCACGATGACGGCGACGGGGGGCAGGAACATGCCGCAGATCAACAGAAAGACGTTGATGACCGCCATCAGCACCCAACGGTTGACCTCCATGTCCGCGATCGCTGCGGCGACGGTCTGTGTGATGAACAGCGACGACAGCGCGAAGGCGAAGAGCTCGGCAGCAGCCATGATCATCATGATCATGACGCTTTCCTTCATTGCCGACCCGAAGATGCCAGCGACGGGCCGAAAGCGGAACAAGCGATAGGCGACGATCACGACTGCCAATGTCAGGAACGCGCCCGCACCGGCTGCTTCAGAAGGCGTGGCGATACCGCCATAGAGTACGTAGAGCGTGCCGGCGATGATCAGCAGGAACGGCAGGATGCGCGGAAGGACGGCCAGCCGTTCCTTCATCGAGTAGCGAACGAGGCGTGCCTCGAATTCGTAGCCCTTGCGTTTGCAATCGATGACCGCCCAGGTCATGAACATGATCGTCAGCAAAATACCCGGCAGGATCCCCGCCATGAACAACCGCCCGATGGAGGTCTCGGTCGCTATTCCGTAGACGATCAGCGTCACCGAAGGGGGAATGAGAATGCCCAGCGTGCCGCCGGCGGCGATGGAGCCGCTCGCGACCGAAGCGGGATAGCCGCGCCGCATCATTTCCGGAATGCCCATTTTGCCGATCGCCGCGCAGGTCGCGGGCGAAGAGCCAGTCATGCCGGAAAAGATGGCGCAAGCTCCGATATTGGACAGAATGAGCCCCCCCGGGATGCGGTTCAGCCACCGGTCGAGCGAGGTGTAGAGATCAGATCCGGCCGGCGAAGAGGCAACAGCCGCGCCCATGAGGACGAACATCGGGATCGACACATAGGCCAGATTGGCGATGCCGGAAAACATCGTGTCGCCGAGCACGTAGAAAATGCCGGCGCCGCTTTGCATGTAGAGCGCTGCGAAGGCGGCGAGACCTAAGGCGAAGGCGATGGGCATTCCCGTTGCCAGCAGCACGAAAAGACACGCAACGATCATCAGTCCAGAGACAGTCGGGCTCACTGAATGATCTCCTGTGGATGACGGTCGGCGCCAGGGGCCGAACCCGGTTCGGCCGCGCCGTGGCCCATGGCTGCCGGGACTGCCGGGGCGGTGAGGAGCGTCAGAATCTGCGCGACATATTGCAGGCACAGCATGGCAAAGCTGACGGGCAGGGCAGCGAGCGGCACCCAAAGCGGCGGCGCCCAGACGCTGGAGTGTTTCCAGTTCCCCGCCCACGCGTCATGAAACTGAATCCATGTGGCAATCAGCATGACGGCGCAGAACAGGAGCCCGAGCAGGCCCGCAATGATGCGCAGAACGTATCGCGTACGTTCGCCCACCACCATTTCGACGACGTCGATGCCCACATGGCCGCCCTTGAGCAAGACGTAGGGCGCGCCGAGAAACATGGCTGCGGTTGCGGAAAACACGACGAAGTCCGTCTGCCAGATCGTCGCCTGACGAAATACATAGCGCTGCATAATCATCTGGCAGACGACGAGCATCGCCGCAATGAGCAGGGCCGTCGCAACGGCCGCGAGGCCACGCGAAGCATTGCCGACAGCCCGTGAATAGGCCTTGAGCATCAGATCATCCCCGAGTTGCGCTGGAAGGGAATGGCGCGCCGGAGCGCGCCGTTCTGCCGGTCCGCCTTACTTCACGGCGAGCGCCTTTTCGATCAGCTTGTCGCCGCCGGGAACGTTGGCGGCGAAGTTCTTGTAGGACGACGCCTTGGCGAGCTCGAGCCAGGCATCGTAATCCTCCTTCGACATCTCGACGACTTCGACGCCTGCCTTCTTGTAGGTGTCGATCATGACCTGATCGCCCTTGCGGACCTCTTCGTTGAAATAGACTTCCGCTTTCTCGCCGGCAGCGAGGATTGCCTTTTGCTGCTCTTCCGTCAGGCCATCGAAGACGCGCTTCGATACCAGCACCGGTTCGTACATGAACCAGAGGGCATTTTCTCCCGGCGCCGTGAGGCACTTGGCCTGTTCGAACAGGCGATAGGAGACGAAACTCGCCGACGAGGTGTTCGCCGCATCCAGGACGCCCGTCTGCATGCCGGTGTAGATTTCCGACGAAGGCATGGATGAGATCGAAGCGCCGGCTTCCACGAGCATCTCCTCGAAGGCCGGCCCGGCGGCGCGGATCACCTGTCCCTTGATCGTGTCGGGGGAAGTGATGCAATTCTTCTTGGAGGCGAAGGCACCGGAGAGCCACGCATCGGCGATCACCAAGGCGCCGGCATTCTCGATGACCTTCTTTATGTCCCCCATGAACTCGGAGTCGTTAAGCCGCATGGCGCGGTCGAAGTTTCCCACGAGGCCGGGCATCAGCGTCGCGGAGAATTCCGGGTGGCGGCCGGAAGCATAGTCCAAGGGGAACGAAGTCATATCGAGCAGGCCACGTGTAACCGCATTCCACTGATCGTTCGGCTTGTAAAGAGACGACCCCGGGAACACCTGGATTTCGAGGCCGACATTGGCGGCGGCGACCTCGCGGGCGATCAGTTGCACCATCTCGTCGCGAATGTCGCCCTTGCCCCCCGGGAATTGGTGCGACGCCTTCAACACCGTCTGGGCGCCCGCTGTGGAAGCAACCAAGCTGCAGATGGCCGCGACAGCGGAAGTCGTCAA
Source organism: Ensifer meliloti (assembly GCF_030064585.1). Taxonomy (NCBI): domain Bacteria; kingdom Pseudomonadati; phylum Pseudomonadota; class Alphaproteobacteria; order Hyphomicrobiales; family Rhizobiaceae; genus Ensifer; species Ensifer meliloti. The sequence continues at coordinate 850,164 of NZ_CP120366.1, forward strand.
CTTCCGTCGAAAACTGCTCATTTCTTCCTCCCTGACATGCCAGCCTCCCGCCGGCTTGGTAATAAGAGTGGAGCCATCTTGCGTACCGTGTCAAGATTTTTGTATACAAGAGAAATGGTTGCTGCATACCGGGACTGGTCGGATAAGGAATGAGCGAAAACATTTTCTACAAGCTGCGGGACGATATCGAGAACGGCATCGTAACGGGCGAGTTCGAGCCGGGTGAACGCCTGGACGAGACGCAACTCGCCATGCGCTTCGGCGTATCCCGCACCCCGATCCGCGAAGCCTTGATGCAATTGAGCGCGATCGGGCTTGTCGAGATCAGACCGCGGCGCGGCGCAGTCGTCGTGGACCCGGCACCTCAGCGCGTCTACGAAATGTTCGAGGTGATGGCTGAACTGGAAGGCATGGCGGGTGCTCTTGCCGCTCGCCGGCATACCGAGGAAGACAGTGCGGCTCTGTTGGCTGCCCACGAGAAATGCCGGGAGGCGGTCCTCAGCGAGGAGACCGATCGCTACTATTATGAAAACGAGATATTCCATCGTGCGATATACACGGCGAGCCATAGCGGCTTTCTCGAGGAGCAATGCACGACCTTGCATCGCCGCCTTCGCCCCTATCGTCGCCTGCAGCTCAGAGTTCGTAACCGCATGAAGGTCTCGTTCAGGGAACATGGAGAGATCGTCGAAGCCATTCTTTCCGGCAATACGGATGGCGCGCGGGAGGGTTTGCGCAGCCATGTGGCGGTCCAAGGAGACCGCTTCGGTGACCTTGTAGCAAACCTCTCGAACCGTGAGCGGCGCAGCGGCCGCCTCGGATAGGAAACCGGAGGGTCGAGGCTTTCCGGCCCAATACAGTACTTGAGAATAACAGGCTTCGCAGGCCACTAAAAATTGACGGTTTTATTTAAAATTCCTGGGTGTTTATTGTGGCTTGGGGGGATTCTTGGTTGACCTCGCGGCAGGTTCCCGAAAAACTCCCAGCGGTTACGGCCAACACGTAGCGTCACGAGAGTGCGACATTGTGCCGAGTGTCGTGGAGGAACACAGGAACCATGACAAGGTCAAGAGGCTCCCTTTTTGCGTTCTTCTGCTTCGTTGTGGCTCTGTGTACCGGCATTGGCGTCAGTCCTCCGGCGTCGGCAAACGGCGATTCCGTGGAAATCTCGTCGAATTTTTCGCGGTCGATCAAGGTTGCGAAGGGCAAGACGGTAACGATCAGAGCCGTGCAGCGATTCGATGAGATCGTCATCGGGGATCCGGAGATTGCGACCGTAACCCCTCTGACCGACCGCTCCTTCTATATCCTCGGCAATGAACTGGGCTCGACGAGCGTCACCATTTTCGATGCGGAAAAGAATCCGGTCGGCATTATCGATATAGAGGTGACGCTCGATACGAAATTGCTTTCCTCGACGATCCGGCAGTCGGTGCCGGGCTCGAGCGTAAAGGTAACCTCGGCGAACGGAAGGATCGTTCTTTCCGGCTCTGCCACGGACGCGGTCGCAGCTACCCAGGCTGAGCAGATCGCATCGCGCTTTGCCGGAGACGAGGAGGTCATCAACTCCATTAAGATCACGTCGTCCCAACAGGTACAGCTGAATGTCAGATTCGTAGAGATCAACCGCGACGTCGGCAAGGAGCTTGGAACCCAGATCAGTGCCGCTTATGCGTGGTCGAACGGGAGTGTCGAGTTCAACTCCTCCCCGCGCGCGACATCCAATACGCCGGCCGGCTCCCTTATCGGCAGCCTCATCGGAGAGGGCTACTCGGTCGATGTGGCGATCGATGCGCTCGAAGACCGGGGCATGGCCCGGCGCCTGGCCGAACCGAACCTGATAGCGCGGTCCGGTGAGACTTCAAGTTTTCTGGCCGGCGGCGAATTTCCCATCCCGATCTCGGAACAGGACGGGACCATTACCGTCAGCTATAAGAAGTTCGGCGTCGGTCTGGATTTCACGCCGACCGTGCTCAGCGACGGCCTCATCGCCCTCGATATCGAGCCGGAAGTTTCGGCGATCGACAATACCGCCTCCTACCGGGTGGGAAATATCGCGATCCCGGGTTTCTCCGTCCGCCGTGCCCGGACATCGGTCGATCTCAAGAGCGGCCAGAGCTTCATGATCGCCGGCCTCCTGCAGAGCGAGAACAATCTCATCACCCAGCGCGTGCCGGGCCTCGGGCAACTTCCCATTCTCGGGGCGTTGTTTTCGTCCAAGGCTTACCAGCGCCGCGAGACCGATCTGGTGATCATCGTCACGCCTCATCTCGTCAAACCGATCGATCCGCTCAAGAAGGTCGCCAGCCCGTCGGATCGAACAAAACGCCCGACCGAAGCTGAATTCTTTCTCGGCAATATCGATGAAGTGGAGGTCAACGGCAGGGGTCGGTCAGCGTCGAGGCAGGCGCGTGTCGTCCGCGCACCGAGTTCCGGCCATTTTCTGGAGCTCCAATGATCCGGAGGAGCAGGAGGCCCAGAGGCTTTCCCGGTCTTCTCTTTGCGTCGTCGATCCTGCTTTCCGGCTGCCAGAATCATGAGCTCGTCCGCAGCGAAACGATTGCTCTGTCCGCAGGCGATGCAATCGCGGCAAACAGCGTGATGCAGATGGTCGATCCGTGGCCGCCACGGGTCAAGCAGACCAGCTTGGCCACGCCGGCCGACCTGGAACAGTATAAGCCGCAGCAGCCGAACGCGGAGCAAAACGGGGGGAATGGTGAGACTTATCCGAACGACACCACGACACAGTAGCAAGAGGGCGGCGATCAGCGAATGGAGATGACAACAGGCGCGTCCGGCCGCAGTGTGCTGGGCCGTTCGGGAGGAGGACGCCGGCCCACGGAACTGGTCATGGCGATCGTCGCCACCGTGATTCTTTCGAGCTGTCAGACGTCGGAGGTGTTGTCGGGTGCCGAATTCGACCCGACATCCGCTCTCGCGTCATCCGGAGACGTGAGCAAGTCCGATCTCGATCAGGGCAAGCTTCAATTCATGAACGGCAATTATGGGCTCGCCGAGAAGCACTTTCGAAAGGCGGTAGAGCTGCGGCAAGATAACGCCGAGGCGCTGATGGGATTGGCGGCCTGCTATGACCGCCTCGGCCGGTTCGATCTGGCGGACCGCGCCTACAATCAATTGCTCAAGGTGGCCGGGCGCCAGCCACGCATCGTCAACAACATGGGATACTCGCAATATCTCCGAGGCGAGAAGGCAAAGGCCCGCAAATTGCTGCTCGAAGCTCGTGCGGCATCACCGGGGGACGAGACAATCGAGGCCAATCTTGCCTTGTTGGACCGCAGTTGAGGGAATGGCGTCGGTTTCCCGCCGCCGGGCGTTGTTGATCCGCTTCGTCTTCGCAGTTAGCTTCGGCGGTCAGCAACTCGGTGATGGCTATGGCCAGTGACGTCCTTGCCCGTTCCTTCGGCAAAGAAGCATTTGGGCTCGACCCGCAGAACTACCACACGGCCCGGCCCGCCTATCCGGAGCTCGTCTGGGACGCGTTACGAAATCGCGCAGGACTCCGCCGCGGTATCTCCATCCTCGAGATTGGAGCCGGAACTGGGCTGGCCACCGAACGCCTTCTTGAAGATCGGCCCCACCGGCTTCTGGCAGTAGAGCCCGACAGACGGCTAGCCAGGTTTCTTCGCGGTCGATTGGACAAGGAAGAGCTCGAAGTGGTGGAAACTCCCTTCGAAAAATTGAAAGTTCCGGAGAAGAGTTTCGATCTCGTCGTCAGTGCGACGGCGTTTCACTGGATTGATGCCGCTCCTGCTCTGCGGCGCATTCATCGACTGCTGCGAGCCGGCGGCACCGTCGCTCTCTTTTGGAATGTCTTCGGGGACGGTGTCAGGCCTGATCCATTTCATCGGGCGACGGCTCACCTGTTCTCAGGCCATCGTACGAGCCCATCCGGTGGTGGAACGACTAAAACGCCATACGGCCTCAATGTCGGTGCGCGACTGGGTGAGTTGGCGGAGGCTGGTTTCACGGCCGACGAGCCGGAGCTCATAGACTGGACTCTGGCACTGGACCCACCCGCTGTTCGACGCCTCTATGCGACCTATTCGAATGTCACGGCACTGCCAGCGGACGAACGGGAAAGGTTACTCAGCGGACTGGAGAAAATAGCCGAAACCGAGTTCGCAGGCGTCGTCACCAGAAACATGACGACGTCGGTTTACACGGGAAGACGAGAGTAACGCGGTGCAGGGGACGGAAAATCAAACTCCCGTACCAGCTCGAACAAAGAGGGTGATGTTATGGCGTTGGATCGTGCCGACTTTTACGACGCAGAATTGGCGCGACACAATCGCCAGCTACGGGTTGCTGCCGACTTTGGCGCAGATGATCGGGTGCTCGATATCGGCTGCGGTGCAGGACAAACGACGCGCGAGGCCGCCCGCGCCGCGCCGCAAGGGGAAGCGATCGGTGTGGATATTTCCGCGGAGATGCTTGAGGAGGCAAGGCGACGGAGTGCCGCCGAGGGTCTGCGGAATGCGATGTTCGAGCAGGGCGACGCGCAATTTCACGGATTCCCGACGGGCAGTTTCGACCTTTGCATCAGCCGGTTTGGCGTGATGTTCTTTGCCGATCCGGCGGCGGCATTTGCCAATATCGGCCGGGCAATGCGCCCCGGCGCGCGCCTTGTGTGGATGGTGTGGCAGAGCCGGGAGCGTAACGAGTGGTCACGTGCTATCCGGCAAGCGCTGGCGCCGGCAATTGCGGTTTCCGCAGGTGCTGCCAACCCGTTTTCACTTGGCGACCCTCCGGTTGCCACCGACCTTCTGAGCGCGGCAGGCTTTACGTCGATCGACTTTGCGGACGTGCAAGAGCCGGTCTTCTATGGATCAGATGTCGATGCGGCGTTCGATTGCAAATTCCGAGGCAATCCGCCCCCTGATTCCGAAATGATCTCGCCCCCCAATTCCGAGAAATAGTCGCCCCCTGATTCCGAGATGATGCCGCCCCCATCGGAAAGCATCTGGCGTGGGTGTTCTGCTGGTGTGAAGTTTCTTCCTTCGACGTGACGAGGAAGGAACGGGATGCCTGCGGAGAGACTGGAGATGCGGCGTGTCCGCGAGATATTGAGATATCGCTTCGAACAAGGACTTGCCCACAAGTCGATCGCGGTTCGGGTTGGAGCTGCGCCATCGACGGTGCGCGAGACGCTTCGGCGTGCGGCCATTGCGGAGCTATCGTGGCCGTTGGGTGACGACGTCAGCGATGCAGTCCTGGAAGCGGCGCTTTACAAGGCAGCCGGGACGAAGACGGGTCATCGTCGGAGCCCTGAGCCGGACTGGACGCAGGTCCACCGCGAACTCAAGCGCAAGCATATGACGCTGCAGATCCTTTGGGACGAATACATCAGCCGTTATCCGGAGGGCTATCGCTACAGTCGCTTCTGTGACCTCTACCGCGGCTGGGCGATGAAGTTGCCTGTGACGATGCGGCAGGATCACGCGGCCGGCGACAAGCTGTTCGTCGACTACGCCGGCGACACGGTCACGGTTGTCGTTGATCGGCTGTCCGGCAAGACACGGCAGGCGCACCTGTTCGTGGCGGTTCTGGGAGCATCCAGCCTTTCATATGCGCAGGCACGTTGGAGCGAGACGCTTCCCGACTGGATTGAATGCCATATCCTGGCGCTGGAGTTCTTTGGCGGTGCGCCAGCCTTGCTGGTTCCCGACAATGCCAAGGTAGCGATCATCAAGGCCTGCCACTTCGATCCCCAGGTAAACCGGACGTATTGCGGGATGGCGGCCCATTATGGCAGCGCCGTCTTGCCGACGCGGCCGCGACGCCCGCGGGACAAGGCGAAAGTGGAAGCTGCGGTTCGTATCGTCGAACGCTGGCTATTGGGCCGGCTGCGCCATCGCATCTTCTATAGTTTGGCCGAGGTCAATGCCGCGATCGGCGAACTGCTTCATGACCTCAATGACAAACGAGTCCTGCGCCGCGTTGGCGTCACCCGCCGTCAACTGTTCGAAGAGCTTGATCGTCCGGCTTTGCGACCACTGCCTGTCGAACGCTATATTTTTGCCGAGTGGCGTATCCGGCGTGCCGGGCTGGATTATCACGTCGAGATCGAGCGGCACTATTATTCCGTTCCCTATCGCTTTGCCCGCGAGCAGGTCGAGGCTCGTATCACCGCCAATACGATCGAGATCTTCCACAAGGGCGAGCGAATTGCCGCTCACCGGCGCTCCAGCGGCAACGGCAAGCACACGACGATCCCCGATCATATGCCCTCTGCGCATCGCCGCTTTGCCGACTGGACGATTGAACGGATTCAACGCGAAGCCTCTGCGATGGGGCCGGATGTTGCGCTGTTGTGCGAGCGCATTCTTGCCGACAGGCCTCATCCCGAGCAGGGCTTTCGAGCTTGCCTCGGCATCATCCGCCTCAACAAGAGCTTCGGCCGCGACAGGGTCAATGCAGCTTGCGGGCGTGCGCTGGAGATTGGCGCACGAACCTATGGCTCGGTGCGCTCCATCCTCGACAATCACCTTGATCGAACGGCTGCCTCAAATGGAGCGGCGTCGCATGAACCGATCCATCACGCCAACATCCGCGGACCTCGCTATTACCACTAAGGAGAACGAAAGATGCTTGCTCATCCAACACTGGATAAATTGAATGCCATGGGCCTGGCCGGCATGGCAAAGGCCTTCAGTGAACTCGTTGCCAACGGCGAAAGCGAACATCTCTCGCACGCCGAATGGCTCGGACTGCTGCTCGAACGCGAATGGAGCTCCCGTTACGATCGGAAGCTTGCGGCACGCCTCAGGTTTGCCAAGCTTCGCCACCAGGCGACCCCGGAAGATGTCGATTATCGCGCCGAACGCGGCCTCGACCGTGCTCTCTTCATGAAACTGCTCGGTGGCGACTGGATCAACGCTCATGACAATCTGGCCATTTGCGGACCCTCGGGTGTCGGAAAGAGTTGGTTGGCTTGCGCTCTCGGCCACAAGGCTTGCCGAGACGATCGCTCAGTTCTCTATCAGCGTGTCCCAAGGCTGTTTGCCCAGCTTGCGCTCGCGCGTGGTGATGGCCGCTACGCCCGCCTGCAACGAACCTTGGGCCATGTTCAGCTCCTGATACTGGATGATTGGGGGCTCGAGCCGCTCAACGAACAGGCCCGCCACGACCTGCTGGAAATCCTCGAAGATCGCTATGGACGCAAATCAACGATCATTACCAGCCAACTTCCCGTGTCCGCATGGCACGGCGTCATTGGCGACCCAACCTACGCCGATGCCATACTCGACAGGTTGGTCCACAATGCCCACCGCATCGAATTGAGCGGCGATAGTCTGCGCCGAAATCTACCGCGCAAAGCTTGACACCTCGCCTGAATGAACTGACAACAATCATCGCCTGCAGACCCCACTAAACAGGGGGCGAGATCATCCCGGAAACCGGGGGCGCAATCATCTCGGAACAAAGGGGCGGCTTCATCGGAATCGGCAGTTCGATGCGCTAACCAGCCTTTATCTTGTTCAGGACGCTCTCGCGAGCACGAATGAACCGCCTGACAAACCACTGCAGCGGCTGCGCGATTTGCTGGAGGGGCATATGACCCCGGAGGGCGTGTTTTTCGACTCTCGCGCGTGGATCATCACTGCCCGCCGGGCAGGCGGAGGAGGCTGACTACGCCGCGAAAGTCGCCGATCAGCACTGTGGAAGGCAGGTATGGGTCAATCGAGCCACATATCGTGCTGGAATAACGCATGATCGCGTTGAGCTTTAGCGGCTCGTCAGTTCCGGTCCGTTCGAGGCGGTGGAATCGCGGTGCCTCCTTTTTGCGACTGCACAAAGCGGATGATGTCGTCAACCATGCGGGCATCCCACAGATCGTTGTGGCCGGCATCGTAGATGAGCATCTGCTTGGGCTCGGGAGCGATCTGATACAGAGCTTCGCCCGAAGACAATGGGATGATGGTGTCGTGCCGGCCGTGGATAAACAGCTTCGGTTGCCTCACCCCTGCGATTTTCAGATCTGAGCGGAAGGGATCCTTGGTGAGGAGGGCAACCGGAAAGAATGGATAGTAGGTCTGAGCGAGCGAGAGGACCGACAGGTAGGCAGACACGAGGATGACCGCGACTGCCGGCCGTTGCCCAGCCGTATCGACCGCCACACCGCTTCCCAGCGACTGGCCCAGCACGACGATCTCGTTTCCGGAACGTGCCGCAAGCCAGTCGAAGGCGGCAATGCCATCGATCAATAAGCCATGCTCGTTCGGCGTCCCACTTGATCCCGGATAGCCGCGATAGGAAAGCGCGAGCAGGCCGATGCCGCGTGCGGCGAGGGCCTGGGCGAAGAAGCCATAGTTGCTAACCCGGTCGGCATTTCCGAGAAAGAACAACACCGAAGGCTGGCCGGGCTCACCCCGGCTATAGAGGCCATGAAGTGTTTCTCCATCGGGTGTCTGGATGGACGCATTCTGGCCCCAGCTCGCGCGCTCGGGCGCCGGCGTTGCGCTTGCCCCAGGGTAAAGGAGCGCGCGCTGTGACAGATACGTCAAGCCAACAAGCGAGATGTATGCGAAAGCCGCCAATAGCGGCAAGATCAGCAGGAGTTTAGTGGCATTCACAGTATCATGCTCGCTCGCTCGTCCGATCCATTGAGATCGTCGGTTAGTATGCCCAAATGGGAGCTGCCATCACAACGCTCTTGTGTCGCCGGTGAGTCTCGACCCTGCTTACGCCGGCGGCATGCGTCCCGAGGAATGTGAATTTTCCTCACTCCGACATTGAATAAGCCAATCTTGCGATCAAGATTGTTGGCGTGAACTGCGGAGGGCGTAACATGAGTAACTCGAAAGACGAGGTAGAACGCATCGATTGGCTCGAAGCGGAGCTTGCTGACACAATCGACGAGGATTACGAGCTTGAGCTTTCAGAACCGACCTTATCCGAGAAAATCCGCGAGATTTACCGTAAAGCGCATCCTCCGGCGCTTCCCCGCATGGATTATTTCCGCGCGCTCCTGGCCTTGCAGGCGGAGCTAATCAAGCTGCAGGACTGGGTCGTCTACCACAAGCAGAAGGTCGTTGTGATCTTCGAGGGACGCGACGCGGCTGGAAAGGGCGGCGTCATCAAGCGCATCACCCAGCGACTCAATCCGCGCATCGTTAGAACGGTGGCGCTGCCGGCGCCGTCCGATCGCGAAAAGACCCAATGGTATTTCCAGCGTTACGTACCACATCTGCCGGCGGGCGGCGAAATCGTCCTCTTCGACCGCTCCTGGTACAATCGCTGCGGCGTCGAACGCGTCATGGGCTTTGCGACCGAGGAGGAGGTCGAGCAGTTCTTCGACGACGTGCCGGAATTCGAACGCATGCTGGTGCGCTCCGGCGTTCGGCTGGTTAAGTACTGGTTCTCGATCACCGACGAGGAACAGCAGCTGCGCTTTCTGACGCGCATCCACGACCCGTTGAAACAGTGGAAGCTCTCGCCGATGGACCTGCAATCGCGCGTCCGTTGGGAAGCGTACACCAAGGCCAAGGAAGAGACCTTCGCCCGTACCAACATTCGCGAAGCGCCATGGCATATCGTCGAGGCCAACGACAAGAAGCGGGCCCGGCTCAACTGCATCGACCATCTCTTGAAGCAAATCCCCTATGAGGATGTGCCGCACGAGGATATCACCTTGCCGGAGCGCATTTTCAATCCCAACTACGAGCGGAAGGTCCTGCCTCCGGAGCTTTACGTTCCTGCGAAATACTGACATCTCGAATACAAACGCGCGAAGACATCCGGCGAGACGCCATCGGGCAGAATGTGTTCGGCAGGTGTCTGGTGCAATCTGGGCGACGATGCAAATTTCTCAGAAGGCATATCGAACCAGGCGCCCCATACGATATACTAAGGCGCAGAATATTCCGGTGGATCGAGGAAGGTTACAAGGCGTCGGTGGAACGCGCCAAGCAGCAGGCGACCGAAGCCGCCGACACGGCCGCTGCCGCAGTTTTCCAGTGGCGCGCTGCTGGGCGTCCTCTCGCTCGTGATAGCCGCCGTCGCTGCCTGGATTTAGTCGGAGATCGCGGGTCAGGATGCTGGAGGTATCCCGGACTTGCCTGCCGCGACGCGGGGGGCCCCCTTACAAGCCTGGCGTAGGGAAGTTCACCTCAAATTGCTCTTCGGAAACAGCACGCGATCGGGCTCTGCGTTCATTCGCGCCAGCATTTCCTTGATCAAGCGTGTTTTGGTGCGCCCCGCTTCCTTCGGCGGCACAAGATAACGTACGATGGCCTCGAGCCAGGTGTTTTCGCTGACGCGAAAATGAACCACGGGATGCTCCTTCACTTCGAGCTCGTCCACCGGCGTATTCGATAGGATATGCTTATATATCTTCACCTTCTGGCTCATGATGTCGCCGACCTGCTCTTCCACGACCTCTCTCATGGTCCGCGCCACAAACTCCAGATCGCTCTCATAGGCGAGCTGGAACTTGATTTCGTTCCAGACGTAGGGAAACAGCGGCCAGGAATAGTTGAAGACCGGCGTGTCAAACACGGTTGAGTTCGGAAACTTGATGATGCGTCCGCTCGGATGATCGGTCCAAAGGTACTCGCCGCCGAATTCCCACAGCGTCGTATCGAGATAGCTGACGTCAATGACATCGCCATGGGCATCGCCGATGCGAATTCGATCGCCAACGCGATAAGGCGCCCTGGCCAGGATATAGATCCACGCGATGAAACTGGAGATCGGCATTTGCAGCGCAAAGCCAAGAATCAGGGAAATCAGGCCGAGCGAAACGAACGCTGCGTACCAATTTACAAATAAGACCGAAATCGCCACGAAGACGATGGCGACCACGACGACCAATCGAAAAATACGTTTCAGGTTGAAACGCGAGACACGATTGGGAATTCGGCCAATAAGAAAGACTTCAATAACATTCGCAACGGTAAGCATAATAAAGATGAGCAGGCCGCCCTTAACATAGTTCGTCACGCGGAGGCGCAAGGGCGCGTCAAGCCAATCCAAGCGCCAATTAATCAGGACTTGGATGCCAAAAAGCAGCAAGGCAGCGGCAGCCAAGCCAACCGTCCACCAGACGTCTTTCTTGCGAAGACTGAAGCGGAATTTTTCCTCGGGCCTTTTCGCCTTCTGTTGCATAGTTTTTGGATCAGCAGTCTGTTGCGCGGCCTGTTCGAGCCGGGAAAGGTTCTCCTGTTCCTTGTCGCGTCGTTCCATGGGTTCACCCCGGTGTGGCCATCCACGCCCAACCAGTGCCTTTTCGTTCCTCGACGGCGCCATTCCGGTGATGTCTCGCCATATGGCAAGGTTTGAATGAATAGTCAGGGCAATCCGTCGTCGTTTCGCAGGCCCATTCTTGAGCCACTTCGTCCACACGGTCTAAGACAGCGAGTAATCCATTATATCATCGTTCAGATCAATGTGGGGCACCGTCCATGATCAGCATTGCTGGCCGATGGCGACAGTCCGCAATGAGACGCAAGCGGCCATCCTAGGCGGCAAGGTTGAAGCCATTCGCAGGCCGATCCCGAACGTTGGAAATGACTCGCGTTCTCTCGGGACTGAGCGTTAACTGAGTTGTTGTGACAGAGGAGGCAAACCATGGCCATGTATCTCACGCGCTTCAGCTACACGCCCGAGACATGGGCGCGAATGATTGAAAACCCCGAAGATCGCCGTGAGGCGGCACGTGCGTATATCGAATCCGTAGGAGGAAAGCTCCATGGGTTCTGGTACGCCTTTGGTGAGCATGATGGTTGGAATCTGTGGGAAGCGCCTGACAACGTATCGATGGCGGCTGTCGCCCTTGCCATCGGCGCAGGAGGCGCGCTCAGCTCTATCGAAACCACTGTCCTCCTCAGCGTTGAGGATACGATGGGAGCACTTGGAAAGGCAAAGTCGATTAGTTATCGTCCCCCAGGATCCTAGACTGGTGCACTCTTCTCACCCATATTGAAGGTCGGGGGGTCCGCGGTTCTGCTCCCTTCAAGGATAGGAATAACAGTCACTGGCCGCGAAGGTCGTGTGTTAATGTGCCACGTCTCTTGCTTATTGAGACGGAAGGCCGGCGCGCGCAAGGTCGGCCGATGCCTGATCCAGAATAGCGTTGTCTCGGAAGTTCCAAGCCTGCCGCCAGGACTGGATCGTCGCAGCCGGAGCCGACTTCAGCATCTTCGCCACGGCAGCTTGGGCCTCGGCGTCGCGCCCAAGACGCATATAGGCGATGGCTAATTGCAACGGAGCGTCGGCAAATTCCGTGGTCTTGAGTACCTCGACGGCTTCTTCGTTTTTGCCAAGGACGATGTAGATGAAACCTCGCACGTAGTTAAAAAACCAGGACAGTCCCGGGTCCCGAGCAGCTGCCGTGTCTGTCAGCTCCAGCGCCTTTTCGGGCTGACCGGCCTGTAGGAAGATACTTCCTGCATCGGTGAGGGTGAAGGCATTGTAGGGTGCGGCCGCGATGGCCTTGTTCATTGCCGCAATAGCGCCATCATGGTCCCGCTTGAGCGTCAGGAGCCAAGCATTGAGCCAATTTGCCAGTCTCGTTACCTGCGGGCTTAAGTTCTTGTCAGCGAGGACCTGATTGACCAACCGCTCCGCCTCCTGAAGATCTTTCTGCGGGTCAGAACTGTAAAGCAGCCCAACCTTTAGCCAATGAGACCACCCCAGCTCCACGGTCAGTAGGGAGGAGCCGGGAAACACCTTCAGACCCTGCCGTGAAATTTCGCCGGATCGCTCGAGACCTTCCTTTGTGTAGAGGTTCAGTTGGCTTTCCGCGCGCAGGTAGTAGTCGTATTCAGCGAGATTGGTGCTGTCCTTACCCCAGGCCTGACTGTAGTCGGCCTTGCGAATGGCTCCGAATTCACCCGTCATCGCCCCCACGATCTTGCCGGTCAACTCATCCTGGAGCGCCCACGGGTCGGTTCCGGCCTTGTCGAAGCGGTCTGCCCAGACATGGTCGCCCGTGTTGGCATTGACCAACTGCGCAACAATGCGGACCCTGTCGCCTTCTTTGCGCACACTACCCTCGACAACATAGCCAACGCCCAGCTCCTCGCCGATTTCGCGGATATCGCCTTCCTTCCCCTGGTAAGCAAAGGACGAGGTTCGCGATACGACCGCAATGTCGGAAAAGCGCGATAGGATAGCGATGACGTCGTTCGCCACTCCTTCTCCCAAATAGCCTAGGCTCTTGTCGGCACTCAGATCCTTGAATGGAAGCACGGCGACAGACGGGATTGTACTGGAAACCCCAGGAGACGACGTTGTCAACGGGCCATAGAGCGCCATCCACACGGCCGCTAGGGCCGCCATGATAGTCGCCGCGACGCCAAGTGGCCGCCATAGTCGCCTGCGCAAAAACCGTCGGCGTGGCTGCGCGTCGATGCGCACGTGGTAGACGTCGATAGGCTCTTCGATGTTCTTGACCTTCTGCCGCCCCGCGAAGTCGAAGCCAAACGCGAGCTTCTTCTCGACCTCCTTCGCCACCTTACCTGAAACGCAGATGCCGGCTGGAAGCGCGAGTTGCTCAAGCCTAGCTGCGACGTTCACGCCTTCACCGTACCGGTCCTCGCCGTCAACGATTACTTCTCCGGTATTGATGCCGATCCGAACGTCAAACCGTTCCTCCTCGGGGACTGCAGCATTGCGCTCTGTCATTCCGCGCTGGAGAGACACGGCACATTCGACGGCATCGATGACACTCCCAAACTCCGCCAGAAGGCCATCGCCCATGAGCTTGAAGACGCGCCCATGGTGCCTCGCAATCTCCGGTTCAAACAGTTCGGTGCGTCGCGTTCGAAGGCGTTCAAACGTCGCTGCTTCGTCTTTCTCCATCAAAGCGGAGTAGCCGACCACATCGGCGGCCACGATTGCAGATAACCTGCGTTCCATGTGCTAGTCCCCACATGAATTCCCGCCGAGCACTGTACATGACTCGGCCGAATATTTCACGGGAAGCTAATAAAGGTGCTTTTGACCAGAGCACTTTGGCGAGCCATATGCGCCCTCAGGTAGCCAACCTCGAGATGTTGGCTGCAGACGAATGAAACTCTTCTCCGAACCGGATGAGAGCGCAGGCGCTCCCGCTGGGCATTGGGTTCGCATGTTTCGCCACCTCTGCTTTTGGGCTACTGCCGCTCGGGGCCGCTGCTGCCGACGATCCCGAAATTGCGCGGGGGGAATATCTCGTCACAATGGGCGGCTGCATCGATTGCCACACACTGGGATATTTTTTTGGAAAACCGGACAGCTCACGCTTTCTCGGCGGGTCGGATGTAGGCTTCGAAATCCCCGGGGAGGGTGTTTTCGTCGGTCGCAACATCACGCCCGACAAGGAGACCGGCATCGGCAGTTGGAACAGGGAGCAGATCGTGACTGCCATTCAGACGGGGCAGCGCCCCGACGGCCGCATGCTGGCGCCGATCATGCCGTGGCACGCATTTGCGCAACTCACAAAAGAAGACGCAGGCGCAATTGCAGCATTCCTTCAAAGCCTGAAGCCGGTAAGCCATCAGGTGCCGGGCCCGTTCAAGCCAGGAGAAAAGGTATCGACCTTTATGTTCAGGATCTTGCCGCCGGGCGAAACTGCGGCCGCAGCGCCAAAATAGCCGTTGCACTCGTGAGACTTGGGCTCACGGTAACCGGTGTGCGGGATCCGGTTCAGCTGCGGAAAAGCAGTTCTGAAACCACATCCGAAGTGCTGCGATGTCAGTGCGCTGTTCCAGCCCCAAGGCGCAGGCAAAATGATAGGCGTCGCCGGCGAGTGATTGCGTGAATGGGGCCTCTAGCAAACCAGCAGCAAGTGCATCGGCTACGAGCACTCGACTGGCGATGACCACGCCTTGGCCGGCAATGGCCGCCTGGACGGCTAGCATGCTATCGGGAAATCGGGGGCCGGCACTGGTATCAAGGTCGGTGATGCCGGCCTGTTCACACCAGCGATTCCAATCGGGTTTCGGCGCCGGGCGGCTTCGCCCGTCGATGTGGATCAATGTGACGCGCCGCAGATCGCCAAGTTGCGATAGACCGAGGCTCGGGCTGCAAACCGGCGTCATCGCGTCGCTGCAAAGTTGCATACTGGCTGTGCCAGCGAATGGACCACGCCCGTAACGGATCGCGGTCTCGATGCCCCCGGAGCGCAATTCCTCGACCTTATTCGATGCGTGCAACCGTAAGTCGATATTCGGGATGGTTTGGCGCAGCGCATCCATCCGCGGCACCAGCCAGTGACTCAGAAACGCTATCGTTGAGGTCAGGGTGACCGTTGTCGGCGCCGTCTCAGCCAGCAGTCGTGTGACGACCCGCTCGATTTCGCCAAAACCGGCGGCCGTCGCCTCGTAAAGCGCCTTACCCCGCGGCGTCAGCGTCACGGCTCTGGGCGTCCGGTCCAGAACGCGCAGGCTCATATAGGCTTCGAGCTGTTTGATCTGATGGCTGATTGCCGTGGGGGTGACCAAAAGCTCTTCGGCTGCGGCCTTGAAGCTCGCGAGGCGCGCGGCGGCTTCAAAAGCGCGAAGCGCGGACAGGGGAGGCAAACGCGGGCGGTGCATGCTGAATCCAATTCATCTTAGAGCTGAGGATTCGGATTTTTATCGTTTAATAAGAATGGGCTACAGTGATGAAGGCTACGATACACCAAATCTAACTCATTAAAGTCGAGGTGCAAAATGGTAGAACTGATCGCAGGTCTCATCGATGTATTTGCGGATGCGCCGCTGACGGGGAATCCGCTGGCCGTGGTACAGGACGCGGACGGCCTGACGGATGACCAGATGCGACGGATCGCAGGCGAGTTCAATCAAGCCGAAACCACATTCCTCATGCGGAGCACACGGGCGGACTGGAAACTGCGATCATTCACTGCGAGCGGTGCAGAGGTGTTCGGTGCGGGTCACAATGCACTTGGGGCGTGGCTTTGGCTCGCAGAGAATGGCGACCTCGGTTCGCTGACCGCGGCCCGAACCTTTCAGCAGGAGATCGGTAGAGATGTTCTGCCGATTGAGCTCGAGTCGGTCGGCGGTCGCATCCACGGCCGCATGCGCCAGATGCCTTTGCGCTTGTCGGATCCGCTGGATGACGTCGCGCCTCTGGCTGACGCCCTCGGCCTCGATCCCAGAGACATTTTGCCCGAACCGCCTGCACGTCCGGCCGATACCGGAGCCACGCACCTTATGGTGCGCGTCCTGAATGTGGATTCCGTGGACAGAGCGCTGCCGGTCGCCGACAAATTGCTCGCCGTTCTTGAGAAGACGCCTGCGGAGGGCTGCTACATCTATGCCCTCGATGCTGATGCGCCGGATACCGCTTACGCTCGGTTTTTCAATCCCTCCGTCGGCCTCTGGGAGGATGCTGCAACCGGGACCGCAGCCGGCCCTCTGGCGGCCTATCTTGCCGCCACGGGAAACCTCACGAACAACGAACTGGTAATCGAGCAAGGCACCAAAATGGGCCGCCGCAGCATTCTGCGTATCCGACTTGCTCCCCTGCCGGAACTCTCCGGCGCCGGGATCGTCGTGGTCAAAGGAGTGATCCGGCTTTAGAGTCGGACTCGAAAAGGTTTCAACGATATCCATATCTTGCAAGGCGTCTGGTGAGCATGCGGATGTGGGCGATGGTGATCCACGCTTCTGCTGAAGCGACGGATTTTTCGAAGTCCTTGGCCAGTCGGCGGCATCGACCCAGCCAGGCGAAGGTCCGCTCGACGACCCAGCGGCGTGGCAGGATTTCAAAACCCTTGGCCTTGTCGGAACGTTTGATGATTTCGAGTGTCCATTTCCCGATTTTCTGCAGCCGCTTTTTGAGCTTGTCGCCCGCATAGCCGCCATCAGCGAAGACATGAAGCAACCACGGCCACCGGTTTTTGATGGATTTCAGGAGATCGGGAGCGCCGTCGCGATCCTGAATATCGGCGCTGTGCACCATGAGGCCGACCATCAGCCCGAGCGTGTCGACAATGATGTGGCGCTTGCGGCCCTTAATCTTCTTGCCTGCATCAAAGCCACGAATACCGCCGCTTTCCGTCGTTTTAACGCTTTGGCTGTCGATCGCGCCCGCTGTCGGCGAGGCTTCTTTCCCCTCCAGTTCCCGCGCCTCCATGACGAGGTGATGGTTGATCCGTGGCCAAAGACCCATTGCCCGCCATTCATAGAAATATCGCTGCACCGTCGAACAGGGCGGAAAGTCCTTCGGCAGCATCCGCCACTGGCAGCCTGTCGAAGCGATATAGAGAAGGGCGTTTAAAACATCGCGCAAATCAGTCTTGCGCGGACGACCCAGACGCCGTGGCGCAGGCATGAACGGTGCAACAAAATCCCATTCGCGATCCGTGACATCGCTTGCATATCCGCTCGTCCGCCGGACATAATTGCGCCGGGTGGTTTCAGTCCAGGCCATCGTGATCTCCATCGAATCTTTGCAAATCCGACGGAATCACAACTGGCTGAAATCACTCAATTCTTTTTGAGGCAGCCTCTTAGAGATCTTCCAGGAAAAGTGTGTAGCGGTTTCCGTGACACGCGTAGCCTCATGGACAGAGCGCCTCAGTGTTTCAATGAAACACTGAGGCGCTCTGGTCTTGCCGGAATTCTGCCGTCGAATCTGTCACATTGAACGACAGGAACTCGGCGTGCTCTCAAAAGCGCTTTTACGCACGCTCATTGAGATCGTCCATCGATCAAAGCACGGATACGTTTTCCGCCTTCGATTTTCCGGTCTTGCGATCTTGACCGACGTCGTAGCTGACTTTGTCACCCTCTTTCAGCGAACCGCCGTGTTGCAAGGCAGACACGTGAACGAAGACGTCCGTTCCGCCATCCTCAGGCGTGATGAAGCCAAAACCCTTGTCGTCGTTGAAAAATTTAACAGTACCTTTAGGCATGATAGTCCCTCCTTGCTCGCGCACTTTTGGCTCGCGTGCCGAACCTACAGCGCGAATGCTTTCCGATCAATGTCAGCAGCCTTTATGATCATTCCCACGTGTGATTACTTCGGTGACGAGGGATGACGGTCTCGTTTAGGCTGAGCTTGAATCCATGAAAGCGTTCCTTGGGATCAAAGCCGGTCATCCTG
Organism: Ensifer meliloti; assembly: GCF_030064585.1. Classification (NCBI taxonomy): domain Bacteria; kingdom Pseudomonadati; phylum Pseudomonadota; class Alphaproteobacteria; order Hyphomicrobiales; family Rhizobiaceae; genus Ensifer; species Ensifer meliloti. Next base: position 868,221 of record NZ_CP120366.1, read on the forward strand.
GAAATTGATACTTGTCAACTGATGCGATTCAGGGAAATCTCCGCCGGCTTCCGGGAGGACGACCATGGCAGAGAACATTCACACGCCTGAGCAGGCAAGCCGCCGCGAGTGGGTTGGCCTGTGCGTCCTGTCCATCGCATGCCTGATCTACTCGATGGACTTGTCGGTGCTGTTCCTCGCGGTGCCGGCGATCGTTGCGGACCTCGATCCGTCCGCATCGCAACTGCTCTGGATAAATGACATCTATGGCTTCATGGTCGCGGGCTTTCTCGTGACCATGGGAACGCTGGGAGACCGGATCGGTCGCCGGCGGGTGTTGCTGATGGGCGCTTTTGCTTTCGGCGTCGCATCCGCCTTCGCGGCTTTCTCAAATACCCCGGGGCAACTTATTCTGGCACGGGCCCTGCTTGGCATCGCCGGTGCGACGATCGCTCCCTCCACTCTGTCGCTCATCGTCAATCTCTTCAAAAATGAGGCGGAGCGGAACAGGGCGATCAGCATCTGGGGCACGGCCTTTGCGCTGGGCGGCCTCGTTGGCCCCCTCATCGGCGGAATTCTGCTACAGTATTTCCACTGGGGATCGGTGTTCCTGATCAACATACCAGTCATGCTCCTGCTTCTGGCGGTCGCCCCGTTTCTGCTGCCGGAATACAAGAACAATGATGCCGGCCGACTGGACTTATTGAGTGTCGTGCTTTCGCTCGCCACCGTTCTGCCGATCATCTACGGTTTCAAGCATATGGCTGCCGACGGCTTCCAGCTTGCCCAAATCGTCTACATCGGCTTGGGGCTTCTGGTCGGCCTCCTGTTTGTGAGGCGCCAGCGGCGCCTCAGCGATCCGTTGGTCGACCTCGCGCTCTTCCGGGTACCAGCGTTCACGGCCTCTCTGATGGTAAACCTCGCCGGTGTCTTCTTCGTCTTCGGCGTCTTTCTGTTTCAGAACCTCTTCCTGCAGCTTGTGCTTGGTCTGTCACCATTGGAAGCTGCACTTTGGTCTGCGCCATCGGCCCTAGTCTTCGCTGTCATGTCTTTCCAGGCCTACCGCTTCACCAACCGCTTCGGACCCGTCAGAACAGTGCTCGGCGGGCTTTTGGTCAATGCAGCGGGAGCTGCCGCCATGGCTATCGCCGCCTACGCCGAGAGCTTGATCGGGATCCTTGGCTCCAGCATGATCATCGGCTTCGGCTTCGTTCCGGTCGTCCTTACCACGACCGGCCTGATCGTCGGGACTGCACCGCCCGAACGGGCAGGCTCGGCTTCGGCCATATCGGAGACGAGCGCTGAATTTGGAGGCGCATTGGGCATCGCGGTGCTCGGCAGTTTGGCGACCCTGATCTATCGTATGGCGATGAACCGCGCCGACCTGAGCAGCCTCAATCCCGTGCAAGCCGAGGCCGTTTCTGCGACTCTTGCCGGCGCAGTCGAGACAGCTCGGTCGATGCCAGGTTCAACTTCCGCTGTCTGGCTGGAGACAGCGAAAGGCGGCTTCTCACTTGGCTTTGCCATCTGTTGCGTCGTTGCAACGGTGACGCTCCTTCTTCTCGCGATCGTCGCCCGGCGGGTATATGCCACCGCACACATCGACGAGAGCACATTGGCCCCTCATTAGACCACGATGATTTAGGATGGCAGGCAGAGAGGAGCGGGTAGTGTCCTCATCGGAGTCGGCGGATAGAATGGATTGAGCCGGTCTCGCCCAAACCTTTTGGCCTCGCCAACGTTCTACCTCCTTAATCGAAGGAGGTACCAATGAAATCCGAAACCGGGCAGAAGCAGCGCGATATCCAGAAACAGGTTGAAGGGGCCGACAAGAAGGAAAAGCCGAAGACCTCAGGAGCCATGCAGGCGGGCGCTCGACGTTATCCAGAGCCGCCATTCCCAAAGGTGCATCAGGACAAGCCAGGCTCAGAGGCTGATCTCCCCGTCGCGCCAATGTATGATGCACCGTTTTACAAGGGCTCAGACAAGCTGAAGGACAAGGTGGCGCTGATCACGGGGGGTGACTCCGGCATCGGTCGGTCGGTGGCAGTCCTCTTTGCCCGTGAAGGGGCGGACGTCGCCATCGTGCATCTCGATGAATCTCAGGACGCAGATGACACAAAGGCTGCTGTTGAGAAGGAGGGACGCAAGTGCCTTGTGATCAAAGGCGACGTCAAGGATGCGAGCTTCTGCCGAAAGGCAGTGGAAAAAACGGTGATGCAGCTTGGTCGCCTCGACATCCTCATCAACAACGCCGCCTTCCAGGTTCACACTCGTGACATCGAGGACCTGACCGACGAGCACTTCGACGAAACGCTGAAGACGAACCTCTACGGCTACTTCTACATGGCAAAGGCCGCTATTCCGCATTTGAAGAACGGCTCGGCAATCATCAACACTGGATCCGTCACGGGCCTTACCGGCTCGAAGGAACTTCTGGACTACTCCATGACCAAGGGGGGAATTCATGCCTTCACCCGTGCACTTTCGGGACATCTCGTGCCCAAAGGTATCCGCGTGAACGCCGTCGCCCCCGGCCCCGTCTGGACGCCTCTCAATCCATCGGACAAAGAGGCTGAAGATGTGGAGAAGTTCGGTTCCCAAACGCCAATGAAGCGGGCAGCGCAGCCAGAGGAAATTGCTCCGGCCTACGTCTTCCTCGCCTCTCCGCAAATGTCGAGCTACATCACGGGCGAGATTCTTCCGATCGTCGGCGGTTATTGATCTCGTCTTATAATCTCAGCGCTCTGGTTCAAATCGCCTCAGGGTGAGGGGAGAACTATCTGTCTCACGGTCGGCTAAGTGCGGAATTCCCGAAGGACCGTAGCGGCGGGAATGCCGCTTCGGTACTTTGGTAGGCGCTGCGGGTCAGCCTGGGGAGTCCAGGCAGGCCTCTTGCCATGCATGACCGAGTAGGCGGGAGGGCGATTGTCCTCCCCAATTTCTCGGGCGGCTTTCGGCGGTTCGTTTTCTCCAAGTCACGGGACCAGCAGTGATATCCGGGCGATCGTTTGCCGGTCCCGATAGCCCCGTTGGACGGTTGAGCGGAAGCCCGGCGGTCTCTGTCGCGATGTTCTATACGCCACCGTATATTGACGTATCTGCAACGGTGTAGTATACGCCGCCGTATAGTACGGATGGATCATCACGATGAGAACGGACTTAGTCAATCGCCCTCAAGATGGGAGCGCCGGCCGCAGCGCACTTCTGGTGGCATCCGCAGTCAATGCCGTTGCCGCCATTTACCACATCATTGGCGGGACGCCCGAGGTGATGTACCCCGTCTACTCGGCCAATCTGCCACCCTCCTCGGCCGGTGTGCTCGACATCTTGTGGTACCAGATGGCGGCGCTGATAGTGGGCAGTGCTGTGGCCACGCTGGTGGCGGCATTCCGTAGCGACTGGCGCTGGCCGGTAGCCTGGATAATCGGAGGCCATTTCCTGGTGGTTTCGGGTATCTGCCTGTTCTTCACCTTTGTCTGGTTCGGAAACCCGTGGGGCCTTATTCAATGGGCGATCTTCGGCCCGGTAGGCCTCATCATATTTTGGGCGGCCGCCCGTCCGGCGGAAAGAGCCGGCGCTCCAACCCTTTGAAACGACGCACTTCCGAACGGAAAACCGTTACACACTTTTCTGGAAGTGCCTAGCTTCGGCAGACGGGGCGGTGCGTGAGGCGGGTCGAATGGCAGATAAACAAGGTGGTCCAACAAAGGCCGATTGGGTCGCGGCCGGATTATCTGCTCTGACAGCCGGAGGCATTGAGGCGGTCAGGGTGGAACGTTTGGCCGTGATTCTTGGCGTGAGCAAAGGCCCGTTCTACTGGCGCTTCAAGAGTAGAGGCGAGCTTCTCGAGGCAATCATAGAGTTTTGGAAGCGTGACTTCACCGCCGATCTAATCGAACAGACTAGTCACTTCGACACACCGCGTAAACGCTTGGAGGCGTTGGCAGAACTCGCCGCCGTATCGACGTCTGGTGCTTTGGACGTTGCGAAAACAGAGTGCGCGCTTCGGGCGTGGGCGGCACAGGACCCATTGCCAAGGGCGGCAGTGCGGGAGGTGGATGCGATACGCACCAAACACCTCACGGAGGAGTTCAAACTTCTTGGCGCGCCGCACCCGTTGGCGGAACAACTTGCGAAAGCCATCTACCTGGCGCTCTTGGGGCTTTATACGGTTCGCCAATACACGCCGGAGCTCGCCGACGAGCAATCATATCTGACCGCCGTGAGGATCGCGCTCGACGCTGCACAGATACAGTCTCACTCGACCGAAGTCAGCGCGGCGAAAAGCAGGCTTGAGCCAGACATCTAAACACGTGAAGCAATTTTGCTTCGCTATCTGATCGCTAAGCCGCCTTCTGGTCGTCGGCCCGAGATAGCTTACGTAGCTGCGGCGGGCGCGACATCGTGATCCGACATCAAAGGTCTACGCGCCCCGCCATTGTTTCTTCCAACGGGTAGCCCGTCTCCAGAAGAGATTTGACGCTAGCAATGAGATGCGGCCATCCCTTCGACATAGCAGCGATGGCAACGGGAGTTTTCCACTTCGGATTATTGGAGGACCGGAGGACCGTCAGCTTTGCCGACGTGTCGATCATCTTCGATGACGTAGCTAACCTCGGAATGCCCCTCCTGGCGGAGCTCCTCGTGAAGCTCGTCGCGCCAGAAAATCACAAGCCTATTCGGTCGATCCGCCTCAATGACGTCTCCGGAATCCGCTGGCCGCCCATCCGGAGCAACCAGCCGCCATGGAGAGCCCCGCGACCAATCGCTTTCTTGCCAAGTGCCCGCCCAATACTGCCTGGTAACCTCCTGGATCGCGAGGGCTTGCCAAGGAACGTCGGGGCTGCAGCGGATGTAGGTGGAATATGTGAAACGTTCCTCATCGCCCGGTTCCTTTCGGTGGTATTCAGCGGGAGCCGGAGTTTGTCACGCCTCAGAACCTAGCGCGATTTCCATTTCACGCTCAGCCACGGCATGAAGGGCCCAAAAGTCAGGAATGCTTATTCCAGCGATCCGTTTCTCAAGGACTGCAAGATGCGCGTGCCAGCCACCACCGAAGTTGAGCGCATCCTCAGATCCACGAAGACCCGTGTGGGTCAGGACTAAGCGTGTTGTTCCGCTGTCTATCTCGGTCAGCGCGAACGTGACTTCCCCCGCCTTGCCGTCTTCCCATGTGAAGGCCAGGAGATGAGGTGGTTCATAGCGAGTAATGCGTTCGTGCCAGCGATGGCCAACATACGGTTTGTACCGGTCCGGCGTGGGAACGACCTCGTCCGAGAGACGGTCGTGATCCATGGTCAGCCCGAAGGCGCCGCCAACCTGCAGGTCCGTTGGACCCGACATGAACCAGCGCGCGCGGAGCTCGGGATCAACCAGGTACTGCCAAACGGTAGCGGCAGGTGCCGCGAGGATTCGTTCAAAGCGAAGCATGTCGGGCGAGATCTTGTCTGCAGTCATTGATTCAGCTCCTCCTTTAGGGCCTGTTCAAGCGCGTCAAGGCGAACGTTCCAGAACCGCTGCCACTGGGCGAGCCAGTCATTCGCCTCTTTCAAATTCCCGGCGTTCAGCCGGCAGATATTCTGGCGGCCAACCTTGCGTCGTTCGATGAGGCCGGCTCGCGCCAAGATCGCGACATGTTTTGCAGCGCCAGCGAGCGTCATCTGATAGGGCCGGGCGAGTTCGCTGATAGGCTTCTCACCAGATGTCAGAGCGGCAAGCATTCCCCTCCGGGTGGGATCCGCAAGGGCAGCGAATGTCAGAGTCAGCTTTTCGTCAACCATATGGTTTAGTATTGCTGAAACGGAAAAATGTCAACCGATTGGTTGAGCATTACCGGTTCGCATTTTCGCGGGGAAACAGCTCCTTCGACATGAAGGACCGTTCGAAGGTCCGCCGCGGGCGGCACCGATGGCCGGCCGAAATCCTGGTGATCGAGATTGCAGAAGACGTGCTCGACGACGAACTTCGCTATCTCCGCCGGAAATCTATCGCTGAAAGGAGGTCGACCCTCCGGTCAGACGATTGACGGCCTTTGGCCGTTTCGCGGAAAACCGTCACAAACTTTTCCTCGAATTGCTCTAAGGCACCTGGGATCCCGTCACGGCGACATAAACTGAATAAAGCGAGCGGGTTGCCGCAATGAACAGGCGGTTGCGCCTTGGACCGCCGAATGTGAGATTGGCGACGGTCTGCGGAACGAGAATCTTGCCGATCAGCTTGCCGGCAGTGTCGAAACAGTGCACGCCATCTCCGGCGCTCGACCAGAGATTTCCGTTCGCGTCCGTCCGGATGCCGTCCGGAATTCCTTTGTCGATGACGCAGAAGACGCGGCCGTTCGCAAGCCGGCCGCCATCCGTCAAGTCGAAGGCGCGTATGTGCCGAGGGAGGCGGTCGTCATGGCTCGCCGATGAATCCGCCACGTAGAGGATCTTTTCGTCGGGCGAGAAGGCGAGGCCGTTCGGCTGGGTGAAGTCCGTCACGACTGCCGAAAGCTCGCCGGTCTTCGGATCGAGCCGGTACACGTTGCGTGTCGGCTGCTCCGGGTCGGCGTGATAGCCTTCGTAGTCGGACATGATGCCGTAGGTGGGATCGGTGAACCAGATTGTGCCATCCGACTTCACCACCACGTCGTTCGGCGAATTGAGCCGCCTGCCTTCGAAGCGATCGGCGAGCACGGTGATCGAACCGTCCACCTCGGTGCGCGTGACGCGGCGCGTGCCGTGCTCGCAGGAGATGAGCCGCCCCCGCCTGTCGCGCGTATGTCCATTGGTAAAATTCGACGGTTGCCGATAGACGGAAACGCCGCCCTCCGGCGTCCATCGCAGAATGCGCTGATTGGGAATGTCGCTCCACAGGAGCTGGTTCGCGTCGTTGAACCAGACGGGACCTTCCGCCCAGCGGCAGCCGGAATAGAGCTCGTCGAGCCCAGCGCTGGTCACGATCATCTGCCGGAAGCGCGGGTCGTGGATTTCGTAGATGGAGGCCTCGGCCATGGCAGTCTTTCCGTTTATCGCATGCCCCGGCGACCGCCGGCGAGCATGATGACGCTGATGATGATGAGGCCGGTCATGATGAGGCGAATGCCTGCGCCGAGCCCATAGGTGTTGAGCATGGACACCACGAGGAACATGAAGAGCGATGCGCCCCAGATGCCGGGCACGTTGGAATCGCCGCCGGCGACCGCTGTGCCGCCGATCACGACGACGGCGATCGACATCAGAAGATATTCCGCGCCCATGTTGAGCGCCGCGCCGCCGGAGAAGCAGGCGAGCAGATAGCCGCTGATCGAAGCGAGCATGGCACAGAACAGGTAGGTGACGAAGCGCGTGCCGTCGACCGGGATGCCTGCCATGCGCGCGGCCGGCATGCTCTGGCCGATGGCCGAGATCCAGCGGCCGTAGATCGTCTTCTCGAGCAGGATCCAGGCGAGGATGGAGATCAGGACAGCGACGATCGCCACGTTCGGGACGCCAAGCGTATTCGTGGTGGTAAATTCCGCAAGCACGCTCGGGGGCTTGATACGAAGACCGCGGTTCGTCCAGATCGCGCCGGACTGGACGACGAAGCTCATGGAGAGCGTTGCGATAATTGGCGGGATGCGCAGCGCCTTGATAAGCGTATAGTTGCAAAGGCCGACGCCAAGACCAATGAAGACGGCAAGGAGAAAGCCGGGCAGGACCATGCCGTTTTCGACATTCATCAGCTTCAGTGCCACCGTGCCGGCGAGCGTCATGGTGGCGGGAACCGAGAGGTCGATGTTTCCGGGGCCGAGGGTGATGACGAACATCTGCCCGATGCCGACGATCACCGAGAAGGCCGCAAAGGTGAGCGCTGCCTGCGACAGTCCGAGCGTGCCGGCGCCGCCCGTCACCATGATCGTCAGGAACCAGACGATAAAGGCGGCAAGCCACGACCAGACCCAGGGTTTGCCGAACTGGCGAATAAGCGCGTTCATCGGCGTTTCTCCCGCCTCTCGAGGCGGTTCAGCATCAGGCGGAGCGCGAGCACGATGATCAGAATCGCACCCTGCGCCCCAATCTGCCAATCCGGTGAGATGCGCAGGAAAGAGAGGAACGAGCCGGCAAGCGTCAGAGTTAGCGCCCCGATGACGGCGCCAATGGGAGAGACGCGGCCGCCTGTGAATTCACCGCCCCCGAGGATGACGCCGGCGATCGACAGCAGCGTGTAGCGCAGCGCGATATTGGCATCGGCCGAAGTGGTCAAGCCGACGAGGGCGATGCCGGCTAGAACCGCAAAGAGGCCGGCGAGGGCATAGGCGGTCGCGCGCGCAGCGACGATCGACCAGCCGGCGCGCTCCACCGAGCGCTGGTTGCCGCCGACGCCACGGATCAGAACGCCGAGCGAGGACCGCTTGACGATGAAATGCGCAATGACGGCGATTATGATGCTGGCGACGATCGCCATCGGGGCCAGGGGCGGCTTGACGGTCATCAGCCACCGCACCCAGTCGGGCGCCTGCCCGCCCGGTGCCGGCAGCAACAGCACCGCAAGGCCGCCCCAGACGAAGCTCATGCCGAGGGTGACGACGATGGACGGCAGGTTGCGCAAATGGATGACGACGCCGATCGCCGCATAGGCTGCGACCGCGCCGGCGAGGATCAGGATGCCGATTGCCGGCGCGTCCCGCAGGAAAGTCGCGGTCACGCAGGCGACGAAGCTGACGAAGGCGCCCATCGAGAGATCGAGATCGTTCACCGCCATCACGAGCATCTGCGCGACCGTCGCGAGCGCGATCGGCACGGCCAGGTTGAACAGCAGGTTAAGGCCGATATAGCTCATGGCGCGCGGTTGCAGCCAGAACACCGCGGCCAGCAGCAGCGACAGCGATAGAGCGGGAATGACAAGGCGAATGGCGTCGGAGGACAGGCGGAACGTCATGCGGTCCCCTCGAAGGAGGCGGAGATAATGTTCGCTTCGTCGACGGCATCGCCGCCGAGTTCGGCCGTGATGCGGCCCTCGCGGAACACATAGACCCGGTCGCAGAGGCAAACCTCGTCCATTTCCGTCGAGTACCAGATGAAGGTGCGGCCGGCCGCCGCCTCCTCGCGTATGATCGCATAGACTTCCTGCTTGGTCCCGACGTCCACGCCGCGCATCGGATCGTCCATCAGAACGATTGGTGCGCGCGTGGCGAGTGCACGGGCGAAGAGCACCTTCTGCTGGTTGCCGCCGGAAAGCGACAGGATGCGGTTATTCAAATCGGGCGTGCGTATTTCGATCCGTTCTTTCCAGGCCGTTCCCCTCGTCTTTTCGCCGGCCTCGAGGACGAGACCGCGGCGGGACATGTCACCGAGCGAGGCGATGGAGAAGTTACGCAGGATGCTCCACAGTTCGAAAACCCCATTGAGGCGGCGGTCGCCGGCGACGAAGGTGACGAGCGGATTACCCTGCGGCAGCCAGTTGCCGGACCGGGCGGCATGCAGCGCGAGGAGGAGTTCGGTCTGTCCGTGGCCAGCCAGGCCAGCGAGGCCGATGATCTCGCCGGTGCGCGCCGTGAATGGAATACCCGCTGCCTGATGGGACAGAATGACTGGTGTCGCGGATTGGTCGCGCACCGGTCGCTGCCGCGTTTCCGCCTTCGCTACGCTCCCCATTGCCTCCACGAGCCCATGATGGTCGAAGCGGCGCGCCGGACGTTCGGCGACGACGCGGCCGTCCTTCATGACGACGATACGGTCGGCGGTCTCGAGGATCTCGTGCAGGATATGCGAGATGAAGATGACGGATCCGCCCGCGGCGATGAAGCGGCGGACATGGTCGAGCATCTGACGGGCGAGGCTTGCATCGAGCGACGATGTCGGTTCGTCCAGGATCACCAGCCGCGCGGGAGTGCCGGCATCGGAAAAGGCCAAAGCGATTTCGACCATCTGCCGTTCGGCGATCGAAAGATCTCCCACAGTCCGGCCGCTGTCGATGCCATGGCCGGGGAAGACCGCGTCGAGGCTCTTCTCGATGATCTTCGCAGCCCGCAAACGCCAGCCGAATCCGCCGAGAGTGCGATGTACAAGACGGGTGTTCTCAACGATGGAGAGGTTGGGGCAGAGGGACAGCTCCTGAAAGACGCAACGCACGCCTCGGTCGCGGGCGGCATTGATGCCGTAGCGTTCCTGCCGCTCGCCGTCACTCGTGACGATTCCGTGGTGCGGCGTGAGGCCGCCATTGATCACGCTGACGATCGTGGACTTGCCGGCCCCATTATGTCCGACGAGCCCAACGCATTCGCCGGGCATGACACGAAGCGTGACGCCGTCGAGCGCCTTGACTGCGCCGAAGCTCACTTTGGCGCCGTCGACCGCAATGATCGCCTTCGCTACGTCGTCCATACTGCTCGCCATCATCTGCTCAACAAGACTGCCGCGCGGTCATCTAGGGCCACGCGGCAGCCACCGGGAGATTTTCACTTTGCCGACTCGATGACCTTGATCGCGTCTTCCTGCGTGTACTCCACATTGGCGACGCCACCGGCCTGCGTATTTGCGAGGTTCGCTTCGAGATTGTCCTGATCTATGCGCAGAAAGGGAACGACGAGGTCCTTCTTTACCTCCTTGCCGTCGAGGATCTGCTGGGCGACCCAGAAGGCGAGAGTGGAGACACCAGGCGCTATCGAGACCGACATGGTCTCATAGCCGTTCGCATCCTTCTGCTCTTTCCACCATTTCAGTTCATCCTCGCGATTGCCCATCACGATGATCGGCATCTTCCGGTCGGTCGCGGCGATGGCCTGCGCGGCACCATAACCGTCTCCGCCCTGCGTCACCACGCCGACAATGTCAGGCAAGCTCGGCAGGATGCCGGCAACGGCCTTCTGCGCCACGTCTTGCGCCCAGTCTCCGTGCACGGAGCCGGCGATCTTGAACTGGGGGAACTGCTTGACGCCCTCATGGATGCCGGCCGAGATCTCGTCGTCGACGAATACGCCGGCAAGGCCGCGGATCTCGAGCAGATTGCCGCCGTCCGGAAGCTTGTTCGAAAGATACTCGACCTGACTGCGGCCCATTTCCTTGAAATCGACGGCAATGCGCCAGGCGCAGGGTTCGGTCACGATGCCGTCGAAGGAGACGACGGTAATGCCGGCATCGCAGGCCTCCTTGACCGCGCCGTTCAGCGCTGTCGGGGAGGCGGCGTTCAGCACGATCGCGTCATAGCCCTGCAGGATCATGTTCTGGATCTGCGCGGCCTGTTCCGTTGCCTGGTTCTCGGCGGTGGTGAAGGCGTCGGCCGAGGCGACGATGCCGGCCTTCACGGCTTCGCCCGTCACCTTTTCCCAACTCGTCAGCATGGCCTGGCGCCACGAATTGCCGGCATAGTTGTTCGAAAGGGCGATCTTCTTGGCCGAGGTGTCGGCAAATGCGGAGGCGGGCATCGCGGCGCAAGTGATCGCGGCCGATGCCAGAAGCATCTTACGGATGGTCATGTCTCTCTCCCTCATGATCGCCTGGCAGGCGATCGCTTCACCCGTCCCGGCCAATCGGTTCGAGTGAGATTGTTCTTGCACTGAGCTTCCTCCTCTCAGTAAGGGCAGGATGCGGGAGATCGGCGGACCTGTACAGGCGCAAGGCGGCAAGATGTTTGCGGGTTTTGCGGTACAAGCTGCGGGTTTACGCAAGACGGCGGCGCTCCCGCGGGCGCTTACTGGCAAAGCGATTGCGGCGGGTTGAGGAGCCTGCCGTTTCTGGAGGAACCCACCATGCTGCATTCCGCACCCGCAGCCATGTTTGATCATTATCTCGGCATCTCCCGGCTGCTTGCGGGCCAGCTCGACTTTCGCTCGGCCATTCGCTCCGTCGCAGCGGAGGTCGCGCACATCATCCCGCACGACCATCTCGATGTCTGTGTGCTCCTCGAGGACGGCAACTATCACACCGCCTATGAGACGGGCATTGAGACCGCCTGGGGCGACCTCGCCGGCGCACCTGTCGTCAACAGTCCGATCCGCTCCCTTCTATGGGGTGAAGTGGACTTCCTGCTGGCCGACGACGCAATGACCGACCCGCGCTTCCATTTCGACGGCGCGTTCAAGCGGCCGATCGTCGAACAGTCGCTGAGGAGCCGTCTGCATGTACCGATGAAGGTGCAGGGCGCGATCATCGCGGCGCTTTCATGTTCCTCGCAGGAAGCGGGTGCCTATACGATGGAGGACGTCGAGCGGGCCCGCATCATCGCAGACCTGCTTACGCCCTATTTCTTCGCGCTGCGGGCGGCCGAGCAAGCGCAACGGTCGGCGATCGTGGAGGCAGAGGCCAGGGCCCGCGAGGAGGGCCTGCGGCTGGGTGCGTTGAAACTCACCGAAGCATTGGAGCAGGAGCGCCAGCGCATCGGCATGGACCTGCACGACCAGACCCTCGCCGACCTGACGCGTCTCGCCCGCAGGATCGATCGGCTGTCGCGCAACGGCGAGGTGGCGCCGGAGGCACTGGAGCCCGTCTCCCGCTCCCTGCAGCATTGCATGCAGGACCTGCGGCAGATCATCGAGCAGGCAAAGCCTTCCGTTCTCCAGCTCTTCGGACTTACCCAGGCGATCGAGCACCACCTGGACCGCTCGACCCGGGACACGGGCTCCATCATCGAATGGGGCCTTGCCGACGAGACGAATGGCGCGCTGGAACGGCTGGAGCCGACCGTCATTGTCGCGCTGTTCCGCATCGCTCAGGAGGCGATCAACAATGCCGTGCGCCACGCTGCTCCGCTTGCCGTCAAGGTGCGGCTCGACGCCGACGACGACCGGTTGTCGATCGAGATTTCGGATGATGGAACCGGACTTGCCAAAACGCGGGGACGGATCGGCGAGGGCATCGACAACATGAAGACCCGGGCGCGACTGATTTCCGCGCGTTTCACGATCGGTCCGGGCCACAATAATCGCGGCACCGTGGTCCGCGTGGTGCTGCCGCTCGCGCCGCACGACTCGGGCTCAATTGAGGAGAGGGCGGAATGAAGGTTCTGATCGTCGAGGACGACCCGTTGCATCGCTCCTACCTGCATGAGGCGGTCAATGCCGCCCTGCCGGAATGCGACACTGTGATCGAGGCGGAAAATGGAACGGTGGGCGAGAAGCTCGCCCGTGAGCATAAATCAGCGCATATCGTCATGGATCTGCAGATGGCGAGCCGCAATGGCATCGAGGCGGCGCGCACGATCTGGAAGGAACGGCCGGAGACCCGCATCCTGTTCTGGTCGAATTACTCGGACGAGGCGTATGTGCGCGGCGTCTCGCGCATCGTTCCGGATGGAGCTGCCTATGGCTACGTCCTGAAATCCGCGTCCGACGAGCGGCTGAAGCTTGCACTGCGCTCGATCTTCATCGAGAGCCAATGCGTCATCGATCGGGAGGTGCGGGGTCTTCAGCAGAAGAGCCTCGGCCAGACGAACGGGTTTAACGATTCCGAATACGAGATCCTCGTCGACATCGCACTTGGTCTTACCGACAGGGCTATTGCCAGGCGCCGCGGCCTGTCGCTGCGCAGCGTACAGAATCGCCTGCAGCAGCTTTACGACAAGCTCGACGTCTACCAGGCCGCTAGCGATGACAATGACGACGGCCGCTTCAATCTGCGTGCCCGCGCCATCACGATCGCCTTCCTGCGCAAACTCCTGAACTACAGCGCGCTGGAGCGGGCGGAAGTGGAACTGCAGGAGTGGTTGGACGGAAAATAGTCTCCAGGCGTTGCTTCAGTCTGGCCTTGGTGAACCGCTCTGGAGAACCGTATTCCCTTGCTCTATTTCCTGCTGTGTTATGCCTTTTCACAAAAAAGGTATAACGGCAGGACGCCTCCATGCTGAAGTCGATCGATCTCATGTATCAGGCGATGCTCGCGGAACTGGGGCAGCGGTCGCTCGACGCGGCATGGTCTGCGGACTTTCCCTCGGATGGTCGCTTCACTCCCCTTACGGTGAAGCAGCGACGATATTGGTATTTCGATCGGCCTGACGGTAAAAGTGGTAGGACACGCGACTATGTAGGTCCTGCGAGCGATCCCGAAATCGCAAAACGTGTCGAGGAGTTCAAAGCGCAAAAGGACGACCTTCGGGCACGGCGTCGAATGGTGTCCACCCTCACCCGCGAAGGCGGAATGGTTGCGCCGGATAGAATGTCGGGGGATGTCATTGAGGCGCTTGCATCCGGGGGCCTGTTCCGGCTCCGGGGTATCCTGATCGGCACAATCGCATTTCAGACTTACGCCGGAGTCCTGTCAGTGCGCCTCCCGGGTCATTCGATCATGACGGGCGACGCGGACGTCGCGCAGGATTTCGCTGTCAGCCGCGAAGTCGGCGACAGCATGCCGCCGATCCTACAATTGCTGCAGTCGGTCGACCCGACCTTTCGGCCTGTCCCACATCGATCCGGACAAGCCGCCTTCTCGAGCTTTCAAAACAAGAATAGCTATAAGGTCGAATTCCTGACGAACCGGTCCTCCGATGACTACATGGACCAGCCGGCAAGAATGCCGGCGCTGGGCGGCGCCAGTGCGGATCCACTTCGATTTCTCGATTTCTTGATCCGCGATCCGGTCAGAACGGTCGTGCTGCACAAGAGCGGAATCCCAGTAACGGTCCCTGATCCGTCTCGGTATGCCGTTCACAAGCTGATCGTGGCCTCGCGCCGCCACAACGACGGCCAAAGTGCGGTCAAGAGGGACAAGGACATCCGGCAGGCTGGGATACTGTTCGAAGCTATTCTGCAGACCCGCCGAAGCTCCGACCTTGCGCTAGTATACAATGAAGCATGGCAACGCGGCGACGCATGGAGGGCAGGCATCCGAGCAGGAGCCGCCATGCTGCCGGACGAAGGCAGGAAGCACCTTAAGGCCTGTCTGAGGACAGGAGCCGTCGAGATCGATGAAGACGTCTCCCTACCGTTTTAATTGCATGGAGTGGGGAAAGGGGGAGTAGTGATTTGGCCAGCGATCATCAGGGACCATCGCAGCGCGGCTTTCTTGATGATTGTGATGCTGCTGCCTCAATGGCTCCCGAGGCCTGAGAACTTTTGGCGTTCGCGAATGTAAGCGATGGCGGCCGCTTCGAGGCTTTTGCACTCCTCCTCGGATTTGAGCAGGGCGGCGTCGTCTATTGATGCTGCACATCGCAGAACGTCGCGCCGTAGGCACGCATGCTCGTAGACCTCGCATAGCTTCAAGAAAGTGAGGTCATGGATCATCCAGGCACTGTCGCGAACATCAGGTGCCGCCAACAGCAGCCGAGCCATTCCAGCCTTCTGCACGTCCATTGTTACGCCCTGTATCCATCGACGAGGTGAATGCGCAATGGCTGTTGCTGAAAAATGGTTCCATGAGTGCACCGAGGCGGCGGCTTCTCGATCACGGCCGGCAAAACAACGAGGGCCGTACCCACTCGTGCGGGAAGCACCGTCATTCCGAGCTTGCTTCAGGTCTATCGCCGGGTTCGATCAATGTTGAAATCTGCTCGATCGGCATTGCAGCCAAGGTTTTGATGTCCTCGGCCAGCGCGGCGAGCTGTGCCGCTATTTCCAAAAGGTCGGAAGCAGAATTTTTCTCGCCGTTGTGATTCGTATCGCGGTCGTCCATGTCCCAATCCCCAAGCAACGGGTGGTTGCATAGCCTCGCGAGTTAAGGTCTGCCGTGGAAATCACAGGACCTCAGTCTTGCAAGGCACCAAACCGAGTGCGGAATCTAGCATGCCGTCTGTTTACGACGATGGGACATTGGTCCGACACCAAAGCGCCAAAGGTCCTACGCCCATACCGGCTGTTCCCAGGATGGGTCGGGGATCGCATTTTTTTGGTTGGACTTGGGGGCTTACTTACCGCAGCGCTTCCATCGGCACCTTGTCCATGTCGGTGAAGCTCATGTTGTCGCCAGCCATCGCCCAGATGAAGGCGTAGCGCCCGGTACCCGCGCCGGAGTGGATCGACCAACCCGGCGAGAGCACGGCTTCATGGTTCTTCAGGACGACATGGCGGGTTTCGCCCGGCTCGCCCATGAAGTGAAAGATTCGCGTCGCCTCCTGCATACCGAAATAGAGGTAGACTTCCATTCGCCGGTCATGCACATGCGCCGGCATGGTGTTCCAGACCGAACCCGGCTCGAACATCGTGAGGCCGACGAGCAATTGGCAGCTCTCGCAGACATCCGGATGAACATATTGGTTGATGGTGCGAGCGTTGGACTCTTCTGCCGAACCCAGGCTCAACTTCTTTGCCATGTCGCGGGTGATGTGCACGGTCGGACAGGAGCGGTGCGCGGGCGCGCTCAGGACGTAGAACAAGGCCGGCGCGTTCGCATCGTCGCTGGCAAAGCCGAGCGCACCACCGCCCATCCCGACATAGAGCGCTTCCTGAAAGCCGAGCACATGATCCTTGTCCCCGACGCTGACCGTGCCGGAGCCGCCGATATTGATGATCGCCGCTTCGCGGCGGTCCAGAAAGCGCTGCGTGCCTGTCTCGGCAATCCGGTCGATCACGAGCCTGTCCGCCGCCGGCACCACGCCGCCGACGATCATGCGGTCAAGATGGCTATAGGTGAGGTTGGCTCGGCCCGGCTGGAAAAGCGCTTCGATGACGAAGCCATCGCGCAGGCCTGCGTGTTGCGCCTTGCGGCATCCTCAGGCCCGACCACCTGGCGAACTGATACGGAAATAGTCACGGCATCTGCCTCTTGCTTTCGAGGATGGGCATCAGGTGAGCACGACATATTCGGTCAGTTGGCTGATCGTCGTATCGGCCTTCTGCACGTCGAAGACCTTCGTGCCATGGCTCATGATCACGAACCTGTCGCAGACCTGGTAGGCGTGGTAGAGATTGTGCGTCACCAGCACGCTCGAGACATTCTCCGCCTTGAGCTTCAGCACTTGGTTCAACAACGCTTCCGTCTCGCGTACGGAGAGCGCCGAGGTCGGCTCATCGAGGAGCAGCACGCGCTTCTTGAAATAGACGGCGCGGGCGATTGCGACCGCCTGTTTCTGCCCGCCGGAGAGATTGCCGACGAGCGTATCCGGGGAATCGATGCCGGAGATGTGCACGGCGTTCTGCAAGACTTCCATGGCGATGTCGCGCATCTCGCGCTGCCTAAGGAAGCCGAAGCGATCGGTCAGTTCACGGCCCATGAAGATATTGCGGGTAATCGAGAGCGAATCGACCAGCGCGGTATGCTGGTAGATCGTTTCGATGCCGGCATCGGCGGAATCCGAGCGGCAGGAAAAGGTCGTCTTCTTGCCGTCGACGCTGAGATAGCCGTCCGTCGGCTTGTGGATGCCGGAGATGAGATTGACGGTCGTCGATTTGCCGGCGCCGTTGTCGCCCAAAAGGCCGACAACTTCACCCTCGCCGATATGGAAGCTCAGATTGCGAAGCGCGGTCAGCGCACCGAAGCTCTTCGAGATGTTATGCAGTTCGAGAAGATTGGGGGTCGACATCACGCAAGACCTCGCCGCTCGATTAGATGGTTGAAAATGGCGGCCAGCACGATCAGCGTGGCGATGAACATGTCGAGATAGAAGCCGGGTGCCCGCAGGAGAAGCAGGACGTCGGTTATCGTGTGGATGAGCAGCACGCCGAGAAAGATGCCGATGATCGATCCGCGTCCTCCGCGTAGCGAAAGCCCGCCGATGACGCAGGCGGCGATCGCCTGGAGTTCCAGACCCGCACCCTGCCCGGGTTGCACGCTGCCCACGCGGGCCGTGGCAAGAATGCCCGCGACCGCAGCCATGCCGCCCGCAATCGCAAAGGCAATCAGTTTGACGCGGCTGGTATTGATGCCGATCGCCTCGGCCGCACCGCGATTTCCACCCGTCGCGAAGACGTGGTTGCCGAAGCGGTGGCGGTGTAGCAGCAGGTGAAAGCCTATGACGAAGAGGACGATCCAGATGAAGGCGGCGTTCACGCCGAACAGAGTGCCGGAAAAGAGGCTGGTGAAGACCGGCTCCGGGTCGAAACGCACCTGGACGGCACCGTTGTAGAGCAGCACCGCGCCGCGCCAGAAGAGGAGCCCACCGAGCGTGACGATGAAGGACGGCAGGCCGAAGCGCAGGGTGATATGGCCGTTGAGCGAGCCGATCAGCAGGCCGGTCAGAATACCGATCGGTGCTGCGATGAAGGCGCTCAGCCCTGCATTGACGAGCGAGGCCATCAGCACGGCCGTGAACGTGTAGACGGAGCCGATGGAAAGGTCGAATTCACCGGCGATCATCAATACGCCGGCTCCGAGCGCGAGGCACCCGAGCACGGGGATCGCCTTCATCAGGATCGTCAGGTTCTGCGGCGAGAGGTAGCGGAACTCGTCCGGATAGAGGAGCGCGCCGGCGATGCAGACAATCTGCAGGGTCATGAAGACGAGAAAGATCGCTCCCGCGGGCATGCCCATGATCTGCTTGAGGATGGATTGTCTCTGGGTCCGCGAGCGTGGCGCGGCACTTTCGGCTAGGACAGGTGTCACGGTCTGGCACTCGATCGTTGGGGAACGGGGAACCGGCCGGGCGCGCCGGCGGGCTCCCACGGAACACGGTTAGCGGTAGCTGCCGATCAGCGGTTTGACCGAACCGATGCGCGACTTGTCGAGGAAGGCGCCCTGACCCGTGTCGATGTCGGTCGGTGTCAGCCCGTATTTCTTGGCAAGCGCGATCTGGGCGATCGGGTAATAGCCCTGCAGATAGGGCTGCTGGTCCATGGTCGCGTACATCGCGCCGGATTCCACCGCGGTTACGATCTCGACCGCAAGGTCGAAACCACCGAATGGAATGTCTACGCCGGCGTCCTTGATGGCGCCGGCGCCGACGGTCGAGGTGACCGAGCCGGTGCCGAACAGCGCCTTCACGTTCGGGTTGGCGATGAGGAATTGCGCGATGATGTTCTGCGCTTCGGCAGGGTCGAGACCAGCACGAACCGTCTCCACCTTGATACCGTTTTCGGTCATCGCCTTCTCGATGCCGCCGCCACGGGCGACCGCAAAGCTCGCTTCCGGAATTTCGCGCGGATTGAAGACGACGTCGCCGGACTTGAGGCCGAATTCCTTGATCATGCGGTTGCCGAGCTCATAGCCGGAGGCAAGCTCGTCCATGCCGACATAGGCCTGGCGACAGTTGCCCTTGGCGCCGTCGAGGTCATCGTTGTTGAAGCCGATGACGATGATCCCGGCCTTGACTGCCGCGCAGATGCTCTCGTCGAAAGCATCCGAACTGGAGATCGCTACGGCGATGCCGTCGACACCGCTGGCCGTCGCGCTCTCGATCAGGTCGTTCTGGCGCACCGGATCGTTGTTGGCATACTGCACGTCGAGGTCGACACCGAATTGAGCGGCGGCGTCTTGCGCTCCCTTCACCACCGGATTAAAGAACTGCACGCTCGGATCGAGATAGATGATCATCGTTGCCTTGACATCTGCGGCGAGCGCAGTCGACGTCAACAAGGTGGCAAGGCCCGCAGCCAGAGCTGCGGTTCTGAGCCTGGTCAGTTTCATTGCGTATCCTCCCTTTGGATGTGCATTGCGGGTCGCAAGACCCAAGTCTCGGCTGGCGGGCTCCGACCAAAGATCACGCCAGCCGAGATATTCCTCCTCCTGACCCCAGTCTGCGGCCGGTTATGTGAACCAGGGCGCGGGACGCCCGAGCGTCACATGGACGCCCTTGAACTGGGAATATTCGTCAAAGCCGTAGCGGCCGAGCTCGCGGCCAAGGCCGCTCTTCTTGTAGCCGCCGATCGGCAGCTCCGGCGTGCCGTCGATCACGCTGTTGATCCAGCATCGGCCGGCGCGGATGCGGCGGATGCTCTGCAGGGCCGTTTCGAGATTGGTCGACCAGACGCTGGCCGAAAGACCGAACTCGGTGGCGTTCGCCAGCGCTACGGCTTCGTCCGCGGTCTTGAAGGTCAGCGTTGAAAGCACGGGACCAAAGATCTCTTCGCGTGCGATCGACATGTCGGGCGTGACGCCGGCAAACACCGTCGGTGCATAGTAAAGGCCGGCCTCCCTGCCGATCCTTTCGCCACCGAGCAGCAGTTCCGCGCCGGATGTGATGCCGGCCGTCACATAGGAATGCACCTTTTCGGCATGGGCCTCCGAGATCATCGCGCCGATTTTGGTGCGTTCGTTCAGCGGATCGCCGAAGGCGACCCTGCGCGATATGTCGAGCAGGCGCTCCATCAGCGCATCGCGGATGCCCTCCTGCACCAGAAGCCGGCTGCCGGAAATGCAGCACTGGCCGGCATTGTGGTAGACGCCATAGGCGATGCCGTCTGCCGCCGCGTCAAGATCCGCATCGGCGAAGACGATCTGCGGCCCCTTGCCGCCAAGCTCCAGCCCGACGCGCTTGACGGTGCGCGCCGCGATCTCGCCAAGCTTCGTGCCGACGCGGACAGAGCCGGTAAAGGCGACCATGTCGACGTTCGGGTCTTCGGCCAGCACCTGGCCGGCGGGATCGCCATAACCGGTGACGACGTTAAACACGCCATCGGGAATGCCAGCTTCGCGCGCCAACTCCGCCAGACGGATCGACGTGCCCGACGTGAACTCGGAGGGCTTCAGCACGACGGTGCAGCCGCTACCGATAGCCCAGGGCACGCGTTCAGACGCGATGATGAAGGGGAAGTTCCAGGGCGTAATGATGCCGACGACCCCGACCGGCTCGCGCAGGACAAGGCCCAAGCGATCGTCGCCGATATTGTTGTGGGTTTGTCCTTCCAGCGCGCGGGCCTGGCCGGCGGCGTAGGACCAGAGATCCGCGCAGAAACCGATTTCGCCGCGCGCCTGAGCGATAGGCTTGCCAACCTCGAGACTCTCGATCAGCGCCAGTTCCTCCTGCCGCGCGAGGATGAGGTCGGCGACCTTGAGCATCAGGCGCGACCGCTCTGCGCCGGACATGCGCGGCCACGGGCCGGCATCGAAAGCCTTCCGGGCGGCCGCGACGGCCTTGCGCACGTCGTCGGCCGAGGCTTCCGGCCAGGTGCCGACCACCACGCCGGCGTGGCCGGGGCTCACCCGATCGATCGTGCTGCCTGAAGCGGCATCGACCGACTTGCCATCGACAAGCATCTGGTAGCGGGATTTAATGCGGAGGCGGGGATCATTGGAATCGGGTGCGATGAAATTGGACAGCAATAGCGTTCTCAGGCCGGCCCGCGCGGTGCCAGCCCCTCCCTGTTCATCCGGTTTGCCGGATTTCTGTTGCGCCTGAATTGTATGGTACTGTATGGTGGTTCAAATTGGATGTCAACGGATGACGGCAGCGAAAGACATGAACCTCGAATCCCTGAAGATCGACACCGGCGAAACCGCCGCGGCCCAAGTCGAGCGGGACTTGCGCGAATCCATCATCCGGCTGGAGCTCGCCCCCGGAATGCGGCTCTCCGAACAGGAAATCGCCACGCGCATGGGCGTGTCGCGTCAACCCGTGCGCGAAGCGCTCATCGCCCTCGGCAAATCGAAACTGGTGGATATCCGGCCCAACAGGGGCACAGTCGTCGTGCGGATTTCAGCCAGACAAATGATGGAAGCGCGCTTCGTGCGCGAGGCGATCGAAGTCGCGGTGGCGCGCCGGGCCAGCGAGACATTCGATAGCTGGACACGGCGCAAGATCGACACGATCCTAGCTCGGCAAAAGGCGGCGAATGAAGCACATGACCACAATGCTTTTCGCCGGGAGGACGAGCAGTTCCATATTGCGATCGCCGAGGGTGCAGGCTGCGGCCTCGCCTGGAACGCCGTCTCCGATATCAAGGCACACATGGATCGGGTCTGCAACCTTCAGCTGCGCCATCCGGACTCGATGAAGAAACTGATTGCCGAACATGAGGCGATCATCACCGCCATCGACGCGCGGGATGCCGACGCGGCTGCGGCCGCCATGCGCAGCCACCTCAACGGCATTCTGGCCGACCTGCCGCAGATCGAGGCCGACAATCCAGACCTGTTCGAATGACCGTTTTCTGGCGGTTAAGTGTGGAGCCGTGCTCGACCCACGTTCCCGTTCGGACTTGATATTCCACCCATGATCAAGGATGGCTTCTTTCGATCATCGCGACAATGGTCTCGAAAAGCTCGTCTTGCGCCTGCTCAGCCGTGATCTCTCCCGTCGAGGCCGCATCCGACAGGGCGTTAGCAGCGCCGAGCATAGCCCAGAAGCCCGCCGGTTCGATGCCTCGCCGCCCCACGAAAGCCGCCAGTGCCCTTCGACACTTCTCGATGAAAGCCAGTTGATAGTCTCTCTTTACCGCCTCCAACTCGGGAGAGCCCGCAAGGGCCGCGAGCACGCCGGGCATTTCCCGGCCCTGCGCGAGTACACAGTCGACGTAGGAGGTTGCGATGACCCTGGCTCGATCTTCGAGGGTCGGGCCGCTCCCCGCGAGTGCGGCGTCGATCATCTCCGTCTGTCGCGCATCAAAATCCCGATAAAGGGCTATCAGCAGGCCATTGCGCGTGCCGAAATGGTCATAGACCAACGGCTTGGCGACAGCAGCTTCTTGCGAGAGCCTCGGGAGCGTCAGGGCATCCGAACCTTCTTCGCGCACAAGGTGCCACGCTAGGTCGAGAAGCTGGCGCCGCCGCTGCTCGCGGCTGAGACGGACGCGCTTGGCGGGAGGCTGCGTTTTGTTCGGCCTGCTTGACATCACTATATACCAAAAGTAACTTACTTGAAGTATATAGGAGCTAGCCTTCAATCGCAACCATCCACCGGCCTCGCGCCGGCGGCCGAAGCGGCATGCCTTCGCATGCCGTTCGCAGAGGATTTGTGCCCATGACCGATACTTCACTCCCCCGCACCGTCGATCGCACCGCATGGCTGGGCCTGATCGCCATTTTACCCCTGGTCCTACTTGTGGCCATGGACGGGTCGATCCTTTATCTCGCTATGCCGCATGTCACTTCGGCCCTCATGCCGACCGCTGATCAGGCGCTCTGGATCCTGGATATCTACGGCTTCGTGGTCGGATCGCTGCTGATCGCTTTCGGAAATATCGGCGACCGCTACGGCCGGCTGAAACTCATCATAACCGGCGCGGCGGTCTTTGGCGCAGGGTCGCTCGGCGCGGCCTATTCGCAAACGCCTGAGCAGCTGATCGCGTCGCGTGCCCTGATGGGACTGGGCGGCGCAACATTACTGCCTTCCGGCTTGGCAATCGTCAGCGCCTTGTTCCCCGATCCGCGACTGCGCGCCCAAGCTATCGGCATCTTTGCGGCCACCTTCGCAGCCGGCTTTGCGATCGGCCCGCTGATTGGCGGCATGCTGCTGCGGCAGTTCGCGTGGGGCGCCGTGTTTCTCATCAATGTCCCCGTCGTCATCGGCTTCATGATCGGCGCGCCGATCCTGTTGCGGGAGGTGCGATCTACCGTCGGCGGCAGCATCGACCTGGCAAGCCTCGTGCTGTCCTTTGCCGGCATCCTGCTGTTCACCTATTCGCTCAAGAATGCGGCCGCCTATGGCTTCACTCCAACACAAATCGTCGCCGGAGCCGCCGGCATATTTGCACTGGCGCTATTCGCTCGCCGACAGACGAAACTTGAATATCCGCTGCTCGACCTCGGTCTCTTCCGCGACCGTATCTTCTCTATCGCTATTCTGACCGGCCTTCTGTCGCTGGTCGTATGGTCTGCTGCCGGCTATCTGTCGGGCGTCTACCTGCAATCGGTGCTGGGCATCGATGTCTTCGCCGCCGCGCTGTTAACCCTGCCGGGCGCGATCGTGCTGACGGCCACCTGCGTGGCCACTGCTCGCATCGTAGAACGGATCGGTCGGAAGACCGCACTTGTGGCAACACATCTGCTGATCGGCGCAGGCGTCTTCCTGCTGCTGTTCACGACGACCGAGACAGGGATTGCTGTCTTCATCGCCTCGACCATGATCGCCGGCATCGGATATGGACTGTCCTTCAGCCTCGTAGCCGATATCGCGGTTTCGGCGGTTCCTGCGAACCGGGCGGGTGCGGCGGGTTCGATAGCAGAGACCAGCAACGAACTGGGCAACGCGCTAGGTATTTCCCTGCTCGGATCGTTAGCGACACTGAGCTTCCGGCTATTCGGCCCCGGCGTGGCAGGGACGCTCGACGAAACGCTCGATCAGCCCGGACTTGCACATCAAAGCCTGATTCAGGCTCAAGAAGCGTTCCTCACCGGCATGCATGTCGCGATCGGCACGGGCGGTCTCCTGACACTCGCAGTCGGGATGGTGGCGTGGCTCTGGCTGCCGAGCAAATTGCCGGAGTAATTACTCCCAACGCGCAGGATGAAGGTCCCGCCAGCGCTCCAGATGCCTCGTGCCACCGACGCTGATCTGCGCATTTTCATTTTGACGAGGGGCTGAAGGAGATCACTTCGCCGTGAGGCTCGGGCGCCGGCTTGAAACGGGACTAACGCCGCTCCAAATCCGCTCCAGCGCAATTCAGGGTGCATTCGGAGGAGTGGCGATGAGCGTCTCATTCCCGAGGGCCGGTTTCCTCGCGCTAGTCATGGTCGTGGCGCTCGCCTTCGGCGTGCCCTTCGATGCGGCGCGGGGGGAACTGCTCGCCCGCGTGCCGGCCGCGCGCGAGATGGCGGTTTGCGGCGACAGATTGTTCGTCGGAACCAAGGGCTCCTCGGTCTACGCCGTGTCCTTACCCGGCGGCCGCGCCCGGCGGGTCGCCTCCGGATTTTCCAATGCGAACGGCGTCGCCTGCTCACGTGGTCGACTGTTCGTGGCTTCAAGAAGCAGCATAACGGCGTTCGAGATCGGCCGCGGCGGTACGTTGAGCGGCAGACGCGACATCCGGCGCGACCTGCCGAATTCGGGGGCCCACAGTTTTCGTTATATCGCCCTCGGCCCGGATGCCCGGCTTTATGTCTCATTGGGATCACCCTGCAACATTTGCGTTCCCCGCGGGCTGCAAGGCACGATCGTCAGCATGAACCAGGACGGGTCTGACCTTCGCAGAGTGGCCTGGGGCGTGCGCAACTCGGTCGGCTTCGATTGGCGCGGCGGCAGAATGTTCTTCACCGACAACGGCGCCGACAGGATGGGAGACGATGTCCCGCCCGACGAGTTGAACGCGCTTCGGCCGGGCGGCTTTTACGGCTTTCCTTATTTCGGCGGCCAGGTGCCGCTCACAGGGTTCGAAGACGCGATGCCGCCCGCGCGCCAAATTCCCCCTGTCTTCAATTTTCAGGCCCATGTCGCAGCGCTTGGGATTCATTTCTTCCGCAGCCTGGGCGGCGATGCTCTGGTGGCGCAGCACGGCAGTTGGAACAGGTCGGTACCGGTCGGCTATCAGGTCGTGCGGGTCCGCTTCCGTGGCGGCCGTCCGGCCTCGGCGGCCACTTTCCTCAGAAACGTCGGTCGTCCGGTGGACGTCAAGGAGGCGCCCGACGGGGCCATCCTCGTATCCGACGACGCCGGTGGCGCAATTCACATCTTCAGGCGGTGACGTCTCCCGCGGACAGGAATTTGCGGCCCTATTCGAGGTCCGGTGGCTTCGAAGTGCGTTTCCGCCTGCTGTTGGTTGAACAACCGAAAATTGCTGTTCCCTGAAGCACACCTTTCAGATATGGCGCCGGTGCCGATTGAGGTGAGATGGCACTAGGAGAATCATTGTGAATGTCGACGAGAAACTGGAACCCATTCTAGCGGAAGTCCTGAGGCGTAACGGAGGTGAACACGAGTTTCACCAGGCAGTGCGCGAGGTTCTCGAGAGCCTCGGGCGCGTGATAGCCAAACATCCCCGTTACGCCGAAAACGCGCTCATCGAGAGGATCTGCGAACCAGAGCGTCAGATCATCTTCCGCGTGCCCTGGGTGGACGACAAGGGCCAGGTCCAGATCAACCGGGGGTTCCGGGTTCAGTTCAACTCCGCACTTGGGCCGTACAAGGGCGGAATCCGTTTTCATCCTTCGGTGAACATCGGAATCATCAAGTTTCTCGGCTTCGAGCAGACCTTCAAGAACGCACTGACCGGGATGCCGATCGGCGGGGGGAAGGGTGGCTCCGACTTCAATCCCAGGGGCCGTTCGGACGGCGAGATCATGCGCTTCTGCCAGTCGTTGATGACCGAGCTTCACAGGCATCTCGGCGAATACACGGACGTTCCCGCGGGTGATATCGGTGTGGGAGGCCGGGAGATCGGCTACATGTTCGGTCAGTATAAGCGGCTTACCAACCGCTACGAAGCCGGTGTGCTCACGGGCAAGGCATTGTTCTACGGCGGTTCGCGGGCCCGAAAGGAAGCGACGGGCTACGGGGCGACCTATTTCGTCCAGCGCATGATCGCAACCAAGGGTCTGGACTTCGAGGGCAAACGGGTGACCGTCTCCGGATCCGGCAACGTAGCGATCTATACGATGGAGAAGGTGATCGAGTTCGGAGGAAAAATCGTGGCGTGCTCCGATTCGAACGGGTACGTGGTCGACGAGGACGGCATCGACCTTGAACTGGTCAAGGAGATCAAGGAAGTGCGTCGCGAGCGGATCTCGGAGTACGCGCGACTGAAAGGCGCCGGGACTCACTATATAGAAGCGGGCTCGGTCTGGGACGTTCCATGCGATGTCGCCATGCCTTCAGCGACTCAGAACGAGCTTACCGGCAAGGATGCACGAACATTGGTGAAGAACGGTGTTCTTGCGGTGGGTGAGGGCGCCAACATGCCGTGCACGCCGGAGGCGGTCCGCATCTTCCAGGAGGCGGGTGTACTGTTTGCCCCGGGCAAGGCCGCGAATGCAGGGGGCGTTGCCACCTCCGCTCTCGAGATGCAGCAGAACGCCTCACGTGACAGCTGGACGTTCGAACAGACCGAGGCGCGCCTTGCAACCATCATGCAGGCGATTCACGACCGTTGCGCCGAGACCGCAGAGGAGTATGGCACCCCTGGAGACTATGTTCTCGGAGCCAACATAGCGGGCTTCGTCAGAGTGGCCGAGGCAATGGATGCCCTCGGCGTGATCTGAGCGCGCCGGAGGCGATCAAGCCGTTCGGGGTGCGTGCCGCGGTGCTTCCGCACTAGCGGCACTGACCCGGGCGACTTGACTTCCCCGATACCGCGGGCGATCATGCGGCCATGTTGACCAACCGCGACATATATCCGCTTAACGCTCTTGGGATTCGCCTGATCGCAGGATCGTAACCCGGATCCGGCCTCGTCGCCCGCCGGATCCTGGGTGAACGCGTTCAGCACAAATTCTCGCTGACATGCGCGACAATCTTCCCGAATATTTCAACTGCATGCACGCGGAAATCCCGTGCCTGTTCCGGAGGTATTGCGAACGATGTCCAGCATCATGGTCTCCTCGAATCTGCCCCTGCCTTTCATTGGAGCGACGGACTACCGTCTGCTTAGCCGCCTTGCCTACTAGGCCTTGTGGAGGGACTTCGACATCGCCGCTGAATTGATCGAAAAGCTGGAGCGCCCCTGTGTTCTGCCAGACGACCAGGTGCCGCCCGATGTCGTCAAGATAGGGTCTATCGTCACTTGCGAGGTCGAGGACGGCCCCTGCCGGACCTTCTCTCTCGTCTACCCCGATGACGTCGATGCCGAGAAGGGAAGGATTTCCGTCCTCACGCCGGTCGGAGTGGCGCTCCTGGGTCTTCGGCCCGGACAGGCGGTCGAGTGGTTCTCTCGAGATGGGCAGAGAAACCATCTGATGGTCGTTCGGGTCGAGGACGACGTGAAGGACGAACTCGCCCTTTGATGCTTCGCCGAACCCAGACAGTCTCCGCCGAGGACCCCATGCATTTGCTCGATAGCAGAAAGCGGAAAGCCAGAGGAGGTCGCCTCACCGCAGGCTCGTAGCCCTGTGCCGAACCGCTCGCGGTCGGCGCAGGGAGTTCCTGTCTCGTCAGCACGAGCAAAGGCCGACTGTGATGGTCGCGGCCGTTCGTGCCCCATACTTGCTCGAGAGGGCAGGTCCATGACCCGACGGAAGCTGGAGAGATGCGCCATGTCGAGAGAAGCTTTCTGCCAACTGACTGCAGGAGACCTGAACATCCTGATGTCCATGCTGGACGAAACCGGCCACACGGAATCCTTCACGATCCTACTGCGCGAGAAGTTGAACTATGCCAGCGTGTTTTTCCGCGAAGACATACCTGAGAATGTAGTCACTCTGGACACGCAGGTGGGCTACACCGTCAACGGCGTGCGCACCGGACCACATCTTCTGGTCCGCAACGCCGCGGGTAGACCTGCCAACTCCGCCATCTCCGTGCGGACGATGCGCGGTTTGGCGCTGCTTGGGCTGGCCGTCGGCGAGAGGACCGAGATCCTCGGAGAGCACGGCTGGCCTGAAACCCTGGCGGTCGAGCGAATCGTCTTTCAACCCGAGTCAGAGGCTCGCCTGAAACAGACGAGCACCGAACCCGTGCAACTGATCGACCACGCTCCGCAAGTGGTCAATTTCCGGCCGCGGCCCAGGAAAGCGGCCATTCCACATGATGATGATCCAGGTCCCAGTGCCGCATGATGCTGGCAGGCAGCCAGCAATCTAACCCGACGGATCCGGTGATGTCGCCAGATCATTGAGAAAATCCCGGCACCAGCGCGAGACGTCGTGTTCCAGCAAGTGATCCATCATAGTCTTCCAGCGATCCTTCCGCTCTTCGAGCGGCATGCTGAGCGCGCGCGCCATAGCGTTTGCGGTACCCTCAATATCATAGGGATTGACCAGCAGGGCGCCTCTTAGATCGCGGGCGGCCCCGGCGAAACGCGAAAGCACGAGCACGCCCGGATCGTCCGGGTCCTGCGCGGCCACATATTCCTTCGCAACCAGGTTCATCCCGTCTCGAAGCGGCGTCACCAGGCCGACTTTGCCAAGCCGGTAAAGCCCTGCAAGAATATGCCGGCCTACCGAACGGTTGATATAGCGTATGGGCACCCAATCAACAGCGCCGAGCGCGCCGTTCACCCTGCCGGCCTGTTCGGCCACAGTTCGCTGCATGGCTTCGTATTCCGGCACTTCGGACCGCGACTTCGGCGTGATCTGCAGATAGGTGACGCGCCCCTGCTGGGCCGGATTGGCCAAGATGAAGCGCTCGAACGCGTCGATGCGCTGCGTGATCCCTTTTGAGTAATCAAGGCGATCGACACCGATGATCAGGCTCCGGTGCTCGATGCTTTCACGCGCTTTCCTGACGGTCTTGTTGGTCAATGCCTTTTTGGCAAATTCGGCAAAGGCCGCAGTCTCTATGCCGATTGCATAGATGCCGCCCTTGAATACGCGGCCATAGGCACTGAAGCGGCCTCCACCGAGTTCATCGCCAATGCCTTCCCGCCTGAGGCAGCCGGCGAAGTTCTCAAGATCATGATCGGTCTGGAAACCGACGACATCGTAGTGCGACAGGCCGCGCATGATCTCCTCGTGAACGGGCATCGTGAAGAGTACGTCGGCAGGCGGCCAGGGAATGTGGAGAAAGAAGCCGATCCGGTTCTTCAAGCCCATTTGACGGAGTTCTGCGGCGAGAGGGATCAAATGGTAGTCGTGCACCCAGATCACGTCATCGGGCCTGACGAGCGGCGCCAGCCGATGGGCGAAGAAGCGGTTGACGCGGAAATACCCGGCCATCTCCTTGCGACCGTATTCGGCAAGATCAAGCCGGTAGTGGCAGATCGGCCAAAGAACCCGGTTGGCGAAGCCGTGGTAATATTCTCCGACGTCGGTATCAGTCAGGTCCGTGAGCGCATAGGTGATATTGCCCTGGTGCAACTGAGCAAGCGGCTCCGGCTCGTTCTCTCCGCTCGATCGTCCCGACCAGCCCATCCAGATGCCGCCATGCTCTTCAAGGGCGACTTTCAGCGCGACCGCCAGCCCACCGGCAGGCGCAATGCCTCCCTTGTCAGGGACGGGCACACGATTGGAAACAATGACGAGACGGCTCATGCCGAATTCCTTTCATTCAAGAAAATATACACTTGGCGCTCAAACGTTCAGGAGGGGGAACGCGTTTCCGACGCAGACGATCCCACCGACGCGAAAATCGTCGAGAGGGTGCAACTCGCGCGTGGAGCCGCGACGGCCGCTCCGGTGTCGAAGCCGTTTCAAGCGCTTGTGATTCGGGGGGCGTGGACGAACTTGGATAAATGGCGGGTTTGTCGGCGGTGGGTGATGATTTCCGCGCAGCCGCACTTTCATGCCCCGGGTGGCAGCTGCCCGCTGAATACAAAAGGGCGGCCGGAGCCGCCCTTCCATCATCAGGGATTTGGAAGCTACGAACGCTTCCTGGAATTGCGCTTGAGCATTTGATCCAACGCACTTCCAGACGGAAAACCGTTACACATTTTTCCTGCAAGTGCTCTAGTGATTGTGGCGGGGCATATTCTTGGCGATCTGCCGGAAGTCTGCTGCGCCTTCGAGCACCGCGCCGTCGGAAAGCTGGGTGACGGACTTGCGGTAGATGCGCTGCCAGGGCGTGGCATCGGCCGGCACGGCGGGAATGCCGTCCGCCTTGCGTCTTTCGATATCCTCGTCGGAAACCAGCATGTCGCAGCGACCCAGGTTGAAATCGATGCGGATCACATCACCGCTGCGCAGCCAGGCGAGACCGCCGCCAGCCGCACTCTCCGGCGAGGCGTTCAGGATGGAGGGACTGTCGGCCGTGCCGGATTGACGTCCGTCACCGATGGTGGGCAGGCTCCTGATGCCGCGTTTCAAGAGATGATCCGGCGGCTGCATGTTCACGACTTCCGCCGACCCCGGCCAGCCGAGCGGGCCGGCGCCGCGGATCACCAGAATGGTGTTCTCGTCGATGTCGAGTTCAGGGTCGTTGATGCGCTTGTGGTAGTCCTCCGAGCCGTCGAAGACCACGGCCTTGCCCTCGAAAACGCCCTCGCGGCCCGGTTCCTGAAGGTAGCGCTTCCTGAAATCGTCGGAGACGACACTCATCTTCATGATGGCGCAGTCGAAGAGATTGCCCTTCAGCACCAGGAAGCCTGCCTTTTCCTTGAGGGGCTCGTCGAAGGGGCGAATAACTTCGCGATCCGTGGGTTCGCGCCCTTCGAGGTTCTCGGCCACCGTCCTTCCCGTGACGGTGCGACAGCCGCCGTCGAGCTTTCCGGCCTTCAGGAGCTCCCACATGATGGCGGGGGTGCCGCCCGCGCGGTGATAGCGTTCGCCGAGATAGGCGCCCGCCGGCTGGATGTTGGCGAGCAGCGGGATATCGAAACCATGGACCTGCCAGTCGTCCGGGTAAAGCTCGACGCCGGCATGCTTCGCCATGGCCGCAAGATGCGGCTGGGCGTTGGTCGATCCGCCGATCGCCGAGTTGACGCGGATGGCATTGAGAAAGGCTTCCCGGGTCAGGATGTCGGAGGGTTTCAGGTCCTCGAAAACGAGTTCCACGGCGCGGCGTCCGGTACGATAGGCCATCTGCCCACGCTCGCGATAGGCAGCGGGGATGGCGCCGCAACCGGTGAGCGACATGCCGAGCGCTTCGGCCATCGCGTTCATTGTCGAAGCCGTGCCCATCGTGTTGCAATGGCCGACGGAGGGAGCCGAATCGAGTGCTGCCTGCATGAACTCCTCGCGGTCGATCTCGCCTGCCGCGAGCTTGCGGCGCATGCGCCAGATCACCGTGCCGGAGCCGACGAGATCGCCTTCGTGCCAGCCGTCGAGCATGGGGCCGCCGGAGAGCACGATCGCCGGAATGTCGACCGTGGAGGCCGCCATCAGGGCTGAGGGAGTGGTCTTGTCGCAGCCGGTGGTCAGCACCACGCCATCCAGCGGATAGCCGTAGAGAATTTCAACGAGGCCGAGATAGGCGAGGTTGCGATCGAGGGCGGCCGTCGGGCGCTTGCAGTTCTCGAAAATCGGATGCGTCGGGAACTCGATCGGAATGCCCCC
This sequence comes from Ensifer meliloti, assembly GCF_030064585.1. Taxonomy (NCBI): domain Bacteria; kingdom Pseudomonadati; phylum Pseudomonadota; class Alphaproteobacteria; order Hyphomicrobiales; family Rhizobiaceae; genus Ensifer; species Ensifer meliloti. Next base: position 899,978 of record NZ_CP120366.1, read on the forward strand.
GGCATCGCGGATGCCGTCGCGCACGCGCTTCGCCAGATCCATATGCACCCGATTGCATGGAGTGAGATCGCTGCCGCTTTGGGCAATGCCGATGATGGGCTTGCCGCAACGCAATTCCTCCGGCGTCACGCCGTAGTTCATGAAGCGCTCCAGATAGAGCGCCGTCAGATCGATATGGTCCGGATTGTCGAACCAGTCCTGTGAGCGCAGGCGGCGCTGGGGTTTGTCAGTCATGGCGGGACCTAATTCCTTGGGTTGAGCTTTTCGAGTTGCAGAAGCAGTCCGCTGTGGTCCTGTTCGCCGCCGCCGGACTCAACGAAATCGGCAAATTCCTGCCGCACTTGCCTGGTCAGGGGAAGCTCGAGGGAGAGTTCATCCGCCATGGCCATGACGGCGTTCAGATCCTTCAGCTGGTTGTTCGATGCGCCGCCGGGGGCGAAGTTGCGCTCCACCATACGGGCGCCGTGCAGTTCAAGGATCCGGCTTTCGGCAAAGCCGCCGCGGATTGCGTCTCGAAAGGCCGCGCGCGAGGCACCGCCGGCTTCCACCAGAACCATGGCTTCGGCCACCGCGCCGATGGTGACGGCGACGATCTGCTGGTTGGCGAGCTTGCAGACCTGGCCGGCACCGCTCGGGCCCACATGGGTCACGCGACCGAGACACGCGAAAACTTCCTTCAGGCTTTCGACCGCGGTGCCATCGCCGCCGGCCATGATGGCGAGCGTACCGGCGGCCGCGCCCACCACGCCGCCTGAAACCGGTGCGTCGAGGTGACGGATGCCTTTTTCCGCCAATCTGCGCGCATGTTCGCGGGCGATCTGCGGGGCTATGGAGCTGCAATCCACCACGATCGTACCTTCCGCCAGGCTATCGGCGACGCCGCGCTCGAACAGGACCTCGGATACGGCCTGGCCGTTGGTCAGCATGGTGAAGACGATAGCTGCGCCGGCAACAGCATCGGCCGGCGAGGCAGCGATGTCAGCACCGTCGGCGACCAGCGGCTCGGCTTTGGCGGCGTCACGGTTCCACACCGTAACCGAAAAACCGGCACCGAGCAGGCGCCGCGCCATCGGTGCCCCCATCAAGCCCGTGCCGAGAAAGGCAATCTTCGTCTTCCCGCTCACAGCTTCCCTCCCAGTTCATCCTCGATGTGAACGCGGATGATCTCGTCGAAGCTCTTTTCGGCAGTGAAGCCAAGTTCGGTGGCGCGTTTGGCCTCGAAGCCCGGCGCCCAGCCGGCGACCATCTTCATGATCATCTCGTCGGGTTCGCGGCGGATCAGCTGCACGGCCTTTTCGCCGGCAACGCGGCGCAGCGCTTCGATCTGCTCGCCCACGGTGGCACTGAGACCCGGCATGGAAAGGTTGCGACGCGGGCCAACTTTTTCAAGGTCGATGGTCGCGCCATGGATGAGGAAGCCGACCGCCGAGCGCGGCGAGGTGTGCCAGTGGCGGACATCCTCCGAAACAGGCAGCACGGCTTCCTGGCCGACCAGCGGCTCGCGCAGGATATTGGAGAAGAAGCCGGAAGCCGCCTTGTTGGGCTTGCCGGGGCGGATGCAGATCGTCGGCAGGCGGATGCCGATGCCATCGAAGAAGCCGCGGCGGCTGTAGTCGGAGAGCAGCAGCTCGCAGATCGCTTTCTGGGTGCCGTAGCTCGTAAGCGGAGTAAGATGATAATCGTCCGGGATGGGGAAGGGGAGCGGCGCTCCGACCACGGCGATCGATGAGGTGAAGACAAGGCGAGGCTTGTAGCCGTCCTGATCGTGAGCAAGGCGGATCGCATCGAAGAGATAGCGCGTGCCGTCGAGATTGATCCGGTAGCCCTTGTCGAAATCCAGTTCGGCTTCACCGGAGACGATTGCCGCCAGATGGAAGATGACATCCGGGCGCCCCTCGACGAGCTTCTCGGCTTCGCCGGAAGCGGAAAGGTCGCCTTCGCGTGCAACGGCCGTTCCGGCAAAGCCCTGCGGCCTTTCCGGCGCCACTACGTCCACGAGCGTCAGCTTCTCCACCCGGTTTCCGCCGAGAGTGCCGTCCTTGACGAGCCGCTGCGTGAGCTTGCGGCCGACCATGCCGGCAGCGCCGATGATCAGGATATGCATGAATGTCTCCTCCTTGAGTGAGGCCGCATGCGATCAGGTCTTCATGCGGGTCGAAATTTTGTCTTGTACGGTTGTCTGATAACCTTATATGGTCCGATTGAAAACAGGATAGTGGCGGTTCGAGCGAAAGATTCTCGGTCGCGTGCAGGCATGGCGGGCGCTTTCTGAGAGGCGCGCGAGGAGGGGCAAGCAGCATGACGAGCGCAGGCACGATAGAGGATGCGAAAGGCCCTGCGGAACAGCGCCTGGCGCTACGTCAGATGCTTGGTGAAGATATCGTGCTGAGCGAAACGGAGGAATTGCTCCGTTTCTGCCGCGACTGGCATGGCGACGTAACCAGCGGCACCGTGGCGGTGATTCGCCCGCGCTCGACGCAGCAGGTGGCGGCGGCCGTGAAAGCCTGCCGGGAACTTGGGCTTTCGATCGTGCCGCAGGGCGGCAATACCGGCCTCGTGCTCGGCGCGATCCCCGATGCTCCGGAGAGGCAGGTCGTGCTTTCTCTCTCCCGCATGAACCGCATCCGCAAGATCGATCCGGCCGATTTTTCGGCGGTTGTCGAGTCCGGCTGCATCCTGTCCGAGCTCAAGGACGCGATAGCGAAGATGGGCATGTTCTTTCCGCTTGCGCTCGGCGCGCAGGGAAGCTGTCAGATCGGGGGAAATGTTTCGACGAATGCCGGCGGCGTCAATGTGCTCCGCTACGGCATGACCCGCGAACTGGTGCTGGGCCTTGAAGTGGTCCTCCCGGACGGCAGCATCCTCGAAGGCCTGTCGACGTTGAGAAAGGACAATCGCGGCATCGACCTGAAGCAGCTGTTCATCGGTGCAGAAGGCACGCTCGGCATCATCACCGCCGTCTCCGTCAAGCTGACGCCCTATCCCGACCACGTAGCCACGGCGCTGCTCGGTCTTGCCTCCCTGGAAGATGCCATCAAGCTCTATCGCCGGGCGCGTCGGGACTGCTGCGACCTGATGTCGGCTTTCGAATTCATGCCGCCGCTCGCCTTCACCCTGGCGCAGGAGGCGATGCCCGATCTGCCGATCCCGATCTCGGCGGAATATCCGGCCTATGTGCTGATGGAGATTTCCGGCTCCGGCCTCGTCGATGTCGACGATCTGATGCAGCGCTTCCTTGAAGGTGTGATGGAGGAAGGGCTGGTCCTTGACGGAACGATCGCCGCCTCGCAGACGCAGGCGCGCAATCTTTGGTTGATCCGCGAGGGCATGAACGAAGGTCAGGCGAAACGCGGCACTCATATGCGCACCGATATCTCCGTACCGCTCTCACAGCTGGCCTCCTTCGTAGAGGAGGCGGAAAAGGCAGTCTCCGAGGCGCTTCCGGGCGCCGTCAGCGTTTCCTATGGCCATGTCGGCGACGGCAATGTGCATCTTAACGTCCTGCCGCCGGCCGGCAGTACGCCCGAGGAGCGGATCCAATTGATCTACAGGGCCAAGACGGTCGTGAACGAGGTGCTCGATCGCTATACCGGAAGCATCAGCGCCGAGCACGGCATTGGGCGCTTGAAGCGACCGGATTTCGACGCCAGGCTGCCCGCGACCCGCCGAAAACTGTTGACGGCGCTCAAGCATGCCGTTGACCCGGAAATGATCATGAATCCTGGTTGTCAACTGAGATTCTAAAAGGGAGTGCAATCTTGGCGACAATGGATTTCGGCCAGATCAGCAGGAGCGAGCATTTGCCCGCGCGCATCGCGGCGAAGATCGGCAGGGAGATCACCGAAGGACGTATCGCCCCCGGAGAGAAACTACCGACGGAGCATCTGCTCGCCACGACCTTCGGGGTCAGCCGCTCGGTGGTGCGGGAGGCTATAGCTCAATTGCGAAATGAAGGCCTGGTGGAAACCCGCCAGGGCGTCGGCGCCTTCGCCACGGAAATCGAGCGACGGCAATCGCTCCGGATAGAGCAGGGAGATCTCGCTAATCGCGGAAGTTTCCGTGATTTGTTTCAACTCCGTATTCCGCTTGAGGTGGAGGCGGCTCGACTTGCGGCGATCCATCATACACCGCAGGATTTGGGCAAGATCGACGAGGCGTTGCAGCATATGACCGGCGCGGAAAAATGGACGGAGCAGGGGATCGTCGCCGACCTCGCTTTTCATCGCGCGATTGCGGCGGCCACCCATAACGAATATTTCCTGCTTTTCATCGGATTCATCGCGGAGCGGATCAGCCTGGCGATCAACGCGGCACGCGCCGCTGCAATACTGGAGGAGATCGTCGAAGTCACGATTGCGGAACATGTCTCCATCCGAAATGGCGTGGCGGCGCGAGATCCGGTCAAGGCCGAGGAGGCGATGCGCCATCATCTGAACGGGGCGGCGGCCCGCCTGGACCTGACGATCGAAAGCTTCTCGTCCTGAATTTTCGGGTCGGACGGCGCAGCCTGTGAGGTCTTGGTGGCGTATCAGACTTTACTTACCGACGGCCTAGACATGGCCAAAAAGTCATACTAGAAGCAGGTCATCTCGTTGTCAGACATCCTGACAATAGAGGACCCGTACCTTCGAGGTACGAGATGAGCGGAGGATTTCTCGTGAGTTTCGAACAGGCACTAAGCGCCGAATCAATCCAACCCGCGGATGCATCCAGCGCGATGCTCGTCGGGCGCGTCTGGTCCAAAACCGCCGGCGGACCTTGCCCGGTCCTGATCTCGGAAGGAGAGGTCTTCGACCTGACCCCGCTCGCGGCAACGATTTCCGCGCTTCTTGAGATCGACGGCCTTGTCGACGCTTTGCGCGACCCGTCGCGCTTTGCAAGTCTCGGCTCTCTCGATGCATTCCTCCGTGGCGAGGCGGGCGATCTTCTGGCGCCTGCCGATCTGCAGGCCGTCAAGGCGGCCGGCGTCACCTTTGCGGACAGCATGCTGGAGCGCGTGATCGAGGAGCAGGCCAAGGGCGATCCGCTGCGCGCGCAGGAAATTCGCGGCCGGCTGGCCCCCGTCCTCGGCGACAATCTCAAAGGCCTCGTCGCCGGCTCCGACAAGGCGGCCGAGGTCAAGAAGCTGCTCCAGGAGCTCGGTCTTTGGTCGCAGTACCTCGAAGTGGGCATCGGTCCGGATGCTGAAATCTTCACCAAGGCGCAGCCCATGTCTTCGGTCGGTTGTGGTGCCTATATCGGCATCCATCCCAAATCCGACTGGAACAATCCGGAGCCGGAAGTGGTGCTGGCCGTCACGTCGAAGGGCAAGATCGTCGGTGCGACGCTCGGCAACGACGTCAATCTTCGGGACTTCGAAGGCCGCTCCGCACTGCTTCTCAGCAAGGCGAAGGACAATAATGCGTCATGCTCGATCGGCCCGTTCATCCGGCTCTTCGACGGTGCTTTCACGATCGAGGACGTGAAGCAGGCGGAAGTCTCGCTCGTCGTCGACGGCAAAGAAGGTTTCAGGATGACCGGCATCAGCCCGATGTCGGCGATCAGCCGCAGCCCGGAAGACCTCGTCTCGCAGCTTCTCAACGACAACCACCAGTATCCGGATGGCGTGGTCTTCTTCCTCGGAACGATGTTTGCGCCAGTCAAGGACCGTAGGGGCACCGGGCTCGGCTTCACGCATGAAATTGGAGACCGGGTCGAGATCTCGACGCCGCGCCTCGGACGCCTCGTAAATTGGGTCGATCATAGCGACCGCTGCCCGAAATGGAGCTTCGGCCTCGGCGCTCTGATGAAAAACCTGGCCGAGCGTGGGCTCTTGTAGGCGAAACGGGAGGGATAGATGCAAAAAGCGATCGATACTTTCTACAAACTGCTCGAGCTGCTCTTGATCGTGCTGCTCGCAGGCATGGCCGTGATGGTGTTCCTGAACGTCGTGATGCGCTACGGCTTCAACTCCGGCATCAACGTGTCAGACGAGATGTCGCGGTATTTCTTCGTGTGGCTCACCTTCATCGGTGCGGTTGTCACCTTCCGCGAAAATTCGCATGTCGGGGTCGAGACCTTGGTCACGTTGTTCGGCCGCAAGGGCCGCATCATCTGTATGATCCTCTCCAATATCGTCGTCATCGCCGTCTCGGCGATCTTCTTCTGGGGCACCTGGAAGCAGTCGCCGATCAACGCCTCGATGGCCGCACCGGTCACCGGCATCTCGATGCTGTGGGTCTACGGGATCGGGTTCTTCACCGGAGCGGGCGTGGTCCTGATCGCGCTCGAGCGCCTTTTCCGCTTGCTGACGGGGCGCGTCACGGAAGAAGAAATCGCCGCCTTCGCCGGTGAAAACATGTCTCTCGAGCAGCTGGCGGAGCGCACTTAATGACCCTTGTCGTCTTCATCGTTTCGCTGCTTGGCGCCATGGCAATCGGCGTGCCGGTTGCCTTCTCGCTGATGTTCTGCGGCGTCATACTCATGTGGTACATGGGCATGTTCAATACCCAGATCATCGCTCAAAACATGATCGCGGGCGCCGATACCTTCACGCTCCTCGCCATTCCGTTCTTCATTTTAGCCGGTGAGTTGATGAATGCCGGCGGACTGTCGCGTCGCATCATCGATTTCGCAATCGCCTGTGTCGGTCATATACGCGGCGGCCTCGGCATCGTTGCCATCATGGCGGCCGTGATCATGGCAAGTATCTCGGGTTCGGCGGCAGCCGACACCGCGGCACTTGCGGCAATCCTGATCCCGATGATGGCGAAGGCTGGCTACAACGTTCCCCGGTCCGCGGGCCTTATCGCTGCGGGTGGTATCATCGCCCCCGTAATTCCGCCATCCATGGCCTTCATTGTGTTCGGGGTGGCGGCAAACGTCTCGATTACGCAGCTCTTCATGGCAGGCATCGTGCCCGGCCTCATCATGGGTATTGCCCTTGTCGCAACGTGGCTGCTGGTCGTGCGGAAGGATGATATCCAGCCGCTTCCACGCACGCCGATGAAGGAGCGGGTCGGCGCCACCGGGCGGGCGCTTTGGGCTCTTGGCATGCCGGTGATCATCCTCGGCGGCATCAAGGCCGGTGTCGTGACGCCGACCGAAGCCGCTGTGGTCGCCGCAGTCTATGCACTCTTCGTCGGCATGGTCATTTATCGAGAACTCAAGCCGCGTGACCTGCCGGGTGTCATCCTCCAGGCGGCGAAGACCACCGCTGTGATCATGTTCCTCGTTTGCGCTGCGCTTGTTTCCTCGTGGCTGATAACTGCAGCGAATATACCAGCGGAAATCACCGGCTTCATCTCTCCGCTGATCGACCGCCCGACGCTTCTGATGTTCGTCATCATGCTGGTCGTATTGGTGGTGGGCACAGCACTCGACCTTACGCCCACGATCCTGATCCTGACGCCAGTGCTCATGCCGATTATCAAGCAAGCCGGAATCGATCCTGTCTATTTCGGTGTCCTGTTCATCATGAATACCTGCATAGGGCTGCTGACCCCCCCTGTCGGCGTCGTACTGAACGTCGTCAGCGGCGTCGGCCGGGTTCCGCTTGGGAAGGTAATTGTCGGCGTGACACCATTCCTGGTGGCCCAGATTCTCGTGCTTTTCCTTCTGGTCCTGTTTCCGGACATCGTCATCGTGCCCGCACGCTGGCTGCATTAGAAGGGCTTTAACCCGCAACCCCTCACCAACAAATCCAAGGGAGGATACCCCGTGAGAAAACTGCTTCTTGCCACGACTGCCATCGCTTTCGGTTATTCGGCCGCGGCGCCGGCTTTCGCCGAGTTCAACGACCGCAACATCCGCGTGTCGAACGGCATCAACGAAGACCATCCGGTCGGTAACGGCATCAAGGCGATGCAGGCCTGTCTCGATCAGAAATCCGGTGGCAAGCTAAAGCTCACCGCTTTCTGGGGCGGCGCGCTTGGCGGCGACCTTCAGGCGACGCAGGCCCTGCGCTCCGGCGTACAGGAGGCCGTCGTCACGTCGTCCTCGCCGCTCGTCGGCATCATCCCGGCACTCGGCGTATTCGACCTGCCGTTCCTCTTCGCCAACGCTCAGGAAGCCTACACGGTGCTCGATGGCGATTTCGGCGACATGATGAACGAGAAGCTGGAAGCTGCCGGCCTGGTCAATCTCGCCTATTGGGAAAACGGCTTCCGTAACCTGTCGAACTCGGTTCGTCCGGTCACCAAGTGGGAAGACTTCGAAGGAATGAAGGTTCGCGTGATGCAGAACAACATCTTCCTCGACACCTTCCAGAACCTCGGCGCCAACGCCACTCCGATGGCTTTCGGCGAAGTCTTCTCGGCACTCGAAACCAAGGCGATCGACGCGCAGGAAAACCCCTATGTGACGATCGATACGTCGAAGTTCTTCGAAGTGCAGAAGTACGTGACCGAGACGAACCACGCTTACACGCCCTTCCTCTTCCTGTTCTCGAAGCCGATCTTCGACAGCTATACGCCGGAAGAGCAGGCAGCACTGCGTGAATGCGCAGTCGTCGGTCGCGACGAGGAGCGTAAGGTCATCCAGGACCTCAACAAGAAGTCGCTGGAGAAAATCAAGGAAGCTGGTCTCGAAGTGAACACCCTGTCTGCTGAAGAACAGGCTCGCATCCGCGAGAAGTCCATGGTCGTCTATGAAAAGCACAAGGCTGAGATCGGTGCCGAGGTGGTAGACGCCATTCTCGCCAAGCTGGAAGAGATCCGCAAGTAAACAAAAGAACTGGCTAGGTCACGGAACGTGGCCATGCTCTATGCCTTCCAGGAAGCCCACGGTCGACCGGCCGTGGGCTTTTATCGATTCCGTAGGACGATTGTCTCCTACGGGCGGATCGAGATAGTTTACACAGCGATTCTTCGCTTAAACCTGCAGGCACATGGAAACGTCGCTTTATCTCCCCGTCAAAGGCTTTCTCGAAAAGGCAGGTTACGTCGTCAAGGGCGAGGTTGACGGCTGCGATCTCGTCGGCCTGAGCGACGACGATCCGCCCGTGGTCGTGATCTGCGAGCTGAAGCTGCGCTTCAATCTGGAGCTCATACTGCAGGCCGTAGATCGCGCCGCTGTCGCGGACGAGGTCTGGATCGCGGCGCGAGTTTCGGCCAAGGGAAAGGGTCGGGAGGCCGACAAACGCTACCGCGATCTCTGTCGCAGGCTCGGGGTCGGCATGCTCGGCATTTCCGACGCCGGCGACGTCAGCGTGATCGTCGGCTCCGTGACGCCGATGCCGCGAACCAATCCGAAACGGCGTTCGAAGCTCATGCGCGAACACCGGAGGCGACGCGGCGATCCCGCAATAGGCGGGAGCACACGCGCGCCTGTCATGACGGCGTACCGCCAGCAGGCGCTCGGCTGTGCGCTGGCCCTGACATCAGGCCCGCTGCGCGTGCGTGAAATCAGATCCAGCGTACCGGATGCCGGGAAGATACTGCTTGCGAATGTCTATGGCTGGTTTGAACGGCTCGACAGAGGTGTCTACGGCTTGACGGCGGCTGGACGGGAAGCACTGCAGCGGTGGCCGCAGCAGGATATGCAGGCAAAAACGGCCGTCCCGGCCTGATTGTTGCCGACGCGCTGAAAATAGCGCATGTGGGGTGCTCCATCGCATTATCGGTGGGTATGAGCATGGGGAGGTGTTCATAGGGCAACCGGCGCTTTAGAGTTGACGCACCTTAACGATGGGGATCGGATGACCTCTCAGCTCGACATGTTTGCCCGAGATGTGCGACCAGCAGCCGCGAGAGCCGAGGCAAGCCGTGCCCGGCGGCAGACGTCGACATCCTTCTCCGAAACCGAGATGCTTGCCGCGTTGAAGGCGACGGGTCGCTACAGGATCTTGCGAAAGCTTGAAGCTCGCACGGTCGCATCCGAGGTGAGGCCCGGTTTTCCCCTGAGGGGCGTCATCCTCGACACTGAGACGACCGGGCTCGATGCCCGTAAATGCGAGATCATCGAGATCGGGCTTGTCTCGTTCACCTACAACGAGGAGGGCGAGATCGGCGATGTGGTAGCTGTTTATGGCGGTTTGCAGCAGCCGACAATTGCCATTCCACCCGACATCACCCGGTTGACGGGTATCACCGATGCCATGGTCGCCGGCCAGTCAATCGATATTGCTGCAGTCCAAGCAATCGTTGGGCCTGCGGATCTCATCATCGCCCACAATGCCGGCTTCGATCGGCCGTTTTGCGAAGCGTTTTCGGATGTGTTTGTCCGCAAGGCCTGGGCGTGCTCCGTCTCCGAAATCGATTGGAGTGGCCGCGGCTTTGAAGGCACGAAGCTCGGCTATCTGATCGGTCAGAGCGGATATTTCCACGACGGGCATCGGGCTGTAGATGACTGCTTTGCTCTCCTCGGGGTCCTGGAACAGTCCAGTGGTGGCGCCGCACTGCCGCCGTTCGCCGAACTTTACAAAGCGAGCCAGCGTTCACGGGTGAGGATTTTCGCGGAGAATGCGCCGTTCGACCTGAAGGACGTGCTGAAGGCTCGCGGGTACCGCTGGTCCGATGGCAGCGACGGCCGCCCAAAATCCTGGTGGATAGAGGTCGCCGAGGAGGAGCTCGAGGCTGAACTCGGCTTCCTTCGGAAGGAGATCTATCGCTGGGACGAGGCAGATCCTCCGACGCAGCGGCTGACGGCTTTCGACAGATACAGAGCGCGAAGATAGTTTACCATCGCGGTCCAGCGTGCCCAATCGATTCGGTGGGGCGGAGGATCCCGGCGCAAAACGATCCTAGAGCATTTCCGCTTTTCTCCGAATTGCGGAAACGCTCTACCCCTTTGTTTTGCCGCAACTCCGGATGGAAAACCGCTGCGCACTTTTCCTGGAATTGCTCTACCCCGAGCGAAGACCATAAAGCCTTGCAATATCTTCCCGCATGAATGGGACCCGATCTTTGTCGACCTGTTCCTGATAGGTCCGGGCATATTGATGGCCGGAATAGACGGCGGCGGCGATCAGGCCTGGCGCGAGGCAGTCGCCGAGGCGGGTGATGGTCTTGATGCCGGCATCGGCCCACTCGGCTTCGCGTGCTTTGAGTTCCAGCCACAGCGTTTCGTCCGGCAGGCGGGCGGTGACCGGGACGAGAGTGGCGCAATCAACCGGGCGGGACCTGCCGCTGTAGACGCAGGATAGTTCCAGCTGGTCTTTCGTTCGACCGGCGAGCGCCATGGCCGTGACGATCTCGACGCAGAGACCGATGAGGCGCTTCTGGATACGTGCCTGCTCCAGCGTGTTCCTGCTCCAGGGCGAGACCTGGGATTCGGGCGTTACGAAGGTAACCGTGCGCCCCCTCCTGGCGAGCAGTTCGGCGAGCACGCTGCCCATGTAGAAGCAATCGTCGTCGAAGACGACGACGGGACCGTCCGACGGCACTGCCTCGGCGCCCTCGGAAAGAATGGCGTCGGGAGAGACGAGGATGCCTTCCGACAGAAAATCGAGCGCCATCCGGTGGGTGCGGCCAACGCCGTCCGTCCGCCAGCTCGCTCCGGTCGCGATCGCCACATGGGGGATGCCGTATTGCAATATGTCGGCGGCCGAAAGCGGACTGTGCAGGTAAAGCTCTGCATTGACGCGGGTGCTGAGTTGGCCGATGCGCCAGTCGCGCACGCGGCCCCAGGTCGCAAGACCGGGTAAGCGACATTCGCGCGCAACGCGACCGCCCCATTCGCCGCCGCCTTCCGCCAGCATGACATCGACGCCGCGCTGGGCAAGCGCCCGTGCCGCTTCCAGGCCCGCCGGTCCGCCACCGATAATGAGGGCGGGTTCGGGAGCTTCGGATCTTGCGATGGTCTCCGGATGCCAGCCCTTGCGCCATTCCTCGCCAACTGTCGGGTTCTGCGTGCAGCGCATCGGTACGTTGGTATTGTCGCCGGAGGTGCAGATGTTGCAGCCGATGCATTCGCGGATGTCATCGATGCGCCCTTCCTCGATCTTCTTCGGCAGGAAGGGATCGGCGATCGACGGGCGCGCGGCTCCGATGAAGTCCAAAATGCCCTGTTTTACAACCCGTACCATGCTGTCCGGCGACGTATAGCGGCCGACGCCGACCACCGGCTTGGTCGTGACGGATTTGACGAAGCGGATATAGGGCTCCTGGTAGCCTTCTTCGGAGAAACGAGCCGTCTGGCTATCGTTCGACCAGTCGGAGAGATTGACGTCCCAAAGGTCCGGAAGTTCGCCGAGCGCCGAAATGATGTCCTTCCCTTCCCCCTCGCAGGTGATCCCGGACGGACCCATCAGCTCGTCCACCGCGAGGCGCACCGCCAGCGCACAGGTGTCGCCGATCGCCTCGCGCACATCATCCAGAATCTCTCGGAACAGGCGGAGCCGGTTTTCGAAGGAGCCGCCATATTCGTCGCTGCGGTCGTTATGGCGGCGGGACAGGAAGTGCTGCAACACGCTCATGTCGTGGCCGGCATAGAGATAGACGACGTCGAAGCCGGCCTTTTTGGCGCGCAGCGCGGCATTGCGATACCAGCGGCGCATGTCGGTGATGTCTGCCTTGTCCATTGCGCGCGCCTGGACAGGATCGAGGCTGTCGCTGACGGCGTGCGAGGGAGCGAGCGGGATCATCCGGCTGAAACGGTTGGCGACGTGCAGGCCGTTGTGCACAAGCTGGATGGCCGCGAGGCTGCCATGGGCGTGGATACGTTCCGTAACGGCGGAAAGGGCCGGCAGATCGCCGTCGTCCCAAAGACGGGCTTCGTTGGCTGGCGTCAGGTCCGATGTCGGGTGGATTTCCGCCTCCTGGGTGGAAACGACGGCCCAACCGCCTTCAGCCTTCATGCCGCGCAGATGGGCTTCCGCATTGGGATAGCGGTAGCCCATGCCGGAACAGTGGGGCACCTGATAGAAACGGTTGCGCGCCGTCACGGGGCCGATCTTGACGGGTTCGAATAGAATATCGAAGCGGGAGTCTCGGGACATTTCCTGCCATCCTGAAGGGAGCTGTGGTCCGCCGCGCCGGAGCGCGGCGGTTGGGGCGGCCGCCAAAATATCGGGAACCTTCCGTCAGGCAAGAGATTTGTTATACGAGTGTATAATATTATGCTGCGGCGAAGTTTTTGATCCGGTCCGCGGTTCGCATCCCTTCATCGACGTGGCCCAACACACCAGCGGCGAACTTCTTCGGCGCCCGCCTTTGCCGCCGCGAGCGCCTTGGCCCTAAAACTCCTTCATGTTTCACCGCGTGGGTTGCGCCACCAAATCGTGAAGCTGCCGGCCGAGTACGCCGTCGGTGTCGGCAAGGTCCAGGACGATGCTCATGTGGTTGAGATCGGGAACCGGGAGCAGTTCGGCACTTTTGTCCTGGGCACGCAGCAGCTCACATAGCCCGGCCGCCTGATTCTGGAATGGCGCCGTCTCGTCCGCCCCATAAGCGATGATGCGCAACGGGCAGGGGAGCTGCGAGCTGGTAAGAGGCGACCATGCGGCCGCTTCCATCGGTGTCATCTCCGCTTCGTGTCGCAGGAAGCTGTCCGGTATTCCCGACAGGTCGTAGATTCCGCTTAGGAGCAGCAAGCCTTGGAGCGTCGGCAGGGAGGGCGGGTAGGCTTCCTCGGGCCCGGTCGCGGCAAGGAAGGAAGCAAGATGCGCGCCTGCCGAATGACCGCTGACGGTCAGTCGCGCAGGATCCGCGCCGAAATCCCCCGCGTGGGCTTGAAGCCAGAGCACCGATCGTCGAACCTGATCCACCAGCACGTCCAGGCGTTTGCCAGGCATCAGGTCGTATTCGACCAAGGCCGCAATGCCGCCCGCCGCAAGAACCGGTGCAGCGACGAAACGATAGTTGATCTTTTCGCCGGAGCGCCAATATCCGCCGTGAACGAACACATGCAGGGGCGCGCCGGCCTGCACGCGCTCCGGTAAGATGAGATCGATGACCTCCCGCACGCCCGAGCCGTACCGTATGTCTGCCCGAACGTCGGCGCGCGCCGAAAGGGCCCAGCTGCGTTCGGCGAACTCTGCGGCGATCGTGTCGAAATCGGGCACGAAGTCGCGAATGCGGTAGAGGTCCTGTGCTGTCATCGTCTGCTCCGCCGATCAATAATCAACTGCGAAATATTTCGGCTCCATGAATTCCAGGATGCCCGTCACGCCGCCTTCGCGGCCAAGGCCGCTCTGTTTGACGCCGCCGAAGGGAGCGGCGGGGTCTGACATCAGGCCCCTGTTGATGCCGAGCATGCCGGTTTCGATGCGCTTGCCGACCTTCATCGCACGTTTGAGATCGCGGCTGTAGATGTACGCGGCGAGGCCATACTCCGTATTGTTTGCGAGGCGGATCGCCTCGTCGTCGCTTTCGAACTTGTAGACAGGCGCGACCGGTCCGAAGATTTCCTCACGTGCGATCGACGCGTTTACGGGGACGTTTTCGAGTACCGTCGGCGGATAGAAGTACCCGTTTTCCGTGAGCGGTTTGCCGCCGGTCGTTGCCCGCGCACCCGCGGCGAGTGCCTCTGAGACGAGCCGGTCGATCTTGCGGACGGCGTTTTGCGTAATCATGGGTCCACATTGCGTCTCGGGATCGTAGCCGGGGCCGATCTTCAGTGACTTCATCCGCGCCGTGAGGCCGGCGACAAACGCATCATGGATGCCCGCCTGGACATAGAAACGATTGGCGGCAGTGCAGGCTTCTCCAGCGTTTCGCATCTTGGCGATCATCGCACCGTCGAGTGCCGCCTCGAGGTGCGCGTCGTCGAACACGATGAAGGGCGCGTTGCCGCCGAGCTCCATCGAGCAGCTGACGACCGACTTGGCGGCTTCGGCAAGTAGAACGCGGCCAACGCCGGTCGAGCCGGTGAATGAAAGCTTTCGAACGCGCGGATCGGCGAGCATCGCATTCGTTATTCCGCCTGGATTGCTTGTGGTCAGCACGTTGACGACGCCAGGCGGGACGCCCGCCTCTTCCCCGAGACGGGCCGTGGCATAGGCTGTCAACGGCGTCTCCGAGGCAGGTTTCAGGATCACCGTGCAGCCGGCGGCAAGGGCGGGCCCGATCTTGCGCGTCGCCATAGCGGCCGGGAAATTCCAGGGCGTGATCAGGACGGCAATGCCGATCGGCTCATGGTCAACGAGGATATTGTGCGACCCGGAGGGAGTGTGCCGGAATTCGCCCGGAATGCGGGTCGCCTCTTCAGCGTACCAGCGGAAGAATTCGGCGGCATAAGCGACTTCGCCGCGTGCGTCGGCCAGGGCCTTGCCGTTTTCCAGTGCGATGAGCGTTGCAAGCTCCTCGGCGTGCTGTGTCATCAGCTGATACCAGCGTCGCAGGATTTCCGAGCGCTGGCGAGCTGGAGTGGCGCGCCACCCGGCCGCAGCGGCATCCGCGGCATCGACTGCGCGCTGTGCGTCCTCGATGGCGGCGTCGGCGACCTCGGCCAGCAGATTACCGGTCGAAGGGTCGAGAACGGTTATTCCGCTGCCGCTTTGCCATTTGCCGCCAATGTAGAGGCCCGCGGCATGCAGGGCAGGATCGGCGTAGCCGGAAAACTTGGCATGAAACGTCATGGAGGGTCCTTTCGACTCAGTTCAGGCGGGAGCGGTCGCCGCAATGGGCGGCGGCGACGAGATTGCGCATCTCGTGCGGGTTCAGGGGGCGGGGATTGTTCTGGATGAGGCGTGCGATACCCGAGCTTTGTTCCGCCACCCAGTCGATCCGGTCTTCCTCGAGGCCGAGGTCCCGCAGCGTGGCGGGAATGCCAATGCGTTCGAAGAGCGAAACGAGGGCAGGGATCACCTCATCCGGTCCGCCGAGCCCGGCCGCATGCGCGATCTGCGCGAGTTCGCCGCGGATGAGCGGCTCATTCCAAGTCATGACATAGGGCATGAGACAGGCGACCCCGAGGCCATGCGCGGTATGGGTGAGCGCGCCGACAGGGTACTGGATGGCGTGGGCCGCGGCAGTGCCCGCCACCCCGAAAGCAAGACCGGCGAGCGTTGCGCCGAGCATCACCTTTTCGCGCGCGCTGGCGTCGGTGCCGTCCTTGCAGGCCCTCTCCAGCCCCTGCCACAGGAGGGTAATGGCGCTAAGGGCAAAGTGATCGGAAAGCTCGTTCTTGCCGACGAAGACGCGCTGCTGCGCGATGCCGGGGACGGGCTCGCGCCGGATCGCCGTGAAGGCTTCGATCGCATGCGTCAGGGCGTCCGCGCCGGCGATCGCAGTCAGGCCGGATGGGCAGGAGAGCGTGAGTTCGGGGTCGCAGATCGATACCGCCGGAATCAGGTGCGGACTTGAAATGCCAACTTTCAGGCTACGCTCGGCATCCGAAAGCACGGCGACGGGCGTCACCTCCGAGCCGGTGCCGGCGGTGGTGGGAATGGCGATCAATGGCATCACGGGCCCCGGCACGGCATATTCGCCGTAATAGTCCTGTGGCCGCCCGCCGTGGGTAAGGAGGAGGGCGACGCATTTCGCCATGTCGAGACAGGACCCGCCACCGATGCCGATGACGAGGTCCGGCGCAAAGCCTCTGGCCGCTGCAGCGCTCACGATAGCCGATTCCACCGGGACGTCCGGCAGGGTGGAGCTGTCCACTATCACCTCAAGCCCTGCCTCTTCGAGTCGCCGCACCAGTGCAAGCAAGTCGGCATCCACGGCAAGGCGCGTATCCGTGACGATCAGCGCGCGCTGGCCGAGCTTGGCGGCGATGCCGCCAAGGGCATGGCGCTGCCCGGCGCCGAAAAGCAGTTCGCGCGGCGCCCTCAGTGTGCCGAATAGGTTCATTCCGTATGTCCTCCGATGAGTTCAGGCGGCCTCGAGAGCCGTAAGGTGGTCGAAAAGCGGCTGCGGCAGCTCGATGCCCGTCTTCGCTGCTGCAGCGCGTCGTGCTCGTGCCCCATCTCCCGGAATGGCGACTGGTTGCGTAGGGTCGAGCGGGCGGGATAGGCGCAGGCGATCGAGATAAGCGGCAAGTGCCGGTATGCTACCCGCGCCCGCCGACGGATCGATCAGAATGAGAAGGTCGCCTTTATTGGCGGGATGAATGTCGTCGAGCGTTCCATTTACATCAGGCGCAAGGTTGGATCCGGCAAGCGCCGCGACAAGAAGCTCGATCGCAAGGCCCAGACCATATCCCTTGGCGTCGCCGAAGGGCGCGATCGCCCCTGCCTGTGCCGCGTGCGGATCGGTTGTCGCGCGACCGTCTCGGTCCACTGCCCAGCCGGGCGGGATCGCCAGACCACGCATCGCATGGTTGTTGATCTTGCCCATGGAAACGATGCTGGTTGCGAGATCCAGCACGAAAGGGTGGCCAGCCGCAGGGATGCCGATCGCGACCGGATTGGTGCCGATCAGGGCCTGCGTTCCGCCGAATGGGTGCACGAGCGCTTCGCTGGTCGACATGACAATGCCGATCAGGCCGTCTCTTGCGGCGGCTTCCGCATAATAGGCAAGCATTCCCATGTGATTGGCGTTGCGGATCGCGGCAATGGCGAGCCCTGTCTCCTTAAGGATCCTTCGCGTGACGCGCATGGCGTCCATCATGACGACTGGGCCAAGACCGCGTTCGCCGTCGACGCTCAGAAATGAGGCTCTTCGCCAGGTTCCGTTTCCACGGGTCGTGGGGTTCGCGAGTCCTTTATCCAGCCGGGAAAGAAGCAACGGCAGCCGTTGCAGGCCGTGGGAGGGCAATCCGCGCAGCTCGGCCTCCAAGAGGAGATTTGCCTGAAGACGAGCGGAGTCGGCAGGAACACCCCGCTTTTCGAGCAGAGCGACGCTCAAATTCCTCAGGCGGGCGGGCGGCAGCCTCATTTCCTAATCCTATATCAGATCATATACGATATTGTATTTGACATGCGATATGTTATTTGCAACAAAACGTCGTATGTCAATAAGCAGTCGGAGAATGGTAGTGGCAATTGCAGCGGAGCGGGCAAGCAGGGGGGCTGGTATTCGCCCGACGAGTGTGGTCGAAGGCGTCTACGACAGCATCTATCACCGGCTGATGTCGCTCGATATTGCGCCTGGTGCACGCATTCCGATCGATGTCCTCGCTCGCGAACTCGGCGTTTCGCAGACGCCGATCCGCGAGGCCCTGAGCCGGCTGGAACGCGAGGGCCTCGTTCGCAAAGAGCACCTGATCGGCTATAGTGCAGCCCCGCAATGGACGCGCAAGCAGTTCGAAGACCTCTATGCCTTTCGCCTGCTGATCGAACCCGAAGCTGCCCGGCTTGCCGCCGCCAATATGACTCCGGAGGCGCTCCAGCAGCTCGAGAATTCCGCCGCCGACATGGGCCACGGCGAGGCGCCGGTCGATCGTAACACACGCTACTCCCGCTTTGCCCGCGCCGATGCGCAGTTCCATGACGAGATCCTGAAAATCGCCGGAAACGACGTGATCCGCAGCACTCTGTCGAACCAGCATGTCCATCTGCACATCTTCCGGCTGATGTTCCATATCCGGGTGACTCAGGAGGCGCTCGAAGAGCATGAGAGCCTGCTGGCTGCCTTCCGGTCGCGCGATCCGCAGGCCGCACACGATGCCATGCGCGTCCACATCGAGCGCTCGCGCGACCGCTTGCTTTCGGCTTTCGAATGAACGCGGCTCTGCCTTCCAATGCGGTCGCGCCGCCGCCAAACCGTGCTGTTGCCGCACTCGCGGCAGAGGGCCTTGGCAAAGCCTACGGCCCGATTACCGTCCTTTCGGACGTCACGCTTGAGGTTCATGCTGGAGAGGTTCACGCCATTATCGGTGAGAACGGCGCCGGAAAATCGACGCTGATGAAGCTCCTTTCCGGCCATGTCGTCCCAACGGCCGGCCACTTGCTCCTGGAGGGCAAGTCGGTCGAGTTCCGAAATGCGGTGGAGGCGGAGAACGCCGGCATCGTACTCGTGCACCAGGAAATCCTGCTCGCTTCGGACCTCACCGTTGCGGAAAACCTGTATTTGGGTCGCGAGGTCGGCCGCGGTCTGCTGGTCAATGACAAGGCGATGAACAGTCGTGCCGCCGAACTCCTCGCACGGGTCGGTTCAGCGGCGCGGCCGCGCGACCGTGTGGGTGAGCTGCCGCTCGCCCAGCGCCAGCTCGTGCAGATCGCGCGTGCCCTTCTCGATGAGCGAAAGGTCATCATCTTCGACGAGCCTACTGCGGTTCTCGCAAACGACGAAGTGGCGGCGCTGCTCGACATCGTTCGCAGCTTGCGCGATCACGGGGTTGCGGTGCTCTACATCTCCCATCGTCTCGATGAGGTTCAGGCTCTTGCCGACCGGATCACCGTGCTTCGTGACGGCCGCATGATCGGAACCTGGCCCGCGGCAGGCCTCGGCCAGCGGGAAATGGCGGAACTGATGGTCGGGCGAGAGCTGGACATGCTCTATCCGCATAAGCGGTCAGCCACGACCGCTGCTCCGATCCTGTCAGTCACCAACCTTGCCGTCGACCACGGCTCGCAGACCGTCTCCTTTAGCGTCAGCCCCGGCGAAGTGCTGGGTATCGGCGGCATGGTCGGGGCGGGTCGTACCGAACTGATCGAGGGCCTGATGGGCCTTCGTCCGTCAGAGGCTGAAAGCATCGTCCTGAACGGCCGGGAGATCGGGAGCCGCTCCGTCCGTACCCTAATGGACGCCGGACTGGTTTACCTGACCGAGGACCGCAAGGGCAAAGGCCTGCTCCTGGAGGAGAAGCTCGGTCCTAACCTCACCCTGCAGGCGCTGGATACGATCAATCCGGGTGTTTTTCTGGACAAGCAAGGTGAGCTTTCCCGCCTTCGAAAGGCGGTGGCTGATTACGACATTCGCGTGCGCTCGATGCGCCTTGAAGCCAGCCAGCTTTCGGGCGGGAACCAGCAGAAGCTACTTCTTGCCAAGGTCATGATGGCCGATCCGTCGGTGATCATCATCGACGAGCCGACGCGCGGGATCGATATCGGCAACAAGAGCCAGATCTATGACTTCATCGACGGGATGGTGCGCGCCGGCAAGGCCTGCATCGTCATCTCGTCGGAAATGCCGGAACTCGTAGGTCTTGCCGACCGTGTGCTGGTGATGCGTGCCGGGAGGATCGTCGCTGAGCTACGCGGCGATGAAATCAATGAGGAAAATGTCGTCTACGCCGCCACGACCGGTGGGTGCGCGGACGTCGGGGAGGAGAAACATGACCGTAGCGACAGCAACACTCGCACCAACTAACGAAGGCGCGCGCATCCGTTGGGCCGATCTGGCGCCTTTCATCGCCCTTGCGGTGATCGTACTGTTCGGGGCGCTGGTGAACCCCAATTTCGTGTCGTCGGCCAATCTGATCAACGTCATCACGCGGAGCGCCTTCATTGCGATTATCGCCGTCGGGGCGACCTTCGTGATCTCGTCCGGCGGGCTCGACCTGTCGGTGGGTTCGATGATGGCCTTCGTCACCGGTATCATGATCATGGCGATGAACCATCTCGCCCCGGCCTTTGGAGCCTGGGCGATTCCGATGGGAGCGGGCGTGGCGCTGCTGGTCGGAGCGCTATGCGGCCTCTTCAACGGGCTTATCGTGACCGTCGGGCGAATAGAGCCCTTCATCGTCACGCTGGGCACGATGGGCATTTTCCGCGCCTTCATCACCTTCATGACCGACGGCGGCTCGCTGCCCATCGATCGCAGCCTCCGGGAAGCCTATAGACCGGTCTATTTCGGCAGCTTCTTCGGTATTCCATATCCGGTGCTCATCACCTTCGTGGTGGTCATGGCTGGCGCCTTCCTGCTCTACAAGACCAAGTATGGCCGCCGCTTGAAGTCGGCAGGATCCAATGTGGAGGTCGCGCGCTTTTCGGGCGTCAACGTCGCCGGCGTGCGCACCGGCGCCTACGTGATCCAGGGCTTCTGCGTCGCCGTCGCTGCGATTTGCTATGTGCCCCGCCTCGGCGCGGCGACGCCAACGACCGGCCAGCTCTGGGAGCTGCAGGTCATCACCGCGGTTGTGATCGGGGGCACGCTGCTCCGCGGCGGGCGCGGACGCATTGGCGGCACGGTGGCCGGCGCCCTCATCCTCGAGGTGATCGCCAACGTCATGGTTCTGTCGGACTTGGTCTCGGAATACCTCGTCGCCGCCGTTCAGGGAGCGATCATCATCATCGCCATGCTGGCGCACCGCTTTACTGCCAACCGCTGAAAACAGCACCGACTTCGAAGGAGGAGAAAATGAAGTCTATTATCCGCAAGGCTGGACTCTTGTTATCGACGGCTACCCTGGTCCTGGCTCAGCCACTGGGCACCGCTCAGGCCCAGGAGAAGAGGATTGTCGCCGTGTCGATTCCGGCCGCAACGCATGGATGGACGGGAGGAGTCGTCTACCATGCGGAACAGGCTGAGAAAGAGGTCGAGGCCGCGTTTCCGAATGTAGACGTCGTGCTGTCGACCGCGTCATCGGCGACCGCTCAGGTCTCCGCGCTTGAAGACCTGTCGGCGACCCGGAAGCTCGACGCGCTGGTCATTCTGCCGTTTACGTCGGAGGAACTGACAGGACCGGTCGAGCAGATCAAGAAAAACGGCACCTTCATTTCCGTGGTCGACCGTGGCCTCACCGACCCGACCATCCAGGACCTCTATGTCGCTGGCGACAACATCGCCGTGGGTGCCAATACCGCGCGCTGGCTTTCCGACAAACTTGGCGGGGAAGGCGAGATCGTCGTCTTGCGCGGCATCCCGACCGTGATCGACGACGAACGCATCAAAGGCTTCTCGGACGTCATCGACAAGACGAACATCAAGATCCTCGATATCCAATACGCCAACTGGAACCAGGACGAAGCCTTCAAGCTCATGCAGGACTATCTTGCAAAGTACCCGAAGATCGACGCCGTCTGGGCCAACGATGACGACATGTTGCTCGGCGTTATCGAGGCCGTCGACCGTGCGGGCCGCAAGGACATCAAATATGCGCTCGGGGGCAACGGCATGAAGCAAGTCATCGAAATGGTGAAGGAAGGCAACGAGCGCACACCGGTCTCGACACCCTATCCGCCGTCGATGATCAAGTCGGCCATCTATATGACAGCGGCACAATTCGCTGGTCAGGCGCCTATGCGCGGTTCGTTCCTGCTCGGTGCACCGCTTATCACTCCGGAGAACGCCGACCAGTTCTACTTCCCCGATTCCCCATTCTGAGTCTCACCCGGCCCAATGGCCGAGCATCGATCAAACACGAGAGCGGGGTGAGGAAAAATATGTGAGGTTTCCACCCGCATTCCGCGTCTCAACTTATCTAAGGCAACAGGAGATATGACATGACCGGCAAGAAGATCCTCATGCTGACCGGCGAATTCACCGAAGAGTACGAAATCTACGTTTTCCAGAAGGGCATGGAGGCCGTCGGCCACACGGTGCACGTCGTCTGCCCAGACAAAAAGGCGGGCGACCGTATCAAGACCTCTTTGCACGACTTCGAGGGCGACCAGACCTACACGGAGAAGCTCGGCCATTATGCCGACATCAACAAGACCTTTTCCGAGGTGCGGCCTGAGGAGTATGACGCCGTCTATGCGGCGGGCGGACGCGGCCCGGAATATATCCGCACCGACAAACGCGTTCAGGACATGGTCCGGCATTTCCACGACACGGGCAAGCCGATCTTTACGATCTGCCATGGCGTCCAGATCCTCATGGCTGTGCCTGGCGTGCTGAAGGGCCGCAAGGTCGCCGGCCTTGGCGCCTGCGAGCCAGAGGTGACAGCTGTTGGTGGGACCTACATCGACGTGGAGCCCACCGGGGCCTATGTCGACGGCAACATGGTCTCGGCGAAGGGGTGGACGGGCCTTGCCGCATTCATGCGCGAGTGCCTGAACGTGCTCGGCACGAAGATCACCCACACGTAATGGATTGAGGGTGAGATCGACGACGGCGTGCCCTCGGGTGGTCGGCCCGAGGGAGATTGCTGCCAAAGCCAATCGGGTGACGTGCGCTCTGCTGTAGCAGGAGCGGTGGCTCGACCGGACGTCGCTCCTGACTGTCGAACGCGTGATCCATAATCTGAAACGCGGCTGATTACTTTCGCAGGATTTTGTCCATCGCTTTCCCCTTCGCGAGTTCATCGATCAGTTTGTCCAGGTAACGGATCTCCCGCATAGTCGTATCCTGGATCTCTTCCACGCGGACGCCGCAGATCACCCCTGTGATCAACGAGCGGGAGGGATTCATCCGAGGTGCTTGCGCAAAGAAGTTCTCGAGGCTGGTGCTCTTCGCCAGCTGGTCGTCCAGGGCCTGTGGGCCATATCCCGTCAGCCAACAGATGATTTCATCGACCTCCGCCTTCGTGCGTCCTTTCTTCTCCGCCTTGGCGACATAGTGCGGATAGACGCTCGCGACGCTGACCGAATAGATGCGATGTTTCTCCATGTGTCCTCCTCAGGGTTTCGCGAGACAGTGATTGATAACTGATTTGTCCTTCTGCTTATCCGAGTCCAATGCCTTGAGATTTAAGGTTCCGGGGGCCCCTGCCATTCAAGCCGCCATGTCGCGCCTTGCCTGAGGTTTGAACAAGCCAGGGACGAAGCGACGACGCAGGTGCAGCCCTTGCGGCCTCGGCGTTGCTGGCGCAAGATGCCGCCCGGTTGATCCGTGTGCATTATGAGCCACTACTGCATGTCATCGAGGTCGATGATGCGATCAAGCCGGATGCTCCTGCTATCCGGGCGGGCTCTGCCGACCACACCCGTCCCAGATGCGATACCGCCGGGTCGCGCAAGGCTGGCGAGCGGCCGGTGAAGGTCGTCATGACCCGATCGGAAGTCTTGCGTGCCACCGGGCCGACTCGACCTAAAATCATGGGATCTAGCGTTGAATGGAGTACAGATAAGTAGCAAGGTGGGCTAATCCTCCCTTTGCGCCATATGCACTCATCTCGCGCCATTAAAGCCCACCAATGGATCAATTTTTCCCGCACCCCTTACACTCCAGCGTTTTCAGGAGCGGTTGGCTCTTCAATTCGCAACGGGTGGTATGTCTAACGGCCGCCTCCATCTGGAACCGCTGGGCAAAGTATCTAGAGGACGACCAGTTTCGCCCCGATCTTCACCCTTTTGTAGAGGTCTGAGGACGTCCTCGTTCGTCATGCGGAAGCAGCCTGACGATGAGGAGCGCCTGACACTTTCCGGCTCGTTCGAACCAGGAATGCGGTAGAGGGTATTACCTAGATAGAGGCCCGCACCGCCGAGCCGGGTGACCTCGGCGGTGCGCATGACTCCGGGCGGGCGCTGCCTTCGTACATGAACGTCATGGGCTTCGGTCCCTGCATGTGTCCGGTCTCGACCCGCTCGATTCGGAAACCGCCGCATTCGATCATTGACCGGATCGGACGATTGAGATGACAGCCGCCGCTGATCCGCCGCCAGACAGGCGTGGAGTATCCTGCCACCAACGTACCCCGCGGTCGGGCGCAAGGCCGTGTTCAACAAACAGCAGTTTTCCGCCAGGTCTGAGTACGCGGCGCATTTCCGTCAGCGCTGCGGCCGCGTCCGGAATCGTGCATAGGGTCCAAGTAGTCACGACGGTATCGACGCTCTTGTCATCGAGCGGTATGGCCTCGGCAGACGCGTCGATGAAGCTGACGGGCCAGTCGGGACGCGGGGCTTCGCGGGCCATCGCCACAAGACCCGCGGACGGCTCGAGCGCCAGAACTTCACCCACCACAGGGCCGTAAAACGGGAGGTTCAAGCCAGAGCCGACGCCGATTTCCAGAACGCGCCCCTGCGCGGCGCCGATCACGCGCTCACGGTAGGGGCGCAGACGTTCGTTGCGCATCGAGAGATCGCATAGCCTCGGCAAGATCACGTCCCGATAGATGCCCATGGTTCTTCTCCGCTAGTACTCTCCCTGAGATCATGGTTTATGGCAAACCGCGCCGATAGGCGGAACGCATCGTTCTTCGTAGAATGCGCCGGTAAGCCACTCTCGGAGCCCCGCACGTTCATCGGCCGCGTTTGCATCGCGCTGCGTTACATAGCGTGGGTTGCTATGAGCCCAATGCTCCCAGCGGCCATCCAGACTGCCATCGCGATCATCATTAGGTTTTCGGTAAGCGAGATGAAACCAAGGGGGACGTTGCTCGATCCCCCGACGCAGGCGCACTTCAGTTCACGCTTGTCGATGTAAACCGCCTTGAAGACCGAAACAGCCCCTACCGTACCGATGAACATCGCGACTGGGACAGACAACCAGTTCAGAGCGCCTGCCACCATGAGCACACCAGCCAATCCCTCGGCATAGGGATAAATGTTGCTGTATGGAACCCAGCGCGTTGCCAGGAGGTCATAGTTCAAGAACATCGTCGCAAAGCTCTCGACGTTCTGGAGTTTCATCATCGCCAAAACCACCATCGAAAAGGCGATGAACCATTCGGCGGCGCGCAAAGTAAATGGAGTTCCGTTGACGGCATGGCTCGCCGCCATCGCCGTGAGTGCGGTCAGCGTGAACAAAACGATAACCGGGCGGTACGTAGTCGCCTTCGGATCGGCAACGGGTTTCCCGAGAAAACGACGCAAATCGTCGTAGCCCCCGACCCGCTTGCCATCAATGAAGACCTGAGGCGTCGTCGGCACGTCGTGCTGCGCCTTGAAGGCGTCCGTCTCCTCGCGGGTGGTCAGGTGATGATCATCCACCTCGTAGCCCGACCGCTGCAGCAGATCCTTCGTCTTCAATCCGTAGGGGCAGGTGTGGCCTGGCATTACCATCCGGTACAGGACGGCCTTCCTGGCGAGATTATGCGGAATGGTCCTGTCCAACATTTTCACATCTCCTTGTTCTTGTGAAATCGTTGGCAGGACTATAAGTTCCGTAGCATGGTACAGAGTCAAGGCCTTCAAGAACTGACGATCGGAAAACTTGCGGCTGCCGGAGGCGTGGGTGTTGAAACCATCCGTTTCTACCAGCGCAAGGGCCTGCTGGCGACGCCGAAGCGGTTAGAAGGCGTGCGCCGCTATGGAGGCGAAGACGTGCGCCGACTACTTTTCATAAAACAGGCGCAGGCGGCCGGTTTCACGCTTGAGGAGATCGGGCAGCTTCTGGCACTGGATGCCGGGCACAACCGCTCGGCTGCACGGGAACTGGCGAAGAAGAAGCTTGAGCAGCTGGATGCCAGGATTGGAGAGCTTAATCGCGCCCGGGAAGCACTTCGTAAGCTGGTCTCTGAATGCGCAGAGGACAAGACCGGACCGTGTCCCATCCTGGCTTCCTTTGGAATTTGAGCTCGGATCAGGTCGGCCGCGGAGGGAATCGGGCCTAGCGTATCGCAGCCTTCCATGGCCTCTTTGATTTCGACCATCAGGCTGTTTCGAGCGTCTTCGCTTCTCTTCAAATCGAGAACATCCGTATTGCATGCAATCTGGCGAGAGCTGGGCATGTCAACTCGCCGGCCGCTATCTTCGCGATCTGATTGGCGGGCCGTGTCGACAGAATAGAGGATCCACATATTTTCTCGGCGGTACCTGTGAGGAACAGAGCGCCGGGTTGTCCGATAGCGCTGTGCCAGGTCAGACGAACAGACGTGCCGCTCTGCCAAACTTTCGCTCCGCATCATTGTAGTAGCGCGCGGCCTGGTTCACCGACTTGTCAGCGACTGCTGCACCGCTTCGGGATATTGTCCCTTGGTGCCCGGCTTGTGTTTGGTCCCTGGAAATCGACCGAGTTCTTCGTGACAAACGTCCAGTCGCCTTCGAGAATGTTCGGTTTGAGCTCCCAGTCCTTCAGGCCGCCCATTTTGATCCAGACGACGTGGCTTGTGTCGCCGTGGCCCTTTTCGATTGCCATTTTTGCCAATTGAGGACTGAGGCACTCATCGATCAGAAACTTCATCCAGTCTTCCTTCGACGGGGGACGCGACGATCCGTGACGATGACCGAGCCTTCGGGAATGTCGCCGGAGAGGCGGGGCCGGCCGCGCAACGGGTTCGCTTCCGCGTGGATAGAGGCGAGCCTTATCTTCTCCGCGTCTAGGCTAGTGCCCATCCATAAACAGCAAGTATTTGGAATTATTGCGTAAAACGGGCTTTTTGTGCGGGCAAGGCCCGGCGGTTTTAGGTACACTTTAGCATCAAGCCACTGATTCTAAAGACAAACCCGCAACCGCCGGAGCCGACAATGCGCCAAGAACGCACCGTCCAGGGCAGCATATTCGATCTTTTCGCCGAGCACGAGATCGGTCGTGAGTTGGAGGCGATGTCGCAGTGGCTGGACGCCCATCGCGATCTTTTGAATTTGGTGACGTCCGATCTGCGCCGACAGGGGGTCACGGAAACTGGCCGGCAGGGTTTGCCGTCGGAGGCGGTGCTGCGCTGTGCCCTCCTCAAACAGTACCGCCAGTTGAGCTACGAGGAGTTGGCGTTTCATCTGGAAGATTCCGCCTCGTTCCGGGCCTTTGCCCGGCTGCCATGGGGATGGAGCCCGAAAAAGTCGGTCTTGCACAAGACGATCAGCGCGATCCGGGCGGACACCTGGGAAGCGGTCAACAAAATGCTGCTGGCCAGCGCCCGGCAAGAAAGGTTGGAAAGCGGCAGGGTCGTGCGTGTGGACAGCACCGTCACGGCGGCGCTGATCCACGAACCAAGCGACAGCAGTCTTTTGTGGGACTGCGTGCGGGTGATGGTTCGTCTTCTGCAGCAGGCGGATTCGCTGGGCAGCACCATTCCCTGGCACGATCACTGCCGCGCGGCGAAGAAGCGGGCTCGGGTGATCGAGTATACCCGCGGTCGCCCGAAACGGGTTCAGCACTACCGCGCTCTGCTCAGGATCGCCCGGAACACCCTGGATTATCTGCAGCAGGCGGCGGCACAGTTGCCGCTGGCGGCAGGCCCGGCGGGCAAACTCTGGCAGGCCCAGGTTCGCCACTATCAGCCACTGATCACGCAGATCATCGCCCAGACCGAGCGGCGGGTGCTAGCCGGCGAAGCAGTGCCGGCCGGCGAGAAGCTTGTCAGCCTGTTCGAACCGCATGCCGACATCATCGTCAAGGGCAGCCGCGACGTCGATTACGGACATAAGCTCAATCTGACCACCGGCAGGAGCGGACTGATCCTCGATCTCGTCATCGAAGCCGGCAATCCAGCCGACAGCGAGCGGCTCTTGCCCCTACTGGAGCGCCACATCGCCTTCTATGGCGAGGCGCCGCGGCAGGCGGCCGCCGACGGCGGCTATGCAAGCCGTGAAAACCTGCGCCAGGCCAAGGCCTGGGGTGTAGGCGACATGGCCTTCCATAAGAAGAGCGGCCTCAGGATCGAAGACATGGTCAGGAGCCGCTGGGTGTATCGAAAGCTCAGAAACTTCCGGGCCGGCATCGAGGCCGGCATCTCCTGCCTGAAGCGGACCTATGGCCTGGCCCGCTGCACCTGGCGCGGGCTTGACCACTTCAAGACCTACGTCTGGTCCTCGGTGGTTGCCTACAATCTCGCCCTCTTCGCCCGTCTCAGGCCGACCTAACGCCGGTCATCGCGCCGCGTTCCGGAACACGCCGCGAGCGCCGGCCGATGCCACACGACCCTATCGCCGCCAAATCGCCCTTCGATCACAACCTGCAAGCCCTGTGCCATCACGCCTCGCGAAAAAAGACCGCTTCAGCGAGCAAAACACTTCTAAAACCCTGAAAAACAGGCGTTTATGGACGGGCACTAGGCTAGGCCAGGCTTCCAGGATGCGCTCAACCGAATCACCAGCAGCTACGGATGCGGCAACATCATAGACCGGAACGCGGGTGCCGCGGATGACAGGCGTGCCGCCAAGGACGTCGGGTGAGGCTGTGACGATTTCTCGCGCTGCGGCAAGGTCGTCCAGCCGTTCGCTCGCACTTCTCATAAAGGGCATAAGATCGATCGTCAAAAACTCGTGCTGCACGGTCCAGTCCTCGCGCAACAGGGCCGCCCAGGGGAGTGTGCGCGCTTTTGCCAGTCGGACCTCTGCGGTGCGGATGGCAAACAGTCGCTCCTCCGACGTCAGGCGGCTCGCGCTCTCAGAATAGAAGGCGATGAGTGAACAGGCCCCCGCCAGGACGTGGCGGCCATTGTCGAGCGAAACGAAGGCGTCTGGCAGGATGTGCTCATCGATAACGCGATTGATGTCGCGTAGGCTCACACGTGAGACAACGGCGGCCTCGCTCGCCTTCAGCATTTCCGCAACCGCGGGCATGTGAGCCTCCATATTATATCTTCGCGGTCGATCTCGCTTGCGGCCACCATCGCCGTCGGAAATGATCGATGCCGATGCACCGCTGCATCGAAGTCGCCCGAAGTAGCGTGGAGCTATCGCAAGCCGTTCTGCTGAGGCGATCGAGGCCGTGTCCGGCCGGGACTTTGCCTTGCGCCAGGTCTCGTGAAAACAGATGAATAACCGACCTTCTGCGGCCACCCGAACCGCAGAACAAGCTCATCGCAGTCCTGCTGGTCAAGGCTCACTGTATCCACTCGCAAAAATTCGCAGCTCGTAGCCCTCCGGATCACTTCGAAAGATCAGTGCGCCCTTCCTCTCCGATTTTTGTGGAATATAGTCAATCGTGACACCGCTCTCCTCGACCACCTCTTCGCCATCGCGAAGTTCACCCTTGATCTCGACCGCAGCAACCGATTTTCCTGCACGATTGTTGGCGGCGAACTCGACCACGTAACCATCGTTCATGGCCGTGACCTCGGTCGGCAGCACAATGATATCGGCGGCCCCGTTACGTCCGCTTAAGCCGTCGCGGATGAGGTAGCCTAGGACTGCAAGCAGGGCCAGGCAGCTTACTCCTGCCACGATCCACTCCGCGATGGAGGTCCCCGGCTTTCGCGTGGGTTCCTCGTTTTCGGAGCGAGAGTTCTCTTGCCTTTTGGCTTTTGTGGAGCCCTTGTTCACAGAATGAGCCTCGCTACCGCCGCGCCAAGTGCGCCTGGGAAGGATAGGACCACGACAGCGCTGAGCGTCTCCGAAAAACCGACACCATCAGTTCTGCCGAAAGTCCAAAGGATGTAGAAGTTCACGAGCATCACCAGACAGTAGCCGACGATCGTATAACGAAAGAAGATGTTGACAAACCCGGCGCCCGGTTCTGGATTGTGCGTACCGCGGAATTCGAGTTCATAGACGAAGACATGCATTAGGCCCAGGGTGCCTAGCGCCAGAGCAATTTCGTGCCAGGGGTTCATCTTGTAGGCGATAAGGATAACCTCTTCGGTCGGTGCGATGTTCACTGACAGAAACAGCGCTCCGACCACCATCAGGAACAATTCTCCCGCATAGGCGGGCTCCGGAACGGCATCCCCCTCCAATGGACTTGGACCCAATTGGGCCCGGGCCAGCGATGCGCCCAAGCTGCCGGGGACAATCTGCACGGCAACCTTCCCGACGATCTCCCGCAACGGCATGTCTGCGTCCACGATGCCAAAGGTAACGAGAATCGCCGACGCAGCTATAGCGGCCACAAGAAGGGCCACGAATGCGTCCGCGATTCGATCACGCAGCCCTACTGACTTGCGAAAGCCACCATATTTGTGCAGCAGCACCAGGGTGGGAACGGTGGCTACTAGCAATAGCGCAAGGCGCAAGGGGTGAAGGTGGAAGCCCAGAGCCCAAGCTTCCATCGTCATCAGTACAGGCACTGCGAAGATCAATGCTCCGGCGAACGCGCGGCCAAGACCAATCCAGAACTCGCGCGGCGTCGGACCGACGACTACTTCAGCTGGCGTCACGTCGCCCCCCGTTCACGATGTAGTTCGACCACCAGCCTCGGCGGCTGGGATCAAGTGGGGAAACAATGTCTGCTGCGCGATCTTGTTCCGCCACATCGCGTGCAACTTCGATCGCTGCGCTTCGTTGGTCGTTCCATCCTCGCGCCCAAGCAGCCGCACGGGATCGGACCTTCAACTCGCCGGGGGACCGGGCCTCCCTTGGTAAGGGGGTGCGCATTATCCTGGGAGAGTATCCTTCCGCCGCTTGAGCCGTTTAGGTCGCGCGGCGCCGATCTATGGTTTTATTCTGCAGCGATCCCCATATCTCTCCCGAAACCAGCCCGGAGAATGCAGTGTCGGAATTCATCAGCTATCTGTTTGCCATCCTTGTCGTCGGTCCGCTGCAGGCGGAAATATCCGAGCGCCTTCGAGGTGTCCCGTCAACCGAGATTGTCCAGGCAGGACGCGCCTGCGTCGCTGCCGAAGCTCCAAGGCTTCTCCAACGCGCCCAGGAAGATTGGGGATGGGCAGCTGCGAATGCTGTCGGGGTCAGCGTAGGAAACATTGACCCGGCAAGCCTGCTTGCAGGTCAAAATGCAGACTGCGACCGACTCGTACAGGTTCTGTCGCAGAGTAGCGGGGGCAACGGCGATGATGAGGCATAAGATTCTGTCAGGATCGCTCTGTAGCAATGGCAAGGTGGAACGTCTACCGTGCTGAGGCGGTACAGCTGCCAGGCCACTGA
The DNA here is from genome assembly GCF_030064585.1 of Ensifer meliloti. NCBI lineage: Bacteria > Pseudomonadati > Pseudomonadota > Alphaproteobacteria > Hyphomicrobiales > Rhizobiaceae > Ensifer > Ensifer meliloti. The sequence continues at coordinate 931,308 of NZ_CP120366.1, forward strand.
ACGAGGGCCTCGATGACGATATGCCATTCGTCCGTTTCATGGGCGGCAACCAAATTTGCGGTAGGAGCGTTGGTGAAGCGGCCGAGGCAGAATGCGGGGCGACCGGAAGCCGAGTCGAATCGGCAGTCCACACGCCGTGCATGCGGGTCGCGGATCCTGTCACAGGACAGAGGCGAAAAGCCTCCTCGTGAAGGTTAGCCCCCAAGTTATTCAAAAGCTGCGGCTCCTGCCCTCCTGTCATTTAGCAACTGCGAAATTGCTACGATCATTTGTGACATGACGAAAGGCTTTTCGATCATGATACTCTTAGGAACGCCTTGAGAGGCCCAATCGGGAGCACTGTCCCCGCTGATGTAGACGACCGGCATCTCAGGGTCGATCTCCCTTGCAATGCGGGCGACGTCCCAACCGCTCGGGGATTCCGCGAAGCGGATGTCCGTGACTATTCCAGCAATGGAGGACTCTGCGGCTTTCAAGTGCTCGACTGCCTTCTTGCCGCTAGTCACCGCCAGAACCATGAACCCGGCCTCTTTAAGCGCGTCTTCGAAGTCCAACAGCAGGAGAGTCTCGTCTTCTGCGAGCAATATGGTCACCGATTCCAATGCATGTCCCCCGAGAATATGGTTCCCGTGAACGCGCGGTTTGGCAAACGGTTCCCTTAATGTGACTGAATTCGGCGCCTGCTCAGGTTGCTGGTCAGGCCAGACTGGATGTTCGCGCGGCAGCGCGTCATGGAAGTGCAACAGATGGGATACGTCTCGAGCTTCGGTGTACCTTCGCGTCGCGTTGCTTCTCGCAAACACCAACGGCTGCCGGTGAACCCCGTCGAACACGTCCAAGCGCCATCTTGCCCTAGTCTAGCTCGGCGCCTCAAGGTTGTCATGTGTGGATTATGCATACTGGACTGGAATACTTGGTAAATCTTTTACTTGCCGCGCATGTTCCCGTTCTGTGCTCAACCGATCGCATAATGTATCAACCGGAATTTTGCGCCGTGTGGCTCGACCGGTTGACCAGCAAGAGCAACGGCCATGGCCTTTTATTTAGTGTTCAGTTCCGCGTATGGGCGGGGGTGTGCAGCGACGCCCCCGCCTTTTCGGCCGCTGCCTGCAAACGCTTGTCTCTCGTCCACAAAGCCATTCGCTGATCGAGGAGAACCGAGGCCAGCAAATGGGCATCCGTGTAGCCAATCCCCATGCTAAAAATGGCGTGGCGATCGATCATCATCATGACCTCCTGGTGCGTTGCGACGAGTGCTTCGCGCTGAGCCATCAGGAATGCTATCACGCTACTGCGTTCCCGAAGGCTGCCAAGTGCAAGCTCTCCGATCACGGCCGGATGGCAGAGGAGACGATCGTCCTCAATAATCCTACGCAGCTCGGCATCGGTATGCCGGAAATGATCAATCCAGATTGAAGTGTCGGCAAGAATCACTTGGCAGCTGCGCTCCGGCGGCGTGGAGCTGCTTCCGCATCCGGCATAGTTCCCCCGAGCGCGATGAGGCGTTTTCCTGACTCCACACGAACAAGCGTCTCCAATGCCTGGCGGACCAGAGCGGCGGTTTCTTTTGTGCCGGTTAGGGACTTAGCCCTTTCCATGAGAGTGTCGTCGAGGTTGATAGTCGATCGCATCGTCGGTTCCTAGCTTTAGTGTTACAAATAGCACCATTTGGTGAAGAAATCTACGCCTGAATCGGCCGTCTTAGCGACCGCATCGGCCGCACAAGCTTAAGACTGGCTAGGGGCCGAGGGTTCGATTCCACTCAAGTGATTGACACGGCTTTCGTCCACTGCCTTCGAAGCTGCTGGATCAGTCATTCCGGGGGCTCTAGATTCAACGCAGGGCCGGCTTGCAGGACCTTGGGCCGAACTTAGGCACAAAAATCCTGCTTGGAGTTTATACGGTGAGACGTCGATTTCGAAAGGCCTCTTCTGTCGTCGGCAGCGGTGGCGCGAAATCAAGGTGATATTAAGCTCGGATCGACCGGATAGATTGAATGGTCATCGGCTGCTCCTTGTCCGAAAAGATGCTGACAGGATTAAAGCACGCAGCAGTTTTGTCTTAAATGGGTCTATTGGGACGATTTCAGACTCATCGCGTACATTTCCGGACAGGATCTCGCAGACGAATCCTCAAATGAAGTAGCTGCGGCGAAGCAAACTGAATTCAGTCACTTGCGAGAACTCGTTTCGAACATTCTCCGCCAATATCGGGATGTTCTTGGCCCTACACGTTTAAGCTGTGGCGAATGCAGCCGCCAGGAACTTATGTACGTCGCGCGGTCGAGGGCCTGCGCCTTTCGAGGGTCGCCTCGACCGGCGCACCACAACAATTCAGCTTTGATCAGTCGAAGAAGGGCAACGGATGCCCGCGAAGATTTTGCTTCTCACAGCCACCACATCAAGGTTCATGGGTGCGGTAGCCGTTTCGGCAGAGGAAGGAGCCAACCAGGGTGGAGCCATCGTCTCCACAAAGGAGCTCGCAGGCTTATGTGCCGTAGACGGGCAGCCTGAACGTGAATGGCGCACTTGCGAATTCGTGCAATTGGAAGATCTACTCGACTTTGATTGTGTCCTGCTTCTCCTCCACGGTCGGAATGATGCAGCTCGCGCGGTGTACTTCCTGAAACGGGCTGGCGAATTATTGAATACAAACATTTTGTTGGCAAGCTGGGCTCCGTATTCTTCGTGCCGGGGCCGAGCCAGTCGACCTTGAAGATCGGCGCAAGGAACTAGCCTTAGCCTATGAAATGATGAAACTCGGTTTCCTCACTGCGGAGCTGCCCTATCGCATACGTGCGGACAACGAAGTCTATCATGCGGGCCGCTATGGGATGGCAGGTCCCAGCCTGAGTCAGCTGGTCGCAGCGCGCCTGCATGCCCGCCACATTGCAGCTCTCACGACCCGTATCGCCTTGGATCAGTCTTTGCAATTTGAGCTCCTGGGATAGCGTCGCTACCCCGCTTTGACATCTTTGGGCCGACTGGCATCGATGCATCGGTTTGACCATGGACGGTACAAGCGCGGCCTTCTGCACCTCTACAGCTCTAAACCTTTATCTCTCGTTGCTCTGGCTGCTGTCGGATGCGCACAGTCAACAAGAGTCAACCGATGCTATTTGAAAACGCGCTCTCTCGATTGGTAAAAATCGGCACCTTGACGGTCACATTCCCGGACGGACGTATACGGGAGTTTGGAACAGGCGAAGGACCCTTCCCAGCGGTCGCGATTAGGACCCAGGGAGCAATGAGACGGCTTTTGCTCAATCCGGCCCTTGCGCTTGGCGAAGCATACATGGATGGGGACGTGGAGCCGGCTCGAAGCGATCTGTTTTCGTTCTCGACTTCCTTGCACTCAACGCCACTGAAGGCGGCAGTCATCCCGAGACTATATCTTCCTTGGGCGGCGGTTTCGTCTGCAGATGGAAGCACCTGCCGAAGGGCTACGGGCACACGCGTGTAGATTAAAGAAGGGTTGCAGGATGTTGATCAGGCAGGGTCAATTACCACCCGGGCATCGATTGATGCCAGTCAGGCCACCGGGCCGCCCGGTGCCCCAGAGGGGATTAAATCGGCCATTCGCTGTGCCTGCTTTCGATGACTGTCTCGCGCCGAACGGAGCGGTCCTTCACGAGCCCTATGCCCGGCTTTGTTGCGAGGATGTTCACGTTCTGGCTCGAAAGATCGCATAATGTATCGTCGGGCACGGCTAGCGCGTTCTCGGTTTGGGGCGGTCAAGCGCTCCCAAGAGGTGCAACGATACGCAGACGGAACGAATCAGGCGCACTGGCGATAATCGATTCCAAGGCGCTCCTCGCCTTCATTTCTGAGATAGTCATTGTAGGAAGGCGCCGGGCTTTCGGGAAGGGCGACGCCTGTGCTCAGGCGAAGAAGACGTCCGCCGCCGAGAGATCAGCGAGCAGGGTATTCTGGATCAATATCCCGTGGGCGTCGCCATCGAAAGTGACGTAAACCCCCTCGGGCGTGTCACGGGAGGCGGCGAGGAAGCTTTCGAAGTCGCGAAACTCAATACCGCCAAAGCCGCGGAATAGAAGCACATCACCGTCCCCGCCGCGGAAGTCGGTGATCCGATCGACGCTCCTGTCATTGCGGACAGAGGCTTCGTCCCAAATGAACGTGTCGGCATCGGATCCACCTGTCAAAAGATCTGCGCCGGCGCCGCCGAGCAGCCTGTCCGAGTGATATTCGCCACTCAGCGAGTCGTTGCCATCCCCGCCCAGCAGACTATCTGCTCCACTGCCGCCGACGAGTATGTCATCGCCGTTGCGCCCGTTCAAAACATCGTTTCCGCTGGGACCTTCCCTGTAGGTATCAAAACAGAAGAGCCTGTCGTTGCCATTCCCGCCAGAGAGGTGAACGCCTCGATAGGCGGATTTAACGGTAATGTTGAACTCCTCGATCGAGCCAAAACGCGACGCATCGAGAACGAAGCCGGCGGGCACATCATCGAGGGCGATGCTCGCTCGGTCGAAACCTTCGCCGCCGTCCAATGCGCCCAAGGAACCATCCGTATAGATGTGAAGTCTGTCATCGCCGGCGCCGCCGTAGAGATCACTCCATCCGCCATAGGCGGTGTCTTCCCCACCCGCCGAGAGAGTGTCATTGCCGTCGCCGCCGAGCAGTATGTCTCCGGCGGCAAAACTATTGCTCAGGTAATCATCCCCGGCACCGCCCGTCACCGTATCCGATCCGAGGCCTCCGGTCAGAGAGTCGTTGCCGTCGCCACCATTGACGTCGTCATCGCCGCTGCCGCCGTCGAGCCGGTCGTTGCCACGACCGCCCACAAGACTGTCATTGCCATCCTCCCCCTCGAGTCTGTCGTCGTCGTTGCCGCCGTTGACGTAGTCGTCGCCCTGACCGCCGTGAATAAAATCGTCGCCGCCGCCGCCAAACAGCAGATCCCGGCCGTCGCCAGCATAGATCTGGTCATTGCCGATGCCGGTTTCGACACGGTCGTCACCCGCACCGGTATGGACGTTGACGAAGCTGAAGCCCGTGGCAATGATCCTGTCATCGCCGATCCCGGTCGTCAAAGAGAGCCGCTCGATATCGAGGAAATAAAGGTGGTTTCCCTTAACCGACAGATCGCCGAAGGCTGCGTGGCCATGCATTCCATCGAACAGGAAGGCATCGGATATTGCGGCGTAATCGCCCACAAGCGTGTCGACCCCCGTGCCGCCCCGTGCCGCGCCGCCGACACCGATGAACGACAGCCGATCATTGCCTTCGCCGCCGGTGAACTCGTCAAAGCCGCTTGAACTTGTCAGCGCATCGTCGCCTGCGCCGCCATCCACGACATCATTGCCGTCGAGACTCCAGATCCGGTCGCCTTCCGCCATGCCATCCAGAGTATCGTCGGCACTCGTTCCAACAATCCTTGCCATAATAGGGCTCCTCAGCGTGAAGAGGAAATTATAATATCCCGAGAAGGGAATAATAGAGCTCCCAATTCTCACTGGATATTCTGCAAATCTAAGTATGAAGTGAAAGTACTTTAATTTGAATATTTGAGTATCTGGAGTGAGGGGAAAAGCGCGCCGAGCGCGGGCGGCGGAATTAACCCGCCGGTGCTGGAGAGAATCCGATAGCGCATGGGCAGCATATCACCAACTGTAATCGATCGAGGTGCAGGTTTCGGTCGAAGAAGGGGGTAGGGAAGGGCGCTATTTATCGTCAGTTTTTTGCCGTCCTTGCTTCTTCATTTCCGACATCTTTGCGGAATCGGGGGCCACAGAGTCTCTCCAGTTTTCGGTCGTGATTGCTGGCCGCACCGCCAGCAATTATTTTCACCGGATCGTCGCCCATGTTTGGGCGCAGCCCTCGGGACTCCTTCTCACGCCTGCCTGTGAAACGGGATCGGAGTCCACGCCGCTGTAGCGAGGAAAGTCTAGCTAGTGCCCGTCCATAAACAGCAAGTATTTGGAATTATTGCGTAAAACGGGCTTTTTGTGCGGGCAAGGCCCGGCGGTTTTAGGTACACTTTAGCATCAAGCCACTGATTCTAAAGACAAACCCGCAACCGCCGGAGCCGACAATGCGCCAAGAACGCACCGTCCAGGGCAGCATATTCGATCTTTTCGCCGAGCACGAGATCGGTCGTGAGTTGGAGGCGATGTCGCAGTGGCTGGACGCCCATCGCGATCTTTTGAATTTGGTGACGTCCGATCTGCGCCGACAGGGGGTCACGGAAACTGGCCGGCAGGGTTTGCCGTCGGAGGCGGTGCTGCGCTGTGCCCTCCTCAAACAGTACCGCCAGTTGAGCTACGAGGAGTTGGCGTTTCATCTGGAAGATTCCGCCTCGTTCCGGGCCTTTGCCCGGCTGCCATGGGGATGGAGCCCGAAAAAGTCGGTCTTGCACAAGACGATCAGCGCGATCCGGGCGGACACCTGGGAAGCGGTCAACAAAATGCTGCTGGCCAGCGCCCGGCAAGAAAGGTTGGAAAGCGGCAGGGTCGTGCGTGTGGACAGCACCGTCACGGCGGCGCTGATCCACGAACCAAGCGACAGCAGTCTTTTGTGGGACTGCGTGCGGGTGATGGTTCGTCTTCTGCAGCAGGCGGATTCGCTGGGCAGCACCATTCCCTGGCACGATCACTGCCGCGCGGCGAAGAAGCGGGCTCGGGTGATCGAGTATACCCGCGGTCGCCCGAAACGGGTTCAGCACTACCGCGCTCTGCTCAGGATCGCCCGGAACACCCTGGATTATCTGCAGCAGGCGGCGGCACAGTTGCCGCTGGCGGCAGGCCCGGCGGGCAAACTCTGGCAGGCCCAGGTTCGCCACTATCAGCCACTGATCACGCAGATCATCGCCCAGACCGAGCGGCGGGTGCTAGCCGGCGAAGCAGTGCCGGCCGGCGAGAAGCTTGTCAGCCTGTTCGAACCGCATGCCGACATCATCGTCAAGGGCAGCCGCGACGTCGATTACGGACATAAGCTCAATCTGACCACCGGCAGGAGCGGACTGATCCTCGATCTCGTCATCGAAGCCGGCAATCCAGCCGACAGCGAGCGGCTCTTGCCCCTACTGGAGCGCCACATCGCCTTCTATGGCGAGGCGCCGCGGCAGGCGGCCGCCGACGGCGGCTATGCAAGCCGTGAAAACCTGCGCCAGGCCAAGGCCTGGGGTGTAGGCGACATGGCCTTCCATAAGAAGAGCGGCCTCAGGATCGAAGACATGGTCAGGAGCCGCTGGGTGTATCGAAAGCTCAGAAACTTCCGGGCCGGCATCGAGGCCGGCATCTCCTGCCTGAAGCGGACCTATGGCCTGGCCCGCTGCACCTGGCGCGGGCTTGACCACTTCAAGACCTACGTCTGGTCCTCGGTGGTCGCCTACAATCTCGCCCTCTTCGCCCGTCTCAGGCCGACCTAACGCCGGTCATCGCGCCGCGTTCCGGAACACGCCGCGAGCGCCGGCCGATGCCACACGACCCTATCGCCGCCAAATCGCCCTTCGATCACAACCTGCAAGCCCTGTGCCATCACGCCTCGCGAATAAAGACCGCTTCAGCGAGCAAAACACTTCTAAAACCCTGAAAAACAGGCGTTTATGGACGGGCACTAGCTATATCGGAGGCGTGAGCCGAAGGTAAATGGCTTTAACGTGGCTGCTCCACGATTATTGCCACGAGCCGACGCACGGTGAGCGCGACGAACAGCCCACCTTTTCTTTGCTGATTGAGACCGCGAGATAAGCTCCTTCATCTGCAGGAGTGGAACGGGATGGTTGGAGATCGCGCTGGTGCCATGCTTGGAGTCATGGATGAAGCCATGGATGAAGCCAGGCATGATGGAGTCTACCGGCGGATCGAGGTGATCACCGGTCGACGACAGCGGCGGAATTGGACCGACGAAGAGAAGGCGCGGATCCTTCCTGAAAGCGCAGAATCCGACGTGAACATCTCGGCTGTTGCCCGGCGTTGGGGCGTCAACCGTGGTTTGCTGAATGTCTGGCGCCGCCAAGCCGGGCTGACCGCTCGACGATCCGTGCAAGCCTGCGCGCAGCAGGCCATGTTCGTGCCGGTGACCGTCGTTGGAGAACGAGCGCCTCCCCAGAGCGCGTCGTCGGATATCGCTTCCGTTGCTTCCGGCCGAATTGAGATCGAGATTGCCGGAGCACGCATGACCGTGATCGGCTCGGTGGCGCCCGAGTTGGCGCAGGCGATCGTGGCAGCGTTGCGAGCACGCCGGTGATCGGACTTTGGCCGAATGGCGTGAAGATCATGGTGGCGACGCAGCCTGTCGACTTCCGGCGCGGCATGAATGGCCTTGTTGCGCTGGTGGCGTCAGCGCTTTCGGCTGATCCCTACTGTGGTGACGTGTTTGTGTTCCGCGCCAAGCGGTGCGATCGCCTGCGCTGCATTTATTGGGACGGGTCGGGCATGATCCTAGCGACGAAGTGGCTTGAGGCGGGCAAGTTCGTTTGGCCACCGATCCGCGATGGCGCGATGCAGATGAGTAGCCAAGAGTTCTCGCTTTTGCTGGCCGGTATCGACTGGACTCGGGTTAAACGGAACGTCGTAAAGCGGCCGACGAAAGTGGGCTGATCTTATTGGATTTGCTTGAAGATTCAGGATCATGTGCTAGGGTCAGCCATGCCGCTTCGACCCGACCCTTTACCTCAGGATGCCGCCCAATTGAGCCGGATCATTCTCTCGCTCGATGCGGAGAATGCCGACCTCAAGGCGCGCGTTGCCTTCCTGGAGGGTCAGCTCTTTGGACCGAAATCGGAGAAGATGACGGCGATCGACCCGACGCAGGCGACGCTCGAGCTTGGCGATCTCAGCGACATTCCCGAGGCGGCCAATGACGATGTTGCACCCGTGGCTGAAGGGCCAAGACAGGAGCGGCGATCGCCGTCGCGCAACATCGGCCGTTTGCCCAAGCACCTCCCACGGTATGAAGAGCTCATCGAGCCGGAGAGCAAGATTTGCCCGTGCTGCTCGTTCGAGCTTCATTGCATCGGCACGGACGTCAGTGAGGCGCTCGACATCGTGCCGGCGGTTGTCCGGGTGAAGCGGACGATCCGGCCGCGCTATGCATGCCGGGCCTGCGAAAGCGTCATTGTGCAAGCGCCCGCACCGGCGCGCGTGATGGACGGCGGCATGGTGACTACGGCGTTTGCAGCCCATATCGCCGTTTCGAAGTTTGCCTGGCATCTGCCGCTGCATCGCCAGGCGCAGATGCTTGCCTCCTGCGGCGTGATCATCGATCGCGGCACGCTTGGCGCCTGGGTGACGCGGGTCGCCTGGTGGCTCGAGCTTCTCTACGATGCGCTTACCGCCTTCATCCGCTCCCAGCCAAGGGTGTTTTGTGACGAGAGTGTGCTGCAGAGGCACGGAAGGAGTTCAGTATGAACTGACACTGTGTCGTAAAGCTGTGTGAATGATGGAGGATGGCCCTCCGGGATCGGCTTTCAGGAGCGGGTCTCAAACCAGTCCGAGCTGCTGCGGTAAAGAGCCGTGGTGGTGAGCGTCGGATGAAAAGTTCGGACGAGATCCGAGCAGGTGCGTGTCCGAAAGACGAACGAAAGTGAACCCTCCGAAGACGCGTCGTTAAGAAATTCAAGCGTCGTCGAAACCAGGACCGTTTCGTCATCCTGGGATAAGCCCGCCAGGCGCCTGATGACCGGGCGGGCGGCGACCGGCGTAGAGGGGGCGTGAGTCGGACACAGGCTTTCACGCGGAACTGCAGGAACCAGGCTCCTGATGCCAAGGGAGAAGCCCAAGCGGAGCAAACCGCAAGGCGAGAGTACCGATGCAGGAGACTGGGGCGGACCGATCCGTATGAGCGTTGAGGGCCCTGTAATGGGGTCGGAGCAAAGGGGTCGGATCAGGTGGTCGTATTGCTTGGAACAACTGGAAACAGGATGACTTCGATAGATACGACAGACAAGCCGTTTCGAATTGAGAAGCGGCAAGTGTACGAAGCTTACAAAGCGGTCAAAGCCAACCATGGCGCAGCCGGAGTGGACGGTGAGACCTTGGAGATGTTCGAGAAAGACCTTGCGAGAAATCTCTACAAGATCTGGAATCGGATGTCGTCCGGGACCTACTTTCCGCCGCCGGTGCGCGCCGTCTCCATTCCGAAGAAGACTGGTGGCGAAAGGGTTTTGGGTGTGCCCACGGTCAGCGATCGGATCGCACAGATGGTGGTCAAGCAGATGATTGAGCCGGATTTGGATTCCCTCTTTCTTCCGGACTCCTACGGATACAGGCCGGGAAAATCGGCGCTGGATGCCGTTGGGGTGACGCGTCAGCGGTGCTGGAAGTACGATTGGGTTCTGGAATTCGACATCAAAGGGCTGTTTGACAATCTTCCGCATGATCTCTTGCTGAAGGCGGTCAGAAAGCACGTCAAATGCAACTGGGCTCTGCTCTACATCGAAAGATGGCTGGTCGCGCCCATGGAAAAGAACGGAGCAGTCATTGAGCGCACACGTGGTACCCCGCAAGGGGGCGTGGTCAGCCCAATCCTCTCGAATCTCTTCCTGCATTACGCGTTCGACGTCTGGATGACTCGGACGCACCCTGATCTTCCATGGTGTCGGTATGCCGATGATGGTCTCGTGCACTGCCGGACCGAGCAAGAAGCACAGGCCCTCAAGGCTGCGCTTCAAGCCCGGCTGGCAGCATGCGGACTTCAGATGCATCCGATCAAGACCCAGATCGTCTACTGCAAAGATAATCGGCGTCGGAAAAGGTATCCGACCGTCAAATTTGACTTTCTTGGATACCAATTCCGGCCGCGACAGGTGGCGACGGCGCAGCAGGATGAGTTCTTCTGCGGCTACACCCCGGCGGCCAGCCCGACGGCGCTAAAGTCGATGCGGGCCACGATCAAGAGCTTGAACATTCCGCGGCAAACGCCGGGGACGCTGGCTGAAATCGCCAAACAGATCAATCCGCTCCTCCGGGGATGGATTGCCTATTATGGGCGGTTCAGTCGTTCGGCCCTGTTCTCTCTGGCTGACTACGTCAATCGGAAGCTCAAGGCCTGGATTATGCGAAAGTACAAGCGCTTTCGGTTCCACAAAACTCGGGCTTCGCAGTTCCTGCGGCAACTTGCTCGAGATAATCGGGGCCTCTTCGTACACTGGCAGGCGTTCGGAACGAACCTGTTTGCCTGATGGGAGCGGTGTGAATCGAGAGGTTCACGCACCGTTCTACGAGAGGCCGGCAGGTGAAATCCCTCCGGCCTACTCACCCGCCGCTTCCGCGGCTCGATCCGGGACGCAAACGCACCAAGCTTTGTCAACTCTGGGCGCAGGCGGTCGACGACCGGCCATGGAATGGTCCGGCGCCGCCGGCGGTGGCCTATACTTTTGCTGAAAGCCGCAGCGCTCGCGAGGTCGAGGGGCAACTGTCGTCGTTTGCCGGCGTACTTCAGGTCGATGGATACCGGGCCTATAAAACCTTGGCCAAGCGCCGGGGGAAGAGCAATATCGCCCCCATGCGGCTGGCGTTCTGCCTTGCTCACGCGCGACGCAAGTTCGTCGATGTCGTCAAGCTGACCGGCTCTTCGGAGGCGCTGTCGATCCTGGCCAGGATCGCCGAGGTCTATCGCATCGAGGCGAAACTGCGCGGCGAAAGTGCCGATACCCGGCTCACGGTACGGCGTCGCGAGACAGCACCCATCATGCGAGAACTGAAGGTCCAGCTCACCGAACTGAGCGAAGAGGTGTCGTCAAAATCGGCGCTGGGCAAGGCCGTCTCCTACGCGCTCAATCATTGGAACGGGCTGGCAGCCTTCCTGGAGGATGGCCGGATCGAAGCGGACTCCAATGTGGTCGAGCGTTCAATGAAATCGGTGGCTCTGACGAGGAATTATGCCAAGCTCAGGATTATGCGCAGGTATCGTGGCGGAAACAGCACGGCGGCCGTTTCCGCCACGATAATCTCAACATAATCAGAGCGATCGTAGAAAGGTTATCAGTTCGTCGGAAGCTCGGAAACGTCCAGTAGAGGCGCCGGCGGGCTGCAGCTTCATCAACGCCTTCTCTTTCATGGTGAGGTCCGCTTCAACGTACATGTGCGTCGTCGCGGTGTCCTCGTGGCCGAGCCAGAGGGCGATGACGGTGATATCCACGCCGGACTGCAGCAGATGCATCGCTGTCGTGTGGCGGATAACGTGCGGTGTTACTGCCCGACCGATGAGCGCCGGGTGCTTGCACGCGGCCACCTCGACCGCAAGCTGTAGCCGCTGGGTCACATTCGAGCGTGTCATCCGGTCACCGCTGCGGTTCGGAAGCAGCATCGCATCGGCCGGGGGCTCACCGAGCCGCCGGCGCCAACTACGAAGCAGCGCCGCCGTTGTTCGCCACAACGGCACTGATCGGTCCTTACGGCCTTTGCCATGTAAATGGACAGCCGGCTGTCCTTCGAGCACAACATCGCCCCAGCGCATTGCAATCATCTCGGAAACGCGCGCGCCTGTATTGTACAGGGTGCTGAACATGGCACGATCTCTTTGGCCAGCCCAAGTTTTGGCGTCCGGGGCCTCGATGATGGTGCGGATCTCGTCTCTCGACAGAAAGCCGACCATCGGCCGCTCAAATCGCTTTTGCGGGATTGCGAGCGCCCGTTCGATGGTAGCCAGAGCACCGATATCGTGATGTCCAGCGTATTTTAGGAAAGTCCGTATGGCCGCGAGGCGCGCATTGCGACTTCGCACACTGTTGCCACGTTCCTTCTCGAGATGATCAAGAAACGCTAGGAGCAACGGCGCATCAAGTTCCAGCAGCGTGATCGCGCTTGGCGTTCGGTGCAATCGCTGTGCTGCGAAGCCCAAGAGCAGTCTCAACGTGTCGCGATAGGCGGCAACCGTCTCGCGGCTGACGGCGCGATGTTGACCAAGATGCTCGAGAAAGAACCGTTGGACGAGGGTGGAAAGGGACGGCGCGTTATGATCAGACATAGCTGTCTTCCCCGAGTGCGAAGCCTTCGAAGCGTGATCCGGCGATGGCCATCAGATCGGGGATGCCGCTCATGTACCAATAGGTGTCCGATACCTTGGCGTGGCCGACATAGGTCGAGAGCGCGGCGATGGCGTTATCGATGTCGCATCCTTCGGCCTGCCAGCGCTCCAACCGTCGGCAAATAAAGGTGTGCCTCAGATCATGAATGCGAACATGCGAATGGGAGCCGCGCGGAATGATACCGACTGCCGCGCGCAGTCGTTGAAAGACGCCGTGGACGGTGCGCTTTTTGAGGTTTTGGCCACCTGCGACGGTGAAGAAGGCTTGCTCCGCCTCTTGCCTCACGAAGCGTCCTCGGATCTGTAGATATGACTCAAGTGCCTCGGTGACCGACCGATGAAATGGTACATGCCGAGACTTTTGGAACTTGGTCATGCGAACCGTTGCGCAGCGAGCTTCGATGTCGACATCACAGCAGCGCAGGTTGATCGCCTCCGAAATGCGCAGGCCGGTTGCGGCGATGAATCCGATCAGTGTCTCGAACACGACCGATCGCAACTCGCCTTTTGCTTGGAGAGCTCGGGCGGCGGCCAGAAGACCGAGGATCTCGTCGTCGGTATAGATGTGGGGCGTCAACCGCCGCCGTGACTTGCCGAATATCGGGCTCGCCGGAAACTCCGTCGCTGGATCCAGGCGCGTCATGTAGGCCGCAAACGGCTTCACGATTGCCAGTCTTCCTGCCCAGGTGAAGGGTTGATTGATGCGCGATCTGTCCTTTGCCCAGTTGATGATGAGGTCACTGGTTAGCCTGCGACAGTCCTGCTCGTCAGCGAAATCGGCAAAGGAACTCAGCAGTTGAGCATTGGGGCCGCTGACGCTGAAGCCGAGCATGGACCGCTCGAGCAGGTAGGCGGCGACATGTTCCTTCATTGTCACCATCGTCGTCATTACGCCCTCCCTGGCCATGGCAGAGCGACAGCCGACAACCGGTCGAAATCGATCTTGGTGTAGATCTTTGAAGTGTCGAGGCTGCGATGGCGTAGGATATCGGCAATGTGCTTCATCGGTGTGCCCTCGCGCAACAGTCGGCTCGCTACGCTATGGCGTAGAACATGCGGATCGCTGCGATCCCAACCGCACCGCCGAAACGCGGCGATGATTGCTCGCTGGGCTACTCCCGCCTGGACCGGCCGATCATAGGGTGCGACATGGCGGACGAAGACCGCGCGGCTTACCGTCTCGGGCCGTTCGTGCCTGACGTAGTCGGCGATTGCCTCACCCGTTGCCCTGGGTAGCGGCAGACAGTCTGTGAAATGCGTCTTGGAGCGCGCGATTGTGATTGTTCCGTTCTGCCAATCGATATCCTCGATGCGCAGCTTGACCACTTCCGCACAGCGAAGGCCAAGGTCTGTGACACATCTGAGGATGGCATAGGCCCGCCGACCAGATGGCAGACCCGCATCGAACGATCCTAGAAGCGCGTCAATCTGGGCTGGTGACAACGTGTCGGGCAGTGACGCCAGACGCCAGTTCGCCGCGCGTGGGATGGCTTGCAGAAGCTTGGCGACCTCGTCACCGCACATCTGGCGGTACCTCAGATAACAGCCTATCGAACTGCCAGCGACGCGCACCGCCCCGGCGCCCCAATCGCGACCTTCACCCAGGACGAACCGCCTCATGGCTACGGTATCGATCTTCGTGACGTCGATATCGTCCGAGCCGAAAGTTTGAGCGAGGAATCTGCCGACAATCAACCCGCGTTGCCGCCGTGTGGTCTCCGCTAAGCCTGCGACGTCACGCATGTAGGCATCGAACCTGGCCAGATCTCTGCTGAGTGCGTCTTGCTCGTCGATCGGCCGAATGTCTCTCTCGGTCTCCAGTAGTCTTAGAAGGTGGCGAATGGCGGTCCGTAGTTCATGCCGCGTCCGACGAACCGGCTGTCGACAACTGCAAATTGGCAGGTGGTCGTTAAGAAAGCGATCCAGCACCGCCGTGCACAGCGATGAAAGGCCAATGTGTTGCTCGTCAAGCCAGCGTGCGAAATGTGCAACGCTTGCAAGATAGACGCGGATCACGTTGTGCGCGTACCGGTCTTGCCGTAGAGGAGCGACGTAGCGGTCTTGGTAGGCGGACAGAATGCTGGACGACAGCCATGCTTGTGGTCCAGGCTGCAAAATGATGGGCTTCATGGAGATCTCCCCTTCCAGTGATTGGAGCAGGGAGAATGAAATTATGCTCAGTTGGAAACGTCACGCTGCTTTCGAAATCGCTGTAAAACAAAGGTTATTTGCCGAGGAGCCAGAGAGCCTACGCATAATCAAGAGCTTCGCATAATTCCTCTTATGCAAACCTTTGCATAAGAGAAAGAACTCGTTGTTCGTGGGCAACGAACGCGGTGGCAAGTCCTTCGCGGTCCTGGCATCGCTCGTCAACACAGCAAAGCTCAATAGTGTTGACCCCGAGGTCTGGCTTGCCGATGTGCTTGAGCGCATCATCTCGGGCAAGGTGCCCGCGAACCGGATGGATACGCTCTTCCCATGGGCCTGGAAGGCCGAACGCGAGGCCATTGCACGTCAGGAGCGACGGGCGGCATGACACAGAACAGCCAAGGGACGACGGCACGACCGAAGCTCGATGACAAGGCGTTCGAGGCGTTTATCAGGGCACGCCGTCCAGCATCGCCAATCTGGTCAATGAGCGGTCTCGATGGTTATCTTACGGCTCTCATCATCGGACCGAAGTTCATCGACCCACGCAAATGGCTCCCGGAACTGACCGGTCCGGATGCCCTGAACCTGCCGATGGAAACGACCGAGCATCGGGCCGTACAGACCATTGTTGCGGAATATAACCGCATCTCGGCTAGCCTTTCCGAAACACCGAAAGACCACCGGCCCCGGTTCACCCGGATCGATGATCAGACCTTTGATATCTTCGATTGGGACCTCTGCTTTTTGTTGGGAACTGGATACGCGCCGAGGCTTTGGCAGCCGGTTCTTCGTGGTCATGCCGTCACTGGGGGATATCATCGCACCCATCCGCAAGCTCGGCGAGGCAAAACGGAAAGTGACAAGCCAGGATGCTGCTGACGTCGCCGAAGCACTCGTCAATATCCGAACCTACTTTATGCCGAAGCGGGCAAAGCAGAAGTTCTGACCGAGCGCCAGAAACCTATCCGTCAATCATGAAGCCGTGGGCCATTCGTTGCGCTCACGACGCACGAGTGGTAACACGACGAGTAGCGTGGGAAATGCGACCATCCATGAGGCGACCCACGCATTCGGCCAGGCCGCAGTAAAGCTGGCTCCTGGCCCTATGTTACTAGCGGTAGCCACTGCCGATACGACCCCCGACATCAAGATGGACAGAACAAGTGGCATCACAACTCTCGCATAGCCCGGCGGGAGCTTTCTTCGCATCAATTGCTCACGGTCGATTTGCATGACTACGAATCCTTAGCGAGATGGGGCGTTAACGGATCGTTCTGTCGTGCCAACTCCCGAATATAATCACGCAGCGAACGAGGTTCGCGGCCCAACGCAGCGGTCAACGAAAGGCTATTTCCCCCAAGTCCGTAGTTTCTGTAGTGCTCGTGGATCTTTGAGAGCAGGTGCATCTGCTGCTCACTGTAAGGTAGACGGGCGCTCTGCACCCACTCGCTGAAGCTGGGCTCAAACGCTTCTATCGGGCGTCCGAGCTCTGCCGAGATAGCCGCAACAACGTCATTACGGCTGAACATACCTGCCGCCAGCTCAAGCGTGGCAAATGCCAGCTTGTCCTCCGTAAGTGCAATGGCTGCGACCTCGGCGACGTCGCGGTAATCAACTCGAGCGATCTTGATGTCTTCCGGGAATGGCTCTCCGAAGCGACCATGCAGAATGATCGATGGCCACGCGATCCCGATGTTCTGCATGAAGTTCGCCGGCTGCAGGATTGTATATTCGAGCCGTGACGAGTAAAGCGCCTCCTCGACCGGGATTTTGCTCGCATGGTTCTTCAGGCGCGTGTTCGTAGGCTGGATCACCGACGAGAAGGCGAACTTCTTCACACCGTTTCGCTCTGCGGCCTCGACGATGGCAATCCCCATTGCTGCTTCGTCAGGTGTGAACGCGGGGCCAATATGGAAGACACCGTCCATGCCTCGCGTTGCCTCGGCAAGACTGTCCGTATTGCGGAGGTCTCCAATGAAAACCTCGGCCACACCCAGCGAGCGGGCGACGGCTGCCCGTGCGTCGTTGCGCACGAGCGCATGGACGACAGTGTCGCGGCGCATCAGTTCGGGAATAACCCAGCGCGCGAATTTGCCGGTGGCTCCAACAACGAGGATCTTTGGTTGGTTCAATACCATAAGCGTGTCCTTTGCAAATTTCATGACGCGGGAGCACTTTAATTTCCTGTGGAAGACGTAACAATTGACGTCGCGATGGAGATAGAATCACAATATGCGAGATAATATGAGTCGCCTCGAAGACCTTGAAGCATTCATCCATATGGCGGAAAGTGGTAGCCTTACCCGGGCTGCGACTCGTCTCAATCGCTCGCTGCAAGCGGTGAGCCGCTCCCCTTACATCACTTGAAGTTGACGTTGGACTTCAGCTTGTTCACCGCACCACACGACATTCTGCGCTCAGCGAGGCTGGTCAGGCCTTTTATCGGCGGGTGAAGCCAGCGGTGTTGGAAATCAGAGAGGCCCAACTTGAGGCGGCTGGTCGCAGGACTGGACCATCCGGAATTCTGCGCGTGGGTGCACCAATGCTGTTCGGGCCAGACTTTCTAGTTCCGATCGTCGCGGAATACATTGAAAGCTATCCGCAGGCCGAGGTCGATCTAAGTTTGACAGATGCGTTCGTCGACCTTGCAAGCGAAGGGATAGATGTAGTGGTCCGCATTGCCGACCTGCCTGATTCCAACCTGCAGAGTAAAAGATTGGGTGCGCTACGGCGGGTGGTGTTCGGAGCACCCTCCTACTTTGCTCGGAATGGCCGGCCAGAACATCCTGCGGAATTGCGCCAGCACGCCTGCATCGTCAGAACAATCGGCAACAGACCGGGGCAGTGGGCCTTCCAAATTGATGGAAAGAGGCGGATGGTTGGAGTCCGGGGTTCGTTTCGCTCCAATGCAATGGCAGCGATTTATTCTGCTGTAAGAAGTGGCCTAGGGTTGGGATATTCTCCTCTGTGGGAGATCAGGCATCTTGTGGATGCCGGGCAGGTAGAAATCGTATTGCAGGAGTTTGAGCCCAAGCCAGTGCCGATTCATGCCCTCTGGCAAGAAAGTACACGTCCGCCCGCGAAGGTGCGCGCGTTCGTTGACCTCCTAGCCATGCGGCTCAGACTCGATGACCTTTGATACGTATGCCCTCAGGGGCATCGGAGATGAGCCAGATTTTCGGGCGCGTCGTTATCGCGCTCGTCCTCTCCATCGAAAATCGCATAAAGTATCAACAGGAACCGCCCCTTATGAACGAGCAGCGTTAGTGCCCGCGCCGTCACTGAGGATGTCCATATAAGCTCGATACACGAACACTCGGCCACGGCGCCGTCCGGTGGCTTCTTCGACGACGCCGAGTCTCTGTAGTTGGTCCAGTGCAGCGTTCACGGTCGGCACTGTGAGACCGCTTCGCTTCGCCGCGGACGCTGCGGTCAGATAGGGGCTCGTGCGCATGATTTCGTGGATCTGAAGGACCGATCCTGTACGTTCGGATTCTCTCACGATCCGTTCCCTGTCGTCGTGAAATAGTCGTGCAATACGGTTGGCTGTCTCGAAAGCTTGATCTGCTGTTTCGGCCACACCGTCCAGGAAAAACTCCAGCCAGGCTTCCCACGTTCCATATTCTCGGACTTCCTGTAGAAGCCGGTAGTAGTCGGGCCGCCGCGATTTGAAATAAAGGCTGAGATAGAGCAGAGGTTGTTGAAGCACGCCGGTCGCGCAAAGGAACAGTGCGATCAGAAGTCGACCGAGGCGGCCATTTCCATCTAGGAAAGGATGGATGGTTTCAAACTGGACATGGATGAGGCCGGCCTTAATCAGCGGCGGAATGCTCGGCGTCTCCTCATGAATGAACCTTTCCCAGTCACCGAGGCAAGTCATGACCTCATTCGCTGGAGGAGGCACGAACATGGCGTTTCCGGGCCGCGTGCCGCCGATCCAATTCTGTGAGGTGCGGAATTCGCCAGGGCTCCTTCTGCCGCCGCGACCGCTATCCAGCAACCGCTGGTGCATTTCCCGGATGAGGCGCAGTGACAGGGGCAACTGCCGCATTCGCTCTAGACCGAACATCATGGCGTCAACATAGTTCGAGACTTCGCGGATGTCGTCGACAGGTTCGCCGCTGATCGCCTCTGTCTCGAAGCGAAGGAGATCGGACAGCGTCGACTGAGTGCCCTCGATTTGGGAGGAAAGGACAGCCTCCTTGCGTACATACATGTACAGGAAGAGCTCCTTATTCGGCAGCAGGATGGAAACGCCATCAAGTCGTCCCAGAGCGCGCTCGGCGGCGCTGAGTCGCGTCAAGAGGCCGGTGATTTCAAGAGGGGGATTGGGAGGAAGAGGTGGGGGTACAAACGCCTTCACACGCTCGCCGCCAACAGCGGTCTCCACAAAACGACCAAGGCGGCCAGCGGTCTCGTTCCTCATGCACTTTCCAGTTTGGCTAAGTTTGTCGCCTTTAATTAGCATGTCCAGTTAATAAATGAAATCCCGTTTTCGTTAATTAGTGAGATCGCTTATTTAATTCGGTCGCTCATCACAGCTTCTATTCGAACCGCTTCGAGACAAGGGTTATCTCGGCCATCACTATTTGCGTGTCTACGTGCCGATTCGGTTCAAGTCGGGGGATTTCTCTCGGATTCCGGTCCAAAGCGGACCTTCGGCCTCACAACATCAACCGCCGACCTATTCCTAGCGCGGCTGACAAGACATGTTCACCCAAAATTCCGGCGTCTAATCCTGGCCGGGAGGCCGCGCGGTTCTATCTGATCATGCGGGGGTGCTGAAGTGGCCGAAGGACCACCACTGATCGTATCAGACCGACCTGACGGTTCGCTGCTGCCCGAGTATGGAGGTCCCATTGCCTTTGTTCATTGTGCACCATCAGCACTCGCCCGAAACCTGTCCCGCGCGCGATCCAGCCAAGGGCACGATGCTGTTGAACCATTTGAGCCGGCCGAGCGCTGCTCGCCACGGTGTGCTGATCAAGGGGGAAGCCGTCGCACAGGGCTCACATTCGCTGTTCTTCATTGCCGAAGCAGCGGATGAGGCCATCCTTCAGGCTTTTTTGGCGCCTCTCCGTCAAGCCGGCAACGTCGAAGTGACGGCAGCGATGACTTGCGCCGCGATGGTTTCGAGCGGCGGCTGCGAAGAACGTCCAGTGGACGTCTCGGCAGAGGTGCTCGATCCCGCAGACGCCTGCCAGGATGCTGTCGAGGCTGGCCTTCTCATTCACAGCGTCAATCCGTTGAATGGCGAGACCTCGGTGCCGGACCTTGCAGGCGGTGCCGTGATGCCAAACGGTCGGTTTTACCTGCGGAACCACTTCGATATCCCGAACCTTGGCGGTGACAACTACCGGCTTTCGATCGGCGGGCTGGTCGAAAGACCACTGAAACTGAGCATGAGGGAGCTTCACAATCTTCATGCCGAAAGCCAGGTTGTGACGCTGGAATGCGCTGGCAACGGCCGTAGCCTGTTCGATCCGGCCGTGCCCGGCGAAGCCTGGGGACTGGGCGCCGTCAGCACTGCCGAGTGGACCGGCGTTCGCCTGATGGAAGTGCTTGAGCGAGCGGGACTGCGAGCCGGCGCGACCGAACTCACCTTCCGCGGTGCCGACAGCGGGGTCGTCGACGGGCACGACGCGCCGGTTCGTTTCGAACGCGGCCTCAGCCTCGACCAGATTCGTGAAACGGATGCGCTTCTTGCCTATGAGATGAACGGCGAAACGCTGTCACCACCTCATGGCTATCCATTGCGGCTGATCGTGTCCGGTTGGTATGCGGTAGCGTCCGTCAAGTGGCTGACCGAGATTGTCGTTACCGACCAACCCTGCGAGGCATACTATCAGGCTGAGAAATACTGGTACCATTGGGTGCGAAACGGGCACAATGAGCGCGCGCAGGTGAAGCTGATGAACGTGCGAGCGTTGATATCTTCGCCTGAAGAGGGGGAGAACCTGCCGCGCGGCGACACCGCGATCCGTGGGGTCGCGTGGTCGGGTGCCGGGAACATCTCCAGGGTCGATGTAAGCCTGAACGGCAGCCCGTGGCGCGAGGCGCGGCTCGTTGGCGAACGACGACGCTCTGCGTGGCAATGGTGGGAGTTGATCACGCGACTTGAGGAGACGGGGCCACTCACCGTACGGGCGCGCGCCACCGACATGACGGGCCGGACCCAACCCGAGCACGCTGAGTGGAACCGTCTGGGCTACGGCAACAACTCGATCCACTCTGTTGCAGCGCGGGTAATCTGAAGGCGGAAAGCACGCGTTTCAAACCGGCGTTGCTTCATGTGCGGTGAAAAGGTGGTGAGAGCCAGTTTTCGCAATCGGGAAGACAAGCCGCTTGCCCTCTGACGCCGGGTCGACAAGGCCTATCCTCAGTCTGCTGGAAACGGCAAACCGTAGCGTTCGCGGACGGTGCGCTCCTCGTAACGGCTGCGATAAACTCCGCGGTCCTGGAGGATCGGGACTACTTTGTCCCCGAATTCCTCGATATCGTCTGGTGCTCTTGGCGGCTGAAGCGTGTAGCCGTCGACGGTGCCGTCGTCCCATAAATCAATGAGCGCATCAGCTACCTCTTCTGCGGTCCCGATCAGTAGCCGATGATGGCCCTCGGAGCGGCGTACCACTTGCCTTGCGAAGCGCCGGGCGCATGTTCGAGCTCGGAGGCGGGTCGGCGACCTCCCGCAACAACAACTTCGATCGGCACTGGCGCAATATCCGCACGATACTCAACCACAACCCGTTGCTGCACAAATCGCGTGCGCTGGGCGACTATCTGCTGAACGGCACGACCACGCATCTGAGGGAAGGGAAGGTGTTTTGAGGGGGCCCCGCAAGCATCACCCTCTCAAGACAGGGGGCCGCACGCTCTCCCATGGTGAACGCTAATGCTTCGTGATGTTCGAGACAGTGAAACCCCGTCCTCGAAAAAGAGACGGAGAGGTCCGCGACGTTCAGGCGGATAGCTTCGTGTTGGTTGAGCACGTACGGGCGAAGGCCATCTGCCGCGCCTCCTCCCAGAGGCACAAGCGCCATCTGGCTTTCGCTGCCTAACCGTCTCGAAACGTCCCAAGCATAGCGGTCTGGCAGGGGTCAGGGCTGTGAACAACACAATCGCGAGTGGCGCATACGTCCTTCATTCGCCCAACGTTCCAATTTCGTGCTTCGAAGATCGCATATGTACCGAGTCAACGGCAATCGGGAACGAGTCGCATGCGGGAATACCAAGCCTCACAATGGCGCGGCAACCGACGACGCCGTTGGGTCTTTGGCCACCACGCGAGCGGAATTCCTGATCCTCTCCAATCATTGCCGGTTGGGCTAAGCTTCCCGTGCCGGAGGCGAAAGTTGGATCGTGGAGCTGACCACTTCGGATTCCAAGTGCGAGGATCTCGGCAAACGGTTGGAGGACCGCAGCCTGTGCTGATGCGTGCTGGCTGATCCAGATCAAGTGGGAACAAAAGCGCCGAGCCGCTCGTTCGAGCGTCTGTGGCGGCGCAAGTCGCGTCCTCCAAACCGGGAGACCCCCATGGGCAGTGCAAAGGACAAAGTGGCCGGCAAGGCCAATGAGCTCGCTGGTAAGGCCAAGAAGGCCGCGGGCGATGCAACCGACAACAACTCGCTCCGCGCCAAAGGCGCAGCGCAAGAGGCAAAGGGCGGTGCCCAGCAAGCCAAGGGAAAGTTAAAGGACGCAGTTAAAGGCGCTGTCGACAAGACTTAAAGCAGTGAAGCTGCGGTTGGTGCCAACCTGTTCCCGCGCCAGCCGGGCCGCTTCGGGTGAAGAATGAGGGTCCCCGGCCGCTCCGGCAATCTTTCTGGCCGGAGCTGACGTGCAGAGACGGCGCGCCATCATGGCCTCAAGCCAGCCGACGATCGTGAAGTTCTCCGACTATCCGGATATAGCCGCGCCTCAACCGATTATCCCTGCAATCAAGTTCGATACAGACCCGTGGGCTTACACGATGGGCCTGAGGCGTCGCTGCAGATAAGACAATCGCACCCTTTCAATCAATCAGTCGGGTTGAAGAGCGGCTCCAGCGCCATGTTGTCTAGGCGCCACCATCCGATAATCGCACGATGGATGCCGGTGGTTCCACCTTCCGGATCGGTCGCTTCGTCGCTCAATCGGCTTGCCACCATCCATGCGCAGGAAAAGCGAGTTTGAGCGCGCCGATCACGTATGGCACATTGCGCACGGGCGCCGCACAATCGCCTCCATCTCGGCTTTCCCGTCTGGCGTTCGGGGGGTAGTTTCATCCAGCTAAGCAAGGAGGTTGATATGCGAACCGCTAGACTTGCCGAAGTCGTGAAACGAGCTCTTCTGGTCGGAATGCTGCAGCTCGGTTATATCGGTCTCGCTCAGGCGGACACGACGATCCTGAACGTGTCCTATGACTCGACACGGAAACTCTACAAGGAATTCAACGCCGCCTTTGCCGAAAAATGGCAGGCGGATACGGGCGAGACGGTGACGATCCAGACATCGCATGGCGGCTCCGGAAAGCAGGCGCGCTTGGTGATCGACGGCCTGAACGCCGATGTGGTGACGCTCGCGCTTGAAGCGGACATCGTCGCGATTGCGCAGGCCACCGGCAAGATCCCTGTTGATTGGAAAACCCGTCTTGAGAACGACAGCGCTCCCTACACCTCGACGGTCGTCTTTCTCGTCCGCAAGGGTAACCCGAAAGGCATCAGGGATTGGAGCGATCTGACCAAGGAAGGCATCCAGGTGATCACGCCTAACCCGAAGACCTCGGGCGGCGCCCGCTGGAATTTCCTGGCGGCCTGGGCGTGGGCGCGGGCGACGAACAACGGCGACGATGCCAAGGCGGAGGAATATGTGGCGCAACTCTTCAAGCATGTTCTCGCTCTCGACACTGGCGCGTGGGGAGCGATGACCACCTTCGTCCAGCGCGGTCTCGGCGACGTGCTGCTCGCCTGGGAAAACGAAGCCTACCTCGCGCTCGAAGAACTCGGCCCCGACAACTTCGATATCGTTACGCCCTCGATTTCGATCAGAGCCGAGCCGCCGGTGGCGCTTGTCGACGGCAATGTCGACCGTAACGGCACGCGCAAGATGGCAGAAGCCTACCTCAATTATCTCTACAGTGATGTGGGGCAGAAGATCGTCGCCAAACACTACTATCGGCCGTTCAAGCCCGAGGCAGCGGATCAGAAGGACATCGACCGCTTCGCCGATCTCACACTGGTCACCATTGACGAGTTCGGCGGATGGAAGGAAGCTCAGCCGAAGTTCTTCGGCGCTGGCGGTATCTTCGATCGTATCTATAGTCCCGGACGATAGTCAGCGCTCGGCGGCGCCGTATTTGGCCTTTGCGACAGTGACGATTTGCGGCTGGTCGAAGACATTGAAAGGCGCACAGAGATGGAAGTCCGGGTCGAGAGCCTCCAGAAAGAATTCGGCCGCTTCCCGGCGCTCGTCGACGTCACACTCGACATCCTCTCCGGCGAGCTGATTGCGCTCCTCGGCCCGTCGGGTTCAGGAAAGACGACGCTGCTCAGGCTAATTGCTGGCCTCGAAAGCCCGACCGAGGGCATGATTTTCTTCGGCGACGAGGACGCATCGAAGAGGACCGTCCAGGAGCGCAATATCGGCTTCGTCTTCCAGCACTACGCCCTGTTCCGTCACATGACGGTGCTCGACAATGTCACCTTCGGGCTCAAGGTACGGCCCGCCAACCGGCGGCCGCCCGCCGCAGAGATCCGCCGTCGTGCGCTCGACCTCATCGACTTGGTGCAGCTCTCTGGGCTCGAAAAACGCTATCCGGCCCAGCTTTCTGGGGGCCAGCGGCAGCGGGTGGCGCTCGCCCGCGCTATGGCGGTCGAACCGAGCGTGCTGCTGCTCGACGAGCCCTTCGGCGCGCTCGACGCGCAGGTTCGCAAGGAACTCCGCCGGTGGCTCCGCGAAATCCACGACCGCACCGGGTACACGACCCTCTTCGTCACCCATGACCAGGAAGAGGCACTCGAGCTTGCCGACCGCGTCGTAGTGATGAGCAAGGGCGCGATCGAGCAAGTCGGCACCCCCGACGAGATCTACGATCACCCCGTCTCGCCTTTCGTCTACGGCTTCATCGGTCAGTCCAATTGTCTCAACGTCACGCTTGCCAATGGTGAGATCTGGTTCGAGGGCCGCCCAATCGGTCTTCGCGCCGCGAACGAGCCGGACGGGCAGGCAACCCTCTTCTTCCGCCCGCACGACGTCGAGCTCATTGAGGGTGGCAGTGGCTGTCTCGCCGGGCGTGTCACGGCGAGTCGGCGTGTAGCGGGCACGCGCCACCTCGAATTGGATCTCGGCAAGACACAGTCGTCGATCGAGGTTGAGTTGCCGCCCGAGCTGGCGTCCTCGGCCGACCGCACCTGTATCGCGCTCCGCCCCACGAAGTGGAAGCTGTTTTGTGGCGAGTAGCCTGGAAGGAGCGTTCATGACGTCGATTTCAAGCCGTGGACTTAAGGCAGTCTGCAAATTTAGCAGATCTAGCAGCTCGTGCGCCTCCGATGCGGATAGTTCCCAGCATCCTTTCATCGTGGGGGTGGATGGCCGACAACCCGCTAAAGACGTCGAAGACCGTCCAGGTCGCGCCTAGTTTCCCGCCTCAAGTCGTACCTCCTGGTGATCATCCAGGGAGTTTAAGCAAGACCGGGATGATCGGTTGGAATTTCTGTGCAGACCCAAGCAGATTGCGGATGGCCATTTTGGTGCAGTGGCTGAAGCAGAATGCCGCGGCGCCGCCGACTGATCGCGAGATGCGGCGCCCAAGCCAAAGGGCAATGAATTGTTAGATCGTCTTGCTGGTGGAGCTGGTGAGCCGAAACAGTTCTAGTTTCTCGGCGAGTTCGCTTTCCGACACCGGTTTGCCTATCGTTGCGAGCGCTGTCTCCGGATACTCAGCGGCGATCGCTTCCTGTCCGGTGACAAAGATGCTTGGAATGCCGCGCTGGCGAAGCCACTTTGCGGCAGCCGGGCCGGTGCGCCCATCGGCCAGATCGATATCTACCAGCACCCCGTCGACCTCGATCGTCTCTATCCTGCCAACCAGGTCGGCGAAGCTGCTGGCGGAGCCCGCAAAGACATACCCCAGATCCTCGATCATCGCCTCAATGTGAAAGACGATCAGCGGGTTGTCTTCGAGATAGAATATCCGCAACGGCGACACGGAAGGAGCCATACCCTAATCTCCTATACCTCCGGCTGCCTCGGTGATACGCGCGAAAGCGGGCCCGATACGATGCAACGCAATCCCTGCGGATGAAACAGGATGACCGGCGGCGTGCCAAACTGACTAGACAACGCCGAGCGGATGTACCGCGTTCCGTATCCACTCCTCGACGGCTCCGACACTGACGGACCTCCACTCTCGACCCATTCAAAGCTCAGCAGATCGGCCTCTTGCGCAACGGACCATTGCAAGCTGACCCGGCCTTCTGGTGTCGAGAGCGCACCATACTTGAGCGCGTTGGTCGCCAGCTCGTGGAGGCAAAGCGCAAGCGTGGTCGCTGCATCCGGACGCAGCAGGACCGTTGGACCTGTGAAGACGAGGCGATCCGTGCCTCTTACTCGGTATGGACTGAAGGTCAGTTCAACAACGCTGGAGAATTCGACCGCTTCACCGTCCGCCTGAAAGACCGCCGAATGTACGTTGGCAAGCGCCGCGAGCCGGCCCGCGAAATCTTCGGCGAACTCATCGAGTGAAACAGCGCGTCGCCGGGTCATCTGGAAGATGGAGGAAATGCTGGCCAAGATGTTCTTTACTCGATGGTTGAGCTCGCGTCGCAGTTCGATCTCGCGCTCGATGCGATCGCGTATGTCGCGTTGACGCAGACGCGCCAGCAGAATCGACTGGATACCGCTTAGCAATTCCAGCGTGGTGACAGGACGCTGGTAATAGAGCTGGCGTGAGCGGGGCCAGGCTGCCGACAGCTCGGCGCGGACGCGGGCCTGAGGCACTGCGCGATCCAGCAGGATGACGAGGGGCATCTCAGACCACTCAGGCTGGTCGATCAAATACCGGCGGATCACCTCCAGGACCTCCGGATTAAGCGCCTCGTGGGTCGCGACAAGAACTCCTGGACCCTGTTCCAACAGCGCCGTCAGCTCTTCCACGCCCTCCGCGCGCCGGACGGGCAAGCCATTTTGGGCCAAGAGCGCTTCCAAATGCTCGGCGTCGCGCCGATAAGGAGCCATCGTCAACACCCAGTCGAGAGGGCTGTCGGTCGCGTCCACGAGCGATCACACCTCCGGGAGCGGGTTATACGCGATCACCGAGACGCCCGAGCTTTGAATGAACAATTCGCGTACATCGAGATCGTGCGGGCCATGCCGCTTCTTCACGACCGTGATGCTGCGCCGGAGCCTGCCCTCGTGTTCCGCAATTCGCAGCAGAAGCACGGTGTCACCCAGAAAGCTCACATCGACGTCAATGCCTACGCCCTGGCCGAGCAGACCGTGTTGCGCGACGATGAGAATTGTGAGGACGCCGGCCCGGGCGAGATATTTGAGGAGCGACTGTATGTCGCGAACCGCTTTCTCACGATGTGGCAGCGAATTCAAATATCCAGTGAAGCTGTCGATTACGACGACCTTCACCTTTTCACTGTTCACCGATTGCTGGACGATCTGGCCGAACTCTCCCGGCGAGATCTCGTTGGGATTGAAGTCGCGGAGGATCAGCTGGCCATCCTCATGGAACTGACGCAGAGCCATTCCCAGCCCCTCGGAGCGCCGGAAGAATGTCTCGATTCGTTCCTCGAACAGGAAGAGCCCAACACTTTCACCGCGCTTGAGGGCTGCAGTCGCATAGAGCGACGCCATCGTCGATTTACCGGTGCCCGCCTGGCCTATGACGAGCGTTGTCGTTCCCGATTCCTGCCCGCCGCCGAACATTTCGTCCAGAGTATCGACACCCGACTTGATCAGCTGCGGCTTGACGGTTCTCGCCGCCGCACCCGGTACGATTCGCGGGAACACGACGACGCCTTCGCCCTCGCGGATCGCCATGTCGTGATAGCCATCGGCGACGGGAACGCCACGCATCTTACTCACCTCAATGCGGCGGCGAACGCCCCCATATTCTTCGAGTGATTTGTCCAGGCGAATGACCCCGTGGGCGATGCCGTCGACCTCTTCGCCCGTTCGATCCGTCTCGGAGGTTTGCGTGTCGAGCAACAGTGCCACGATGTTGCGCTGGGCGAGGAACGCTTTGAAGGCGATCAGCTCGCGTCGGAATCGGGGTGAATCGGCGGTAATCAGCCGGATTTCCAACAGGGAATCATAAACCAATCGGCTCGGCTTATGCTCTTCAATTGCGCTTTCGATCGCTTTTCTCGTCTCGTCCAGACGGAGTTCAGTCGTCTGGAAGATGGTCTGGTCGGCGGCCCGGTTTATCGAATCTGAAGCGGAAAGTTCCTCCACGCGGATTCCATCGAGGGTCCAGCCGTGCGACAGCGCGATCGCCTCCAACTCGGCTCTGGTCTGAGACAGGCTGACATAAATGCAGGGCTCGCCCTGCGCGACACCAGCGCGGAGGAATTGCAGCGCCGCGGTCGTCTTGCCCGACCCCGGTGCGCCCTGAACGATGTAGAGATTTGATGCTGGCAAGCCGCCGCGGAGGATTTCGTCTAGCCCAGAGATACCAGAGCTCACCACTGTCTGCTTCTTGCGCTCTGCCACGTTCACCTCTCGATGATGTTCAACATTGAAGACGAGAATGGAAGTTAGGGCGTCCAGGTATGATTTCGAGTTCTAAACAGAGCAGAAGGACGGCGAGCCACTAAAGCCTGCGGGTCGCGCAGTGCTAACCCGCCTCACCGTGCATCCTACGAAACAGCATAAGAGCAGCGGCTCCATCTTCGTAACGGCCGAGAGCCGTCTCTATAAGGCAAGCAAGCGGTTCACGGCATTCGCTGAAATGTTAGGGATCGATAGGGGCGGAATGTTGATCAACCCACGCTGGACCGGCAGCGACGGCCGCCAGTCTCAGCCGGGCTCCGCGGCGTGGTCGGGTTGAAGATTGATGTGGCTTACCGGGAATTCCGCGGCAAGCTCCAGCGGTAGGCGCAGATCCTCGACGGAATGCGGGAAGCAGACGCCTTCGATCTTCAGGCCGCTGCCGCGGATGGCCTCGTTGAGGCGCACGACATCGTGTCGATTGGTATAATGAGCGCTGATCCCATCGAACCCAGCCCCCGAAATCGCTGCGATGTTTTCATCGAGACTGCGTTCGTGTCCGTCCGTGTGCCGGCGTTCCATGGCCCAGAGCGACTGGAAAATCAGCAGCTTTTGCATCATGCCGCCCGTGCGCTCTTCAACAGCGCCTTGAGGTTCAAGCCTGGGTCGGCCAATGCTGCGGGCTCCGGCTTCGTTCCAGAGGCAATCAACATCTCGGCCAGCTTGATGTCCTTGGCCAAGCCATTGCCGATGCCAAGCCCCGCCGCAGCCACAAGGCGCCCATCGTCCAGGTAGAACTGAAGCTCACCGGTCGCGACTGAACGGACGACGCTCTTTTGCGCAGGCTGCGGGAGCCCTGCGACTTGGAGTCCAAGGTCGTACTGATCGGACCAGAACCACGGGATGGCGGTAAAAGTCTCGGTGGCACCGGCCATGTTCCGGGCGACGGTCTCGGCCTGTGTCCTCGCATTCCGCCAGCTTTCAAATCGAGTGTGTCCGCCACCTGGTTGCGCCACCGCCGCACAATCACCTGCGGCGAAAACGTTTGGTGCACTGGTGCGGAGACGCCCGTCGGTTAGGATTCCGTTACCCGTGGCCAGTCCTGCGGCGTCCGCCAGCGCGGTTTCAGGCAAAACGCCGATGGCGCTAACGACGAGATCGGCGGGCACCATGCTCCCATCGGTCAGAGCAACCCCATCGTCGCTGATTGCCATGACAGCCCGGCCCAGATGGAACCGCACGCCTTCGGCCGCATGCCTGGCGTGCAGCTTTTCGGCAAAGCGCGGAGGGACGGCTCGTCCGAGAGGTTTCGGCGCGGCTTCGATCACGCTGACCGGGACCTCTTTTCCGCGAAGCACCGCCGCAAGCTCCATTCCGATCAAACCGCCGCCGATGATCGCAACGCTCCGCCCTGGCGCAATATTGGCGAAAATCGCCTCGGCGTCGGCATGGGTGCGGAAGTCGAGCGCGAGTTCCGCGCCTGGGCATGCGAGCCGTCTCGGACGTGCGCCCGTGGCGAGGAGCAGCTTCTCGTACCTCGACACCCGCCCGTCGCTTAAGGTCAGGATTCCGGCGCCGGCGTCCAGCTTCGAGGCCGACACACCCTGAAGATAGTCGATGCCGGCCGCCTCCAGCGATTCCTTCGCGCAAATCAATTTCATCTGCACCGCACCGCTCATGGGCTTCGAAAGCGGCGGCCGTTCATAGGGCAGATGGGGCTCGGCTCCGATCAGCGTGACCGATCCGGAATAGCCTGCTTCGCGCAGCGCGAATGCTGCTCGGGTGCCGCATTCCCCGGCACCAATGATGAAGATACCGTCCATCGCATTCTCCAAGTGAAAATGAACCGGCGCATACAGGGCAGGTGCGCCGGTCAGGGGGATCAGTTCTTCTGGCTGTACTGGTCCATGTTCTCGGGCGTCACGAGTTCGAAGGGCACCCAAACCTCCCTGTCGACGCTTTTCCCCCGAGCGAGCGCGACGGCAGCATCCACGGCATTTGCCGACTGTCCTTTGGCGTTCTGGAATACCGTCACGTCCAGATCGCCCGCCGCCATTGCCGCAAGCGCATCCTGGGTCGCATAGATGCCGACGACGATCACATCGTCCATCGACATCCCTGCGGCCTTGAGCGCCTGGATCGCGCCGATCGCCATCTCGTCATTGTTGGCGAAGATCACGTCGATCGGGCGACCGGCGGTGACCCAGTTCGTGGTCAGGTCCATCGCATTGGTGCGCGTCCAGGCGGCGGACTGCTCGTCGGCGATGGTCACGCCCTTGCAATCGCCTTGCACCAGCGTTTCCTTGACCGACGAGGTGCGATCGCGCGACGCCTGGTGAGCCAAATCGCCCATCAAGATGTAGGCCTGCGCATCGCTCACCTTGCCAATTTTCTTCAACAGGTCACAGGCGGCCTCGGCACCGAGCCTTCCCGAGTCGGTCTCCTTCGAACCGACATAGACCTGCTTCTCAGGCAGCCGATCGAGATTTTCCGGCTCGAGATTGAGGTAGACGAGTGGAATCCCTGCTTTGCTCGCAGCCTCGCTTATGCCCGCGGCGGCTGACGTATCCGCCAAGGTCATGATAATTGCGTCCACCCCCGAGGCGATGAAGTTGTCCACCTGGCTGCGCTGTTTGGAAATGTCTGTCTGAGCATCCTCGATCTGAAGGTTGACCCCGCTCACCTTGGAAGCTCTTGCATCGAGCCCCTCGCGCAGCAGCGTTTGAAAGTTGTTATCGAAGCTCTGCATCGACACGCCGATCGTCTCGGCCGATGCGGTACCCGCCATCAGGGCGGCGGCCAGGACAGCCGCCACAAAACTCGTTTTCATCTCATCCTCCCATCGGGTGCCGGGCCACCCACTTCGATCCCGGAGGCCCACCTGGCCAGCTTGATGTTGGTGGCCTAGGCCAGAGCCACGCGCACCTCTCCGTCGACCACTTCCGCCGGATAGGTTTTCAGGTTCTCACAGGCGGGAAGCCGGATGGCCGCGCCCGTGCGATAATCGAAGGCGCCGGAATGCTTGGGACATTCCACCTCGAAATCCATGACCAGTCCGTCCGCGAGATGGATCGCCTCGTGCGTGCAGAGCCCTGCGGTGCAGTAAACGCTGTCGTCCGGCCCGCGATAGATCGCGTAGGTGCGTCCGCCGTGGTCGAAGCGGATGGCCCCTTCCTGTTCGATATCGTCAAGCTTGCAGGCTGAAACCCAGGTCATTCGGCAGCCTCCCCGATTCCGACGCGCGCCTTGCGGACCGCGAGTTTTTCCTTCCTCCTGCGGTAGCGTTCCTGCATCCGCGCCTCGCCCTCCGCGGAGCCGTCGTGCCAGGTGCCGAACCACTTATCGAGCGGGATCAAGGTATCGCCGTAGTTCACCTCAAAATACTTGTGGTGCAGGTAGTGAGCATAGGCGTGGCTATCGACCAGTTTATCCTCGCCGATCTCCACCTTGTCGAAGCCGACATGGCCGGGAATGGCCCCGAAGCCCGCGTAATGAAGCTGATAGAGCATCAGCACCGGATTGGAGGGCAGGATTAGGTGATAGAAGGCCGTTCCGAAATAGAGCAGATGCTCGACCGGATGCATCGATAGCGAGGACCAGGGCGAAGGGTTGACTGAATTGTGATGGACCGAATGCACCCACTTGTAGAGCAAAGGGGTGTGGATGAACCGGTGAATGCAGAAGAAATGGAACTCGTGGATGATCGGAACCACCAGCGCGACCAACGCGACCGTCCAGGGATTTTCCGCAAAGTCGAGCCAGGGCGCATAACCGTTGGCATAGGCCCACAGCATGGCGACCTCGACTGCGGTCCAGATGGTCACGCCCGAGAGGAATGTACGCAGGATGTTGTCGAAGTTCTGGCTTTCGAACCAGAATGCCTTGCTTTTCTGATCGGCCGGGAACCTGCCGTTGTACTTGAAGCGGTTTTCCTGCCGTTTCAAGACATAGAGATGCAGCTCGAAAGCGCCGTAGAATAGAAACACCGAGATCGCGTTCACCACGTAAAGCCACGCGATCCACTCGATGCCGAGTGTCTGCAGCCTTTCCACCGGCGGGATCACCCAGGCCCAGTAGGCCACTGCCGAGGCCGCAAAGATCATGTTCCAGGGAAAGAAGTAGTGCGGCAGCCACTTTATGACTGCCTTGAGGCGCGGCGGAAAGGCGAATAGGGGGGCGGTTTCGACCGGCTGGTTCGGCGCCCAGTCACCGCGCTTGTTGCGCGTTCCATATTTGAGATCGTCCATAGCGCTCTCCTTCGGGCGGTGGATTGAAGGTCCCGCGCCCGTTCGAATTTTTACGGTGGAAGGAGCGATGCAGTCGCGCCGTGATCCGGTGCGCTGCTCTTGCAACTCAGGCTCTCCTCCTTGCCGCGAAGTTAGCAGGAGGCCTTCCAAGCTTCGAGACCTTCTTTGATCTAATTAGATCAAAGGCCTTCGGGCGTGATGGTGATGAAGCGAATGGGGGCGTAATCCGGTTCGATCGCCGTCAAGCCGATGCGACGCAGGATCAGATCGAGCGCACGCTGGGCCTGGGCCTCGGGCGCTTGATCCAAGACGACATCCATAATGCCCTCGCGCAGGGCGGCGCGCGTATATTCGGTCAGTTCGTGCCCGACGAACAGTACATCCCGGCCGCGCCGATGACGCCGAAGTACATCGATCAGAGCGGAGTTCGCGCCGCCCGCATTATAGAGACCGACCAGGTTCGGATAGATTTCAAGTGCAGTGGACAGGGTTTCGGCGCTGTAGTGTTCTTCGTCGCGAGTGAAGCCGAGCCAATCGAAGGCAATGGGACCGGGCTTGTCGCGAAAGTAGTCGGAGAACCCCCGGATGCGATCGCGGTGTACCTGATAGATAGGATGGCATAGTCCAACGGCCGGCCCCTCGGCCCGCGCCATGCGGGCGATGAAGTGAGCCGCAGTCCGCCCGGCCGCGTAGTTATCGATGCCGACGAACTCCCCCTTATCTACGGAGGCTCGGGTCACGACATGGACGACCGGCAGGCCCCTCTCGACGACCGCCTCCACGGCCGCGCTGATTACCGGACTGCTGGGTACGGCAAGGATCAGACCGGCGCGGGTGAGGTCCGCGGACAGGATCCGCCTTGCAATCTCTTCCGGCTTCATCTCTTCGGCGAAGCTGCGGTGTACGACCACCAAAGGATCGAGGGTGTCGGCAATTCTTTCGAACGCCTTCGAAAGCCGCCGATAGAAGGTCGTCTCGGGGCGGACCAGCAGCACTTCGATGCGCAGCAATCCTCGATGGGCGTCGGGAAGCGTGCGCGGGTAGTTCAGTGCGCGCGCGGCAACGACCACCTTTTCGACCAGTTCCGGGCGAACACCTCCGCGCCCGTTCAGGACGCGCTCGACCGTTGCGGTCCCTACGCCCGCATGGCGGGCGATGTCGCGATAATTCGGTTTGCTCACTTTCCGGCACCCTCTAATGGGCTGACGCGACCATGGTCGATTCCATGCGCGTGTCCGTTGCTCATACACGTGAGCCCGCAAGCCTCACAGAGGTATGCAGGGAAGTCAAAAGCGGGGGGCGAATGGAGACGGCCGCGGGAAATTTGGTCACGTGACATGTCTGCCTTGCGCCATTCACCGGAAATTGCAGATGCTAGTGGCGAGATCCCCTTGGGTCGAAGGCAGCCGTTCTTCAGTTCTTCACGAGCCGTGTGCAGGAATTGTTGCGAGGATTGTCACGCTTCTGGGCTGAAAAGATCGCATAATGTATCAAAAGGAACGGCGTTGTCGTCGGCCCGAGTCGGTGATTCGGCCATGAGACAGTTGCGGCGGCTCTAGAATTTGTCGTGCATGTGCATTACCTTGGCGATGAAGGAGATTGCATATGGCTTCAAATGCACTTGTTCAGACTCGAATCGATGCCGAGGTCAAAGAGCGCGCCACGGCGGTTTTAGAGAACATGGGTCTGACGGTCTCGGACGCTGTTCGAATCCTGTTAACTCGGACGGCGAATGAGGGCGCCCTGCCGCTGGAACTCTTCAGCCACAGCGAGGCGCACGACGCTTGGTTCCGCGCCAAAGTGTTGCGGGCACTCGAGGATACCCGACCCGACGTCGACGATGCCGACGCCGATGCGCACTTTCGAGAGCGCCGGGCGGCAGCTTTGCGCAAGGCTGCGGCGGGTGATCGATGAGGCTCGTCTGGGCGCGATATGCGCTTGACGATCGCGACACCATCTTCAGTTACATCGAAAGGGAGAATCCGAGGGCGGCGGTCCACGTCGACGAGGAGATCGTCAGCGCGGTACGTCGTCTGCTTGATTTTCCGGAAAGCGGCCGCCCTGGCCGGATTGCCGGAACTCGAGAGCTTGTTATCCCTCGGACCCCCTACATTGCAGCCTACATGGTAATGGAGGATAGAATTCGAATTCTGCGTGTCCTGCACGGCGCCCAGAAGTGGCCCAGCGAGCTCGACGACGGGTAGAAGCAGCCTCACTCATCGCGTCGTGGGCCCCAGCAATTCCCTAGAGCGGGATGCATTTAGGCGGAATCGGAAAGGGGATTCCTTTTTCTGCGCAAATCAGATTCACCATTCAGGCCGGTGAAGGAGGCCGGCCTTTATGGCGAGACCTTTTTCGAATGATCTTCGGGAACGCGTTGTCGATGCGGTGACGGGCGAGGGCCTATCGTGCCGGGCAGCGGCCAAGCGCTTCGGCATCGGCATCAGCACCGCGATCGATTGGGTGCGGCGGTTTCGCGAGACGGGCAGCGCCGCACCCGGCCAGATGGGTGGGCACAAGCCCCGCAAGCTTTCCGGTCCGCACCGGGCTTGGCTGCTTTGCCGCTGCCGCGAGCGCGACTTCACGCTGCACGGACTTGTCGCCGAGTTGAGCGAGCGCGGCCTGAAGGTGGATTATCGCGCCGTCTGGACCTTCGTGCACGAAGAGGGGTTGAGTTATAAAAAAAGACGCTGGTCGCCAGCGAACGGGAGCGGCCCGACGTCGCCCGCCACCGGGCACGATGGCTGAAGCACTGCCCCGGAATTGATCCCGCCCGCCTCGTTTTCATCGATGAGACCTGGACGAAGACGAACATGGCGCCGCGGCGGGGCTGGGCGCCTCGCGGCGAACGACTGGTGGGCTACGCCCCCTTCGGCCATTGGAACACCATGACCTTTGTCGCCGCACTCAGGGCCGACCGCGTCAGCGCTCCCTTTATCCTCGATGGCCCGATCAATGGCGAACGCTTCCGCATCTATGTCCAGCAAGTTCTGGTGCCGGAACTCAAAGCCGGCGACATCGTCATCCTGGACAATCTCGGCTCCCATAAGGGTCAGGAGATCCGCGCCGCCATCCGTAAGGCCGGCGCCCGCCTGTTCTTTCTGCCGAAATATTCCCCCGATCTCAATCCGATCGAAAAGCTCTTCGCCAAAATCAAGCACTGGTTGCGTGAGGCACAGGCCAGATCACGCGACGCAATCCATGACGAACTGCGCCACATTCTCCAAGCCGTCACCCCACAGGAATGCGCAGCCTACTTCAAAGAGGCGGGATATGAACGGGCTTAAATACATACCGCTCTAGACTAGTGCCCGTCCATAAACGCCTGTTTTTCAGGGTTTTAGAAGTGTTTTGCTCGCTGAAGCGGTCTTTTTTCGCGAGGCGTGATGGCACAGGGCTTGCAGGTTGTGATCGAAGGGCGATTTGGCGGCGATAGGGTCGTGTGGCATCGGCCGGCGCTCGCGGCGTGTTCCGGAGCGCGGCGCGATGACCGGCGTTAGGTCGGCCTGAGACGGGCGAAGAGGGCGAGATTGTAGGCGACCACCGAGGACCAGACGTAGGTCTTGAAGTGGTCAAGCCCGCGCCAGGTGCAGCGGGCCAGGCCATAGGTCCGCTTCAGGCAGGAGATGCCGGCCTCGATGCCGGCCCGGAAGTTTCTGAGCTTTCGATACACCCAGCGGCTCCTGACCATGTCTTCGATCCTGAGGCCGCTCTTCTTATGGAAGGCCATGTCGCCTACACCCCAGGCCTTGGCCTGGCGCAGGTTTTCACGGCTTGCATAGCCGCCGTCGGCGGCCGCCTGCCGCGGCGCCTCGCCATAGAAGGCGATGTGGCGCTCCAGTAGGGGCAAGAGCCGCTCGCTGTCGGCTGGATTGCCGGCTTCGATGACGAGATCGAGGATCAGTCCGCTCCTGCCGGTGGTCAGATTGAGCTTATGTCCGTAATCGACGTCGCGGCTGCCCTTGACGATGATGTCGGCATGCGGTTCGAACAGGCTGACAAGCTTCTCGCCGGCCGGCACTGCTTCGCCGGCTAGCACCCGCCGCTCGGTCTGGGCGATGATCTGCGTGATCAGTGGCTGATAGTGGCGAACCTGGGCCTGCCAGAGTTTGCCCGCCGGGCCTGCCGCCAGCGGCAACTGTGCCGCCGCCTGCTGCAGATAATCCAGGGTGTTCCGGGCGATCCTGAGCAGAGCGCGGTAGTGCTGAACCCGTTTCGGGCGACCGCGGGTATACTCGATCACCCGAGCCCGCTTCTTCGCCGCGCGGCAGTGATCGTGCCAGGGAATGGTGCTGCCCAGCGAATCCGCCTGCTGCAGAAGACGAACCATCACCCGCACGCAGTCCCACAAAAGACTGCTGTCGCTTGGTTCGTGGATCAGCGCCGCCGTGACGGTGCTGTCCACACGCACGACCCTGCCGCTTTCCAACCTTTCTTGCCGGGCGCTGGCCAGCAGCATTTTGTTGACCGCTTCCCAGGTGTCCGCCCGGATCGCGCTGATCGTCTTGTGCAAGACCGACTTTTTCGGGCTCCATCCCCATGGCAGCCGGGCAAAGGCCCGGAACGAGGCGGAATCTTCCAGATGAAACGCCAACTCCTCGTAGCTCAACTGGCGGTACTGTTTGAGGAGGGCACAGCGCAGCACCGCCTCCGACGGCAAACCCTGCCGGCCAGTTTCCGTGACCCCCTGTCGGCGCAGATCGGACGTCACCAAATTCAAAAGATCGCGATGGGCGTCCAGCCACTGCGACATCGCCTCCAACTCACGACCGATCTCGTGCTCGGCGAAAAGATCGAATATGCTGCCCTGGACGGTGCGTTCTTGGCGCATTGTCGGCTCCGGCGGTTGCGGGTTTGTCTTTAGAATCAGTGGCTTGATGCTAAAGTGTACCTAAAACCGCCGGGCCTTGCCCGCACAAAAAGCGCGTTTTACGCAATAATTCCAAATACTTGCTGTTTATGGACGGGCACTAGACTAGGCACGCCGATTATCAAGAGGTCGAAGGTTCGATCCCGTTCAAGGCGCCCAAGATTCAAATCTCCACGGCAGATGCTTGTGGCAGGCCGAGTGATTCTGACGGCTTGCTGAACACGGTGATCGCAGAGATCACACCGGTGAACTGTAAGACGGCCGCTGGAGAAACATCAACTGGCCGTGCGGCTGCCCCGCACGGCCGCAGAAAAGCCCGCCCGCGTTCAGGTCTTGAAGTGTGCTGCTTCCTCGGATCCGCGAGTCGCGTCTCCGGCGCTGTAGGAGTGGGCGCCGGCGCCGGCGAGCTTGCCGCCGGAGACGATCAGATATTCCTCGCGGATCGGCCTGCCCTCGAACCAGCATTCGAGAATCTCTCGCGTGCCCGCGGCATAGCGCGCCTGGGCGGAGAGCGAGGAACCCGAAATATGCGGCGTCATGCCGTGATGGGGCATCGAGCGCCACGGATGGTCCTTGGGCGCCGGCTGCGGGAACCAAACGTCACCGGCATAGCCGGCGAGTTGGCCGCTTTCGAGCGCCCGTGCGACGGCATCGCGATTGCAGATCTTGCCGCGCGCGGTGTTCACCAGATAGGCACCGCGCTTCATCTTGCCGATCATCGCCTCGTTGAAGAGGTTTTCCGTCTCCGGGTGGAGGGGCGCGTTGATCGTCACGACGTCGCAAACGGGCACCATTTCCGCCGCCGTCTGATGGAAAGTAACGCCGAGCTCCTTCGCGACCTCGTCCGGAAGCCGGTGCCGGTCGGTGTAGTGCAGCTTGACATCGAACGGTTTGAGCCGGCGCAGCACCGCGGTGCCGATCCGCCCAGCGCCCACCGTGCCGATGTCCATGCCCTCGATGTCATAGGAACGCGCAACGCAGTCGGCGACGTTCCAGCCACCTTTTACGACCCACTGGTACGAGGGGATATAGTTGCGCGCGAGGCTGAGGATCATCATCACCACATGCTCGGACACGCTGATCGAATTGCAATAGGTCACCTCGGCGACGGTAATGCCGCGGTCGATCGCGGCCTGCAGGTCGACGTGGTCCGAGCCGATGCCGGCGGTGATCGCAAGCTTCAGCCTGGCCGCCTTGACGATCCTCTCGGCGGTGAGGTAAGCCGGCCAGAAAGGTTGGGAGATGACGATCTCGGCGTCGACGAGCTCCCGCTCGAAGACGCTGTCGGGACCGTCCTTGTCCGATGTCACCACCAGGGTATGCCCTTGGCCTTCGAGAAATTTTCTTAAACCCAGTTCGCCGGAGACGCTGCCCAGGAGGGCGCCTGGCTCAAAGTCGATCGCCTTCGGGGTGGGGAGCGTCTGGCCGCCGGGGTAGCGCTCCAGCGTCGGCAGGCCATCCCGCGCGTAAGCCGTCGGGTAGCCATCGACCGGATCATCATAAAGCACGCAAACGACCTTTGCCATTTCCATCTCCCTTCATCGGAAACGAAGAGGAAGGGCGCGACCTGTTCAAGACTGCCGGTCAATGCGGACGAACAGCAGGGCGACATGCTCTGTTGACGATCTGTGGGCAGCAGGCTTGCTCCTGGCCCTCCCACGTTCGTGGCGCGAGTACTGCGCGAGAAGATGGAGGAGCCGGGCGAGGTTTCAAGTGGCCGCAGCGCTGCATGAGGGCAGATGAATTCGTACGACCTCGCTTTGGGTCGAAGGGAGCCGTTCTTCACGAGTCCCGTGCACGGCTTGTTGCGAGGATGTTGACGTTCCGGGCTAAAGAACCGGGACGTTGCGCACAAGTTCCTGCGGATCGGTGTTCGCGAGAGCCGGAAGTTTGGGCAGGTCCTGAGCTCGATCAGGGTAATTGGACTCGTCGAGGCACCGGTGGTCTTTGCAGATACAAGGAGCGCGGGAACCTGGTACCTGCTCGATGGACACCTGCGGCTGGAAGCACTGAAGGAACTAGGCTTCGCGAAGGTCGAGTGTTTGGTTGCGACTGACGACGACACCTACACTTACAACAAGCGGGTCAACCGGCTGGGCCCCGATCGAGGAGCACAGGATGATTGCTCGTGCCATCGAGCGTGGCGTTTCTTCGGCCGATATAGCCGACGCATTGGGGCTTCAGGTGGAGTCCGTCATTCGCCGGTTCCGTCTGTTGGAAGGCATCAGCCCCGAGGTAGCCGAGATGCTGAAAAATACGCCCTGCTCGATGAAGGTGTTCGATGTCCTGAGGCAGATGAACGCCGTTCGGCAAATCGAAGCGGCAGATTTGATGATCGGTCAGCACAATTTTACGCTTATGTTCGCGCGAGCGATACGCGCTGCCACGCCTGACAGCCAGTTGGTCGCAGCCAAAAAGATGACAGGCGCTGCTGCATCCACGCCGACAGGCCAGCAGATTGCCCGGATGGAAAGGGAACTGCATCACTTCAGACTCAAGTGAAAAGCGTCGAGGAAACTTACGGCATCGACAATCTGCATCTTACCGTCGCACGCGGATACGTTGCCAAGCTGCTCGCCAACACTCGCATCACCCGGTGGCCTTCGTATCACCGCCAAGAATATCTTGGGGAGTTTCAGAAAATCGCCGAGATCGAAGCGATCGGTCCTCAGCCGGAGGCCCCGGAGGCGTAAAATTCCTTATGGGGCAGAGACGTGGCCCACTGGAAGCACGAAACGTTGCCGGCTTGTTTGTCCAGGATTGCATAATGTATCCACCGGAACCTTACTCCGGATGCATGAGGCCTTGAGTGTGCAACGCACTATCAGTGCGGTGTCCAACGAAGTCAGGGCTTGGCAGAGGCTTTCTATGTCCGCAGCCGCAGCCTGGGTCCCACGAGGGCCTTTAAACGCAGAAGCCCACGCCTGCACTCACCCTACGAACCATCTATGCCACCTGAGACAAGGCGCGTACGATTGCTCCCTTGTTCGTGCCGATGAACACCTCCTGCAGGGGGAGGGCGCACGCATCCTGAAAACTTTATCGTGCCGCTTACGCACAGCGCCCCTTCTTAAGCCAATATCTCGAGCACGTGTCGGTGCAGTAGGTCGGTAGCTGTGGCTACGCACAAACCTCCTGAGTTGAGCGTAAGCGGCCGCCCTTGCCAGTCGGTTATGCAGCCGCCAGCGCCTGTGATTACGGGAACAAGCGCGCAATAGTCATAGGGGTCTAAGCCTCCATCTATGCTGATGTCCACGCTGCCGTCGGCTACACGGCCGTAGGCTATGCAGCTTCCGCCGTAGACGCACCAGCGTGTGATCCTTCTGAGAGATTCAACCCTGCTTTTGTCAGCGGGGCTGAACGCGTCCGGGTTGCCATTCGCTATGAAAGCTGTTGCGAGAGCGGTTGTGGAGGCCGTTCTAATCGGAACGTTGTTGAGAGTGGTCGGTTGGCCAGATACGCCGAGCCAGCGGTCGCCTGTCATGGGATTGTCTATCAGGCCAAGGATGGGCGTTCCTCCGCGCGTCAGTGAAATCAACGTGCCGTATACCGGAAGACCAGCAACGAAGGCTTTCGTGCCGTCGATTGGATCGATAACCCAGACGAATTCATTGCCCAATCCTTCGGCGCCGAATTCCTCCCCAAGCACCCCATGGTCGGGAAAGTGGTCGGCTATGCGCTCGCGCAGGCATTTCTCCACGGCTCGGTCGGTCTCCGTCACCGGACTGGCGTCCGACTTCGCGATAGGTTCGCGCCTTACCCCCGCCGCGCTGCTGATCGTTTGTCGCGCAAGGTCGGCGATGTCGTGAGCGAAACTGGCAAATTCTCCGAGCGGCGGATCAAACATCGAGTTCTGCACTCCTTTGATTGTCGTTGGGGGCACCGTCCCGCCAGCAGGCGAGCAGGTCCAGCGTCGGCATGTCGGAATGGCGATCCCGATGGACAGACGGTTGTCGGCGGGAGACCTCCGCGCGCGAAGAAATTGCATGGGTGGCATCACCCTTCTGTGCGGTGACCGATCTTTGCTTGGCCATCGCGCGGGGAGAGGATCAACCTCTTCTGCGTGCGACCTGCCGCGTCATCTCACCAATCAGATTCGATCTGAGGTTCTCCAACTGGCATATACGCAGGTGCTCACAGGCATCGCGAGCCTCGTCGATTACCGGATGGTGCCCTGCTGCCGGCAGTTCCTCCACGTCAAGGGCGCGTTTGATGACATCGGGGAACTTGGCCGGATGCGCCGTTGCAAAGCAAACGATCGCGGCAGCCGCGGGCAGGCTGTCCCTGACCGCTTCAACCGCCGCAACGGCAACAGCCGTGTGCGGGTCAATGAGGTAATGGCCTTCCGCTTCGTAGACACTGCGGACGGTGGCCAGTGTCTCCTCATCAGATATCGAAGCGGAAATGAAGCCCCCTTGGATGGTCTTCGTCGTTTCGACGTCGAGCACCACCTCCCGGCGCGCGGCGAAGTCCTTCATCCACTGGCGGATACGCGCGGTGTCTCTGTTCGTCGCGAAATATAGGAGCCGCCAGAAGTTGTAAGGGGCCACGATATCAATGGCGG
Source organism: Ensifer meliloti (assembly GCF_030064585.1). NCBI lineage: Bacteria > Pseudomonadati > Pseudomonadota > Alphaproteobacteria > Hyphomicrobiales > Rhizobiaceae > Ensifer > Ensifer meliloti. Next base: position 973,824 of record NZ_CP120366.1, read on the forward strand.
ACGAAGGCGTTTGAACGAGATCGTGACGGGGCAGCACCCCCCGCGAAAACGCGGTATGCAGCGCGTTGTTGACATTGTTGGCGCAGACGAAACGGGCGACCGGCAAGCCCATGGAGCGCGCCAGGTAGCCGGCGAACAAATTACCGAACGCACCGGACGGTACGGAAAAGACGACGGGATCGCCGACGCGCTCGACTGCCCGGTAGTAGGAGTAGAAATAGTGCACCGTCTGCGTCATGACGCGGCACCAGTTGATGGAATTGACGCTGGAGAGCGCCAAGGTGCGCTTGAGTTTTTCGTCGGAGAACAACTCTGCGACCACGAGGTCGAGGTCGTCCCCGCCGTCCGGGCAGTTCTCGACCCCGACGGGATGCACATTATCCGCCCTCAATGTGGTCATCTGGCGCTCCTGCTCCCGGGAAATCATTCCTCTCGGGTAAAGCGGCCAGCAATCGATGCGCTGTTTGCCTGCGGCCGCCCATGCGGCGGCGGGGCCTGTATCACCGGTTGTCGCAAGCACGATGTTCAGTCTTTCCCGACGCTGCCCGAGAAGATAGTCGACCACCTGCATCAGGAAGCCCATTGCCATGTCCTTGAAGGACTGGGTCGGACCATGGAAAAGCTCTAGTACGTATGTGTCGCGATTGCCGCGGATAGGCACGAGATTGACGATGTCGGGGCGCTGGAATTCGCGGTAGCTGTTGTCGATCAAACGTCTGAGATCCTGCCGCGGAATGATCGATGCATCGATGTAGAGCGATACCAGTTCGAAGGCGAGGTCTTGAAAGCTAAGGGTTGAAAATGCCTGCAGCTGCTCCTGGTCGATCACCGGAATTCGATCGGGTACGAACAGGCCCCCATCGGCTGCAAAGCCCTGCAGCACGGCTTCGTCGAAGCCTACCGGCTCTATTCCCCCGGTCGTGCTAACATACTTGATCATTGGCTTTCCTCCTGAAGTGAAAATGGACGGCAAATGTGTGTGTTGGAACGCAGGTATGTCGACGTCACGATGACAGGCGTTCGCATACCGCTTTTGCGATTTGGATATCCTGGACTGCGACGCCGGTCAGGTCGGCGACCGTAATTTGGTCCTGTGAAGTGCGCACCCGCGTACCGGCGCGTATCTGGCCGCCGAGCTCACGTACCTGCGCGGCCGCGATATGGCCTGCGCGGACCGCGTGAAATATCTCTCCGCGCGACAGGCACTGCTCGAGGCTGTCTGCGACGACGATGTCGGCGCGTGCCAGGATCAGGCTATCGAGTTCCTGTTTTTCCGGGGTGTCCGACCCCATCGCCGTGATGTGGGTGCCCGGCTGCAGCTGGCTCGCCATAAGCAGGGGTTTGGTCGAGGGGGTGGTCATGATGATGAGGTTGCACGCCTCGGCCACTTCGCGCGCGTCACGAGTAGTGGTGACGTGATAGCCGAGCGCCGCCATGTCATCGCAATAGCGCCGGAGGCTGTCATCCGACCGACCCCATGCGACAATATTTTGGCAGTCCGTCTCGGTGGAAAGATAGGTGACCTGCATCCGGGCCATGGTACCGGTGCCGAACACGCCGATCGCCTTTACCTCTTTCGGGGCCAGGTAACGCGCGGCTATCCGGCCGGCAAGCGCCGTGCGAACGTTGGTGAGATAGCCCTCGTCGAGCAGCACCGATTCAAGGAAGCCCGTCTTCTGCGAGAACACCAGCATCAACCCGGAGCTCGAAGGCAGGCCCAAGGCCGCATTGCCGTAAAAGCCGGACGCGATTTTTATCACGAAGACCCGGTCGTCCCGGATGTACCCGTATTTGATATGCGTGTCGCCAGGCGGTTCTTCGAACAGCAGCTCGCCTACCGGGGGAACGACCACCTTGCCGTCGGAGTAGGCGACGAATCCGGCTTCCATCACCGACGTCAGATCCATCGACGCCGTGGCAGCGCGTATTTCTTCAATTCCAAAACCTTGGTCATCTAGTGCCTCATGTCATTTCATGAGCCCGCAGGGCTTCGTCCGAATGCGCCGTGCATGGCTCATCCGTGGCTGTTTCAGGTCTTTTTACGTTGCGGCGCCGCTCTTGGCACCGGTGGGGCCACCCGTCTCGGCGGGTGCCTAAACGCTCAATGTCTTAGAATCTGGCGGAGGAAGAGCGCGGTTCGCTCGTTGCGCGGATTAGCGAAGAACGTTTCCGGGTCGCCTTCCTCGATCAGCTGGCCGCCATCCATGAACATTACCCGATCCGCAACGGACCGGGCGAAGCCCATCTCATGGGTGACGCAAATCATCGTCATCCCATCCCGTGCCAGATCGACCATGACGTCCAGAACCTCCGAGATCATTTCCGGAGGTTTACCTCGGCCGGTCCACCGCACGCTGACGTGAATAAGGATGATTGAGGCGACATTCATGAATAAACCCAATGACACGATGATTCAGCTGATTGGCGTGGGAAAGCGCTTTGGTCAGTTCGAAGCGCTCAAGCAAGTTAGTCTCGAGGTACGTCGAGGCGAGAAGATCGTCCTGTGCGGCCCCTCCGGTTCCGGAAAGTCAACGCTCATCCGGTGTATCAACCGTATGGAGGAACACACGAGCGGACGAATCATAATCGACGGCCGGGAGCTCACCGACAGGACGAAGGACATCAACGCCGTGCGGCGCGAAGTTGGCATGGTGTTCCAGAGTTTCAATCTCTTCCCTCACATGACCATCCTGAAAAATCTGACCATTGCGCAGCGCCTTGTCCGCAAAACCCCCGAGAAGGAGGCAAAGGAGGTCGCGATGCATTATTTGAAGCGAGTGAAGATCCCGGAACAGGCCAGCAAATACCCGGTACAGCTTTCCGGCGGTCAGCAGCAGCGCGTTGCAATCGCGCGAGCACTTTGCATGAAGCCGCAGATCATGTTGTTCGACGAACCCACCTCGGCCTTGGACCCAGGCGCTTCACCGATCGTTGGATGATCCACGTTATGGCCACGTAGACGATCGCCAGTGAGAGAAATACTTGGTAGGGGGCAAAGGTCTCGGCGACGATCGTCCGCCCGATGCCGGTCATGTCGACGAGCGTGATGGTACTGGCGAGAGCGGTCGATTTCATCAGGCTGATGACTTCGTTGCCATAGGCCGGAAGGGCAATGCGGATGGCAAGCGGCGTCGTTATATAAATGAAGCGGTGCGTCGCGCTCATCCCGAGGGCCGCGCCCGCCTCGAGAAGGCCGCGCTCGACGGCGAGCACGCCGCCGCGGAAGATTTCCGAGAGGTAAGCGCCGGTGTTCAGCGAAAGCGCCAGAATCGCGCAGCCGAACGGGTCTCGCAGTATCGGCCAGAATATGCTTTCGCGAATCCATTCGAACTGGGGCAACCCGTAGTAGACGATGAAAATCTGCACCAGGATCGGCGTGCCCCTAAAGACATAGGTATAGAACTGGGCAGGCCACGACAGCCACCAGCGGCCGCTGATCCGCATCAGGAGCAGCAAGACGGCAATCATTGTCCCGATCGCCAGGGAGAGCAGCAATAGCTGGAATGTCATCACGATGCCGCCTAGCATCCGAGGTATCGCGTCGAATACGATGCCGATATTCAAGACGGCCTCCGCTGAATATGTCTGTTCGCAAGGGCCTCAAGAAGCAGGACCGAGATAGTAATGGCGGTTGAGAAGCCCAGGTATATAAGCCCGACGACGATATACATCGTGAATGGTTTTCCCGTCGTGCTGGCGGCCTGCTTTGCGACGAAGAGCGTCTCGTTCAGTCCGATGATGGAGATCAAGGCGGTGTCCTTGATGAGCGACAGCATGTGATTGCCGAAGGGCGGGAGGGCAATTCGCCACATTTCCGGGATGCGGATGTAGAAAAACGTTTGCAGTCCATTCATTCCGAGCGCCCGTGCGGCCTCGATGCTCCCGCTCTTCACGCCATTGAACGCGCCGCGGAATGTCTCGGTGGCGTAGGACCCGACCACCAATGCAATCGCTATCGATCCCGCCCAGAAGGGCGGGATATCGACAAAAGCAACGGACGGGTCGAAAACTCGGGCGATGGTCGTCAGCGAAACCGCCGAGCCGAAATACAACAGCAGGATGACGAGTATTTCGGGGGTCCCGCGGAAGAACACGGTGTAGGCGTTGCCGACAGCGTTGGCCAGGCGGTTGGAAGAGAGCTTGGCAGACGCGCCAAGCAGCCCGAAGATCACCATCAGGATCAGCGAACAGACGAAAACCTTTGCGACGGTTACCGACGCCAACAGATAATCATCCCACCAGCCGTTCAGTGCTTCCAATGCCCTACTCCGTGTTCTTGGATGTCATCCCACCGATGATTACTCTTCGGCCCAGGCGTCATCGTGGATCTGGAACGGGAAGATTTTCAGCGCGTATTCCTTAAGCTTGCCTTCGCGGATGAGTTTGCGGATCGCTGCGCTGATCTTATCACGCAGTTCGTCGTTGCCCTTGCGCAGGCCCACGCCGACGCCGGGCCCGAAGAATTTCGGCTCATTGACCTCGGGACCGATGAATTCGTACTTTCCCTTTCCCTCGCCGCTGAGGAAGCTCAAATGCGCTTTCATCGGGTTGGTCATGATCACATCGACCCGGCCGTTCTTGAGGTCGAGATACATCGCCTCATTGCTATCGTACAACACCAGGTCGGCTTTCGGCAGCTTGGCCGAGAACCATTCGAAGTAGGTCGAGGCGCGCTCTACCCCGATCCGAAGTCCATCGAAATTTCCTACGACCGGTTGGCCCTTGTCGTCGAAAAGCTTCAAATCCTTGCCGACCGGGCCCACGATGCGGCCGACCGAGTTGCGATAGGGCGAAGAGAAATCAATCTGTTCCTTGCGCTTGTCGGTAATCGACATCGAGGCAATGATCAGGTCGAACTTGTTGGCCAGCAAGGCCGGGATCATGCCGTCCCATTCCTGGCAGACATACTCGAAATCGACGCCGATGATTTCAGAAATGCCTTTGGCAACATCGACATCGTAGCCTTCAAGCTTTCCATCGGAGGTTCGATAATTAAACGGCGCATAGGTGCATTCCATGCCGACGCGAAGCGTGTCCGCGTTCGCCGGCGCAGCACTGAGGAGCACTGCTGTGATTAGTCCGGTGAGGGACGTTTGCCAGTTTTTCATTGCGTTCATTCCCCTCTCGTTTTTTCTGGTACCGGCACAACCTCGTTGCAGCGGGTTGTCTCTCTAGCTGCTTGCACGGAAGCACCATAGGAAATAGACTAGATCATCCAAAATAGACTGTCCAGTCTGTATATTGTGAATGCCGATCGCATGGCACTTGAGCTACATTTCGCCTGCGCCAGCCTCTGAAGGAGACCGTTCGTTGAAGAAGAAAGACCAGGAATTGGGAAAAGGCATAGGTCCGGAGCTTTCGCCGTTCGTCCCCGTCTGCGACGCCATTGCGAACCTATTCGCCCCATTCGCGGAGGTGGTGCTGCATGACATGGCGAGTGCATCCGTGGTCTACATTGCCGGGAATTTCTCAAAGCGGGAATTCGGCGACCCCTCAAATCTCGAGGAGATCGACTTCAAACCCGCCGATGTGTTAATCGGGCCATACGAAAAGACAAACTGGGATGGTCGGCGGATCAAGTCGATCAGCTCGGTGCTGAGAACCGCCTCGGGCAAGGAAGTGGGTGTGTTGTGTATAAACGTCGACGTCTCCGTCTTCGAAAACATCCTTCTTACGCTGCAGACCTTCGTCTCTCTTCCTGCCACGGCCGGTAAGCTGGACAGCCTTTTTCGCGATGACTGGTTTGAGCGCATTAACAGCTATATTCGGCATTGGACGACGTCACGCGGGCTCAATATTTCCGACCTGTCGCGCGCACAGAAGAAGGAACTCGTGCAGGCTCTCGCCGACGATGGCGCGTTTAGCGGGAAAAACGCGGCAGGCTACATATGTCGACTCCTCGGTATGGGCCGGGCCACGGTATACAACTATCTCAACGGTGATGCGGCGAAGGTGGCTGGCGGCAACAGTAAGCAGTAAGTTGGCCATGCTGAAAACGGCCCGGCATCTCATGCCGTCAAATGCCGGAGGTCAGTCAAGATGCTGCCAAGATGATCTCACACGCAGAAGCCCACGCTTGCGCTGACCTTGCGGATCATCTGAGAGACCTGCGGGAGTGCGCGTACGATTGCGCCCTTGTTTGTTCCGATGAAAGCTTCCTGCAAGGGTAGTGTCGTCCGGGTCTTCAGAACCTGTATTGTCCCGTGCCGAATCTGCTCTTGAAGCAGCCGCGAGGGCAGGATGCTTATACCGGTTCCCGATTCCACGAGATTGAGGATCGTGCCAAGGCTGTTGCAGACATTGAGCCGCAGCCCGGCACCAGCCGTTGCGGCGAGGAAACCAGTGGTGAGCGAATGAAGGTTGGACGGTGCGGGTGTCGCAAAGATGCGCTGACGTAGGAGTTCCTCGTCGGAGACGATCGTCTGCGGCAAGCCGAGTTTGTGGCTGGCGATCCAATCGACGCTCTGGCGTCCGAGAAGCTCAAGCGCGACATTGTCGTGCGACGGCGGCGTAGAGAGGACCGCTATATCCAGCAGCCCCTCAGAGAGTTGATCAGCAAGTTTGTGGCTGGTGTCCACCGTCGCGGCGATGCGTGCGCCGGCAAAACGGATGTCGAGTTCATCGAGCAGGGAAGGGAGGCACACGGCTGCGAAGCTATCGATCACGCCGACCCTCAGCGTCGGCAGGCGGGTGTTGCGGGTCTTGATATTGGATTCAATGTCGCGCGCTATGGCGATCATCGATTCCGCATAGTGCTTCAGCGCCTCGCCCTCGCTGGTCAGCACAAGTTGCCGCCTTTGGCGCACGAAGAGCGACACGCCGAGCCGCTCCTCCAGTTCGCGGATCCGGTAAGAAACCGTAGGCTGGCTGACATTCAGCTTGTTGGCCGCCGCATTGAAGCTGCGCAGCTGAGATACCCAATAGAAGGATTCCAGGGCGGAAAAACTTAAGGTCATTTGAATAGAATTTTTCTATCGATAGCTCTAAGTATCCTAATTAGATTTTGATCTCAAGACCGCGTAGGTTTTCAACATCCACATCAGAGACGCGGGGACACCATGCACAAAACCATCTCCCGGGAACACATTCTCGAAGACCTGGGAGTTCGATCCGATCAACCTGAAGCGTTGGCGCGAACGCGGCGACCGCTACGGCGAACCGTCCTTCCGCCATTCGGCCTACGGCACCCATGTTTGCCTCTCGGTCGGCCTGCCGGAAGAAATTGGCCATATCTGCATGGGACACTCGCTCGAAGGGGCGCATATCGGCCACAGTACGGAATGCTACATCATCCGTCAGGCCGACCATGCCTGGTGGCATGTCGCTGCGGCGCTCGATCTGTGCCATCCGGAGACGATCGGTTTCGCCGGCCCGAACTTGCGCGTCCGCCCGATCGGCATGCAGTAGGAAGCCGTAAAAAACTGCCAAGAGGGAAAGCCGAGGTTAGAGATGGACTATACGTTCCAGTTCGGCCCATTGCTGAACTACCTGCCGCAAATCGTCAGCGGATTGTGGCTGACGATCGGCCTGTCCTTCGTCGGCATTTTCGGCGGCATCGCGCTCGGGATTTTCTGCGCGGTGATGTCGACCTCGTCCTCGCCAATCCCGCGCTTGCTCGTCCGCCTCTATGTCGAGGTGGTCCGCAACACGCCGCTGCTGGTGCAGATCTTCGTGATCTTCTTCGGATTGCCGAATATCGGAATCCGTCTGTCGCCGCTCACCTCCGTCTTCATCGCCCTCGTTTTGAACAATGGCGGCTATGTCGCGGAGATCGTTCGCGGCGGCATCGAGGCCACCCATCGCAGCCAGGTGGAGGCGGCCGAAAGCCTCGGCCTTAGCTATTTCCAGACGCTGCGTTACGTGATCCTGCCGCCGGCGCTGGAGAAGGTGTTCACGCCGGTCGTTTCGCAATGCGTGCTGCTGATGCTGTCGACCAGCCTCGTCTCGGCAATCGGCGTCGAGGACTTGACGGGAGCCGCGATGATCGCAAGCTCCGAAACGTTCCGCACGATGGAAATCTACCTGGTCGTCGCCATGGTCTATGTGGTCTTGAACTTCGTCTTCCGCGCCGTGCTCAACGTTGCCGGCCTCATGATCTTCACGCGGTCGCGCCGCCGCCTGCTCGGGAGGGCCTGAGATGCGCACGTTCGGCTCCCCCGAATTCCTGTTCATCGTCTATGCGCTTCGCTGGACGCTGACCCTCACCGTCCTGGCCTTCGTCGGCGGCGGCATCATGGGCATCGTGCTGGCGCTGCTGCGCATTGCCCGCATCAGGGCCTTCAGTGCAATCACGACCTTCTACATGCAGGTGATCCAGGGCCTGCCGCTGCTCGTGCTCTTGTTCCTGTGCTATTATGCGCCGTCGCTTTTTGGCATCGAGATCGCGGCGCTGACCGCGGCGGCCATTGCGCTCACCATCAATTCCAGCGCCTTCCTTGGCGCCATTTGGGAAAGCGCGCTCAGGGCAATTCCCAAGGCGCAGTGGGAGAGTGCGGACGCGCTGGCGCTGACGCCCTACAAAACACTGCGCTTCGTCATCGCGCCGCAGGCGATCCGCCTCGCCCTGCCGTCCACCGTCGGCTTCCTCGTGCAGATCATCAAGCAGACCTCGCTTGCCTCTATCATCGGCTTCATCGAGATCACTCGCGCCGGCCAGCTTGTCAGCAATGCCACATTCGAGCCGCTCAAGGCCTTCCTGAGCGTCGCCGCCCTCTACTTCGCCGTCTGCTTCCCGCTCACGCAACTGAGCCTTTGGCTCGAGCGGCGCACGGCCTGCCGGGGCGCCCGAACCTGATCACCCAACGGCCCGAAGAAGGCCGTCCAAACCACCCGGAACTCCAGAACTGAGAGGATGACCATGCGCCTGAAATCCCTTCTTCTGCCCCTCGTCGGGCTTCTTGCCATCACCGTGGCGCCGCAACGGCGTCGGCTTCCTCCCTCGACGACATTATCGCCCGTAAGAAAGTGATGATCGGCGTCGACCTGTCCGTCCCGCCCTTCGGTATCACCAATGAGGAGATGCAGCCGGACGGGCTGGACGTCGATGTCGCCAAGCTGCTCGCGAAGGATCTCGGCGTCGAGCTGGAACTTGTGCCCGTCACCGGCCAGAGCCGCATTCCGTCGCTTCAGACCGGCAAGGTCGACTTCGTCGTGGCAAGCTTCGGCATCTATACCGAGCGGGCGCTTTCGGTCGCCTTCTCCAATCCATATGGCGGCCACAGGTCAATCATTATCGCGCCGAAGGAAGCCACCATCAAAAGCCTGGCCGACCTTGCCGGCAAGCGTGTCGGCGTCCCACGCGGCACGGCGCATGAAAAGATCCTTTCGGCGGCCAACGTGGAGGGCATGGAACTCGTGCGCTTCGACGACGACAGCACAACGCTGAACGCGCTTGTCTCTGGCCAGGTCGATGCCATCGGCACTGTAAATTACATCGCCGCGCAATTGCAGGAGCGCTATCCCGACCGCGGTTTCGAGGAGAAGACCACCTATCTCCAGAGCTTCTACGGCGTCGGGCTGCGCCGTAACGATCCGGACCTCCTGCATTGGCTCAACACCGTGCTCTTCGTCCACAAGCAGAGCGGGGAGTTGGGTGCGATCTATGAGAAGTGGATGAAGACGCCCATCCCGGAACTGCCGTCGTTCTAATCGACAGAACCGGGGGCGCCCGCGGCGCCCCCACATGAAGAGGTCCGAAATGTCCGTTGTCGTCGCCAAAAATATTCGAAAGAGCTTCGGTGGGCTCCAAGTGCTGAAGGGCGTATCGCTCACGGTCGAAGGCGGCGAGGTTGTCGCCTTGATCGGCCGCAGCGGCTCCGGCAAGAGCACTTTCCTGCGCTGCCTGAACGGCCTCGAAAGCGTCGATTCCGGTGAGATCGAGGTCGCCGGCCACCGAATGTCGCGCAAACCGGCCGAGCTTCGCCGGTTGCGGCGCGATGTCGGCATTGTCTTCCAGAGTTACAATCTCTTCCCGCATCTCACCGCCGGCGAAAACATCATGCTCGCCCCGGTCCAGGTGAAGGGAATCGGCAAGGACGCCGCGCGATCCGAGGCGAAACGCTGTCTGTCGCTCGTCGGACTCGGCGATCGTTTCGAGGCCTATCCCGACATGCTCTCCGGGGGCCAGCAGCAGCGCGTCGCCATCGCCCGCTCGCTCGCCATGCAGCCGAAGGTCCTTCTTTTCGACGAGGTCACGTCGGCCCTCGACCCGGAACTCACCGGTGAAGTGCTCGCCGTCATCGAAAAGCTGGCGCGCGACGGCATGACCATGATCCTCGTGACCCATGAAATGGGCTTCGCCCGGCGCGTGGCCAATCGGACGATCTTCATGAGGGACGGCATCATCCACGAGGAAGGGCCTTCCGCCGAATTCTTCTCTTCGCCGAAAACGCCTGAACTTCGAGCCTTCCTCCACGCGGAAGTAGGCTGAGCCTCGCGAGGCAGTTTCGTCCGCCCCATCGTCTGACATCATTGGCAGAAACGCTCTGCCGAAGGAGCACCCATGCCCAAGATCGAGCTATTGCAGGTTGGCCCGTACCCTTCATGGGACGAGGAGCGTCTGAATGCGAACTTCACCATGCACCGCTATTTCGAGGCGGCGGACAAAGCGGCGTTCCTCGCCGAGCATGGCGCAGCCATCCGCGGCATTGCCACACGCGGCGAGCTTGGTGCCAACTGGGCGATGATCGAGGCGCTGCCCAGGCTGGAGATCATCTCGGTCTATGGCGTCGGCTACGACGCGGTCGACTTGGCTGCGGCGCGTGAGCGTGGCATCCGCGTCACCAATACGCCCGACGTCTTGACCAAGGACGTCGCCGACCTCGGCGTCGCGATGATGCTGGCGCATGCGCGGGGCATGATCGGCGGCGAGACCTGGGTGAAGAGCGGCGACTGGGCGAAGAAGGGCCTCTATCCGCTGAAGCGCCGCGTCCACGGCAAGCGCGCCGGCGTGCTCGGCCTTGGCCGCATCGGCTTCGAGGTGGCAAAACGCCTTGCCGGCTTCGACATGGAGATCGCCTATAGCGATACCGGTGCGAAGGATTTTGCCAGGGACTGGAGCTTCATTGCCGATCCGGTCGAGCTTGCCGCCCGCTCCGACTTCCTGTTCGTGACGCTCGCGGCGTCTGCCGAGACGCGTCATATCGTCGGGCGCAGGGTCATCGAGGCGCTCGGGCCGGACGGCATGCTGATCAACATCTCGCGCGCCTCCAACATCGACGAGGAAGCCCTGCTGGACGCGCTCGAAAGCAAGGTGCTCGGTGCTGCCGCGCTCGACGTCTTCGAGGGCGAGCCGAACCTTAATCCGCGCTTCCTGGCGCTCGACAATGTGCTGCTGCAGCCGCACATGGCCTCCGGCACCGCGGAGACCCGCAAGGCGATGGGCCAGCTCGTCTTCGACAACCTGTCGGCCCATTTCGGCGGCCGGCCGTTGCCAACTCCGGTTCTGTGAGGAAGAGGCCATGAAGGCGATCGTCATCCATACGGCCAAGGACTTGCGCGTCGAAGAGTGTGCGGTGGAAAAGCCCGGCCCCGGCGAGGTGGAGATCCGCCTTGCGGCCGGTGGCATCTGCGGCTCGGATCTGCACTATTACAACCACGGCGGCTTCGGCACGGTGCGCCTCAAGGAGCCGATGATCCTCGGCCATGAGGTCTCCGGTCATGTCGCGGCGCTCGGCGAAGGCGTATCGGACCTTGCCATCGGCGATCTCGTCGCGGTCTCGCCCTCGCGGCCCTGCGGCGCCTGCGACTACTGCCTCAAAGGCCTGCCCAACCATTGCTTCCACATGCGCTTCTACGGCTCGGCCATGCCGTTCCCGCATATCCAGGGCGCCTTTCGCGAGCGGCTCGTCGCCAAGGCCAGCCAGTGCGTGAAGGCCGAAGGGCTTTCGGCCGGCGAGGCGGCGATGGCGGAGCCGCTCTCCGTGACGCTGCACGCCACGCGGCGCGCCGGCGAGATGCTGGGCAAGCGCGTCCTCGTCACCGGCTGCGGGCCGATCGGCACGCTGTCGATCCTCGCCGCCCGAAGGGCGGGCGCCGCCGAGATCGTCGCCGCCGATCTTTCCGAACGCGCGCTCGGCTTTGCCCGTGCCGTCGGTGCTGACCGCACGGTCAATCTGTCGGAAGACCGCGACGGTCTTGTTCCCTTTAGCGAGAACAAGGGCACTTTCGACGTGCTTTACGAGTGCTCGGGGGCGCAGCCCGCGCTGGTAGCCGGCATCCAGGCACTGCGCCCGCGCGGCGTCATCGTCCAGCTCGGTCTTGGCGGCGACATGGCCCTGCCGATGATGGCGATCACCGCCAAGGAACTCGACCTGCGCGGCTCCTTCCGCTTCCATGAGGAATTCGCGACTGCGGTGAAGCTGATGCAGGGCGGCCTGATCGACGTCAAGCCGCTGATCACCCACACGCTGCCGCTTGGCGAGGCGCTGAAAGCCTTCGAGATCGCCTCGGACAAGGGGCAATCGATGAAGACGCAGATCGCCTTTGCCTAGCTAAAGCGATCGCAGGAAAAGTGTGAAGCGGCTTTCCGTCCGCAATTGCGAGAACAAAGAGACATCACTATGAGCACCGAACTCTTCGACCTGACGGGCAAGCGCGCCCTCGTCACCGGCTCCTCGCAGGGCATCGGCTACGCGCTGGCCAAGGGTCTTGCCGCGACCGGCGCCGAGATCATCCTGAACGGCCGCGACGCCGCCAAGCTCGCGGCCGCCGCAAGAGACCTCGGGGCAGGGCACACGCTCGCCTTCGACGCCACCGACCACCAGGCTGTGCGCAAGGCCGTCGACGCCTTCGAGGCGGACGTCGGCGCGATCGACATCCTCGTCAACAATGCCGGCATGCAGCACCGCACGCCGCTGGAGGATTTTCCCGCCGACGCCTTCGAGCGACTCCTGAAGACGAATGTCTCCAGTGTCTTCAATGTCGGCCAGGCGGTCGCCCGCCACATGATCAAGCGCGGCGCGGGCAAAATCATCAACATCGCCAGCGTCCAGACGGCGCTCGCCCGCCCCGGCATCGCGCCCTATACCGCCACCAAGGGTGCCGTCGGCAACCTGACCAAGGGCATGGCGACCGACTGGGCGAGATACGGCCTGCAATGCAACGCGATCGCGCCCGGCTATTTCGACACGCCGCTGAATGCTGCGCTCGTCGCCGACCCGAGCTTTTCCGACTGGCTCGAAAGGCGCACGCCAGCCGGCCGATGGGGCAAAGTGGAGGAACTGGTCGGGGCCTGCATCTTCCTGTCCTCGGACGCCTCCTCCTTCGTCAACGGACACGTGCTCTATGTCGACGGCGGCATCACGGCCTCGCTCTGAGATGGCCCCTCATTCCGCTCGACGGGGAATCGTCCTGATGGGCGTCGCCGGCTGCGGCAAGTCGGCGATCGGTGCCGCGCTCGCCACCCGTCTCGGCGCGACCTATGTCGACGGCGACGACCTGCACCCGCCGGAAAACATCGCCAGGATGAGCCGCGGCGAACCGCTCACCGACGATGATCGCTGGCCCTGGCTCACCCTCGTCGGACGAAGGCTCGCGGCCCCTGACGGCGTTCTGATCATCGGCTGCTCGGCGCTGAAGCGTCGTTACCGTGACCATATCCGCAACGAAGCGGGGGCGCCCGTCACCTTCGTCCACCTCTCCGGCACGAAGGTCCTCATCACCGCCCGCATGGGCGCGCGCGCCGGCCACTTCATGCCCGTGAGCCTCATCGAGAGCCAGTTCGCAGCCCTCGAACCCCCAACGACAGACGAAAACGTCATAACCGTCGATATCGACCAGCCGCTTGAGGTGCTCGTCGACGAAATCGCCGTAAAACTGGAGGAGACCCCATCATGACCAACAGGGTTGCGCTGATTGGCGCGGGCGCCATGGGTGGCAGTATTGGCGCGCGGCTGGTGGAGACCGGCAATCGTCTGACCGTCTTCGATCCCGGTCCGGATAAGGTGCAGGCACTGGTGGACAAAGGCGCCTTTGCCGCCCCGTCGGCCGCGGAGGCCGCCGCCGTCAGCGACTACGTCATACTCAGCCTCAACGCCCCCGCCATCGTGCGCCAGGCCGTCTTCGGTGACGCGGGTGTGGCGGCCGGCGCGCAGGCGGGCACACTGATCATCGACATGTCGTCGATAGACCCGAACGCGACCAAGCAACTGGCGGCGGACGCGGCCGAGAAGGGCCTGCGGTGGGTGGATAGCCCGCTTTCCGGCGGCGCGCCCAAGGCCTTGATCGGCGAACTGACGCTGATGGCTGGCGGCACGGCGCAGGATGTGAAGGATGCGCATGCCGTCCTCAGGCATGTCGCCAGCAATTACACCCATATGGGATCGGTCGGTGCGGGTCAGACGACCAAGCTGATCAACCAGGTACTCTGCGGCCTCGGCTTCCTCGCTGTCGCGGAAGCCACCCAGCTCGCGCTAGATGCGGGCGTCGACGCGTCAAAGATCCCGCAGGCGCTAATGGGCGGGAGGGCAGACAGTGCGATCCTGCAGGAATACATGCCGCGTTTCGTGACGAAGGATTACCGCCACACCGGGCGGATCGACAACATGGTGAAGGACCTTGCCGGCGCGCAGGACCTCGCGCGCCGCACCAACACCGCCATGCCACTGACCGCCGCCTGTGCCGAGATCCACCGAATGCTGACGGCTGCCGGGCTGGGCGGCGAGGATCAGGCGGCGCTGATGGAATTTTTTCGTGGACCGAATAAGGAGAACTTCAAATGATTACGCGGTACGCACTGTTCGAGGGCAAAGTGAAGGACGGCCATACCGAAGCCTTCCGCAAGGCCGTCATCGAACGTATCCTGCCGAAATGGAAACAGTTTCCGCACGCCACCGACGTGCGCATCTCGTTTGCCGAAAGCCGCGACGAGGGGGCCCCGGAACTATCCATGATCCTCGCCATCAACTATCCCGACCTCGAAGCCGTGGAAGAAGCTCTCGCAAGCCCCGTGCGCGCCGAGGCCCGTGCGGCGACCGAGGCCGTCCTTGCCGAATTCTTCGAGGGTCGAATCCACCACCACGTGATGTCCGCCAGCGAATTCAAGCTGTGATGTCATCACGAGTATTTGGGAAGCCGTCCTTCCTGGCTTATGGAGCGACGGCGTAGGGTTCCAAGACGTCCGGCTTTGGAGCCGCAGCGGCTCCAAAGAGCTGCCAAACCCAAGCCGTTCAAATGCGCCCGCGTGATCGCTTGCGAAGAGCCTATGCCATGAAGGTGGCCGAGAAGGCGGGGCCACGGCTCGTCAAAATATGTCGTAGCTTTTTGAGGGAAGATTTAGGCAGACGTGTCAGGCGAGAAATCAATCGTGAGCGAAGTTGGCGTTTGATTTATGCAAGCCGACTTGCGTTCATTTTACATCTTGCAATTCCGCATGCGAATGTATAGCTGGCGGTAGGGAGAGGAACCGATGCTCATTGCCGAACGTGTGCAAACTATTGCCGATACGCTGACGCCTGCTGAACGCCGTCTCGTCAAGGAGATCATCGCCAAGCCGCGCGATGTGGCGCTAGGGACGGCCGGGGAATTGGCGCGGCGTACCGGAGTGCATGAGGCGACGGCATCCCGACTTGCGCGCAAGCTCGGTTTCGAAACCTATGCCGGGTTTCGACACGCAATCCGGGATGAGTTCATCGTGAAGACCGATCCGGCGTTGCGCGTGCGGCGTACGCTGGAAACGTCCCGTGGCCATGGCATGCTGGAAATGCTCGTCCAGCAGGAAATCGAGGCCTTGACCCGACTGTCGAGCTATGTCGACGAGGAGCGCCTCGCTGCCGCTGCTGCCGCCTTGAGCGACCGCAGAAGGATTTTCATCTTTGCGCGCGGAAATGCGGAAACACTGGCCGTTCTGATGAACCGGCGTCTGCGCCGAATGGCGTTCGAAACTGTGCTGGTTTGCGGTGATAGCCGCGATATCGCTGAGCAGATCCTGTCCATGGGGCCGGATGATGCGCTGCTCGTCTTTGCGTTTCGCCGTCAGCCGCGTGCTTATGCGCCGCTGATCGAGCGAGCAGGAAAGGTTGGCGCCGTTAGTGTCGTCGTCTCTGGAACGGTGGGACCTTCCTTATCGCCGAAGGCCGATCACCTGCTTGCTGCGCCGCGCGCTGGCGACGCCGATGCATTCCAGACGCTGACGGTGCCCATGGCGATTTGTAACGGGCTCATTCTCAGCATGGCACAATCCGACGAGGTGCGCTCATTGAGCAACCTGGAACAATTGGGAGAACTGATCGGGGAACTTGAGGGACGCTGAGCGCCGAAGGGGGGTGGCGGCGTTTTGGCATGCTTGGAGACTGCAAGAATACTTGCGTCCCGCGCTAGTGGTGCAAAAAGAAATGCATATTCGGTGGCGAAGTCCGCCACCATTGGGGAGGAAGCACGATGAAACGCATGATGATGATTGGCGCTGTTCTGGTCGCACTTGCCGCGCCGGCAATGGCGCAAGACGTTGATACGCTTTCGCCGGAAGCGCTGCTGACTTTGGCGCAGAAGGAAGGCAAGGTGACGGTCTATTCCTTCACCAGCCGTATCGCGCGAGTGGAAAAGGCATTCGAGGAAGCGTATCCGGGCATCGATCTGATCGGGTTTGATATGTCCTCGACAGAAATGATCACGCGCCTGCGCACGGAGGCCGCAGCCGGCATCACCAATGCGGATGTTGTCTATGTTTCCGACGCTCCGGTGGTGCTCAGCGATCTCTTGGAAACGGGTTTGCTCAAGAACTATGTACCGCCCCGCATTGCCGACAAGCTCGACACGGCGTTCAAGTCTCCGCTCCTTGCCCAACGCCTTTCGACCAAGGTCCTGATGTATAACGAAGCTGCCTATCCCAACGGCGCTCCGATCAAGAACCTCTGGGATCTCACGACGCCGGAGTGGAAGGGCAAGGTGCTGATGGTCGATCCGCTTCAGCGTGGTGATTATCTGGACCTGATGACGGAGTTCGTCCTGAGGTCCGACGAGATGGCTAAGGCGTACGAAGCGCTATTCCGCAAACCGATCGAACTGGATGACGGCGTGGAAACAGCCGGGCACCAGTTCATCGTAGATCTTTTCGAGAATGATCTGGTTCTGCTCGCCTCGACGGACGATGTGAATGCGGCGGTTGGTAAACTCGGTCAGGATCAGCCGCCCGTCGGCTTCACCAGCTATTCCGACCGACGCGACAATGAGGACGAGGGGTGGGCGCTGCAGGTCGTAAACGATGTCGTTCCTTCCAACGGGATCGTATTCCCGGCTCTGCTGGCGCTTACCGCTGACACAAAGAACCCGGCGGCATCACGCCTCGCTATCGACTTCCTGATGGGTGATGACAGCGAGACTGGCGGACCGGGCTATGCTCCGTTCTACGTGGCGGGTGACTGGCCAACGCGCAGCGACATCAAGGGCCACCCGGATGCGATCCCGCTGGCGGACTTCAAGGCCTGGCGGGTTGACCCGGCCGCGACGGCCACGATCCGCAAGTCCGTCGGTGACCTCGTTCTCCAGTTGCAATGATCCGCGTGCCGCCGTCGCCCTCGGGCCGCGGCGCATCCGCGCTATCGGATATTTTGATGTCTACTCAGTCTCGAAATCGCTCGTTCAAGGACGCGTTCCTCAGCCCCGGCCTGGGGCTGAAGGCGGCCGTGCTGGTGCTGCTGACTGCACTCGTCGCCGCTCCGCTATTGAAGGTCTTCGGCGCCACGCTTGCACCCGGTGCGTGGTCCGCCTGGTCCGACGTGCTTGCAAGCAATCTGTCACGAAACCTCTTCTGGCTACCGCTTGCTAATACAATGATCCTCGGCGCGGGTGTCGCCACTGGCTGTGTGCTCGTCGGCGGCTTTCTCGCCTGGCTCGTGGTCATGACGGACGTGCCGTTCCGACGCACGATTGGCCTTCTGGCAACGCTGCCCTTCATGATTCCCAGTTTCGCCACTGCGCTCGCTTGGGGTTCGTTGTTTCGCAATGCCCGCGTGGGAGGCCAGATTGGTTTCCTTGAGGGGCTTGGATTTTCTGTGCCCGATTGGCTTGCCTGGGGCATGGTGCCGACGCTGGTCGTTCTCATGGCGCACTACTATTCTCTTGCCTTTACCGTCATCGCAGCAGCCCTCGCCACGGTGAATTCCGACCTGGTGGAGGCTGCGCAGATGACGGGCGCCGGACGGCGCCGCATCTTTCTCGGTATCGTACTGCCGGTGGCACTTCCCGCGCTGGTCGCCGGGGCCTCGCTCACATTTGCCGGGGCAGTCTCCAATTTCGCGGCGCCGGCACTGCTTGGATTGCCGGTTCGCATGCAGACTCTCGCCACTCGCCTCTACGGCATGATCGAAATCGGTCAAGCGGAGCGCGGCTATGTGCTGGCAATTCTGCTCATCCTCGTCTCGGCGTTCTTCCTATGGGCTGGCAACCGGGTCATTTCGGGGCGCCGGTCCTACGCCACGATCACGGGCAAGGGCGGTCGGTCGAAGCGCTTTGCGCTGGGGACCGCGCGATTGCCGTTGTTCGTTGCGGCCGCATCCATTTGCGTACTCACCACTGTCGTTCCGGTCGTGATTCTCATCGCCTCTAGCCTGGCGCCATCCTCCTCAGCGCTATTTTCTGACTGGTCGTTGCACTACTGGATCGGCGCGTCTGATCCGGCGATAGCCCGCGGTCAGGCCGGAATCTGGAACAATCCGCTGATCCTGTCGGCTACTGGCGTTACTGTCGGCCTTGGAGTGACGGTTGCCTTCTCCGCCTCGCTTGTGGGGCTACTGGTGGCCTTCGTTCTTGCCCGCTTCCGGTCCGGCTTTCTGTCGGCCGCGATCAACCAGATCAGTTTCCTGCCGCTGCTCGTGCCGGGCATCGCCTTTGGCGCGGCCTACGTCGCGTTGCTCGGCGCGCCGATCGGCCCGCTGCCAGCGCTCTACGGGACATTCCTACTGCTGGTCATCGCCGCCACAGCCTATCTGGTGCCCTTTGCCGTGCAGACCGGACGCGCGGTGATCCAGCAGGTATCGGGCGACCTCGATGAGAGCGCGCGGATGACCGGCGCCGGCTTCCTGCGTCGCCTTTTCGCAATCACCGTGCCGCTTGCCATTCGCGGACTATCGGCTGGAGCTCTGATTGTCTTCGTCAAGATCGTCCGCGATCTGTCGCTGGTCGTGCTCCTGTTCACGCCGACCATGCCGCTGCTGTCCGTACTTGCCTACCGCTATGCCTCGGACGGCTTCACCCAATTTGCCAATGCCCTCACTGTCGTCGTGCTTGTCATCTCCGTCGCCGCGACGCTTTTCGCCAATCGCCTGCAGGCCAAGTCACAGCCGTGGTTGCAATCATGATACAGATCGAATCCCTTCATAAGCAGTTCGGCAGCTATGAAGCCGTACAAGGCGTAAGCCTCTCCGTCCCGAAAGGCGCTTTTCTGGTGCTGGTCGGACCATCCGGCTGCGGCAAGTCCACCATACTGCGCATGCTAGCCGGTCTCGAAGCGCCGACGTCCGGCACCATCACCTTCGGAGGCAACACGGTCTCCGATGGTGGGCGAGGCTGGGTCATCGAACCATCCCGGCGCGATACCGGGCTTGTCTTCCAGTCATATGCGCTCTGGCCGCATATGACGGTCGCAGGAAACATCGACTGGCCGCTGAAGGTGGCTGGTCTCGACAGGGACAAGCGCTGCTCGCGTGTCGGGGAGGTGCTCGATCTACTCGGCATCGGCCAACTTGCTGCGCGCTATCCCAACGAAATCTCCGGCGGTCAGCAGCAGCGCGTGGCGATTGCCCGCATGATCGCACCGAAGCCGGGCATCCTGCTGTTCGACGAACCCCTTTCCAATCTTGATGCGAAATTGCGCGTCGAGATGCGGACGGAGCTGTTGCGCGTCCATCGCGCGACGGGGGCGACTTCGGTCTACGTTACGCACGATCAGGTCGAGGCCATGACCATGGCTACTCATGTCGCGGTCATGAACGCGGGAAGGATCGAGCAGTTCGGCAGTCCCGGGGAATTGGTGGCCCGCCCGCGGACCGCTTTCGTCGCGACCTTCGTCGGCACGCCTCCGGCAAACCTGGTGCCCGTGGTAAACGGGGCCTATTGCGGCCGTCTCGCCGATGCGGCACTGGCCGGTCGCAATGGATCGGCCATGTTCAGGCCGGAAGAGCTGACGCTTGCCGAGAGCCCGTCGGACCGAACCCTGACGCTCGACTATGCCGAGGCGAGCCCCATGGCCGGGCGGGTCATGGTGACCGGCATCCGTGCCGATCTTCGCCTCACGGCGATCGTCGACAGCCTGCCATCGTTCTCGGTGGGCCACGAGGTCCACTTCCAGCTGCCGCCGGCACCATCCATGTTCTTCACGCCAGAAGGAGTGCGCGCGCAATGAAGCGGATCATTCTGGTACGCCACGGCGAAAGTGCATGGAATTCCGTCCGCCGCCTGCAGGGGCAGGCTGACATTGGACTTTCGGCACGAGGCGAGGCGCAGGCAACCGCCTTGCGCGCTACGATTGAGGCGATGCGCCCCGACCATGTCATCGCATCGGATCTTTTGCGTGCACGGCATACGGCGGCGCTTCTGGGGTATCCGCATGCGCAGCTTTCCCCGGCCTTGCGCGAAATCGACGTCGGCGATTGGACCGGCCGTGCCATCGGCGACCTGATGGCTGAAGATCAGGATGCCTATCTTGGCTGGCGCGCGGGCACCTATGCGCCGAGAGGAGGGGAGAGGTGGCAGGAATTCCGTGACCGGGTGACAGCCGGGCTCGGCAAAGCGGTTTCCATCCCGGGAGAAAGGCTGCTTGTCGTTTGCCACGGTGGCGTCATTCGCGCCTTGCTTGATGGATTGCTGGGCCTGCCGCCGAAGCGGATCATACCCGTCGGGCCCGCAAGTGTTACAGTGCTTGCCGACAAGCCCGGTGGCATGCGCCTGGAGACCTTCAATTTCAGCCCTGATGGCCCCGTGTTCGACGCTCCGGATTGATTGAAACCCGCAATGTCTCTGGGGTCGGCGTTGTATTGAAGGGAACCGCCGGCGCGAGCGTCGACCATTGGCGTAGGGACATGGCTCTTCACCGCCCGTGGTCTGCGGATCGATTCCTTTCGAGTGAGTAGATGATCTTACGTCAGAGCTGATCAACTCGCGCCACTTAACTGCATCATCCAAGATGAGGTCGAGAGGCTCTATGGCTTGGACCAGATCGTCCAGGCGGCCTGACTTCCGGACGATCTCAGCCGTCAAACTGGAACGTGGCGAACGCGGCGCACCGAGTACGGCGACGATCTCATCGCCGTCAGGTGCTGACCGAGAATGTAGCGATTTTGGATTGGGTCGCGGGAGAGACACCGCACCTTGCGCCTGAACGCGGTCTCGGACGGTCTCGCAACAGGCAGCGCGCCAGGCGATCGCCGAACGCCGGCGCTGATCGCGAAAACAGCTGGAAGGCGACTATCTGCTCTGCGACGCTTTCGCCACTGGCGACGCGCTTGGGTACGAAATGGTTCGCTGGTCGCGCGATTCGGGCCTCGAGCTTCCGGACAGGCTGACCGCCTATGCCGAGCGGGTCGAGGCGCGGCCGTCGGTACAAAAGTCGCTCAGGGCAGAGGGTTTGACTTAATACCTGCCGCAAGAACTTGGGCGTTGTACGAAATCCGAATGTCGCGAGACAGTGGTGAGCGAACAATCAATCGTCTAGCAAGAGCCTGCGCAGGGGATCGCCGCCGTCGATGAGCAGTTGCCCCTGCGGCGTCAACGCCGCCGCAACACGGCGTTTGGCCCGTCGCCCCGCTTCGGGATGGCGTCCATCCAGCGCACCGACGCGCACGGCGACTGCGATATCGTAAGGCATCTCACCCGCTTCCAGCTCGAAATCCTCAGCGGCAACCTGGCGCAAGCTCAGCCTTCCGGATCCGATCTCCGCCTGGGATGCGGCTTGTGCCTGCGCGATCGCCTTGGCCGATCGGTCGATGGCGAGAACGTGCCCGTCGCCAATCCGGCCCGCGATCTCGCGGGCCATCGCACCAGGCCCGCAGCCGATCTCCAGCACACGCATGCCCCGCCGCAGCGGCAGCGCATCCACGATGGCGAGAAGCCGCGGCGACAGGTCTTTAGCCATTCAACTCTCCTTCGCCTGGCTCGCCAGATATTGCATCCATTCGCGTGCGACTCACAGATGGCGACGCAGGACCAGAGCGGTGGTAACGGTCGCGATGCCGGGAACGGAAGCGACCTGGCGGCGCACGTCCTCGACACTGTCGATTGAATCGGCATCGACGCTGACGAGCAGATCGATTTCGCCGGCCAGGGAATCGATCCGCGTGACGAACGGGATCGCTTTCACCCGCGGCGCGATTTGGTCGCACGTTTTGCCGCTCTCGAAGCGGGCAACAAGATGTGCGGCCTGCACGATGGTGCCGGGCGTTCCCTCGACGACCCTATAGCCGCCATCGCCCCGCTTCCTTCCAGACGAGCCATCCGATCCTGCGTGGCGCTGCGCGACAACCCGATGTGCCGCGCCAGCGCAACGATCGGGGCGCGGGCGTTCCTACGCAACAGTGATATCAGCTTCAGATCTTTCTCGTCCAAGTCCTCGCTCCGGCGATTTTCCTGCGCATCCGGCGTATTACTGGCGGAAACCTGCGGCATCATAGGTCAAAATGGCTTCCCCAAGAAGGTGAGGCTGAAGCGATGACACATACGAAAGCACCAATCACAGCAGAGGATACGATCCGGTCGTGGGCGGGTGCTGTCGCAGCGTGCGACATTGAAGCCGTCTGCTACGCGGACCCGTTGCTCGTCTTCGACGTGGTGGGGCAATTGCAGCGCGAGGGCAAGGCGCTTTATCGCCGGGCGTGGGAGGACGAGTTTTTTCCTTGGCATGGCGGAACCGGGAAGTTCGCGTTGCGCGAGCTTTCCGTTCACGCCGGCGGCGACATCGCCTTTGCCACCGGCCTCCTGGACTGCGGCGGCACCGAAGGCGGCCGACCCGCCGAATATACCCTGAGGCTGACGCTCGGCCTGGCGAAAACGCCCAACGGCTGGTATATCGTCCACGAACACAGTTCCGAGCCGACGTCGTTCAACGAGAAGGTGGTGGGCTGACGCGATGGCGCTGTTGGACGAGATTCTGGAGATTGAACGGCGGCTCTGGCGTAACGATGCAGACGTCTATGCCGCCACCTACCTGCCGCAGGCCGTGCTCATCTTCCCCGGCATCGGCCGCATCGACCTCGATACGGCAGTCGAGGCGATCCGCGGCGAAAACGCCGCGGGCCGTCACTGGGCCGAGGTCTCTTTCTCGGCCGAGACGGCGGTTGAGGTCGCGGCCGGGACCTGCTTGGTGGCGTATCACGCCGACGCCCGATGGAACGATCAGCCAACCGCCGAGGCGGTCGACTGCCTGACCGTCTACGTCGAGCGCGATGGACGTTGGCGCGTGGCGGCACACCAGCAGACCGCGAGCGCCTGATCCCGGCTTGCCGGGATCCGGTAGGGCGTGGGGGGTATCGGTACCATCCAAGTTTGGCACAAATGCCCCGCAGCCGTCGAGTCTGCCGCTGACCTTCGCCGTCCTTCCGGTCCAATGTCGGGTCTGAAACACGGAAACGGAAGGACAGGAACATGAGCATCATTGAAGGAACCGTCGATCTGACGAAGGATCTGGACCGGCGGTTGACGCCGTTTTCGCGGCCTGGTCAAGGGAGGAAGCCCAGCGGGCATGGCGCGATGTCATAGAGCTCGATCTCGACTGGCTTTGAGGACATCGCGTTGAAAGTACGCCAAGCAACGCTAAGGCGAACAACGCAGGACTGAAGCCCTCGTTGAAGCAGATGCGGAGTTGATCAGGTGCGTTCGCGCATTTCGGGTTACCTAGGTCTATCCCGACCCTTCCCGTGTCAACTTGAGGGGATTATCGGAGTCCGAAGCCGACCTGAACCGCGGCCCTAGAGGTTTATGCCGCCGACCCCCAAAATTACACGCCCGTGACCGGCAATGTCCTCGGCAATTCGGTGGATCAGCTCGGCGTTGCTTCGCTTAATCACATTGCCTTCGATTACAATGCTGTCGCCCAAAACACGGTACGATAAATTCGTCACGGCGAATGGCACTTCCGATGCAATCGCGCAACGGACAGATGCAATGAGGGACGCCGAGTCGGAGCCTTGGCAACTCTGCCGGCTTGGATCATGTGTGACCAGGACCATGGCACCCTCCCTAACCTCAAATAGCAAACGCTAAGGAACCAACGTTGTTCCAGTTGCCGACATTCATCCAAAGATCCGCGTACAAAGATCCGTTGCCTCGTGTCGTTGTGCTACGCCAGTCACAGCCGCTGTCTTCCGCGCCTCGATGACCGAAGTTGGGGTGGTCGGTCATCACGAGGCGGAAGGCACGATAAGAATATCGAATGTCACTCTCTATGAGGAAAGCGTCCATCTTGCCCGGTGGCAGTTCGGGGATCGACAGCGCCGGTGATCTTCATAAACGGCATTTAAACGCGACCAGCTCGAAGGCTGCCCAATTCGCTGAGGTCGTTGGAACTTTCGATTGCATCATGGCGTTTCCGGGTTCCTGAGCATCCTCAAAGGGTTGGGACCATGCGACGTATTCTGATTGCTCTTGCTGCGACCACGACGATTGTTGGAGCGGCTGCCGCACAGACGGCGGAAACCACGACCACCGAAACCTTCGTCACCGCCAAGCCGACCGACGTGCTGAGCTACAATCTCATCAATCTCAACGTCACCAACACTGCCAACGAGTCGATCGGGGAGATCAAGGATCTGGTCCTCTCGGAAGGTCAGCTGGCCGGATATATCCTGTCGGTCGGAGGTGTCCTCGGGATGGGCGAGCGCTACGTGGTTGTCAGCCCGAAGGCTGTCAAAATCACCTACGTCGAAAACGACAAGAAATGGACGGCTGTGATGGACGCGACCAAGGATCAGCTCAAGGCGGCCCCCGAGTTCAAATACGAAGGCCGCTGGAAACGCTAATCCCGAAAGACGGCTACGCTCTAGGTAGCTCGGGAGCTCCATCGCCCGCATTGGACGTCCCAAAGGCCGAGACAGCTCAGGAGGACCCGGCGTGAATCGGAACACCTACATCGCGGTAGCAATAGGCATCGTGATTATTTGGTAGCTGTCGCGTTGCTGATGCCCGGAACCGACGAAGATGCGACGGAAACAGCGACACCGCCGGCTACCACGACTGAGCCGACGACTCCTCAACCTTCGACGAGCGCTCCTCCTCCGACGACCGAGCCAGCCCCAACGACGCCGGCGCCGCAACCATCAACCACTCAGCCGCCCAACACGCAGCCCGCGCAGTAGGTTAACTCACGGTTCTGATCGTCGGAGTCTGCTCTTGGACAGACGGAATGTGCGGGACGCGTCCCGAGATCGGCGAGCGCGGCGACCTTCTCGATTTGGCTGCCAGCGGCGGAACAATAACGTGTCAAGCCGCGCGTGCGGCTCACAGATGGCGACGCAGGACAAGCGCGGTGGTAACGGTCGCAATGCCGGGAACGGAAGCTACCTGCGGCGCACGTCCTCGACACTGTCGATTGAATCGGCATCGACGCTGACGAGCAGATCGATTTCGCCAGCCAGGGAATCGATCCGCGTGACGAACGGGACAGCGCCCTACCTCCGGGGGCGCTTCCTTTCAATTTCGCCGCATCAAGCTGCCTTCGATGCGGTGGAGGATTTCCCGCATAATCTTTAGATCGCCAGCCTCTTGGCTGAGAAGCGTCTGCAGGTCCTTGATCGAGGACGCCGTGTGCGTCGACCGACTGCTCGTGACGGTGATCCGAGCGCTCTTGAGCCGGAGGGGCGCGCTTGGTCGCGGCGACTGACAACAATGTCCAGGGCGATAAATATGCGGACCGCCTGAGATGGCGAAGCTTTGAGCGCCTTCGATCGAAGGACGTCGACTGGAAAGACGAATTACGGACGGGTCCGACCCCTAATGCGCATCATTCCGGGCATCCGGGAGTGATACACACAGCCGTGCAATTTCGCCTGGCGCGCGCTCGGAAACGATGCGCAGCAGGCGCATATCAGCCGTGACGAACCTTGATCCGGTCCTCTGCGCCGCTATCAGGTAGGTGCAGTCATACGCCGGATGCGAAAGCACGATGGAAAGGTTCGTGGCCTCTTCGAGCAACCCTGTCATCGAAACGAAGTCGATGCCGGAACGCTCGAGCAACTTTGCGGCAAGCACGGCTTCGTCGCGCGAAAGCTCGCCACGCTGAACCTTCTTCCAGAGAATGTTGGCGCATTCCGGAATGAGAAGCTCAGGTGCCGCAAATCGGAAACGCGACCGCAGCTCAACGGCGCTGTCGGTTCCTTCCTCCTCCACGACCCACTTGATCGCGATGCTGGCGTCGGCGACGAGCGTCTCCATCAGCGCTCGTCTCGGCTTTCGCGCAGCAGGACTTCAGAGGGCGTCTGCTTGCGGGATGCGGTCAGCTTCCGCAAATCGGCCGCAAGTTCTTCGAAATCGGGTCCGCCCTCGCTTGCCAAGGCCTGGCGCAGGATTTCGCGATGTTCCGCTTCCGCCGAGCGTCCATGGCGGGCCGCTCGGATCTTCAGCTTCGAAATCAGGTCGTCGTCCAGATTGCGGACGTGCAGGTTTCCGGGCATCGGTATGGCTCCATTGGTCTCAATGAGAGCAATGATAGCAATTGGAGTGAAGCAGCGCAAGGAAGGAAGGGAGGAGGAAACGAAAGAAGACCGAAAGAAAATCCGGCTTCGCCCGCGTGCCGCGGCCCTTGACCCGGCCGGATGAAGAGGCGGCCGCGGAGGAGGGGTCACGAGGGCTGACGAGGCGAAGATGGCGTTCCCCGAGGCGGGGAGCCGCGCTCCAGCCCGACGAGCCTGCCCTCTCTCCCATCCGCAAGGTTTCCAAGGCGTCGCCGACCGGCGCCAGATGTTCCGAATGTTCGACCGCGACGCGCGCCGCCCGAATCGTTGGGAAGGCGGGTGGGTATGGCACTGATTGGGCCTGGCTTCATCGATCTCGACGCTCTATCCGACATCGATACAGGCGTTCTTGGCCTCGACCATCAGCCCGGCTGGAAAAAAGGGCGCGTTTGGCCGCGCGACTATGTCGAGGAGGGGCCCGTGGAAATGCTAACGCCCGAGGAGCTTGCATTTCAGAAACGCTACGCCTTTGCCCACTTAATTCGGAACGGCATCACCACGGCGCTGCCAATCGCCTCTCTTTTCTACCGCGCTTGGAACGAAACGCCCGAGGAATTCGCCTCCGCCGCGGAAAGCGCTGCGGACCTAGGCCTGCGCGTGTATCTCGGTCCGGCGTTCCGCGCTGGCCATTCGGTCATTGAAGCCGACGGCACGCTCACAGTCGAGATCGACGCGGCTCGGGGACGCGCCGGCTTGGACGCGGCAATTGCCTTCTGCGCCGCTCACGACAACACCCATGGGGGGTTGGTGCGCGCCATGCTGGCCCCGGATCGCGTTGAGTACTGGACCGCGGACTTGTTGAAACGGACGGCTGGTGTCGCGCGCGACCTCGGCGTGCCAGTTCGCCTTCACTGCTGTCAATCTACGTTCGAGGTGGAAACGATTCGCCGCAGCTTCGGAACGGGCTCGGCTGAATGGCGACATGACATCGGCTTCCTGTCCGAGCGGGCACTGCTCCCGCACGGCACGCATACCGACCGTGAAGGTCTCCGCATCATTGCTGACTCGGGTGCCACAGTGGTGCATTGCCCTTTGGTGATGGCGCGCCACGGTGCCGCATTGAACCACTTCGGCGATCTGCGGCGAGCGGGCTTGCGTCTCGGCATGGGAACCGACACCTGGCCGCCGGACATGATCCTTAATATGCAGATCGGGCTCATGCTAGGCCGGGTAATGGGTGGAGAGCTCGACAGCCCCAGCTCGGCCGATCTCTACGATGTAGCGACATTGGGCGGAGCTGATGCGCGAGGCCGCCCAGATCTCGGCCGCCTGCAGGCCGGCGCCGCGGCCGACATCGTGGTCATCGATCTCGCCGCTCACCATCTCGGCCAAGTGAGGGACCCCATCGCTGGCCTAGTGGCGTCGGCGAACGGGCGCGACGTCCGCACCGTCTTCATCGCCGGGCGTCGTGTCATGTCAGAAGGTACAATTCCCGGTTTTGATTTCGCCGAAGCCCATGCGCGTGCCGGAGCCCAGTTCGAGAGACTGGTGGCCCAGTATCCGCGCCGTACATGGCGACACCCTGCGGTTCAATCGATCTTCCCTCCCAGCTATGAAGTGACAAGAACGTGAGTTCATCCAATTTTCAGCGCAAACGGCCGGTTGCGCGCGACAGAAAAGGTAACCCGTCAATCGACGCGATGACCACTTTCCAAGGTACAGCTATGTGCGACCTCTTTGTCCGCAATGCCACGGTCGTTACTGAGGAGCGCACGTTCGACGGTGGGATCAGTGTGTCGAACGGCCGAATCGATGAGTTGGTGGTAGGCCAACGGGAAATCGCCGCCGCCCGGCAGATTATCGACGCCAGCGGTCTGCTGTTGCTTCCCGGACTGGTCGACGCCCATGTGCATTTTTCCGAGCCCGGACGCGGTCATTGGGAGGGCTTCGAGACCGGAAGCCGAGCGGCCGCTGCGGGTGGCATCACGACCTTTGTGGAAATGCCACTGAACGCCCAGCCGGCCACTATCGACGCCGCTGCACTCGTCATGAAGAAGGCAGCCGCCAAACAAAGCCATATCGACTATGCCCTCTGGGGAGGACTGGTCGACGACAACCTAGATGACCTTGCTGATCTCAGGCGTGGTGGGGTGGTCGGCTTCTATCGCGAACGACATTGTAGAGGGGGAGGACGTGGTTTGGCGGGAGCAACTTGACCTCCTGCTTGGAGCGCTGTCAGCGCTCCATATCGGCGGACTGCAGGCCGAGGGCGCGGAGATCTGGCGCGATCCTGAGGGCCAGTTCGTCTGGGAGTTGCTGTGCCATCCTGCCGTGATCGCCTACTATGAACGGCACTACCCGTTCGCGCCGCCGCTGTTGTTACGTGCCGCAGGAGACGGGCGGCTACCCGATACCTATCGTTCGCAGTGGCAGGCTGAGCTGGAGCAGGAAGGCTTCGACGCGGCCTATCGCCAATTCCTCCACCTTAACGCTCGCTTCATTTCCAACGATGTGATTGGATACTTCATCGAATTGCTCGACGGTTTCTATGTGTTCGACACCCATATCGATGAATTCCGTCGGGTGCTTGAACAGCCTGCACGGCTTGGAGGTTGGCTGACGAGGCCCGATCGCTGGCAACTGCTCGAGGGGATGGCATCGTTCTACGAGTTTGCGCTCGATCTCGACCAATACCTCGCCGCGCTGGAGTTTCCTATGCTGCGCGGGCACGTTTGGCTGCATTTCGCCTACTGGTTCGGCAATGGCGGCGCGCGGATGGAGGAGGTGGCACTGTGGCTTCAGAATGCCGTGGCCCACGCCGCAGAAGATGAATCCATCGACGGTGCCGAGCTAGGTGAGGCCTTGGCCCGCCTGCGCGCTCCGCAGCGCTACCCGTTAGTGCTGATCGAGCAAACCGCTGAGGTGCTCGGTCCCTGGCTTGAATCGAGCGGAGTGGGCGAGCAATTGAGCGCCGGCTCTCGATCGCTTTGAAGCGCAGCGGCAGCCTGTTCGGTCCTCCCAAAAGTGCTCTTCGATCGCCTCTTAACCAGGCGGGATAGAAGTGGTACTTCGTCCGTCGCCGCGACATTTCGACCGATTTTGCCCTCAAGCCGCAGCTCGCGCGCACAGATTGATCCGTCGAAAGCCAGCATTCCCGTCAGTTCGTCATTGTAGTCGGTTTGCCGCACCCGCGGATGAACTGCCGCTTTCGGGCCAGGCAGACTGGTTCGAAACGACTTGAAAGGCGCAGGGCTGCCGTTCACAGACTTAAGCGTGGACGTCGCTTAGGCGTGGGGGAGAACCGTTCTTCCACGAGGCCCGTGCACGGCTTGTTGCCAAGATATTCACGGTCTGGCCAAGAAGATCGCATAATGTATCGCCTGGAACAACGAACGCTGGCAGTCCTCTGTGGAACCTCAAATATATATGCGCCTTTGCTGAGGCGTGAACGGATCGTGCAACAACTTGTTGCACAAACACCTAGGGCCATATCCGTGGCAAAATCCCTGTCTCGGGAAAATCGCGCTGAAGATTGGTGGGCGGGCCGATCGATGGCGCGGGCGCCCCATCCTCGGTGATCCGGCGTGCCGAGATCTCGCGGCCGATGCTCCAGTAGCACCGCGAGTTGTCAGCTGACAGCGACCGTGTTTTGACGGTGTTGCCACTACGTCGCCTTTGGGTGAGCGCTTCTGGTCTTTTTGCCGAGCGATCACTCTTTCAAGGCCTCCACCAGCAAGGTGAACGCGGGCGAGGGGTGCCGGCGCGAGGGATAGTAGAGATGATATCCGGGAAACGGCGGCGTCCAGTCGTCTAGGATCTGCACAAGCCGTCCGTTCTTGAGATACTCCCGAACGACGTCCTCGTGAACGTAGGTGAGGCCGAATCCATCCAGGGCGGCTTTCACGATCTGCGGCACGCCGTTGAACGCCACCTGACCGTCGACCCTGACCCGGACCTCGTGTCCGTCGCGTTCGAATTCCCACGCATAGAATCCACCATAGCTAGGCAGGCGCAGGTTGATGCAGCGGTGCGTCGTCAGTTCCTGCGGCGTCTTCGGTGGCGGCCGATCCCTCAAGCACGAAGGGGCTCCAACGACGATCATACGCGCCGGCGGCCCGATGCGGACCGCGATCATATCCTTCTCGACTTGGTCGCCCAGCCGGACTCCGGCATCGAACCGCTCGGCCACGATGTCCGTCAGCGCCGACTCGGCGACGAGCTCGACCTTGATATCGGGATAAGCGAGGAGGAATGCGGATAGTTTAGGCCAAAGGATCGTGTCGATCGAATGCTGGCCCGCAGTGATCCGGAAGTTCCCCGCCGGCTTGTCTCTGAACTCGCTCAGCGCCGACAACTGGGCTTCGATGGTGCCGAACGCTGGAGCGAGGGTGGAAAATAGCTGTTCTCCCGCTTCGGTCGGGGCAACGCTTCGTGTCGTTCGGGTTAGCAGGCGAACGCCGAGCCGTGCCTCCAGACGCTTGATAATCAGACTGAGCGAAGACTGCGACGTGCCAAGCCGGGCCGCAGCCTTCGTGAAACTCTCCTCCTCGGCAACGGCGAGAAAGGCCAGCAGGTCTCCGAGTTCTTCCCGCTGCATTTATTGATCCTCGATATAAGTACAATCTCATATTGGCGTCTAATCGAAACAAACGGTGAAGTCTATATTTCCCTCGCAAGGAGCTCTGGCGTCTTTGCAAACCAAACAATTTGGAGCTGTGTCATGGGTTTGAAAAGGCTTCTCATCATCGCTGCTTCGATCATCGCTCCGCTTCCCGTCCAACAGGTCGTCGCACAGGAGGCGAAGGGTCCCGTGATCCGGATCGCGGAACTAGAAATCGACCCGGCGCAGATGGCCGCCTACTCGGCTGCCGTGAAAGAGGAGATGGAGGAATCCATGCGCGTCGAGCCGGGCGTCCTGGCGCTCTATGCGGTGTCGATCAAGGGCCAGCCCCACCATCTCAGATTCTTCGAGATGTATGCCGATCAGGCCGCCTACGAGTCCCACCGGGAATCTCCGCATTTTAGGAAATACGTCGAGACCACCAAGGACATGATCACGTCCCGCAAGCTTCTCGAGACTGACAACTTCCAGCTAAGCGCCAAGCTGCTTTGAGCGGGTGAAACGGAGACCCAGATGAAACGCCTAATCGCACCTCTCATGGGAGTCATGATGATGACCACCTCGAATGCAGGGGCTCAACAGCCCAATGTTGAAGGTCGCCGTTTCTCGCCCGATCAGGTTCGATCGGTGGCGCCCGCCCTCGAGCAGTACACGCAACAACGCCTCTATGGCGACGTCTGGCAGCGCCCCGGCCTCAATCGGCGCGATCGCAGCCTTGTCACGATCGCCGCGCTGATTGCGCGGGGAGAAGCCCCGGCTCTCACCTACTACGCCGATCAAGCGCTTGAGAACGGAGTGAAGCCTTCCGAGATCTCGGAGACGATCACGCATCTGGCGTATTATTCGGGTTGGGGAAAAGCCATGGCCACGGTCGGTCCGGTGAGTGAAGCCTTCGCCAAGCGCGGCATCGGTCAGGATCAGCTCGCCGCCGTCGAATCCACGCCGTTGCCGCTGGACGAAGAGGCGGAAGCACAACGCGCAACCACTGTCGGCAACCAGTTCGGCAGCGTTGCCCCCGGCCTCGTTCAGTACACGACGGACTATCTCTTCCGTGACCTATGGCTGCGCCCCGACCTGGCGCCGCGCGATCGCAGCCTTGTGACAATCGCTGCACTGATCTCAGTTGGCCAGGTCGAACAGATCACCTTCCACCTGAACAAAGCCCTGGACAATGGGCTGAGCGAAGAACAGGCCGCCGAAGTCATCACGCATCTGGCTTTCTACGCAGGCTGGCCCAACGCGATGTCGGCGTTGCCGGTGGCGAAGGCCGTCTTTGAAAAGCGGCGCGGCTAATCTGGCGGCGACAAGGATGGCAAGGTCGTGGACTGCCTCGAGCATGTGTCAGACGAGCAGTATGCAGCGTGATGCCATGCCCGATGCTCGAAGGATCTTCTTCGCCGGCGCGCTGCAAGGCGCTGCTGTGCCCATGATCAGGAGTGCTTCCAATGAACATATGGCCCACGGACGAATTGCGGCAGATCGCCGAAAGCGACGACCTGCACATCGCCCCGTTCCGCGAGAACGGCAGGACCTATGGCACGCTCACCTGGATCTGGTCGGTTGTGGTTGATGGCGAACTCTATGTTCGCGGCTACAACGGCCAACAGTCGCGTTGGTATCAGGCCGCGATCCGTCAGAAGGCGGGCCGCATCACGGCCGCCGGCATGACGAAGGAGGTTTCGTTCGAGCCGGTCGAAGGCGCAATCAACGACCAGATCGATGAAGGCTACCGCCGCAAATACGCCACGAGCCGTTATCTCGCGCCGATGATCGGTGAACGCGCCCGCGCGGCAACCGTAAAAATCACCCCGAAGGATTGAGGACGCCAAGATGCAAAAGCGCAAACTCGGTCAGGGTCTTGAGGTTTCAGCCCTTTCTCTTGGCTGCATGGGCTATGGAAAGGCCCGCGACATCCCTGACAGGCCACAGATGATCGAACTGCTGCGCAGGGCGGTCGATCTCGGCATGGATTTCTTCGACACCGCGGAGGTCTATGGTCCCTGGACGAATGAAGAAATGGTCGGCGAAGCGTTCGCCGGCATGCGGGACAAGGTGAAGATCGCAACGAAGTTTGGCTGGGACATCGACCAGTCCACTGGAGAGCACGGTGGTGGCGTCAACAGCAAGCCGACCCAGATCCGCAGCGCGGTCGAGGGAAGCCTCAAGCGGCTCCGTACGGACTTTATCGATCTCCTCTACCAGCATCGCGTCGATCCCGACGTGCCGATGGAAGATGTCGCCGGCACGGTTAAGGACCTGATAGCCGAAGGCAAGGTCCGGTATTTCGGGCTGTCGGAGGCTGGTGCTGAGTCGATCCGCCGCGCTCACGCCGTCCAGCCGGTGGCTGCGCTGCAGAGCGAATATTCGCTGTGGACGCGTGAGCCGGAGGCCGAGATCATCCCCACGCTGGAAGAACTCGGCATTGGCCTCGTCCCCTTCAGCCCGCTCGGAAAGGGCTTCCTCGCCGGCAAGATCGACGCGAGCACGGCGTTTGCCGCGAACGACTTCCGCAGCCAGATCCCGCGTTTCGCGCCAGAGGCGCGTGAGGCCAATCAGGCGCTTGTCGATCTGATCCGTTCCGTCGGCGAACGCCGTAGTGCGACGCCTGCCCAGGTGGCGCTCGCTTGGCTCATGGCACAGAAGCCGTGGATCGTACCGCTGTTCGGCACGCGCAAGCTCGAACGGCTTGAAGAAAATCTCGGCGCTCTATCGGTGACGCTCTCGGACGACGACCTCGAGCAAATCGAAAGCGGAGCAGCCGCCATCAGGATCGAAGGGGCGCGATACCCTGAGGAGATGTTGCGGCGATCAGGTCGATAGCGGGCAACGCACCCGAGGAAACCGCTCTACCGCCTCACGCTTGCTTGGCGGGGAAAGGGTTACGCATGCCCATCTTGCCGGAGAAGAGAAGGACACGCATGAGGAAGCGACTGATTTGCACCACACTGTCGATCTTAGTGGGGGGATGCTGTCTATCTGGCACATCGATGGCGCAGGATGCCTCCACACCTATCCTGGACCGTGGTGAGGGTGCATGGAGCTCCAGCGTCCTGGCCGACGGCCTTGACTACCCTTGGGACATTGTTCGCGACGGCGAACGGCTGATCCTCACCGAAAAAGCTGGTACCGTCGTGATTATCGAGGGCGGGAACGTTCAGCGGTCCACCCTCCAAACATCCGATCCGCTGAGAACCGAAGGCGGTGCGGGGCTGCTTGGCATCGCGCTTGCGCCGGACTTCGCCGATAGCGGTCAGGCATTCTTCTATTATTCCTATTCTTCCGGCTCGGAACCAGCCAACCGGATCGTTGCCGCCAGATTCGACGGGAACACGTGGCGTGAAACCGCTGTGCTCGTCGACGCCATCCCTGGTCATCGACTATACAATGGCGGCCGCATCGCCATCGGTCCTGACGACCGTCTCTATGTCACGACGGGGTGGACCGAAAATTACGAGCGCCCGCAGGATCTCCAAAGTCTCGCCGGAAAAGTTCTCCGCCTGACGCTTGCCGGTGGCGTTCCCGAAGACAATCCGTTTCAGGGCTCGTTGGTGTATTCCTTTGGCCATCGCAATCCGCAAGGTCTGGCATGGAATGCTGAGGGTGAGCTGTTCGTCTCCGAACACGGTCAGGCCGCTCTCGATGAGATCAATCTGATTGCGCCCGGCGCCAATTACGGCTGGCCGATCATCTCGGGCGATGAAACCCAGGAGGGTATGCAGCCGCCGTTCGTCCATTCGGGCGGCGACACCTGGGCGCCGTCGGGAATAGCGTTCGCCGGCAACGAACTCCTGGTAACGGCCCTCCAGGGGCGCGGACTTTATGTGCTCGATCGGCAAGCCCGAACGCTCCAGCCCGTCGTCAGTCTGGGTGAGCGTGTCCGGCATGTGCTTCCAGTCGGCGACGATCTCCTGCTCATCACCACCAATCGATCACCACGAGGACAAGGACCTTCGAAGGACCGACTGGTCAGACTATCCGCGCAGAACTGACGGCCGCTGCGCTCAGCCTGAGACTTCGGCAATCCCGAGGTGTTTGACCATCATGGACTATTAAGCTCCAGAAAGGAAACGAGATGAAGAAACTGATCGCAGCCGCATCGCTTGTCATCCTGTCGACCGCAATTGCTCGTGCACAGACGATCGAGATCACACCGAATGCATCGGCGCCATCCGCACTAGGCGACGCCAAGCTGTTCAGTGGGCAGGTCGTCGTCGCCTCGCTGTTTCCGGCTAACGAGTTCACGCACGGCACCGGCGGCCATGTAACCTTCGCACCGGGGGCTCGGACCGCCTGGCACACGCATCCCGCCGGCCAGATGCTGATCGTCACCTCTGGCAAGGGATGGGTGCAGCAGGAAGGCGGCGAAAAGCGGGAGATCAACTCCGGCGATGTCGTCTGGATTCCGGTAGGCGTCAATCACTGGCATGGGGCAACCAACAAGACCGGCATGGGCCACATCGCGATTTCCTACATGAAGGAGGGCAAGAACGTCGAATGGGGCAAGCTCGTCACTGATGAGGAGTTCGTAGGCCAAGTTCCGCCGCGAGATTAATCAGGGCGATCATCAGGCCGTCATCAAGCTACTAAAAGCGGCATTGAGGAAAGCATTGCCTGCAAAGCAGGAGTCAAACTTGCGAACCCTCCTCGAAGTGCAATACGGCTCGGGCAAAGACTCGCACGGACGCGGCAAGGGCATTGGAGCGGCTTGAGGAGTTCGCTGCGTGGGCTGAGTATCAATTCATTCTTTGAGACGACTTCATATTTAGAATTTCGATCTTCATACAGTGATGAAAGCGCGCGAATTGACCAGGTCGCCGAGCCCGCATTTGATGTTAGCCAGCACGGCGGAATTGTCATCCATGGACGATCGGATGCGACCTTGAATCCGGGCGGCGTGAGGATCGGCACGGCCGAAATCTACAGTCAGGTCGAGCAGTTGCATGAGGTCGCCGAATCCCTGTGTATCGGCCAGGATTGGGACGATGACATACGCGTCATACTGTTCGTGCTGCTCCGCGATGGCTTTGACCTCACAGAGGAGCTTCAGGCCAAGATCAAGGCGAAGATTAGAACGGGAGCCTCGCCGCGCCACGTTCCGACAAAGATCGTCCAGGTGTCCGATATTCCAAGGACGAAGTCTGGAAAGATTGTCGAACTGGCGGTTCGCGACGTTGACCACGGTCGCCCTGTTGTCAACAAGGAAGCGCTGGCAAATCCGGAAGCGCTTGACCAGTTTGTGGCAATGCGTTTGAGTGACAACGGCTGCCGCGACACTTCTGCGGCACGGCAGGCCTGTTTGTCAGGCCGTCTTGAAGTTGCGCCTCGCGTTTATGTAGGACGACCGCGAGTTATTATGTCGCTCGAAGATCAAAGGGACGCGCATTCAGGAAGCCTCAACGGTTTTTCAATCTTTGCAAGAACCTCGGGTTTGGTGCAGGCGGGAAAGCCGGCAAGTCGCATCGTATTGATGAAGCGACGACGCTCGGCGTCACTCCAACCGGGTTCGTTCGCTATCAACTCGATGCTGAGATCGGGATGCGCCGCCATCGCCCGTGCGACGAGCGCTGCCGCCTCCGTCCGCCGCTCCGCTGCGGCCAGCGCCCCTGCGTGCGCCGCCCAACTCCAGCGGTTGTGCCGCTCGATCCCCAGCCGTTCGAACATCGTTACCGCCTCGGGGTAGCGCCCGGCCATGAAATAGGCAAGGCCGAAGGGCCTGTTGGCCCAGCCGGGGTAGTTCGGGTCGAGCTGGATCGCCCGCTCGACTAGATCGGCGCCGCGCTCGGGCTTCCCGAAGGTAGACGCCCAGCCGATATAAAAGATCAGGATTTCGGCGGCGTTTGGCGCCATGCGCAGGGCCGCTTCATACTCGGCCTCCGCCCTTGCGAAGTCGCCACGCATGCCGAGACTGCTGCCGTAGACAGCGTGGGCCTCCGGATCGCTTGGATCGAGCGTAAGCGCGCGCTCCGCGGCCGCATCAGCCAGGGCCCGATTCCGCTCCGGCTCAATCCCGAGACCGGCGAGCAGGTCGTGCGTGTGGAAGAGCTCGACCCAGCCGCGGGCGAGTCCGGGGTCGGACTGAACCGCTTGAGTGAGGAGCGAGAGTGCCGCCTCGAGATTCGCCTGGTCTAACTGCTCCAGCCTTTCGGTGCCGAGGAGATAGAGCTCATAGGCGTTAAGATTGCCGGGCACCTTGCGATGGGCCGCGATCCGGCCGCTCTCCTGGACCAGCCCGGCGCCGCCTCCAAGACGGTTCGCGATCTGCTCGGCGATCTCGGCCTGAATGACGAATACCTCCTTGTCCGGCCGATCCCACCGCTGCGACCAAAGGTGGCGGCCTTGCTTCGAGTCGATGAGCTGCGCAGTGACGCGTACGCGGTCAGCTTCGCGCGCGATCGAGCCCTCAACCACAAAGCCGACATCGAGCGCCTTGCCGATCTCGCGGACATCTATCGCCTTTCCCTTGTAAGTCTCGGTCGAGTTTCGGGCGATGACCTTAAATTCCGGAAACCGCGCCAGA
The DNA here is from genome assembly GCF_030064585.1 of Ensifer meliloti. Lineage (NCBI taxonomy): Bacteria > Pseudomonadati > Pseudomonadota > Alphaproteobacteria > Hyphomicrobiales > Rhizobiaceae > Ensifer > Ensifer meliloti. Next base: position 1,011,556 of record NZ_CP120366.1, read on the forward strand.
TCGGTGATGATGTCTTCGGTGAGGCCGTCAGCGAGGCGTCCGCTTGCCTCGTCGCCGCCATAGTTGTCGAACGGCAACACCGCTACAGAAGGCTTACCGCTCACCGTGGCCGTCGGCCAAAACTGCCAGGCTGCGCCTGCCAAAACAAGAAGAAGGGCTAGCACCGCTGTTCCTGTCCCAACCCAATACCGTTGAAACCGTATCACCGGTCGGCGTCTGGCTTGCCGTTCGATGGTGATGCGGAACGCTTGCACTGGTTCGATGATGTTCTTCACCTTCTGTTCGCCCATTGGCTCGAAACCGAAGGCCAGCTTCTTCTCGACCTCCCGGGCTACCTTTCCCGAGACACAGATGCCACCCGGCTCCGCCAATTGTTGAAGCCTGGCCGCGACATTGACGCCTTCGCCATACCGGTCTTCCCTCTCGACAATCACCTCGCCGAGATTGATGCCGATCCTCACCCGTATCCGCTGATCATGGGGAACGGCGGCGTTCCGCTCCGTTAGCCCGCGCTGTAGCGAGACCGCGCATTCCACGGCGTCAACGACGCTGCCGAATTCGGCGAGCAGCCCGTCGCCCATAAGCTTGAAAACCTTGCCGTGGTGGCGGGCAATTTCGGGCTCAAACAGCTCCTTGCGTCCGGCATGAAGACGCTCGAATGTCCCGGCCTCGTCGCGCTCCATCAGGGCGGAATAGCCCACGACGTCGGCGGCGAGGATAGCACAAAGCTTGCGTTCCATCGGGATTGCCCTTTCCCCGGCGCATTATAGGATTGGTCGCATCAAAATGAAATGACTGGCCCGACCATCGCACCTACACGATCTCACTTGCGCATCGGTAAGGGCGGACTGCTTCAACACGCGTGGCAGATGGTCACGGCGAGTCTCTTAGCCCTTCAATGTCGCACTTTCGGCTTCACCAGACATTGGAGCGTGCCTTGGGCAATGACAGCAACGGGTCGATTTGTCCGGTTCCCATCCGTCGCAAATGGGTGGAAAGTTCACGTTGCCGACGTCGATCTGAATACGAAGAAGCGCTAGAAGCGGTCACGGACGCTCCAGAAACGTCAAGATCAAATGGGCCACCCTTTCGGAATGCTCCGTCCTTGCGTCCAATGGAGCAGAAAGGGAGTCACAAGTCGAGCTTAAAGGTTGTGCTAGAGAAATCGCATAATGTATCGACGGGAACCTGCGTCACTGCCATGCTGCGGATTCGGCATTGCGGCGTCGGTCTCGTGGTCGAAGGGAAGCGAGCGGTCTTGCCAATTTTTGCCAAAACCGGTACAGTCACTTGCATGGGCACAATGAACATTTCCCTGCCGGACCACCTTAAGAGCTTCGTCGATGAGCAAGTCGCCGGACGGGGTTATGGGACAAGTAGTGAGTATATTCGGGAGTTGATACGTCGAGATCAGGATCGCCTCGCGTTACGCAGGCTGTTGCTTGACGGAGCCTCGTCCGCACCAACTGAGCCGGTCGACGCGGATTATTTCACCAGTCTGCGCGATCGAGTTCGTGGTGAGCACAGCAAGTGAAGACTATTATCCCGCGGCAGTTGGCGCGCAGCGATGTCGAGGCGGCCATTGACTATTATGCACGCGAAGCAGGAACCGAGGTCACGCACGGATTTATCGGCGCACTTCAAGCGGCGTACGCTTCGATCGCGAGCCATCCGGAGGCAGGATCGTTGCGATATGCATACGAATTGGGATTGCCTGACCTACGGAGTGTCTCTCTGAAGCGATATCCCTATCTCATTTTCTATCGCGACCAGCCAGATCATGTCGATGTGTGGCGCGTGCTACATGCCAAGCGAGACAATCCGCAATGGATGCAGGAGCCGAACAATCACTGACCGCTCGGACATTCCCGCCGAAGCTATTGGTGGGCCGGCGGTTCGTATCCTCTCAACTGCGTCAGACGTCAAACGACGGGGGTCTCAGGTTCTGCTTCTTTCAAGGCGAGAGATCGAAACTCACCTCGGAGACCGCAATGGGTGGTGAGAAGTCGCCCATGGCCAGCACACGGGACCGCCGAAATGCGGACGAAGCTGCCATTCGAGCGAGGTGTTACCGTGCTGAATGGAAGGCCAATCTGGCATGTTACGAGCGAAAGATTTGAAGCGCATCTGCCACGAGGTCGGCGTTCCCACCCGCTATTTCACCATTCGTAAGTTGGCACCCATCCTCCAATCCAACTCGCGTAGACCAGCGCCGTTGATGCGCGCGGTTGACGAAGTGCCAAGCGGTCGCGTCCAAGCCGTGTAGAAGGACTGGTCGTAGGATATTCGCGCGCTCAAGAACTTGCGCGATCCCATCCGCGATTGCGTCAGCCTTTCCGAGGTCCTGTTCTTCGATCTCGATGAGGATGCGGAAAGCTCGATGGCAATCCGGAAGCGTGACAAATCGCTCGGCATCCGCGACCGTGGCCAATCCCGCTTCGACGCCGACACCCATGCGGTGCAGCAACGCGATAACCGCTGGAGCATCTCGCTCGGAGATATTGACGGAGGCGTAGTCGGGCAGCTGCCGCCAAGCAGAGATGCAGTCTCGCGTCTGCTTCTCGTCGCGTTCTATCCACGCGCCCGTTGACACTCCGACAAGACTTCCCGGACAAGCGCGCCGCACGGCGTATATCGCCTCATCGACCGCCAGGAGGCTCTCACGTCCGTCCGGGCCGCGGGGGTGTATGTGAAGTTCGGCAGCCCCCGCGGAGATGCATGCCGCACCGTCGAGGGCAATGGCATCCGCCGTGAGCGGTAGCCGCGGGTGATAGTCGCTAGGACGTGCACCGTTAAGGCAGGCTTGGACGATCATGTTGGTCTCCAGTATTTGTGGGCATGTTAGCTGTAGAGAGAAGGTCTGCAATGGGCTCATTCGAGCCGCTCATTGCGCCCATCGCTGACGACCACTTGCGGGCGAAGGGAGCCGTTCGTCACGAGCCCTGTGCACGGCTCGTTGCGAGGATGTTCACGTTCTGGGCTAAGAAGATCGCATATTGTATCGCCTGGAACAGCGGTTTGCTCGTGGAGCTCCGGCGCGTTGTCGGCGCCGTGCCGAAAGCGCCGACAACGCTCATAACCGAGCCGCCGCCCTTGAGCCACCGGAGCACGCTTATCGGCCAAGAGCCGGATCCTGCGACCCGCTTCGCTTGACCACTGCCGTCATGCACGGTGGCGGTCCCCATCCGTAAAGAGTAAAATGCAAACGGGGAGGGGCCTCCATGCGCCATCTTTTCGCCGCTGCTGCACTTGCATTCGCGCTTGCATCCCAGAGTGAGGCGGAAGTCCTGATCGGCGTCGCTGGCCCGATGAGCGGTAAGCTCGCCTGGACCGGCACCCAGCTTAGGCGCGGTGCGGAGATGGCCGTTGCCAATATCAATGCCGCAGGCGGTGTGCTCGGCCAGCAGGTTCGGCTGATCGTGGCCGACGACTTCTGCGATCCTCGGCAGGCGCTTGCGGCCGCCGAGAAGCTGGTCGCAGACGGTGCAGTCTTCGTCATCGGGCATTACTGCTCCGGAGCCTCCATCCCTGCATCGAAGATCTATGCGGCCGCTGGCGTTCTGCAGATTTCGCCGTCCTCGACCAATCCGATGTTGACTGAGCAAGGGCACGCCAATGTCTTCCGCGTCTGCAGTCGCGACGATGCCCAGGGCCACAAGGCCGGCAACTATCTGGCCGACCACTGGGGCGACAGCAAGATTGCGATCCTTCACGACAACACGACCTATGGGAAGGGACTTGCCGACGAGACGAAGAAGCAACTCAACATGCGGGGCGTGACCGAAGCGGTTTATCAAAGCTACACGCCCGGAAAGGACGATTACTCGGTTGAGGTCGCCGCGTTGCAGACGGCACATATCGCGGTGCTTTATCTTGGGGGTTATCATACGGAAGCAGCCCTTATGGTCCGCGCCGCGCGCGACCGCGCCTACCCGGTCCAGCTTATCTCGGGCGACGACACCGCGACCGAGGCATTTGGCCTTATTGCCGGCCCTGCCGCCGAGGGGACGCTCTTCACCTTTGTCGCCGACCCGCGTCGAAATGCTGAGGCCGCGGAGGTCGTCGAGCGCTTTAGGGCTGAAAACTTCGAGCCGGATTCCTGGACGCTCCACAGCTACGGCGCTGCCGAGATCTGGGCTCAAGCGGTCACGAAGGCGAACTCGCTTGACCTTCAGGCGGTGATAGCGGCGCTGCGCGAAGACCAATTCGATACGGTGCTGGGCCGGATCGACTTTGATAAGAAGGGCGATCTCACAGTCCAAAGCTGGGTATGGTATGTTTGGAAAAGTGGCGAGTACGTGCCTGTTGAGTAACCCGCAGGTTTGCCTAATTGGAGCCGATCAAAGGGTAAAAAACATGTAGCAACTGAAGAAGCTACGGCGAGCTCGGTGCGTCCGAAGACACGACGGCGCTGTAGGCGCTGATCGCAGCAGCTCGCCTTATGAGAAGAGTTCCTTGCGGACCATGTTGGCCGCCTTCAGCCGGAAGCTAGGGGGTGCCGCGATGTTTGACCGTCTCGGCGTTCGTGGCAGATTGTTGTTCGCTTTCTTCGGCATCAGCGCCTTTGCGGTGCTTGCGACCGTAGGCGCCTTGTATGCCTTTCTTGAGCTCAGTCAGGTGCTCGAACGAGTAACGGAGCGCCGGGCCCCGTCCGCGCTCGCGTCCCTCGAACTCTCCCGCCATGCTGAACGTGTCGCCGCCACCGCGCCGGCTTTCCTGGCTTCGACCAGTAGGGCCCGGCACAGCGAGGTCTCGGCCGCGATAGGCAGCGAGATGGCGCGACTCGAAGAGCTATTAGCGGCTCTAAAGGGAGCGACACTGAGCTCGGGGGTGGTCAGCGAGATCGAAGACGCGGTGGTCGGGCTCAGGCGCAACTTGCATGCTCTCGACGAGCTCGTCACCGTCCGCCTTGCTGCCGTCGCACGCAAGGAGGAACTTCTGCGTCGCCTGTCGGCAACGACAAATGCTAGCCAGCGCCTCGTCGCGCCCGGTATTCTCGTTATGAATTCCAAAGTGCCGCGATGGCGGGCAGCCACAGCCGATGCAGTGACGACGCCAGAGGCAGAGGCCGCGGCCACAAGAGACCTGGCGCGAGCGATCGCCGCCTACATCCCACAGCAGACCGCGCAGCGGGAGATCGCGGCAATCAATGACACGCTTCTGCAGGCCGCTGTCGCGCCGACGCCAGGCGACCTGTCGCTGATTTCATTCCCCCTTCGGCGCTCGATCGAGACGCTCGAGTCGGTGACCCCCGAATTCGATGAGCAATTGCGCAAGCGTTTTCAGCAGCTCGTAGACCAGTTCGAGGCGCTGATCGACGGCCAGAGAAGCATCCCGAACGCGCGTAACGAAGAGCTCGCGGTTGTGGCAGAGGGCGAGAAGTTAGTGGTGGAGAACGATAAGCTGTCGCGGAAGCTCACTCTGGCCGTGGACCGCCTGGTGGCGGCGGCCAAAGGCGACATCGCCGAGGCGGGCTCGGAAGCCGCAACGGTTCGGCGCTATGGTACTGGGGTCGTGCTTGGCTCCGCCCTTCTGAGCCTCTTGAGTTCGGTCCTGATCGTCTGGCTCTATGTCGACCGCAATCTTCTTGCACGCCTTACTGGCCTAAGCCATAGCATGCTTGCCATCGCCGCTGGCGACCTTCGGGTGCCGTTACCGCAGACCCGTGGCGACGAGATCGGCCGTATGGCCAAGGCTCTTCGCGTATTCCGCGATACGGCGATCGAGGTCGAGGAGAAGAACCTGCGCACTGTGGCTGAAGCCCGCCAGCGCCTTATCGACGCGATTGAAAGCATATCGGAGGGCTTCGCCTTTTATGACAGCGAAGATCGGCTTCTCGTCTGCAACAGTCGATATCGCGACATTCTTTACCCGGGGATGGATGACACAGTCGTTTCCGGAACCCATTTCGAGGCGATCATCCGCGCGGCAGCGGAGCGTGGCTTGATAGAGGATGCGATCGGGCGGGAGCAAGAATGGCTCGCCGAGCGCCTCGAAGCACATCGCAATCCGACCGGAACACTCCTTCAGCAGCGCGGTCCAGATCGCTGGATCCAGATCAGCGAACGCCGGATTTCGGGCGGCGGCACCGTCGCGGTCTATTCCGACATCACGGAGCTCAAGCGCCGTGAGCAGGACCTCTCCGAAAAATCAGTTGCGCTCGAGGCGCTCTCCGCCAAGCTTGCCAAATACCTCGCGCCGCAGGTCTATAACTCGATCTTCAGCGGCAAACAGGACGTTAGGATCGAAAGCCGGAGGAAGAAGCTGACGATCTGTTTCTCCGACATTGCGGCATTCACGGAAACAACCGACAAGATGGAGTCCGAGGAACTGACCCAACTCCTCAATCAGTATCTGACGGAAATGTCGAAGATTGCTCTGTCCTTCGGGGCTACGATCGATAAGTACGTAGGCGACGCCATATTGATGTTCTTCGGCGACCCCGAAACACGCGGCATTAGGGAGGACGCGATCGCCTGTGTCTCGATGGCACTCGCCATGCAGGAGCGGATGGGCGAACTCGGCGAAACCTGGCGCAGCGTCGGCATAGAGATGCCACTGCGCTGCCGGATCGGCATTCATACTGACTACTGCACGGTCGGCAATTTCGGCAGCGAGGACCGGATGGACTATACGATCATCGGCGGCGCCGTAAACCTCGCCGCCCGACTTGAAGAGGAGGCCGCCCCCGGCTCAGTGCTCATCTCCTACGAGACCTTCGCGCAGGTAAAGGACCTGATCCACTGTGAGGAGACGGGACGTGTCCAGATCAGGGGAATAGCCTATCCGGTCGCGACTTATCGCGTCGTCGACTTCAAGGCCAATCTGACCAAGAGCTGCAATGCCATTCGAACCGAGCTGCCCCATCTAAGGCTCGAGGCGGAGCCGGAACTCATGTCGACCGGCGAGCGCGAAGTGGCGATAACCGCCCTTCGCGAAACACTCGACCGACTCCGTCGTTAGCCATAGTTGCCAGCGCAGAACGAACCAGATTCTCGCTAATCGCGTGCTTGTTCGCAGGACCAAAGGTACCTCCACCGGCGCTGGTGCGGAAGATTTAAGTGGCCCATGGTTCGGACCCGGTCAAGGCGAGGGATAAGCTCGGCCCTAACCGCGAACGAAGCCGTCGGCGAGCTGGAGAGCCGACGTCTGGCGGCTGCGCGGCTCAGGTTTGGTTGCGCCGACAAGCGCACCTTTGATGGCTCCATCGAAGCACGCGGTGCGGCTGGAACAGTCCGATCGGGCCCGGAAGGAAGCCTTCGCCACCCAAAACTGACCCAAACCGCCGCGTACTGTTGATCGTTGCAGGGCAGGGGACGACACAACTAAGATACCGCAGGCTGTAGAAGATTGCCGCTGGTGAGAGCCTTTACCGAGATCGAGTTCCGTTCGGAATAATCACTCTGCAGCTTCGACGAAGCGGTGGCGTTCGTAGAGGAACTTCAGCACCGACTCGCGACATGTCAGGTAAGTTCGATCGGAGGCGAGCTCAATGCGACGACGCGGACGCGCGAGCGGCACGTCGAGGATTTCACCGACTCGTGCAGAGGGTCCATTGGTCATCATGACGATGCGGTCCGAAAGCAGGACCGCTTCGTCGACGTCATGCGTGATCATCAGCACCGTATTGCCGAGCGTCGCGTGAATCTGCATGACCTGGTCCTGCAGATGCGCGCGGGTCAGGGCGTCGAGCGCCCCGAAGGGCTCGTCGAGAAGCAGCACCTTCGGTTCCATGGCAAGCGCCCGGGCGATGCCGACGCGCTGCTTCATGCCGCCGGAGACCTCTGAGGGGTGCTTCTCGGCGGCATGCGCCATCTGCACTAGCTCGAGGTTGCGCATCGTCCATTCATGGCGTTCCTGCTTGTTGCGGGTTCTCGAAAACACCTTGTCGACGGCCAGCCGGACGTTTTCGTAGACCGTGAGCCACGGCAGCAGCGAGTGGTTCTGGAAGACGACGGCGCGGTCCGGTCCAGGTTCGTCGACGACCTTGCCGTCGAGGAGGACGACGCCGGTCGTCGCCTGTGTCAGCCCACCGACGATGTTAAGCAGGGTCGACTTGCCGCAGCCAGAATGGCCGATGATCGAGATGAATTCACCCTTGTCGACTGTAAGTGAGACCTGTTTGAGAACCTCGGTGCGTGTTCCGCCGCGTTCGAAGCTCTTGTCCAGCAGTTCAAGTGAAAGATAGCTCTTGGTCATCGGGCTTCCCTCTCTAAGCGTTTGCAGTGCCGCGGGTGACGGCGCGGCCGACGAGTGCGATGAGGCGGTCGAGGAGAAAGCCGACAATGCCGACATAGATGAGCGCCACGATGATGTCGCTGATCAGCGACGAGTTCCACGCATCCCAGATGAAGAAGCCGATGCCGACGCCGCCGATCAGCATCTCGGCCGCCACGATCGCCAGCCAGGAGAGACCGATGCCGATCCTAAGACCGGTGAAGATGTAGGGGGCAGCGGCCGGCAGCATGATCTTGCCGAAATATTCGAAGCTGTTCAGTCGCAGCACCTTGGCGACGTTTTGGTAATCCTGCGGAATGTTGCGGATGCCGACCGCGGTGTTGATGATGATCGGCCAGATCGCCGTGATGAAGATGACGAAGATTGCCGAAGGGGTGCCATCCTGGAAGGCGGCGAGTGAAAGCGGCAGCCAGGCGAGCGGCGGCACGGTGCGAAGCACCTGGAAGATCGGATCGAGGCCGCGCATCGCGAGCGCGCTCTGGCCGACGAGCGTCCCAAGCGCGACGCCGACCGCCGCAGCCATCGCGTAGCCCAGCGCGACGCGCTGCAGGCTGGCGAACACGTGCCAGAACAGACCCTGATCGACACCCTGACCGATGTAGAAGGGATGTGCGATCAGTTCCCAGCTTTCCTCGAGGACACGCGACGGGGCCGGAAGGCTCGATTCAGGCGACGAGCAGATGAGCTGCCAGGCAAGGGTGAAGAACGTCAGTGTGACGAGCAGCGGCAAGAGGTTGGTGACCGTCTGGGTGACAAAGCGCGACAGACGGCCATCGATGCCGCGGCTCGCCGTCTGCCCGAGAGCGATGACCTGAGCGGCGGTCTGCGGAGTCGCCTGGGGTTTGAGCTTGAGATTGGTGACGGACATGCCGTTCTCCTAGGGGGGTTAATCGAAGGCGGCCGGGAAGGGACCCGGCTGCCGATGCGGCATCAGGCGATGCGGCTGATTGCCAGGCTCTTCAGGTACGTTTCGGGATTTGCGGGATCGAAGACCTTGCCGTCGAAGAAGGTCTCCGGCCCGCGCGAAGTGGAGGCGGGGATGTCGGAGATGCCGAGGTCCTTTGCCGCTTCGCGCCAGATGTCCTCACGGTTGACCTTGGCGATCAGCCCCTTGATGTCCGTATCCGATGCAAGCTTGCCCCAGCGGATATTCTCGGTGAGGAACCAGGCGTCATGGCTCTGGAACGGGTAGGACGCGTGTTCGCGCCAGAATTTCATGAAGTGGGGGCTGTTCTCCACGATCTTGCCGTTGCCGTAGTCGTATTCACCTTTCAGCCGATCGACGATGTCCTTTGGCGGCACGTTGAACCAGCTGCGCTTGCCGACGATCTTGGCGAGTTCGTCCTTGTTCGCCATATCGTCGCACCACTGCGCGGCTTCCTCGATGGCCATGACCAGCGCCTTGACGGCGCGCGGGTTCTTCTCGACCCAGTCGGCGCGCATGGCGAAGGACTTCTCCGGATGCTCCGCCCAGATCTCGGCGGTGTTGACAGCGGTGTAGCCGATCTTCTGGTTGACGAGTTGCTCGTTCCAGGGTTCGCCGACGCAGAAACAGTCCATGGTGCCGACCTTCATGTTGGCGACCATCTGCGGCGGCGGGACGACGATGGTCTCGACATCCTTGTCCGGGTCGATGCCGGCGGCGGCGAGCCAATAGCGGATCCAGAGGTCGTGTGTACCGCCCGGGAAGGTCATGGCGACCTTGGCGGCCTCGCCACCGGCCTTCTTCTTGGCGAAGGCATCTTTCAGCACCGAGGCGTCGATGCCGACCTTCAGATCGGCATAGGCTGCACCGACCGAGATCGCCTGCGCGTCGAGATTGAGGCGGGCGAGGATCGCCATCGGCAGTGGCTGGTTGTTCTGCGTCACCTTGCCAGTCGAGATGAGATAGGGCATCGGAGTCAGGATATGGGCGCCGTCGATACCGGCGCCGGCCGAGCCGAGCACCAGATTGTCGCGGGTCGTGCCCCAGGAGGCCTGCTTCACCACCTCGACCTCGGTCATGCCGTACTTGTCGAACAAACCCTTCTCTTTGGCGATGATCAGCGGGGCTGAATCGGTCAGCGCGATGAAGCCGAGGGTGGCCTTCGCGGTCTCGGGACCGGCGCCCTGGGCGAAGGCCCCGGAGGGCAAAAGCGTTCTCGCTGCGCCGACCATGGCGGCCGTCGCGGTGGTCTTCAGCACGCTGCGGCGGGTCAGGCCGCCGAACAAAGTCTTGGTCATGCGCACGTTCCCTCAATGTGGTGGCCGGTCGAAAGCCGACAAAAAAACGCCGCTTGGGCATTGCGCTCCTGGGTTGGGAAGGAAACCCATGGAGGCAAGGACCTTGCGACGTCGGTGTCTTTGGCAGGCGCTATCGGCGCCTGAGCTCGCTTCAATCGCCGTTGATCAAAGCAATGATAAAAAAGCAAGGCCCATGCCAGTTTTGGGCGGTCACGATATCCCTTTGAATCTAATAAGTAATGGGTGGTTCAGGCGCCTGCTCAAAAAAGCAACATTAGCAAATCACGATGACATGTTGTGCACTGCAGCACGAGTTAAGTCGTCATTCCGCGTAGAAAAGCGGCGGTGGCGTTGAAATGTCGTTGAGCGAGCCTGGGCCAGGGCGGCCATTGCCTGGGAAAACATGCTGATGTCGGTGTATCCCGTGAATGCTGTTTGCCTCGTTGCCGACTGCGCGGAAGGGTGACCCGTTCCAACCACGACGAGATCCAAGGTGACGCGGGAAAGACGAGGGGCCCGAAGGTCAGTTGGTCGAGCGGAACGCATAGCTAAAAGGCGTACTGATCTGAAACTGTGAAAAACCCCGCTCATGGCGGGGTGAGTTGCGCATCCAGTCGCCTTCGGCGGATGCGTGGCCAAGCGCCGCCACAACTTGCGGCTACACCAGCAGCGCGCCACCGGCGCGCGATTTTGTGCATTGCGCGGCCTCTATCGCCAGTAACTTCGGCCCTTTTCGCTTGACGATCGACCCATAGTATAACCGACCGCGAAGGCAATGGCGCCGACTGTGAGCGCCAATCCTGTTGCAGTGTATGGGTGATCTGCGGCCCCTACCACGACAGCGTTCGCTTCGCGGCCAACTGCGCCGCTGGCTGCCTTAGCTATCTTTCGGACACCCGTGGGCGGTTCGGTCGGCTTCCCGGTGAAGCCGGCGCTCAGTTCGTCGCTCGCCATGTTGTTTCTCCTGCCAGGGAAGGAGGAACCGACGACGGACGGGGAGGTTCCGGATATCACGCACCGACCCCCAACCCCCGGATTCTAGCAAGTCAAACTCAAGCGCAAGATCAATCTGACCACCGGCAGGAGCGGACTGATTCTCTATCTCGTCATCGAAGCCGGCAATCCGGCCGACAGCGAGCGGCTTTTGCCCTTACTGGAGCGCCACATCCTTCTATGGCGAGGCGCCGCGGCAGGCGGGCGCCGACGGCGGCTATGCGAGCCGTGAAAACATACCCCAGGCCAAGGCCTGGGGTATGCGCGATATGGCCTTCCTAAGAAGAGCGGCCGCCTCCGGATCAAAGATATGGTCAGGAGCCGCTGGGTGTATCGCAAGCTCAGAAACTTCCGGGCCGGCATCGTAGCCGGCATCTCCGGCCTGACGCGGACCTATGGCCTGGCCCACTGCACCTGGCGCGGGCTCCACCACTTCGAGACCTACGTCTCGTCCTCGGTGGTCGCCTACAATCTCGCCCTCTTCGCCCGTCTCAGGCCAACCTGACGATGCTGGCACAGGAAGCCAGCCCGCCGAAGACGAGGTTCATCGATGTCCTCGGACAAAACGGCCTTCCGCGAATGGATTTTTACGCTAGATTCGAGTCATAGTTTCGCAGGCGAGCTGTGGCTGGCGCGGATCGGACGGATATAAAGCTAAAGATTGTTAGTTTGGCGCGAAATGCGTGAAATCGAGTTATACCTTGATTTTCTTACAAATCAGCACACCATGATGGATGTATGGCTTCGTAAGCGCCCCCCAGCGGGCGCGTACGAGGTAGAGAGCGAAGGCATAACTTAATGGCACTGAGAAGCGCAAATATTTTGTTCAAGGATGAAACCGCCGGCACGTTGGTCGAAACGGCCAACGGCGGAACGCGCTTCGCCTATCATTCAGACTGGAATGAAGGCAATATCGCGTGCTGCTTCCCCTCCACGCAACGCGAACATGAATGGAAGGTCGGCCTGCATCCGTTTTTCCAGCACCTCGGCCCGGAAGGATGGTTACGCGAACAACAGGCACGTTCGGCACATATCGTCGAAGAAGACGACCTTGGGCTGCTCCTTCGTTACGGTGCAGACTGTATCGGGGCCGTCAGCATCCGGCCGCCGGACGATGCCGCACAGCTCCCGGAAATCACCGAAGCCACCGTCAGTCCCGGACGCACGGTTTCAGGTGTGCAGAAGAAACTGCTTGTCACCAAGGACGATGAAAACAGGTTTGTTCCCGCGAGTGCGACGGGATCAGCGCTCTATATCGCTAAATTCAATTCCGACCGAATAGACAACCTCGTTCGAAATGAACTCCTGAGCCTGCGGTGGACCGCCGCCGTCCTTGGCGAAAGGGAAGTGACCGGGTTCACGGCCTCGCTCACCGCGGTTGTTGACGAAACGGCGCTCATTGTTGCCCGCTTCGACCGGAGACCGAACGGCGAGAAACTGCGCCTCGAAGACTGTGCGCAGATCCTCAGCAAGCCCAAGGGACAGGACTACGCAGGCAAGTATGATGCGGCCTACGAGGATATTGCCGCGATCATTCGTCAGCACTCATCGCGCGCGCCAATCGACCTGTTGCGGTTTTTCAATCGCCTGATTGTCTTCACCCTGATCGGGAATTGCGATGCCCACCTGAAAAACTTCTCCCTTCTGGAAACGCCGACGGGCTTACGGCTATCCCCCGCCTACGATGTGGTGAACACCGCATTTTATGACGGGTTCGACCAAACATTGGCGCTGTCAATCGGCGGTGAGAAAATCCATCTGGAAGCGGCCAACCAGGCAATTTTCCGCGCCTTCGGCAAGGAGATCGGCCTGCCGGACAGGGCCATCGACCAGACATTCAAACAGCTAAAGCGGCAGGTGGAGAAGGCTGCATCCATTATCCGTCCGCCCGACGCGGAGCCGGCGGATGGCTTCGTGCATAGATTCAAGGAGATCGTGGACAACTCATGCCTGAGAATACTGGAAACATAGCTCCGCTTGCGTGGCAACGGTACGTGGAAGAAACCTTGCGCCGTCGCAAGGCGGAAGGTCTTACACAAAAACATCATTCGGCTTTGGCGGGTGTCAGCCATCCGACAATGGCTGCGTTCGAGCGTGGTGAAACGACCCTGACACTGGCGAAAGCCCTCGACATCCTGCGCGTCGTTGGTTTGGTGGATGAGCCTACCGAGGGGGACACGCAAGCCCGGTTCGTGCGCGATGCATTTGAGCGTTGGCGTAATCTGGTTGCTCCGCTCCCCCAAGATTCGCCTGCGCGGTTTCCGAATGGCTGGTATCGGTTCGACTACTGGCTTGAGGGCGATCTCAAGATGTCGGAGCTGACCGCCTTTGAACGCATTCTTGAAAAGGCCGTAGTTCGGAAAACGGGCTGGCCGCCGTTCTGGCTTCCGACACGCGAGGCTATTCAGCCGCGTGAAGTTGATGGACTGATTGAATGTTGGCTTGCTCCGCAAGGCGAGGAAGTCGAGCGCGGGTTCAATGATCCTGCGCATTGCGATTTCTGGCGTGCGGCCCCTTCGGGGCGCATGTTCCTGATCCGCGGTTATCAGGAAGATGGTGCGGAGACGTTCCCCGCCGGAACGATCCTCGACACGACGCTTCCCCTATGGCGGATGGGTGAGGTTCTGTTGCACGCGGAAAAGCTTGCGTCGCTCCTTCGCAAAGATGCCGAAACAGCCGTGACGGTTCATTTCCGCGTCATGTTCACGGGCCTGCGCGGTCGCGTGTTGCGCTCCTGGGCTAACCCGCTGAGTGATCTGCTTGTCGAAGGTCATGCGGCACGAAGCGATGAAGCCGTGCTGGAGGCAAACTTTTCTGCCAACGATATCGAGAGCCGATTGGCCGAATGCATGCTCCCGTTGTTGACGTCGCTCTATGAGAGGTTTGGCGTGGCAGGGCTTTCGCTCAACCGCGTCGAGGCGGAAGTGCAACGCTTGTTGAATAGCCCCATCAGCAAAGAACGTCGTCCGCGCCGCTAGCGGTGACCGCAAACCGCTTGGGATGGCGCAAAGACCGCAATCTGCGGACTCGGCCACGACAGCATGATTCAAGCGGAGAGCTATTTAATCTGGTACGCAAGGCGGCGTTGCACAAACGCCGGCTTTGAACCCTCAAGAATCTTCACGATAGCGTCATTGATACGCGGATTTTCGATAGACCCGGATTCATAAGTAAACTTGTAGCCAGCCGCTTTGTCCAAAGTCACGTAAAGTACCTGCTCGGCAACCGCCCCAACCGCCAGGTTAGGATTGTGCGTGTCCAAAATCACTTGCCCCCTCTTCCTGGCCTAGCGAATGCAGTTCGCCAGCACAGTATATATGCTGTCGTTGTCAAGATTATCTTGTTGCCGGATCGGCCTGATTTTCCAGATCAACGATTTCGATATTGAGTTCGCGAAGCCGGACCTTGAGGGCGCTGATATCGCTCTTGCTGTGAACGGTTTTAAGCTCTTCAAGCGCCGCGAAGGTTGACTTCCCCATACGATCAGATTCCTCGGCTATCGAGGTTATGCTGTTTTTGGTTGATAAAGGCCATGTCGACAGGAACTGGCAGGATCCAAATCGACTTCCCGCGACGAAACCAGTCAGTTTTGCGGCGCGCACGCCGGATCGCGCTCAGCCGAGTGTCTCGAAACGCAGTCTGTCACGGCGATCTTCTGCTTGCCATCCGACTGTCCCATCGCCGCGCCGACGTGGTTGGCGTAGTTGCCCCTGGTATGCGGATCGATGGCGGCGACCGGAGCAGCGAGGATCAGGCCGGCAGCGCTGCCGGCTGCTGCGGCGGCTCCCGTCGTGCCCGCAATGAGATGGTCTCCGAGACCCATCCGGCTGTCGGTCAGTGGCTGACCTTCGGAGATGCGAGCCCCAATGAGCCGGACGACTTCCGGGGACTCGGCGAACTTGCCGTGATGCATGCCGTCGCCTGCCTTGATCTTGGTAAGATCGATGACGGTGATCTCGTTGTTCGCCAATTCCTGCTTGTAGGGATCGGCCTCGGGGTCAATCGAACCGAGCCGGGGAATGTCGCCCCAGACCCTGCGCGAGAAGGCAAGAGCCCGGTCGTCACGGGATACGAACAGGGTGAACCGGGGGTGCTGGCTGCCCATGTCCTCGATTTGCGAGCGGAAGACGTCGACATCGACATCCGGAGCCGCAAGCATCACGTTCTTGAATTTGGCGGGCAGGCCGTCATTGCGGATCGCCATCTGGCGGAGAGCCTCGAGCGTGAGCCAGTTCCCCATCGAATGCGCGAGGATCGACACCTCCTTCACCTCTTTATCGGCGGCGATGTACTGGAAGAGCGATTCCAGCGCATTGCGGGTGTAATTGGTGCTTTCTCGGTCATAGCCATAGGCAAGCAGGCTGCCCCGCGACGGCCATGTCACCAGGACAGGGGCGCTGTGGACGCCGGAATCATGGACGATCTGGGCGAAGCGGTAGACGGAGTCCTCGAAGCGGTTGTTGAAGCCGTGAATGAACACGAGCACACTGCGGTCAGGGCTCTTCCTGACCGTGGCATTGAGCCAGGTCTTGGCTCCATCCCTGGTCAGGTCGTCCGCCTTCAACGTCGCGAAATCAGTGGCCGGATTGGACGGAAGTTTTTTCGGCCAGGCAACCTCGCCGACCTTCCGGACAGGCGGGATCGAGACCGTTATGTTCGCGAAGGCTGCCGCGCGTGCCCGCTCGCCCGTGAACATCTCCCCGGGCACTTTTGAACGGCCACGGGTGGTAGTGATCAGCATGTCAACCCGGCTCGTTGCAGGCATGCTGTCGGCGACCGGCGTCAGCACGCCTTTGGGATGCCCGCCGCATCCCGCAACGACGAGCATTCCGCAGACCACGATGCTTTGCAGAGGCCGGAAGAGTCCGGAGTGAATCGTGCGGCGATTTTGACCGGTCACTTGTTTCCCCATGTTAAGAGTGAGTCCCGCGAGATGCGGTATGCCGTCGATCAGCCGCCCCCGGCCCACACACAGAACTAGCCGAAGACAGAGCGGCGCGCCCGTAGCATCAGGGAGGTTACGGATCGGAAACGCGAGCAAGGACACGCATATCTCTAGCGCGACTTCGCATCGGCTGCTTCCGCTGCCGCAATCGATGCCTCCACGCCGTCCGGTATCGAAAATCCCGCCTTTCGAAGTCCCGAGACCAGACGGAGCTGGTCCTTTGCCTGGAGATTTCTCATCATGAACTCGGCCTGGAGGTTTGGAACGAAATCCGGGCGCCTCCGCATGAACGTCTCGCCCGCTCGCCGGGCCTCATGCAGCATCCCGGCCTCCGCATAGATGACCGAGGCCACGGCGTGGAAGAGCGGGAATTTCTGCAGGTCGGCCTGTCTAATCCCGGCGACCGCAGCCGGATGGTCTCCAAGCATGTGGGCAGCGAGGGCGCGGGTCCCGTGGTAGTATCCCGCTCCACCTGGATTGAGCGCAATCGCACGGTCCAGAAGTGCGGCGCCTCGCTGCCATTGGCCGCCCATGGCCACTCGAGTTCCGAGCTCTCCCATGAGCTCGGTGTCGTTCGGGTTCATGGCGAGCGCCTGCTCTCCGGTGCGCATCGCCTCGGCATACTGCCCGTTGAAGAACAATGCGGTCATAAGCGCCTGAAGACCGCGAGTGTTGCCTGGATCAAGCTGGACGGCCCTGCGCGCCGCCTGAAGCGCCCGTTCCATGGCCGTCGGAGCGCCGGACTTCGGATTGAATTTGAACCGCTCCTCGTCGAGATGGGCAATCGACAGCATCGCCCACGCCGTCGCATAGCCTGGATAGCGGGCGACAGCGCTTTCGAGGCATGCACTGACCTTGGCGTGGCGTTCGACGCTCAATTCGGCGCGGTAATCGTAGAAACTCAGTGTGCACCTGTAAGCGCCAAGGTCGTCCGGAGGCGGATTGGCGGCATCGGCTTGGGCAATAATGCCATACGGCTGCGCGACGGCCGTCGCGACCTTGCTCGCTACATCGGACTGGATTGCGAAGAGATCGCGTGACTGCAGATCGTTGTCATAGTCCTCCGACCACAGGATCGCTCCGTCGGAGGCATCGACGAGCCGCGCGGTCACTCGGATGCGGCTGTCAGAGACCCGCACGCCGCCCGCGAGCAGATAGCGCGCACCCAGCTCATCCCGGACCTGCGATACGTCCACGTCCGGCGGTAGCGATTTCGACGTCTCGCGACCGAATACCTTGATCTCCTTGAATCGAGGAAGTGCGGTCAGGAGCTCTTCCGTCACACCATCCGTATAGAGTTCTGCATTCGGCCCTTCTCCAAGATTCGCGAAGGGCGCGATCACTAGCGTTGGGCCATCGGGCACCGAAACACTGCCCGCTCGGAGAGAGGAAACCGACCCCGGCCGATCAATCGTCCAGTAGCCCAGGATCGCGGCGGCCGCGACTGCCACGACGCCTACGGTCAACAACACCCGGCCCCGCCGTCTCGCAGAGACGATGGGGCCGGACGCATCCGGAACCGCCGTCCTGTCCGATTCGGCACGCACGGCTTCGTTCCAGCTAAACGTCGGCCCATACCCCCCCTTGGGAACCTCTATCCGCAACGGATCGTTCTGCCCCGCCACCAGGTAGTAGCGCTCGAGCGCCCGCCGCAGACGTGCCGCCTCGATACGCACGACCGGATCGTCCTGCGTGAAGCTCTTATCCCGCTTGAAGACCTCAATGGCGATCGAGTAGCCCTTGATCCGCTCGGCGCGGCCGGCGAGCGTCTCCTCGATGATATAGCGCAGGAGCGCGTCTCCTCGCCCGCCACCGTGAAATTCCTTGCTCGATACTATCCGCTCGAACTGGGCCCGAAGATCATCCGGACCCGGAGGCGGGCGCGCGGTAACGGGCGAGGCATCGCTGGGTCCTGGTGCCTGAGCCTGCATCGTCGGCATCGAACTTTCCGCCGCATTAGCGTCTTCCGGCGAGCCTCGCTCCGAGAAGGTGGGGAGATAACCGCCCTTGGGAATGCCGATGACAATAGGATCGGATTTCCCAGCCGTTAGGTAATAGCGCTCGAGAGATCGGCGGAGGTGGCTCGCAGCGATGCGCACGATCGGATCGTTCTGCGGATCGAACGTGCTGTCCCGGCCAAACACTTCGACGGCGACGGTATACGCCTTTATCCGGCTGCCGCGCCCGGCGAGGGTCTCCTCGACGACATACTGCAGAAAGCGGTGCTCGCGGCCAGTCGCGTCGAACTCGGCGCTCTGCCGGATGCGGGCGAGCTGGGCGAGACACCTGGAGTCCGTGGACTGCGGTTTCTCCGCTTCCGATGCTGCAGCGTGAATCACGGCACCCCCCGTACGTGAAAGAGAAGACGCCGGCCTTCCCGCCAGCCGGAGGACGCATCCAGTAGCGCAAGCTATACATCAAGTGTGTGAAACGCAACTGCGACAACCGGTGATAGATCATCTTAGTGCGACGGTGACCGCAAGATGGGGAAGCACTGCGCGATCGCCTCCCGGTAGCCGGCGGGCAACAGTTTACCACGTAAGTTACAGCAGTTCTCCTGCGCACATACCGAAACTCCGCATAGGCTGCCTGCTTATGGGAGCGGCGATGACTAAGATCAACGACCTGACGGGCAGGGAGCAGGCATTTTCAGCGGCGGCGCGCCGCTTCCCACAGGCCGAATTCACGATCCGCCGTCTGATGAGAATGAGCGAGGATTTCTACGACTTGTGCGGTGAGCTCGCGGAGGCCGAGGACGCGCTGGCCCGGGTTCCGCAATCCGCCAGGCAACCTGAAGAGCGGCAGAGCGAGTGGCAGGAGCTTATCGATTGCCTCGCCAACGAAATCGGCCAGGCGCTTGCAGAGCACGGAGGGTGGAAGCCGGGTCCGGTGAGCCCCGGGTGAAGCGATCGTCCGATAAGTCATTGGCGATTCACCCAAGCATCGTACTAGGTGAGAGTGAGTGACATGAAGCAAGAGAATGTGGGTGCCAATCTCGTTTCCGGGACGAGACGTCGAGCGGGGGGACTGGCGGTCGCCGCAATGGCCGTCGCGCTGTCGAATGCGCCGTCCCGAGCCCAGAGCGTAATCAATCCGGATGCGGATTCCGTCCTGCGCGCCATGACCGATCAGTTGCAGGCACTGCAGGAGTTCTCTGTCGAATACGATACAGACCATGAGGTCGTCCAGCTGGACGGGGAGAAAATCCAGTACAGCGCGTCGGGGCGGATTGCGTTGTCCCGGTTCGCGGGCTTCCATATGACCCGGCAGGGCCCGTTTGCGGATACCGAGATCAGCTTCGATGGCAAGGTCGTTTCCCTCTATGGCAAGCGGCTTAACGTCTACGCCCGGATCGACAGTCCTGGCCCCTCGATCGACGAAGCGGTCGCGGAGATTCGGGCGGCGACAGGATTTGACGCCGCCGGGGCCGACTTCCTGTCCGCCGATCCGTATGTCTCGCTGACGGAAGGCGTCGTTTCGGGATCGTTGGTCGGCACCGCCTTCGTGGGCGGCATGCTGTGCGATCATCTGGCGTTTCGGAACGATGACGTGGACTGGCAGCTCTGGATCAGCAAGGGCGAGCAGAACCTGCCATTGAAGTACGTGATCACCACAAAATGGGTGACAGGTTCGCCACAATACACGCTGCGGTTCCGAAATTGGGGCACAGGCGGCGTTAGCTCGAAATCGTTCGAGTTCAAGCCGCCGGTCGAGGCAAGCAAGGTGGACGTGGTCCACGCCGATGTCATCGGCGACCTGCTCCTGGAGGCACAGCAATGAGCATGAAGCGGACCTCCGTAAAATATATCTCGGCTGCGGCCATCATGGCCGCCCTCGCAACCGTTGACGGCTGGACTGCAAGACAGTCGGGCCACGGCGCGGTCTTCATCGGCAATGCCCAGGCGCGCGTCGGCCGGCCGCTGACCCCCGCCAGCGTCGCCGGCGTCGCGCGGCGCACCACGCGCCGGACGATACGGCGTTCGGCGATCTACGTGGCCGCCCTGCCTGCCGCATGCGTGAAGACGAGCGTCAGCGGTACGGTTTTATGGCAGTGCGGAGGAATCTATTACGAGCCCTATGGCGGCCGCTACGTCGTCGTCTACGTGGACTGATTCCAGCAATTAGCGAAAATCACATATCGAATTGATATTGAAGGACAGGATCATGAAAATCGCCCGCAAATACGGCCCCATTGCCGCAGCGTTCGTTACCGCGTTGGCCGTCACGACATCGTATGCGCAGTCACCGACGCCTGGCTACAACACCAAAATTCCCGAGCAAATCCTGACGCCGGACAAAGTCGAATCGAGCATAGGGACGCTGAATTTCGCGGACGGCGTGCCCACCGCAGAGACCGCCGGGAAAGTCTACGACTACCTCGACACCCTCCGCGGCGTCGAGGTCTTCCTCAATTTCATGCCGGCAGCCAGCCTGGAGGCCCTCCGGATGGGCAATGCCGAAATGGGCGCGACCAAGGCCAACCAAGCGCTCATCTTCGACCAACTGCTCGACTCCAACCCCCTTCTGCTCACCGGCAACACGGACACCGTCTACTGCTCCGTGTTCCTCGACCTGGAGACCGACGGGCCGACTGTCGTCGAGGTTCCGCCCGGCACCGGCCCCGGCACTGTCAACGACGCGTTCTTCCGCTTCGTCATCGACATGGGCGCGCCCGGTCCGGACCAGGGCAAGGGCGGCAAGTACCTCATCGTCCCGGCGGACTACAAGGGCGACCTCCCGAAGGATAAGAGCGAGGGCGGCGACTACTATGTGGCGCGCTCTCCGTCTCATGTGAACTGGCTGATCCTTCGCGGCTTCCTCGTCGACGGCAAGCCGGACGCAGCGTCAAAGCTGTTCCGCGAGGGACTCAAGGTCTACCCGCTCGCCAAGAAGAGCAATCCGCCGAAGATGGAGTTCCTCGACGGCTCGAAGGTCGCCTTCAACACGGTCCACGCAAACACTTTCGAGTTCTACAAGGAGCTCGACCACGTCATCCAGAAGGAACCGATCGACCTGTTCGATCCCGAATTGCGGGGCCTGGCGGCTGGCATCGGCATTCGCAAGGGCAGATCGTTCGCCCCTGACGATCGGATGACGAAGATTCTGACCGACGCCGTCGGCATCGGCAACGCCACGGCGCGGTCGATTGCTTTCCACAACCGCGATCCTCGCTCTCCGTTGTATCCGAACAGCCAATGGAGGAGCGGTTTCGTCGGCAGCGATTATCGCTGGATTGACCTCGACGGCGTTTCTGGCCGCAACAAGGATGCCCGCACCAACTTCTTCTATATGGCCACGGTAAACACGCCGGCAATGGCCGCGAAATTGATCGGCAAGGGGTCGCAATATGCCCTGATTACCGCCGACGCTACCGGTAACGCCTTCGATGGCGCAAAGACCTACCGGTTGAACGTACCGTCCAACCCTCCGGCAAAGGACTTCTGGTCGGTCGTGCTCTACGATCCCCAGACACGCTCCGAACTGCAGACGAGCCAGCCCTTCCCAAGCAGGAACAGCAAGCGCGACAAACTGGTCGCCAACGCCGACGGCTCGGTCGATCTCTACTTTGGACCCAAGGCTCCCGCGGGCAAGGACAGCAACTGGATCGAGACGGTTCCGGGCAAGGGCTGGTTCTCGCTCCTCCGCCTCTACGGTCCGCTCGAACCCTGGTTCGACAAGACCTGGCGGCCGGGCGAGATCGAAGAGGTGAGATAACTGCGAGGAGCGGCACATCCGGGTGCGGCGCATCTACGAACCCAAAGGAAGTCTAGAATGATTACGAAACGCGATCTGCTTCGCTCTGCTGCGATAGGGGCACTCGTCGCCGCGACAGCGAACTCCACTGCGGTGATTGCGCAGGACAAGGCCGAATGGCCGAGTCCGCTGGAGGCCAAGGACATCGCCGAAGAAGGCTTCATCTACGGCTTACCGCTGGTGATGAACTATGCGGTCATGCAGGAGTTCGCTGTAAACAGGGACTCGGGTCAGTTCAAGGCACCGTTCAACGAAATCAACAACATGCACCAGGTCGCCAGCCCCGAGGACACGGCAATCATCACGCCGAACAGCGACACCCCTTACTCGATCCTTTGGCTGGATTTGCGTGCTGAACCGATGGTTATCTCCGTGCCGGCGGTTGAAAAGGACCGCTACTACTCGGTTCAGCTCATCGACGGCAACACCTACAATATCGGATATATCGGCTCTCGCGCCACCGGGACCGAGCCAGGCTCCTATCTCGTTGTCGGACCCGACTGGAAAGGCGAGAAGCCCAAGGGCATCAAGCAGGTCTTCCGATCGACCACCCCGTTCGTATTCGCCAACTTTCGGACCCAGCTTATCAACGTAGAAGACATGCCGAACGTGGAAAAGGTGCAGGCCGGCTACAAGGCGCAGCCGCTTTCCGCATTCCTGAAACAACCCGCCCCGACCGCCGCGCCGGAGATCGCGTTCGTTCCTGCCAGCACCGCCGGGATCAAGGACAACTTCTTCCAATATCTCGACGCGGCCCTGCAATTCGTTCCCGAGACCTCAAGGGACCAGGCGATCCGTGCGAAGCTAGCCACGATAGGCATCGGCCCGGGCAAGACCTTCGAGTTCAAGGAACTATCGCTCGAACACAAAGCCGAGATGCTGATAGGCGTGAAGCAGGGTGACGATAAAATCAACAAATGGCTGGCCAGCGGAAACAAACCCATCAACGGCTGGAACGTCAGCTCGCTTCTTGGCGACGAGGTCTTCTTCAACGGCGATTGGTTGAGGCGGGCCGGAGCTGCAAAGGCTGGCCTCTATGGCAACGATGCAGTAGAGGCCATGTACCCCTTCACCAGAACGGATGCGACCGGGGAACCGCTCGACGGCAGCAAGCACAAGTACACACTCACCTTTCCACCCGGCCAGTTGCCGCCTGTGAATGCGTTCTGGTCCGTTACGATGTATGACGGCAAGAGCCAGTTCCTGGTCAAGAACCCGATCAATCGCTACCTCATCAATTCTCCGATGTTGCCGGGGATGCAGAGGGACGCGGACGGCTCGCTGACGCTGTACATTCAAAAAGACAACCCCGGTGCGGGCAAGGAAGCAAATTGGCTTCCGGCCCCGGATGGCACAATCTATCTGGTGATGCGGCTATATTGGCCGAAGACTACGCCACCCTCGATCCTTCCTGCGGGCAAAGGGACATGGCAGCCACCCGGCGTGAAACGGGTCTCTTAGAGACATGCCGGCACGGTTCAGCCAATTGCGGGTGAAACTTGGCCTCGCCCCGGAAGCCCTGTCACGCGCCTCTTCGGCGGTTCGCCAGTCGGGAGTCACCGTAAAGGGTCGAATGATCGAGATTTACGACAGGCACGCGCTGGAGCGCTTCTGACGCGGCGCTACACGCGATGGATTGAAGGATCCAATGCAATCTTCTTGCGTCCGGCCACGGATGCACATCTTTCGGTGAGTCCGGTCCCAGAAGACTGCGGTTGGCTGGTCTCCTAACCACGTCACGCGAGGATGGGGGAGCCATGTGCCGTGCCTCGGAGCACCGAACCACAAGTCTAGGTGCGTATCGGCAAAGATCGGCTGAAGCCTTGATTTGTTCCCTCGGGAGATAGATGATCGTTGTCAGGGGCCTTTCATGACGAGGGAGCACCTTCATGGGACAGTTGACGACGCGTGAACGGGACCTGGCCGCGGCAATACTGCTCGTCCTGGCTATTGTCGGTATTGCCATGGCGGCGGCCGGCCAGTTCGACCCGCTCGGAGTACACGGAGCGGTTGTTCTCCTTTATAGCCTTGCATTGCTGTACCTCATCATGTCCAGCTCGTTTGGACCTCCCCCGGACCCGTCGCGCATCTCGCGCTACTACGACGATCCCATTAAGGTCGGCGTCTGGTTCACACTGTTCTGGGCGATCTTCGGGATGTTCATCGGCGTCTGGGCGGCGGCGCAGCTTGCCTGGCCGAGCCTCAATTTCGACACGGCCTGGGCGAGCTTCGGGCGGATCAGGCCCGCTCATACAACCGGGGTCATTTTCGGGTTCGGCGGCAACGCCCTGATCGCAACCTCGTTCCATGTGGTTCAAAGGACCTCGCGCGCCCGGCTGGCAGATCAACTCAGTCCGTGGTTCGTGCTGTTCGGCTACAACCTCTTCTGCATCCTGGCCGTGACCGGCTATTTCATGGGCGTGACGCAATCGAAGGAATATGCCGAGGCCGAATGGTATGCCGACCTCTGGCTCGTCATCGTCTGGGTCACCTATTTCATCCTCTACATTCGTACGCTGGCGCGCCGCAGGGAGCCTCACATCTACGTCGCCAACTGGTACTACATGGCCTTTATCGTGGTCGTGGCGATATTGCACATCATCAACAACCTGACAGTGCCGGTCTCGCTCGGCCATGCCAAGAGCTACACGATCTGGTCGGGCGTGCAGGATTCGATGGTGCAGTGGTGGTACGGTCACAATGCGGTGGCTTTCTTCCTGACGGCAGGCTTCCTTGCGATGCTCTACTACTACCTGCCGAAACGTGCCGAGCGACCCATCTTTTCCTATCGGCTGTCGATCCTCAGCTTTTGGGGCATAACCTTCTTTTACATGTGGGCCGGCTCCCACCACCTGCACTACACGGCCCTGCCGCATTGGGTGCAGAACCTCGGCATGACATTCTCTGTGATGCTGTTGGTTCCCTCATGGGCATCGGCCGGCAATGCCCTGCTGACGCTGAACGGCGCGTGGCACAAGGTTCACGACGACGCGACGCTGCGCTTTATCATGATGGCCGCCTTCTTCTACGGCCTCTCGACCTTCGAGGGATCGTTTCTCGCGGTTCGCCCCGTCAATTCGCTGTCGCACTATACCGACTGGACCGTCGGACATGTCCATGCGGGGGCCCTGGGCTGGGTAGCGTTGATCACCTACGGCTCGCTTTACACGCTCGTGCCTGCGATCTGGAAGCGCGAAAGGATGTATTCGGCAGCCCTCGTTGAGGTCCATTTCTGGCTCGCCTTCGCCGGCACCGTAATCTACGTCTTCGCAATGTGGAACTCGGGCATCATCCAGGGCCTGATGTGGAGAACATATACGGGGGACGGGACGCTCGCCTATTCTTTCGTGGATTCCCTCGTGGCGATGTACCCCTACTATATCGCCCGTGCCTTCGGCGGCCTGCTGTTCCTGATCGGAGCTGTCGTTGCCACCTACAACATCTGGATGACAGTTCGCGGCGTCCCCGCTCTGGCTGAATGGCACGGCGATGTTCCGGTCGCCGCACCGTTGCCGGAAGGCGCGGCAACGGGACCGGCGGAGTAGGAGCATGCGCGAACTTATCCATCGAAAGCTCGAGCGGACGGCCATCGGATTTGTGCTGGCGATCATCTTGGCGGCAAGCGTCGGCGGCATCGTGGAGATCGCTCCGCTCTTCACCATCGACGAGACGGTGGAGGACGTCGAGGACATGCGTCTCTACACGCCGCTGGAACTCGCCGGTCGCAACATCTACATCCGCGAAGGCTGCTATGCGTGCCACAGTCAGATGATCCGCACGCTGCGGGACGAGGTGGAGCGTTATGGGCCCTTCTCGCTGGCGGTCGAATCCAAATATGACCACCCGATGCTCTGGGGATCGAAGCGGACTGGACCGGATCTCGCCAGGGTAGGAGGCAAATACTCCGATTTCTGGCATGTAGCCCACCTCACCAATCCGCGGGACGTCGTGCCGGAATCGAACATGCCGGCCTATGCCTGGCTGGCGCGGACGCCGCTCCGGCTGGACGACCTCGGCTCCCATCTGGAGGCGCAGCGAAGCGTCGGCGTGCCCTATACCGACGAGATGATCGAGAACGCCGCACGGGACGCTTTCGGTCAGGCGGTACCCGACAGCGAACAGGCTTCCGGCGTGACGGAACGCTATGGAGAAGAGACCCAGGTCAGCGCCTTCGACGGAGTGGCAACTCGGGTGACGGAAATGGATGCGCTCGTCGCGTACCTGCAGGTCCTCGGACGGCTAACCAAGGCTGCATACCAGAACACCGCGGCCCCGGAACAGGTACCCGACCCCACCAATTGAAAACGGAAGGGACAAGATCGTCATGGAGGTGACGCACGAGACGTTGGTGGAGGCGGCGAAGACCTGGGGGCTCTTCTACCTCATCGGGTTCTCGATCTGCGTGATCGTCTACGCGTTCTGGCCGGCTAACCGCGAGCGTTTCGATCGCGCCAAGAGGGGCATTCTCGATGAGGACGACCAGCCATGGACGTAGAGGAAGTCGATCCGATCAGCGGCCGCAGGACCACCGGACATGAGTGGAACGGCATCAAGGAACTGGACACGCCGGTTCCCCGAGGAGTGCTGCTTTTCCTGGTCGTCACCCATGTCTTCGCGCTCCTCTGGTGGGTGCTCCTGCCGACGTGGCCGCTCGGCACCACCTATACGAAGGGCCTGCTCGGGATCGACGAGCGGAACGTCGTCGAAGAGAAGCTCGCCGCCGCGGCTGCAGCCAGGGCGGTTTGGGAAAAGAGGATCGATACGCTCTCCTACGAGCAGATAAGGGCGGACGAACAGTTGATGGCAACGGTCCGCTCCACCGGCCATCAGTTGTTCGGCGACAACTGCGCGGTCTGCCACGGCATCGACGGAAAGGGCCGGAGCAACTATCCGGATCTGACCGACGACGATTGGCTTTGGGGCGGCGGACCGGAGGATATCGAACAGACCCTCAGGGTCGGCATTAACACGCGGCATCCCGAAAGCCGCGTTGCGCAGATGCCCTCTTTCGGACGGGAACAGATGCTTGAACGCAATCAGGTCCGTGACGTTGCCGCCTATGCCTATTCGCTGACCAATCCAGGATATTCCACCCCGGAGAACATTGGCCGGATCGAGGCGGGCAGAGAAGTGTTCCTCACCTCTTGCGCCGCCTGCCACGGCGAAAATGCGAGAGGCAGTCGCGAGGTCGGCGCTCCGAACCTGACCGACGCCTATTGGATTTATGGCGGCACGATGCAGACTATCATCGAGTCCGTCCACGGCGGGCGCCAGGGTCATATGCCGACATGGGACGAACGGCTGACATCCGCGGAGATCAAGATTCTGGCGCTCTATATCAACTCTCTGGGCGTGGAGAAACCGTGATGACGAAAGCTGCCGCCAGACGAAGCCGGTCGCTCCTAGCCTGGTGGG
Source organism: Ensifer meliloti (assembly GCF_030064585.1). NCBI lineage: Bacteria > Pseudomonadati > Pseudomonadota > Alphaproteobacteria > Hyphomicrobiales > Rhizobiaceae > Ensifer > Ensifer meliloti. Next base: position 1,039,124 of record NZ_CP120366.1, read on the forward strand.
GCCTCGTCGCTGCGGCCATCTTTGTCGGTGCCAACGCCCACATGCTCTACGTCGCGATCGACAGCGATCCCGGCTGCGTCGCTCACTTGAAGGAAACAGGATCGGCGCCGGGACGGTACAGGGCCGCGAAATCATCCTGCTGACGTCATCGTGCACCCGTGGAGAGACATATGTCAGGGACTGGAAAGTTACAACGGTGGGTAGGCGAGGTCTCAGGCATAGAGGAGACCTGGAATCCGAAGTGGCAACGCCATCTGCCGGCGCAGGCACCCTTTGAGTGGCTCGCGAAAGGTTGGCGTGACCTGATCACTTACCCGATGCTCAGTTTGAGCTACGGGGTAGCCGTCTTTGTGGTTTCCTTCCTGATCATCTGGCTCCTGTTCGCCACCGGACGCGACTATTTCCTGTTCCCCGCAGTTGCAGGTTTTATGATCATCGCGCCACTGCTCGCGACGGGGCTCTATTTGAAGAGTTCGCGCCTCGAGCGATCCGAGCCGGTCAGTCTCGGGAGCATGCTGCGCGTCAGGCCGGTGGCCGGCGCCCAGGTGTTCTTTACCGGGCTTCTGCTCTGCATGCTCATGCTGCTGTGGATGCGCGCGGCCGTGCTCGTCTATGCCTTGTTCTTCGGGGTGCGGCCGTTTCCCGGCCTCGGGCATATCACGCAGTTGCTGCTAACGACGCCCACCGGCTGGGCCATGCTTGCAGTCGGCATTTTCATCGGCGCGCTTTTTGCCGGATTTTCCTTTGCCATCAGCGTGTTCTCCATACCGATGCTGCTCGACCAGCGCATCGATGCGTTCACGGCAATGGGCGTCAGCGTGGCGCTTGTCTGGAACAACCTCCGTCCGATGCTCGTCTGGGGCGCGATCGTGCTAGGGATGTTCCTGGTCAGCGTAGCCACGGCGATGATCGGTCTTGTCGTGATCTTCCCCTTGCTCGGGCATGCCACCTGGCACGCCTACAGAGCGGTGCGCTAGCACCATGTCCTGCTGCTCTGGTATAGCCGTCCCAAGCGCCGGTGCGGCATCACGGACGAGCATCTCCCCCGAGGAGATCCGGCTTGCGAGCCGAGACCTTGGCGACGGCCTTCGCCAAACCGCATTGACGTTGCCCGACGCGCATTGCGCCGCCTGCATTGCTGCCGTGGAAGGCGCTCTCCGGAAAATCTCCGGCGTCGAGCTTGCACGCGTGAACCTGTCCGCCCGGCGTGTCACCATCAACTGGCGCGGCAATGACGACGAGAGCCCGGATTTCGCCGCTGCGCTTGCGAAGATCGGCTATGCTTCGCATCTGGCCTCCATCGAGGAGGAGACACAGGACCCGGTGCTTGCCTCCCTTTTGAAGGCGCTCGCGGTCGCCGGTTTCTCGGCGATGAACATCATGATCCTCTCGGTATCGGTTTGGTCCGGGGCCGATCCCGCGACGCGCCATGCGTTCCACCTGGTCTCGGCGGCGCTCGCTCTGCCGGCGATCGTCTATTCCGGGAGGTTCTTCTACCGCTCGGCCTGGGCGGCGCTGCGGCATGGTCGCACCAACATGGACGTTCCGATCAGCGTCGGCGTTCTCCTCGCCTTCGCCCTGAGCGTCTACGACACCCTTCACAACGCGGCCTTTGCCTATTTCGACGCGAGCACGTCCCTCCTGTTCGTTCTGCTGGCAGGCCGAACTTTGGACCATCTGATGCGGGGCCGGGCGCGTTCCGCCGTGGGAGCGCTTGCAAGGCTCTCGCCGCGTGGCGCGAGTGTCGTCCAGGCAGACGAGGCGATTGACTACGTCCCGCTTTCCGAGATCCAGCCGGGCATGCGTCTGCTTGTCGCCGCCGGCGAGCGCGTGCCGGTCGACGGCGTTGTCGTCAAAGGCGCCTCGGAGCTTGATGCTTCGATCGTTTCAGGGGAGAGCGAGTGGAGGCGTGCCGCGCCGGGAAGCGCATTGCAGGCGGGCGTGATGAACCTCGCCAATCCGCTGACCCTCTTGGCGACCGCATCCGCCGACGGTTCCTTCCTGGCCGAGATGACCCGCATGATGGAGGCTGCCGAGAGCGGGCGCTCCACTTACCGTCGCATCGCGGATCGCGCTGCAAGCCTGTATGCGCCAGTCGTGCATGGCGTCGCCCTCCTTTCCATGGTCGCATGGCTCTTTGGAACCGGAGACCTCCACAAATCCGTCACCATTGCGATCGCCGTACTTGTCATAACCTGCCCCTGCGCCCTTGGACTTGCCGTTCCGATGGTGCAGGTAGTGGCGGTAAGGCGCCTCTTTGAACGCGGCATCATGGCGCGCGACGGATCCGCATTCGAGCGGTTGAACGAAATCGACACCGTACTCTTCGACAAGACCGGGACGCTGACCCTCGGCGAGATGCGCCTCGTCAACGCGGGCGACATACAGCCCCGGCTCCTGTCTCTGGCAGCCGCGATGGCGAGGGTCTCACGGCATCCCGCGTCCGTCGCCATCGCCTTGGCAGACCCTCGACGGCCCGTGGCCCCTGTGGAATTCGACAGCCTCGAGGAGGTTCATGGCTGCGGCATCGAGGGGCGGGCAGGGGACGCGGTCTACCGTCTCGGACGCCCGTCCTGGGCATCGACTGCAAAGCAGGTCGACTTGGGAACGTCGTCGACAACCGTGCTGTCGAAGGACGCCGAAACGATAGCGGTTTTCGCGTTCGAGGAAACCGTTCGTCCCGGTGCTCGCGAGCTTGTCCAGACGCTGCGCTCGGCCGGCCTTTCGGTGCGCATCCTTTCTGGAGATCGTAGTGCCGCGGTTTCGTCCATCGCCAGGCAATTGGACATCGAGGCGTTTTCGGCTGAGCTGCTTCCGGGTGAAAAGGTCGAGGCCATCAGGGCACTCGCGGCGACAGGCCGCAAGGTGCTGATGATCGGCGACGGTCTGAACGATGCGCCGGCGCTGGCGGCCGCGCACGTGTCGATCGCCCCCTCGTCGGCAACGGACGTCGGACGGAGCGCATCCGACTTCGTTTTTCTCGGTCAGAGCCTGCTGGCTGTCCGAGACATCATCCAGACCGCGGCGAGGGCCGACGTGCTGATCCGCCAGAACTTCGCAATGGCAATCGCCTACAACGTCGTCAGCGTGCCCTTCGCGATCGGCGGAGTGGTCACGCCGCTCGCTGCTGCGCTTGCCATGTCGCTGTCCTCGATCGTCGTCGTTGGAAACGCGCTGCGCCAAGGTGCAAAGGTTAAAAAGGGGCCGCGCACCTTCGGCGCGACCAAACCAGCCACGGTAAAGATATGAATTATCTTGCTCTCCTCGTCCCGGTTGCCTTGGCGATGGGCTTCGTCGGACTACTGGCATTCTTCTGGTCGCTGCGCTCCGGGCAGTACGATGATCTCGACGGAGCGGCCGAGAGGATCCTGCTGGACGATGAGGAGGACGAGGGACCGTTGCCGGACCCGGTCCGGGACGGAACTGCCAGCAGACGCCAGCGTTCCCCGAAAGAGGACGGTGAATCGAAGCTCTACTCCGGAGTATCCAATGCCAAACACGGATGAACGCCAGCGGGCCACTCAGGGGCCAGATCCGACACAGAAAGAGGTTCCCGACCGGCAGATTGATCCGTCGGAGTCCGTCACCCTGTTTGCAATTGCCCTTGGAGCGATCGGCGCTGTGGTCGGACTCGTCGCCGGTATCGTTTTCCTGTCGGATTCCGCTTTCGGGGCTGCCGTCCTCAATTGCCTGATTGCGGTCCTTGCTGGCGGTTCTGCGGGCGTGGTCGCCGGGGGGACTGTGGGAGCTGCGATTGGCGTCATGCGTGGGGTCAGAGTGCCCAAGCAAGTTGACGGATGACAGCCGCAATCACTTTGCCGCCTATCAATTGGCCGCGGCGAAGGCGGATATCTCTACGACACCCACGGTTGTTGATCTGGAACAATGGTTGGTTCCGGAGGCTCGTCTATTTGTAATCGCAGCGCCAGAATGGAGAATGGATGATGGCGAGAGAACGGACGGGATTGAGCCCGGCGCTGGCGCTGGTCGCCGCCTTCATGCTCTTCCTGCAGTCCGTGGTCCACGCCTTCGCCGGCCAGCCATCGGATATCCTACCATTCGACGCGTTCGGCAATTCGCTCTGCGTTACGGGCACCCCATAAAATTCAGTCAGAAAGCTCGCCGCTCTGGAAGCGATTGCTGACTGGCTTAGACCCACAGCGCCGCCGTCCCATATTGAGCCCACACGGGTCGCTTCAGCACTTTGCAATCTTTTAATCGGATACGACTTGGGGAAACATGCAGTAAGTCCGCTGGCATTTCTTCGGGTCCGTCTTGCCGCTTTGCGCCGGTGACGCTTTGCTATGGGTCGGACATGATATCCATAGGGGAGCTTTCCGTCGGTGGCGGCGCTCAGAAAAAACCATAGGCATGTTTCAGGTCCCCAGCAGCTGCGCTCACTATCTTGGTCCTCATTCGCCCCAACCAGGCGAAGAACGATGAGAAAATTTCGGCCAACCTGGCGCGGTTCACACCCACGCGAACTTCAACAGTTTGAATAATGTACTACACTTCTTGCCGAACGCCTGCTAAGATTACTTTCCTTTCCAGTATGTCTTGTTCCAGAATATAAAGAATTTAGTGCTCGGTAGCCAGATTCACAAGTCGTGAGAAGGATTTAGCCGATGTCAAACGCACACATTACGATTTTCGGAGACAGCAAATACGACCTGCGCTGGCGAAAATCTGGCCGAAATGCATCGCTATGTGAGGGCGTTGCTCGAAAACTGCTCATGGCGGGCGCCCTTGTGGCGGCCACTAATGTCCCGTGCTGGTCACAAAGCGTGGCAGACCCGGTCAAGCAGTACAGCAAAGAATCCATGCAGCAGGCCTTGCAAACCAGAGAGCAGTACGATGTCCATGGCCTAAGCTTCGACACCGGCCAGTCAACATTACAACCAGGTGCGAAGCCGCTTCTCGATGATATAGCGACCGCGCTCAAGAACTTCCCTGATTGGAGCTTGAGAATTGTCGGCCATACTGACGCAAGCGGCAGTGCAGAGAGCAATGAACGTCTTTCACTTGAGCGTGCCAACACGATCAAGGCCGCGCTGGTCGAACGAGGGATCGATGCCGGCAAGTTGCTGGCGGCGGGCGCTGGGCAGAGCCGGCCGATTGCTAGCAATGAGACCGATGAAGGAAAAGCGCTCAACCGTCGGGTCGAGCTCATGAGGTTCACCGACTCGGCCGAAGCCAAGAAGCTGCTCAAGGCCATGTCTGATTATTTGGCAGCCCAGAAAGCGATATCGTTCGCGTACGATGCAAATCTACAGGTTGTCACCAACAGTGATCAAAAACTCGGGCTGGCGAGTTCAGGGACTGTGACCCTCAGCCGGCCGGACAAGGTGCACACGACCCGTTCCGGCGGCTTTGTCGATGTCGAGTCCCTTTTCGATGGTAAGACGCTTACGCTTCTGGGAAAGAACGTCAATAAGTATACACAAGTCGAAATCCCCGGCACGGTCGATCATCTTGTAGACGAGTTGAAGGACAAGTATGGATTGCCCTTGCCTGCCGCCGACTTGTTGTTGACCAATGCATATGACGAGCTAATCCAGGGTGTTTACGATTCGAAAGACCTGGGAAGCGGCGTCATCAATGGTGCCGAGTGCGATTCGCTCGCCTTCCGCAAGGACGATGTGGATTTTCAGATCTGGGTCGCACAAGGAGCACAACCTCACCCATGCCGCTTGGTCATTACTTCCAGACTGGTCAAGGGTGGACCGGAATACAGCGTCCAGATCAGGGATTGGAAGTCTGGGGATGGGGTTACGCTGGGTGATTTTAGCTTCAAGAACCCGACTGATGCCGAAAAGATCGATGTTAACGACCTGAAGGGTACCCTAGGCGAATTGCCGGAGAATTTTGTAGGAGGAGGGGGAAAATGACCTTTTGTAAACGCATGCTAATCATCTCTCTCACCTGGGCAGGACTTTGCATCGGTGATCTTGCGCGGGACCGGTCAATTGTTTCGATCCCCAGTCTCGTCTCTTCTGCCGTTGCCAGAGTTGGTCGGCCGCTGACCCCTGTTAGTGTGGCCGGTGTCGCTCGGCGAACGACCCGGCGCTGTGCCGCGGGTGTCTATAATTGCTAGTGACGCGCTTTCGACCACCGCTCAGAACGGGTCTCGCTGGAGCGCCTCCTTGCAGCGCAGGCGGAGCTCAATGCACTCGCAAAACAACGGTTGTTCGCGAAAACGAAACTGATGCAAATAAAGCGTTCTTGCATCGGCGACAGTTAAGCCACCGTGGAGCGGATTCCGGGGGAGAATTTCATGTTCAAGAAGCTTTGTGCAGAATTTCTCGGGACGTGTTGGCTTGTTCTCGGCGGTTGCGGTAGTGCGGTGCTTGCCTCCGCATTTCCGCAGGTTGGCATCGGCTTGCTCGGGGTCTCCTTCGCATTCGGTCTCACTGTTCTGACCATGGCATATACGGTCGGCGGAATTTCCGGCGGGCATTTCAATCCTGCCGTGTCGCTGGGGCTTGCCGTGGCCGGCAGAGTTCCGGCCGCCAGCCTGGTCAGCTACGTCATCGCGCAGGTCGCAGGCGCGATCATTGCTGCCGGTGCTTTACGTGATTGCTACCGGCAAGGCGGATTTCCAGCTGGGGAGCTTCGCCGCGAACGGCTACGGCGAGCACTCGCCGGGTGGCTATTCGCTGACGGCAGCGCTCGTCACGGAGGTCGTGATGACATTCTTCTTCCTCATCATCATTCTCGGCTCGACGCATCGTCGGGTGCCAGCGGGCTTCGCGCCGATTGCGATCGGCCTCGCTCTCACCTTGATCCATCTTGTCTCCATCCCGGTCACCAATACCTCGGTGAACCCGGCGCGCTCGACCGGACAGGCGCTGTTCGTCGGCGGCTGGGCGCTTTCCCAACTCTGGCTCTTCTGGATTGCGCCGCTTTTCGGTGCAGCAATCGCCGGGATCGTCTGGAAGAGCGTTGGCGAGGAGTTTAGACCGGTAGACTAGACCGGCTCGACGATGCGTCGCTGCCAAGCGCCCAGCGTCTTATCAGACGCACAAGGGGCGTTGTAGCATCTTGAATTGCTGCATGTTTCCTTGAATCAGTTCCCATCTAAGCAAACAATGCAGCCGAACGACAGGATTAGCCCGCACGCGGGGGATGGTGTATTACCGCATGCGAACTTTGCGAGTGTTCGCCTTTCACTCAAAAGGAGAGCTGTCCGACCCAAGTTTTTCAAAGCGGGCATGTTTATCGTCGAGCGTGCGGCGAAATCACTCGAGAACGTCGCTGCGGCGCGTTTCGAATTCGTTACGCACCAGTGCGTTGCTCTGGATCGCATAGTTGCAGCGGGCGACGAATGTCTTTCGGCCAGACCAAGGCGGCGATCGAGCGGACGCGAGTGTGCGCCTGAAATCTGGCGCGCGCTGCGACGAAGGCGTTCCGCGTGCGAGCGCCTACCACTCCAAGTGCAAGGCGAGGTCGATCGCCCCGATCAGCCGCGACGAAGCCCCGAAACCAGAGCGGGACAGCAGTTTTCCGCCCTGCTTCCCGCCCCTAGCATAAGCGATCACGCTACGTGGGGCCGCTTGCGCGTTTACGCTCGAAATTATGAGAGTCCATCGCACGTATGATTTTGAATTGATTCAATCCAAAATCATCGTGGTTTAAGGTTAAAGGCCTACAGGTGCCTTGTTCGCCGCCAGTTCGGCGGCCTTGCTCATGTTGAGCGCTTGCTGCGCGGCGGCGGCGTTGTCGCTTCCTCCCGAGACATGAACGGTTGGAACCGCGATCTTGATGCCGTTCTCATCGAATGCCTTCTTGATCATCATGAAGGCTCGTCGCTTTATAGTGAACTGCGCGCCCGGTTTGGTCATCAGCTTCATCCTGAGCACGATCGCAAAGTCGCCGAAGCTGTCGACGCCCTGCATCTTCAAGGGCTCAATCGTGTCGGCCGCGAACTCCGGATCCGCAGCCAGCTCCTGGCCGACCTTCTTGATGAGCTTCCGTGCGAGGTCTACGTCGGCATCGTAAGTGACGTTGAGAGTCATCTTGTCGATCACCCAGTCGCGGCTCATGTTCTGAACGGCCCCCAGCTCGCCGAACGGCACTGTGAAGATCGGGCCGCGGTGATGCCGCAGCCTGACCGACCGCAGGCTGAACGATTCGACCGTGCCCTTGTAGCTGCCGCTCTGGATGTACTCACCGACACGGAAGGCATCGTCGAGCATGTAGAAAACGCCGCTCAGGACGTCCTTGACCAGCGTCTGCGATCCGAACCCGATGGCGACGCCGAAAATACCCGCCCCGGCGATCAACGGTGCAATCTGCACGCCCAGTCCGGACAGGATCGTCAGCACGGTAACGGCGCCGATGAAGACAGCGAGCACGTTGCGGAATATCGGCAAGAGCGTCCGTAACCGGCCGCTGCGGGCGAGTTCATCGACGTTGGAACCGTCCTTCGGCCCAAGTCCCATCCGATAAGCGATTAACGCCTTTGACATCTGCCAAAGCAGGTCGGCGACCAAGAGGGCGATGATACCGTTGAGCAATCCCGGTATCACGATCGCGCCGGGTTCGCTGCCGGCGAGGGCTGCAGCTCTGATGCGCCAGATGTAGGCGAGCCATGCGACCGCGGCGGCGATCACCGCTGCCCTGGCACCCCTGACTATGACCACGCTCAGTACGATGCCGGGAGGGCCGGTGCGCTGTGCTCTGGTCGCTAAGGCCTGCGCCACGTCGCCAACGCCGCGCACCAGAGGCGGTAAGAGCAGCGAATAGATGCCCAGCCACAGCAGTCCTAGCAATCCCGCTACCCAAGCCGACCAAAGCACGACTAGATAGAGGGTAAGCAGTGACTTGACGACAAGCGGAGCCGGCTTGTCGGGGCGCCGCCAGACGACCTCGACTGCGGTTACCAGAATGCCCAACCCGAACAGAAAGGCAGCAAGCCGGGTCACCTCATTGGAGAAGCTCAAAGCGGGCATGAGACTGACGATGGCCCAGCCGAATAGAAGAAACCCGGCAATAATGCTGATCCGCGAAAGCCAGAAACGACGGGCCGCATCGCTTTCAAAAGCTGACGGCGGCTGATCGGCAATGCCGCTGGCGCCGCTCAAGGCAAACAGCAACTTGCCGATCGCTCGGACGACCCGAAACACGATCACGGCTAGAAGCAGCGTAAGGATGATCTTACGCAGTAAGGGCGGCCATTCGAAAGCCAGGAATGAACCGACGCTGGCCAAGGCAAACGTCAGCAAGGCAGCGATCTCGGACAGGATCTCTTGTCCGGCGTTCTCGTTTGCCCCGGATTTGCGTGCCCGGGCGAAGACCCTCCGGATCAGCCACTCGGCGCCGAGGCCAACGGCAATCAGAACGGCCAATATGCTGACCACCAGCCCGGGCCTGCCCGAGTTCACGTCGCGCGAGACAACAGCGGCGCCCCTTGCCAGCTCCTCTGGTATGCGGGGAACTGAGCCCATAAGCCCGTTGATGCGATCGCGGACGGCGGCCTCCCAGCTAGATATGGTCTCGACAGGCGACCCGGCAGGCGGCTCCGCGGCAGCCGAAGGGATCTTACCCTCGAGCCATGTCTTCACCTGCGGATCAGAGAGCAGATCGAGGAACTGTTGTGCCTTTTCGGGCGGCACGCCGACGGGAGCCTGCTGTGCCCAGGAAACTCCAAGCAGCATCCAAAAGAGGATTGGAGCGACGGCCAGCAGCAGAAAACCAATTCGAATGGGTTGTACGCTATTCATGGGGCGCTCCGGATTGATTTTTGGCGGGCAGCGCGACCAGAAGATCGGAGGTTTCGGCTTGACCGCGCGGCCAACTCTCGCTCTTATCCGTCGACCTTGTCGGACGGCATCATAATGTCGGGGATGGGCAGCCGCCCGCAGTCCGCCCCTTCCTCGATCAGGGCCGCGTCATCCGTTTTCAGTCGCCGTCACGGTCGTCGTCATGGTGGGGGTTATCGTCATCGTCGAAATTGTCATGAGAAGGATCGACGACGGGGACTAGGAAGACATGTCGACCCTCGTCATCGGAATCCTCACCTGACTGAACAGCCGCCGTCCGGCTTGTTTGCCAGATCTCGGTCTCCTCAGGGGTCGCCGTCCGCAAATGGATGTCCGCGACACCATCCCAGAGTGCGCGACCCTCATTCTGCAAGACAATCAGGTCCCGTAGGAGTCCCCTGTTTGCCAACTGCGCTTGCGCTTCAATGTCGTTGGCTGCGTCAAAAGCGGCGATGCCGCGTCCTGAAATCTCGGCGACGTATACGATCATTTCGAACCCCACTTGATCTAGCACCGGCGTCCCCATGTTGTCCTGGGTACCCTTGAAGTCATTCGTTTGGTGTGATGACGATCGGCCCGAACAGTTCCGGGCGCAGCGATACGAGGATCATCAGCGCCCAGCCGGCCTGTTGCCGATTGCTGAGGCATTCGGTCTACTCCTCGGCTTGAACGAAGGGCGGTCCCAGTCTCTGATCGCACATACACCAACACCGCCTTCTGCGCATTGATCTCCATCAAATCCATGCGGAGCGGGCGCGCTCCCGGCGGACTGGCTTAGGCGCGGGTTGATGGACATACCCTATCCGCGTGCGCGTCCGCATAGCTTCTGCTGTGGCAGAGGCTGGGCGAGTTTGTCGGGGAGCATCCTGCAACGCGCCGATATCGACGAAAGCAGCGCCGGACGAGCTTCTCGATTCGCCGGAGCAAGTGTCGATATATTGACTCGGGTCAATGCCAACCGGTCCCTTTGGTCTTATCGTCACACGAGGAAGTCGGCGTTCAGCATCTTTCCGCTGCAATTCGCTTTTCCGAATGGCAGCACAGAATGGAGGAGTTCACAATCAGGCGGGATCTCGATGGGCCACGCTTGAGATCGTCGCGGAGCTTGCTTGAGTATGGCTTAACTCAGCTTCGCAGCGATCCAAAGCGCTACAACAACTTTCGCGCGTCTTATGAGCGCGGTGCCGTAGTAGCGGAGACGTCTGTACCGGAGTTCGATCGATATGCATGTTAAGGATGTGATGACGACAAAGGTCGTCAAACTGTCGCCTGACAACAGCGTCAGACAGGCAGCCAAGCTGATGTTCGACCACCACGTAAGCGGCGTCCCGGTCGTTGACGACGATGGGCACTTGCTCGGCGTCATCAGCGAGGGCGACCTGATCCGACGGGCGGAACTCTGCAGTGAAGCATCGGTGTTGATGGCGGACATGGCGATCGATCCCGATGACAGGGCGAACGCCTTCATCAGGCGATGCTCATGGCGCGTCGGCGACGTCATGACGGCCAACCCGGTAACCATCGAGGAGGAAGCGCCCCTTGCACGCGTTGCAGGGCTCATGCAGGAACGCGGCATCAAGCGCATCCCCGTAGTGCGCGATGGAGAACTGGTAGGCATCGTCAGCCGCGCCGACCTGCTGCAGGCAATTTTTTCAACGAAGCCAGACGAAACAGCAGCGGGCGACGAAGCCATTCGACGCAGCATCCTTGTTCGCCTCGGCGAAAACACCAGTCTGGAAGAACTGGATGTGACTGTCACGGTCACCGAGGGGATCGTGCACTTTTGGGGTCAAGTCGAGACGGCCGGTTGTCGCGGGGCCGCGCGGATCATGGCTGAGAGTGTCCACGGGGTCAGGGGCATCGTGGAGCATTTTCCAGATCCCTACACTCAATAGCGCTGCCGTTCACAAAACCACTTCTCGGCAACCCCTTCAATCCGCACGGCCGCATCCGTTTGAGCGTCGAAGGAAGAATCTCGACCGAAGACTTCGGTTGCTATTGAATAGGCCCCTTATACGATCGGCACGGCCTGCAGTCGTCTCCCGGACGACATAGGCCAGGAATTGGCGGGCGCGTTCCGGCGCATCGAACTCGGTGCTGAATCGGATTCGATCAAGTCGTGCGAGAACTTCCGCCTCGGTGGGTAGAGCAGTTGTGGAGTCGACCCGAACGCCCTTTTGGCCCGCGTGTACCATGTCCCGCCCCCGTGGCCACAATGCAGGATGGTGTCCAGCGTCATTGTGGGCGCCCGTACCTTACGCCGCCACTCGGTGAAGGGAAATTCAACAGGGCGAACAATTATGGTTGTATTCCGTAACCGGGAGGGAGGAACGAAATGAACGCGCGAGTCTCCTTCGCGCGTGAGCCACTCTACCGCAGTCAGGTCGCCGGCGCTGCAAGCTGGGGCGTCTCGGCGCACGAGGATCAGCAGCTTGCCGGTCTGATCATGTGGGTACCGGCAGGCATGATATACGTCGCCGCGGCTCTCGCCATTGCCGCTGCCTTGATCGGCGGATCAAACACCTCCTTCGCCGGGGAAAGCAACGATGACGCCGGCGCGCGCGGGGCAAGCTGCCGTGCGTGACGGCGGCCTTCAAAACGGCTCGCATCACTCTTAGCGTGCGCCGGGGGAGTAGCGGTCAGTGCCAGATTCACGCCAGCTGCCCGACTAGAGTACGGCGCTTGTCGCGCTCACTCCGGGCGAAGCGGCACGGCCGGAGGTGACAGCGGCGCCGGTGACAGAGAAAAGCCGGTACCGATCACGCCCACCCAGCCTCTATGCGCCTTGGTGGAAGTCGAAAGAGGTCATCACGCCATCTGTCATCGGCGGTGGCGCTTCGCTGCTCACCGTGATCGGCGGCATACCGTGGCAGAACCTTCTTCTGATCCTCGTGGCGTTCGGTGCAATTGCCGGCTTCCTCTACTGGCGCAAGAACGCCGATCGGAGGGCCGTGGCAAGGGTCGAGGGGATGGCGTGATGTTCTCCACTCCTCTACCGGCAGGGCGGCGACGACGTCAGAACCTCCATCGAAAGGCAGAACAATGAAGCTGGCCGCACTGCGGACGATGCCCGCACTCGCTTTGACCTTTGCCCTCCGGGGATGTGGGACTTCGGCATCGGCGAGTGCCGGGTGTAGAGTGGTGGACGGTTGGCTGAAACGCCTTGACCCGCGTATTTTGGAGCAGAAGTATCTGTGAACGGCAGAGCCAGTCAATTGGAGCGCGGTTGATCGCGGCTCGATCGAGCGACAGCGAACTCAGCTAGCGTTCCCCACAAGCGGTGCCGTTTTGGGTACAGGAACCCTGCAGAATTCTAAGCGTTACGTAGGGGCCGCGCGTAAGCGCTTCGATCGATTCTTTTTGGCAGAAAGAAGGTCAGGTCTGTGAAAGCCCCAACGCTCGCCTTTGCGGTGCTTGCCTCAGCAATAGGTATGTCGCCAGCAAAAGCCCAGACATGCATAGGAATTTGCAACGGCGGTACGGGAGGCACCACCAACCATAACCTCTTCATCGAGAGAGAGTACCGAGACTTCCTGCAGCAGCGATATCCAAATTACGGCTCCCGCTATCGCGGCATGAGGCCCGACATCAGCATAGGCCCGGGTGCAACTGTTGGGGGTCCCCGGGTCGGAGTGCGTCAACAGTTTCGCCTTCGCCAACGAATGGTAATCGACGCGAACAAGCATCTTCGCTGGTGCCAGGAGCGATACCTGTCGTATCGACTGGCCGACGACACATTCCAGCCGTTCGAGGGTGCGCGCCGCCCGTGCAACTCACCTTACAACTGAAGGGGCGAGAACGGCCGCTCAGCGCGTGTCCGGCAGGACTTTCATGGCGAGCGTAATGGCGCGCGTCGGCTGTGTCTGCGCAGCGGCAGTTTGAGACGAAGGCGGAATGCGCCCGCCACGGCGAAGCGCAGCAGTAAATCGCACCAGACTACGAGGGCAGGGGATTGTCTGAAACACAGGAACCCGAAAAGATGGTCGCAACTCCGAAAAGGAGGTTTGAATATAACCTCAATACTCTTGTCATCCTATTTGGCTTTGCCGGCGGACTCGTTGCTTGGGGCGCGACTTGGGAGAGGGTGAACGCCAACTAGAATTCGCAGGCAAATTCCATCGATCGCCTCCACAAGCGCCTGACAGCGGCCGAAGTCTCCCTCCGGCAGGTCGACAATCACGGCTGCGAATATCGGCGGTGGAGAAGCAGGCGGCCGAAGCGGCGACGTCGATGAAGGCCGTCAGAATACGCTCAACAGCCTCTATCCTGACGCATGATCCGCACCCGCTGGTGCAGTGAAACTGAAAAGGACCGTTGCAGTTGGTCGACTTGTGCGATTGCCGCTAAGAGCAGCGCCTCTGAGATAGACCGGGCCGGTGCATTCAACACTTCAGAAACATTGCCGCCTGCGGTATCTTACCGGCTGGCCCCTTCCGGCTTTGCCCTTGTAATCTTGTTCCAGTTTCTGAACAATGTCCAAAAAAGGAAGGCCTGCTGGTAGGCGGAGCTGGATTTTATGGGAAAAGCCAACCCTCTTGTCGGGCCACTCCCGGTGAAATTGAGACTTGAAGCTGCGATGGCGCTTAAACGGTACAATAAGGCAGAATGCCACGCCGACCGACTTCGACAGCGGAAGCACGACCTCGATGGGCAAGCGCGAGCGCTACTGCAGGAATGGGTTGATCGTCAGGCCGAGAAGGCGCCTGCAACAGAGCTGGACGCAGTTGCAGCCCGGTATCGGATAATTGTGGAGCAACGCTGCAGTCTGTTGCGTCAATTGGTCGACGCTGAACGCTCTCTCCTAGCCGCATTTGAGCGTGCACAAGCGGTCCTGCGGAAGCTCGGTTTTGGCCGGGCGTAGCTGCCTTAAAATCGAATGCCGTGCAGTGTCGCCCATTCTGTACTCTCGTCATCGCATCATGTACCGATGAAACTTGTGGTCCCTTACGCGCGCCGCACACGGAGGGTCTCCGAGATTGTCGGCCTGCTCGGCCATAGCGCAGGCGGCCGGCCCGGCGAGCGCTTGATGCGACGGCTCGGCATCCCGGTCAGCGACGACACGATCCTGCGGCAGCTGAAGCGGGATGCTGCGCTCGTTTCCTGGGATGCCACGATCCGGGTCGTTGGCATAGATGATTGGAGCTGGCGGCGATCATGGCGCTACGGCACGATGATCGTCGACCTGGAGCGCCGTTTGGTTGTAGACATCCTTGGCGACCGGAGCGTGGCGAGTGCAGCGCGATGCTTGGAGCGGCACCCTACTGTCGAGATCGTCAGCCGAGACCGATGCGGGCTGTACGGGGCAAGCTGCTCGCGAGGGTGCGCCGCAAGCGCGTCATGTCGCTGATCGGTTCCATCTCATGCAGAAGCTGCGGGTCGCAATCGAGGAGCAGATGAGCCTTTCCGGCCGCGCCACTGGACGAGCATTGCCGCCGGATAAAAGAACCGGGGGCGCGCAAATCGATCTGATTCAGGATCCACGCGTTGACGCAAGGCACCGCCGCCGGCGTCACGCTCATCGACAATCACGGCAGTTAGTGTTCGATACTGTGCACGCATTGAATGAGGAAGGTCTGTCCTATTCGGAGATCGCACGTAGCACCGGCTACGGCCGGCGCAGCATCGCGAAATGGTTGACTTTCGAGACGGCACCCGACCGACAGAAGGCGGCGTTGAAGCCGACATTCCCCTTATATTTCGAGGCGTTTCTCGCCCAGTGCTGGAGAAATGGCAATCGTTGCGGACAGCATCTGTTCCACGATCTCAAACAGCGCGGTTACACGGGCAGTTTCTCGAATCTCGAGCGGCTTCTCGCAAGCTTGCGCCGCCCGGAGAGGTCGGTCAAGGACAGCGCGTCGCCGGCTCCAGTCCTTGGCATGCGCTTCCGCGGAATCTTTCGCAGCGGTGAATCCAGGCAAGCTCAACAACTGGATTGACGATGCCGCTATTTCGGGCTTGGTCGCAATTGCGCGGTTCGCACGCGTCCTGCACCGCGATCTTGACGCCGTCTGCAGCGCCATCGAACTGTTGTGGAGCAACGGCCAGGCGGAAGGCCAAATCAACCCCCTGAAGACAATCAAGCGTGCAATGTATGGCAGAGCTGGCCCGGAGCTGCTCAGGGCACGCATGCTGCCGCTTGACCAAAATTACCGCCACAAAAAGTGAGGAAGAACCCAATTGAATGCAAAACGACATCGGTGGCGAACTCGTCCATCTCGAGGACCTCGTGCTGGACGACGCGACAAAGAATGTCCGCACACCGACTCACGAACTGACCATCGCCCCCGACGTCTTGAAATCTCGGCGGCGCATCAATACGCAGCCGCCTGGTCTGTCGGCCGCCGGCCTGCGCAGTCTCCGCGGCCGCGACTTCGTCTCCGGCTCGCCTGCAGCATCCTCGGCTGCGGATGGCACGGTAGAGGTTACCACGGATCCGGATGTCGATCGGTCGACAGAGGGAGGGGACGAAAGCAATGGCGACGTCAGTGTGTTCGGCGCCGAGTTCGTCGGCATCGACGCGGTGCTGGCCTGACCCGATGCGGCCCATTGAACAGGCGACGCGACCCGGTCGCGCCGGCACTCGGGAACGAGATCTGCTCGTCTACGATCTCGACTGGACGAGGACGCGCGGCTGGAAGAATGGCGCGGGGTGCTGCGGCAGGCGTACGACCTGCCGCCGGTGCTGCAGGCAATCGTTGCGCTCGATGCCTGGAATGTTTTGAGTGTCCTCCAGCATGCGCCCTGGCTCGGCCGCGTGCTGGCCGCCTCCATCCTCCGCCAGGCCGGGGTCACCGCCAGTGCGCATCTCGCCGCCGTCAATCTCGGCCTCGAAACAATGCCCGTCGAACGGCGCCGGCATCGCGATCGCAATTTTCAGCTGCTTGCGTTGCCCATGGGCTGATTGCAGCCGGCGAGATCGCGCTGAAGGAGCACGACCGGCTGGCGCCGGCAAAAACGATGATGGAGCGAAGCTGAAGGGGCGCCGCACGTCATCGACATTGCCGGAACTGGTCGATCTGGTCATGGCACGGCCGCTGGTGTCGGCGAGCATGGTGGCGAAGACGCTCGACGTCACGCCGCAGGCGGCGCGACGGATCGTTTTGGAGCTTGGCCTGCGGGAGATTGCACTCGTGACCGTTGATGACGCCGCTTCCCTGGTCCTTCGAATCGTAAACACCCTGCAAGAATGCTTCAGATGAATTGCCACTTGCTGGCTCCGACAAGTCGGGAAGCAGCAGGCTATGGTCGCGGCGGCGGCGCGGTTCCGGGAGCGCCGCCGCCCGTAGGCATCGCAGAACGAGCCTTTTCCAGCAGCGACGTGGTCAGGTCCACACAGTCTTTCATCGATTCCCGCGGGTCGCAACGGACTGCTACTGTCGCGTCGCCGCTACGGAGCAGGAAGGCGGCGCCGCGCCGCGGGCCACCGCTCCCGCCGGAAACCTCGTCGGTGATGCTACGCAGCAGGTCTTCGATTTCGCGATCCTGGATCGAGCCCGGGTCGCGAGAGCCGGAGTCGGGCGCGCTTTGACTCAAGGCTGGGAGCGGCATCAGCAGGAGGCCTGCCGTCATGAGAAGAAACTTGTTCATTTCACCTTCTCCTTGGCTTCGTGCGCGGTTGGCGCGCAGGAATTCCCAAACCCGGCGTGGTGCACTCCGCCTGCGAGCAGGCACTGGAGCGCATAACTCCTTTCACTTGCGGGCGCATTCGCCGGCGGGATCTGCTTCGTTACCCATCGCGAGTTTCGGAAAAAATCATGCGGTCATACGCATATCAAAACGGCACCATGGCCTAGTCCCGGCACACCCGCCTGCGAACGAAGGCCAGCCAGTCACCGTTCTCGGCCCGCAAGCTGCGGGTAATAAAGACGCAGTTTTCGTCATTTCCATCGGCAAGACGCTCCAACAGGCGTTGCCGCAGGAGACCGCGGCCTCCACCCTGATCGTCGCGGTCTCCGATTAGATCCATGAGCTCATCCCGGCGGTCCCGCCGCGCGGCGATCAGGTCCATGAGCCGCTCGCGCCGGTCGCCGCGGTCGCCGATCAGTTCCATCAGGTCATCACGGCGGTCCCGCCGCGCGGCAAGGAGGTCCCGAAGCCGCTCGAGCCGGTCGCCGCGGTCGCCCATCAGATCGCCGCCGTCTCCGAGAAGATCTAAGAGCTCGTCACGACGGTCCTGTCGCTCGGGGACAAGGTCCCGGATCAGATCGCGCCGATCGCTGCGGGCGCGAAGGGCATCCCGCAGGAAGTCGCGCACGTCGCTGGCGCTGATGTCTCCGCCGTCGTCCCCCGCACTCAACGACTGTGCAGAGGCCGGGGTTGTCGTTACACAGATCAAGGGGAAGGAAGAGGCAAGCGCAAGCGCTGCCGCTGCCATGCTAGGTAGCCGTGCCATAGGATTCTCCCGTCAGATTGTAAAAGACCGACTTATTTTCGACACGTGAACGCACGCGGTCGTCGCTGGCTTCCGCCATCACGGCAGCTAGGGACAGCCATTGATCGGAGAAGAACTCCGGCCGCCCCGAGCGTTACTCAACAGGAAGGAATAGTATCTATCCAATACTACCGGAATACTGGTCTCTCTTTGGGGCGAATATATGGCGACCTCGCCATCAAGCAGCGGGGCAACCTCAGTGCATAGTGAACGGCGGTTTGCCCCCTAGGGGAAGCGCGCGCAACAGTTTCTCTAGCGTGTCCGTGTCTCGCACGCCCGTACTATAGTAGATCAGGATTGAACGAGCGAGGGAGAATCTGATCCAAGTGCAACAATACGAGTGGAAGGTAGAGGATTACCCGCAATCGCGCAAATGCGCCATGAACACCTCGGCGGGGGTGCGGTAACCAAGGCACTTCCTGGGCAGTGAATTGAGATGATGGGCGAGGGCGACCAGTTGCGGCTGGTTGACCGCGGACAGGTCCGTATTGCTTGGCACAAAGCGGCGGATGCGCTTGTTGGTGTTCTCGACTGCGCCTTTCTGCCACGGTGAATTTGGATCGCAAAACCAGCTCCTGGCGCCGAGTCCATCTTCCAAAGCCTTGAAACCGCGAAACTCGGTACCACGGTCGAAGGTGAAGCTCTGCCGGGCAAAGGCGGGTAGCGGTGAGAAGGCATCGATGATCTTGTCGATGAGCGGACGAGAGTGACGGCTGCCATTCTTGATCATCACCGTGTAGCGGCTCTTGCGCTCGACCAGCGAGGTGACATTGGCTTCACCAAGGTCGCGCCGGAAGATCAGGAGATCACCCTCCCAGTGGCCGAACTGAGAGCGATCGGCAATGAAATCAGGGCGTTGGCTGATCCTGCAGTCCAACGGGATCGAGCCGTCACGGGGTTTGCGGGAGCGGCGTGGGCGGCGCTTACGACGGCCTTCCGGCAGATGCTGATAGAGCTGCAGCGGATAATCTTCCTTGCCATAAATGAAGCGGTAGATCGTTTCCGTGCAGACACGCAGGGCGCTCACACGTCGGCAAGCAGGCGGCCAGCGATCTGCTCCGGCGACCAAAGTGCCTTCAGCTGCTCAATGACAGTTCGCGTAATTCAGGGTGGCGGCTGGCTTGCGCAGCCGTCGCCGACGCTCCTTGGAGATGTCGTTGGCGATGCCGTTGTAATAGCCGCTGTATTCCGGAAACTCGGCATCATGAAAGGTATTGCGCTTCAGTTCACGGTGCAAGTCAACCTTCCATCGTCCGGAACAATTCGCCAGGGTACGTTCTATTTTCAAGTGCGACACCGTATCAAGTTTCATTTGGCTGGAGAGTGCACGCCGGTCACAGACCTTCATGAAGAGCTTTGATGTGCAAAAAGGCGGACGGCAGCCTTTCCGGTGCAATTTGACCATTGTTGATCACAATCAACGACTCAACCGGAATGAGAGCGTAGAGTTATTCGGCATGCGGAGTAACTTGAGCCACCGAACGAGCGTCGCCGACGCGCCGACCGGGCAGCTACTTATTTCGCCATCCGGTTGTGGCACATCGGTCCTGCGCTACTGGGAAACTACAGGATCCGTTCTGACGGTCCTATATCCAAAAAAATTGGAGATCGGGATGCGAGCAACGTGGGCAATTCCGGTAGCCGCTCTGGTGCTCCTACTGGACAGCTCCGATGGAACGGCTGGCCAACCGGGCAAATCAGCTGACCAGCCCAGCAAATACGTACCCAGCGTTGGCGAGATCATGAATAAAATAGATCTCAGCCGCTCTAAGCTTTGGTACTCAGTCAAGTTAAGAAACTGGGCTTTGGCCGGCTATCAATTGGATCAGGTAAAGACAGGCTTCGATGACGTTTCTCGCCATCATCCTGACAAGTCCAACTTCGATTTCGCTAACGCGCAAAAGATCGCAAATTTGATCGAAGAGGCCATTGTCGCAAGAAGTGACGAGCAATTTCAGCAGTCCTTCGCCCTGATGACAACCGAATGCAACGACTGCCATAGGGCGGTTGGAAAGCCTTTTCTCCACGTTGGAGCGCCAAAGATCCCTTCCCCTTACAGCGACAAGATGCTCGAGCCGGGAGCCTTCCGCTAACTTGATTTGCTTTGGCGCGATATTGGGGGCCCCTCGTCATGCGATCTTAAGCAACCACTAAAGGCATAAATTCTGAAGGGCTCGATATCCCACGAGTTCAATCCCGCGAGCGCCATGCAACTCGATGAAGCCCCTGTGCTTCAGCTTTGTCAGCGAGCGCGAAACCGTTTCAACCGTCAGCGCGAGATAGTCCGCAACATCGACACGGGACATGGACAGCTCGAACCTGCGTGAATAGCCCGAGCGCTCCGACATCTCGAGCAGGAATGCCGCGACGCGCTCAATCGCACTTTGACGACCGATGACGAGCTGATGCTCTTGTGCGGCGGAGACGTTATCCAGCGCCGCGGAGAATAGAGCTGGCCGAAAGAGCGGTTCTTCCTGAAGGCTGATGCATCTTACGCCGGTGACCCCAATCGCTTCTGCATTCGAACTGTGCCGGTCCCGACTTTGCAGGCCAAACCAGTTGCCACCAAAATGGAATGCAAGGATCTGTCGCCTCCCATTCGCGGCTAGCCTATAGACGCGGACAGCGCCGAATTCGACCTGATAGACTTGATCGGCGCGTTCTCCGAAAGAGTAAATGCACTGTCCGTCAACGAAGCTGCTGAGCGGCGCCAACGCCGCCTCGCCTGACCGCGGGGGAATGGCATTTATATACCTGCCCCAGGATGCCGATATCGAGGTATTCATTGCTCCACTCCCAGAACTTTGGGCCGCCCGTTTCGCCAGGCTCCCGCCGCTGTTCCCTGTCGTTAACCCGCGTAAGAACGCTGCCCTTCGGATGAGCAGGCAAAATGCCTTCAGTCAAATGGACCCGTCCGCCGGGCCAAGCGCTATTGCAATCTCTGCTGCCAAGCTCTCTATCAGCCCCTTGAACTCGGCGCGGCGCTCCTCGCGAATATGCAAAGGAAGCTGATCGACGGCCGCGAGTGCGTTCTCAGCGGCTGCAAAATCCTCGCACATTCCCCTGAAGTCCTCATCGCGCATCGACAACTCCCTGATTTGCAAGGAGCGCGCCGGAAACCGCCGCAATGCCGCTGCCATGCAGTGTTTCCAGTCCGGTTCCCCATTCATTGCGCTGCCTCCACCTTTGGTTTCAAAGATGTTTTTTATCTCGTCGGATTGTATTGCGCTCTGCCGGGGTATGGACGTAATATACGAGAGTATACGGGGCAGTTTTTTGCAATCCTACGTTTTGCCCATGAGGGGCGGACATGACAATTGCTGACAGGGGGAGCGTCCGAGCCGGATCGCCCACCGCTCTCCCTACGAACACGGAAATTCTTTCACAACTCGATCGAATACGGTTAAGCGCCGAATTCGACGTGCCGGACCGAGCGCGCAAATTCCTGGCCTACATTGTCGGAGAGGCAATTGCGGGTCGTGCCGACCGGATAAAGGCCTATTCCATCGCCACCGAAGTGTTCGGGCGGGATTCTTCTTTCGATGCTCAAACGGATCCAGTCGTACGGATCGAAGCAGGTCGTATCCGACGCGCCCTCGAGCGCTATTATTTCGTTGCTGGGAGCAACGATCCGATCGTGATTAAAATTCCCAAGGGCGGCTACGCGCCCGCCTTCGAAAAACGGGACGGTGCGCCGTACCAGCTAAGCTCCGGACAGGCCGCAAACGTTCAGTCGCGTTCCATGCCGCTTGAGCAGACCGCGCTGTGGGTCAGTGTGGCCACAGTGGGTCTCCTGACATGCGGTTTGCTAGCAAATGCATTTTTCGGCTCCGCGGCAACGACAATCGAGAGCCTCACTAAGCCTGGCGGCACTCGACCAAGCATTCCGAAGCTGATGGTGATGCCGTTTGAAGACCTTTCACAAACGCCCCAATCGGCGATGATCACACGCGGGCTAACAGATGAGGTCATCAGCAACATCGCCAAGTTCAAGGAGATTGTTGTGGTCGCCGGGCCGGCAGCCCCGAACCCTCATATCGCCGAAAGGGAATACCCGGCCTTTGCGTTAGAAGGCCGGGTCCGGCTCGATGGCGACAAACTTCGGCTGGGCATACGGTTAGTCCAGCATTCCGATGGTTCAGTCGTGTGGGCGAACACCTATGACGAAGTACTACAGCCGCGTAAGATCATCGAGTTGCAGCAGAACGCCGCTGCTGCAGTGGCCAGCGCCATCGCACAACCATACGGCATTGTTTTCCAGGCCAACGCCACACACTTCATGCGCTCTGTCCCGGACGATTGGCAGGCTTATGCGTGCACCCTGGCCTACTACGGGTATCGGGGCGATCTGAATCCGCAGACACATGCCACCGTTCAAGAGTGTCTTCAGCAAGCAACGACACAGTTTCCCGATTATGCGACGGCATGGGCACTACTCTCACTGACCTATGTTGACGAGCTTCGCTTTCGATATCGTCTGCACCGATCGACGACCGTGTCGCTCGCGCACGCGATCGAGGCTGCGGCGCGTGCGGTGGAACTTGACCCTCAGAACGTTCGCGCACTGCAGGCGGAGATGCTTACATTATTTTTCCGGGGCGAAGTTAACGCTGCCCTGACGGTCGGCGCGCGCGCTTATGCTATCAATCCCAACGACACTGAGCTCTCGGGCGAATATGGTTTCCGGCTCGCCCTGTCTGGTCAGTGGCGTTCGGGGTGCGACCTTGTATCGAAAACCGTAGCGAGCAATCCCGGGCCGGTTGGATATTTCGAGGCCGCGCTCGCGGTCTGTCGCTATATTGAACACGACTACGTCGCCGCCGAACGGTGGGCCCGATCGGCGGACCTTCACGCCAATCCTATCTACCATGTCATATTGCTTGCCATCCTTGGAAAGCTCGGCAAGATGGATTTGGCTCGTACCGAGAGAGAATGGCTTGAAACCAACGTGCCTGGCTTCCTCGAGAACGCACGCAACGAAGTCGCATTACGAATTCACCGCCCGGAAGACCAGCAGCATTTCATAGAGGGTTTGCGTCAGGCGGGCGTATCGATTCCCGGAAAATGAGGTATCGCCCCAAGGGGAACAGGACAACAGGACTGCGTCTTTTCACGTCGGATTCGGTAGTCTGGATGCCCCCAGCCGCAGCCCTTCCGATCCTACGGTGTCCGTGTTCATCCAGATTAATAGTAAACTGTGGAACACGCTGAGAACGATTGGCCCCAGGAAAAGTCCTATCAATCCGTAAGAAAGCGTGCCGCCGAGCACACCCAACAAAATCACGAGTGTCGGTGTGGAAAGTCCGCGCGCGACCAGGATTGGCTTCATGACATTATCGATGATGAGGAGGGGTATCAGCAAGATCGTAAACAAGGCAGCCATCCCGAACTCCATTGACGTCCACGCCCAGACGATTACCGGCAGCAGAACCAACGCTGGTCCAATCTGAATGATGCAGAGGATAAGGACGACGAAGGCGATTGCACCGGGTGCAGGAACTTTGAAAAGGCTGAGGATCAAAACGCAGAGAAAGGCTTGCAAGAGGGCGACACCGATCACACCCCGCGCCACGTTGCGGATCGTTGCCGCTGCCAGTTGCAGAAAGCCAACGCCTCTATCCCCACCCATTCTGCTCGCAAATCCCTGCGCACTGTTTGCCAGCCGTGCTCCGGACCCGAAGAGAAAACCGGCGACAAGAACGGAAACCACAAAGCTGAGCAGGTCGGCACCGATCGACGCGATTTTGCCGAGCGCCTTGCTGCCGGCTTGCAGGAGCGAAGGCTTGATCTGTTGCAATACGGCTTCAAGATTGTCGGAAGCCATACTCCAGACGGAATAGATGCGCTCGCCGATAAGCGGAAAACTGCGAATACTGTCGGGCGGCGCCGAAATCAGCAGAGATCGATCATTGAGTCTTGCAAGCACCACCTGTATTCCCTCGGCAAAGCTGATCGCAATGGCTGCGAGCGGAGCGACGATAACGAGCAGCCCCAGCATTGTGATGACGAGCGCCGCCACGCGGGGCCGGTGGCCGAGAATAGCTGAAAGCGCAGCATAGGCGGGATAAAGGGCTACAGCCAGGATCGCGGCCCAGATAAGAATAATCGCAAACGGCGCGATCAAGGTAAAAGACCAGTAGGCGAAAAGTCCAACCAGGCCGATCCGCGCGATCTCCGTGATTCGCGGCTCGATAGACGGCCGCGCGGCGGGATTAACCGGGTCCGGGTTTCTTTGGGATGATGGATTGTCGTCCATGGCGCACCTCGCCTGTAATGCCGGAAACAAAAGCTCATCCGCTTGGTTTCTGAGGCTTGTGCGTTCGATCCGGTCGCACAGGGCCATTTCAGTTGGAGCAACGCAAGTCCTGTCTTCCGCACCGATCGTTCCGTCGCGGGGGCCAGCTCACCCTCATGCAGCAAAAGATGATCGTTGATCGTACGCCGCTTATCGGTAGCACAGCAGTAACATACCGTAGCATACGTCAATCAACGTTCCGGCTTTGCGCGTTTCGTCGTACACAGAACTTCGCTCATGGCAGGTTTTACAAGCGCGTGAATGATGAGGAATTGACGGGACTGCCCGCAAGTTACCTATCGATATTGACCACGATCAATGCCACCGACGCATTCTGGCGTAATATTAGACTTAAGGAAATTGAGGTGATTAGTCCCCTTCTCTACTTGCCTTAGGTTCAAGCATTTTTGCCGCAGCTAGCGGCTTCTGCCACTTTATAGGAAGGGGGAGCGCAGAGATGGAAGATTCCTTGCATCCGGCTGCGGTTGCCCATCTGCCGCCGTTCATCACCGCGCCGGGTCAGACCGACGTTCTCTTCAACGTGATGATCGTCTTCGTCTTGCTGATGATCTTTGTGGTCGGCATCCTTTACCTGCGCCTGCACGCTTTGCCCGAGCACATGGCGCATGGCGCCAGCAAAGTGCAGTTGCAGATCGTCGGCGTCTTGGCGCTGATCGCGCTCTTCACCCACAATCACTTGTTCTGGATTGCGGCTCTCCTACTTGCCATGGTCGAATTTCCGAACTTCTCGTCTCCAGTCGAATCGATCGCTCGCTCTCTGGCAAAAATGGCCGACCGCCACGATGGAACCGACGAACCCGGGACGAGTGCCCAGCCGGCGGCGATGCCCCCGCGAGCCAACGAATCCCACGCAAGCCCGCCGCAATGGGTGCCGCTCGAGATAGAGGCCGTGGCAGGTGACGATAAGGCGGAACGGAGGGGGTGAAAATTGTGCTGGAATTCCTGATCTGCTCGCTGCTCACCATTTTTCCGGACTACCTCGTCCGCCGCTATGTCCAGGGCAAGCGTGTCGGCCGTGAGATAAATCTCTATTCCATGTGGTTTGAGCTCCGATACGGCATAACGGCTTGCCTTATCCTCACCATTTCACTGATCACAATGATCTTCTACTTCCATCCATCTACCAGCAACGTCACCGCGGTGTTCCGCACGGTAACGATCATGCCCGAATCAACCGGGCGAGTAGCAGAGGTTTATGTTGACCTCAACGAGAAGGTTTCTGCCGGTGCTCCCCTCTTCCGCCTCGACGATTCCGAGCAACAGGCAGCACTTGAGACCGCCCGCCGACGCGTCGCCGAGATCGAGGCAGAGGCAATTGTTGCGCAGAGCGAACTGGCCTCCGCCGACGGACTTATCGCCCAAGCCGAGGGCGACTATCTCCAGGCGCTGAATGAACTCGAGACGCAGGTCGAATTGAACCAGCGCAACCCTAACATCGTCGCAAGGCGCGAAATCGAGCGCCTTCAGGTCGCTGTCGACGGTCGCGATGGTGCGCGTGCCGCGTCGATCTCCAACAAGCGGACCTTGGAAACGAAAATCGCCTCACTCCTGCCGGCGCAGAAGGCGAGCGCTGAAGCGGCGCTGACCCAAGCCCAGGTGGAGCTCGACAAGACGATCGTACGGGCTGGAACCGCCGGCGTAGTCCAGCAGTTCGCGCTCCGAGCTGGAGATATTGTCAATCCGATGATTCGCTCGGCCGGCATCCTGGTTCCCGAGCAACGCCGCATTGGCCTGATCGCTGGCTTCGGCCAGATCGAGGCACAGGTGATGAAGGCCGGGATGATTGCCGAGGCGACCTGTATCGGCAAGCCGTTCACCATCATCCCGATGGTGGTGACCGAGGTGCAGGACGTCATCGCCGCCGGCCAAATTCGTCCGACCGACCAGCTCGTCGACGCGCAGCAACTTGCCAGTCCTGGCACGCTGACTGCCTATCTGGAGCCGCTCTACGAGGGACAGTTCAGCGGCGTACCACCTGGAAGCAGTTGCATTGCCAACGCGTACACGAGCAATCACGATGCACTACATGCGCCCGGCATCAGTACACCGCACTGGCTATTTCTGCACGTCGTCGATGCGGTGGGATTGGTGCACGCCATGATCCTCAGGCTTCAGGCCCTGCTCTTGCCGGTCCAGACGCTGGTCTTCAAGGGCCATTGAGGAGGGTCGGCTCCGCGGCGCCCAGCGCAGACGCCAATACCTGTCGAGCACTCAACCGCAGATTTAATGCCGATCGGGGCAGCGACCCCTATGCAATAGAGGAGGGGACAATGGACAAGCACACCGACGACAGGAAAAAGAACAAAGCGGAGGACAGGAAATCCGCTGCGACCGAGGCCTCGGAAACGCGGTCCGGTGGAAACTATGCAAAAGAGCTGGCCCGATTGCAGGAGGAGATTGCTCATTTGCAGGCTTGGGTGAAGAAGACAGGGGCTCGGATCGTCATCGTCTTCGAGGGACGAGACGCAGCCGGCAAGGGCGGCGTGATAAAACGGATCACTGAGCGAGTCAGCCCACGCGTCTTTCGTGTCGTGGCCCTACCTGCCCCGACGGATCGTGAGAAGACGCAGATTTACATGCAACGCTATATACAACAGTTTCCCGCGGCCGGCGAAGTCGTGATCTTCGACCGCTCCTGGTACAACAGACCCGGCGTCGAGCGCGTAATGGGCTTCTGCTCGGAGAAGAAGGCAAAGCGCTTTCTGGAGATCGCTCCCCGGTTCGAGGCAGCGATGATTGAAAGCGGAATAGTGCTGCTTAAATATTTCCTCGATGTAAGCGAGGAGGAACAGGACCGCCGATTCCGGCAACGCATCAATGATCCGCTGCGCCAGTGGAAGCTATCACCGATGGATGTCGAATCCTATCGCCGCTGGTGGGACTACACTCGAGCCTATGACGAGATGATCAGGATGACAGACACCGACGATGCGCCATGGTGGATCGTCCCATCGGATAATAAAAAGCAGGCGCGCGTGAATTGTATCGCTCATATTCTTTCCTCTATTCCCTACGAACGGGTGAAGTTCGAGGAACCCGACCTCGGCAAGCGTCAGAAGCGGCCGGCTGATTTCGAAGGAGATACGCGCCGCCGCACGGTGCCAAACCTCTTCTGAGCACGTCCGGCGCTGTGCGTCTGCGGTCGTCGGCGGCTTGCCGTATCTTCGGCTACGACGCGCGCGGCAGCCGGGCAGCCGAGCAAACACTCCACTCGCTCGAGCCGGCAGAATCGTTTCCATTTAAACTGGAACGGCTCAAAGCGATGCTGGACTTGCGTGTCATCCCCCGAGGGCCGAGGCTAAGGCCACCAGAATCAAACCGATCGCGACCATCGCAAGCGCCAGACCCACTGGGTTGCCGGAGTGACGTCCCAGAGTATACCCGGCCAGAAACAACAAAGCAGTGGCTATCGCGTTGGACACCTTCACTGCGGCCAGGGCGTTTGTCATGACGATGAACGGAAACACAACCGGAAATGTGCAAAAGAAGACCAACAGAAAGACACCTAGCGCGCTGATGACATCACGCGTGGTGGGTCGCGCGCGCACCTCATCGTCAGGGAGGCTGGCCAGGTGCCGGCGTATCCGTTCCAGGTCTTCGGACGAAAGCGCTGGCAGAATGATGCCCGGCAGTGCCTCTGCCACGATACCGCGAGCCGCTTTAACGTCATCAGCTGTCCGCACACGGTGAACCGTTCGCTCCGAAAGCTTGCGCTCAGCCATCGAGCTCATGAAGTACATGACGGCGTCGATGATACCCCACGCCAGATTGCAGCCGACAGCTCCAACCAGCATTGACCGCACATCCGCTCGTCCTGCATCCGTGGTGCTCAGCGAATTCGTGAACGTCATGACCATGATCAATCCAAAGAGCACCTCGTTGGAGCGGTCAACAGGATTGAGGACGCCGTAGAACAAATGCTTCGAGCCGCCATTACCCGGCACTTTCTCGCTCATTGGGTCACTCCTGGGGGCAAGAGGAACAGCGTCAACGCAAATATGGCGTAAACCGCCAGTGCCATGACGCCCGCATACCACGCTGCGTGCCCGCCATTGGACAGAAGGGTCGCCGCCATGGTCGCCACCAGCATCATTGCCACCGCGCCGGGCCAGAATTCGAGCGACATCGGCTGGGGCCCAATGAAGTAGCTGACAAGGACGAGTACCGGCGCAACGAACAGAGCGATCTGCGCAGCGCTGCCCAGCGCGATGCCAACGCTGAGGTCCAGGCGATTTGCGCGCGCCGCTGAGAACGCCGTGGTCATTTCCGCAGCTCCGCCAACCAGGGCGATGACTATGAAACCAACGAAGGCCGGTGTCAGTCCTAGATGTTGCGCGGCAGCTTGCACCGACCCGACGAAAATCTCGCTGACCATTGCGACGAGGAGCGTGACGACAATCAAAACGACGATCCCGATCGAAAGCGGCCAAGGCTCCTCTCCCGCCTCGGCCTGACCGACGCTTGCAAACAGTTCCTTGTGCGTCTTCAGGGAAAACACCATGCCAAGTCCGTAGACGGCTATGAGCAGGATCGCCAATCCTAGGCTCAACTGCTGGGAAAATTCCGCTGCCGGGGTGCGGTCCAAGCCGCTCGTGAGCGAGGGTACCAGGATTGCAATCGTCGCAAGGAACAGGAGGCTCGCCTGAAAACGTGCATTCACCCTGTTGAATTCCTGCAGATGATGTTTCAGGCCGCCGATGAGAAAAGCGCCTCCAAACATGAAAAGGCTATTGGTGACGATTGCGCCCGCGATTGAGGCTTTGACGAGGAGATACTGCCCGGCCTGCAGAGCGGCGAGCGTAATAATGAGCTCCGTCAGGTTACCGAGCGTGGCATTGAGCAGGCCACCGACCGCATCGCCGGTCTTTGCCGCCACCGATTCCGTGGCGCGGCTCAAGAGCGCAGCGAGCGGTACGATCGCTGCGATCGCCATGAAAAACAATAACGTATGAGCCTTCGGAGCCATCCGCTCCAGGAGAATGACCACAGGTACGAACAAGATCAACGCCAGGAGTGGAGATCGTCGAAGCTCCCGTAAGACCGTTTCAATTGCAGATCGCGACTGCTTGGTGGACCTTTTCACCTCGAAAGTGCGCATCCGTATGGTCCTCCGGCCCTGAAGGGCTCGTGACTTGGTTTCCGAGTGCATGACGCAAACGGGGCAAACTGCATTTCGCCGTTACGCAACTACTAAGCATGATCCGAGGACTGACGACGAACCACCCGATCTCATCATTGCGCCGTTGCTCGACGAAAGGACGTTTGACCGCAACGGGGTTCCAGGAGAGGCTCTCGTGGAAGCGCTTCACTCAGGCAATGTCGTTTGCCGGAAGAAGGTCACGATCGTATCGTCGGGAGGTCCGAACCACTCGCTGAAGAATGCCGGGAAATCTTCCGATCGGTAGGTGCGGCTCAACGCTCGGTCAACGACGACACGAAAATCCTCGTCGTTGCGCGCCAGCACAAGCGCAAGCGGTTCGTAGGTGAAATGGCGCTTCAGTACGATGAGATCGCCGGAATTTTCGCCGCGCGCGGCGGCGTCGAGCAAGAGCGGCAGGTCGCCGAAGAGTACGTCGGACTCGCCGTCCAGAATATTGGCGATTCCCTGATCATAGCTCTCCACAGCAGCGATTGTCGCTGAAAGCTGAAATGTCTTTATCCGCTCCGCAAGCCAATCCTCACTGGTAGTACCTGCGATCGGGGAAAATGTCTTCTGATTGAGTACGGTTCTTGCAGGGGATCCCCGCCAAATGGGCCGGTCAGAGGGGCGACCCTGCGTCAGAACCTCGCGCAGCGCAAGGGGTGCGCTCGCATTCAGTACTGCACCCGTCCCGCTCGGAAAGATCGCTATCGAGAACGAAACCTCTTTTCTGCGCGTCAAGGTCACGGGTGACGCACCACAGAAGAGATCGGCCGAACCTTGTCGTATGGCGTGGTCGGCAGCCTCCCTGGTGAGCTCAATCCACTCGACCGCAAGATCGGCAATCCCAAGTTCACGTTTCAGTTCCTCGGCCACCTCCATGCACAGGCTGACGGCGTAGCCGGTCGCGCTCTCCCCTTCGGCCTTGAACGAGAATGGGCGCGCGGTCGCATCGTAGCCCAGTTTGACGGTGTTGCTGCTGCGGATGCGATCAAGCGTCTGTGCTTCGGCGCTCGCCCACATGCTGACGGTCACTGCTCCTAGCGTCAGCCCAAATCTGACTATCCGTCGTCCCGTTTGACGTCCTTCGCCCGGTGCGGCTTGCATGTTGCATCCTCCCAACGCTTCTCTTGACCTCACGCTGTCTTCACATTTCCCGGTCTTGGGGTGAAGCGAGGCGCGATAAGGCCGTAAATGATGAAGGCAATTCCAGTCACGAGCATACCGCCCAGCACGGCATCCTTTCCGGACGCATAAATCGCAAAGACGCTATAGAGCATGCCCACGATCGCGATCGAAGAATTCAAGCGGAACTTGCTTTCTGCAACGCCAGCCGCCCTCATCATGACGAAGAGTGCGGAAAGGGAGATAATGTAGGGAAGCACGTTGGTGACGACCGCCAGATTGACGAGCGCTGCGAACTGCTCGTTGAGCGTGGGTGAAATCGTCATGAGCGCCAGCAGAGACTGAACAACGCCCATGACGATCATCCCGGTTACGGGCGCACCCATCTCGTTCACCCGCGAAAAAAGGGACGGAAACATGCGCTCGTCCGCGGCGGCCCGCGCGGTCTGCGCGATGGTGAACTGCCAGCCGAGTAGCGAGCCGACGCAGGCGAGAACAGCCAGCGCCATGACGACTGATCCGATGGCGGGGTTGAACATCGTGGCAAAGGCAAGCGCGAACGGTCCCGTCGACGCGGCAAGCTCAGCGTTCGGCACGATACCCTGAATGACTGTGGTCGAGAGAATGTAGATAATAGCGGCACCGAGTGTCCCGAACAGGCAGGCAAGAGGAACGTCCCGCTTGGGATTTTCCACCGCATCGGAGTTCTGTGCAGCCGATTCCATCCCCAGGAATGCCCAGAGCGTCAGCGAGATGCTCGATCCCATGCCTTGAACGAGGGTCAGCCCATTGGGATTCCAGGCAGCCGCGAAAACCTCCGAACTGAACCATGCCCAACCGATAACGCAGAGCAGCCCTACGGGGAGGATCACTCCCCATACCGTGATTGACCCGATACGGCCCGTGACGCGCGGCCCGCCAAAATTGGCTACAGTCGTAAGCCACAGGAGGATGATCAGGCTCACGCAAGTCGCAATCGGCGTGGACGTCAGCCACGGGAAGAACCCGGCGAGATAGCCGACGGCCGAAATGCCAATCGCGACATTGCCGACAGCGAGCGAAAGAAAGTAGAGTAAGAAAACGAGGAAATAGCCAGGTTTACCGTAGGCATCCTCCGCATAAGCCGACATCCCTCCGGGACGCTGGTTGAATAGACCGGCTTGTGCAAATCCGTAAGCGATCGCCATCGACCCGACCGCGGTCACCAGCCAGGACAGAAGTGAAATGGCGCCGACCTGCGCCATGTTCGCCGGCAGCATTATTATTCCCGAGCCCATCATGTTCACCGCAACGATAAAGGTGAGCTGGACCAGGTTCATTTTCTTCTTCGACGCAGCTTCCATGGCAACGTTGAGCGAATGTTCAGTCATGACCTGATCCTCCCTCGGAAGAGGCGATTACTCGCGCACGGCGTAGGTGTAGAATTTGATCTGGCCGTCAACGCGCTCCTGAAACACACCCTGGACCTCGTAATTGAAGCCGGGGAAGCGGTTGAAGGACTCTTGGAATGCCAGGAAATAGTTGTGCATCGGCCGCGCCCTTTCGTCCCAGCGCTCCCCGGGGACTATGACGCCTATGCCCGGCGGGTAGATCAACGCGAGCGTGGCCGAAATCCTGCCGAAAGCCTCGTCGAGTGCCACATAATCAACTTCGTTTGCCACGAGGGCTTCATAAGCCGCTTTCGGCGTCATTGCGGGCTCGGGCATGCTCTCCGCCCTGAAGCAGAGGCGCTGCAATTCCTTGACCCCTGCTTGCCGATAGAAGTCGTGCATCTCTGCGCAGACCTGCCGGAGTGTGTATCCTGCATAGCGCTCTCTGTTCGCCGCAAACACGGTTGGTAGAACCTCGGCCAAAGGTGCGTCCCGATCCCATAAGTTCTTGAACTTCACCAACTTGGCTATCAGCGTGTTGAGCTTGCTCTCGTCCTCGGCAGGTGTGAGCAGAAACAGTATGCTGTTGAGGTCGCACTTCTCGGGAACGATGCGCTGTTCGCGAAGATAATTGGCAACGATCGTTGCTGGGATGCCGAAGTCTCGATACTCCCCGGTCGCACGGTCTATGCCTGGAGTGAGAAGCGTAAGCTTGTTTGGATCCACCATTGCGTAGCCATCGGAGTAGCCGGAATATCCATGCCATGAAGCCCCTGGACGGAAGCGCCAGCACTGCTGTTCCCGTTTGATGACCTCCGTCGGGAGCGCCTCCCAACGGGACTCGACAACATCCTCGGTATGTTTGGAGCCCGAGATCGTGACCACATCGGGTACGAAGGGGTCGAAGAACCACTGCTCCTGGGGCCCCGCACCCGACGACTCGTAGTACCGGGTGAATTCTCTGAGCTTCTTGCGTGCCTCGATACCCAGCTCGATACAGCGATCCCAGAGCATTTCACCAGCCTTGCCCTCGTGGATCTTGGCATTGACGTCCAACGAGGCGAATAGCGGGTAGAATGGTGAAGTCGAAACATGCATGAGAAGCGACTCGTTGAAGCGCTTATGTTCGACGTAGCGGCGCTGATCACGGATGTGCTCGTCGCGCTTGTGAATCTGCGAGGCTTGCGAAAAGCCCGCCCCTTGCTTGTGGACGGATTGCGTTGAGAACAACCCCGGCATTTCGGCATCAAGCGTGTCGATCCGCATCGGACTGTGGTTTTCAAACAACGGGTGGAAAGCGTTGTAGCCGATCCACGCCTCGTCCCAGAGTACGTAGTCGCACAGGTGTCCGATCTGTTCCAACACCTTGCGGACGTTGTAAATAGTGCCGTCATAGGTCGCAAGTTGGATGCAGGCGAGTCGGAACGGTCGCTCTGCACTGGCTCGCGTCTTGTCCTCGACCAGGGGATGCCTTTCGATCTGCCGGCGCAGGCTCGCTTCGTCCCAGGCGTCCCAGTCCACGGCACCGATCATCCCGAACGAGTTGCGTGAGGTCGGCAGGTAAACTGGTATCGCTCCCGCCTGCACCAGCGCGCCCTGATGAAGCGATTTGTGATTGTTGCGGTCGAACAACACGAGGTCGCCTGCGCGCAGTACCGCGTTCGTAACCACTTTGTTCGATGTGCTTGTGCCGTTCAGAATGAAGTAGGTCCGGTCCGCGCCGAAAATCCTTGCCGCATTCTTCTGCGCCTCGGCCGCCGGCCCTTCATGGATTAGCAGGTCGCCAAGGTCGACGTCGGCATTGCAAAGATCGGCGCGAAATATGCTTTCGCCGAAATAATTGAAAAAGAGCTGGCCTGCGGGCGACTTCCGGTAAAACTGACCGCCTTGGTGTCCTGGACAGTCGAACGCGATGTTGGCTTCTCCATCGTAAGCCATGAGGCCGCCGAAAAACGGCGGGAGGAGCGTCTTGCCGTAATTGACCAGACTTGAAATGATCTGCTTTGCGTAGAACGCCGGTGTCTGCTGCCCAAGATAAACGAAGCCGTCCACTTCACCGGCCATTTTAATCGCCGCAATGTCCGCAATGCCGTGGGAGTCTGCGAGGGCCCATAGCGGCGTGCGGAATCCGATGTCTCTGACCGCACGGACGAACTTGCGGGCATCTTCGAGCCGTCCGCCCTCGACCGTCCCAATATAGGCACCAACCGAAGCGTCCTCGGACACGTCGGCGTTATAGCTGCCGCGCAACTCGACTTCGAAATTTTCCGCGACAATGTGCGCAAGAAGTCTCTTCGTTTCCAGATTGCTTTCGTCGACGAATGCCACGACCTTGAGCAGCTTGTGGAATGGAATGGGGACGGTCGGAGCCTTCACATCACGCGGTATCATCTTGTCCCTCCTCGACGATGCAATCCACGAGATATCTCCGTCCACTCGGGTTAGCGACGAAACGGAGTCCGTGGATGTCCGTCTCAAATCCCGGGAATTTCCTGTCGAAGCTCCGGGCGTAGACGAGATAGTCCTGGATCGATCCTGTGGCTGCAGTGATCCGCTCGCCAGGCATGATGAGCGGGATCCCCGGAGGATAGGGTACAATCATGACTGCGAGTGTCCGGCCGATCAATTCGTCGATATCGACGCTTTCGACGCACCCCTTGACCAGGCGGTTGTAGGCGTCTGCCGGGCGCAGTGCCATTTCGGGCAGCACGGTGTACATCTCGCGCTGGGCATTCGGCACGCCATCGCTGCGGTACACGTCGTGAATTTTCTCGCAAAGATCTCTAAGGCCCATTGCACGGTAGACATCGGGATGGGCTGCCGCGAGGGCGGGAAGGGCGCGTGAAAGAGGCGCATTGGCATCATAGAGGTCTTTGAAGTTCAAGAGCTCGGTGATCAGGGTGCTCCACTTGCCCCGTGTGATCCCCATGGAGAAGAGCACCAGGAAAGAGTAAAGGCCGGTTTTCTCGATTTCGATCCGGCGAGAAGAAAGGAACTTCGTGACGACTGCAGCCGGAATACCATGCTCCAGCATCGCTCCGCCCGCATTGAGTCCGGGCGAAAGGATCGTGACCTTGATCGGGTCAACCATAACGTGATTCTCAGCCAGGTCTTCGAAACCATGCCAAGCGTCACCGGGCTTTAGAAGCCAATCCGACGTGGCGTCGCTCGGGGCCCGATCCGCGATGGGGGGCTCCCAGACTTCGAACCACCAGGAATCCTGCATCTGTGTCCGCACGGCGTTGACGGCTCGGCGGAAACTCATGGCTTCGTCAATGGTCTCCTGTACCAGCGCCCGCCCGGCGGGCTGCTCCATCATGGCAGCAGCCACGTCGCACGAGGCGATGATCCCATATTGCGGCGATGTCGATGTGTGCATCATGAACGCTTCGTTGAAGCGTGTGATGTCGAGTTGCTTCGCCACGGCATGCTGCACATGAAGCATTGAAGCTTGAGAGAAGGCGGCCAGCAGCTTGTGCGTGGACTGGGTTGCGAATGTGATGGCTTCTTGCGAGCGCGCGGGCTTCGTTGAAGAGATCGCGTGATAACCATCGTAGAATTCGTGAAAATTGGCGTAAGCAAACCAGGCCTCGTCGAAATGCAGTACCTCCACCGCATCGCCGAGCGCCGATTTGATTCCATCTACATTGTAGCAGAGCCCATCATAGGTGGAGTTTGTCACTACCATCAGGCGCACTTTACCGTTCGTCTCACTGGCAAACGGACTGGCGGCGATCTTGTGCGCGATTGCCTCTGGGGTAAACTGCTCCTTCGCAATCGGTCCGATGATGCCGAGGCCGTTGCGTGAGGGCGTCAGGTAAATCGGCGTTGCACCCGTCATGATCAGCGAGTGCAGGATAGACTTATGGCAGTTTCGGTCGCAGAGGACGAGGTCGTTCCGAGTGACCATACCCTGCCACACGATCTTATTGGCGGTCGATGTGCCGCCGACAACGAACAGCGTCTCATCCGCACCAAATATGCGAGCGGCATTGCGCTCACCCTCGCCAATCGGCCCAACATGATCGAGGAGCGAACCAACGCTGCCGACGGACACAGAAATGTCCGACCTCAATGTGTTCTCTCCAAAAAACGTATAAAAGAGCTGGCCAACCGGGCTCTTGCGAAACGCCACCCCGCCTCCGTGCCCTGGCGTGTGCCAGGAATAGGCGCCGTGAAGCGTGTATTCCATCAACGCCTTGAACATTGGAGGCGGAAGCCTCTCAAGATAATTCTGCGCCGCGCGCACGATCGCGCGCGCCATGAATTCCGGAGAATCCTCGAAAAGACGCATAAAGGCATTGGCGTGGCGCAGCACGGGCGCCGGCACCATTTCCGCCGTTGTATCGTCGCCAAACAGAAAGATTGGCAGCAGGTTGTTCCGGGAGCGTTTCGCGGCGAGCAGCTCGGCTAAAATCTCCCAGCGCGTCGTACTTGATTCCGTCCCGTCGACTGAAATCAGCCAGCAAGACTCGGTGTTGAAGACGTTCACGAGGCGGCGTGCATCCTCATAGCTGAGCCCTGCAACGACCCGATAACCTTCCTTTTCAATCGCCTCTGCGAGGCTGCGCATGCCCCGCCCGGCCGCGCTTTTACCCTCGTAATCTTCATCGATCACAGCGATGGGGAATGCCTTGTAGAACTCCATGGTCCCAGGCTCCTGCGGACGCGGCGGCGAATTCAAAGCTTTCGTTGTAATTCGTACACGCGCGACGCCGCCGCGTCGTTGATCCCGATCAAACCTATGACCGCGAGCTTATATTCATCCCGGAATGGTCGGATAATCGTGTTCGATCGGGCACCGACCGACGGATCGGCGGCGGCGACACCAACGATGCCGGCAGGGCTCGTGCTCACTCTGCCCACCTCTCGTCTGCGGTAAAGGCGACTGTCAACCAGCGATTGTGGCCTTCGTCGCCAATAGCAATCCCAATCTCATCTCGAATTTGGTCCCACGACTCTACCGGTTGAGGAGGAAAGTTGCTGGGCACGATGAAATGAAGCTCTATCTGCTTGGCGCGCCCAACCCTGGCAACATAGGCCCGGTAAGAAAGAAAGCCCTGCTTCCGCACCGTTTCGTCGGCGATGCGCTCCACCCGAGCCCTGAGCTCGTTTGGGGTGATCAGCAGGATATCGGCGAGAGCCGACTTAACCGTACCGATCGGCAGGGGGATGATGACGATGCAGACAAAAGCTAACACCACGGGATCGACGTATAACGTCATCCAATGCAATGCCGTTTCCTGGACCGCATGGCCGATTATGAAAGCAACGAGCAGCGCCGAGGCGATGCCCCCTGACATGATCCAGGCCTTGACATCAAGCGCGATGAAATTCGATCGAAGCCCGCGATTAGCTCGCGCACCGATCACCGCCATCATCGCACAAACGAACACGGTGACGGCAGCGTAGGCAATGGCGAACCCGAATTGGAGCTGATGGCCCCCTTTCAGAACGCTGGTCAGCGCATTGATCAAGGCATAAACGGCTATGGCCATTAGCAATGTACCGTTGAGAAGCAAGACGATCGGCTCGAGGTGCCAAAACCCCATCGTGAAACGATCCCGCATCCGGCCGGACAACGCACCGCCCGTTGCCGATACTGCAATCAGTCTGGAAACCCAAAGCGCCAAGACAGTCATTCCGGCATCGGCGAGCGAGTAGACGCCGTCAAATGTGATGGAGAATGATCCGGACAGAAGTCCCAGGATAATTCCGAATGCCGCGACGACAACGGTAGCGGCGATGGAAGCCCGAAGGAAGGTCTGCTCGTTGCACATATCGCCCTCGAGGTACGGAACGAACCACACACCGGTACCAGGCGCTGCTACTTGCCTCGATCGGGATGAGGAAAAGTGCACGCGGTTCTCCGCCCGCATCCGCTTTAAGTCATCGCAATCGATTTCGCGTCAGGTCACGGCTAGGATCATTGGCCGAAATCACCCGGCACGAAGCTCCGCCGTCGCTGCCATATGTAAACGGGGATGCTCAGCAACAACAGCACTAGTCCATAGAGAACAGGCTCCGCACCACAGCCGTAAAGCGTGAAAATTGCAAAAGTGAAACCAACAAGCTCGATAAGGGTTACACGCGGTATTACAGTACCTCCGCTAACACGAGCGGAGACGAGACTGCTGGCAAGAGCGCAGAACGCATAAGGTATGACGGCGGTCATTGTGCTCAAGCCGACGAATAGACGATAAATGGATGAGAAGCCCTCGGAACCGGCTGCCTGAACGAGAACGAGAATCGTCGCCAGAGTCGCCGAAACGACAATCCCCGTGGCCGGCACATGTCGCGCCGAGAGCCGGCTGAACAGCGGTGGAAACAATCCGTCTCGCGCCGCCGCCATTGGCACCTGCCCCATCAGCAATGTCCAGCCGTTCAGCGCTCCGATTGATGACAGGACAACTGCGAGAGAAATCGCTAGCTCACCGGCCGGTCCCCACATTCTCCTGGCTGCCTCGGAGAACGGCGCCACCGAGTGGACGAGCTCCTCTCTCGGCACCAACCCCATAACGACAATGGTGCCCAGAACGTACAGCGTTACAGCAATGGCGATTCCAAGCACCGTTGAACGCGGGATCGTACGTTCGGCGTCGCGCACATCGCCAGCGGGCACCGTGGCAGATTCAAGCCCCAGATAGGCGAACATGGTAAGCGGCGCCAACGCAGCGCTCGCCTGAAGGAGCGGCTGGCCGCTTGGATTGAAGTCGGCAAAGTGAGAGAAGTCGATGTAAAACAGGCCCAGCAGCGCGACGGCCCCGAACGGGATCATCTTAGCGTAGGTGGTGATTTCCGAAAAGAGCCCGGCCGCGTGGACGCCGCGTAAGTTGACGAGCACGACAAGCCAGATCACGCTCAACGTGAGCAGCGTCGCCGTTCCGCGCCCGCGGAGGAACGGAAAAAAATCGATGACCACGCCGGCGAACGCCACGGCGATAACGGGCAGGGACGCCCAGATGGAAATCCAATATCCCCAAGCGATAAGAAAGCCCGGAAAGTCTCCATAGGCAAGGCGCGTATATGCATAAGGCCCGCCGACTGCCGGAGAGAGCTTTGCGAGCCGTGCGAACGTCAGCCCGAGACAGATCGCACCCGCTCCCATCACGATCCAAATCACGATAGCGAGATTGCCGTAGGGAGCAACTGCCGCCGGCGAGAGGTAGAAGCCGGAGCCAACCATGTTACCGACGACGATGGCGGTACAGGCGGCCAGACCCAGGCTTTTGCCACTTGACGGTGCTGACATTTGCTCAACCTTTCGAGAGCGGGGCCCAGGAAGTTAGTAATGATGAGCGCTGACCTGCGTTGCCGGTGTGGCGCGGAGAGGCATGTCGGAACTGGAATCTAATAGTGGAAACTGCTCCATTAACTGTTTCGATCGCCTTCGCTTGCGGGTAGCGCACTCCGCGGGTGCCGTGCTCCTTTCCATGCGGATCAGGTTTCCCGGCAAATTTGGAGCTACACCTTCCGGGCTGACTTAGGCCGATTTTCATCAAGGTGAAAGAAAGTACCAATTCAGCAGCGCATCTGAGATTGACAATGCTCGATGCGGCAACAGGCTGCGTCAACGTCGCTTCGAGCACTCGACACCGACGCGCACGGCCGGGACCAATGCCTTCTGACCCGTATGGGTGCCATGCTCTCCTCCAGGCGACGGAGCAAACCGCGCGCATGCATGCTCTACCGTGTGCAGAGCATGCCACTCGATGGATCCTCTCGCATTGATCGCAGTCAAGTGTGCTCGCAGGGCGATACCTACTTAGTTAGCCTCCTGGCAGGCGCGCATGGCCTGCATTGCAGCGTCCGTTCCGGCAAGGCTCAGCGCAAAAGGCTTTCGCCCGTCCGGCGTGATCGTCAGCGTCTTCATCTTGGCAAGATCGTAGATGAAGTCTGGATTGTTGACCCACACGTAAGCTCCATCAAATCCCTCCAGCTGCTGACCGGTTGCCTCCCCGCTGAATTTCTGGCCGTCAACGTCGAATATTACGGCGCGTTTCTCGCCACTGCCAACGTTTGCAGCCAACTTTGTGTAGAGTGCCATGTAGCCGCGTCTGCCGGTCGTCTCGTCTATGCCCATCTGAATCTGCATGTCGTTACCCAACTTCTTCGCGATCAGGCAGCCGGGGCCCATGTCCCCTCTCACAACGATATCCCAGCCTGCTGCGGTGCCGTACTTCTTCATGTCCTGTGCCTGGACCATCGTTCCACTGCACAGAAGACTCACTGCCGTCGCCGCTACGATGCGCGTTTTCGAAGTTACGTTCATGACATTACTCCTCCTTGTTTCAGCCCTGCCGGTACGACCAGGCTGTTTCTGATGGCGGGTATGAAATCTTTTACCTACCCGAGCCGGACACCCGTGCTGGCCTGCAGTCTGCCCGGGGGGCAATATGATGTGCGTCTTCCAGCGCGAGCGCGGCGCCGATTCAACGAGCTTCATTGAATGTGCGGTATCCTCAATCGGTGACCACGCTCCATTTTTCATCCGGATCGAAACGATCTATGAATGGCACGATTTCCTCGGTGCTCGGACCAAGGTCCCGTTCATAGACGATGCCCTGCTGATTGATGACGAAGGTCTTAACCCCGGTTTCCGCATAAGCGACCGGCCAACTGACAAGCGCGAATCCAGCGATCATGTTGCCGTTGATGGTGTAATCGTATTTGCCGCCGGCGATATTGTCGCCTTGTGAGGTCAGAATTCGGAACCGGTAACCGAAATAGCCCTCTCCAGTCCTTGCCTTTTCCAGCGCGGCCTCGCTGATAGCGTCACCGACCGGGCTTTCGCCATCCCCCTGGTCTGGCGGCCAGTAGAGCCCATCCGTCTGGCCCGGGCTGCTGATCAGCTTCTGGGCGTATTCCAAAACCCCGTCCGCATCGCGGTCCTGGGATACATAGTCTCTCTGCGCCTCGACATAGGCGCGCGCCGTCTCGATCGCCTCCAACTCGTTCTCGCCAACGCGGCGATTGACGATCTCCTCAAGTCCGACATAGGTATCGAAAGCCCATTTGCCGGCCTCGTCCTTGACGATAGGAAACGGCAGTGGCCAGAGCCGGTCGCCGATGACGATGATCTTGCGACCGTCAAGATCGCGCACGACAATGTTGCGGGCCGCACCCTCGCGAATGAGACCGAAGGTCTCCATCGATCCTTCGCCCGCCTTCAGTTTCGCGGCGTTCAGGCCCAGAAGTCGTGCCAGATCGTCGAAATCATTGGCGGCAAGGACCGACTTGAAGGCTTCCACCGCCTTCGCCGGATCGTCGAACACCGGCGGCTCTTCCGCAGCGGCATAGTCGTAGACGCTTGCTGGTCCCTCTGCCTGCGCGAGAGCAGCATCGATCGCGCCCAGGAGCGGCGCAAGCGAGGCCGCCGATCCCACGAGGAGTGTGTGTAATAGCTTGATCATAGTCCTGCTCCCGTAGCCGCTCACCGCCTGCCGCCGCCACGGCCGCCGCCACCGCGACCACCGCCGCGGCCGCCCCCTCCCATCGGCGGCCTGCCGCCGCCGCGACTCATCTGCGGCCGCCCGCCGCCTCGTTGCCCGCCGCCCATGCTGTGGCCGCCGCGCCGTGAGGCAGACACCTCCCGCCGGCCGGAGTTGACGTTGCCCAGCCCGGACGGTTTTTTCGGCCTGTTCTGCGCCTTGGAAGCCATCTTCTTCTTGCCTGCTGGCCGATTGGCCGAGGACTTCTTGCCCTTGGGGCGGTTCACACCAGCTTTCGCGCCGCTGGATTTCGCCTTTGCCACCGCCTGTCCGCCGCCG
The DNA here is from genome assembly GCF_030064585.1 of Ensifer meliloti. Classification (NCBI taxonomy): domain Bacteria; kingdom Pseudomonadati; phylum Pseudomonadota; class Alphaproteobacteria; order Hyphomicrobiales; family Rhizobiaceae; genus Ensifer; species Ensifer meliloti. The sequence continues at coordinate 1,081,037 of NZ_CP120366.1, forward strand.
GGCTTTGCGGTGGGACGTGCCGCGGCGTCCCGTCTCGGCTGCGCCTTCAGGCCCTCGAGCGTGCTCTTGCGCACGTCCTTTAGTTGGCTGGCGCCACCGCCCGGTCCCGACTTCAACCGATCGCGATTGATCTCGGTGGCGCGGTTACGGATGTTGTTGTCGCCGTTCGCCTTGATATTGTTTTTTAAGTTCGTCCTGTCCAACTTCTGGAGCTGGTCGCGATCGAACTTCAGCTTGCTGCGGTCGACATTTTTCCAATCGATGTCGTTCCACTTGACCTTGCCGTCTATACCGACGTTGTTGAAGCAATTGTCGCAGTCCACATCAATGTCGCCGCCCCAGTCTCCGCCCCAGACCCCCCAGTCGTCCCAGTCGACGATAGCGCCGAAGACCGCGCCGGTGACCGCCCCGGCAAAAAAGGCTGCGCCCGGGTAGTAATAGGAGGGATAGGGCGTGTCATAGTAGTCGATGGGCACCGGCGCATAATCGGGCTCGTACAGCATTTCCGGAGGATATTGCGGCACGTAGATAGTCTCCGGATTCGCCGACTGGATGATGATGTTGTCGCCCTCCTGGACCACCGTCATCTTGTCGTCCGACTTGATAATGTCCTTGGCTACCGCTTCGTCGCGCAACTGCTGGATCGCAATCAGCACGTCCTTCTGCTGATAGGCGACCGCTTGACCCAAGGCCTGCGTCCATTCAAGGTCGTCACTCATCATCTTGACGACGTCGGGATAGTTCAGCAGCGAAATTACGCTGCCATCCCAGCTTTCCTTCGGCTTGAGGTCAGGCTTCTTTTTGTGGTTCTCAAGAAAACGCTCCGCCTCAACGATCTGTAAGGGGTATAGCGACACGGCTGAAATCAGCGCAACGAGCTCGTCCGGGTAAAGCGCAATCCGCGCCACCAGGACCTCCAGTTCGTCGTCAGTCAACGGCTCCGGGGTTGATGCCACGGTACCGGTTGCAGCTTTCGTCGGTTCTTGTGCAAGTGAGCCGCTGACTTGCATCGACAGCATCAGCGTCATTGCGCCCGCAAGTGCAAGGGTCGTCCCTCTCATCATCTTTCCGCCTCCCAGGGCCGGGCTTATCGCGATTATCAAGATCGTGCTGGCGTCAATACGGCCGCGATCTCGGCTTCGAGTGCGCCGCGCCGAATGCTCACCCCTCATCTTTCTTCCCTGACAGATGGGCATACGGGCTATGCGAGCCCGGTCCGCGATTGCAGCGTCAGACCTGATCCGCGGTGGGGGGCTCTGCAATCTGCACCAGGTTACGGGCGAACGGTGGTTCTCGGTGCGCGCGCTGCTGGGGCCGGCTTTGGCACGGAGCCCGTAGTTGATGGAGGCGGTTCCTGGGCGGCGGCCCTACGCTTCAGTAGGTAAGTATTAATGGGCTGTCTTTTTCCGTCGATTTGGCGTTGGTTGATGTCGATGCCTTCATAATACTCGTCTGCAGCCGCTGGCACGGCGGCGCCCAGGAATAAACAGAAGGCCACCATCATCGCCCGGATGATTGGTATCGTGCTCATTTTCTGATTCCTTCGCTGCGATTGGCGCAAAACCATTTTTAGTTAGTCTCGAACGACAAGTCGTTGATCGTGGTCAAGAACGACAAAAAATCCGGCGCAATGTTGGAGCTGCCTTGGCGCGAATGGACATGCGAGCACTTGATCGCACGGCGAAGTTACATTTTCGGGAGAATTGTTCCTGATCAATGCCGGCGCTTGCGCAAAGAACTATTCTATCCCAAGCGAAATACTGAGCGGGCATCCACAGGCTGCAGAACTGTTTGGCTCTGGCCAAAATGCTCTTCCGCAAGCACTGGGATGACCGTCCAGCCCGACTTTCGTCGAATTTCGACCAACGCAGGCGAGTCTGAGTGTCGCGGAAGGAGATGCCAATGCGTACTGTCGGTGTCCATTCGGAAGTCGGTAAGCTTAGAACGGTGATGGTCTGCAGACCTTCCTTGGCTCATCAACGACTGACGCCGGGTAATTGTCACGATTTGCTTTTCGACGATGTCGTCTGGGTGCATGAGGCGCAGAAGGACCATTACGATTTCGTTCTGAAAATGCAGGAACGAGGTGTGGAAGTCCTCGAGTTGCACGACCTTCTAACCGACACTCTGATGGATGCCGAAGCGCGCAAGTTCGTGCTTGATCGCCGGGTCGCCCCGAACGTCATGGGATCCCAGATCGCCGAGCTTATGCGTCCTTGGATGGAGGAAATGGACTCCAGGCGGCTGGCTGCCTTCCTAATCGGTGGGATCTCTATTGCAGACCTTCCGGAAGGACAGGGCAAGGCTCTCATGGCATCTGCCTTCCACTCCACCGAGTTCGTCGTCCCTCCGATCCCCAACACATTGTTTCAGCGCGATCCGTCCTGCTGGATCTATAACGGAGTAACGTGCAACCCAATGTTCTGGCCGGCGCGGCGCGCGGAAACTCTGATTCAAAGGGCGGTCTACAAGTTTCATCCATCCTTCAAGGGCGCGGCCTTCGACATTTGGTGGGGCGACTCCGACGAGCAGTTTGCCAATGCCACGATGGAAGGCGGCGACGTCATGCCCATTGGCAACGGTATCCTGCTGGTGGGAATGGGTGAGCGGACCACCTACCAGGCGGTGGGCCAGGTTGCCAAGGCGTTGTTCAAGGCCGGCGCCGCTACTCGCGTCATCGGTTGCCTGATGCCGAAGAGCCGGGCGGCGATGCACCTCGACACGGTATTCACATTCTGCGATCGCGACGTGGTGACGCTCTTCGCCGACGTTGTAGATCAGATCCGTTGTTACAGCCTTTTCCCTCTCGACGACCAGGGAAACTTCGAGGTGCTGCAGGAAGACCGGCCCATGCTCGAAGTTGTTGCCGAAGCTTTGGGCGTCGACAAGCTTCGCACTATCGCCACCGGCGGCAACACCTATGAGGCTGAGCGCGAGCAATGGGACGACGGAAACAATGTCGTCGCGCTCGAGCCGGGAGTAGTCGTTGCCTACGATCGGAACACGTATACCAACACCCTGCTCCGCAAGGCAGGCATCGAGGTCATCACAATCCGCGGCTCCGAATTGGGCCGAGGACGCGGCGGCGGTCATTGCATGACGTGTCCGATTTGGCGAGAGCCGACTGACTGACTTTGCAACCGGGTTTCAGCAAATGGAGCAGCAACATGAGTTTCAATCTCCGAAATCGCTCGCTTCTGACCGTGCAGGACTACACACCGCGGGAGTTTCGTTACCTCGTAGATCTCGCCCGCGATCTGAAGCGCGCGAAATATGCGCGGACCGAACAAGAACACTTGAAAGGCAAGGAAATTTGCCTGATCTTCGAAAAAACATCAACGCGTACAAGATGCGCATTCGAAGTTGCCTGTTCGGATCAAGGCGCTAATGTTACCTATCTTGACCCTGCCGGCTCGCAGATCGGGCACAAGGAGTCTTTCAAGGACACCGCCCGCGTACTAGGCCGCATGTACGACGCCATCGAATACCGCGGCGCCTCACAAGCCGGTGTAGAGACTCTCGCGAAATATGCGGGTGTGCCGGTCTACAATGGCCTCACCGACGAGTATCATCCCACGCAGATGATCGCCGACGTTATGACTATGCGCGAGCATAGCGACAAGCCGATCAGCGAAATCAAGTACGCCTATATCGGCGACACCCGATCGAACATGGGTCATTCTCTGCTCATTGTCGGCTGTTTGATGGGGATGGATGTGCGCATATGCGGTCCCCGATCTCTGTGGCCGTCAGACGAATATCAGACTATCGCGAAAGGACTTAAGGCTCAGTCTGGCGCGCGCCTCATGATCACGGACAATCCGAGGGAAGCAGTGGAGGGAGTTGACTTCATTCACACGGACGTCTGGGTTTCGATGGGTGAGCCGAAGGAGGTCTGGAAAGAACGCATTCAGTTGCTTACGCCCTATCAGGTCAATGCCGAGTTGATGGCCGCAAGCGGCAACCCGCAAACCAAGTTCATGCATTGCCTCCCGGCCTACCACGATACCGAGACCACTATCGGAAAGCAGATTTCCGATGACTACGGGATGTCGGACGGTCTTGAGGTCACTGACGAAGTGTTCGAATCGCAAGCGAACATAGCATTCGAACAGGCCGAGAATCGCATGCATACGATCAAGGCACTGCTGGTTGCAACCCTGGGAGACTGACTATGCGCGTCGTGATCGCCTTAGGTGGCAATGCGCTCCTGAAACGAGGGGAGCCGATGACCGCCGAAGTACAACGTCAGAACATCAAGATAGCGGCCGAGGCTATGGCTCCGATCGCCGCCGGGCATCAGATCGTGGTTACTCACGGCAATGGACCGCAGGTCGGGTTATTAGCCCTGCAGGGATCGGCATACAAGCCCGAGGAGGCCTATCCGCTCGATATACTTGGAGCCGAAACCGAGGGCATGATCGGCTACATGCTGGAGCAGGAACTTGGAAACGTCCTTCCTTTCGAGGTGCCGCTGGCAACAATCCTCACGATGGTTGAGGTCGACGGCAACGACCCCGGATTTCAGAATCCCACCAAGTTTGTTGGCCCAGTTTACGACGCAAGCGAGGCCGGAGAGCTTCATCAGCAAAAAGGATGGGTATTCAAGCAGGACGGGAATAAATGGCGTCGCGTGGTAGCGTCGCCGATTCCCAGGCGTATCTTCGAGCTTCGCCCTATCCAATGGCTTCTCGACAAAGGTGCTGTTGTCATCTGTGCCGGCGGTGGCGGAATTCCGACAATGTATGAGCGGGGAAAGGAACGGACACTGATTGGCGTGGAAGCGGTTATCGACAAGGATCTCTGCTCGGCCCTTCTTGCCCGGGATATTGAAGCAGACCTGCTCATATTGGCGACCGACGCAGAAGCTGTATTTACCGGATGGGGAACCCCGGAACGGAAGGCAATCTTCAAGACGAATCCCCAGCGGCTAAGCGAGTTCTCGTTTCCTGCCGGGTCTATGGGACCGAAGGTCGAGGCCGCTTGTCATTTTGTGAATGCAACCGGGCGCGTTGCCGCGATTGGTGCATTGGCCGACATTCCAGCGATGGTGCGTGCTGAGCGGGGCACCATCATAAGCTCGTCGTTTTCTGACATCACGTGGCACGTTGAGGTTCCAATTCCAGGTGGGGCCTCCCGTCCAGTCTAGATTGTCTGCGCACCGCCGCGGGTGCGAAATCGTGATTGCCTTCGAGGTGGCGGATAAAGGTCACTGGAACCTCCGATATTCAAAAGCGCGCCCTTGCGAGAAAAGGTGCAACTGCGAGCAAAGAAATCCCAAATGGCCTCCGCAGTGGCGAAGGCCGCACTGATAACTATGCTGCGAGATGCGGCTTCCGATCCGTTTGACTGAAAGTGGAGCAAGGAAATGGCTGAAAAACAACATATCGACTTGGAGGCCGCACCTGCGAGCGCCAAGGACCTCCGTATGCAACTCCTTCAACGACAGGTGGAGGAGATGGAGAAGGAGCGACAGTTCAAAGCGGTACAGGAGCAGAAGCTGACTGACTTTGCCGACGTATTCCTCGAGGAGCACGTCACGCCAGAGGAGGTCGCCGTCGTGCGCCGCCTCGTGGCGAACGCCGTACGCGACGGAAAATTCGAGGCGATGGTTTACAGCTTCCCTTCGAATCTTTGCACCGATAGTGGCCGCGCAATAAACAGCGCCGACCGCGATTGGCCGCAGACCCTCCAGGGCAAGGCGAAGGAATTCTACGAACGATATCAAAAATTCGGCAAGCCTCAGGGCTTCAAGCTGAAAGCTATGATTGTCAACTTTCCGGGTGGAATGCCAGGTGACGTGGGCTTCTTCCTGAACTGGGCTCCTGATGACGCTTAGGAATGAAGCCTGCATACCCGAGTTAGACGACACCTGGACGACAGACCTCTTGTCGAGACAGTTCTCCGGAGGTGAGCACGAATTGTTAGGCCTTGAAGCCTGTGGATTGGCGCATCGTCTCCTGATTCGCCGCTCAGAACGTATCTTGCTGGAGCGCCTCCTGGACGCGCCGGCAGAAAGCGTGACTCAATCGCAAATTTCCGGCGGGCATTTCAATCCTGCCGTGTCGCTGGGGCTGCCGTGACCGGCCGAGTTCCGATCGCCCGCGTGGTCGCCTAGTCATCGCGCAGGTCGCAGGCGCGCGTGATTGCCACCGGCAAGGCGGTGCTCGCTACACTGTCGGCGGCGACAATGGCGCGTTCTGGTCGACCCGCCCCGGTATGGAGGCATGGGTGCTATTTCGGCTGGCTATCGCGTGTGGTCTTATTGCGGCAACCGTCGCCGTTCAGGCGTCCTTCATGTCCGCCGGACTTGGTGTTTTTCGCAGGCTGGAAGAAGATCGCCGAGATTTTCTGCTTCGTTACCCGACCGTGACGACCGTCATCTGGGTAGTCTACCTGATCGTTCCGATCGCACTTGATGTCGTGCTCTGGGCCACTTTCTATTATCTCTCGCAAGCGCTGCCTGACTTTGAAGACGCGCTCTACTTCTCGACCGTCACATTCACGACGGTGGGCTATGGCGACATCGTTCTCGGCAGAGACTGGCGCCAGGTTGCAACTTTCGAGGCCGTCAATGGCTGGATCATCTTCGGATGGGCAACGGCACTGATGATGGCCGTGATCCAGCGTCTGCATTTTCGCGGGAACGACTAGGCAGGGCCACGGCCGTGAGGGGCGAACACCTGTGCACTCACGCCGGTGGCTGCTGCTCATCGTCATCCTGCCCGTGATTGCATCATTGTTCAGTGTGCTGCCAATCAAGGGCTGCACGGCCCCCGGCGGCGGACGGGTTCAGAGGCGATTGACAGTTCGGCACTCGGCCCGCTCGCCAGTTAAGCGATGGCGAAAGGCATCATTGCGAAGGAGACGTTCCATCTTCCGCAGGAGCGGGCCCCAAAAGGTAGATGCCACCACGGGCGTCATAGAGGCGCCATGTCGCCCGCAAATCTCCCGAGCCTGAACCTCGGAGATCGTCGTTTTTCTTTTCGAGGGCAACGGAAAGGGGGCCACTATTCAACCTCGGGCCCGACGATCAATGGCCGGCAAACACCGGGTATGACGCGATCTGGGCGAAGAGTTGGTCGCGGTGTCTTGGTTCCCATTGGCCTGATCAATCGGGAGATCGCTCTTTTATTTCGCGGCGAGGCGATGCCGCCGCCAGATCGTTAGCGCGCCGCGGATCGCCGCGTCGGCAGGCGCGGGCGCGAGTTTCACCCCGAAGTTTTCTGCCACCCTCCCATAGACCTCGACAAGATCGTCGTCTCCGACGACCGCGATCGTGTCACCCTCCTTGAACCAGCCACCGGTCCGAGCCTCCACGAATTCCCACCCGATGATGAGACCGGAAAGGCGGCTTTTCATTTCATCCGGCGCAATGGCGCCCGCAAGCCAGCCGGTCCTGACGGCAAAGAGCCGGGTCAACAAGCCGCCGGCGCGGGTGCTCTCTTCCTGCGCGAGCGCAACGCCTTCCGCGAAGGCGTCAGCGGCGTGATCTCGCTCGGCGGTGGCGACTTTCGACAGGAAGGAATGGTCGGCCAGCGTCGCGTAGATCTCACCGGTGACGAAGGTGCGGAACCGCTCGATGTGGCCGCCGCGGATCTCGGCCCATTTGGCGTGGGTTCCGGGAAGGACGACGATTATGTTCCTGTCCAGGCCGAAGCCGACAAGCTGCGCCTCCTCTCCGCGCATGACGTCCGGAAATGGGAATCCGGTGGGATCAGTCAAGCCAGGCAGGAAAGTGATTCTGTCCCCTTCCGGGAGGCCCTCGGTGCGGGCCGCTGCGGCCACATCCGCTGCGCTTGCCGGGGTCGGCACATAGGGCATCTCGATCCATCCGTTGCGGCTTCCAATCATCCCTGCCGCCACGATATCGAGGGGCCCATACTCGGCGCGCCAGGATGCAAGCGCCTCGCTGACGACGCGCCCATGCTCCCCTTTCGCGATCGACTGAATGCCCCGTTCGCCTTCCTTTTGATCGACGAGCGAGCCGTCCGATCTCACCAGGAAAGCCCGAAAGCCTGTGGTGCCCCAATCGAGCACGACCGTGACGGGTTTGAAAGCAGAGTTGGACAAGGTCGATCTCCTTCGAAGTTCGATGATTGACACGACCTATCATGTCCGCGTATGGTCCACAATATAGAAACTAAGTCTCACAATATGGATCACTTCATGCGGCTGACAGGAATTCTCCCGGTTCTCCCGACCCCTTTCACCGAAACGGGTGTCGACGTTGATGCCATGCGCCGCATCGTTCGTTTCGCTTTGGATGCCGGCGTAGCGGGTGTGGTCTTCCCAGGCTTTGCAAGCGAGGTGGAGGCGTTAACGGGGGAGGAGCGTCAAGCCCTTCTCAAGGTGGTCGCGACCGAGGTGGGGGACCGCGTGCCAATCGTGGCCGGCGCCAGCGCGCCGACGGTGGACGAAGTCGTCGCGTATGGTCGACAGGCGCTCGGGCTCGGAATCACGCGGCTGATGATCCAGCCGCCGAAATCGATCGGTGCCGGCGCCGGTGCGGTGACGGCTTTTCTCGCGGCCGCGGCCGCGCAACTGCCCGAGGTGGAAATCATCCTTCAAAACGCCCCGGCGCCGCGTGGTTCGGATCTCGCTCCCGAGGCAGTCCTCGAAGTCGTCCGTCGGGTTGCAGCCGTTCGCTACGTCAAGGAGGAGACGCTGCCCGCGGGGCCGGCGATTACGGCCATCCTGGCGAACGCACCGGAGCATATGCTTGGCGTCATCGGCGGCGGAGGAGCCCGCTACATTCTGGACGAGTACGATCGAGGCGCATGTGCGGCGATGCCGGCACTCGAGATCGCCGATCTGCATGCCGCACTCGACCGCAGTTACCGTGACGGTCGTGGAAGCGAAGCGCGGGCGCTTTACGTCAAGTCTCTACCTCTGTTGGTCTTGCAGGCCGTTTACCGTATGCGCTTGACAAAACATGTGCTCGGCTTGCGTGGGGTTCTCGACAACCCCATTGTACGCGCGCCGACACCGGATCTCGATGCTTTGGCCGTGCGGGACATCGAACGATGCTTCCAGGAGTGTGGCCTCGGGTCCGTCGGGGCGGACAAATGGAGGCGGACAAAATGAGCGATCGCGTCAAAAAGATCGAAAGCTTCACTCTGACGCTGCCGCGCGAAACGCCTTATCTCGGCAAACCGCGGCCGGGGGAGGAGCCGAACGGGCGCGGCTATCTAGTGCGCAAGGGCAACCGGACCGTCTATCCGACATTCGATCGCAGCGTGCTCGTGCGCATCGAAACCGAGAATGGTGCCGTCGGATGGGGTGAGACCTACGGGCTGGTTGCCCCACGCGCCACGATGGAGATCATCGATGATCTCCTTGCGGATTTCACGATTGGCCGCGACCCCTTCGATGCGGCGGCGATCCATGACGATCTGTACGACCTCATGCGGGTGCGCGGCTATACCGGCGGCTTTTACGTCGATGCGCTCGCTGCGATCGACATCGCCCTGTGGGATCTGGCCGGCAAACTCGCGGGACTGCCTGTCTGCAAGCTTCTCGGCGGGCAGCGGCGCGATCGTATCGCGGCATATATCTCCGGGCTGCCCGAGGATACGCGCGCCAAACGCGCAGAACTCGCCGCGAGCTGGCAGGCAAAGGGATTTTCGTCTTTCAAATTCGTATCGCCTGTCGCCGACGACGGCGTCGCGAAAGAGATCGAAACCCTGCGCGAAAGGCTGGGTCCGGCCGTGCGCATCGCCTGCGACATGCATTGGGCACAGACCGCCAGCGAGGCGATCGCACTCATCAAGGCGATGGAACCGCACGGACTGTGGTTCGCCGAGGCGCCGGTGCGCACCGAAGATGTCGACGGCTTGGCCCGGGTCGCCGCGAGTGTCTCGACGGCCGTCGCGGTCGGTGAGGAATGGCGAACCGTCCACGATATGGTGCCGCGCGTGGCTCGCGATGCGCTCGCGATCGTGCAGCCTGAAATGGGTCATAAGGGGATCACCCAATTCATGCGCATCGGCGCATATGCCCATGTCCACCACATCAAAGTCATCCCTCACGCAACGATCGGGGCCGGCATTTTCCTTGCTGCGAGTCTGCAGGCGAGTGCGGCGCTGGCGAATGTCGACTGCCACGAGTTCCAGCATTCGATCTTTGAACCCAACCGGCGGCTTCTCGTCGGCGATATGGATTGCCTGAACGGCGAGTACGTCGTGCCGACCGGCCCGGGTCTCGGCGTCGAGCCGTCCAAGGAGGCTCAAGGGCTGCTCAAGAAGCATTGAAAGAAGATTCTCTCGGAGGAGTGGAGGAGAAAATGAAGACCATCGGAAAATACGCCGTCGCGGCAACGGTGACCGCAATGCTTGCCTGCGCCGCCTCGGCGGCGCCCGCAAGCGCGGAAGTGCTCAAATTCGTGTCATGGCAGAAGGATGAGAAGGGCATCGGCGACTGGTGGGGTTCGGTGATCAAGGAGTGGGAGGCGAAGCATCCAGGCAATACGATCGAGTGGACCAAGGTCGAGCGCAGTGCCTACTCCGACACGGTGACGACACTGTTTGCTGGCGGCACGCCGCCGGATGTCGTCCACCTGGCCTCGTTCGAGTTCCAGACCTTCGCCAATAATGGCTGGCTTGAGGATCTTGGCCCCTGGGTCGAGAAGGCGGGGCTCGAGCTCGACGGCTGGAGCGGGCAGGACATCTGCAACTTCCAGGATACGACCGTCTGCATCATGATGCTCTATTACGGCACGATCTTCGGCTACAACGAGGAGATGTTGAAGCAAGCGGGCGTCGACGTACCTACGAATTACGAGGAATTCCTTGCCGCGGCTCGAGCGACGACCAAGGACCTGAACGGTGATGGCATTGTCGATCAGTTCGGAACCGGCCACGAAACCAAGGGTGGCGGTGGCCAGTACATAGCCGAGATGGCGAGTTACCTTTTCGACGCCGGCGCGCGCTTCACCAATGCCGAAGGCGAGGTGACCATAGACACCCCTGAGATGGTCGAGGGGCTGACGCGCTGGAAGACGGTGGTCAAGGAAAACCTGACACCGCGCGATCTATCGGCCGGCGAAGTCCGCAAGCTCTTTGCCGATGGAAAGATCGCGCTGAAGGTCGACGGTCCCTGGATTTATTCCATCATGCAGCAGGGAGCGGCGAAGGATAAGCTGAAGCTCGCCAGCGTTCCCTTCGATCCGCCGCTCGGCGGCTCCTCCAACATTCTCGCAATGCCGAGCGAGATTTCCGAAGAGAAGAAGCAGCTTGTCTGGGATTTCATCGCAATTGCGACTTCCGACAAATTCCAGACCAGCTTCGCAACGCTTGCCGCCTCGACGCCGCCGAGCCCGCGCGCCGATCTCACCGAAGCCAAGGCGCAGATTCCGCATTTCGACCTGATGGCGCAGTCGCAGAAGGCAGCGGCAGACCACAAGATCGACCGCATTCCCATCGGCCTCGAGATCCAGTTCAACGAGTTCTCGAAAATGATCCAGGAGGAGGCGCAGAGGATGATAATCGAAGATCTCGATCCTGCTGCGGTCGCCAAGACAATGCATGAGAAGGCCGCGGCGCTTCAATAGACGCTTGCCGCCCTCGGCACATAAAGGAAAACCGGGCGCCCCTTATGTGGCGTCTGGTCCCCGCAAGAAACAAGAGGCAATCATGAGCCTACGCTTCCTCGATCTGGCACGGCCGAGCCGGCAGCATTGGCTGGGCTATCTGTTGTTGCTGCCGGCCGTCGCGCTGGTCGCCCTGATCATCGTCTATCCGCTGTTCGTGTCCCTCGACTTGTCTTTCCAGAAGATCGGCATGGCGACGCTCAGCGCACCGCGCAAGCCGTTCACACTGGAAAACTACCACAAGCTATTCGCCTCGCCGGATTTCTGGAACTCGTGCTGGGTGACGATCAAGTTGGTCGTGGTCGTCAGTGCAGCCTGTTTCGCCGTCGGTCTGGGCACGGCCTTGCTGGTCAACAACCGTTTCAAGGGGCGGACGCTAGCGCGTCTCTTCGTGGCTCTGCCCTGGGCCGTTCCCGAAGTCATCGCCGTCGTCATTTTCGCCTGGATCTTCGATTCTTCCTTCGGCCTGATGAACTGGCTCTTCATCAAGCTCGGCATCACGAGCCAGATGATCAACTGGTTCTCCGAACCGACCGCAGCATTCTGGGTGGTGGCGATAACGATGATCTGGAAGGGTTACCCTTTCGTCTCCATCATGACGCTTGCCGGTTTGCAGTCCATTCCGGAAGATTTCTACAACGCCGCCAAGGTCGATGGCGCGAACGCGTTCCAGCGCTTCTGGTACATCACCATTCCCGTGCTCATGCCTGTTCTCGGCGTGACGTCGGTGCTCGTTGTCCTTTGGGTCTTCCGGGATTTTTCAATCATCAAAGTGCTGACCGACGGCGGGCCGCTCAAGGCGACGCAAACGCTCTCGATCATGACCTACGATCAGGCTTTCGGCTTCTTCAACATGGGTTACGCCTCCGCAATCGGCATCGTAACCCTCGTGCTGTGCGTCGTCGCCAGCCTGTTGATGCTCGGCCGCAAGTCCCAGGCAATGTATTAGGAGGTCGAGCGATGCAGCGCACCACCCTTCAAACGCTCTCGCTCTACGCCGGCCTTGCCGTCGTCTGCGGTGTCCTTCTCTTTCCTATCTATTGGCTGTTCGTCACGGCGCTGTCGACGCTCGCGGAAATCCGCCAGTTGCCGCCGTCCTTCTGGCCGGCCGAACCGCAGTGGAGCACCTTCGCCAAAGTGGGTACCGAGCGGCCGATCTTCCTATGGCTGTGGAACTCGACGCTTGCGGCGCTCGGTTCTGTAGCCCTGTCGATGGTTGTTTCGGTCTTCGCAGGCTACAGCCTGTCGCGCTTCAGCATGAAGGGCGGGCGATCGCTCGGCCTCTTCATTCTCACGGCGAAGATGTTGCCGGCAACGCTGCTTGTCATTCCGCTTTTCGGCATCTTCCGCTCGATGGGGCTGATCGGGAGCCTGTGGTCGCTTGTCCTCGCCCATGCGACGCTGATCATCCCCTTCACCACCTGGATGTTGAAGGGCTACTTCGACACGATCCCGCGCGAGTTGGAGCAGGCGGCGATGGTCGATGGCTGCTCTCCGCTTGGCGCCCTGTTCCGGGTCGTGCTTCCGGTAGCGACGCCTGGTCTAGCTGCAACGGCGCTTTATGCCTTCGTCCTCTCGTGGGCGGACTATGCCTATGCTCGCACCTTCCTGACCAATGCCCAGGGCAGTTGGACGGCCAATCTCGGCATCACCACGATGAAGGGCGAGTACGTCACCGACTGGAACGAGATCTCGGCGGCGGCCGTGTTCATCGCGCTGCCGATCATCCTCATCTACCTGTTCCTCGAACGCTATTTGGTCGGCGGCCTGACTGCCGGCGCGGAGAAGTGAAATGGCCGGAATAAGCATTCAAAACGTCTACAAGGACTACGGAGCGCTCAACGTGCTCAAGGAGTTCTCGCTGGAGATCGCGGATGGCGAGTTCGTCGTACTGGTCGGTCCTTCGGGTTGCGGCAAGTCAACGATGTTGAAAATTCTTGCCGGGCTGGAGCCGGCAAGCGGCGGCAAGATCATGATCGGCGACAGGGACGTGACGGACCTTGCCCCGGGCGACCGCGACATCGCGATGGTTTTCCAGAACTATGCTCTCTACCCGCATCTGACGGTGGGTCAGAATATGGGCTTCGGGCTCAAGATGCGTGGGATGCCCAAGGCAGAGATCGACAGGCGGGTTCGCGCGGCGGCCAAGATCCTCGCAGTCGACCATCTGCTGGACCGGCGACCGAAGGCGCTTTCGGGCGGACAACGCCAGCGCGTCGCACTCGGCCGCGCTATCGTGCGCGAGCCGCGCGCCTTCCTTATGGACGAGCCGCTTTCCAACCTCGACGCCAAGCTGCGCGTCCATACGCGCGCCGAGATCAGCGCGCTTCACAAGCGCATCGGGGTCACGACGGTCTATGTCACGCACGATCAGATCGAGGCGATGACCATGGCCGATCGTGTCGTCATCATGCGTGACGGCGCCATCCAGCAGATCGCCGACCCTGATACTTTGTTCGCCAAGCCGGAGAACCTCTTTGTCGCCGGGTTCATCGGCTCGCCGGGCATGAACTTCCTGCGCGCCAGGATCGAAGCCGGCAAGCTGACGCTCTTCGGCCAGACCTTCAATGCGGCTGTCGGCGTCGGCGCGGGAGAGATCATCGTCGGCATCCGGCCCGAACACCTCGCGCTCGGTCCAGGTGACGTCACATTCACCGTAAAGCCGACTTTGGTGGAAAGCCTCGGCTCGGAAAAGTACGTCTACTTCGAACCTGACGAGCACGCCTACAGAGCGGATGCGCGCGACGAGGAGCGCGGCAAGGGTCTAATCGCCCGTATCGCACACGCAGGCCCCATCCGCGAGGGCGAAGAGCTTGTGCTCTCGTTCAATGCCTTAGAGGTCCACCTCTTCGACGCAAAGACAGAAAAGGCAGTAAACTGACATGAAAGTGCTTGTAACGGGCTCTGCCGGAAGGGTCGGCGCCTTTGTCGTCCGGCGGCTGATTGCCGGCGGCCATCAAGTCCGGGGCTTCGAGCTTCGCTCGGCCGGTATCGAGGACGGCGGCTTCGACGAAGTCATCGGGGCCTTCGACGATCGGGAAGCGGCAATACGCGCTTGCGAAGGCACCGACGCGGTGCTTCATCTCGGCGCTTTCATGTCCTGGCTGGCAAGCGATCGCGACAAACTCTTTCGGGCAAATGTCGAGGGGACGCGCATCGTGCTCGAGGCCGCGGCCGCGGCTAAGGTCGGGCGCTTCGTCTTCGCGAGTTCCGGCGAGGTCTACCCGGAAAACAAACCGGAGTTTCAACCGATTACCGAAGACCATCCGAAGAAGCCGCTGTCGCCATACGGCCTGACCAAGCTTCTCGGCGAGGAACTGGTGACGTTCCAGGGGCGCGTATCGTCGATGGAGACGGTAATCCTGCGCTTCTCGCACACGCAGAACGCAAGCGAGCTGCTCGACCCCGAAAGCTTCTTCTCCGGGCCGCGCTTCTTTCTTCGACCCAAAATCGAGCAGCAGGAAAACTTTGGCAATAAGGCTGCGGCCGACCTTCTGCGTGCGGCCGACCCCGGTCGGCCCGCGCTGGTGCTGACCCGCAATGAAGAGGGGCGGCCGTTCCGAATGCATATTACCGACACCCGCGACATGGCCCAAGGCGTGCTTCTTGCACTTACGCATCAAATGGCAGCCGGTGGTATCTTCAATCTGGGGGCTACCGAACCTGTTGACTTCGCCCAGATCCTGCCCGTAATGGCGCAAAAGACCGGGTTGCCGCTTTTGACGGTGGATCTGCCTGGCGCCGGTGTTTGGTATCACACATCCAATCAGCGCATTCGCGAGACACTCGGTTTCGAGCCTGACTGGCCGATCATGCGAATGCTGGACGAGGCGGTAGCGGAATGGACGACAAGGCAGGCTTAGGCGGGCTGGAGGATCGCGGTGCGCCGGCGGGGGCGGCAGCGCTCGCCAAGGGGCTTGCTCTCCTCGACCTCATAGCCGAGGCGCCGAAACCGCTGCGCTTCGCCGATCTGCACAAAATGAGCGGTGTGCCGAAGCCAACGCTTGCGCGCATGCTCAAGACGCTGATGGTCTTCCGGCTGATCCGCCAGGACGAGACCACGGGGGCCTATCTGCTCGGCCACCGTTTTGTCGAGCTCTCACATCGGGTGTGGGACAAATTCGACCTCGTCAGCGCCGCCATCCCCGAACTCGATCGCCTTGCGAGCGAGCTCGGAGAGACGGTTGCGCTTTGCCGGCTGGACGGTCAGCGCGTGGTCTATCTGGAAGAGCGGTCAAGTGGTGGCTTGGGCGTGTTGATCGAGGTCGGCCGGCGCGTGCCGATTCATTGCACTGCGGCCGGCAAGGTCCTGCTTGCGTTTCAGGAGCCGTCTTTCGCCCGGTCGCTGGCGGGGCAGATCACATATGATCGATTTACGTCAAACACCATCACGGATTCGCAGGCGCTGGAGGCCGATCTCGTTCTGACACGTGCCCGCGGCTACGCCGTTTCCTACGAGGAGCATCTGGCCGGGGTCAATTCCGTCGCTGCTCCGATCGCCGGGCGCGATGGAGTGCCACTCGGCGCACTCGTCGTGCTTGGGCCGGCTTCCCGCCTCGACAGTTCCGCCATCCATCCGGCTGGGCGCGAGTTGATGGCGGCGGCGCGACGGATCACTGGCACGGTCGGGGCGGTTGCGATCAGCTCTGGACCACGCCCCCGCACGCGCTCGGGGGGCTTCAGCGACGTGCAATGCGTCTTGCCCTGGGGCGCTCAGCTCGGAGAGGCGCCAGTTTGGGTCGAAAGGGAGAAGCGGCTCTATTGGGTGGACATCCTCCATCCGGCTGTGCACCGCTTCGACCCCGTCACTGGTAAGAACGAGAGCTGTAACGTCGCCAAACTCGTCAGTGCTGTCCTTCCGACGCGGAATGAGGGACTGATCGTCGCCTCCCAGGATGGCGTCGAGCACTTCGATTTCGACCGCGGCGACTTTAACCCCTTCGCCGAGCCGGAACCCGGGTTGCCGGAAAACCGCCTGAATGACGCCAAAGTCGATCCGAGCGGCCGCCTGTGGGTGGGATCGATGCGGCTCGACGTGAGCCGCCCGACCGGCAGCCTTTATCGCCTTACGAGTGCCGGCGAAGTAACCCGCGCCGGGAGCGGTTTCACGGTCGCCAATGGGCTGGCCTGGAGTCCGGACAGTTCGACCTTTTACTTCGTCGATACGGTGCCGGGCATCATCTATGCCTACGACTTCGATGCACGCGAGGGGAGCATCGCCAACCGCCGTGTCTTCGTTAGGGTGCCCGAGGCGGAAGGCCGCCCGGACGGCCTTGCTGTCGATGCCGATGGCGGGATCTGGTGTGCGATCTGGGACGGATGGCGCGTGAACCGCTATAGGCCAGATGGCCGGCTGGATCGAGCTGTCGAACTGCCGGTGCCGCGCCCCACCAGCGTTGCCTTCGGCGGGGACGATCTTGCGACTTTGTTCATCACCAGTGCGCGCACCCGTCTCCCGGCCTCAACGCTGACGGAAGCACCGCTCTCCGGCGGCATTTTCGCCTGCAATCCCGGTGAGCGCGGCCTGCCCGCCTCGCTCTTCGGCGTCTGAGGGACAGCTGTGAGCACGTATAAGGACATATTTTCGCTGAAGGGCAGAACAGCTCTGGTGACCGGCTCGAGCCGCGGCATCGGGGCCTCGATCGCACAAGCCTATGCAGCGTATGGCGCGCGTGTTGTCCTGCACGGACAGAGGCCCGGCGCTACGGCCGAGATCGAAAAGGCAATACGCGCTGCCGGCGGTGACGCGGTCTCGATCGATCGCGAGCTTTCGCCGCCCAGTGCCGGCCGCGACTTGATTGCGGCGGCTGAAGGCGCCGCAGGTCCCCTGGATATTTTGGTGATCAACGCATCGGCGCAAATCAACGGGGCGCTCAACGATGTGACACCTGAGGATTTTGCCACCCAGATCGATGTCAACCTTCGCTCTACAGTCGAGATGCTGCAGGTGGCGTTGCCCGCCATGGCGGAACGCGGCTGGGGCCGCGTCGTCAACATTGGTAGCATCAACCAGTTGCGGCCAAAATCCATCGTCTCCATTTATGCGGCGACCAAGGCAGCCCAGCATAACCTGATTCAAAGCCTCGCTCGCGATTATGCCTCCCGCGGCGTGCTACTCAACACACTTGCACCGGGACTCATCGACACGGACCGAAACGCCGCCCGCCGCGACGGCGATCCTGAGGCATGGTCGAACTACGTCCGGACGCTCAACTGGATGGGCCGCGCAGGCAGGCCCGACGAAATGGTGGGCGCTGCGCTCTTTCTCGCCTCGGATGCGTGTAGCTTCATGACCGGTGAGGCCGTCGTGATGTCGGGTGGCTTCTAGAGGGTCGTCGTATTCGATTGTGTCATGCGGGTAGCGCGTGAATTTCGCTGGTGGAACATGGCATGAATTTCGGTTGAAATGGAAACACGTGACACGACTTGCGGTTCGATCGCTGGAATACGGCATTCTGCGACATGGATGTCCAAATCCTGTCGCTCTCCTTCAGGACACATCGAGTTACCGCCGGAACACAGGAGCCGCGCTCCAATGAACTTCGTAGCCGTTCGGTTGAAGTGATCTCTGGAGAAGACCGGTTCCGGATCGATGCCGATGCCATACGTTCAGCCTCCTGGATGAAGAGGATTGCTGGAATTGTGGGGCGCGCCGATGCGCAGGCTCCACGTCCGGGAAGGATAACCTTCAGGGTCCGAAATCATGGCTGGACTGAAGAGTCGCCTCTCTCCTTCATGCATGAGAGGGTCGGCGGATGGTCATATGTCATGCCACGTCGGCACGGGCGATGTCGATATGACCCCGCATCGAAGAACCGCCTCGTCGCGGCCTGCCTTGAGCCATTCGCATCGGTAGCGAGACTTGCGCTCGAACATCGGGTCAACGCGAACCTTCTGTGCAAGTGGAAAAGCGCGCGCAAAGCCAGCCTCTCGCGCCGTCCTCATCACCGGCGTTTATCCCAGTTCAGTTTAAAAGCACTTCCGATCGGGCCCTGCTGCGACAGATCGGCATGGCTGCGGTGGATTGGCGGGGACTTGCAATGGGTGCGTGGGTCGGCCCTCGAAAAGGGCTGTGCCTTTCTCCTCTCCAACCACGGTGAGCGCGTCACTGCCGAACGGCGTGACGCTAGAATGCGGTCATGTGGATGCTTTGATGGCGGTCATGGGAGCGCCTTGACGCGAGCGATGACTTCTTCGTCGTCGACGAAGCAGTCGAGGAAGTCGTTCCAGGCTTCAGGCGAACGGCGCGCATCCCCAAGCATTTGCCTCAGCTCACGTCGGTCAGTTCGGTGATTGTCTCATCGTCACCGTGTACGACGCAGATGATACTTCCATAGTGAAATTGTCAGAATTGCTGACGATCGCCTCGAGGAGTTCCCGGTCTTCGCCGAGCATTTCGGCGACACGGTTGATGGTGAAGACATGGGTGATGGTGGCCATCAGGCGGACTCGGCGCAGACCACAGGTGCCCAGTTCACGGGAGCAGTTCGTCGAGCCTATTGATCTTGTGATCGTGAGTGCGGTCGAGCACATCGGCCAGATAGGCCTGCGGATCGATGCCGTTCATCTTGGCCGTCTCGATGATCGTCATGGCACGCTTCAGGGTCTCCGCGCCGGTGTCAGCGCCAGCGAAGAGCCAATTGTTTCTTGGGCCCGGTCGGCGGCGTTGTTATCAATGGCGACACGGCCGTCGTCGATGTCCACCGCTTTTGTGGTGTGACTACAATAGCGCAAGCCCTTCTGTAGGATGCCCCTACTGAATTCCACCTTCGCTGACATGGAAGTGGCCCTGCCGCTCGATGCCCCTCAGTAAGGTGGTCTTGTGGGCGCCGGCAGAGAGAATCTCCGCGTATGCCAGTTCCTCACTCTCCGACGCATCGCCGCCCAGCACGCGGCCTGTCATTGTCTTCGGCGCATCGATGCCCAGCAGTGACAGGATCGTGGGCGCAATGTCCGTGATGGAACTCGGAGCATCTGAAACCTGGCCCTGCGCCAGTCCCGCGCCGTAGCCCGCGAGAACGGCCGTGAACTCGCCGCGATGCAGCCCCCCATGCGTGCCGCCGCCCATCCGCAGATCGTAGCCGCCGGGGTCGTAAAAGACCGAATCCACATGCCCCGCCTGATCGGCCTGATCGTCGGCAGGCGTTTTCCCGAGGTGCACGAACAGGCCAGGGGCGCGCTCGCCGCCCGCACCCAACAGTTCCAGCGCGAGACTGCCATCCACCGTCCCGCTGATGCTGCCCGGTTCACTGGCAGGGCTGAATGCGCCGCCGAACCAAACCTGTTCCATTATGAAGTCCCGTATGTCCCGCATTAGGGCAGGGTCATCCTGTTTGAGCCACAGGCCCACGGCGCGGCCCGGTCGAACAAGCACCTGCGTTGCATGATCGTTGAACGATGCCGCCGCCTTGAACCCGGCCTGACAAAGAGCGTCGGCCACGTTGACCGTGCCGCCGATCGTCACGTGGCCATGATCGGAAACGATAAACAACGTGATGCTGTCGCGCTCCGGCTGGGCGTCCCGCCATGCCCGCAGCTCTCCAATCACATCATCGCAGGCCCGCATCTCTGCTAGTAGCTGGCTCGATTGCAGGCCGTGCAGATGGCTGACGCTATCGACTTCGGTGCACCAAAGAATACTGGCGGCGGGCTTGTCGTAGGGCCATACTTCGCGCTCGAATACCCGGAATGCCATCATTGGGCCATCGGCGGAGGTGCCCCCGGCCGGGATTTTCAGGGAACGATGGGCGCGGGCGGCAAACGAATGCGGGTAGCCGATCTGGGGATGGCGTACATTGAACCCGGTTTGTCCGCGCTGCTGGCCCTTCCAGTTCAGCGCGGGCAGTGCGCCGGGGCCACTCGATGTGACGACCGCAAACGGCCGTCCCGCTTGGTGTAGAACTTCCGAGATCGAGGGCGCTTTCACCAGGTTGCCCGCCAAGCGTTCATCCGCCGCCCACCAATCATGCGTGGTTTCTGTGAACACTTGATCGGGACTGGTCCCCCGGACATAGAATTGATTCCCAGCAATGCCATTCACCTGCGCGGTTGCGCCGGTGGCCAAGGCCGTGAGCGCCCCCCGTGTCTCGCTCGGAAACACTGTGGTATGACGGCGGTTCCACGTTCCATCCTTGGCCAGCGCCGCAAGATGGGGCATGTTGCTTTCAGTGACCAGATCGGGCCGCAGGCCGTCAATTCCCAACACCACGACATGGCGCGCGTCATTGGCCATTGGTGTCTTCTTCCATGTTGTTCGTTTCGTTCTTTTGTGGATAAACCACGCGCACACCTGCATCCTTGAACCTATCCGCAAAGGGGGCGGGCGGTGGCTCGTCGGTGACAATGGTTCCGATGTCCGAGAGGGACACCGAGACATACGCTCCTGACGCGCCGAATTTGCTATGGTCAGCAACGAAGATGCGGCGGCGGCTGCGCTCGAACAGCAGCCGCTTGAAGCGTTGCAGGTACTTGCTCGACTCTACCAAGCCATGCACCGGATCAACGCCGTAGGCTGCAATGATGGCCGTGTCGAAAAGGCACTCGGAAATGGCCTCTAGTACTTGTTCGCCCATAAGCGCACCATTGGCATAGTCGTATTCGCCCCCGGTGAGCGTGACCCGGTGCTTGATGCCGCTTTGGAGCACTTCCGCGATGACGGGCATATTCGTCATGACCGATACCGAAGGGCCATCGTCTAACGCCTTGGCGACGGCTAGAGCTGTGCTGCCATGGGTGATGAATATCCAGCCGTCCCGCGCCGCGGTTTGCGCCGCCAGCTCTCCAATTACGGCCTTTTCTGCGCTCAGGCTGGCCAGCCGCGACGGCAGCGGCGCGGCGCGGGAAACTGGGATCGCCCCCCCATGCACCCGCGTCAGCAGGCCTTCCTTTTCGAGAATGACCAAATCGCGGCGGATAGTTTCCATCGTCACGGAGAAGCGCTCTGCCATTGCGGCTATTCCGATTCCTTCGCCAGTGCGCAGCAAATCAGCGATGGCCTGCAGGCGGCTTGCTGCCGGTAGTTTCGTCACAAATTCCTCTCTCTCTCCATGATGCCGGATGGGCGCGCTCCAAAGCCCTATGTGGTCTTTCTTGGGATAGTAAGCTCTGAAGTACCTGTCAACGAAACTTTCATGACGGTTTTAGGACAATGCAAGCATCAACAAATGGCTCCGGCTCACTCGTTTCAATCGCGCGTACTGAAAACCCGCCCTTCCTTCTCCCTCTTTTTGGCTCCAGCATCAGAGCATTTTTTTGAAAATCCAAATAATGCCAACTAGTGTCACATTCCTGTAAAGAGTTGCCGTTACGGGAGAGGCTGCATTTCTTGTTGATTCCCGCGAAAGGAAAACGGAATGATATGGAAACGGATGAGTGCTTATCTGATCCAAGGTGTCGCTTGGCTCGCAGTGCCAATCGGCGCGCATGCCGCCAACATGGATGATCTTGTCGCGGCCGCAAAGGCTGAGGGGCAATTGACGGTTATTGCCCTTGGGCATGATTGGTGCGGCTATGGCGCATTGATTCAGGGTTTTAAAGACAAATACGGCCTCACCGTAAACGAACTCAGCCCAACCGGCGGCTCCGGTGAAGAACTGGCAACGATCAAGGCTAATATAGGCAACAACGGTCCGCAAGCGCCGGACGTCATCGATGTGGGCCTCGTTTTCGGCCCTATCGCGAAGAAAGAGGGCTTGCTGCAACCGTACAAGGTGCAGACGTGGGACGAAATCCCGGTCATTGCCAAGGACCCGGAAGGGCACTGGTACGGCGACTATTACGGCGTGCTTTCTTTCGTCGTGAATAAGGACGTTATCGCGAAGCCTCCAGCCGATTGGGCCGATCTTCTCGACCCGGCCTATCGCAAGAGCGTTTCCTTGCCTGCTGACCCGCGCACCGCCAACAATTCCATTCTGAGCGTCTATGCGGCGGGCCTGGCAACCGGCGCGCAGCCGGGCGCGGCAGCAGCCCGCGCCGGCCTGGAGTTCTACCGCCGTTTGAAGGACTCCGGCAATCTCGTTTCCGGTTTCGGTTCTGCCGCATCCATCGCCAAGGGCGAAACGCCCATTACCACACGCTGGGATTCCAACGGAATCACCTATGCCGAAAATTTCCAAGGCAATCCGCCGCTGGATACCATTGTCCCGGAAAGCGTTACCGTGGCCGGCGTCTATGCCCAAGCCATCAGCAAGTACGCGCCGCATCCGCATGCCGCCAAGCTCTGGATGGAGTACCTTTATTCCGACGGGGGTCAACTGGGCTACCTGAAGGGCCTTTGCCATCCCATCCGCTTTGATGCCATGCGCAAGTCCGGCAAAATCACCGATGATATGCTGACCAAGCTCCCGGCGACAGGTGACAACCTTGTATTCCCTGAGCTGGCCCATCTCGTCGAAGCGGGCGAAGTGATCGCCAAGGAATGGACTTCGACCGTAGGCGCAGGGAGCAAATAAGTTGAAACCACAGTCCACCGACGGCAACCTATGAGCGGCATTCGCGCCGGGCTGGCAAGCACCCCATACCTCAACTCCATTGACGGGCCCGCACTGCTGGCCACGGCGCCGTTCTTCATCTTCGCAATCGTCATGATGGTGATGCCCACTGTGGCGTTGCTGGTCACCGCCTTTGTCGATAAGCAGGGAGCTCTCACGCTGGCGAACTTCGTGGCGATCGCGACGCCGGAGGTTGCCGACGCCTTTATGGCTTCGGCCAAAATCTCCGGCGCCACGGCCGTGCTTGGAACGTTGTTCGGGCTCATACTGGCCCTGACTGTTGGCCGGGGCATGGCCAGCCAGAAGGTGAAGGCGGCCGTCATGACCTTTTGCGGCGTGGCCTCGCATTTCTCGGGCATTCCCCTTGCCTTCGCCTTCATCGCCACTCTCGGGCGGCTTGGACTGGTGACAATCGTTTTGCGCAACACCTTCGGCATCGACATTTACGCGGCAGGCTTTGACCTTGCCAGCTTTTCCGGCTTGGCACTGACCTACCTGTTCTTTCAAGTCCCGATTGCATTGACGATTATCATGCCCGCCATTGAGCGGCTTTCCACACAGACGCGGGAAGCGGCCGAGATATTGGGTGCCACCACCACCCAATATTGGCGCTTTGTCGGCCTACCCATCCTCTGGCCAACCATTCTCGGGTCGCTGGCGTTGTTGTTTGCCAATGCATTCGGGGGCATCGCAACGGCCTACGCACTGACAGGAACGGCCGTGAACGTCATCCCGATCTTGCTCTACGCGCAAATTCGCGGCGACGTGCTGCACAACGAGCAGCTTGGCGCGGTTCTGGCTTTGCTCATGGTACTGGTCATGACCGTGGCCATCTCTCTTTATCTGATGCTCCGCGTGCATGCCGAGCGGTGGCTGAAATGAAACTTGTCCTGCGCTATTCCCCTTGGACCATATTCGCCATCGCCGCATTGTTCTTTCTGATGCCGCTTTTCAGCACGGCGGAATTTTCATTTAGCATCCGGCGCGGCGTCTATTCGCTTGAGGCTTACGAGTCGGTTTTTCTAGACCCGGAATTTGCGGCCAGCTTCGGCTATTCGCTGATAATAGCAGTATTGACGATTATCTTTGGCACGATCATCGTTGTTCCGATGGCCTACTATGTCCGGTTGCGCCTCCAATGGCTGCGTCCTGCGGTAGAAATCTTCGTGATGCTGCCCATGATCGTGCCGCCCATCGTGCTTGTCTTTGGCTATCTGCGGCTGTTTTCGTCCTCGTCAGTGCTGCCGCTGGCCAATAGCAGCACTGGTGCGAGTATTCTGCTTATCTGCGGCTGTACCACATTATCTCTGCCGTACCTGTACCGCACGATTGATACCGGCTTGCAGACCATTGACGTTCAGACGCTGACGGAAGCCGCTGACATTCTCGGCGCGCGGCCATTCGCGACAATCAGGCTGGTGATCTTCCCGAACATCTTGCCTTCCGTCATGGCAGGCGCGTTCCTGACCTTCGCAGTCGTGATGGGCGAATTCGTGATTGCTAGCCTTTTGACGCGCCCGGCTTTCGGCACGTACATTCAAAAAGTCGGCGTGAGCAAAGCTTATGAGCCTGCGGCTCTGACGATCCTGTCCTTTGCCATCACTTGGGGCGCACTGGCCATGATGAACGTCATGACGCGGTTTTCGCGACGGGCAGGGTAGGGTGCTTCCTCTCATTCTTCTGGTGTGAACGGCATAGAGTTGCAGCCGACGCCGCCGCACATGAAGGTAGTGTGCCGAAGGTTCTGTTCGGGCCACTATGGCCGCACGCTGATCACGCGGGTGGGCAAGCTCGAGCTGCGGGTGCCGCAGGATCGCTCGGGGCACTTCTCCACCGAATTGTTCGAACGCTATCAGCGCTCCGAGCGGGCGCTGGTGGCAACCTTGGCGGAGATGTATGTGCAAGGGGTGTCGACGCGGAAGGTCAAGGCGATCACCGAGGAGCTGTGCGGCCATGCCTTCTCGGCGTCATCGATCTCGGCGATCAACAAGCGGCTGGACGAGAGCCTGAAGGCCTTTGCCGAGCGCTCGCTTCAAGAGCCGTTTGCCTACCTGATTCTCGATGCCCGTTATGAGAAGGTGCGCGAGGCCGGTGTGGTGATGAGCCAGGCGGTGTTGATCGCTGTCGGCATCGACTGGGACGGACGGCGGCAGATCCTGTCGGTCGAGATGGCCGGCCGTGAAAGCCGTTGCGCCTGGAAGGACTTCCTCGTCAGGCTGAAAGGGCGCGGTTTGAAGGGCGTCGAACTGGTGGTCTCCGACGACCATGCCGGTCTCGTCGCGGCAATTGGCGAGGTGATCCCGGAAGCTGCCTGGCAGCGCTGTTACGTGCATTTCCTCAGGAACGCCCTCGATCACCTGCCGCGCAAACATGGCGACGATTGCCTGCAGGAGCTTCGATGGCTCTATGATCGCCGCGACCTTGATGAGGCGAAGGCCGATCTCGCCGCGTGGCTGGGAAAATGGTCGGTCCGCTATCCGCGCCTGACCTCCTGGGTTGCGGAAACCATCGAGCAGACGCTGACCTTCTTTCGTCTGCCGCGCCAGCATCACAAGCCCCTCAAGAGCACCAACATGCTGGAACGCCTCAACGAGGAAATCCGCCGCAGAACCTACGTCGTGCGCATCTTTCCCAATACCGAGAGCTGCCTACGCCTCGTCCGCGCGCTCGCCGTCGAAACCCACGAAAACTGGATGGAGGCCAATCGCTACATCAACATGGACGACCTGCGAGAGCACAAGAAACTCGCACTCCGTCAAGCCGCATGACCAGCACGCATGACCGCCCAATTTTGCAGAACTTGACGCACACAACCCGTGGGAACCGCAGGTGGGCAGCGATATTTCAAGCGGTGGCTACGGTTGTCGATTTCCGGCTCAAGGATGGTGGCGTTTCAATCGGCGCGGAATGTTGACCCCACCATATTGGAGTTAAATCCATGGGGCTGGACCACAGCGTACGGAAAACTGATACGCTCTGCGGTTGCCGAGCCCACCTCTGCGCGAGCAGGCGCTTCCAACTCTTATCAATACGGACCTCCCGGCGGCAAACGTCGCCGACTCGTTCTTACCCTCAATCGTGATCGTTCATTTCACCGCCACCCCTCCTTGAGCAGAAGCGATGGCCATGGACGATAACAATTCGTGCTCAACTTCAGAGAAGTTACGCGTCAAGTCGCTAGGTATCCCTAAGTTACGAGCATGCTGACAATGACGTACATCCGGGTCTATTCGGTCTTGGTTTAAAAGGCCGTTGCTACTTTGGCATGATGTTTGCAGACCCAACAGACTAGCGAGTTCTTCATCGCCACAGACGGCAGCTCGAGCCCTAAGTGGGGTGGAGGAGATCAGTGTATGGAGGTGGACAATGGCGGACAACAATGATGGATCGGCGACAACACCTGCCGAGTATGGGCAGGTGGGTTGCCACCGAGCTAAGCAGAATGCTCGTCCCGAACCGCTAGAAGCAATCATTCCTCGCCGCTGGAAAAGGACTTTGCCATTTTGGCATGATGTTTGCAGGCCTTGAATAGCAAGTTCTTCATCGCCGCAGATGGCAGCTCGAGGCCTAAGTGGGGTGGAGGAGATCAGAGTATGGAGGTGGACAATGGCGGACAGCAATCATGGATCGGGAACAACACCTGGCGAGTATGGGCAGGTAGATTGTCACCGAGCTAAGCTGAAAAGCTCGTCCCGAACGGGTCATAATATGTCCGAAGCAATCATCCTCGCCGCTGGAATGGGAAGACGTCTCGGTCATCTAACCGCCAATCGTCCGAAGGCGCTTATCGAAGTCGCTGGCGAGCCATTGGTGTCACGCCTCCTCAGTCAAATGCAGCGGGCCGGTGTCTCGAACGTAACGGTCGTGGTCGGCTTTCTCGGCGATGAAGTGATCGCGCATGTTCGCAGCACATCGGGTGCGATGAACATTGATATCGTCGAGAACCCTCGATACCGATCTGAGAACAACATTACGTCCTTGGGCTTGGCCCTTGTCCCTGGAAGAGCACTTATCGTATCGGATTGCGATGTTTTCCTTTCCGACTTTCCCGACCACTGGTTGCAGCCGGACGGCGCTGACATAACAGTTCCTACCCGTCCTCTTCGACCTAGAGAAACGGGGACCGTCTTGCGGCGGGGGATGGATGGGGAGTGGTACATGGTTGTCACGCGCAACTGCGACGAAACCCTTCCAAGCGATCGCAAGACGATCAGCCTATACCTCCTTCGCTCTAAGGAGTTTGTACTCGATTTCCATCAAAAAATGACGGACGCGATTTCGGGAGGCGAAACGGCACTCTACTATGAGGATATCCTCGCTCGCTCACTCGGCTCGAAATACCGGCTAGGGATTATCGAGACAGAGAGCTTCGACGTCACCGCGTTCGAAATCGACACCCTCGAAGACCTCGAAGCCGCAGAATCTTGGGTCGCGGCTGCCGGCACCAACTGCCTGCTATCATCATGAGAGGTAGCGGCTTTGCAATTGGCCACCACGGCGAAATCCTCCAAGGCGTTTTCCGGGACGAAGATAACCGGCTGCACCGAGGCTTAGTGACGCTTCCCTTCCCACCTCGATACTCGATTGCCGTCGCTGAGCCGATTGATGGCATCGAAGTCCTCGTCAGCCCTAAGCACAAAACAAAATCGAGAGAGGCGGCGCGGCTCGTTCTAGATGAGAACGGGTACTCCGGCATGGGAATCAAGCTCACCCTGAATTCGAATATTCAAGAAGGATTCGGCTTAGGCTCGTCAACCACCGACGTTGTTGCCACCATCCGCGCAACGGCTAGTCTTTTAGGACTGCAGCTAAAGGATAGCACCATCTTTCGCCTTGCTGTTCGAGCCGAGGCGGCCAGTGACGGCACTATGTTCACTGGGAATCCCAGGCTCGTCTGCCCGCGAGAGGGCACTGTGCTCGAGCGCTTCGAAAGGAGAATACCCGAGTTCTCGCTGATCAGTGTGAACGTCGCTCCTAACCGCCCCGTTGACACATTAGCCCACCCGCCGAACAGATATACAGGAGACGAGATCAAGGAGTTCGGAGAACTGCGGAAGTTGCTACGGCGAGCGCTAGAAAACGGCAGCCTTGACGACTTGGGAGAAATCGCCACGCGAAGCGCTGTAATTAATCAGCGGTACCTGCCACAGCCGCACTTCCATTCGCTGTTGGAACTGTCCCAATCCACAAGCGCCTTCGGCCTTCAAGTTGCTCACAGCGGGAGGATGGTTGGCATGTTCTTGGATCCGCGCTTGGAGAAAGAAGATAAATCTGTCGAGCACATCCAACGCGAGTTGCTGCGGTTGAACCTGTTCTCCGAATTTTTTAGGTCTAGCCAAACATCCGTTTAAGATTGCTGATGAGGAGAGCATGAAGAAAATGGATGGATGATCATTGTGGCAAGAGGTTGCAAGTTAAGAAGTTTGCTCGGATTAGTTGCGCGAGCGGCAGAGGAGCATCGCTTGATCGCCAACGAGGCTATAGGAACAATCATGACCAACGGATCGTCGATGGAACAAGAACGCCGTCAACCCATAATGGGAATTCTCCTGGATCCGCCGAACGCGATAACGTTCGTCGGAGCGCTTTCAGCGATGTCCGCATGCGCGATGGCAGTGATGGGCGAATACAACCTCGCCCTAATATGCGTTCTCTGGAGCCACCTGGCAGATTCGTTGGATGGTCTCGTCGCCCGCAGGATGCACCATCGCCAATCGGGGATGAGCGATGTCGGAAAGGCCATGGACGCGTTGGGAGATTTCCTATCCGCTGGTGTCTTTCCCTTGATCTTTCTCGCTTCATTGGGTGAGGCGGCGCCATTCCCGACGTTCGCGGGGCTACTGATCTGTGCCGCGGGCATTTTGCGGCTGAGCTACTTCGAAGCGTTCGGCCTGTCGGGAGGCTCTTTCGTAGGGGTGCCGCTGCCCCACAACATCCTCGTATTCGCCCTGTCGTACTACCTCGGCTCCCAAATCGTAGCGGATCACCTGATCCTGCTTATGGGCGCCGTTGCGGTCATCATGAGCGGGTTACACCTCTCGTCGATCCGATTTCCAAAGATGAATGTGACTTGGATTGCCCTTTCGGCGGTCTTCATTGCCGCGATGAGCGCTCTTCTCGCTCTTCAGTAAGCAATTGTCTCAAGATCAGTCTGTATGGGGGCTTTTACATGTCGATAAAAGACAACGAGTGATACTATCTGCAGGTCTTCGAAGCAGGTTCGTGATCTCACAAAGCACACGCTAATGCCCTTGGTACCGGCAGCCACGGAGAGGCGCAATGGAGCAACCCAGGAAAGGGCATGACCAGTTGTTCGCCAAACGAGAGAACTGCGTTCACATGCTCAGCATCAGGACTAATCCAGTCCGGCCAAGTCGGTTAACACCAAGAGCACAGTTCGAGTTTGCACGTCATTTTAGCCACCAAACAGGAGACGATTATCGTGGACGCAATGTTTGGCTCGATCGGCATGCCACTTGTCGACCCGGTATCAGTTTCCAGGATGCTGAAACACCGGGGAAATTACGTCGACACGATCAAAGGGGCCGACATTTCATTGACCACGGTCAGTAGGTCGCCTGGTAGAATCTTCAAGGATCCAGAGTTGATGGTGGCCTATACCGGCACCCCTTTTGTCGAGGGAAAACAGATCTCGATGGCGGCGGAGCTTGCGGAGCTTTACGCGCTAGGCAAGCTGGACCCCCCAGATCGAGTAAATGGTCACTATTGCATCGCACTGATCGACCTACCGAAGGAACAGATTCGTTTCCTCCGTGACAACATCGGGGTCAACACTCTCTATGTCACGCGAATCGGAAGGGGCCTGGCCTTCTGCACCGAATACAAATGCCTTCGGGCTTTGCCTGGCTTTGATCGCTCAATTGACCGGGAAGCGATCAAGGGATTCGAACGAACCGGGTGGGTGCCGAGCGGAGCAACATTCTTTTCCCAGGTAAAGCCGGTTTTGCCCGGGAAATGGTCGACGGTCAGAAATGACGACAACTCCTTTCCATCGGAGGCGGCATCATCGATCACGCCTGCGATAGCGGATGCCTTCGTACCGGTGGAGGTGGTCGCAGACGCTTTGCTGAGCGCTGTGGAAAGGCTCAGCGCCGATCAACCGCCAGCGGTGGGCATAATGCTGAGTAGCGGAGTGGACTCAGCTTTAATCGCAGAGCTGGTCGCCCGCTCCATGAAGCAAATCACAGTCAAGTCGTTCACTGTTGGCCACAACGGAGGAGACCCCGAGATTGAAGGCGCCCAGTTGACGGCGCTGGCTCTGGGCCTGGACCACCACGAACTACTTCTGGAACCATCGGAATTTACACGGCTGCTTCCAGAAGCGATGTGGGCGATGGAGAACCCCGGGGGCTATGACGAGTACCCATGCCTGTTGGGGCTTAGCGAGATGGCAGGGTCGCATGTCGATGTTCTATTTTCTGGCAATCTCTCGGATACATTATTTGGAGGCATGAACTTCCACACGCAGTTGTGGAAGAGCCTTAACGGGCTGCCAACTGACGAGGAACCGATCCCAAATGGAAACCTTACGATCCTCAAGGGCTCAACAGGCGGCAGGGAAGCAATTCTGAGGACGCGGTCGCCTGCTCATAAGTCCTTGCATGCCGAACTTGTCGCCACAATGGATAGACGGGACGAGCGGATGGGCGCCCAGGAAATGCTAGCCGCTCGTTTCGGCATCGATCTGCGCATGCCGTATGCCGACACCGACGTCGTCCGAACCGCAATGCGCATTCCTGACTCCCAGAAGGTCAGCGACAAAGGAAATAAGCTTATCCTGCGCGAGGCGTCGGCGATCTTTTTGCCCGAGGAGATTGTGAAGCGACCGAAACGAATTCAACAGCTGATGTATGACAGCGCAATGCGGACTTGGTTGTTGTCAACATTTGATCTCTTGTTCAACTCCGTCGGGGCACAAAAGCGGGACGTCTACGATTATGGAAATCTGGCTCTGGTCAGGGAAGAGCTCGTGCGCGAGGTCACCCGTAGAACCGTTCAAAACGCATGGAAGGCAATTTCGATTGAAACTTGGCTTCTGATGTTCGCGGACGAAGAGCATTTCGCCAGCGCAATGAGCGACGAAAGCGTAAAGCCGGAAGCGGTCTTTTCCGCGGCCAGCCGAAGGCGGCGCGCCGCTTCCGCAACTTAGAAATAGCAAAATCGCGAGAAAGATTGGATAATCATCCTCCAGTTGTTGCGATTGAGGACGTATCGTGAATCCCACCCAATATCTGGCCCATTGAGAGAACCAGGGAATGAAGCGCAACCGTTTCACCGACGAAGAAATCATCGGCATTCTAAGGGAGCACGAGGCTGCACGCCGGTCTCGGAGCTTTGCCGCAAGCACGGTGTCAGCGATGCCAGCATCTATAAAAGGAGTGCCAAATTCCGCGGCATGGACGTATCCGAAGGCAAGCGGCTGAAGACGCTGGAAGACGAGAACACGAAGCGGAAACGGCTCTTGGCAGACACGCAATGCTCGACAATTGCCGCTTTGAAAGACCTTTGGAAAGAATGTATGGTCCGCCTCGTCCGTGCAAGGGTACGCGACATCGCAAATGACGGTTCCAGTTGCATAAATATTCCGGCCTCTTGCGAGTGGGCTGCGGTTGCAGCCAGGCCATGATGAGATCCGCACACGCCGTTCCCAATAGATGGTTCGGGCACGAAGTCCGCTTTTTCGCACAGGGCTTACGGCATGTTGATCCACTGTTTCGTCATCACTCCCGAGCCTTGCAAGGCATCACGCGAATGCAGGATCTCTGCGTTCGTAGAGTGCTCCGGGCCTGGTCAGGACGACCCAGCCAATCCGGGCCATTTTAGCGGAATGTGCGACGACCGCTTTATTGGGGTGCATCCGAGCCTGAAGGCCATCCAGCCAGCTCCCCAGTCGATTTCTTGTTCGGTCAAGATGACGAAGCAGGATCGTGCGACATGTACGAGCACTTTGCGAACGTAGCGATTTCCTCGCTTGCTGATGCCGAGAAGCTTCTGCTTTCCTCCGGTTGCCGATTCCGATGAAGCCGCCCCTTTGTTCCGAGATGATTGCGCCCCCGGTTTCCGGGATGATCTCGCCCCCTGTTTAGTGGGGTCTGCAGGCGATGATTGTTGTCAGTTCATTCAGGCGAGGTGTCAAGCTTTGCGCGGTAGATTTCGGCGCAGACTATCGCCGCTCAATTCGATGCGGTGGGCATTGTGGACCAACCTGTCGAGTATGGCATCGGCGTAGGTTGGGTCGCCAATGACGCCGTGCCATGCGGACACGGGAAGTTGGCTGGTAATGATCGTTGATTTGCGTCCATAGCGATCTTCGAGGATTTCCAGCAGGTCGTGACGGACCTGTTCGTTGAGCGGCTCGAGCCCCCAATCATCCAGTATCAGGAGCTGAACATGGCCCAAGGTCCGTTGCAGGCGAGCGTAGCGGCCATCACCACGCGCGAGCGCAAGCTGGGCAAACAGCCTTGGGACACGCTGATAGAGAACTGAGCGATCGTCTCGGCAAGCCTTGTGGCCGAGAGCGCAAGCCAACCAACTCTTTCCGACACCCGAGGCCAGATTGTCATGGGCGTTGATCCAGTCGCCACCGAGCAGCTCATGAAGAGAGCACGGTCGAGGCCGCGGTCGGCGCGATAGTCGACATCTTTTGGGTTGGCCTGGTGGCGAAGCTTGGCAAACCTGAGGCGTGCCGCAAGCTTCCGATCGTAACGGGAGCTCCACTCCCGTTCGAGCAGCAGTCCGAGCCATTCGGCGTGCGAGAGATGTTCGCTTTCGCCGTTGGCAACGAGTTCACTGAAGGCCTTTGCCATGCCGGCCAGGCCCATGGCATTCAATTTATCCAGTGTTGGATGGGCAAGCATCTTTCGTTCTCCTTAGTGGTAATAGCGAGGTCCGCGGATGTTGGCGTGATGGATCGGTTCATGCGGCGCCGCTCCATTTGAGGCAGCCGTCCGGTCAAGGTGATTGTCGAGGATGGATCGCACCGAGCCATAGGTTCGTGCGCCAATCTCCAACGCACGCCCGCAAGCGGCATTGACCCTGTCGCGGCCGAAGCTCTTGTTGAGGCGGATGATGCCGAGGCAAGCTCGAAAGCCCTGCTCGGGATGAGGCCTGTCGGCAAGAATGCGCTCGCACAACAGCGCAACATCCGGCCCCATCGCAGAGGCTTCGCGTTGAATCCGTTCAATCGTCCAGTCGGCAAAGCGGCGATGCGCAGAGGGCATATGATCGGGGATCGTCGTGTGCTTGCCGTTGCCGCTGGAGCGCCGGTGAGCGGCAATTCGCTCGCCCTTGTGGAAGATCTCGATCGTATTGGCGGTGATACGAGCCTCGACCTGCTCGCGGGCAAAGCGATAGGGAACGGAATAATAGTGCCGCTCGATCTCGACGTGATAATCCAGCCCGGCACGCCGGATACGCCACTCGGCAAAAATATAGCGTTCGACAGGCAGTGGTCGCAAAGCCGGACGATCAAGCTCCTCGAACAATTGGCGACGCGTGGCGCCGACACGGCGCAGAACGCGCTTATCATTGAGATCATGGAGCAATTGGCCAATCGCCGCATTGACCTCGGCCAAACTATAGAAGATGCGATGGCGCAGCCGGCCCAACAGCCAACGTTCGACGATACGAACCGCAGCTTCCACTTTCGCCTTGTCCCGCGGGCGTCGCGGCCGCGTCGGCAAGACGGCGCTGCCATAATGGGCCGCCATCCCGCAATACGTCCGGTTTACCTGGGGATCGAAGTGGCAGGCCTTGATGATCGCTACCTTGGCATTGTCGGGAACCAGCAAGGCTGGCGCACCGCCAAAGAACTCCAGCGCCAGGATATGGCATTCAATCCAGTCGGGAAGCGTCTCGCTCCAACGTGCCTGCGCATATGAAAGGCTGGATGCTCCCAGAACCGCCACGAACAGGTGCGCCTGCCGTGTCTTGCCGGACAGCCGATCAACGACAACCGTGACCGTGTCGCCGGCGTAGTCGACGAACAGCTTGTCGCCGGCCGCGTGATCCTGCCGCATCGTCACAGGCAACTTCATCGCCCAGCCGCGGTAGAGGTCACAGAAGCGACTGTAGCGATAGCCGTCCGGACAACGGCTGATGTATTCGTCCCACAGGATCTGCAGCGTCATATGCTTGCGCTTGAGTTCGCGGTGGACCTGCGTCCAGTCCGGCTCAGGGCTCCGACGATGACCCGTCTTCGTCCCGGCTGCCTTGTAAAGCGCCGCTTCCAGGACTGCATCGCTGATGTCGTCACCCAACGGCCACGATAGCTCCGCAATGGCCGCACGCCGAAGCGTCTCGCGCACCGTCGATGGCGCAGCTCCAACCCGAACCGCGATCGACTTGTGGCCAAGTCCTTGTTCGAAGCGATATCTCAATATCTCGCGGACACGCCGCATCTCCAGTCTCTCCGCAGGCATCCCGTTCCTTCCTCGTCACGTCGAAGGAAGAAACTTCACACCAGCAAAACACCCACGCCAGATGCTTTCCGATGGGGGCGGCATCATCTCGGAATCAGGCGGCGACTATTTCTCGGAATTGGGGGGGCGAGATCATTTCGGAACCAGGGGGCGGATTGCCTCGGAATTTGCACCTCCGGTCGAGTACTCGCGAGGCACCAGGCCCAGCCAAGCAGCTAGGTCGCGGACTTTCTGGAACTGCCGACCACTGCCGACCGCCGCTAGAAGTGCGGTTGCTCCCAAGGCTCCAATGCCTGGAATTGTCATGAGTCGTCGAGCCACATCCTCTCGACTAGCTATAGCTTCGATCTCGCATGCGGACCGACCATTTTCTCAGCCAGGCGGCGAGATCGGCCTTCGCCTCGTCGAGGTCGCGGCGATCATAGAGCCATCAAAGCTCCTGCAGGCAATCGTCGCCCTGCTTACGCGGCAGATGATCGAGGGCGTTCCTGAGGAAATGTACGTAGGGGCGGGCTGTTGAAGAACCAGTCGTCGGCGGAGCTATGCGGAAGCCACCAACAAGCCGATTCCAAAAACTTTTCCTTGCCTGAGGGGGTGTCGGGCTGAACTGGTGGCTTCTTGGCTGTACACGAACAGCAAAATTGACAGAAAAGCACTCGCCAGTCGCGCCAACGAGGCTACTGAAAGCGAACGACAACAGCCGCAAAACAGGCAAATACAAGAAAGTTTGCGTCACCGACCCTGGCGCGCGCAGCACAAACGGGCAGGATTTCGGCAGTGGATAGCGTCACGGCTTCGTATATCATCACAGCTCTATCGCTCCATCGCGGTTTTCCTGCGCTCGTAGTCGGCGTAGGGCTCCTGCCGCGGCGCGGCCACCGACCTGTTTGATCCGATGGCCGCCCGCGAGCAATTCTGCCGCCTACTAGTTTGCGGGCAAGGTTATCTCCGCGAGAACCAGAGGCCTAAACCGTCAGCCGTTCTCTCATATTGCGGGTCGAGCAGCCTGGCGCGCGTGCTATTCGAGTACGCTGAGCTCGGTTGCCGCCGTTACGATGCAAACCAAATCGCAGGAGCAATTGGAGCATTTCTCGTCAGGGCCGTACCTACGAATTGCTGACGTGCTCGCGCTTTGCAAGTTTGGGAAAGAGTTCAAACCAGGAGCGGTACTCTGGCGTGTCGTCCCCGCGATATGCTTAAACAGCACCACAGGCGACTGATGTCGTGGCGTCTTTGCCGTGCTCGTCCACCGCCGTGCCGATAGCATCTGCTTCGGTCAGGTCTCGCCAGTCGATCATTGGATTTCCCTCCTTTGATGCCATACCCTGTTGCGATCGGTACCTCTCGCCTCACGGCATCAGCCGAACTTCAGGCCGATCTTCCCGCTTGCAGAAGCGGTGAGCTTTGTCGCCGATTTCTTCCCAGGCCGGTCGCGCGTGCGAGCTCGGATCGCTTTCTGGCATAGTTCGGAGCTACCATCGGGTAGTCGGGCGGGAGCTTCCACTTTTCTCGATACTGCTCCGGCGTGAGTGCGTATTTTGCCATCAAGTGTCGCTTCAGAGATTTGAAACTCTTGCCGTCCTCAAGGCAGACGATGAAGTCATCTGTGACAGACTTCTTGATCGGTACGGCGGGGCGTTGCTCCTCGACGGTGGCCGGAGTTTTCGCGGGTTCAGAAGTCTTGCCCAGCGAGCCGTAGGTTTGCTGAATAAGATGGGGGAGTTCGCTCGGAGCAATGACATTGCGGCTCAAATAAGCGGACACGATGCGGCTGGTGAGCTCAAGCCTTAGTTCGTTTGAGCGCGATTCCGTCAATGATCTTCTCCACAAGCTGTTACAAATTGAGATCGAGGATGCAACCTGCAGATATTTCGGTCGGAAGGAAGGCAGTGTACGCGAAAGGCGAACTTATCGACAGGTTCTGCCGCGTCCCTTTCTCGATACCACGGCATCAGCGCCTGTATATCTTTGGTTGGGCTGTAAGTGGCTGCCATTATCGCCCCTCGTCGCGTTGCGGTGAAAAGGCCGGGAGGTCGTCGTCCTCCAGAGGCCTTGTGGTGAGCGGATTGAGCGCCATGCGGCTTTAGCGAACAGAGTTCGCTGAAGGAGCTTTGAGCGCTGCTCCTCTTGGCCTTGTATGGATTCGAATGAAGGAATCTGCGGGGGGTAGATATTTCGCCGAGATCTCTGAGGCGGGCATTTAGGCATGGGGGCGGCGCGCCGCAAGCAGAGGAGGCGCACCGGCTCCATGGCGCAAAGATTCAGGCGGGTTTGCGATAAGTGCTGAAGGAAGCCAATATCTGTGCACACATGTACGCGTTTCGCGCGCCATCCGACGCTTCTGCACGCTGCCAGGCCGGTCAGAACAATCTCCAACGTAAGAACGGCCAAGTCTAGACCAGCGAAACAGGCGTCACTCAAACGGAGCCTCTCGAAGGGACGCGCTA
Organism: Ensifer meliloti; assembly: GCF_030064585.1. Taxonomy (NCBI): domain Bacteria; kingdom Pseudomonadati; phylum Pseudomonadota; class Alphaproteobacteria; order Hyphomicrobiales; family Rhizobiaceae; genus Ensifer; species Ensifer meliloti. The sequence continues at coordinate 1,118,004 of NZ_CP120366.1, forward strand.
GGAAAGGCCAACCGAAGGCACATAGATGAAGCGACCTCGGTCCTTCCGCAGCAAACAACTCTTTGGCACCCGAGTTGGCGCCGGAGCTGTTCGCGCTGGTAGCGATCCATGGGTGGCCTTCGCTCTTTAAGCTGCCGATGAAGTGGAGGGCCCTGCATGTCAAGGAGATTAGGTCTGCAGAAAAGTGGTTCTTCCTGAAATCGCGGAAGTGGATCTAACGAAAGGGCCAATCCTCCCCTAAAGCTGTTCCAGCAACATTTGAATCGGGAAGGAACGCGAGGTGGAAAAGTGTATGCCAAGCGGATTCCCACCGACACTGAATTGGTCTGATCGGCGCCCGCTCCATTGGTGGAAGTCAAGCTTGGACCATATCCTCGCTGCGGGTCGCGGAGTCATGGAACGCCGATAACCGCTCCGAAGCGGACATAGCGTCCGCAACTACGAGGAGGAAGTCGCTTCGGGGTACGGGATCTCGATGAAGGCGGAAGACCCACCATTTGGAAGGAACTCTTTGATGTCTATCAAAATTGCAATCAACCCGATCACTTGGACAAATGACGACGTGCCAGAACTCGGTGGCGATACGCCGCTTGAACAGTGCCTCTCCGAAATGCGCCAGGCGGGGTACGCCGGGACCGAGTTGGGCGGGAAATACCCGCGCCAGAGCGCAGCATTGAAGAGGGTGCTCGACCTTTATGGGCTTGAACTCGCCTCCGGCTGGTGGGACGGGCGCTTATACGAGCGGGATGTGGATGCAGAATTTGAGGCTATCCTGCCGCATTTGACGCTGCTCAGGGATCTGGGTGCTAGGCATGTCGTCTACGCCGACACCTCAATGGGCCGCCATGACGGCATTCGTCAGCCTATTTCCAAACGGCCAAGGCTGAGAGGTGAGGAATGGGAAGCGTATGGCCGCAAGCTCACCGACCTTGCAGAACGCATGGCGGAGTTCGGCGTCGGCTTGGCCTTCCACCACCATATGGGCACCATCGTCGAGACGGATGAGGAGGTTGATCGGCTTATGTCCGTGACAGGAGAACGCGTTGGTCTCCTGTTCGATAGCGGGCACAGTGCCTTCAGCGGCGGGGATCCTGTGGCTCTGTGTGTCCGCCATGCCAAACGCATCGTCCACGTGCATTGTAAGGATGTGCGCGGTGATGTTCTGCGCGCAGCCCGAGAAGGGGATCTCAGCTTCATGGACGCCGTTCTGGAGGGCATCTTTACCGTTCCCGGCGACGGGGGTGTCGATTTTCCCTCAATCCTTGAAAACCTCGCCAAAACCGGTTATCGCGGCTGGCTCGTCGTAGAAGCAGAGCAGGATCCAAATCAGGCCCACCCGCTGACCTATGCCAAGATGGGTCACGAAAATCTCGCGCGCATGGCTGCGGCGGCCGGCTTCCGATTATCTTCGGCAGATGCGTTTGATTGGATTGACACCAGGCAAAACGTTTAACCCGCAGCGGCTTAACCCTCCCAAGGCCGGCGGGTTGGGGCGACACGTTAACGAGCGTGTCGCCCCCTTAGAAACGGAAACGTTAAGTGGGGAGAAGCAGTAGGATTCGCCGGTATCACTCACGCGTGGGGCTCGACGTATGCCCACTCGTCTTACCGTGATAGACGTGATTGTGGCTTTCGCGTCGATGGCTTCGGAAATGAAAAGCGGGCTGTCTGGAGGAGAGATAGGTCCTCAACAGGCGCGGGGCTGTTTGAAGCCCTTGGCGCGAGCTCGCTCGATCCACGCCGCTACCGACATAGCCCGCCTCGGAACTTTGCTAGATGAAGTTGAGCATGGCCGCGCCTGCCGGGGGCCGTACCTGCTCGCACAGGAGGAAGCCTCATGGACTTAGTGCGCTTTGGAATTATTGGTACGGCCGCAATCGCCGTTGAGAAGGTTATACCGTCGATGCTGAGCGCCGAGGGGCTGGAGGTAGTCGCGATCGCCTCACGCGATCTGGACAGGGCGCGGGCTGCGGCGACCCGTTTCGGCATCGGACGGAGTTACGGATCGTACGACGAGATTCTGGCAGACCCGGAAATCGAGGCGGTCTATATCCCCCTGCCGAACCACCTCCATGTGCACTGGGCGATCCGAGCCGCCGAAGCGGGCAAACATGTTTTGTGCGAGAAGCCGTTGGCTTTGGACGTCGAGGAACTGAGCCGCCTTATCGACTGCCGGGATCGAACGGGCCGGCGGATCCAGGAGGCGGTGATGATCCGGGCGCATCCGCAGTGGGACGAAATTTTCGACATCGTCGCTTCCGGGGAGATCGGTGAAGTGCGCGCGATACAAGGCGTATTCACCGAAGTCAATCTCGATCCGAAGAGCATCGTGAATGATGCCTCGATTGGCGGCGGGGCGCTTTATGACCTCGGCGTTTACCCAATCGCTGCGGCCCGGATGGTCTTCGCTGCCGAGCCGGAACGCGTTTTTGCCGTTAGTGACCTCGACCCGGTTTTCGGTATCGACAGGCTGACGAGCGCCGTCCTGCTCTTCCCCGGAGGTCGTCAGGCTACGCTTGTGGTCTCCACCCAACTTGCTCTGCGTCACAATGTCGAGATCTTTGGCACCCGGAAGTCGATCAGCCTTAAGAATCCGTTCAACCCCACGCCGGATGACCACTGCAGGATCGTCTTGGACAACGGCAGCAAGCTAGCGGCGGCTGCGGCCGAGACGAGGCGGGTGGCCCCGGCCGATCAATATCGCCTTCAGGCGGAGCGGTTCAGCGCCGCGATACGTTCCGGTAGCCCGTTGCCGATCGAACTCGAATGGTCGCTGGGAACCATGAAGGTGCTCAATGCGATCCAGCGTTCGGCTGAACGCGGCAACTGGGAAACCGTCTAGCGGAAGGGCTAGTGTTTGGGTCCGCAAATCGCCAACGCGGGCAGATAGAGTTGCGCTGGCTCTTTGGGATGGCGCAAATGCTTCAGGCCGGCCGAAGGCTGAAATCCGAAACAGGCATCGAGGCGGTCTGCTGCGAACTCCAGCGCAACACGCCGCTGCTGCCGACCAATTCGACGGAGCGTCGATGATTGCCACGTCAGGTCCCGCAGGAACCGACCCCGGTCTCCGTTCCTCAAATTCATGGCAGACCAATTACCTGTGGCGGCGCGCCTGCTGCAGCGCGCTCTGTTGGGCGCGGCGGACAGTGACGCTCGGTCGGAGCTGAACTGATTGCGCTGCCATATGTTCGGCGCTTCGTTAAGCGGCAGAACGCGCCCGACACCGAGGGCGATCGTGGTCGCCGCCGAGCAACCAGAGATGCGTTTTTGGGAACTCAAATCGGAATGGCAGCAAGTCGAGCCGGTGCTGGCTCGTGAATGTCTCCTCCATGAACGCACCAAGCTCGTCAATGCTCTGTATGCAGTGCTGTACATACCGTTACATCATCCTGCAGGGCAGGTAATCTCGATCGAAGCGAAAACCAAAGAAGATCGAGGAACGTGGCGGCCGAAAGGAATATGGCGCGGCGGTTGCGGACGGTGCGGGAACCGGCCCGATAATTACGCTTGCGGTGAAGGCTGTAACGAAGACAATCTTCACGTCGTCCAGCGTTTTAGTTTGCGCTGGGGCAGCCTACGCGCCGCTGAGAGGAATCGCGATTGCCAAGAGTCCAGCCGGGATGATCACTACGGACTTCGCATTCACTGGCATCAGGGGCAGAATTTCTCATCACCGACTTGTCGCCCTAGCGTCCCGCAATGATCCACGCCGAAGGGACAGGCTATCCGCCCAGTCCAGAAATGACGGGTCTTTCAAAAGCTCATATTCGTCGATACGAATTTGCGCGGAATCAGGTTCAATAGCCTCTATCTCTCCTGCCGCATTTGCGTGCAGGCAAAGAAAATTCAGGCCAGGTTCGATTTGATGATACAGATCCTGGTACCGCTCGAGTGCAGGTTGGTTCCTGTGCCATGGCGTCTCAAGGGCTTTAGTTGCAAGTTTTTCGCCAGCATTTAGGAGACGCTCGGCTGCGCTCGCGTAAGAGTCTTGGTCAACTGCTCCCAGATTGTGTTTAGGCCCGTATGCTTCGATGGTTGCTGGGAACAGCGTGGGTAGTTTGAACTCAAGCGAAAGTGCGACATATCGGTCAACAAACTCGGGAGCAAAGACGCCGCCCATGTGGCCATCGACATGCGAAGGGATCAGGCCTGCCGCGAGGAAGGTCTCGATCTGAGCACGCATCTCGGCTTCGACCGCATCTGGATGGGCGTTGCGTCGGAGCTCGGCTACACTCCGCCACATAAAGCCGTCGCTATCGAAGAGGCCGGATGCAGGTGTAGCTTTTGTTAGAGGGCGCCACCTGTAGTGGCGTTTCTCAGATGTGAGTGTGAGATGGATACCGACATTGAGATCGGGTTTCAGCGCGCCTGCCTCGGCGATTTCCGGAAACCATGGGCAGGGGACCATGACAGATCCTGAATCCACCGCTCCAAGCCGGCGCAGCTCTAGGTAAGCTTTATTAGCCCCGTGACACATGCCGACGTCGTCGATATTGACCACAACGAACGGGGTTCCGCACTCTCCGCTGTCGCTTTTCTCAACACTAGTCATCCTTATAGTCTCCCCCGACCGTGTAGCCGGTTTCCTCAGTCAAGTATTTGTGGCGGCCCCGGGAGGCCGTCTAATGGATGTGCATTTTGACGGATCTTCTTCAGCTTCGACGACCACTCAACACACCGGGATGTTGAAGAGCTCCGAACGAAGTGGGTGCGGCAATCATCGCACATTGTTACCTTCCGCCTTATTTAGGTCCCGCGACAGTAGTTCGGTGGCTGCTTCGGCGATGGTGAGCGCGGCAACAGCGTCTGAAGCGGTCGCGCCTCGCGGCGCTCCTCCCCGGGCAGCCTGAACAAAATCTTCGAGCTGCGCCTGTAGGGCATTCAGGAAGACTGCTTCTCCATCCGGGGGCCAGAAGAAGCGAGCTTCGGCAAAGCCCGAGGTGCCGAAGACCTGAGTCCAGCACGCATCCCCTGGCGGAAATCTCCGTCCTAGCGAAACGAGGCCGCTGCTACCGTCTGACAAATCGCACAGCAGCTGAACAGCGTCGGGATCACCTTTCACCGCTCCTGCAAAAGTAGTTTTCGAGGTGGCAACGCGAAAGTTGGTCGGTTCCTGACCCGTGAGCCAGCGCATCTGATCAAATTCATGAACGCCCATGTCGATGAACGCACCGCCCCCAGTAGCTCGGAATGAATTCGCTGGCGGTGCCTCGTCCCATTGGAAGCAGGAAACGAGGTAAAGGTTGCCAAGCAGTCCAGCGCGGATGTCATCTCGCAGTTGCTTCAGCTCAGGAACGAACCGTCGCCAGTATCCTATCTGCAAGTGCACTTTATACCGTTCTGCCACGTCGGCTGCTTTGCGAGCTTCTTCGGCAGTGACCCCGCAGGGCTTTTCGCAGAGAATAGGCAAGCCGCGTGCCGCTATGTCTGCGACTGTATCCACATGCGTATTGCTGGGGGTTGCGATAAGTACTCCATCAACTTCGCCTGCTTCTATCATGTCACCGGCGGTTTCATACGTTTTGATCCCATTGCCCGCCAAATTAAGGCGACTAGCGGCTATCGGATCCGCGACAGCAGCGATCTCGACGAGCGAGCTTTCAGCAGCGGCACGAACATGAACCTGGCCCATTCGGCCAGCGCCCACTAAACCAAGACGGAATCTGGTCATCGTAAATCCAACGGTTAGAGTTTTATAGCTGATAGTTCAAAGCAGCCTGACTTTGCCGCAGGCCAACACTGCCACACACACACGGCAGGGTATGTACCGGTGACGGCCAAAGCCGACGACGTGTAAGCGTTTGATCGTCCTTATTTTGGTAGCCCGGTTTCGGTCGAGCCCACACGGTGCGGAATGTGTCATCTCGTTGCCCACTCACAGGTCCGTCGGAACTCGCATCGGAGGGGAGCGCGGCGACACCGCGCCCCAGATCAGATCAGTTCTTTCCCTGAAACTCGGCGAGATTCGCCTTCGTGACGAGCTCGAAGGGGATATAGATTTTTCTTTCCACAGCTTCGCCCTTGGAGAGCTTGAGTGCGGCGTCAATTGAACCTTTGCCCTGGCCGACAGCGTCCTGGAATACGCTGACGTCCAATTCGCCAGCTGCCATCGCAGCAAGCGCGTCATCGGTGGCATCGATGCCGCCGATGACAACCGAATCCATGGAGCGCCCAGCGGCTTTCAACGCCTGGATGGCGCCGATCGCCATTTCGTCGTTGTTTGCGATGACGGCATCGAATTCGATGCCCGCGGAGAGCCAGTTGGTCATCAGGTCGGCGCCCTGGGTGCGCTGCCAGTTGGCGGTCTGCTCCTGGACGATCTCGATGCCTTTGCATTGGTCGGTTGCGAGAACATCATGAATATCTTTTGTGCGCATGCGGGCCGCCTGGTTCGACAGCTCGCCCATGATGACAACCGCCTTTCCCTTGCCGTCGAGCAGCTTGCAGATTTCCCGGGTCTGTAGCGTGCCGGAATCGACCTCATTCGAGGCGACGAAGGCTTGCTTTTCCGGAAGTGTGTCGATGTTCACCGGCTCGCGGTTGACGTAGACGAGCGGAATGCCGGCATCTGCCGCGAGCTTCGACATGACGGTCGTCGCATCGGTGTCGACCGGCTGGACGATGATGGCGTCCACTCCGGCTGCAATGAAGTTCTGGATCTGGCTCTGCTGCTTGGCCACGTCATTGAGTGCGTCTTCGATCTGTAGGTCCACGCCGTCGAGCGTCTTAGCGTAGTCCTCCATGCCGTTGCGTAGCAGGGTTCCGAACTTGTCGTCGAACACCGCCATAGAGGCGCCAATGGTCTCCGCATGCGCAGCCGTCGACACTAGGACAGCCGCCGCGATGCCTATGATGAATTTTTTCATTTCTTTCTCCTCCACTCTTCAGTGCCGGCGCAATCCAACACTTGAAGAGGCCAACGATTGAAGGAATACTGGCTCACTGAAAAGAGCAGCTTTCAACGATTTTGAAGGAGCCAATTTGGTCAAGCGACGCACCCGCTTCCCCTCGGATATGCTTGTTCTCGATAGAGATGCAGATGTGCCCATGCACCGGCAGCTCTATGAAAAGCTGCGTGCAGAAATACTCGCCGGGCATCTCAAGGCTGACACACGGCTCCCTCCCACCCGTATGATGGCCGAGGATCTCGGCGTCAGCCGCAACACGGTGATCACCACTTACGACGCACTTCTCGCGGAAGGTTATCTGGAATCACGTTCAGGGTCGGGCACCTGGGTGGCAACGCTGCCCGCGGACGCCGTCACTGCGCGGAACTCGGTCGGCAGGGCCGGTGCGCCGTCTCTCTCATCCCGCGGTATGAGAATGGCCGCTCAGCCGCGAGACCGGACGATCCCTGACCGCATCGCCTTCCATCCTGGCTACCCGGAGATCAAAGCGTTTCCCTTCTCTACGTGGGCACGGCTGCTCAAACGGCATGCGCGATATTCCCATGAGGACCTCTACGGCTATCATTGGGTTACGGGGCACCCGCGGCTGAAGGCGGCGATAGCGGAATACCTGCGGGCTTCACGGGGCGTGGAGTGCGCCCCCGAGCAGGTGATTGTGGTCAACGGCACGCAGGCCGCCCTCGATATTCTTGCTCGGATGCTCGTCGACGAAGGCGATATTTGCTGGATGGAGGAGCCCGGTTACATCGGCGCACAGAACTCGCTGCTAAGCGCCGGCGCAAAACTCGTGCCACTGCCCGTCGAACGGGACGGCTGGTCGCTGGAAGACGAGACCCGGCCGTCGCCACGTCTGATTTTCGTCACGCCATCCTGCCAATGGCCGCTAGGCTGCTTGATGCGCATGGAAGACAGGCTGCGGCTTCTTCAGATTGGAGAGAGGCATGACGCCTGGATTGTCGAGGACGACTACGACAGCGAGTATCGCTTCCGCGGAAGGCCGGTTCCTGCGATGCAGGGCTTGGACAAGTCCGGCCGCGTCATCTACATGGGTACCTTTGCGAAGACGCTCTTCCCCTCGCTGAGGATCGGCTTCATCGTCGTGCCGCCGCAGCTCGCCGACGGGTTCAAGCGGGTTGTTAGCAACACCGGCCACTATCCCTCCCTTCTGCTGCAAGCTGCACTTGCGGACTTCATCAGCGAAGGCTACTTCGCCACACATCTTCGTCGGATGCGCCGCCTTTATGCTGAGCGGCAGAAGGTGTTCGTAGCTTTGTGCCGACGCCATCTCGCTGACTGGCTCACAATAGACGAAAACGACGCGGGCATGCAGCTTGTCGCGCGCTTCACACGGGCGCTTGAGGATGAGGTTCTATGGCGGGCGGCACAGGGGCAGGGCGTGAATTTCTCGCCACTGTCACGACAGTTCTTCCATAGCCCGCCCCAGCAGGGCGCCATACTAGGTTACGCTGGCATCGACCCGAAGACCATGCGCGAGGGGATTAATTCTTTGCGTTCAGCCTTCCTGGCTTTGGAGAGCAGCGGCGCTCTCCCTCTCGACCGTGCCACGGCTGCTCCACGTGGTTGCTGAGCAGTCGAGCAAGCACGTGGACAGCCCGGCGAAAAAAAGCGGTTCTCTCCAAAAACTAGAAAGCGGTTCTAACGAAGGGACCAATCATGCGTTAGCATCCACTGGGATTATGAACGGGAGGGGAACCAATGGTTCCGACGAAACGAGATTACAGTCTGCTTGGTCGTGATGCCGAGGCAGCGGTCGCGAGCGGGCTTGCCGCGGCCGAGTGGTATCATACCGACATTCCACGCAAGCAGATTAAGGAGCTGATGAAACGCAAGGATGGCCCAGCCATCCGCGACACCGCGATCTGGCTCGGCAGCATGGTTCTTCTCGGCGGCCTCGGCATCTATTTCTGGGGGAGTTGGTGGGCGCTGCCTTTTTTCCTGGCCTATGGCGTCCTTTACGGTTCCGCCTCCGACAGCCGCTGGCATGAATGCGGTCACGGCACGGCCTTTAAGACGAGGTGGATGAACGACATCGTGTACCATATTGCCTGCTTCATGATCATGCGCAATCCGGTCACTTGGCGCTGGAGCCATACCCGCCACCATACCGATACCGTCATCGTCGGCCGTGACCCGGAAATCGCCGTCATGCGGCCGCCGGATCTCATCCGCCTAGTTCTCAACTTCTTCGGCATCATCGACGTCTGGTATGCCGCCATCGACATGGTGCGCAACGCCGTTGGCGTCGTCAGCGCCGAGGAGAAGACCTTCATTCCGGAAATGGAGCAGTCGAAGGCGATCCGCGTGGCGCGGATGTGGGTGGCGAGCTATGCGGGAACGATCGGGCTTTCGCTCTATCTCGGCTCGATCCTGCCTTTGATGCTCATTGGCCTGCCGCGGCTATACGGCGCGTGGCATGCCGTGATGACCGGGCTCCTGCAGCATGGCGGCCTTGCCGACAACGTCACCGATCACCGGCTGAACAGCCGCACCGTCTACATGAATCCGGTCAGCCGTTTCATCTACTGGAACATGAACTATCATGTCGAGCACCACATGTTCCCGATGGTGCCTTATCACGCGCTGCCGAGGCTGCACGCCATGATCAAGCACGACCTGCCGGCAGCGAACCCTTCGATCCTTCGCGGCTACCGGGAAATGATCCCAGCCTTTCTAAGGCAGTTGCGCAACGAGGACTACTTCCTGAAACGCGAGCTGCCGCCGACGGCAAAGCCCTATCGCGAAGAGTTCCACAATGACCGCGTCGTTCACGCCGCCGCGTGACGCGTGAACCGGCGCGCCAATCAAAACAAATTAGCGAATGGAGGAAACACGATGAGCTCGAACTGGGTCGAGGTTTGTGCGGCCGATGAAATCGATGAGGAAGACGTCATTCGCTTCGATCACGAGGGTCGCACCTTCGCCGTCTATCGCAGCCCTGACGACGAGTACTTCGCCACCGACGGGCTCTGCACGCACGAGCAGATCCATCTCGCCGATGGCCTTGTTATGGACGACATCATCGAATGCCCGAAGCACAACGGCCGCTTCAATTACAAAACCGGCCAGGCCAACGGTGCACCCGTCTGCGTGAACCTTCGGACCTATCCCGTGAAGGTGGAGGCGGGCAGCGTCTTCCTGGCGATTTCCTGAAGCCGCTGTTTGGAGCGCCGGGAGCGAAGAGGGAGGAGAGCATGAGCCGTATTGTGATCGTTGGCGCGGGCGAATGCGGCGCACGGGCGGCCTTCGCCCTCAGGGAAAAGGGCTTCGACGGCGGCATCACTTTGATCGGCGCCGAGCCGGACCTTCCCTATGAGCGGCCGCCGCTTTCGAAGGAGGGGTTGGCCGCTGCCGCGCCCCCGAAATATCTGGCGGATGCCATGCGGTACCAGGAGGCCCGAATCACGGTCTTGACCAACGCACCGGTCGCAAGGATCGACCGCGACGAAAAGGCGGTGGAGCTCGCCGATGGCCGGTCCGTTGCCTATGACCGGCTGCTTCTTGCAACCGGTGCTCGGCCGCGGGTCTTTCCCGGCGCACCTGAAAACTCCGAACGCATTCGCATGCTGAGGACGCATGCCGACGCCTTGGCGATCCGCGCCGCGCTCGCGCCCGGCCGGAAGCTCGCCGTCATCGGTGGTGGCTTCATCGGCCTCGAGCTCGCAGCGACCGCCCGCAAGCTCGGCGCCGAGGTCGGCGTCATCGAGGGCCTGCCGCGTATCCTTTCGCGCGGAGTGCCGAAGGAGATTGCCGCGATCGTCGACGAACGGCACCGGCGCGAGGGCGTCAAAATCCTCTGCGGCGCGCGGATTGCGACGATACGGCATCAGGGCGATGGCGCGAATATACTTCTTGCTGATGGCGGCAGCATCGCCGCCGATCTCCTCGTCGTCGGCATCGGCGCTACTCCGAACACGGAACTTGCCGAAGCCGCGGGGCTTGCAGTCGAAGATGGCATCGCCGTCGACGAGACGCTCCGCACATCCGATCCAGACATCTTTGCCGCGGGCGACTGCTGTTCTTTTCCCCTCTCGCATTATCACGGCCGGAGGGTGCGGCTTGAAGCTTGGCGCAATGCTCAGGAGCAGGGAACGCTGGTCGCGGCCAACCTGATGGGCGCGGCCAAGCTTGTCGCAAGCGTACCGTGGTTCTGGTCGGATCAATACGAGCTAACCCTCCAGATCGCCGGCCTGGCCGACGATGCTGCGGTGACGGTCAGGCGCGATCTCTCGGATGACGCTTTCATTCTCTTCCACCTCGACGGTGAGGGCCGGCTGATCGCTGCGAGCGCGATCGGCCCGGGCAACGCCGTCGCTCGCGATATCCGGCTGGCCGAAATGCTGATCGCCACAGGCAGTCGGCCAGACCCGGCAGCACTCGCCTCGCCCGAGACCAAGCTCAAGAAACTCTTGGGGGTCTGAACGCCGCCAGACTCGCCATTAACCCTCACAAGTGCCGGAGATTTCCATGAAACATCGCCGCCCGACCGTCGCCGATCTGTTGTCTATGAAGGGTAAGAGGCAGCTCATCATGCTGCGCGTCGTCACGCTCGAGGAAGCGGAAGCGGCCGAAAAGGCGGGCATCGACCTCGTCTCCGTTCCGCCGGCGCTGCTCGGGTCGGAATTCCGCGAGGCGGCACCTACTGTCTTTGCCTTTCCGGGGCTCGACGATTTCGTAACGGCTGAGGACTATCTTCGCGCAGCCTTCCAGGCGATGCGTGCCGGCGGCGACGCCGTCTATTGCGCCGCGGGGCTTTCGACGGTCCGGCGGCTGCGCGAGGAGGGAATTCCGGTCTGCGGTCATGTCGGGCTGATCCCATCGAAAGCCACCTGGACCGGCGGCTTCCGCGCCGTCGGCAAGACGGCGGAAAGCGCGCTCGAGATCTGGCGCCAGGTGAAGGCACTCGAAGAGGCAGGCGCCTTCGCGGCCGAGATCGAGGTTGTGCCAGGAGAAGTCGCCGCCGCGATCTCGCAGCGAACCTCGCTGCTGATGCTCTCCATGGGCGCGGGTACTGGATGCGACGCCCAATACCTCTTTGCCGAGGACGTGCTCGGGCAAAACCGCGGCCACTATCCGCGCCATGCCAAGGTCTATCGCAACTTCACCTCCGAGTTGGACCGGCTGCAGCAGGAGCGCATTTCAGCCTTCCGTGAGTATGCCGAGGATGTGCGATCCGGCGCCTATCCGGGAAAGGCGCACCTCGTAGGCATAGCGCCGGAGGAGCTTGACTCTTTTCTGAGCTGGATTGAGCCACAGGAACAAGCTGATTTTCGTGCACGGTGACTGTGGCTCACAGCTTCGAGGCGGCAAAGCAAGGACAAACCATGCACAAGTATGTTTTGACGATAACCAGCAAATCAACGCGCGGCATAGTCGGCGACATCTCCGGCTATCTCGCCGAAAAGGGCTGCAACATCGTCGACTCGTCGCAGTTCGACGGCCTCGAGACGGGTCTTTTCTTCATGCGGCTGGCCTTCATCAGCGAGCAAGGCGCAAAGGCCGAGGAGCTCCGCGAAGCGTTCGAACCGGTGGCGAAGCGTTTCGGCATGACGGCGGAAATCCGCGATACCGCAGAGCGCATGAAGGTGCTCTTGATGGTGTCGCGCTTCGGCCATTGCCTGAACGACCTGCTCTATCGCTGGAAGATCGGTGCGCTGCCGATCGACATCGTCGGCGTCGTTTCCAACCATTTCGAATACCAGAAGGTCGTGGTCAATCACGACATTCCCTTCCACCACATCAAGGTGACGAAGGAGAACAAGCCCAAGGCCGAAGCCCAGCTGATGGATGTCGTCGAGCAGACCGGCGCCGAACTGATCGTGCTGGCCCGCTACATGCAGGTGCTTTCGGATGCGCTCTGCAAGAAGATGTCGGGGAAGATCATCAACATCCACCACTCCTTCCTGCCGTCGTTCAAGGGGGCGAACCCCTACAAGCAGGCCTATGAGCGCGGCGTGAAGCTGATCGGCGCGACGGCGCATTACGTCACCGCCGATCTCGACGAGGGTCCGATCATCGAGCAGGATATCGCCCGCATCACCCATGCGCAGTCGGCCGAGGATTACGTCTCGATCGGCCGCGACGTCGAAAGCCAGGTGCTGGCCCGCGCCGTGCACGCCCATATCCACCACCGCTGCTTCATCAACGGCAACCGCGTCGTCGTCTTCCCGCCGAGCCCGGGTTCCTACGCCTCCGAACGAATGGGGTAGGAGGTGGCCCAAACTTTTGCAGGCAAACAGATCGCCGCGGTTGTGGTCGATGCCGGAGGCCCGACTTGCTTTGCTCGAAGACCGTCGGCATCGGAACGGTTTGCAGTCAGCATGGCTGCGTGTGACCCAGCGGCTCACCGTTAAGCGCGAAGAGGGAGATTCCAAGTAGTGGCGATCGCAACAAAGCCTTTCCAACGAATGTCGTAGGAAGACCTCTCAGCGCTTGGGGCCTCGCTTGAAAGGCGAAATGATGAAACTCGATGTTGATCCGGGCGCGCTCACTCCCGCGATGCTGTCGCCCTCACTTCAGCTCCACAAGCAGCCGTCGAGCAAGAAAATGGCGTAGGTCGTCGGCTATTGTCGCCTCACGCGGGCGATTTCGTTGTCGCGCTTGAGCGAAATTGCCTAAGGTGCCGCCGCAATTAGCAATAGGAGCGGCGGTAAGTCCCGAGTTGGTCTCTATTCCTCCCCAGGCGTGGACGCCCTCCGCTCGCACGCTGCGTTCTCCGCTTCGATGGGGGAGTCGGTATTGCCGGCGATATCACGGACGTAGGTTGAGAGGGCGGCAATCTGTCCATTGCTCAGCTTTTGGTTGAAGGGTGGCATTCCTGCTCCCGTTCGTGACTCCTCCGCTCTAACGCCATTACATATGGTCTGTATCAGGTATTCGGGCTCACCGCTCGCAAGCGTGGCGTTTCCGGCAAGAGGTGGCACCAACCCCTCGACGCCTCCACCCTTAGGGCCATGGCAAGCTGAACAACTGACCTCATACAGCTCAGACCCTGACAACTCACGGGAGTGCGCCGGGACCGGTGTAGGAGGTTTTGCCCCAGGACGTTCGCCGCTTGCGACAGCAGCCCTGTCCATCCACATGAGCTCCGCTAATGCGGCTCTGTCATCAGAGACTCTCGATTGGAAATTGAAGCGATCCGAAGCGCGGTAGCCGGTGCCGCCGAGGGTCGCAATGACTGCCACGCCAATGAGGTATTTGCATATCATACTCATCTAGTCCTCTATCAATTCACCGGGGTGGCGGACGTATTTTTCGAGGATCGCACGTGCTGCGCGAAGCGCCAGCGCACCGACGGTGCCTGTCGGGTTATAGCCAGCGTTGTTGGGGAAGGCGGAAGCGCCGATGACGAAGGTGTTGGGGCAGTCCCAGGCTTGCAGGTAGGAATTTACCGCGGAAGTGGATCGATCGGCCCCCATGACAGCGCCGCCGATCGTGTGGTTCGACGCTCCGATTGCCGTGGTGAACGGCTTTTGCGCAAAGTCGAAGGGGGCAACGTGCGACGCGCCCATCTGGTGCCCGATTTCTACCGCCCGCTCTTTGGTGAACTTTGCCATCGCACGGTCGTTTCGGGAATACGTGTATGTCAATCGCGGCAGCGGGATCCCGAAACGGTCCGTGTAGGTTGGATCTAGGTCAATATAGCCGTGCTTGGTCGGCATTGACGTACCTTGGTTGAACAGCACGCCATGGTTCTGGTAGTACTTCGAATACGCCTTCTTGAAGCCCGAGCCCCACCGGGGCGTGCCCGGGGGAAGATTGTTGGTCTTGGCAATCGGTGCGCCACCACGCGAAAGGGTAAGGATGCCTGCTCCGCCGATGAAGTCGAGCGACGAGTGGTCGAAATTGTCTCCGTTGTAGTTGTCGATTTGCGAACCGAGGCCGCCCGCGCCGATAAATGGATTAATTTTGTCTCCTTCAAACCAGAGATCTGCACCGGACACTGTCTGGTAGCTAAAGTTGCGGCCGACTACGCCCTCGCTTGAGAGCGGGTCATACGGCTTGCCTATACCTGACACGAGCAGCAACCGAACGTTGTCCATCTGGGAGGCGGTTAGACAGACAATATCGCCCGGCTGTTCAATCTCTTTGCCGCTCTCGTTGATGTAGGTAACGCCAGTCGCCGTTCTGCCGTCAGCAGCCTTGTTGACGCGGGTGACACAGGCTTTGCTTATGACTTTGAAGTTCGGTTCCTTTTGTAGGTATGGAAAGACGCACGTTTGCGGGGTTGATTTCGAGTAATTGCCACATCCGTGGTACTGACAAAAGCCGCAATAGGTGCATGGCGCTAGGTGAGCGCCGAGCGGATTGGCGTAAGCCTCAGAGACATTCGCAGCGGGAATGGTGAACGGATTTAGGCCAAGCTCCGATGTCGCCTTGTTGAAAATTTCCATCATGCGAAGCGTTTTCAGCTTCGGCGTTGGGTAGTCCCGCGATCGCGGTGCTTCGAATGGATTGCCCTCGTTAGTCACCTTCCCCCTAAGATTTCCTGCCTTGCCAGCGATGCCCGCAATGCGTTCCCAGCCATCATAGTCTGGTTCCAGGTCATCGTAGGTGAGACCCCAGTCCTGCAACTGCAGCTCGCCGTCTTCGGCGCGGGGCATACCATATCGCTTGATCGTCTCGGTACGAACCTGGAAGTCCCACGGCGTAAAGCGCCAGGCCATTCCTGCCCAGTGGAAGCCCTGACCTCCAGCGCCGCCCCCAAGCTCAAGGATACCTAGCTCGCGCTGCGGAACAGCGATCTGGTCAAGTGTGTTGCGCATGGTGAGAGTGTTGTCACGCGGTTTTGCCAGCAACTCCTTGCGTGAGCTCCAGCGCAACTCATCTGGATCAACAGTAAGCGGCGTATCTGTCTGTGGATCGATCCGGGGGCCTCGGTCTATCGCGACGACTCTCATGCCTCCATGAGAGAGTTGCGCGGCGATGAGCGAGCCTGCCCAGCCGAGACCAACCACGACGACATCAGCCTTTGTATTTCTTGCCATTATTCAGGTCCGCCTTGCTTGTCCGCGAGCAACTCAGCCCTTGAGAATGAGGCTTACGTTGACTAGGTTGAGTTCCTGGCCCGTCCTTTCAGTGTAAGCTCGGTAGTCGTAGCGAGCACCCGGGAAGCCGATCATCTTCCACCCTGCCATATCTTTGTTTCCGCCATAACATGGATCGGCAAAATAGCCCTCTCGGGCATTGGTCAGCATCAACTCGAAAAATCCTTTCGTGTTGACGTCTTCGCCCAATTCGATCTTGCCGGTTTCCATTCCTCTTAAGATTTCGTCCTGGCGGTCCGACTGGAGGTCGGCAAAGGACGCACCGTCCGTCTTTAGCGAGTAGGCTTCAAGTGCTTTGAGGCCGAAATAGTACCGCTCGCGCGGTGTGGAGATGAACTGAGCCTTCTGCAGCATCTGCTCTTCGTGGGGCTGCACGGGCCCATCTCGATAGATCGTCGAACCCTCGCCATATCCTCCCGCCAGTTGGTCGTCGAGGAAGTCAAGACAGCCCGCTCCCGATGCCGATGGCCCCAACTCATCTCCAGGAATCAGACGATCAAAAACCGCCTTCAGGATCTCCTCCTGGCCTTGTGTGAGGACTTTGCGAACGCCATCGCGTCTGGTCGTCTTTGGCAGAAGGCCCTCCTCCTCGCCATGGGTGGTCCTGTTGGCAACCACTGCGGTGACAACTGCCACAGCGCGGAACAGTAGCTCTCGTCGTTTCATTGCTAAGCTCCCATTGGTGGTGATATGCAAGCGGCCATGAAGTGGCCGCCAAGGGTTCGCGCATGGGATGATCAAGGCTCTGGCTGGCCTGATCTGTGACGGTCGAAGAATACCGAAGCACAAGCTACGATCACTCCGACCGCGATGATGAAGAGCAAAGCTCGCCCGAGCCCAACGGCCTCCGCGATGCGGCCAATGATGGGCGGACCAACCAGAAACCCGGAGTAGCCGCAGACCGAAACGAAGGTGAGCCCGACCGTCTTCGACACAGTATTCATGCTAGCGGCTTCGCTGAAGATGATCGGCACCAGATTGGCCATACCCAGTCCCAAGAGGGCGAAACCAGCAAGCTTCCCGGCAAAGCTTGGCATGAACAAAGCCGTAGTCATGCCCGCCGACGCAAGGCTCCCGCTGATCGCTATCAGTGCCCGACATCCGATGGCGTCTTTGACCCGATCTCCCGAGATCCGGCCGGCAATCATAAGGAGCGTGAAGGCTACATATCCTAAAGAGCCGACTTGATCTGTCACCTGTTCAACGCGAATGAGATAGAGCTTGCTCCATTCAGCAATTGCACCGTCGGTCACCATTGTCAGGAACGACAAGATTCCGAACATAAGGAGCTTGCAATTGCGCAATTCTCCTATCGCGAGTCTGTGCTCCCCGGACCTGACGTCATCCAGAAGGTGGGGAAAAAGCCACCGCGCAACGATCAAAATACCGGTCAGCAAGGTAACGGAACGGGCGACATAATGGCCATCGCCAATGACCCCGAAGGTCATGATACCCGCAAGTATTCCAGTGCTGGAACAGCCGTGCAGGAACGCCATAATGCGAGGGAATCCGTTCTCTTCGAGCGCCTTGGCCTGGTGGTTCATCAATACATCCATCGCACCATTCGCGGCGCCGAAAAGGACGATGCTGCAGAGGAATGTCATGCAGTTTGGCGCAGCGAAAATCAGAACTAGCGCAGAAGGAAACAAAAGGGCGGATTGAATCGACATGCGGCGGCTGCCGAAAACGTGCGAAAAATAACCCGCTAGCGACATGAATAGCAACGCCCCCGCCGCCATGATTAGGAGCACGACGCCGAGTTCGGCGTCGTTGAAGCTATACGCGTTTTTAACATGCGGGATGCTTGTCGCCCAGGCGGCAAGCACCAAACCGTTGATAAAGAACTGAAAGGCTACAGCCGTGATCGTTAGCTTTTTACCCGGATTAGTATGAACGCCGCCCATCGGGACTCTCCGCTTGGTTTCGCTTGGAGCATGATGACGGGGGCTTGTCCTGGTCATCAATTTGGATCGGCTTCGGAAGGTCACTTGCCTCTAGCGAGTGAAGTAAAGTGCTCGTCCCAAGCTTGCTGTAGCTTGACAACAAGCTCCGCCATCTTAGCCGGTTCCTGCGCGATCAACGGGTAGTTCTCATCGAAGACGATGAACGAGTTTTCGATCGCAAGATGGCCAGCGGATTTGGTCCACTCGACGACGCCGGCATAGGGTCTAAAGGCCGTCTGGAGTGGGAGTATAGGCGCCGTCCACAGCGTGCTCGAGATGCCGCGCTCGGCAAGGCTGTTGCGCAGCCCCCGTCTGATTTCCGCCATTGATCTCCCGAAGTAATCGACTGCCGCATAGTCAATTCCAACGCGGATTTTATGCCATACATGCGTCCGGTCGACGTGCGATCGCGTAATCTTGAAGAAAGGGATTTTGGCAGACTCCTCGACCAGAGGTTCCATTGCAGTTTGAAGCCAGGCGATCCGCTGGCGCAGATGCTCTAGCTGGTGCATCACCAGAGCCGCGGACATCGGCTGTAACCTGAACATGCCACCGATCTGCTCACACTCGCGGAAAACGGCATAACCGTCCCGCACCACCTCATCGAATCGGTAGTTTGCCTTTGGGGTGGGGAGACCGAAATTGCAGATGTCGCGCATTTTTTGGGCGAGCGTGGGATCCCTTGTCACCATGAATCCGCCATCGCCCGCGGACAGGTGCTTGCTCTTTTGCAGGCTGAAGCAGCCGATGTCGGACAGAAGCCCAACATGTTGCCCCTTGTAGAGTGCGCCATGAGCCTGAGCGCAGTCCTCGATGACCGCAATGCCCTGCTCTCTCGCATGGCAAATAATCTCATCCATGTCGCAGCTAATGCCGTGCATGTGGACCACGATGATTGCCTTGACGTCCGGTGTGATCGCAGCCGCCAACGCAGTCGGAGAGATGTTGTAGGAATTCGGATCAATGTCGACGAAACGGGGGATCGCTCCAATAAGTAGCGGTGCCAATGCTGTGGCAGCCCAGGTATAGGAAGGCAGAAGCACAACGTCCCCCGGCTGGATGCCGAGAGCTATGAGCGCCACTGTCAGGGCGGCTGTGCCGCTACTTGCCGAGACCACATAACCGCCGCCGATCCATTCCTCCATGCGCCGCTCGAACGCATTGATAATGCCCAGTCCCGATCCGGATAATTCTCCGGAAGAGATACATGCGGCGACATCCTCGTAAGCGGTTCTCGTTAGAGCCGGCCATGGATGCATCTTTTGGTTCTCGGCTAGCATTGCAGCGGCATCTTGGGAGCTTGAGATCTCACCGATCCTCGTCATCCGATCTGGTTTTTCATGCGCACCTCGATCAAGCCGGCCGAACATTCTTCTTGCCTCGACGGTAACCGGCAGGCGAGCTTCCTGCGGAAGGTGGGGCAGGGCCAGCCGCCAGCCGTTCCTCAGCAATATCGAGCCGCCCCACAAGGCTTCATCCTCCACCGAGATGATCGGCTCCTCCAGGTCCTTCTTAGGGATATACGCTGACAAGACGTCGCCGTTTATGCGAATTGTGACTTTCATTATCTGTCCGTTCTGTAAGACCAGTGGCAGTTCAGTCATCCCGCGAGCGGCGGCATATTACCCCCATGTCCCGACAAGCGGCTTGGATGAGCTCGCATGTGTCCGGTAGCCTCACCATATCCTTCTGGCGTGTTCAATTTCCTGTCAGCAACGGCTTCAAGTCTCCGGTGTAAAGTGAATGAATGTATCACCCGAAAGGGTGGAGGTCCGCAGCATCTGCCGCCGCATGACCGTGTTCGTGCGAGGTGGACGCGTGTCTGCGCTGTAACCGGCACCTGCTTGATACAGACTACGAGGTGCATGGTGCTTCTCCAGAATCCAATCCCATGCAGGTGCCACCTTGTTTCCTTCGCTGGTTGTTCGGACCGATAAGATCCATCTCGATGCGTTCAGCAAATCTTGCGTTGTCCATCATAAAAGGATCCCCGCGTGGCGCATCGCGTCATCGATCTCTTCTTGAACGGAAGGACTGATCGTGACGAGTGGTAGGCGCAAATCCCCACGCATTCGGCCAAGACGCTGGAGCGCGTATTTCGCCCCCGCCGGGTTGGTTTCAAGAAAAAGCGCCCGGTGCAGCGGCATCAGACGGTCCTGCAGTTTCAAGGCGGCGGCAAAGTCGCCGTTCAGGCAGGCCTGCTGGAAGTCAGCGCAGAGGGCCGGTGCGACATTCGCCGTCACCGAGATGCAGCCATGTCCGCCATGCGCCATATAGCCAAGCGCCGTGCCGTCTTCACCGGTCAAGAGATTGAAGTCTTCCCCGCAGGCCATGCGCTCGAGGGACGGGCGCAACAGGTTGCCGGTTGCATCCTTGACGCCCTTCACATTCGGGCAATCTTCAAAAATGCGGGCCAACGTTTCAACGTGAATTTCAATGGCGCTACGGCCAGGGATATTGTAGACGATGATCGGAATAGTAGACGCAGCATCGATCGCCTTGAAATGCTGGTAGATCCCCTCCTGGGTGGGCTTGTTGTAATAGGGTGAAACGATCAGTACTCCGTCGGCGCCGGCGTTCTGCGCATGGCGAACGAAGGCGATCGCTTCCGCCGTGCTGTTTGATCCGGCGCCCGCGATAACGGGCACACGCCCGTTTGCGGTTTTGATCGTGATCTCGACCACCTGCTCATGCTCGGATTTGCTGAGCGTCGGGCTTTCCCCTGTTGTCCCGCATGGAACGAGACCGAAGGATCCCTCTTCGATCTGCCACTCGACGAGGTCGTGCAATGCAACCTCATCGATGCGATCATCAGCAAAAGGCGTGACAAGCGCGGTAATCGAACCCTCAAACATTCTTTGCCCCTTGAATTGTGGATGGATTTGAGCAGGCCTGGCTCTGTGTTTTCATGCGGTTGATGCACACCACCTTCGGCTGCGTCATGTCCTCAGAGGCAAACCGGACGCCCTCGCGGTCCATGCCGTCATATTTGAAACCGCCAAACGGCATTGCATCGAAGCGGGGGTCGGAGGAGTCGCTGATCATGACGCCACTGGCGGCTGACCAGTACCCATTTTAGTACCTTCAAGCAGAATCAGCGCTTTCTTCGGCAGTGGTTGACCTTTCCATTTGTGTTTCGTTGCCTTCCTTGAAGCTGCGGACGGAACGCGGAAGCCGTGGCCGCCGCGCATTCTAGCCATGACGTTCATGCGGCTGTGGAAGTGCGCCTCGTTTTTTGACGGGGAGCCGAGGCATCTATCTTCCTTGGATGCGGTTACCGGCTCAGGCTTTCGCTTGGGCTTGCCGGTACCCCCCTTGCCGTAGAACGCGATCTGACGCGGAGCTGCCATCTTGCTTCCTTTGTTGTTTAAACTATTTCGGTTGTTCGGACACATGAATGCGCAACAGCATGCGCGCCCAGGGCTGATCGTGCAAAAGGCGTGCCAGGCCGATGGGAGTTACTAAAATAATGCTAATGGCTGTTTTTCAGAGAGTTAGATCGGAAAGTGGCCGCACGGTTGGAGGAACAATCTGTGTCGTAAAGCCGACAAGGCTAAGGACAATGTCGCATGGACGCGGCAGTCATCCGCACGACGCCGGGCTTCTTCGCTTAGGGCGCTGAAGTGATGGAGCGGAGAATGCCGCAGTGGCAATAGCGGGTACTTTGGAGAGGGCAGAGCATGTCAACTCGCCCGGCGGCTGATGCGCGAGCTGCCGGCGAGGGCGCGATGAAGGCCCCTCGAGGCGTGGGGGTTGATAGCGGTCGGCACGCCCTGGTGCATGATCGTGTTGGTCACCGGATGGACGCGTATTTGCGCGGAATCCGGCACCTGCTTGATGCAGACTACAAGGTGCATGGTGTCTCTCCAGGCTCCAATCACATGTGTGCCAGCGTTGCTGGCAAGCGTTAAGCAGCAACCGGAATGGTCCTGACCGTCTTGCGCGATATTGTGTCTTCTTACCGCTTCCTAGGGGGATGATCGTGCAAAAGTCGTGCCAGGTCGCAGACGTGACTGAAATAATGCTAATTGCTTTCTTTCAAATAGTTAGATCGGGAAATTGGTAAATTGGCCGCATGCTTGAAGGAACAATCTGTGTCGAGGGGCCGACAGAGGCGACGGACAATGTCATATGGCTGCGGCAATCATCCGCTCGACTGGTTTCTTTGCGTATAGGACGCGGAGGTGATGAATGCCGCAGTTGCAATGGCGGGCATTTTTTGAGAGGGCGGCGCATGTCAACTCGCACGGGGATTGTCTGCGCGATCGGAAGGCAAGGCGCGTGCGGCGCCTTCCCAAGGCGCATGATCGTGCTCGTCACTGAAGCGACGTGAATTCGCGCAGAAATCCGGCACCTGCTTGATACAGACTACGAGGTGCATGGTATCGCTCCAGGCTCCAATCATATGTGTGCCAGCGTTTCTGTCTCTTCCAGCATCAACCGTGCCAACCACTGACGTCATCACAAAGCATTGATGTGATCGACGTATTTCGTTCTTGGAGATTCCGGCGTGTTTTAGTCTTTGTCGTGTCGGCCCATTGTCACCTCCCAACACGGCCTGTGGAACCGGACATTTTGTCTGCGGCTGCTATGTTTGGGGGACACCCCTGCGTCTGTTCGGACGTGCATCATGCGCGCCTGCTCGAGAAGAAGCTCTCCAACCTGCCGGCGATGCTTCCTCCCGATCCTCAACGCCGTCGTCCAGACGGGCAAGTCGCTCCTCATTATCGCTGGCTGAAGACCATCGGAATAGCCAACCCGCTGCACGGTTCTGGCGCAGCAGGTGTTGATCGCTTGGAGAGAGACTTTGGTGATGGGGCGTCTTATATTTGCCGCGGGTGTGGTTGGTGCGAATGCACGAGCTTGGCCTTATTGCAGGCCCCTTCGATCGTTTGGACCTTTACCGACCGGACGCGTGACGACACGCATACGACAATGTTCGTCACCTTTGTCGGCTTAACGACACAAGTTGTACGTTCGACCATATCGTCAATTTCCAGACCTAACTATCTGAAAAAAGGCTCTAAGCTTTATTTGGTCACTCCTGCGGCCTGGCACGACTTTTGCAAGATCACCCAGTGGTGCCCCTGCTGTGCGCATTCATTTGTCCCGAACAACCGAACTAGTTTAAACAACAAAGGAAGCAGATGGCAGCTCTGCGTCAGATCGCGTTCGACGGTAAGGGGGATATCCGCAAGTCCACAATCTCCAAAATGCACTCGCCGTAAAACCGGGCACGGCTTCGGCAATATTGACGGGAGCATCGCGTTAGCATGGCCTCTTCCCTCAGCCTTCATTTAAGACAGTCGCAGTCGCATTCGCTGACTATGACGCCGCAGCTGATGCAGGCAATCCAGCTGCTTCAGATAGATCATCTGGAGCTCAGCGGTGCTCTCGGACGACGACATCGTCGACGTCCTCAAGAAGACAGGTGTCGATATCGCCAGGCGCACGGTCGCAAAATATCGCGGAGCGATGAACATCCATCCTCTGTCCAAGGCCGCCGCGAGAAGCGTGCACTGGCGAGGGCCACCGGACTCGGAGGGATGCCGGCAACCCGCAAGTACGCTCGAGCAGGCGGGTCCGGTGGCTCCTGGAGCGAGATTGCGACATCAGCCGCCCGGTTTTTTGGGCCGCTCTCTTTTGTTCCCCCGCGGCGGGAAGGCACTCGCGTTCACAGCAGCTAAGCATATGCGGCAGAAATTCTGTCGTTCCCGATCACGAGGATGGCGCAAAAAGGAGCCGCTACCCAGAGCAGCCCGTACAGCGTCATCGCCTCTCCAGTGGGCCACTCGGCGTGTCGTCGTCCGGTCACAAGGGCTTTCACGCACGGCGGCAAACTCGTTGAGCGATTTCTGGCGCGTGACAACCGACCATACGACACCGTCCGTAGCCCTTGTCGGCTTAGCGACACGAGTTGTTCATTCAAACATATGGTCAATTTCCAGATCTAACCATCTGAAAGAAAGCCAGCAGCTTTATTTTAGACACTCCTGCGGCCTGGCACGACTTTTGCACGATCAGCCCTGGGCGCGCATGCTGTTGCGTGTTCATGTGTCCGAACAACCGCAATAGTTTAAACAACAAAGGAAGCACGATGGCAGCTCTGCGTCAGATCGCGTTCCACGGCAAGAAACACAAGTCCAAGCCCAAGCCCAGGCCTAAGCCTAAGCCCAGGCCTAAGCCCAGGCCTAAGCCCAGGCCTAAGCCTAAGCCTAAGCCTAAGCTGGTGACGGCGTCCATCGAAGTAAGAGGGCAACAAGATGGCTAAGCGCGAGAAAGCATTCTTTCGCAAGCGGGTCAGGGGCGGCAAGGGGTGCTTCGGCAAAGCGGATTTCTGCAAGACGGATTTTAGCAAGGGGGGGGTCGGCACGGGCCGCAGCGGCAAGTCCAAGCGGAAGCGCTAAAGCAAGTAACTGAAAAGAAAACCTTGGTGTCTGTCTTTGGCTCGCGCCTGACTTGGCAGGAGCAATCGGAAACATCGAGCGCCGCCCGACGATCTTTGAATTGAACGAGGGAACGAAACGTCAGGACAGCCTCAGATGGAGTTCCACGCACATCGGCAGCACCAGCGCTCGCCGGCGTCGAAACCGACACAACCTCGATTGCTGAACGCGTCCTAAAGGAGGAATCCCATGAGATCCTTGAACATTTCTATCGTTGGAGCCACCGGGGCCGTCGGAGCTGAACTGACCGAGTTACTGGAGGCAAGCCAAATTCCCGTCAATCGGTTGCGGCTGCTCGCGTCCCGCAATTCGGCCGGTCGCCAGGTGAGATTTCGCGATGAGATCTGCTTCGTGGAGGCACTATACGAAATCGGCGATCTTGAAACCGACATCGCATTCCTTTGCGCCGGCAGCGCCGTGAGCCTCGAATGGGCGCCCCGGTTCGCGGCCCAAGGTGCGCTGGTGATTGACAACTCCAACGCCTTTCGGATGGACCCTGACGTACCACTCGTCGTCCCTCAGATTAACCCGAGTGTACTCTCGCATCGCCCACGGCCTGGAATTGTAGCAAATCCAAACTGCACTACAATTCAGCTGGCCCGAGCGCTGAGACCACTGGTCACTGCATTGGATGTTCATCAGATCATCCTGGCCACCTATCAGGCCGCCTCGGGAGTCGGCCTGATGGGGATTGATGAGCTACGGAACGGGACCAGGGCCGCATTGGAGGGAAGCTCAGGACCACCCGCGGCGCGTTTCCCTGTGCCACTTCAATTCAATGTCATACCGCAAGTTGGCGAGATCGATTTGGAGGGGGTTGCGCTTGAGGAGCGCAAGCTGGTTCAAGAGGCACGAAAGATCCTGGCCATGCCTGACCTCCGGTTAACCTCCACTTGCGTTCGGGTTCCTGTGGAGAACGGTCACTCCGAGGCGGTATACCTCGAGTTTGAAAAGCCGGTTTGCCTCGAACAGGTTCATGAGCTACTCGCGCAAGAAGAAGGTGTTCGGCTGTATGCGGACGGAATTCGAGAAGGGTATCCGACACCGCGCTTCCTCACAAATCCCGAGGATGTCCACGTCGCGCGGGTGCGAGTCAATCCCGAGAACCCGCGCGGGCTCTGGCTCTGGGTAGTCGCAGACAACCTCCAGGTCGGGGCCGCGCTCAACGCACTTCTCATCGCACAGCTTGCGATTGCTAACAGGGTGGTTGGTGGAAAATGACAATGACCATTCTCAAATTCGGTGGCTCAAATTTTTTGGGTCCAGAGGGCTATGATCGAGTTGCTCGGCATCTCGCGCAGCGGTTGGCAGCCGGCGAGAACAAGATCGTTGTCGTCGTCAGCGCCATGAAGGGAGAGACGGACAGCCTGAAAGCCCAGATACTCGCGGTCAATAAGGAAGCTTCACCCTCGAACCTCGATGCGGCACTGGCAATCGGAGAAATGAAGAGTGTCTGTCTGTTGGAAGCTGCCGTCAGCCGGCTCGGAATTTCGGTGGCCTCTTTGAACGGCTACGGCCTCGGAATACGAACGAATTCCGAATTCGGTCGGGCCACAGTGGAAAGTGTGGACCCTGGGCCAATTCGGAGTGCTTTGCAGGAGCATGACGTAGTCATCGCCGCGGGCGCGCAAGCAATTGATCAGTCCGGCAGGCTGACGTTTCTCGGCAGAAACAGTTCGGATCTGACGGCAATCGTTATTGCATCGATGTTGGGAGAGCACGCTTGCGAAATATACTCGGATGTTCCGGGTGTATATACGACAGATCCTAATATTATCCCAGAGGCGCTACTGATCCCGGAGATTGGCTATAGGACGATCGCAAGGATGTCGCGATACGGGGCAAAGGTACTGCACCATGGCGCGGTGGAATACGCCGAAAGGCACGCGGTCACCATCATGTGCAAATCACTCACCAATGATGGCGTGGTCACGGGGACGACTGTAACAGGACATGGGAACGCGAGTTCGGTGACAGTGGCTCGTGACGCAGTGGTGATATCGTTCGCAAGCGTTGCCGAGCGCGACAACCGCCGCGCGCTTCTTGATCAAAACGGCATCACGACGATCGATGTCGATCAAAACGACAGGCCAGGCCTATGCGTTATGAGCGATACTGATTTTGCTATGCGGCTTGTCGAGGGTACGGGCATCTCCATCGGATCAACAATGGTAGTGACCGTGCTTGATGCTTCAGTCCGGCGTGTCCACTTGATTGGCGATTATGAGCGCGCCGTTTCGCTGGCGCGCCAGCTTCACGAACAAATGTATCCTGGAGCAGTGGCCGAACGGCTTGGTCGAGGCTGACTGGACAGTGCTCGGCCGATAGTTCGCTGGGTCGTTTCGTAATCGGCGCGTGTGATCCCAGCCCTTCGCGAGGAGCTAACAACTACGATCGCGCAGCCAGCATGGGGGATAAGTGGGAACAATGGTTACGTCTGCCATACTCTCATGCAGGTCCCTGAGAACATGCCTCTAAGGCTCGACCGCCAAATCGACGAAAGTTTTAAAACGACTCTTGCGGGCGGCAGCTGCCAACCGCCGCTCATGTCGCGCAGACCGGCGATAGCTGCAACTAACTCGAGGAAAGGAATAAAATGCACCTCGACTCTATGCTAGACCAAGCCCGGGCACGTCTCTACGAAGCAGCCGGGCACCTCGACATCACCGCGGACGTTCTCGAGAAACTCAAATCGCCGCGCGAGACCACGCAAGCCCGTCTCGTCATCCGCATGGACGACGGCTCGAGCAAGTCCTACCCCGCTTGGCGCTGTCGCTATGACGACACGCTCGGCCCTACCAAGGGGGGCATTCGCTTCCACCCGGATGTGTCTATCGACGAGGTCGAGACGCTCGCCTTCCTGATGACCATGAAGTGCGCGGTCATCAATCTGCCGCTTGGCGGTGCCAAGGGCGGCGTGCGGGTGGATATTCACAATCTCTCCGCGACCGAACAGGAGCGCCTCGCCCGCCGGTATGTTCAATGTTTCGCCAAGGTCATCGGTCCGAACCGGGACATCCCGGCGCCTGACGTATATACCAATTCGACGATTATGGCCTGGATGGCCGACGAATACGCCGCTATCGTTGGCGAGGTCACCCCGGCGGTGATCACCGGCAAGCCCATCGCCCTCGGCGGCTCGCTCGGACGGGAGGACGCGACGGCCCGCGGCGGCTACTATCTCCTCCTACACCAGGCGCAAAAGCTCGGATTGCGGCCTGGCGCGAGGGTGGCGATTCAGGGCTTCGGCAATGCGGGCAAGCACATAGCGCAGCTGCTTGGAGCCGCCGGATTCAAGATCGTGGCGGTCACGGACTCGAAGGGGGGCGTCCAGTGCTCCTCGGGACTCGACGTCGATAAGCTCATTTCCGCAAAGCGGCAGGGAAGCGTCACCAGCCTTGCAGGCTCAGACGGCGTCTGCACGCTTCCTGCCGACGAGCTTGTTTCTGTCGATTGCGAGCTGCTCGTTTTGGCCGCGCTGGAGGACATGGTTCACGCAGGAAATGCCGCACGCGTAAAGGCTCACGTCATCCTCGAACTCGCCAACGCGCCGATAACCCCTGAAGCTGACAAAATCCTCAACGCCAAGAGCATCGTTGTTCTCCCTGACATCTTGGCCAATGCGGGCGGCGTCACCGTTTCGTATTTCGAATGGGTGCAGAACCGGCAAGGCGATTCCTGGCCCATCGAGCAGGTGCATGCGCGGCTGAAGACAAAGATGGAGCAGGAAGGAGACGCGGTCTGGACGCTCGCCCAGGAGAAGGGCATTACCCTGCGCAGCGCCGCCTATGTGCACGCGCTCTCTCGGCTTGCGGAGGCCATTGAAGCACAAGGCACGCAGCGTTTCCTCATGGGCTGAGGCCCCGAAACGGTGCTGATCGCGTGGCCGCCTACAGCGGCCACAGAGAGGGAGGTGAACATGGGTGGGAACGGCATGATCGGGTGGCCTGAGAACAGCGTGTTGGTTCACGCTGCTATCTTCATCCGGACTGGTTCAGGCAACGGCGACCGGATGGTCGCGTCTAAACACGGCTTGGTGCGAGATTTTGGCGCCCTGCCAGCTTTGCTCAATTCCCCTTTGAATGGGAAGCCAGCGCTTTTGACTTGAGGGTTCAACCATGAAGATCGCATTCGTGGCATCACCGAAACCAGGCGCTCAGACGGCACTCAAGGAACTTTCTGACCGCTATGGCCAAGCTGCTGTGGCAGAAGCCGAGTTCATCGTGACCCTCGGTGGAGACCATACGGCCTTGGAGGCGCTTCATGAGACACTGGCAATGCCGGCAAAGCCCGTATTCGCCATGCGCACCGACGGTTCTGTCGGATCTTTCTGCAATTCATTTCGGACGCATGATTTGACCGACCGACTGCACGCGGCTTCGAGGGTGCAACTGCCTGTGCTGCAAGCCGAGATGGAGCAGGTGGGAGGGCGCAGCCGAGAGCTTTTCGCTATCAACGAGATCGTTCTTGATCGGCAGGTATTCCAGCAAGCCAAGTTAAGCGTTGCCGTCCGCGGAAATGGGGACCCGATGAACATCAACGGGGATGGTCTCGTGTTGACGACGCCAATCGGCAGCACCGGCTATAATCGTACGCTCGGGGGGCCGCTGCTACCGCTCGGATCTTCGCTCATGGCCGTCACAGGCAAGGCCATCGGGTGCCCTCTCGCCTGGTCTCCCGCTGTCTTGAGCGACCACGAGATCTTGGATGTCGAGGTCATCGAGGCCGCTCACCGTCCCGTTCAAATAGCGACCACCTCTGAGACCATCCCGAACATCTGTCGTGCGAGGTTGTTCCGCAGTCCCGACCGCACGGTGACGCTGCTCGTTGATCGTGAGGCCCAAGGCCGTCTCTGTACGCCCTTCGGGCGCCAGTGCTGACATCCCACTAAAGTTGCGCCTAAGCGGGCGTGCCAAAGCAGCATAAGACTGCAATTTCCAAAGCTGACCAGCGGCACTGTCCGATATCATCCTTGGTGGCATCATTGTGTCACCACACAGGGAACCCGGCCGACACGATTGCTCTCACCAGATTGGTTCAGAACCGGTGTCAGCCCTGACGCAGAACCCAAACCCCAAGCCCTTTCGATCTGCTGAGTGTCTCACAATGCAAGGAGCTGCCTTTGCTACACCAACTCCCCCCAAGGCTGCGTCACGGCCGTCCCAAAGGACCGTTACGGCAGGAGGAGATCACATCATGAACACCCACCACGCCAGGGTCCTGATCATCGGGGCCGGACCGGCGGGCTATACCGCTGCCATCTGCGCTGCCCTTGCCAACCTGAAGCCACTCCTCGTAACCGGCCGGCAGGCCGGCGGCCAGCTCACCACCATGGCTTATGTCGAGAACTTCCCAGGTTTCGCTGAGCCGGTCAAAGGTCCCTTGCTGCTGGAGCAGATGCGGCAGCAGGCAGAAAATGTCGGCACCAAGTTGATGTACGACATCATCACCTCTGTCGATCTCTGGAAGCGGCCATTCCGTCTCCAAGCTCACTCCGGCGACACGTATCTCGCCGACGCACTCATCATCGCGACGGGAGCCCAGCCCCGGTGGCTTGGCCTTCCCTCAGAGAAGATATTTGCTGGATTCGGCGTCTCCGCCTGCGCAACCTCTGATGGCTTTTTCTATCGAAACAAGGAAGTGGTCGTTGTCGGCGGCGGGAACACAGCCGTGGAGGAAGCGCTCTATCTGTCGAACCTTGCCTCCAAGGTCACAGTCGTCCATCGCCGAAATCGTTTTCGAGCGGAGCCGATCTTGCAGGACCGCCTTTTGGCCAGACCGAATGTTAACGTCATTTGGAACCACGTCATCGATGAAGTTATCGGCGAGCGCGAGCCGCGGAAGTCGGTGACGGGCGTTCGAATTCGTGACGTGAATACCGGCGACGCGAAGGAACTGCCCACGCACGGCCTCTTCATAGGTCATGATCCAGCAACCGCCTTGTTTCGCGGTCAGTTGGACATGGACCGGGCCGGCTACATCAAGGTTGGTCCCTGGTCGACGAAGACATCCGTTCCGGGGGTACTCGCGGCCGGTGATGTAATCGACCCGGTCTTCCGTCGGGCGATCAGCGCCGCCGGCATGGGAAGCATGGCGGCCCTGGAAGCCGAGAAATTCCTGGCCGAGCCGGTCGAGACGCCGGCCGAGATGCGTGAAATAGAAATAATCGGCGTATACGGCTGAGATTGGCGGCATTCATCGGCTGAGGTCCGCGCCTCGGAAATCTCAGGAAATCGGGAAGAGTAGCAATCAAACGGCCTTGCACCCCAACAGCAGCGCTTGTCGTTGCGCTTGTTTGGGCGGCTCAAGGGACTGGGCGGCCTTCTCAGGGAAGCGGACTGGCGGCGCTTCCCGGAGGGTGCGATCGGCGCTTTGTTGCCGATCCACCATGTGTCCGAAACTCATTGTGATCTCTGTGTCAATGCTCCATCTTTCGCGAGCGTTCGCAGGGGGCAGGAACCAGTACTGGTTCAGGCGCTCGGCTCTGAACCGGCTGTTGAATGCTTCGATGTAGGCACTGTCCGTAGACTTACCCGTGGCAGTCCAGGATCACGCCCGTGTCCATAGGCCTAAAGGTCGCGATCGGGGGCGCAGATTCCGTACCCTGATCGACATTAACCGTTTTCGGTAGCCAACGTGGCGGCACACCCGTGGCAGCGTTTGCGTCACGGATCACCTCGATAGCTGTGGCGCGGAAGTGCAAGAAGAGGTCGGTGGATCAAAGTCGAGTGGACCGCAACTACGCGGATCGAGATCATCCAATCGTGAGCGCAACGAATGGCCCACGGCTTTCATGATTGACGGATAGGTTTCTGGCGCTCGGTCAGAACTTCTGCTTTGCCCGCTTCGGCATAAAGTAGGTTCGGATATTGACGAGTGCTTCGGCGACGTCAGCAGCATCCTGGCTTGTCACTTTCCGTTTTGCCTCGCCGAGCTTGCGGATGGGTGCGATGATATCCCCAGTGACGGCATGACCACGAAGAACCGGCTGCCAAAGCCTCGGCGCGTATCCAGTTCCCAACAAAAAGCAGAGGTCCCAATCGAAGATATCAAAGGTCTGATCATCGATCCGGGTGAACCGGGGCCGGTGGTCTTTCGGTGTTTCGGAAAGGCTAGCCGAGATGCGGTTATATTCCGCAACAATGGTCTGTACGGCCCGATGCTCGGTCGTTTCCATCGGCAGGTTCAGGGCATCCGGACCGGTCAGTTCCGGGATCCATTTGCGTGGGTCGATGAACTTCGGTCCGATGATGAGAGCCGTAAGATAACCATCGAGACCGCTCATTGACCAGATTGGCGATGCTGGACGGCGTGCCCTGATAAACGCCTCGAACGCCTTGTCATCGAGCTTCGGTCGTGCCGTCGTCCCTTGGCTGTTCTGTGTCATGCCGCCCGTCGCTCCTGACGTGCAATGGCCTCGCGTTCGGCCTTCCAGGCCCATGGGAAGAGCGTATCCATCCGGTTCGCGGGCACCTTGCCCGAGATGATGCGCTCAAGCACATCGGCAAGCCAGACCTCGGGGTCAACACTATTGAGCTTTGCTGTGTTGACGAGCGATGCCAGGACCGCGAAGGACTTGCCACCGCGTTCGTTGCCCACGAACAACGAGTTCTTCCTCGTCAGAGCCACCGATTTCATTGAACGCTCGACCACATTGGAGTCCGCTTCGATCCGGCCATCCTCCAGGAAGGCTGCCAGCCCGTTCCAATGATTGAGCGCGTAGGAGACGGCCTTGCCCAGCGCCGATTTTGACGACACCTCTTCGCTCAGTTCGGTGAGCTGGACCTTCAGTTCTCGCATGATGGGTGCTGTCTCGCGACGCCGTACCCTGAGCCGGGTATCGGCACTTTCGCCGCGCAGTTTCGCCTCGATGCGATAGACCTCGGCGATCCTGGCCAGGATCGACAGCGCCTCCGAAGAAGCCGGTCAGCTTGACGACATCGACGAACTTGCGTCGCGCGTGAGCAAGGCAGAACGCCAGCCGCATGGGGGCGATATTGCTCTTCCCCCGGCGCTTGGCCAAGGTTTTATAGGCCTGGTATCCATCGACCTGAAGTACGCCGGCAAACGACGACAGTTGCCCCTCGACCTCGCGAGCGCTGCGGCTTTCAGCAAAAGTATAGGCCACCGCCGGCGGCGCCGGACCATTCCACGGCCGGTCGTCGACCGCCTGCGCCCAGAGTTGACAAAGCTTGGTGCGTTTGCGTCCCGGATCGAG
Source organism: Ensifer meliloti (assembly GCF_030064585.1). Lineage (NCBI taxonomy): Bacteria > Pseudomonadati > Pseudomonadota > Alphaproteobacteria > Hyphomicrobiales > Rhizobiaceae > Ensifer > Ensifer meliloti. The sequence continues at coordinate 1,150,584 of NZ_CP120366.1, forward strand.
CCGCGGAAGCGGCGTCTCGTCACAAAACACCCTTGGCTGGGAGCGGATGAAGGCGGTAAGCGCATCGTAGAGAAGCTCGAGCCACCAGGCGACCCGCGTCACCCAGGCGCCAAGCGTGCCGCGATCGATGATCACGCCGCAGGAGGCAAGCATCTGCGCCTGGCGATGCAGCGGCAGATGCCAGGCAAACTTCGAAACGGCGATATGGGCTGCAAACGCCGTAGTCACCATGCCGCCGTCCATCACGCGCGCCGGTGCGGGCGCTTGCACAATGACGCTTTCGCAGGCCCGGCATGCATAGCGCGGCCGGATCGTCCGCTTCACCCGGACAACCGCCGGCACGATGTCGAGCGCCTCACTGACGTCCGTGCCGATGCAATGAAGCTCGAACGAGCAGCACGGGCAAATCTTGCTCTCCGGCTCGATGAGCTCTTCATACCGTGGGAGGTGCTTGGGCAAACGGCCGATGTTGCGCGACGGCGATCGCCGCTCCTGTCTTGGCCCTTCAGCCACGGGTGCAACATCGTCATTGGCCGCCTCGGGAATGTCGCTGAGATCGCCAAGCTCGAGCGTCACCTGCGTCGGGTCGATCGCCGTCATCTTCTCCGATTTCGGCCCAAAGAGCTGACCCTCCAGGAAGGCAACGCGCGCCTTGAGGTCGGCATTCTCCGCATCGAGCGAGAGAATGATCCGGCTCAATTGGGCGGCATCCTGAGGTAAAGGGTCGGGTCGAAGCGGCATGGCTGACCCTAGCACATGATCCTGAATCTTCAAGCAAATCCAATAAGATCAGCCCACTTTCGTCGGCCGCTTTACGACGTTCCGTTTAACCCGAGTCCAGTCGATACCGGCCAGCAAAAGCGAGAACTCTTGGCTACTCATCTGCATCGCGCCATCGCGGATCGGTGGCCAAACGAACTTGCCCGCCTCAAGCCACTTCGTCGCTAGGATCATGCCCGACCCGTCCCAATAAATGCAGCGCAGGCGATCGCACCGCTTGGCGCGGAACACAAACACGTCACCACAGTAGGGATCAGCCGAAAGCGCTGACGCCACCAGCGCAACAAGGCCATTCATGCCGCGCCGGAAGTCGACAGGCTGCGTCGCCACCATGATCTTCACGCCATTCGGCCAAAGTCCGATCACCGGCGTGCTCGCAACGCTGCCACGATCGCCTGCGCCAACTCGGGCGCCACCGAGCCGATCACGGTCATGCGTGCTCCGGCAATCTCGATCTCAATTCGGCCGGAAGCAACGGAAGCGATATCCGACGACGCGCTCTGGGGAGGCGCTCGTTCTCCAACGACGGTCACCGGCACGAACATGGCCTGCTGCGCGCAGGCTTGCACGGATCGTCGAGCGGTCAGCCCGGCTTGGCGGCGCCAGACATTCAGCAAACCACGGTTGACGCCCCAACGCCGGGCAACAGCCGAGATGTTCACGTCGGGTTCTGCGCTTTCAGCAAGGATCCGCGCCTTCTCTTCGTCGGTCCAATTCCGCCGCTGTCGTCGACCGGTGATCACCTCGATCCGCCGGTAGACTCCATCATGCCTGGCTTCATCCATGGCTTCATCCATGACTCCAAGCATGGCACCAGCGCGATCTCCAACCATCCCGTTCCACTCCTGCAGATGAAGGAGCTTATCTCGCGGTCTCAATCAGCAAAGAAAAGGTGGGCTGTTCGTCGCGCTCACATCCAATCTCGGCACATGCCCCTCACCAGCTCCCGCTTCCGAGTGGGCATCAAAGCTTTCACCTCGATCCGACAGCGGGTGGCCGGGCGGGAGGACGGCCCGCCCGGCGCCGATCATCATTGCCAGGAATCGACATCCAAGAAGGTGGCCAGCAGACCGCATGATGCAGCGTCGGATCGACCTGTCTCAACGAGATCGCTCGCGTCTCTTCGTTGCGTAACAAAAAAGGGCGGCCCGAGAGCCGCCCTTCGGATCCGGATGGATCGTGCTAAGGCTGTCGCCTTATCACATCATGTCCATTCCACCCATTCCGCCCATGCCGCCAGGCATTGCCGGAGCGTCCTTCTTCGGCAGTTCGGCGATCATGGCTTCGGTGGTGATGAGCAGCGAAGCAACCGAGGCTGCGTCCTGAAGCGCGGTGCGAACGACCTTGACCGGGTCGATGATGCCCATGGCGATCATGTCGCCATACTCGCCGGTCTGAGCGTTGTAGCCGAAGTCGTCGGTGTTCTTCTCGAGGATCTTGCCGACAACGATGGAGGCTTCGTCGCCAGCGTTTTCAACGATCTGACGGGCCGGAGACTGCAGAGCGCGGCGAACGATGTTGACGCCGGCGTCCTGATCGTCGTTCTCACCCTTGACGGTGATCTTGACGGAAGAACGCAGCAGGGCAACGCCGCCGCCGGGTACGATGCCTTCCTGAACGGCAGCGCGCGTCGCGTTGAGGGCGTCGTCGATGCGGTCCTTCTTTTCCTTCACTTCGACTTCCGTCGCACCGCCGACGCGGATGACAGCGACGCCGCCGGCGAGCTTGGCAAGGCGCTCCTGCAGCTTCTCACGGTCGTAGTCGGAGGTGGTTTCTTCGATCTGGGCCTTGATCTGAGCGACGCGGCCTTCGATGTCGGACTTCTGGCCGGCGCCGTCGACGATCGTCGTGTTTTCCTTGGTGATCGAAACCTTCTTAGCGCGGCCGAGCATGTCGAGCGTGACGCTTTCGAGTTTGATGCCGAGGTCTTCCGAGATCACCGTGCCGCCCGTCAGGATGGCGATGTCTTCGAGCATGGCCTTGCGGCGGTCGCCGAAGCCCGGGGCCTTGACGGCAGCGATCTTCAGGCCGCCACGCAGCTTGTTGACGACGAGCGTTGCGAGTGCTTCGCCTTCGACGTCTTCAGCGATGATGAGGAGCGGCTTGCCGGTCTGCACGACGGCTTCGAGAACCGGGAGCATCGCCTGGAGGTTGGAGAGCTTCTTCTCGTGCAGGAGAATGAAAGCGTCTTCGAGGTCGGCGACCATCTTTTCCGGGTTGGTGACGAAGTAGGGCGACAGGTAGCCGCGGTCGAACTGCATGCCGTCGACGACTTCGAGCTCGGTCTCGGCGGTCTTGGCTTCTTCAACCGTGATGACGCCTTCGTTGCCGACCTTCTGCATCGCTTCCGCGATGTCGAGGCCGATCTGCTTTTCGCCGTTTGCCGAGATCGTGCCGACCTGGGCGACTTCGTCCGAGGTGTTGATCGTCTTGGCCTTGGCGAGCAGGTCCTTGACCACTTCGGCGACAGCCAGGTCGATACCGCGCTTCAGGTCCATCGGGTTCATGCCGGCGGCAACGGCCTTCGCGCCTTCGCGAACGATCGCCTGGGCGAGAACGGTTGCAGTCGTCGTGCCGTCACCGGCAATGTCGTTGGTCTTCGAAGCGACTTCGCGGACCATCTGGGCGCCCATGTTCTCGAACTTGTCTTCGAGTTCGATCTCCTTGGCGACGGTAACGCCGTCCTTGGTGATGCGCGGCGCGCCGAACGACTTGTCGATAACGACGTTGCGGCCCTTCGGGCCGAGCGTCACCTTGACTGCGTCGGCGAGGATGTCGACGCCGCGCAGCATCTTTTCGCGCGCGCTGCGGCCGAACTTGACTTCTTTAGCTGCCATTTTGAAAGCTCCTGGTTTCGAAATTCCGGAACTGGTCCGGTTTCAAATTGCGGAAGTTTGAAGGGTTGCCGGCGATCAGCCGATGACACCCATGATGTCGGCTTCCTTCATGATCAGAAGGTCTTCGCCGTTGATCTTGACTTCGGTGCCGGACCACTTGCCGAACAGGATGCGGTCGCCAGCCTTCACGTCGAGCGGAACGACCTTGCCGCTTTCGTCACGGGCACCCGAACCGACAGCCACGATCTCGCCTTCCTGCGGCTTTTCCTTAGCGGTGTCCGGAATGATGATGCCGCCCTTGGTCTTTTCTTCAGACTCGACGCGGCGGACGACAACGCGGTCGTGCAGCGGACGGAAATTGGTGCTTGCCATTGTCTAATCCCTCGATCATTGACAGTACGGATATTTGAACGACCCGGTGGTGGTTGTTAGCACTCTTTACACAAGAGTGCTAGCTCCGTGGCGCAGAGCGCCCCGGCTCTCGTGCCCGTCAGGGCAAATTCCCAACGGGACAGGCCGACCGAATGCATGGGATTGCCGATTTCCTCTTATGTCCGGATTGGGCATGCATGGTGGAAGCGCCATTGCCTTTCTCGAAGCGGAGCTGGCTTACATGCCAGCCTCGGTATTGCCGGAGGGCGCGTCATGACCGACAATGAACCCTACTATGCCTTCCACAGGGCGTCGACGGAGCGTTCAGCCCTTGCCCGCAGAAGCGCCTTGAGCGTTGAGAAGGCGTTTTCGATCGGGTTGAAGTCGGGGCTGTCGGGCGGGAGATAGAGCAGCGTGCAGCCGGCGGTTTCTATGGCCTGTCGGATGCCATCTGCCTTGTGGGCCGGCAGGTTGTCCATGACGACGATGTCGCCGGGTGTGAGGGTCGGCACGAGAACCTGCTCGACATAGGCCCGGAAAGCCACTCCATTCATCGCCCCGTCAAGGACCATCAGCGCGGTCATGCCGGAGAGCCTGAGCGCCCCGGTGAACGTCGTAGTTTTCCAATGACCGTGCGGAACGCCCGATCGGCAACGCTCTCCACGCGGCGAGCGACCGCGAAGCCGGGACATCTTCGTGGAAAGACCCGTCTCGTCTATGAAGACGAGGCGGGCTGGATCGAGATCAAGCTGTGCATCGAACCAGTCCTGACGCCGCTTCAGGAGGTCTGGCCGCTCCTGCTCCAATGCATGTGCAGTCTTTTTTTGAATGTGAAGCCGCGCTTGCGCAGCCAGACGTCGAGGGTGCTGCGGCCGATAGGGACAAATCGGTCCTCTTTCAGACGCAAAACCATCTCGTTCAGCGTGATGTCCTTCGACGCCTCGATCATGCCGATGATGAAAGCCTCATGATCGTCGAGACGGGAACCTCCAGGTCGACCCTGCTTGGCAGCGCTCACCTGATCCAGGCAATCGCCGTCGAAATCCCGATCCCGAACCGCGCTGCAGCCGACCGCCCGGACACCCCACCAGCCGACGTAGCCAGAACCCGGTGGCGAAGATCATCACTCAATGCTCGGGCCATATTCCCTCCGACAAATCAAAGACAGCAGGAGGGAATGAGGGAATCACAGAACGCTCTGGAATCCTCACGCCGATTCCGCTTTCATCGGACGCGCTCTAGAACGAGGATTTCGTTCATTGATGAGCACGGTAAGGTTCGGGGATCAGACCTATGTGCAGTGCAGCCAAGCCCAATCCACCGGGGCGAGAACCATGCCTTCCGTCTAAATCGTCGACCACAGCTACGACAACGCCTTCGCCGAAACCGTCAACGTCTCCACAAGTCCGAGTCTCCATCGGCGGCGCAGTTTCGAAGCAGTTAAATTAGCCGCCGCGAATTGGCCGACCAACCATCGACGGCTCCTCGAGCCCATGGAACATCGCGCCAGCCTAAGCCCAGGAGCAGAACCACCTCACGCTGGACGAGCCGACCATGGCTATTTGACTTAGACCAACGCAAACCCGGTCCGCTTCATAGGCTCTGCGCGGGGTCCCGACAGGCCGATTAGAGGCTGTGAGGGCGGGCAGCTTGACGGTCGTTGCCAGTCAAGTTGCGGCCAGCGACGCAGGCCCGCCTCTATTATGGGAGTCGAGAACCTCGATGAAATTGCCTATAGCCTGCGATCCAGCCCGCTGGATGTTCCAAATAAGATCAGTCCTGACCTCTGGAGCCGGGTCCACCAGTTCCAACCCCACTATCCCAGTCATTGCGCTCGTCCAGTTCCCTGTCGGCAGAATGCAGATCCCCATAGAGGCGCCAACAAAACCTACCAATCCATCAATATGCTCAGCTTGTTGAATGACGTTCGGTGTGAAGCCATGTTCGAGGCAATACGACATGATCGATCGATTATAGCTTTTCCAGGTCTCCCAGCGACCCATTACAAATGGCTCGGCCTTTAACTCCGACATCTGGACCATCTTACATTGCGCCAGCCGGTGATCGGCCGGAACGATGCAAATCAGATGTTCTCGCCGAACGAGCTTATGACCCAGTTCGGGGCGAGGATAGAAACCAGCTACGAATGCGATATCGAGCCGGTTGTCGATCACCTGTTCCACTGATTCAGGAGTAGTTGAGTCGACCAAATGGACCTCAATCATCGGGAAACTGTTTCGGAACGCGCGGACAACTCCAGGCAAGCTTCCGTTTATGGCGAAATCATTGAACCCAATGCGCAGTTCGCCAATGACCCCATGACTCGTTTTGCGGGTGAGATCGATCGCACGATCGAGGTCAGCAACGATACCCTTCGTGCATTTGAGAAAGACCCGTCCAGCATCGGTCAATAGCGTGGATCGAGTTGTCCTTTGAAAAAGTGTAACTCGAAGGGCTTCTTCCAGGTCCTTGATCGTCCTGCTGACAGCGGGCTGAGCTGTGTTGAGCTTCTCCGATCCCAACTTAAAGCTGAGACTCTCTGCGACCGCGTGAAAGGCCTTAATGTGTCGCATTTCCACCTTCATTGATTCCTCGCTCGGGAAATCGCATCAACTTTGATATTAGCCGCGGCCACGCTCCAACCGGCGGTGCCGCGAAGGGCGCACGCAGACAGATCAAGCTGCCGGGGTAATGACGCCACCGCTGCCACCAAACTGGGAGTGCAATTATGCTCGGGATCGCTGCCAACACAGTCTCGGATGAAAAATGGTGCTCATTGATCAGTTCGTCGTCGGACTTCGTGATAAATATGCTGAGGATCAGATTCAGAGTCAAAGGTCAAGGTGACGAATTAATACTGATTAGGCATTAATGCGACACTAATTTACGATTTGACGCGCATATATTTCGTTCATACCGTTCGCGGAATAACTCCTGATGCGAGGGGAACAAACATGAATAGTAGTTCAACTCACCTCGGACATAGTCGCAGCTGTCCGGGGGAGTGAGCTGCCGTACGCCCGGGCAGAGGCGGAGTCCCTCGGCATTAACGCTAGCAGACTTAACAAAAGGCCTTCCCGAACAGGGTATATCGAGCGGAGAGGCAACGGTTCTGAAATACCGCAATTTTTTGTCCCAATTGCAGCAATCTACAAAACGTTTGACAGATCCAACTAGAGTGCAAGCAAGGCTGATGGAGGCTTGGATGAACACAGAGACCATTCACCGCGATGCGATCCTAATTGATGCCGTGGCGCCACTGCTGCAAAAGCTGGAGCATGTTGACACTTACATCGCGGGCGGGGTCACCTGTGTCGCGCCCACCGTGGCTGTGGGCGGCGAGACTTCTGCAACTGCGCTTGGAACCATCGCGCGTTGGCTGCACCTGATCCGCTCGCGTGAGGATCTCACGTTAGTGACCGTCGCCGCGGACATCGAGAGAGCCAAACGACAAGGGCGAATGGGAATCCTCTTCCATTTTCAGGGAACCGGGCCATTTGGGACAGATCTCCATCTTGTAGACGCGTTTCAGGCCGTCGGCGTGCGGATGGTTCAGCTAACCTACAACAGGAAAGACTATGTTGGCGATGGCTGTGAGGAAGAAGTCGACGCGGGCTTGAGCAAGTTCGGCAAGAATCTTGTTAAAAGGCTTAACGAATGTAGAGTGGTCGTCGATTGCACGCACACCGGGTACAAAACTACGATGGACGCGCTTTCGTTGACAACGAGGCCCGCAGTATTCTCCCACTCCAATTCGGCTGCATTGTTTCCCAGCAGGCGAAACATCAAGGACGATCAAGCCCTGGCGGTGGCCGCCACGGGCGGGCTGGTAGGCGTCACAGCGGTGCCGCAGTTCCTAGTTCCCGCTAACGGGGCAGCGGCGCGCCCTTCGCTCGACCACTTAATTGCTCACATTGATCATTTCGTTTCGTTAATCGGTATTGATCACGTGGCTCTCGGCCTGGACTATTGGTGGGGGACGCTACCATTTTCCAACGTGGAAACAGCCATTCAAGAGTGGGAGCGTTTCGTAAGCGCTGGCGATTGGGACCCTCAAGTATATCCTCGGCCACCCCATTACAACCTTCCGGAAATCGAGACGCCCGCGATGCTCTCAGGACTAACCGCGGGTCTCCTACGCTGCGGATACAAGGAAGGTGATGTTCGCAAGATCCTAGGTTTGAATTGGCTACGCGTGTTCCAAGAGGTGTGGGGCGAGTGAACGCTTCCCTCGTAAGAACCTTCGATGCACTTGATGTGAAGTGTAGAAAGCTATGACACAGCCTGTTCTTTCTGTCTCAAACCTAGTTACATCCTTCCGAGTGGGGGGAGTTTGGAGGCCTGTCGTCGATGACGTCTCATTCGCCATCGGTCGTAAGGAGACCGTCGCCATTGTTGGCGAATCCGGTTCTGGGAAAAGTGTAACCGCGCTTTCGATAATGCGTCTCAATGCGTTTGGCGCCGCCAGGATAGAAGGCTCAATCAAGCTGAACGGGAACGAGTTGCTCACCTTGCCTGAGCCTGGTATGCGCCGGGTTCGCGGCAATGAAATCGCCATGATCTTTCAAGAGCCGATGACCTCGCTAAATCCGGTCCTAACGATCGGCTACCAGATCGCCGAAGTGCTTATAAGGCACCGCGGCTTGTCCCGCTCTGAGGCTGAAAAGGAATCCATCCGCCTTCTGGAGAAAGTACGGATCCCGGGAGCGAAGTCACGCTTTCATGAATATCCGCACCAATTTTCCGGTGGCATGCGTCAGCGCGTGATGATCTCAATGGCACTGGCAGGTAAGCCCAAACTGTTGATTGCCGATGAGCCGACTACGGCTCTCGACGTGACTATTCAGGCTCAGATTCTTGAGTTGATCAAGGAAGTGCAAGAGGAACGGGACATGTCCGTCCTCTTCATCACCCATGACATGGGTGTAGTCGCAGAAATAGCCGATCGAACGGTTGTAATGTTTAGAGGCAGTGCGGTCGAGGCAGGGGCGACTGAGGACATTTTTCATCGCCCCAGGAATCCCTACACCCGTTCCTTGCTCGCTGCCGTTCCGAAGCTCGGCTCTATGATTGCCAGTAATAGGCCGACCCGCTTTCCAGTTGTAGATAAGTCAACGGGTGAGCCAGACGTGCCAGCCGAGGGTCCGAACACTGTTAAGGAAACCGAGCGCCCGGTGCTGGAAGTCGCAGGCTTGACGACGCGTTTCGATATCCGATCCGGCTTCCTCGCCTCGATCAAAGGTCGTGTACATGCAGTCGAGAATGTTTCGTTCAGCCTCAGAGCCGGCGAGACATTAGCGTTGGTGGGTGAATCGGGATGCGGTAAGTCGACGACGGGCCGATCCGTGGTCCGACTCACGGAGCCAATCTCGGGTTCGGTGCTACTTGACGGCGTGGACGTCTTGCAGCTAAGCCATTATGAACTGCGCGAACATCGCAGGCGAATGCAAATGATCTTCCAAGATCCCTTCGCATCGTTGAACCCACGAATGGATGTTGGTTCAGCTATCGCCGAGCCTCTACTCACCAGAAGCCTTGTAACTCGTTCGGAAGCTCGGGCCAAGGTGGCGGACCTTCTGGAGAGGGTGGGCCTCTCCCCTGACGTTTCAAAGCGCCTTCCACACGAGTTCTCAGGTGGTCAGAGACAAAGGATCTGCATTGCGCGAGCGCTCGCTGTTGAACCGCGCCTGATTGTAGCGGACGAGGGAGTCTCAGCGCTTGACGTGTCGGTAAAGGCCCAAGTCGTGAACCTCCTGTTGGACCTGCAGTCGCGTATGGGGCTCAGCTACCTGTTCATATCTCACGATATGGCCGTCGTGGAACGTATTAGCCACCGAGTAGCAGTGATGTATCTGGGCGAGATCGTCGAAATTGGACCGCGGCAAGCGATTTTCCAGAACCCTCAGCACCCTTATACGAAGCGTCTTCTTGCAGCAGTGCCGATCGCGGATCCTTCACGACGTCTGCAAAAGCGCTCCCTCACGAATGATGAAATCCGGAATCCAATAAGGCCCGCAGATTATGTTCCTCCCGTGCGCCAGTATCGTGAAGTCTCGCCAGGCCATGCTGTGATGATCTGGGGAGAGGAGTGGGACAAAAAGGATGCACCAGGCCTCGCAGCCTGAAGTGTGGAAATGCACATTAGCCAAAAAGGGGAACGAAAATATGCTGTGCGCTATCAACGAAGGGAACAATAGTCCCTTCAGCCGGACTTCCGCAGTCAGACATGGGAAGGGCACCGGCAAATTCCGGCATCCACACAAGTGGACCTCGCGGGTTTCCGTCGCTCTTTTGGCTTCCGCTTTAGCGCTATCGGCCGGTTCATTGCAATGCGCGTTTGCCGGTTCTCAGGATGTGCTTCGGATGATCGTGGCGGAACCGCGATTCATGGATCCAAACCTTGCGTCTGACACTTCGATTTATGTCAACGCGCAATTGTTTCAGCCACTGGCGCGGCTGGGTGACGACGGGCAGCTTCAGATGTTGCAGGCAAAGAGCATTGAACTCGACTCTGATGGGAGGACCTGGCTCATTACGCTGAACCCAGACTATAAATGGTCCAATGGTGAGCCAATTACTGCTGCTGATTGGGAATACTCTTGGAAGCGTATTCTTGATCCCAAGACAGCGAGCGAAGTTGCCGTCTTCCTTAGCGATATCGAGAAAGCCGAGGCCTACAATAAGGGCGAGCTTAGTGATGCTTCCCAGGTCGGCATCAAAGCAATCGACCAGTACACTCTTCAGGTCGTGACAGGAAAGGCCGCTCCGCACTTCCGGGCCAAGCTCGGTCTTCCCTATTTGACGCCAGTGCCGAAGGCGCTGGTGGAGAAGTTTGGGGATGCGTGGATTTCAACGGAGCATATCGTCAGCAACGGACCTTATAAACTGGTGAGCCGCGTTAACGATCAGTCGATCGTGATGGAAGCAAACCCATACTACGGCGGAGTGAAGCCCAACATCTCCCGCGTCGAGATGACTGTCGCATCGGGTGATCTATGCGCTGCGCAGTTGCGAGCCTATGAAGCCGACGAGATCGATTTTGCAACATGTTTGCCTTCCCAAGATATCGCTCGGATTAAGGCCGATCCCGACCTTAGCAACGAGCTTAACTCATACTCGCTCCCGGCGAGCGAGTGGGTGCATTTCGATATGGCCAATCCCCGCTGGGCCAATAAACGGATTAGGCATGCCCTTAGTCTCGCTATCGACCGCAAAGCGCTCGTCGAAGCTTCCAGCGGTGGCGGTGCGCAGGCAGCGGCGACCATCGTACCGGACTCAATTCTAAGAGGGAGTTCGGAGGATGCAATAAGGGGATCGGTCAAAGATGCTCAAAAACTTCTGGCGGAGGCGGGGTATCCGGACGGAAAGGGGTTCCCACAGATCACGATCACGACTTCGTCCGATAACGGTAGGCCTCTAATCGCGCAGGTTCTCCAGCAGATGTGGTCGGAAAACCTCGGCATTGAGTCCTCAATCGATGTTCTTGAGGAGAATGCATATCGCGCATGGGTACAAAGTCGCAAAACGGATGGGTATGAGATGGCGATAAGCGGCTGGTGGTCAGACTATGCCGACCCTATGAACTGGTTTGGCGACTTGATCATATCGGACTTCCGCCAGAACCACTTTTCCAACGCTGATTTTGCCGCGCTGGTGGAGAAAGCTAACACTGAGGTGAATCCGGCAAAGAGGTCGGAGGCCTTTCGGTTAGCTAATAAAAAACTCGAAGACGAGCAGCCGATGATTGCTATCAATCACCCAACCTCTTTGTGGATGGTCAAACCGCGCATTGATGGTCTGAAACACGAGGGAACGCTCGACATGTATCACCTTGAGGAAGCAACTTCGAGGTAACTGATTGCCGGCAATCAGGGAGGAATGCCAAAATGCTAATCTATGTCATAAAACGCTTATTGGCGGGCGTTCCTACCCTGCTGATTTCGTTTACGCTTGTGTTCTTCATCGCGCATGCGACACCTGGTTCTCCTTGGGACGCGAGCTCGAACCGGCCGATTGAACCTGCTGTCAAGGCCCGGCTCGATGAGAAGTACAATCTAAATGCGCCACTGTACGTCCAATACGTTAGCTACCTCTCAGGCGCAGTCCGTGGGGACTTTGGTCCATCCTTTCGAGACCGGACTATGAATGTTTCTGACATTGTTGCGCAGTTCTTACCTGTTTCACTGAAGCTCGGCGGCGCGGCGATGTTGCTAGCAGTCCTTCTAGGACTACCACTCGGTGCACTAGCAGCATTGAGCCGGAAGCCTATTGTTGATGGCGCCGTTCGTGTGATTAGCACGGTCGGAATTTCAATGCCAACTTACGTGGTTACGTCCATCCTGATTGTCTCGTTAGGGGTGGGCCTTGGATGGGTTCCAACCTTTGGATGGGAAGGCTTCTTCTCAATCTCGTCCATAGTTCCCATAGTGTCGCTCGCACTTGCTCCGCTTGGTGCTGTAATCAGATCCTTTCGGACGAGCTTACTTGAAGTCATGAACCTAGACTTCATTAAAACCGCCCGAGCGAAGGGCTTAAAGCCGATGAGCATCATCATCCATCACATGAGTCGCAATGCCCTGGTGCCTACGGTCACAGTGGTCGGGGCTTATGCATCGAGCATTTTAGTGGGCTCCTTCTTCGTGGAGTCGATCGCCGGTATACCAGGGTTTGGACGGTATTTGGTGCTCGCAGTCGCCGCCCGCGACTACCCGGTCATCATCGCCACGACGCTGATTTACGCAATGTTGGTTATCGTGATCAACATCTTGGTGGACCTAATCTATTTTCTGCTGGATCCACAGGTACGCCTGGAGAGCGCATGATGGACACGATTGGTCTTCAGAAGATTAAACCGGGAGCCCTTGGAGGACGCGGCTGCATATTTTGCCGGTTCGTGTTTCGCAACCCCGCTCTTGCGGTTAGCCTTGCATTTCTTGCCATTGTCACTGGATTGGCCGTTCTTGCGCCGCTGCTTCCGTATGACGCATATCGGCTGGACGTACTTCACCGCAACGAGCTGCCATCAGCACACCATTGGTTTGGAACAGACGAACTTGGTCGCGACGTTCTCGCTCGCATTGCGGTGGGCGCCCGCGTGTCATTGTTTGTGGCAGTCGCCTCCACGATTGTTGCGATTGCCATTGGTGTGATGATCGGGACGATTTCCGGTTACCTCGGCGGGGTGGCCGACAGCATCATGATGCGACTTGTTGATGCTATGTACTCTTTCCCCGATATGTTGTTTGCTATTCTTATGGCGGCGTTTGTAAAGGGATATCTAAGCGGCGATGTACATGGCTTCTGGGGACCGTTAGCCGAGCTGTACAGGTTGTCGGGCGGCATCCTTGGTGTTCTGCTGACCTTGGGCCTGAGTTCCTGGCCCACGACGTCGCGTCTTGTGCGCTCACAAGTTCTCTCCCTTAAACACGCCGAATACGTCCTTGCCGCGCGGCTCTCCGGCGCGTCGGGTTGGCGCATAATCCGATCACATCTGCTACCTAATACCGTTCCCGTCATTCTCGTTTCGATTACCTTTGTGGTACCAAATGCAATACTGCTCGAAGCCGGTTTAAGCTTCATCGGCATCGGTGTGGATCCTCCGACGCCTAGTTGGGGAACGATGATAGGTGATGGCATCAAATCAGTGCAGTCCTACCCGCATCTGCTTATCTTCCCGGCGCTTGCCATCGGACTGACACTGCTGTGTCTCAATGTCATCGGGGACGCCCTCCGCGACATATTGGACCCGACTCTAGCCGGATCGAGAAATGCCTGACGATCATGCGCTGTGTCGCAATCCAATGAAGCGCAACAGTTCTTGTCGGCCCTTTTAAACCTCGACCAGCCGGCAAAGCTGCCTTCGGTTTGGTATCCGGCGGCGGACGCAAGATCACGTCTCGCGTGTCAGCGAGCACCATCCACGGATTCGACGAAAGGATTTTTGCTGCTATGGAAACACATGGATTAGTCACGGGTATGGACAGTGCGTGCCAATCTCGGCAGAGTGGATTGACGGATGTCGCCCCTGCTTTCGCCGCGGTCCTAGCGGGCGAAACAAGTACCCCGCCAATTCATGCCGAAGATTCAATCAGGATCGAAACGCAATGGGTCACCATGCGGGACGGCATACGGCTAGCAACCCATCTACACATGCCACCGGTCACACCCGCACCTTGTATTGCCATGCGTACTCCTTATGGCCGCAGTGCATATGCGGCGATCGCGACGACACTTTGTCAGCGCGGCTACGCAGTGGCTTGCCAGGATGTACGGGGTACCGGAGAGAGCGAGCCTGATACATGGGATTTCTACATCTACGAGTGGGAAGACAGCTTCGACTTCGTCGAATGGATAACGCGTCAAGTCTGGTACAACGGGTTCATTGGCTCGTTGGGAGGATCATACGACGGCGCCACCCAGTTCTGCATGGCGGCTCATCCGATGATGACGGCGATTGCGCCAGAGGTAGCCGGCCTTGGTGTAGCGCCAAGCCATGGTGTAAGATTTCATATGTACGTCAACGCCTATTCTCGCACAGTCGGAAAGGGCAATGACAAAGTCCCGTTATCTGAAGCCGAAATGGAAGTTAGGATGCAGCAGGAGACGCTCGCGAGCGGCTATTTTGATGAGCCGATGGACGTGCCACTGCCAAAAGCCCTTTTGAGCTATTTTCCGGAACTATCCAAAATTCCGAGCAGCAAGCGCAAGCAGTGGCTTTGGACAGCGTATAACAAACTTGAGGCGGGCAAGCGTGCCGCGCTGCTTCGAATAGCCTTGGGAGAAAACTGCATCGCGTCAGACAGCACAACAAAGCTGAATTTCCTCTTTGGCCACGAGATCGACCCGGATGCGCTCTTGTTCCCGCGAGAGAATACGAAGCAGCTCTGCGAAGCTATTCACGCACCCGCCTTAATGATCACTGGTTGGTACGATTGGTGTCTGGGCGATACACTCTTTAGCTGGGAACAGCTCATTAGTCATGGAACTGAGGCCGTTCGCAGGGAAAGTCGGCTGTTGATCACTCCAACCGCCCACAACAAGCCCGGTTACCATGAAGGCGAGGAACGGTCTCCAGCCCTTCAGCGGATTTACAGAAAAGATTCTGAGTTACTCCAGTTCTGGTACCGCGCCATGAAGGACCGCAATGTTGCTGCGTTGCCTCCCGTTACCTACTATCTGATGGGAGCCAATGAGTGGCGCACCTGTTCGGTCTGGCCACCGAGGGAGGTTGAGTGGCGAAATCTCTACCTGGTGTCGGAAGGGGCGCTTGCTTGGATCGCCGCAACTGAAAGTGCGTCCGACAGTTACGTTTATGATCCGGACGATCCGACGCCAACCATAGGCGGCAGCATTCTTTCCAATACCTACCGGCCCGGCAGCGTTGATATCTCCGCGGTTCAGGATCGCTCCGACGTACTCACGTTCACAACCCCCGTCCTGAGCGAGTACGTAGATGTGGTTGGTCCAATCACGCTGGTTCTTTACGCAAGCACATCAGCGCTCGAGACCGACTTCTTCGGACGCATCAGCGACGTCTTCCCTGATGGTCGAGCCATACAGCTCCAGAGCGGCGTGTTACGAACCCGCTACCGTGATTCCGAGCCGTCGGTGCTTGAACCCCGCGCAGTTTATCGCTTCGAGATCGATCTGTGGGCGACCGCCAATCGATTCGCTGCCGGCCACCGGCTACGGCTCGACATCTCGTCGGCGGATTTCCCCAAATTTCAGCGCAATCGAAATCGCGGAGGGACGCCGGGTTCTTCGATCAAGGCCACCCAAACGGTCTTTCACGGTGGCGAGTGCTCGTCCCATCTTCGAATACCCGTGCTCTCGTAGGTTCGGGGCAGGGGGGGTGTTTACGGTTTAGGCTTGAGGTCGAGCAATCATCCTGAATCCTTTCGAGAGACAGATGAACAATTTAGGATAGAAATGACCATCGCCACAGTTCCTTGAAATGCACGCTAAAGTGTTGGTTGGGCGTCGAAGCTTTGCCGCTCTCCTGATCGGACTACCTGTACCAGAATACCCCCGCGTGCTACAGAATTTTGCAGCAGCGGAAACTCGGAAGATTGACTATGAGTGTCGTTGCTTTTAGTGGAGTGTCGCACATTGGCGGCCGCTCTTCGCACCCGCAAGAACTTGGCTGAAGCAGGGCTGTCCACCGCTGGCAGATAAACGCATCTCCTTTGAAAGGACACAGTCCTCTATTCTCCTCAGATCCGGCGGTCGCTTTCGCATATGTCGGAACTTACGGCCACATTGAACGTAAGGCGCGGGCTCGATAGATCCACCTAATTTAGACAGTGAGGATAGAAGCGGTGAGTCTCGAAGACATCCGTTTTGAACGATGCTTCACAGGAACGACTACCGGCTCGTCCTCCCGTCTGAGAGGCCCTTGGAAGGCAATCCATTTTCGACGATAGACCTGACACAGGGTCTTTAAACAAGGAGGGAGTAAGGAAACTGCAGGAAACAAAAGTGCCTTACTTCAGTCAGTGGGAAACGGCGGGCATGACAACGTCCGTTTATGCGGGGGGATCCTCAGCGCTGCTCCGGGATCCGCTCTGGAAGAACTCCGGTGCCGACACAGTTGAGGAGTATGCGCATTGGGGCGTAAACATATGCGGGATGGCTTGCCTGAAGATGATACTTTCGGTTCGCGGCGAGATCCATCCAACGATAAGCCTTGCACGGATCTGCACCGCGTATGGGGGATACGTTGTAGACAAAGAAGACGCCTCAATCAGAGGTTTGATCTACACCCCGTTCGTCTCCTTCGTGGTGGACTGCTTTGGAATAGCAGCTGAGGCCATGACAGGTATAGACGCGGCGAGGATAACAACGATCTTGTCCGAGTGGCAGTTTCTGATCGCCTCTGTAAATAGTGACATCCGCTTCCCAAATTCTTCCCCAAGCGTGAAAGGCGGGCATCTGGTATTGATAACTGCCGCAACGAGTAACGCCGTGCAGTTCCACAATCCGTCTGGCCATGATGCATCGACTCGAGCCGATGTCGTCCTGCCATTGGCAACCTTCGATCGTTTTTTTGCCAACCGCGGCATTGTTGTGAGTCTCTAGAGCACGTCCACTTTAAACCGGGTCATATCCTGCTGCTGCGAAGTAGTTCGCACACTCTTGCGGCTCGAAGAGTTTGACGATGTCGCCAACGGTGTTCCACAGGGCGTCGACGGAGCGTTCAGCCCTTGCCCGCAGAAGCGCCTTGAGCGTTGAGAAGGCGTTTTCGATCGGGTTGAAGTCGGGGCTGTCGGGCGGGAGATAGAGCAGCGTGCAGCCGGCGGTTTCTATGGCCTGTCGGATGCCATCTGCCTTGTGGGCCGGCAGGTTGTCCATGACGACGATGTCGCCGGGTGTGAGGGTCGGCACGAGAACCTGCTCGACATAGGCCCGGAAAGCCACTCCATTCATCGCCCCGTCAAGGACCATCAGCGCGGTCATGCCGGAGAGCCTGAGCGCCCCGGTGAACGTCGTAGTTTTCCAATGACCGTGCGGAACGCCCGATCGGCAACGCTCTCCACGCGGCGAGCGACCGCGAAGCCGGGACATCTTCGTGGAAAGACCCGTCTCGTCTATGAAGACGAGGCGGGCTGGATCGAGATCAAGCTGTGCATCGAACCAGTCCTGACGCCGCTTCAGGAGGTCTGGCCGCTCCTGCTCCAATGCATGTGCAGTCTTTTTTTGAATGTGAAGCCGCGCTTGCGCAGCCAGACGTCGAGGGTGCTGCGGCCGATAGGGACAAATCGGTCCTCTTTCAGACGCAAAACCATCTCGTTCAGCGTGATGTCCTTCGACGCCTCGATCATGCCGATGATGAAAGCCTCATGATCGTCGAGACGGGAACCTCCAGGTCGACCCTGCTTGGCAGCGCTCACCTGATCCAGGCAATCGCCGTCGAAATCCCGATCCCGAACCGCGCTGCAGCCGACCGCCCGGACACCCCACCAGCCGACGTAGCCAGAACCCGGTGGCGAAGATCATCACTCAATGCTCGGGCCATATTCCCTCCGACAAATCAAAGACAGCAGGAGGGAATGAGGGAATCACAGAACGCTCTGGAATCCTCACGCCGATTCCGCTTTCATCGGACGCGCCCTAGATCGAATCTGGAGGAAGTTGGCGTGGCAGATCAGCGCCGGTCCCACGCAGTGCTACTGGGGTGTTCCCAGAGACTGAGATAAGTAAATCGGGGCCTAACTTCGTGTTGTGGCTATGGCCTTTTCCATTGACCGATGGGCCGATCAGCCGGGGAACCTACTTGGGGCAGAAACCATGTGGATGTCCCACCGTTCGCGATGGCGGTGAGCGGACAAGGTTCCTTTCCCTTCGCAATGACCATTATGCAGCCGGCGTCCATAGCAATCCTCGCGGCCATCAACTTTGTCACCATGCCGCCCGAACCACGGCCAGACGCGGAATCGGCAGCCATGCCCTCTATCTCGGGAGTAATGCGTCGCACCTCTCTCACCAGACGGGCTGAAGAACTGCGGTGCGGATCTTCCGTAAAGAGACCATCTACGTCCGAAAGCAGAATGAGGAGGTCGGCGCCTAAAAGTTGCGCAACCTGTGCCGCGAGCCGATCATTGTCCCCAAAGCAGGTCTCGACGGCTGCGGTCGTATCGTTTTCGTTTAGAACGGGCACAGCTCCAACTTTTAGAAGCTGTTGGAGGGTTGACCGAAGATTTCCGCGACGATGCTGGTCATCAAAATCTTCGCGAGCTAATAACACTTGGCCCATGCCAAACCCATTGCGCTTCAAACTCTGTTCAAAGGCAAGCATAAGGCGAACCTGACCAATGGCGGCGGCGGCTTGCTTCTTCCCAATTCCTAGAAGTCCATCCGACCGAGTGAAGTGACATGATCCAAGCGTGACAGCGCCGGACGTAATGATGATCACCTCCTGCCCGCGTTTGAGAAATCGTACTACATCCTCTATCAACCTCTCAAGCCAAGGGCCGTGAATCTCTCCGGTCTCTGCATCGGCAATTAGTGTCGAGCCGATCTTCACGATTAGACGGCGAGCAGATAGCATTAACCTACACTCTTTCTTGCTGGAGTTGGGTATGAACATCTCTCTGAGCTCCTTCTCCTGAACGTCAAGACCTCCGCCGGAAACCTGAGACTATCGGAGCTTCGAACCCGGCTATCTTGCATCCAAACGCAGGTAGGCATTCCCGTCCGACCGCGTTTCGCTCCGGCTCTTGAGTGCACCAAACCGATGAGGATCACCCTGAGGTTCGGCTTCAGTTTTGCTGACGCGGGAAGTGCAGACCGCAGTTTGTTTCTATTCGTCGCGGGTCTGAAACGGTGTGATCGACCAATGAATCAAGTCGACGGCACGCTGAAGTATAGCTTCGGTCTGGGAATGAGTAGGTGACGCAGCGATGACATGTCCGAGCGAGTCACGGTAGTCACCCCTTCTGACGGCCGGCGTGTTGGCTTTAAGGTACAATTTCACCTCGACAATACCTGGTATAGCAGCCGCTCGAGCGACACCATGGATCCAATCGAGGGTGCCATCGTTATTGGGATTTAGGAGCCGAGCGGCAGCAGTGTACGAAAACCTTTTGCGCAAATCCCATTGTTCTCCGATGACAAGCTTGATGTGCTCGGTGATGAGATCGACACCATGAGCCAGTTGCACTAGTTGAGAATCGGGGGCGCCAGCAAGACGAGGATTGACTTCAATGACAACTGGACCGCGCTTTGTCCATCGGATTTCTACGTTGGTCGGCCCCCACTCAAGGCCGAGAGCTTGCGAAGATCTTAGCGCAACGTCGGCGACACGCTCATGCTCGTGTTCAGTCAGCTGAGCCGGAAACGTTGACTGGCGAAAGACGAAATGTGGCGGACGGTGAAAGTCCGCGAGTTCAATCCCAATGACCTTCGTTCCCATTACATGCGCTACATAATGGGAACCTTGTGCGAATTCTTCGACCAGGATTGCCGGTGGAGACTGCCGTTTGTGCGTTCCACCCAACAGATAGGTTGCATGATCTTTCACCTCATCCACGGTGCAGCACAATCGGACACCGCTACTGCCGCTGCCGGCAGCTGGCTTGAGAATTACAGGAAGCCCGATCTCTGCAACAGCACTTTCTACCTCCTTCGCATTCGCTGCCACGCGATATGCAGGTATGGGAATACCGGCGCGCGCTAGGAGCTGATGTTGAGTAAGCTTATCGCAGCACCGTTCAATGGATGCGGGGTTGGGTCCCGGTAGATCGAAATACTGGCAGAGTTTGGCAACATTCGCATAGACCGAGTCCAAAGCGCCCGTAATACCAGCAATGTCATACAATGCATGCAGCCGAGAACACTCGCCGATCAGCGCATCGAGACTGCCTGTATCGACACGGATAGCCGTGCCGTTTCTCTCCTCAATATAGTCGTACTGCGTTGGGTCAGCGGAAAGGGTAATTGTATGAAGACCAAGATGCTGGGCCGCTTGGACGTATAGCGGGCCAGTGACCCTTGACCCTTCAATCAGGATGAGCACCCGTTTTGCCATTGGGTGGAACCTCGACATTTGCGTCTTCATTGGGGATGGAGCGTATATCGGCATCAGCTTTGGCCTTGTGAGAATTTACGTCTATAAAGAGGGTGTGAGGGTATCGTCAGCGTAGCGAGAGTCGATTATGCCTGCTTGGATATCTCGGCACCGCGTTTACCTGCCGTCCTTCGATGGGGTAGACATCGAGAATGGTGCGAAAGAGCGCTTCTCGGCTCAATGTTGACCTTTGACACTTTGCTCCTCCCTCGTTCCAGCGATCGCATGCGTGCCCGGTCGGCTGCTATGCCGTCTCGCTTTGAGAAACTTCAAAACTTGTGCCAACTTGGCAGCCAGATCGAAGAGGCCGTGTAGAAACCTCAAAGCGACGGCGTTGGCCGCGGGAAGTGCACGTCTCCAATCTTGCACTAGAAAAGGGTCACCTCGACTGTTTCCATGCGAACGCCGATCCGTGGTCCGCATCGCGCGTGCCTTCGTTCCGGCTCTCGATTGAGCCTAACTTGGCTCTTCCTCCGACAATGACACGCCCATCTGAGAACGAGAGTTCGAGGACTCCTCCACTCTCTGATGCCTGTAAAGCGCGCAAGTCCGTCCGACCCAGAATCCTCGCCCAGTACGGATAGAGCTTGCAGTGCGCAGATACGCAGACCTGATCCTCGTTAATTGCGATTCTGGGCGCAAAGAATCTCGATACGATGTCGAACTCCCTGAGGGGCCCGCCGGGGTCGACAAGAGCAGTGAGAACTACACCGCGGCAATCAATTTGGGAGATCCTTTGAAAGTTTGGCTCATAGTCAAGAACGACACGTTCGCTGGCGACGACGACAACGTAATCGTCATATGCCTTCCGAACCTCCTTAACTGGGACCTCCATGCATCGTTGCACCGCTTCATATTCCAGTGGATCAGCCGCCACCGTGTTGATGCCCGGCAAAGCGACGCGCACAGTATCGCCGTTCAGCGAAGCGTGGAGAAGCCCTTTCGGGGAGCGAAAAGACACTCGGTTGGACGGGCAGTAACCAGAACGAAAGAGCCAATATGCGGCCGCCAATGTTCCATGTCCACAGAGATCTAGTTCGGCATTTTGCGTGAACCAGCGGATTTCAAAATGACCCGTCTCTTCGAGCGGACGAAGAAACACTGTAACCGGCTGGCGAAGCCGCTGCGCTAATTGAAGGCAATCGGTGAACACCGGAAATTCATCATAGAGCACGATTGCTGCCGGGTTGCCGGCGAAGCGGGCATCCGCAAACGCATGGACCACCGCTGCCGGTAAATCGCGGTCCGATTGCCAAGCGTCACGCCTACCCTCACCCAACAGCGGAGGTAGGATAAATCCTTTTCCAGATGTCATTTCAAATCCTCAGGCCGTTGTTGCAGGACATGTCATTGTCTCCCAAAGCCGGCATTTCAGCTCCAAAGCCAGGGTGGTCATTCCACCCAGTGTTTGACCGGATACGCATTCCGCGCCTCGGCTCTGGCGTCCTCATCTAAGAACCCATATGGTTCAGATTCCATGACGGGAACCAGTTTGGACTCCATGTCTCTTGCGTCGACTAACCTCGCGTAAGTCCCCGCTATGGCGAACTCGCGGAGAACATCCCTCATTTCGCTGACGTCACGCGAAGTGTCGTGCGCGAGAAAAGAGTACTCGGGTTGGCCCTTGACGTCGCGAATATAGACCGCCGTGGAGACATCAATCGCGCCGCGTCCGAAGTCGGCCCGCCCGCGGAAGTTGATTGTCTTTCTGTAAGGTACATGCGCTAGCAGTTCGCACCTGTGCACATGAGTGAAGTTTGACGTGCCAAGGCCGATGATCAAACCATTTGAGCGGCTTACCTCACCAAAAATCGAATCGTCACCAAATGGACTGCATTTCCACCAGTCCCTCTCGCCCAGTTCGTGGCTTCTCGGGCCGGTCGCGACCATAGAATAAGCGGGATGTTTGGTGCGCGCAGAGGGCAGCTTTTGCATCACCAGATCGGCCAACACACCTGTTTCGGACTTGGTCTCCGTCCAATGGTAACGCTGTGTGGAACAATAACTCAGTGTGAAGGCTGGCAGAAGAACCGTAGTCCTTGCGGAGATCCGCTGGATCGCTTCAATCAGAAGGGAAGCTACGTCAGCTGCAGGTACATCTCTTAATGCTACAAGCGATGAATGGAGGACAATCATGCTGGGATCCCGTGTTTCAACATATTCGACAATTTGCACGAGCTCGTCCCTCAACTGATCCGCGCGTCCGCACTTACTCGTGGTTCCCGCTTGAGATCCGGGGTGGTCGACCGGTTGAAGTCGCCTCGACCAATCCTCGATTCGCAAGTCCTGCTCTTGAAATACGTCCTTGCCGAACATGAGGCCGGTTTCTGCCAACTTGAGCTGTATCTCGAGGAAGTTCAGTGAATCGATACCGCACTCACGAGCTGTAAGGTAGGGAAGAACCTGCCGACCCGTGACGGCGTGTACTGTTTTCAGCAAACAGTCCAAAGAGGACTCCGTTGCCTTTATGGTCTGATGTGTGGGAGTTTGTGCTTTCGCCCTCAGCGCCTCTTTGGCAATCCCCTCAAGGGCGCTCTGGTCTAGTTTTCCATTCGCATTAGACGGAAGCTCTTCAAGAGACAGAACGAGCCTCGGCGCACGATCATTTGGTAGCGCACCCGACAATCGCCGATGAACTTCATCCACGTCGACGCTCTCCGGCGTCACCATGCAGACCAACTCCTGGCCGGTATCGTCATCTCTATCTACCACGACTACTGCTGAGCCCGTGCATAGACGCGTTCGGTCGATCGCGCTGGTAATTTCGCCCTTCTCCAGTCGCAGCCCCCGAAATTTGATCTGATCATCCTTCCTTCCGAGAAACCGCAATCCTTGCTCTTCAGTTGCCACAACATAATCACCAGTGCGGTAGAGCGTTTGCTCGCCGGTGGCAGTCATATTTCGTACAAAGCGTAGTTTTGATTGAATTTCGTTAGCCACATATCTTTGAGACGTTTGCACCCCTCCCACCCAAAGCTCGCCCTCGACACCAAGCCCAACGCTGGATTGGCTCTCATCGAGAACGAAGAAGTCCATGTTGCGCGCTGGTTTGCCGATGTACATTGGGAGCTTTGCATCAACCCGACGGCAATAGTGATAACTAACGGCAACACAGCATTCGGTAGGACCATAGCTGTTGATGAGTGTCGCATGGGGTAGAAGCGAGTAAAACCGGCGCCTCATCGCATCCGGCAGCGGTTCACCATTGGAAACGACATACTTGAGGTTGGTCAATCGCTCTGCAATGGAGGGGAGACGCTCAAGAGTTCCAAGGAAGCGGCGTAACAGTGTTGGAACCAGCTGAATGACGTTCGCGTTGCTCTGAATCAGGAACTCAATTGTTGGAATAATCTGCGTTTGAAATTGCGTGCCAGGCAAGACGATTTTCCCCCCGGTCAAAAATGGTACGAAAAACTCAGGGATCGAGAAATCGAATGATGGCCGCGACAGTTGCGCGATGCTGGCGTCCGCCGAGAAATCGATCACGTCGATATACCAGTCGACAAAATTCAGGAGAGCTGGTTGGGAGACCGGCACCGCTTTTGGAATTCCGGTGCTCCCAGAGGTGTGCATGATGTACGCGATGTCTGGGAAAGCTGAGTTGATGCCGGCGCGTGTTGTAAGGCGTTCAAAGCGTAAAGAACCATCTGGTTCCTGGCTGACTATGGCATGGGGGCTCGTGTTGCGGAGTATTTGGTGCAAACGCTGATCGGATTCCGACGGATCAACCGGCACGAAGGCAACGCCCAGCATCTGAGTAGCAAGTATGATAGTGACCAGGTCAATTGATCGGGGAAGTTTGACAATGACAGCATCACCAGGGCGGACGCCGATGGCCTCTAAGCGGCCCATAAGATGGGAAGCGGATCTCCCCAGCTCGCGGTAGCTTACGTCACCGCCCTCGCACGTTCGCACAGCGGTGTTCGACGGAAATTTATCCAAAGTCTCGGCGATAACACTGGCTATTTTGTCGTGCCCGAAACGCAACGGCCGGCGTGGACCAGACAGAATAGGTATTAGTGAATGCACAGTAGGACTCTCCATTTTAGTTCTCCCGTGGAGCGCAGCGATTTCTAGGATTGACGGAGACCGCTCTCTTTTTTCGAGCTGCCATGTTGTTTCCTTCCTCGTTCGGACCATTTCGGTTCTTCGGGATGCTTTCCCACGGGATGATCGTGCAAAAGTCGTGCCAAGCCGCAGGAGTGACAAAAATAAAGATGATGAAGACCTTTCAGATAGTTAGGTCGTAAATTGGCCGCGTGGTTGAAGGAACAATCTGTGTCGAGGAGCCGACAAAGGCGACGGACAACGTCGAATGGCTGCGGCAGTCATTCGCTTTCGAGGCCGGGTTTCTTCGCCTTATCCGACTCTGGGATGATCGGGCGGAGAATGCCGCGGCTGCAATGGCGGGCATCTTGGAGAGGGGAGGGCATGTCAAGCGCTCGCCGGCTGGCAGTGCGATCTGCCGGCGAGGGCGCGGCGAGGGCGCCACGAGGAGTGGATTGATAATGGTTGGCACTCCATCTTGGTTCTTCATTGTTTGGAACATTGCGGTTGTTCGGACACATGAATGCGCAACAGCTGGAGTTGCCCCCAAAAGACCGGACATGCTCAGGTTTGAGATTGCGAGCTGATGAACTCGCGCGGCGATTGATATCCTAAAGCACTGTGCGGGTGAAGATTGTTGTAATGCTCGAACCAGAACGGCAGTTGCGCCATGACGGTTTCAGCGTCGGGGGTTGGGTTCACCGAGACGTAATCGCGCTTGAATGTTTTGACGAACGCCTCGGCCATGCCGTTCGACTGTGGGCTTCGCACCGGTGTCGTGCAAGGTTCCATGCCGATGTCGCGGAGCAAGGATGCGGTGTCCCTGGCAACAAAGCAGGAGCCGTTGTCGGTGAGCCATTCGATGGGCTCGGACAGCATGTTAGTTTGAACACGGACATCAACGAGGGATCGTCTTCAGTCTTTCGAGAGCCCGTCGCGGAAAATCGCAGGGGGTTGGCAATGCTGTAGTCAAACGAGACGTCCCGTATCCAAATTCGCAAATTGCCGGAAGGGATAGAACCTCAGCCAGAGCTTTAACGCGGGCAGAAGGAATGCTCGGGGGAACTCTGTCTTTTCCAACAAGCAACCCGCCTCGCTGCCCGTCGCTTTGTCGGCTTTACGACACAGATTGTTCCTTCAACCGTGCGGCCACTTTCCGATCTAACTCTCTGAAAAACAGCCATTAGCATTATTTTAGTAACTCCCATCGGCCTGGCACGCCTTTTGCACGATCAGCCCTGGGCGCGCATGCTGTTGCGCATTCATGTGTCCGAACAACCGAAATAGTTTAGACAACAAAGGAAGCAAGATGGCAGCTCCGCGTCAGATCGCGTTCTACGGCAAGGGGGGTACCGGCAAGCCCAAGCGAAAGCCTGAGCCGGTAACCGCATCCAAGGAAGATAGATGCCTCGGCTCCCCGTCAAAAAACGAGGCGCACTTCCACAGCCGCATGAACGTCATGGCTAGAATGCGCGGCGGCCACGGCTTCCGCGTTCCGTCCGCAGCTTCAAGGAAGGCAACGAAACACAAATCGAAAGGTCAACCAAGGCCGAAAGCGCTCGTTCTGCTTGAAGGCACTAAAATGGGTACTGGTCAGCTATACGTCCAAGCGGCCAAGCGTCTTGGAGTGCATCCAATTGTCCTGTCAGCTGACCCGGCGCGTTACAACTATCTTGCAACGGAAAACATCGATGCGATCCGTGTCGACACGGACGATCTCGATGCGCTGATCCGTGAATGCTCCCGCCTCCGGGAGACCTATGACATTGCTGGTATTACGGGTCTTCCAAACCCCGGCGAGGCGGTCTATGCGACCGCTGCCAAGCTCTGTCGGCATTTCGGTCTACCGGGCCCAAACCCCGCATCGATTGATCAATGCTGCGACAAATTCACCCAACGGCAGCTGCTGGAAGGGGCTGGGGTTCCCGTACCTGCTTACCGCATGGCCACGAATGCGGCGGAGGTAGAAAGGGCTGCCGCGGAGATCGGCCTGCCAGTGATCCTGAAACCGGCCGCTGGCAACGGAAGCACCGGTGTCCGTTTATGCCGCGATGCCGAGGAGCTAGCCGAACATACGGTCTATCTGCTGGGCGGAACGTACCAATGGCAGACTTCGCCGAGGATACTGGTCGAAGAATTCGCACAGGGGCCTTATTTTCTTGCTGATATAATGGGGAATACTATCATTGAGATAGGCGCCGGTAATTTCGGGCCGCCGCCACATTTCGTCTATCGTGAGTACACCTATCCGGCCTCGCTGACTGATGACCAGCGGACGCGTATCACCGATGTTTCGCTGAGCTGCCTAGGCGCTCTCGACCTTAACTGGGGACCAACGAACATTGAATTCCGGTGGACAGAGCGTGGCCCGGTTGTCATTGAAGTCAATCCGCGTCTTGCTGGCTCGCCCGATCCTCAGCTGATTCAGCTGGCTTGCGGTGTCGATCTTATTACCGAGCACATCAAGCTTGTCATTGGCGACGAATGCGATTTGCGCAAAAGGCATTCGCAGACTGCGTCCGCACGGTTCCTGGTTCCGGATCGCGCTGGCACCCTCGACCGTATCGATGGCGCCGATCAGGCAGCTGGTGTACCGGGTGTCGCCGAGGTCACATGGTATACTAAGCCCCCGACGCCGATCATCATGAAAGGCGACTGCCGAGACTGTATCGGACATGTCATCGCCGCTTCTCCAACCCCTACTCAAACCTCGGCGATACTTCAGCGTGCAGTCGACTCAATCACCTGGTCGATTACACCGTTTCCGACCATTGACGAATAGGAACGATCCGTTACCTGCACCAACGCCGGTGGACTGGGCTCCGGAATTGGGAAAAGGGGGATAAGTGGGGTTCTGCGCGGCTGCGATCAGAATGGCTGCAAACAGGGGAAACGATGAGCAAGAAACCCGGCCCGAACCACTCCCGGGCTTTCAAGGCCGAAGTGGCCTTGGTCGCCGTGAAGCGCAAGAAGACTCTTGCCGAACTGGTCCAACGGTCTGATGTGCATCCAAACCGGATGGGCCAATGGAGGGCCCAACTCCGAGGCAGCGCAGCCGCCGGTGGGCCATCGGGGTTATACGCCTATCTGCGTCGAGAGCGGCATGGCCCAGTTCCGCGTTTGCCGGCGTGGTGAACCAACGACGACGACTGGCTCGTTTGGACGGTGCGAGACGAATTGCTGAAGACGCTTTGCCGTCCTTCGACATCGCGGCTCTCCAGTAACTGAGTGCTGACTTTCCCCGGTTATGGAGACCCCACTCTCATCCATTTGCCGGCGGTGATCGCCGAATTTTCCAATCGGGGGCGCCCATGACATTTCCACAGGACTAAGCGGTGAACCTCAAGGAAAGGTCAACACCAATGAAACGACGAGCACTTGTGTTGGTCGAAGGATCAACGGGTAATGGCCTACTATACGTTCAAGCAGCACGGCGTCTTGGACTTTATCCAGTTAGCTTGGCTGTTGATCCGTCTCGGTACGACTATCTTGCGGCGAAAAGCGTCGATGCAATCCAGGTCGATACCAACGATCTTGATGCGCTGAAGCGCGCATGTTCTCGGCTGCGAGCGACCCATGATATTGCTGGCATCGTTTGTTTTTCGGGGCGCAAGGGGACAGTTGCTGAACTCTGCCGCTATTTCGGCCTAACAGTACCGGATTCCGAGTCAACTCAGGATGGCAGCGATGAAGTACGTCAACGTGGGATGCTGTCACCGGCCGGCCTCCCGATGCTTGCCGATCCATTGGTAGGGAATCCGACAGAGCTGCAAAGCGCTGCCGTGGAGATCTGCCTGCCGGTGGTCGTAAAGCCGGTCAGCGGCAGCGGTGCCGGAATGTATCGAATCGTCGACGAAATAGCCGAACATACAAGCAATGTGACGGGGCAGACGCTCGTGTGGCAGGCGCCGCGGCGACTACTGTTCGAAGAACTCGCGCCTTGCCCGTATGATACCGCTGATATTACCGCCGCTGCGGCCAGTCATCAGACTGAATGTGCAGATTTCGCGCCCGATGTCGCTGCCATTGCCACGGCGATCGCCGGAGTGACTGCCTTTGCAATCGCCCAAGGGCTTACCTTTCCGCTGATTTCACTGGTGCTGGAGCAGCGTGGGGTCTCGCCGACCATCTCCGGGCTCAATTCCGGCGCCTATGCCGCGGGTGTTGCCGTAGCAACCCTCGCCGTCGGCCGCCTTACGCATCTGATACGCGGCGATTACCTGATCGTTCTCGGCCTCATGGGCGGTGCCTGCAGCCTCGCAATCTTCGCGGCTTTCGACTCATCGTGGGTTTGGTTCGTTGCACGCTCTGCGCTTGGCTTCTGCTCCAGCATAACGTCCGTTCTGAGCGGAGCGTGGCTGAACAGCGCCTGTCCAAACCGCCTTCGCGGACGAGTCTCCGGTGTATACGGCATGGGACTCTGCGGTGGATTCGCTGCTGTGCCGCTGGCGATCCTCTTCTTCGGCACCGACGCCGGCCTTGCGTTTGCCTGGCTGGCGATTTTTGTCGCACTTGCTGCCTTCCTGATCTTTCTTCTCGGCCGTCACGCCCGCACCCAGCCCGAGCGGGGGGCGCCGGGTGAACTGTTCAAATTTTTCCGCAAGGCGCCACTGCTGATTGCCATGGTCAGCGCCTTCGCCTTTGCAGATGTAACCGCGATCTCCGAATTGCCGGTCTATTTCGTCCGGATGGGTCATTCGGCGACCTTTGCCGCCCTCAGCGTCACAGTGCTCTCTTTGCCGTCGGCAATTGTTCAGCCGCTAATCGGCTGGCTGCTCGACCGCACATCGCGCCACAGCGTTGCCATTTGCTCAGCCTTCATCGCCGGCGTGAGTTTTGTCGCGATTCCGTTCGTCCCTTCGGAACTTGGAGTTCTTTCAGCGTTTGCGCTGATGGGAGCGGCAATTTCCGCGCTCTATACCTGCGCTGTGACGATGCTTGGCGACCGGTTCACTGGCGGCGCCCTCGTTGGTGGCAGCGCTGCTTTTACGCTTGCCTATGCCAGCGGCAGCGCCGTTGGCTCGTCGGTAACCGGCAGCGCCATGGAGCTCGTCGCGCCCGCGGCCGGCCCGATCATCGCCGGTATCGTTTTACTTGCTTTCACCTGTGTAATGATCGGGAACGCACTGATCTGTGCACCAAGCTCCTGAACTAAAAGCGCCCGCGCAGTAGCTGAATCGAGGATCGCGGATTGCTTCCCCAACAACCATTACCTCGATGGGCACAGCCCGCCCCTTCTTTTCCGCTACGCACCCGACTGAGGGATCTCATGCGAGCTCGAATATTATGTCGGGGATTACGCGCACCCGCGGATCATGCGCAGGTTGCCAGTATAGGAATCCCGTGAAGCATTGTTGGAGTTTTTTGACCTGTGCAGCCGGCGAGGATCGACAGGAAGAATACCGGCAACGTCGACGCAGCCTGGACCAGTGCAACCATCAGATCGGACGCCGAAATGGTTGCCATCAGCCAACTGATGGCAACCGTTTGCACGAGCCACCCGAGACTGAAAATTTGTGAGGCCGTCCAGATCGAACGAAAAACTCCGTTTCTGAGGGGAGCGAGGATTGCTGAACCGGATTGATGGGGGTCGACGTGCTGCATGTCTCTCTGACTTTCAGGCAGGCCTTCGAGCCTCGTTGCTGCGACGCAGCAGGATATCCAGCGCTCCCTGAGACGTGATTGCAGGCAGCCGTGATTGCAGTGACTTCGCCGGATTCTGCCAGCGAAGCGCGGGTGCCGCCGACAAGTCCACGCTAAGCGTAATCCACGAGGCTTCCGTCAACGTTCACGCTGTGAAGCATGTTTCGCGTTCATGCGGGGCTCTGACCCTGGCGCGGCGCCCAGAACTTGTTCAGGCCAGTCCCTTGAGTTGCCCAAACAAGCGCAACGACAAGCGCTGCTGTTGGGGTGCAAGGCCGTTTGATTGCTACTCTTCCCGATTTCCTGAGATTTCCGAGGCGCGGACCTCAGCCGATGAATGCCGCCAATCTCAGCCGTATACGCCGATTATTTCTATTTCACGCATCTCGGCCGGCGTCTCGACCGGCTCGGCCAGGAATTTCTCGGCTTCCAGGGCCGCCATGCTTCCCATGCCGGCGGCGCTGATCGCCCGACGGAAGACCGGGTCGATTACATCACCGGCCGCGAGTACCCCCGGAACGGATGTCTTCGTCGACCAGGGACCAACCTTGATGTAGCCGGCCCGGTCCATGTCCAACTGACCGCGAAACAAGGCGGTTGCTGGATCATGACCTATGAAGAGGCCGTGCGTGGGCAGTTCCTTCGCGTCGCCGGTATTCACGTCACGAATTCGAACGCCCGTCACCGACTTCCGCGGCTCGCGCTCGCCGATAACTTCATCGATGACGTGGTTCCAAATGACGTTAACATTCGGTCTGGCCAAAAGGCGGTCCTGCAAGATCGGCTCCGCTCGAAAACGATTTCGGCGATGGACGACTGTGACCTTGGAGGCAAGGTTCGACAGATAGAGCGCTTCCTCCACGGCTGTGTTCCCGCCGCCGACAACGACCACTTCCTTGTTTCGATAGAAAAAGCCATCAGAGGTTGCGCAGGCGGAGACGCCGAATCCAGCAAATATCTTCTCTGAGGGAAGGCCAAGCCACCGGGGCTGGGCTCCCGTCGCGATGATGAGTGCGTCGGCGAGATACGTGTCGCCGGAGTGAGCTTGGAGACGGAATGGCCGCTTCCAGAGATCGACAGAGGTGATGATGTCGTACATCAACTTGGTGCCGACATTTTCTGCCTGCTGCCGCATCTGCTCCAGCAGCAAGGGACCTTTGACCGGCTCAGCGAAACCTGGGAAGTTCTCGACATAAGCCATGGTGGTGAGCTGGCCGCCGGCCTGCCGGCCGGTTACGAGGAGTGGCTTCAGGTTGGCAAGGGCAGCGCAGATGGCAGCGGTATAGCCCGCCGGTCCGGCCCCGATGATCAGGACCCTGGCGTGGTGGGTGTTCATGATGTGATCTCCTCCTACGTAACGGTCCGGTGGGTCGGCCGTGACGCGGCCTCGGGGGGGTGGTGTAGCAAAGGCAGCTCCTTGCGCATTGTGAAGCACTCAGCAGATCGAAAGGGCTTGGGGCTTGGGGTTTGGGTTCTGCGTTAGGGCTGAGACAGCGGTTCTGAACCAATCTGGTGAGAGCAATCGTGTCGGCCGGGTTCCCTGTGTGGTGACACAATGATGCTGCCAAGGGTGATATCGGACAGTGCCGCTGGTCAGCTTTGGAAATTGCAGTCTTATGCTGCTTTGGCACGCCCGCTTAGGCGCAACTTTAGTGGGATGTCAGCACTGGCGCCCGAAGGGCGTACAGAGACGGCCTTGGGCCTCACGATCAACGAGCAGCGTCACCGTGCGGTCGGGACTGCGGAACAACCTCGCACGACTGATGTTGAGGACGGTCTCAGAGGTGGTCGCTATTTGAACGGGACGGTGAACGGCCTCGTTGACTGCACGGTTGAACGCGCAACTTGCGTCGCCAAGCCGACAAAAGCGACAATGTCGTATGGGTGGTCGTCAAGCGTCGAGGCATGTGGAGACGTGGGCGCTCTTCCGAAACTTTGGCTTTCAGCGGCAAGGCGCCTTCTCTTTGCGCTCGCCGTTATTTGGCGGGAAGCCTGGGCGTTCGTCTTCGATCGATGCCACCAGCTTACGCTCCCGCTTGAACTTGCCGACCCCTGCCCCGTTCGACGACGAACGTTCTCCGCTTCAGAGCTGCCACCTTGTTTCCCTCGTTTGTTTGAACATTTCGGGTGTTAGGCACACACATGAATGCCCAACAGCATGGGCGCCCAGGGATAATCCCGCACAAGTGGTGCCATGTCGCTCGAGTGAGCTGAATTTGCCGTTCAGCTGTTGAGATGTGCAATGAGCACACGATTGAAGGAACTATCTGTGTCGCTGAACCCGACAAAGGTGACGGACAATGTCGTATGCCTCGTCGCCACGCGTCCGGTTGTAGAGATTGAACTACCTTGAAAGCCCGGGAGTGGTTCGGGCTGGGTTTCTTGCTCATCGTTTCCCCTGTTCGCAGCCATTCTGGTCGCAGCCGCGCAGAACCCCACTTATCCCCCTTTTCCCAATTCCGGAGCCCAGTCCACCGGCGTTGGTGCAGGTAACGGATCGTTCCTATTCGTCAATGGTCGGAAACGGTGTAATCGACCAGGTGATTGAGTCGACTGCACGCTGAAGTATCGCCGAGGTTTGAGTAGGGGTTGGAGAAGCGGCGATGACATGTCCGATACAGTCTCGGCAGTCGCCTTTCATGATGATCGGCGTCGGGGGCTTAGTATACCATGTGACCTCGGCGACACCCGGTACACCAGCTGCCTGATCGGCGCCATCGATAAGGTCGAGGGTGCCAGCGCGATCCGGAACCAGGAACCGTGCGGACGCAGTCTGCGAATGCCTTTTGCGCAAATCGCATTCGTCGCCAATGACAAGCTTGATGTGCTCGGTAATAAGATCGACACCGCAAGCCAGCTGAATCAGCTGAGGATCGGGCGAGCCAGCAAGACGCGGATTGACTTCAATGACAACCGGGCCACGCTCTGTCCACCGGAATTCAATGTTCGTTGGTCCCCAGTTAAGGTCGAGAGCGCCTAGGCAGCTCAGCGAAACATCGGTGATACGCGCCCGCTGGTCATCAGTCAGCGGGGCCGGATAGGTGTACTCACGATAGACGAAATGTGGCGGCGGTCCGAACTTACCGGCGCCTATCTCAATGACCCTATTTCCCATTATATCAGCAATAAAATAGGGCCCCTGTGCGAATTCTTCGACCAGTATCCTCGGCGAAGTCTGCCATTGGTACGTTCCGCCCAGCAGATAGACCGTATGTTCGGCTAGTTCCTCGGCATCGCGGCACAAACGGACACCGGTGCTTCCGCCGCCAGCGGCCGGTTTCAGGATCACTGGCAGGCCGATCTCCGCGGCAGCCCTTTCTACCTCCGCCGCATTCGTGGCCATGCGGTAAGCAGGCACGGGAACCCCAGCCTCGGCGAGCAGCTGACGTTGATTGAATTTGTCGCAGCATTGATCAATCGATGCGGGGTTTGGGCCCGGTAGACCGAAATGCCGACAGAGCTTGGCAGCGGTCGCATAGACCGCCTCGCCGGGATATGGAAAGCCGGTAATACCAGCAATGTCATAGGTCTCCCGAAGCCGGGAGCATTCACGGATCAGCGCGTCGAGATCGTCCGTGTCGACACGGATCGCCTCGATGTTTTCCGTTGTCAGATAGTTGTGACGGGCCGGATCAGCCGACAGGACAATTGGATGCACTCCAAGACGCTTGGCCGCTTGGACGTATCGCTGACCAGTACCCATTCTAGTGCCTTCAAGCAGAACGAGCGCTTTCGGCCTTGGTTGACCTTTCGATTTATGTTTCGTTGCCTTCCTTGAAGCTGCGGACGGAACGCGGAAGCCGTGGCCGCCGCGCATTCTAGCCATGACGTTCATGCGGCTGTGGAAGTGCGCCTCGTTTTTTGACGGGGAGCCGAGGCATCTATCTTCCTTGGATGCGGTTACCGGCTCAGGCTTTCGCTTGGGCTTGCCGGTACCCCCCTTGCCGTAGAACGCGATCTGACGCGGAGCTGCCATCTTGCTTCCTTTGTTGTTTAAACTATTTCGGTTGTTCGGACACATGAATGCGCAACAGCATGCGCGCCCAGGGCTGATCGTGCAAAAGGCGTGCCAGGCCGATGGGAGTTACTAAAATAATGCTAATGGCTGTTTTTCAGAGAGTTAGATCGGAAAGTGGCCGCACGGTTGGAGGAACAATCTGTGTCGTAAAGCCGACAAGGCTAAGGACAATGTCGCATGGACGCGGCAGTCATCCGCACGACGCCGGGCTTCTTCGCTTAGGGCGCTGAAGTGATGGAGCGGAGAATGCCGCAGTGGCAATAGCGGGTACTTTGGAGAGGGCAGAGCATGTCAACTCGCCCGGCGGCTGATGCGCGAGCTGCCGGCGAGGGCGCGATGAAGGCCCCTCGAGGCGTGGGGGTTGATAGCGGTCGGCACGCCCTGGTGCATGATCGTGTTGGTCACCGGATGGACGCGTATTTGCGCGGAATCCGGCACCTGCTTGATGCAGACTACAAGGTGCATGGTGTCTCTCCAGGCTCCAATCACATGTGTGCCAGCGTTGCTGGCAAGCGTTAAGCAGCAACCGGAATGGTCCTGACCGTCTTGCGCGATATTGTGTCTTCTTACCGCTTCCTAGGGGGATGATCGTGCAAAAGTCGTGCCAGGTCGCAGACGTGACTGAAATAATGCTAATTGCTTTCTTTCAAATAGTTAGATCGGGAAATTGGCCGCATGCTTGAAGGAACAATCTGTGTCGAGGGGCCGACAGAGGCGACGGACAATGTCATATGGCTGCGGCAATCATCCGCTCGACTGGTTTCTTTGCGTATAGGACGCGGAGGTGATGAATGCCGCAGTTGCAATGGCGGGCATTTTTTGAGAGGGCGGCGCATGTCAACTCGCACGGGGATTGTCTGCGCGATCGGAAGGCAAGGCGCGTGCGGCGCCTTCCCAAGGCGCATGATCGTGCTCGTCACTGAAGCGACGTGAATTCGCGCAGAAATCCGGCACCTGCTTGATACAGACTACGAGGTGCATGGTATCGCTCCAGGCTCCAATCATATGTGTGCCAGCGTTTCTGTCTCTTCCAGCATCAACCGTGCCAACCACTGACGTCATCACAAAGCATTGATGTGGACGTATTTCGGTCCAAGGTGTTCGGCCTCGATGGACTGTGGTTTGGCTGGTGCAGCGGCGTACATGGATTATCCCCCGTTCGATGTGGGGACAGATTGGCAATTCGCGTGACTTGGAGAAATTCGATTAGATCACTAAGCGTAACTACTTAGCTGCTTCGGTCAGGCTGTTGATCACGCCAAGCAGGTCGGCACCGGTGAACGGCTTCGTCAATGTCGTGTTGTCCACACGTTGCTGAAGGGCCGACAGGCCATCCACCAGCAGTATGGCCCGGCCGCCCCATTGCTAAGGAATTGCGCGGCGGCCTGAGGCTCGGATCTTAGTATGGCATCGTGGAGAACTTGCAGAGCGCTTGCCGGCAAGAGGCTTCAGCCTTTTGCACTGTCGTAGGATTCGGTGGCATATCCCTCGACCTCAAGGGCGAATGCCACGGACCGCCGGAGGCCCTGGTCCGCTGCAACGAAGACTATGATACTTCTAGCCACCAATTCGAATCCCGCTCAACTGACGTATGTGTGCCGCCGTAGGCCTCTAGTAGTGCGCTTGCGGCGGTGCTGCGCATTGCGCGAGATCAACTCAGTAGAAATCAGGATGGACCGAAACCTGCGGCCAGAGCCATTCGCACGAGATGGGGAAGGCTCTTCGGCTTCATCTTGGCCGCCAGATTGGCTCGGTGCACCTCGACAGTGCGCGGGCTGATGTCCAGATCATAGGCGATCGACTTATTGGGAAGGCCCGCGACGACTGCGGAGAGCACCTGGCGTTCTCTCTCGCTCAGCGTCTGGAGCCTTGCTCGGATATCGTTGGCTTCGTCCGCATCGGCTTCCGCAGCCACCAGATGTTCAGATGCCCTCACGTTGCCTCGATGATCACGGTATCCTCGAAAGGTTTCTCGATGAAATCCACGGCTCCCGCTTTCATGGCCTCTACCGCCATGGGCACGTCGTCGTGCCCGGTAACCACGATCGAGGGGTATATTGATCTTGTGATCGCCGAGATTGCGCAGAAGCTCTACGCCGGATATGTCAGGCATTCTCAGGTCCGTGACGAGAACCCCGTTTCTGAAGCAGCTAGGTGGTTACGCTTAGTGATCTTACCGAATTTCTTCAAGTCACGCGAGTTGCCAATCTGTCCCCACATCGAACGGGGGATAATCCATGTACGCCGCTGCACAAGCCAAACCACAGTCCATCGAGGCCGAACACCTTGGACCGGCCCCAATTTCCAGGTCCCTCTTGTCTGCACTTTCAAGCCAAGGTCGCGAGATCTATGCCCAGGGCGATCTGAACGACAGGTGCTATCAGGTTTCGACCGGAGCCGTGCGTGTCTACCGCCTCCTTTCAGATGGACGCCGACAAGTCGTATCCTTTCATCTCCCAGGCGAAATGTTCGGGTTCGAAGCGGGACCCACCGCAGCATGGATCTGGCCGACATCCCGATCGTCTTCAAACCGGGCACCGATCTGGCGATCCTGAACTACATCGCCAACCACATCATCCAGACCGGCAGAGTGAATGAGGATTTCGTCAGGAAGCATACGACGTTCATGCTCGGCGCGACCGACATTGGCTATGGCCTGAGGCCCGACAATCCGCTCGAGGTCAAGGCCGTGAACGCCAAGGATGCGGCTAAAATGACGCCGAGCGACTTCGAGAGCTTCAAGACTTTCGTGTCGGAATACACGCTCGACAAGGTGGTCGAACTCACCGGGGTCGAGGCCGGATTCCTCGAACAACTGGCCGACCTTTATGCCGATCCCAAGCGCAAGGTCATGTCGCTCTGGACCATGGGGTTCAACCAGCATGTGCGCGGCGTCTGGGTCAACCAGATGGTGTACAACCTGCATCTCCTGACCGGGAAGATCTCCGAGCCGGGCAACAGCCCGTTCTCGCTGACCGGTCAACCCTCGGCCTGCGGGACGGCGCGCGAGGTCGGCACCTTCGCCCACCGGCTGCCAGCCGACATGACCGTGACCAATCCGGAGCACCGCAAGCATGCCGAGGAGATCTGGCGCATTCCCCACGGCATCATTCCGGAGAAACCCGGATACCATGCGGTTGAGCAGGACCGGATGCTGAAAGACGGCAAGCTCAATTTCTATTGGGTGCAGGTCAACAACAACGTCCAGGCGGCTCCCAATACGCAGAACGAGACCTATCAGGGCTATCGTAATCCGGACAATTTTATCGTCGTGTCCGACGTCTATCCAACGATCACCGCTATGAGCGCGGACCTGATCCTTCCGGCCGCCATGTGGGTGGAGAAGGAAGGCGCCTATGGCAATGCGGAGCGGCGCACCCATGTCTGGCACCAGCTCGTCGATGCGCCCGGCGAGGCCCGTTCCGATCTCTGGCAGATGGTGGAGTTTTCCAAGCGCTTCACCACCGACGAGGTGTGGCCGACCGACATCCTCGACGCTACCGGGAAGGCTACGATCCCTACGTGAAGCCGGGGGAGGGCGTGAAGTTCTATGGTCGTCCGGACGGCAAGGCGGTGATCCTCGCCGTTCCCTACGAGCCGCCGGCGGAATCTCCCGACGACGAATACAACGTTTGGCTGGTGACGGGCCGCGTCCTCGAGCACTGGCATTCCGGCTCGATGACGATGCGGGTGCCGGAACTCTACAAGGCGCCAGTCCCGGCTATCGGGGCAAGACCCTCTACGACGTGCTCTTCAAGAACGGCAACGTCGACCGCTTCCCGGCAAGCGAGATCAGCAGGGAATACGCCAACCGCGAGGCCGAGGCCTTCGGCTTCTACATCCAGAAGGGCCTGTTCGAGGAATATGCCTCCTTCGGGCGCGGTCACGGGCCGTCGTCAACAACCCACTTCGGGATCGGGTGCGCCTCTACTTCGCCCATTTCCTGCGGCGGGCCGGAAAGCTCCGGCACCCGTTTGTCAGCCATTTGCGCGATTGCTCCCGTTGCGACGACCAGGATGGCCAACGGCGCCCCCAGCATCGATCCAGGGCTTCTCATCATGCGACAGAGACGATTTTGACCGCGCATTTTTTGAAGTCCGTCTGTTTGGAGATGGGATCGGTTGCGTCGAGTGTCACCTTGTTGATCAGCCTGCTGGCGTCGAACCAGGGTACGAAGATGACGCCCGGCGGCATGCGGTTGCGGCCGCGCGTCTCGACGCGCGCGCGAATCTCGCCGCGGCGGGAAACGATCCTGACCTCGGCCCCCTGGTTGATACCGCGATCGCGTGCGTCGCCCGCATTCATGAAGCAGACTGCACCGGGGAACGCCAGAGCGTCTCCTTGCCGTCGACGACAGGCCAGCGGAGCCCCCGCTCCTCGTGGTAGCGGTCATAGGGGGCGAGGTCATCGTCCGCAAGGAGCGCGCCTATCCCGACCAGCCCCCAGTCATCCCGCATTCGATCGAGGGCTACCAACTTTCGGTCAACACCAACCGATGCCTTTCCTGCCACAAGCGCGAACTCACACAGGAGTCCGGCGCGCCGATGATCAGCGTCACCCATTACATGACGCGGGAGGGGCAGATGCTCGCCGACGTTTCGCCGCGGCGCTATTTCTGCACAGCCTGCCACGTGCCGCAGGCGGACGTGCGACCGCTCGTCGGCAACACCTTCCGGGACATGAGCGAGATGGGCGTCAGCCAGGCGGGGAGCGAGTAGGCCATGGCTCGGATAAAGCGCCTCCTACTCTGGGTGTGGAAGATCCTGACTACGCCGGCCGCAACGCTCAGCCTCGCCTTTTTGACACTCGGCGGCTTCGTCGGGGGCGTGATCTTCTGGGGCGCTTTCAACACCGCCTTGGAGCTCACCAACACCGAGGAGTTTTGCGTCTCCTGTCATGAGATGCGGGCCAACGTATATGAGGAGCTTACGCGCACGGTTCATTTCTCCAACCGCTCGGGCGTCCGGGCGTCCTGTCCCGACTGCCACGTGCCGCATGAGTGGACGGACAAGATCGCCCGCAAGATGCAGGCCTCAAAGGAAGTGTGGGGCAAGATCTTCGGGACCATCAACACGCGCGAGAAGTTCCTCGACCACCGCCTGGAACTCGCCAAGCACGAATGGGCGCGGCTCAAGGCCAACGACAGCCTCGAGTGCCGCAACTGTCACTCCTCAGCGGCGATGGACCTTTCCAAGCAGACGCAGCGTGCAGCAGAAATCCATACGCGCTACCTGCTGCCGGGCAGGGCGACCTGCATCGATTGCCATAAGGGCATTGCCCACGAACTGCCGAACATGCAGGGGGTTGAGCCCGGCTGGAAGCTGCCGCCCGAACTCGAAGGAGAGACGCTCCCCTCGGCCTCGGCGATCGACGATCTAAAGCGCGTCATGAACAAGGCTCACAGCGCGGCGCTCGCGAATTAGGACCGCTTGCCCCGAGGCATTTAGCGGCGCTTCTGTAGCCTCCCAGCACGGGGAGAAGAAAGGCTATCTAACCATCAAGACGGGCAGCATCGGTGCATCGATCATCGACTTGGTTACGCCGCCGAATACCCTCTCGCGGATGCGCGAGTGCCCATAGGCGCCGATCACGGTCAGGTCGGCCGATGTGTCGCGTGCGTGCTGGGCGAGTACCTCTTCGACCCGGCGGCCGGCACTCGCAAGCTGGTCGACTGCAACTTTGACGCCGTGTCGTGCGAGATAAGTGGCGATGTCAGCGCCGGGTTCTTCGCCGTTCTTGGTCTTTGGATCGACGAGCACCAGGTGTACCCCCTCGGCGTTTTGCATCATGTCCAGCGATTCGCGGGCGGCCCTTGCGGACTCGATGGTCGAGTTCCACGCAAGGAGGACGTTCTTCGGCTCCAAGGTAACTGATCGGAGATTCGCAGCGAGCAGGACCGGCCGTGCCGAATAGAAGAGAGCACCCTCTATGACTCCCCGCCGGAGGAGGTCATCTACCCTTAGACTTGTGCCGACCAAGGTGACATCAGCATACCGCGCACGCTCTCCGACGTCTTGCCCGAGCCGCATCGTCTCTGAGTATCGCCCAACCACATCGTATGAAATCCCGGCACTTCCGAGGATCTCCCTGGCTTCTCTGACCGATTGACGCAGTTGCTCCATATCACCGTCGCGGCTGTCAATCCACGCGGCGGAGATGGCTGCGAGGTCTCCCATCGCAGGGAGAGTGGCTATCTTGCTGACTAGAACCGAGAGGTGCGCACCCTCCGACGCGCAAAGATCTGCCGCTGCCCTCAGGTCATCTTCGAGTTGGCCGATACCAACCACCAGAAGGATCGTCTTGTACGTCATTGGCCTGATCTCCCGAACGCGATTTGAATGCAGAAGCGATCTTACTCTGCGTCGCGGCGGCTACATTGATCACGGTCAATACTGTCGCGACGGGCTCTCGTCGTGGGGCGATTTGCAGCAAGCGGCGGGTTGGCTGTTTACGCCAGCATGGGCTATGGAAGAGTACGTATGGTGCAAGTACAGCCAAGACGTTGGGCATTGCAGCGGTAAACAGTCCTTCGGCGGATAACTGGATGCTTTCAAAAAGCGGTATTGAGTGGACTCAGTGGGGACGACGGGTCGTCAGGTGGAGAGGCGACGGCGTCGCAGCCTATATTGTCGCCGCGATCGTCACGTCGAGCGTTCTTGCGATCAGAATGATACGGGCCGAACCAATCGGCGAGGGCCTTCTCTTCTCGTTTATCCCGGCCATCCTCGTTGTGGCGCTGATCGGCGGCCGCAATCCGATCCTCTTTGCAGCCGGGCTGTCGCTCGTTGTAGCGGTGTCTCATCAGCAGATCACGAGCGCCGACGGTCCGAGTGTCGTGGAACTGCTGGTCTTCGGGTCGGCAGTGCTTCTGATCGTGGCACTGGGAGAAGTGCTTGAGGCGGCAAGACGCGCCATCGACCGGACCGAGGACGTCGTAAGGGCCCGCGACGCTCATCTGAGATCCATACTGGATACTGTTCCGGACGCTACAGTGGTCAGCGCTACCGACGGCACAATCGTGTCCTTCAACGCCGCGGCCGTCCGGCAGTTCGGATACGCGGAGGAGGAGGTCATCGGCCAGAACCTGCGCATATTGATGCCGGAACCCTACCGCCACGAACACGACGGATATCTGCAGCGCTACATGGCAACCGGGGAAAAGCGCATCATCGGTATCGATCGCGTTGTCTCGGGGCAGCGGAAGGATGGATCGACGTTTCCGATGAAGCTCGCCGTGGGGGAGATGCGGTCGGGCGGCGAGAGGTTCTTCACGGGCTTCATAAGAGACCTGACGGAGCGGGAGGAGTCTGCCGCAAGGCTCGAGCAGATACAGGCTGAACTGGCGCGCCTTGCCCGCCTAAATGAGATGGGCGAAATGGCTTCGACGCTTGCCCACGAACTGAACCAGCCGTTGTCGGCGATCGCCAACTATTCGCATGGCTGTACGAGGCTGTTGCGTGACATGGACGACGCCGTCGCTACGCGAATACGCGAGGCGCTCGAAGAGGTGGCGAGCCAGTCGCTGCGGGCCGGCCAGATCATCAAACACCTGAGGGAGTTCGTCACCAAGGGCGAGACGGAAAAGGCTCCGGAAGATATACGCAAGCTGGTGGAGGAGGCCGCGGCCTTGGCTCTGGTCGGTTCGCGCGAGCAGGGCGTCCGCACCGTATTCGAGTATCTGCCCGGTGCCGAAATGGTATTGGTGGACCGTATCCAGGTGCAGCAGGTCCTCATCAATCTGATGCGCAACGCGATCGAGGCGATGCGCCACGTCGACCGCCGGGAACTGACGATCCGCACGATGCCGGCCGATCCGGGCGAGGTAGCAGTCGTCGTTGAAGACACCGGCGGAGGCATTCCGGAAGAAGTCGCCGGTCAGCTCTTCAAGCCGTTCGTCACGACCAAGGCAAGCGGAATGGGCATCGGGCTGTCCATTTCTAAGCGGATCGTCGAGGCGCACGGCGGAGAGATGACTGTTTCGAAAAATGAGGCCGGCGGAGCCACTTTCCGGTTCACGCTTCCCGCCTATCTAGATGAACGGATCGTTGCAAATGACTGATTATACGGTGCACATTGTTGATGACGAAGAGCCGGTCAGGAAGTCGCTGGCATTCATGCTGACAATGAACGGTTTCGCCGTGAAAATGCATCAATCGGCCGAGGCCTTTCTGGCTTTCGCGCCGGACGTCAGAAACGGGGTTCTCGTGACGGACCTGAGAATGCCGGACATGTCCGGCGTAGAGCTTCTGC
Organism: Ensifer meliloti; assembly: GCF_030064585.1. Classification (NCBI taxonomy): domain Bacteria; kingdom Pseudomonadati; phylum Pseudomonadota; class Alphaproteobacteria; order Hyphomicrobiales; family Rhizobiaceae; genus Ensifer; species Ensifer meliloti. Next base: position 1,193,095 of record NZ_CP120366.1, read on the forward strand.
GCAATCTCGGCGATCGCAAGATCAATATACCGTCGATCGTGATTACCGGGCACGGCGACGTGCCCATGGCGGTGGAGGCGATGAAGGCGGGGGCGGTGGACTTCATAGAGAAGCCTTTCGAGGATACCGTGATCATCGAGGCAATCGAGAGGGCGTCTGAACATCTGGTGGCTGCGGAAGCCGATGTGGACGATGCCAACGATATCCGAGCCAGGCTCCAGACGCTGAGCGAGAGAGAACGCCAGGTGCTCTCGGCAGTCGTCGCGGGCCTTCCCAACAAGTCGATCGCCTATGATCTGGACATCAGTCCGCGTACCGTCGAGGTGCACCGCGCCAATGTAATGGCCAAGATGAAGGCGAAGAGCCTCCCCCATCTCGTTCGCATGGCTCTCGCTGCAGGTTTCGGTCCATTCTGATTTTCTGCTGATTTGATCTCGCGCAATGCAGTGCGTTGCCGCAAGCGGTCTAATACCGGCTCATTGCGGGGAGATGCACGTCACATTGCGCGGGACTGAAATTGTTGGATGCGAAAACCATCATCGTCGTTGCAGCGGACCAGGGCCTCCGGCGGTCCGTGGCATTCGCCCTCGAAGTCGAAGGATATTACACGGAATCCTACGACTCCGTGCAAAAGGCTGAAGCCTCTTGCCGGGAAGCGCTCTGCGCGATTGTTGACGATGACATACTAAGATCCGAGCCTCAGGCCGCCGCGCAATTCCTTAGCAATCGGGGGGGCCGGGCCATACTGCTGGTTGATGGCCTGTCGGCCCTTCAGCGACGTGTGGACTACGCGACATTGACGAAGCCGTTCACCGGTGCCGACCTGCTCGGCGTGATCAACAGCCTGGTCGTGGCAGCTAAGTAGTTCCCCTTAGTGATCTAACCCAATTTCTCCAAATCACGCGAGTTGGCAATCTGTCCCCACATCGAACGGGGATAATCCATGTACGCCGCTGTAAAAGCCAAACCACAGTCCATCGAGGTCGAACACCTTGGACCGGCACCAATGTCGGGGCCGCATCTTGTCGCCACCTACAAGCCGGGTCGCGAGATCTATGCGCAGGGGGATCTGAACGACAAGTGTTATCAGGTTTCGACCGGAGCAGTGCGTATCTACCGCCTCCTTTCAGATGGACGCCGACAAGTCGTATCCTTTCATCTCCCAGGCGAAATGTTCGGGTTCGAAGCAGGATCCAACCATGCTTTCTTTGCCGAAGCCATCACGGAAACAACACTGGCCGTCTTCGGGCGCCGGCATATGCAGGAGCGTTCGCGGGAGCTTCTCGCGCTCGCCTTGACCGGCATGGCACGGGCTCAGCAGCATCTTCTGGTGATCGGCAGGCAATGTGCCGTGGGACGGATTGCCGCATTCCTCGTCGATCTTTGCGAGCGTCAGGGAGGATGCAGGCAGCTACGCTTGCCCATGTCGCGACAGGATATCGCGGACTATCTCGGCCTGACGATCGAAACCGTGTCGCGCGTGGTGACAAAACTGAAGGCGCGCAGCGTCATCGCGCTCAGGGACGCAAGGACGATCGACATCGTGAGGCTGGAAGCTCTGCGTTCGCTCTGCGATTGACCGGCAGTGGTTGCGCGCTCAGCCCTCTCCCCGGTTGCAGCAGTCGACCGGGCGTGGTGAGAGCAGAGGAAAAAGCTATGTTCGTATGGGAGATTTCTTGTGTTGAATGTCACGGATAGTCGCCGCTGGAGATCTCGCGCGATTGGGTTGTTGCAGGGACGGCCAGCCCTACGTCGTGCCGATCAGGTACGCGCTCTCGGGAAATCGCATCTACTGTTTTTCCATGTCCGGCCAGAAGATCGATTGGACGCGCAACAATCAAAGATGTCGCTCCAGATAGAGGAGTTTGCCAGCAACGGCCAATGGAAAAGCGCGGGCGTGTTTGGCCGTTGCCGCGAACCAACGGCGGCGAAGGGCCGCCTTGACGAGCGCATTCACGCCTGGTCCTTGCTTGAGAAGAAGCCAAATTGGTGGAAGCAAGGCAATATCAAGCCTGTACCAGAGGCATCTGTCCATATCTTCACCCGCGTTGAGATAGACGAGACAATGGGGCGGGCAGCAAGCGCTGCTGTAGCCGGCGTACTGCGCGCCGAGCTTGCATCAAGACCGCAATGTGCCCGGGTGACCGGTCCCGCGAACAGGGGCCTGGCTGCCATGTTTCCGACGTCGCGGTCACTCAGGTCTCCGAGGCATGCGCGGCGACGCTCCCATTGTCTTGATCTGAATCAAGGTGCCGAAGCTATGGCAATTCTCGAACGACGTTAGCGGCTTGCGCGCAAGCGTTCACCGTCAGCGATTAGAAAAGAGTTGGGGACCAACCATGAAACACACAGTCGAGATGGTCGTACTTGCCGTCGGCGCCTTCCTGGCGCTGGTCGGAGCCGGCCTCGCCCAGGACCGCCTTTTCGGCGCGCACATGTGGGTGCTGTTCTTCGTGCTGCTCGGCGGCACATTGGTGCTCCTGCGCCGTGTTGATTTCCGTCCGGCTGCCGCGGGTCGCCGGGCCGGAGAGACGGAATATTTCGACGAGGTCGTGAAGTACGGCGTCATCGCCACGGTATTCTGGGGCGTGGTCGGCTTTCTCGTCGGCGTCGTCGTCGCCCTTCAGCTTGCCTTTCCGGACCTCAACGTGGAGCCCTGGTTCAATTTCGGCCGCATGCGGCCGCTCCACACGTCGGCCGTGATCTTCGCGTTCGGCGGCAACGCACTGATCGCCACGTCCTTCTATGTGGTTCAGCGCACGAGTCGAGCGCGCCTCTTCGGCGGAGATCTCGGCTGGTTCGTTTTCTGGGGTTATCAGCTTTTCATCGTGCTTGCAGCGACCGGCTACCTGCTCGGCATTACCCAAAGCCGCGAATACGCGGAACCGGAATGGTACGTCGATCTTTGGCTGACGATCGTCTGGGTTGCCTACCTCGTCGCCTTCCTCGGCACGATCCTGATGCGCAAAGAACCGCACATCTACGTCGCGAACTGGTTCTATCTCGCCTTCATCGTGACGATCGCCATGCTGCACATCGTCAACAACCTGGCGGTGCCGGTATCGTTCCTGGGTTCCAAGAGCTATTCGGCCTTCGCCGGCGTCCAGGACGCGCTGACGCAATGGTGGTACGGCCACAACGCGGTCGGCTTCTTCCTGACCGCCGGCTTTCTGGCAATGATGTACTACTTCATCCCGAAGCAGGTGAATCGCCCCGTCTATTCCTACCGGTTGTCGATCATCCATTTCTGGGCGCTGATCTTCATGTACATCTGGGCAGGTCCCCACCACCTGCACTATACGGCATTGCCGGACTGGGCGCAGACGCTCGGCATGGTCTTCTCCATCATGCTCTGGATGCCCTCCTGGGGCGGCATGATCAACGGCTTGATGACGCTCTCCGGTGCCTGGGACAAGATCCGTACGGATCCGGTCGTCCGCATGATGGTGATGGCCGTTGCCTTCTACGGCATGGCGACCTTCGAGGGGCCCATGATGTCGATCAAGACCGTCAATTCGCTCAGCCACTACACCGACTGGACCATCGGTCACGTCCATTCCGGCGCCCTCGGATGGAACGGCCTGATCACCTTCGGTGCCGTTTACTATCTGGTCCCGAAGCTCTGGAACCGGGAGCGTCTTTACAGCCTGCAAATGGTCAACTGGCACTTTTGGCTCGCGACCCTAGGCATCGTCGTCTATGCCGCCACGATGTGGGTAGCGGGCATCCAGCAGGGGCTGATGTGGCGCGAATACGATGATCAGGGTTTCCTCGTCTACTCCTTTGCGGAGTCGGTGGCGGCGATGTTCCCGTACTACGTCATGCGTGCCGCGGGCGGTGCCCTGTTCCTCGCCGGCGCGCTCCTCATGGCCTTCAACGTAACAATGACCATCCACGGCCGCGTGCGCGATGAGGCCGCGGCCCTGGATGCCGCGCCGCTGCCGGCACCGGCGGAATAGGAGGGCAGATTATGTCCATTCTCGATAAACATGCGCTACTCGAACGGAACGCCACGTTGCTCCTCGTTGGCTCGCTGCTCGTCGTCTCCATCGGCGGCATCGTGGAAATCGCACCGCTCTTCTATCTCGAAAACACCATCGAGAAGGTCGAGGGCATGCGGCCGTATTCACCGCTGGAGCTCGCCGGACGCGACATTTACGTTCGCGAAGGCTGCTATGTCTGCCACAGCCAGATGATCCGCCCGTTCCGAGACGAGGTCGAGCGCTACGGCCACTATTCACTGGCGGCGGAGTCGATGTACGACCACCCGTTTCAGTGGGGATCGAAGCGGACGGGACCGGATCTCGCCCGCGTCGGCGACCGCTACTCCAATGAATGGCACGTGCAGCACATGATCGAACCTCGCTCGGTCGTGCCGGAATCGGTCATGCCGAGCTATGCCTTCCTGAAGGAAACTCCGCTCGAGGTGACGAATATTGCCATGAACCTCGAGGCGAACAGGGCGGTCGGCGTTCCCTACACTGATGAGATGATCGACAACGCGACGGCCGACCTAAAGGCCCAGGCGGATCCCGATGCCGATGCTTCCGGCGTGGAGGCACGCTACCCCAAAGCCAAGCTCGGCGACTTTGACGGCGATCCGCAGCGGCTGAGCGAGATGGATGCGCTCATCGCCTATCTCCAGATGCTCGGCACCCTCGTCGACTTCTCCACCTATGACGACACCACCGGTTATCGCTGAGAAGGAGGCAACATGGAAACCTACACGGCCATGCGCCATTTTGCCGACAGCTGGGGATTGCTCGCCATGGCGTTGTTCTTCCTCGGCGTCGTTTTTTTCATCTTCCGCCCAGGCGCCAAGAACGCTGCCGCTCAGGCGTCTGTCATCCCGTTAAAGGAGGACTGATCCATGGCCGACAAGCACAAGCACGTCGACGAGGTCAGCGGCGTAGAAACCACCGGACACGAATGGGACGGCATCCGCGAACTCAATAATCCTCTGCCGCGTTGGTGGGTCTACAGCTTCTATGCCACGATCATCTGGGCGATCGGCTATGCGATCGCCTATCCCTCGTGGCCTATGCTGACGGAGGCGACCAAGGGCATGCTCGGCTATTCGAGCCGCGCCGAGGTCAGTGCGGAACTGGCCGAAGCGAAGGCAGCTCAGGCAGGTAACCTTGAGCGCATCGCTTCGAGTGCGGTCGAGGACATCATGGCCAACCCGGAACTGAAGCAGTTCGCGATCACGGCCGGTGCATCTGCCTTCAAGGTGAATTGCGCACAATGTCATGGGTCGGGTGCGGCCGGCGGGAAAGGTTTCCCGAATCTCAATGACGACGACTGGCTCTGGGGCGGCAAGCCGCAAGAGATCTATCAGACTATTGCTCATGGAGTTCGCCACGCCCCCGATGGGGAGACGCGGGTTTCGGAGATGCCGCCCTTCGGCGACATGCTGACACCAGAGCAGATGCAGCAGACGGCCGCCTACGTGGTCAGCCTCACCCAGGCTCCTTCGCAACCACACCTGGTCCAGCAGGGTAAGCAGGTGTTCGCCGACAACTGCGCTTCCTGCCATGGCGCCGACGCGAAAGGAAACCGTGAGATGGGAGCACCCAACCTCGCCGATGCGATCTGGCTGAAAGGCGAGGGCGAGCAGGCGATCATCGATCAGATGAAATCGCCAAAGCATGGCGTCATGCCAGCCTGGTTGCAGCGCATCGGCGATCCGGTGGTGAAAGAGCTTGCGGTGTTCGTCCACTCGCTAGGCGGCGGCGAGTAGAGGCCCACGATCAATCGGCCGTGCACCCGCGCGGCCGCTTCCCGATCACAGGCCGGCCTGGTCAGATTTTCGTTCCTCTATCGCAAGAAACCGCTCCGTTCAAAGCTCTTGGGGTTTTCCACCGCATGTGGGGCATGTGGGCCGCAGACTTGACGCAGATCAAGGTGAACAGCGTGCACATCGGCAAAGGTCGCCTCACAAGCGAAACTATCGCCGGAACCTGCCTCCATGCTCCACCAACCCACAACCAAAGCTACAGTCGGACGGCTCGATGCCAAAACCGTCAATGCCGCCCGCGTGCGAGGTCCGCTTTACGAGAAGCGTCGGAAGATCTTCCCGAAGCGGGCCGAGGGTCGTTTCCGCCGGTTCAAATGGCTGGTGATGCTGGTGACGCTCGGCATCTACTATCTGACGCCGTGGCTCCGCTGGGACCGCGGGGCGCATGCGCCGGATCAGGCAGTCCTTATCGACCTCGCTTCCCGGCGCTTCTATTTCTTCTTCATAGAGATTTGGCCGCAGGAGTTCTTCTTCGTCGCGGGGCTCCTGGTGATGGCGGGCTTCGGGCTTTTCCTTGTGACGTCGGCAGTTGGGCGGGCCTGGTGCGGCTACGCCTGCCCGCAGACCGTCTGGGTCGATCTCTTCCTCGTCGTCGAGCGCTTCATCGAGGGCGACCGCAACGCCCGCATGCGCCTCGACGCCGGACCGTGGAGCCTCGACAAGATACGCAAGCGCGTGGCCAAGCATGCCATCTGGCTTGCGATCGGCGTTGCAACCGGCGGCGCGTGGATATTCTATTTCGCCGATGCGCCCTCGCTCATGTCGAGCCTGATCGCGCTCGATGCGCCGCCGGTCGCCTATACCACGATCGGCATTCTGACCGCGACGACCTATGTCCTCGGCGGACTGATGCGCGAGCAGGTCTGCACCTATATGTGCCCATGGCCGCGCATCCAGGCGGCCATGCTGGACGAGAACTCGCTCGTCGTAACCTACAACGACTGGCGGGGGGAGCCGCGCTCGCGGCATGCGAAGAAGGCGGCTGCGGCCGGCGACGTCGTCGGGGACTGCGTCGACTGCAACGCCTGCGTTGCCGTCTGTCCCATGGGCATCGACATACGCGATGGCCAGCAGCTCGAATGCATCACCTGCGCGCTCTGCATCGACGCCTGCGACGGCGTGATGGACAAGCTCGGCCGCGAGCGCGGGCTGATCTCATACGCGACGCTCAGCGACTATGCCGCCAATATGGCCCTCGCGACGAGTGGCGGGACTGCGGCGATCGATCCGAGCCGTGTGCGCGACGCCCATGGCGCTTTCCGTGACAAGGTGAGGCATCTCAGCTGGCGCATCGTCTTCCGACCCCGCGTTCTCGTTTATTTCGGCGTGTGGACGATGGTCGGATTCGGTCTTCTTTTCGGCCTGCTGGCGCGCGACCGGCTAGAACTGAACGTCCTGCACGACCGCAACCCCCAGTTCGTCGTCGAATCCGACGGCTCGGTCCGCAACGGCTACATGGTGAAGCTTCTCAACATGATCCCAGAACAGCGCACCATCAGCCTGACGATCGAGGGTATGCCCACCGCCACTATGCGCGTGGCAGGACAGGCGACGGGCGACGGGCGGAGCGTCACGATTGGTGTCGAGCCGGACAAGGTCACACCCCTCAAAGTCTTCGTCACATTGCCAAAGGGCGGGTTTGCCGAGGCGGAAGGGGGCTTCTCCCTCATTGCGGAGGACCCGTCCAGCCACGAACGCGATGTATATCAGGCCAATTTCAATCTACCGGGAGCAGCAAGACGATGAGCACGGCAAAACAGCGCGGATTCACCGGTTGGCACATGTTGACCGTCATGGGCCTTTTCTTCGGGACCATTATCTCCGTAAACCTCGTCATGGCCTGGAACGCCAGCCGAAGCTGGAGCGGCCTTGTCGTGGAGAACACCTACGTCGCCAGCCAGCAGTTCAACGGCAAGGTGGCCGAGGGTCGCGCCTTTGAGGCAAGCGGCATCAGGGGACGGCTATCGACCGAACCCGGTGCTATTCGCTACGTGCTTACCCGCAACGGCGAACCGGAGCGAAAAATTGACAAGGTCATCGCCGTTCTCAAACGACCAGTCGAGGAGCATGAGGATATGCACGTCGAGCTGGTGCGTATGGGTGTCGGTGTTTTCGCCGCCGAGCAGTCGCTGAAACCCGGCCAGTGGGTTGCTGACGTGACGGCAATGGCGGGTGGAGCGCTCGTCTATCGCCAGGCCATTCGTTTCATCGTCTCGGGAGAGGTCCAATGAGCTGTTGCGCCGCGGGAGCCGCGACAAACTTGGCTGCAGAACGGGCGGGCCAGCGGCTCCCTTCTTCCGAAGAACTTTGGCTTGCGAGCCGGGACCTCGGAGGCGGGTTGCGTCAGACGGAGCTAAGTGTCCCCAACGCCTATTGCGGCGCCTGCATCGCCACGATCGAAGGAGCGCTGCGCGCCAAGCCTGAAGTCGAACGCGCCCGCGTCAATCTCTCCTCCCGCCGCGTTTCAATCGTCTGGAAGGAGGAGGTTGGCGGTCGTCGCACCAATCCCTGTGATTTCTTGCATGCGATCGCTGAGCGTGGCTATCAGACACATCTCTTTTCGTTCGGGGGGGAGGAAAGCGACGACCTGCTGAAGCAGTTGATTCTCGCGGTTGCCGTTTCCGGCTTCGCCGCAACCAATATCATGCTGCTCTCCGTGTCAGTCTGGTCCGGGGCGGATGCGGCCACGCGCGATCTCTTCCACTGGATCTCGGCGCTGATCGCCGGACCAGCGCTGATCTATGCTGGCCGCTTCTTCTACAAGTCGGCATGGAACGCCATTCGCCACGGCCGAACCAACATGGATGTGCCGATCGCGCTCGCCGTCAGCCTTTCCTATGGCATGTCGCTCCATGAGACGATTGGTCATGGCGAACATGCCTGGTTCGATGCATCCGTGACCTTGCTGTTCTTCCTGCTGATCGGCCGTACGCTCGATCACATGATGCGGGGACGTGCACGAACGGCGATCAGCGGTCTCGCACGCCTGTCGCCGCGCGGGGCCACGGTTGTCCATCCGGATGGCTCGCGCGAGTATCGGCCCGTCGACGAGATCAAGCCAGGCGAACGCCTGATTGTCGCGGCTGGCGAGCGTATCCCGGTCGATGGACGGGTGCTGCACGGGACAAGCGATCTCGATCGCTCCGTGGTCAACGGCGAGAGCTCGCCGGCCGTGGTCGCGACAGGGGACACCGTTCAGGCCGGTACGCTCAACCTCACGGGTCCGCTGACGCTGGAGGCGACGGCCGCGGCGCGCGACTCGTTCATCGCCGAAATCATCGGATTGATGGAGGCTGCCGAAGGGGGAAGGGCGCGTTACCGACGCATCGCCGACCGCGCCGCTCGCTATTACTCGCCGGCCGTGCATCTGCTGGCGCTCCTGACCTTCGTCGGCTGGATGCTGGTGGAGGGAGATGTCCGCCACGCCATGTTGGTCGCGGTGGCGGTGCTCATCATCACGTGCCCCTGCGCACTCGGTCTCGCCGTTCCGGTCGTCCAGGTCGTTGCGGCCGGGCGGCTTTTCCAAGGCGGTGTCATGGTCAAGGATGGCTCGGCGATGGAGCGTCTCGCTGAGATCGACACAGTGCTCCTGGACAAGACGGGCACGCTGACCATCGGCAGACCACGGCTCGTGAACGGGCACGAAATCTCACCGGGTCGGCTCGCAATGGCGGCGGGTATCGCGGTGCATTCGCGCCATCCAATGGCAATAGCAATTCAGAATTCGGCAGGGGCAGCCTCGCCGATTGCCGGCGATATCCGGGAAATTCCCGGCGCCGGCATCGAAGTGAAGACCAAGGAGGGCATCTATCGGCTCGGGAGCCGCGACTTTGCGGTCGGCGGTCCGGGGCCCGACGGCGGCCAATCTGAGACAATCCTGTCGTTGGACTTTTGTGAGCTTGCCTGCTTCCGGTTCGAGGACCGGCCGCGGCCCGCATCACGCGAATCGATCGAAGCCCTTGGCCGCCTGGGCATTGCGACCGGAATCCTGTCCGGCGACCGGGAGCCTGTGGTAGCGGCCCTCGCCAGCAGTTTGGGGATTGCGAACTGGCATGCCGAACTCTCGCCACGCGAAAAGGTCGAGGCATGCGCGGTTGCCGCCGAGGCAGGTCACAAGGCCCTGGTAGTTGGGGACGGCATAAACGACGCGCCCGTTCTGCGTGCGGCGCACGTTTCCATGGCTCCGGCGACTGCCGCCGATGTCGGACGGCAGGCTGCCGACTTAGTCTTCATGCATCAGCCCCTATCGGCAGTTCCCTTCGCCATCGAGACTTCGCGGCATGCCGGCCGACTTATCCGGCAGAACTTCGTGCTGGCGATCGGCTACAACGTCATCGCCGTGCCGATCGCAATTCTTGGCTACGCGACTCCGCTCGTTGCCGCTGTCGCGATGTCCACCTCGTCGCTCGTGGTAGTCTTCAATGCTCTGAGACTGAAGCACACGCTTGCCGACGGTAAGCCCGGTACGCCAGCCACATTGATGCATCCAGGCGCGGTGACGTCATGAACACCCTCGTCTATCTCATTCCAATCGCACTCAGTCTCGGTGGTCTTGGACTCGTAGCATTTCTGTGGGCGCTCAAGAGCGGGCAGTACGAGGACCTCGACGGAGCGTCCTGGCGCATACTCGACGACGGCGATGGCGAGGGTTAATGAAGCCAGACTTTATAGCTATTTGACCAAGATCAAATTACCGAAACCGACATAGCGCTAGACTGGTGGCATGTTCATTGGGACACGCGCAATGGAGACACTGCAATTAACTTCGAGCGATAGGACGACCTTCTTGGGTTCGCGTTTCTTCGTGCGGCTGCCGCGCTCCACTGTCGACGCCATTCTCGAGGACACGAGGCTGTCCACTTACGAGGAGCACGATGTCCTCTTCCACCAAGGCGACAGCATCGACGACGTTTTCTTTCTACTTTCAGGTCTGATTCGCCTCTACCGTGTTGGCAAAGACGGGCGCGAGGCCGACGTCGCGGTGTTTTCCAAAGGGGAAATGTTTGCCGAGAACGCCATGTGTCTGGGGCGTGCAACCGCCAGCGCGGAGGCTGCCGAAGCATCCATTGTTGCGCGCATTGACGGTGCCAAGCTTCGCCAACTCGCCGCCGCAGACGCCGACGTGGCGCAGGCTTTCATCGAGCATCTTTGCCATCGAGGTAAGATGACGGAAGACCTGCTCGCGCAAGATCGCCTGCTCACCGCTCCCCAGCGGGTTGCCAGCTATCTACTCGGTCATTGTCCAAACGGCACCGCCACAAGCTTCTCGTTCCGCCTGCCGTTCCAGAAGAGCGTGCTTGCGGGGAAACTTGGCCTTGCCCCGGAAGCCCTGTCACGCGCCTTTTCGACGCTCCGCCAGTCGGGAGTCACCGTGAAGGGTCGGATGATCGAAATTCACGACAGGCATGCGCTGGAGCGGTTCTGATGCGTGCCTACAGGCGCTGGACGGGAAAATCCACTGTGACTTTCTTGCGTCCGAGCCACGAAATTCGCAACCCACTACGTTATGGATACTCTCCATGCCTCGCGCGCGAGCAATATACATGTTTGCGGCGACTGCGCACGTCTTTCCGACACCAACGGTTGTTGATCTGGAACAATGATCGGTTCCGGAGGCTCGTCTATTTGTCGGATTGATTGCAGCGCCGGAACGGAGATTGGATGATGGCGAGACAACGAACGGGATTGAGCCGGCGGCTGGCGTTGGTCGCCGCCTGCATGCTCGTCCTGCAGTCCGTGGTCCACGCGTTCGCCGGCCAGGCGCCGGATATCCTACCATTCGACGCGTTCGGCAATCCGTTCTGTGTTACGGGCGCAAGCCATTCAGACACCGGGCATCGCGGCGGCGATCATGACAAGCTGCCCGAGTGCTGCATTCTCGGATGCGGCATGTCCTCGGCGCTGCCGGCTGCACCTAGCGGCGGCACGTCGCTGATCGTAACGCCGCGGTCTTCAGGCGCTGTCTTGCCTCCATACTGCGAGGTATTCATTCGCAGAAGCGACCATGAGCCCGGCAGTGCGCGAGCCCCGCCACCGATCCCGGACCGCGTCGTGCGTGTCATCGCACGCCAATATCATACCGCCACCTAGAACCATCGTTCGTCGAGGTGCGGGCTATCCGAACCTCATGAAACCGGCTGGCCGCCCAGTCCGCAAGTCAATGCCTTCAGCGATGAAGCGGACCGGCAATGCTGGTCCGTGTGAAACCTCGTTGGCGGGAGCTAGCATTCGATACAGGAGAGAAGTCCAATGCTAAAGAAACTGGCGCTGACCGCCGCCCTGGTTGCCGTTGGTGCGGGAGCGGCGATCGCTCACACCTCGCTCGAAACGAAGGAAGCCCCGGTCGGCGCGAGCTACAAGGCCGTCTTCCGCGTGCAGCACGGCTGCGAGGGCAAGCCGACAAACGTCGTGCGTCCTGATTCCGGAAGGCGTCATTGCCGTCAAGCCGATGCCGAAGCCCGGCTGGATCCTGGAGAAGGTGAGCGGCGCTTACGAGAAAGCCTACGACAACCACGGCACTCCGACGAAGGAGGGCGTGAAGGAGGTGCTGTGGAAGGGCGGCAATCTGGGAGACGACGAATACGACGAGTTCGTGGTGCGCGTCTTCCTCACTCCTGACCTGCCGGTCGGAAAGATTCTCTATTTCCCGACCGTGCAGGAATGCTCGGCGAATGCGGTTGAACGGTGGATCGAGATTCCGGCCGAAGGCCAGAGCGGCGACGATCTCGAGTTTCCGGCTCCCGGCGTAAAGCTCCTCGAAAAGGCACGGGGCCACTGAAATCAACGAGAGGCGGAGGGAAGGGCGCACTCCAGGCGCGCTTCCCTATAGCTGACGGAGGAAGGCTTGAAGATCATGCGCAGGCAACGCTTGAAGGGGCACCAATTCCGCGACCCGGCTCGCCCGCTGTCAGTGTCCGTGCTTGCCTGTTCCGCATGGCTCTGGCTCGCCGCAACGGCCTTCGCGCATGCGTCGCTGGTCGAGACCATTCCTGCCGACAACGCCGTGCTTGCGGAGTCGCCTGCGACATTCTCGATGACCTTCAGCGAAGCGGTCTCGCCGCTCTCCCTCAAGCTGGTCGGGCCGGACGGCTCGAGTGTCAGCCTCGAACGTTACGAGCCGCGCGATCGAACTTTGGAAGTCGAGCCACCATCCAGTCTCGTCCGGGGCACGCGATGTCCGAAGATGGACATCCGATCGGCGGCTCCGTGATCTTCTCGATCGGACCGCCGGGCGCAACCCCTCGCGCAGCCGCAGTGAAAATCGACGGAGAGGTCGGCACGGCAATATGGCTGGCAAAGGTCGCACTCTATCTCGGCCTCTTTCTAGGGATTGGTGGGTCGTTCGCCCCGTCATGGCTTGGAAAGGTCGAGCGCTCCGGAACCGTGACCGTTCACATCATTCTCGGCATCGGGCTCTTCGGAGCGCTGTTGTCTGTCGGCTTCCAGGGCCTCGACGCACTCGCCGTTCCGCTTCGGCGCCTCGCGGATTCGGCGACTTGGCAAGCTGGAATGAGCACTAGAGCACGTGCTGCGATCGATGAATCGATTGTGAAGTGACGACGCAGGCCGAAGCTGATTCAACATCCACAGCGAAGAGGTGGATGATGGGCCAGGCACTGAGCGACGATCTTCGAATACGGGTTTTGAAAGCGTCTGCAGCGGGCATGTCAGCTCGACAGGCTGCAGCCCGGTTCGGAGTTGGGATCTCGACAGCGATCCGCTGGATCGCGAGAGCGAAAGAGGGCGAGCTGACCCCTCGGCCGCAGGGCTGGAGGCGGCCATCGGCGGTAGACGCACACGAGGAATTTGTTGTCGCCCTGATCGAAGAGCGGAAGGACGTGACGCTCGATGAAATGGTCCAGCGCTTGTCCGTCGAACGGCAGGTGAAGATCAGCCGTAGCGCACTTGGCGCCTGGCTTCGAGGCCGAGGATGGACCTTTAAAAAAAGACCGCACACGCACTGGAGCAAGACCGGCCGGATGTCCTGAAGCGCCGGCGCGTCTGGTTTGATGGTCAGCTCGATCTCGATCCGGAGAAGCTGATCTTCATCGATGAAACCGGCCTTTCCACGAAGATGGCACGTCTGCGCGGGCGTGCACTGCGAGGCGAACGTTGCCGGGCCGGCGTACCGCACGGGCACTGGAAGACAACGACCTTCACCGGCGCCTTGCGCCTAACCGGAATGACCGCACCGTTTGTCTACGACGGCGCGATGAACGGCAACGTCTTCCTGGCCTATGTCGAACAGGTACTTCTGCCGACCCTTCAGGCCGGGGACGTCGTAGTCATGGACAACTTGCCAGCACACAAGACATCCGGTGTGCGGGATGCCATCGAGCGCGCCGGGGCCAAGCTTATGTTCCTCCCGCCCTATAGCCCAGACTTCAATCCCATCGAGAATGCATTCTCGATACTGAAAGCCATGCTGCGAGGCCGCGCGGAGCGAAAGATCGATGCCCTGTGGGACGCAGTCGGCGCCTTGATACCCCGCTTCACTCCTGACGAGTGTGCCAACTACTTCAGGGCTGCCGGGTATGACCCGGATTGAACAGGATCTGCTCTAGCTTCGGCCGGACCTCCGTCGTCGCCGTTCTTGCATCTGCGATGGCGATCTTCGCGCTTGTCGCGAAAGGCGGCTGGGGGGCCTTCTTTCGCTGGCTGCGCTCATCGGGACGGGTCTGGCACTTGCGCTGAGCGGCCATGCCAGCGCCGCGGAACCGCAATGGGTTACGCGCCCGATGGTCTTCCTTCACGGTGTCGGCATCGCGTTCTGGACAGGAGCGCTCATGCCGCTTGGGCTAGCGCTCGCACGCCGCACTCCAGAGTCCGGATACATGCTGCGCCGCTTCTCCAACACGATCCCGCTCGTCCTCGCCTTGCTGATCGTCGCCGGCATCGTGTTGGCCGTGGTCCAGGTTCGAAATCTTTCGGCACTGGTCGAAACTGCCTACGGGGCCGTCCTCCTCGCAAAACTGGCCTTGTTCGTCCTGCTTTTTGCACTTGGCGTGTTCAATCGCCTACGGCTGACGGAGCCGGCAGAACGACGGGACGCACCGGCGGCACGGCGCCTCGCTCGGTCGATCGCCATCGAAACCGTCGTCGCCGTCTTGATCTTCGGGGTAGCCGCAGTTTGGCGGTTCACGCCCCCGCCGCGCGCCTTGGAGATCGCCGCTGCCCAGCCTGCAACCGTTCATCTCCATGCACCGCGGGCCATGGCGAACGTGCGGCTCTCGCCTGGCCGCGCCGGGCAGGTCGCGGCGAGGCTGGCGATATTGGCTGCAGCCGATCAACCCGGCGTTCGCATTGGTGATGTCGCTCGTCGCCATGACATTTATCCTGCGCAGATCCGTTGATGGCGGAAAACGCTTAGCCGCTTCGATATGTTAGCAACGTTCCTTCCGGTCCACCTGGTCAACGAAGTAAGCCTCGGGCAGATGCCGGCGGCCGGCGGGACGCCCGCGCTTATCAAGTTCCAGCTGCGAATGGTCGCAGTTTGAAAGTTCCGGCGGACATTGAACGCAAGACGCTGTCATCGTTGATCGCCTGTGTTGAGACTGCATGATCGGGCCGACAGGAAATGTGCGGATCTACTTGGCTTGCGGAGGTGACCGATATGCGGCGCGGTATCGATGGTCTGTCTGCGATGGTCGAGGCGGTGATCAAGGAAGCGCTCGGGTTCCGGAGCGATCTTCGGGTTCCGTGGAAAGCGCGCCGACGAGCTTCTGTGGTGGGATGGCCGTGGCTCGATGAGGGCGTCGAGACCGTTCGCCGCGAGATCGAGGAGGTCAGCCACAAAGAGGCGCGAATTGGCGGCGCCTCGAGCTTCCCTCTGCGGCGACAAGGACGGCCCATTCTTCACCTTGCCGGAACAAGGTGCCAAGCGGCAGCCTGAGGACGTCACGCTCGAACAGGTCAACTGCACGTCCACGCGATAACCATGCCCGAGACGCCGTCGTTCCGGTGGATCGGCAGCTTCGAAAGAAGCCCCGGAAGTGCATGGTCGCTGCAACGGCGGGACAGCGGTCTCTTGCGTCAGTTCTTCGATGGCAAATTAATACACTACATAGGAGCCAAGCTCAAAGTGCCGGACAAACCCGCAGCGTTAAGGTATTTTCGTATGCGGGGGTCGATCCTAACATCGTTCCTATTGTACGATCCGCAAGCCCCCAACTGTTCCTTCACGTCGACCGTCCGACCGAGATACTTCCAGGCGATTGGCGATGCGAACGGCTGCCGGTAGACCTGCGAAGTCATACCGAAGGTCAGTCCGGTGAGAATATCCAGGCTTTTTCGGTACGACGGGTAAAGAATGGATTCGACTATCGTGTCGGCCGATAGTATTTCGAACTCGAGCAGAAATATGCAATTCCCAAGGAATGTGGCCATTCCTTCGTACTTGAGGATTTCCTGCACCTCCTCGTGCGGCCCGGTTCGCTCGATTGTCTTGCTGCAAACCCTTCCCTCCCGTTCGTAGAGATAGACCAGCGAA
This sequence comes from Ensifer meliloti, assembly GCF_030064585.1. Lineage (NCBI taxonomy): Bacteria > Pseudomonadati > Pseudomonadota > Alphaproteobacteria > Hyphomicrobiales > Rhizobiaceae > Ensifer > Ensifer meliloti. The sequence goes on from NZ_CP120366.1 coordinate 1,209,381, forward strand.
CGGGTGACCTCATCTCGGTCAGAGGGAATGAGGAAATGCGTATGATAATAGCCGAGCATGGTTCGCAACCGCTTCAAATCCCCCGGAAAAGCGCGGTCTATCAACGAGTTCATTCGGTCGCGACCTGATGCCTCCTTTAGCCGCGCCGGTGGTCTAATTTCTCTGGCTGGATCGATGAGTTCATTGATGTCAACTCCGAAAGCCGTGGCTATCCGCTGAAGATTGTGTTGTGACGGCCGAACCCGCCCGGTCAAGTATCTGTCGAATTGTTGCCTGTTGAGGCCAAGCATGCGGCACACTTCCGAAATTGAGCGATAGTGCGCGCACAGGCTGCGCAGTTTTTCTGAGAAAGTATTGCTCAATAGCCCGATTCCTTGCGCTACTTTGCGCACAATCGCGAAACCAGACGCAAAGTCAATGAAAAATGCGCCATTGTTGATGACGCCCAGCCCTTCTAACCTCCGGTCAAAACAATGGGAACGGTAACCTACACCACGACCTATCTGTATGGCCCAGTCGCGGAGCGGTGGGGGTGCGTGAGGGGACCAGCAGCATCTCGAAAGCGGATCTTTTATGAGCTACGGCATCTATATTGGCAAGAACCACACCGCCGACGGCATCGCGTACTTGGGAGGCTATGGTGATGAACCTTCAAGCCATTGGCTCGAGGTGGTTGAGCGAAAGCAGCACTCCGAAGGGACCACGATCAAGGTCGGCGTCACCGCGCAGGCGGATTTGCCGGGCGTAATAACTGAGATACCGCAGGCGCGCGAGACCGCGCGACACATTCGGGTCAATTACAGCTTCTACAAGGGCACGCCGGCACCGCTGACGAACGGCGGGCTCAACGAGTACGGGGTCGCTGTACGCGATATCTGGTCACCATCGCGCCCCGAACTCGTAGCGATGACCCCTCGGGACCAAACGGGACCTAGCTACAGTGATCTTTCGCGCATCGTTCTTGAGCGAGCGAAAAGCGCTGTAGAAGGCGTAAAGCTCATGGGCGATCTTATAGCCCGGTATGGTCACACGACCTACGGAGGCAATTCCAACATTATCGCAGACTCGAATGAGGCGTGGGTCATCATCCAGTTCGCCGGTGGGCAAGGATTATGGGCGGCGGAGCGGCTGGGCGATAACTCCATTAGAGCGTCCCGGCCAGGCTACATTGAAGAAATTCCGATCGAAGGCCAAACTTCTGGAGACTTCCTATACTCGGCCAACCTGGTCGACTTCGCGATCTCGCAAGGCTGGTACTGTCCCACTTCCGGGGACAAGTTCAACGTCAATAAGATCTACGGAGACGCAAAGGGCAAATGGGACGGGGTCAGCTGGATAGAAGGTGAGCTGGCCTCCTTGTCCATGCGGCCGCGGAAAATAACCGTTGAGGACATCTTCTGGGCGATAAGGACCGAGCGATTGACAGGAGATACGGCAGGCTACGGTCAAGTCGTGCCACTGGGAGATGCTGTTCACCCAGAATTACGGATGCTTTGGCACACCCATGTCGGACCCGTGGTAGCGCCCTTTACTCCAGTGTTCATGGGCGTCCGCGAAGTGCCACCGGAATTCAGAATGCATCGATATCTCACTGACGGTGAGGCTGAGCGTTTCCTGGATGGCCGCTGCTTCGACAGCAAGGTCTCTCTCGTCTCGCAACAAGTCGAGTCGACGCGATCGGCGACCTATGTGTTCAAGCGCCTCTTAAATCTCGTCTTCAGGGACAGCGAAGTATTTTTGCCCGAAGTTTCGGCCTTCTTAACAGCGTACGAGCGGAGGCTGTTGGAAGTGAGCGTTGACGTCTCGAAGACAGCTCGCATCCTGCTCCATGCCGGGGAACCCGCGCTAGCGGAGCGGTATCTCACCTATGTGACCAATACTGAGCTTATCAAAGCACTCGACTCCGCCGAACAACTGGCTTGCGCACTGGACGTTCGAAGTCGAGCCCTCCATGCGACCTGTGCCAGGGATAGACTACTCGGTCCTGAGCAGATTCGGTGATGGTGCTCACTCCTGTCTCTGATCTGGACCAAGGGTGCGCTCGCCGAGATCATCCTGAGTAGCAGTCCACACGTCTTCATGCGTACAATCCAACGTTGTCTCGAAACCAATAAGGTTCGGGTAAAGAGAGGGAACAAAAATGGAAGATTTCTATTTCAACCGCCGCTTTGTCTTGAAGGGGCTCCTTGCCGGAACAGCCGCTCCTTTCATCGCTTCATCACATGCTTTCGCGGCCTCTGTCTCCTGTGGCGATCAAATAGTTCGTGTGGCGGGCATGGCCGCCCCTGATACGATGAATCCCTTTGCTACATGGTCTTCGTTCTGGCCAACGACGTTCACGTATGACTTTCTCGTAGGCGTTGACGCACAGCGGCATCCTGACCGGCCCGGATTTGCCAAGGAATGGTCTGTCGATAAAAAAGAACTCATATGGACTTTCAAGATTTGGCCAAGGATGAAGTGGTCGGACGGCAAACCTGCGACTGCAAAAGATGTGGCGTTTACGTATGAATATCTCAAGAACTCTATTGGAATGCCAGATGAATTGAATGTGGGGTGGAATAATACTTCGGGCTTGGGGCAAGTCGAGTCCATCGAGGTCTTGGACGAGACGACCCTACGAATCATTACCAAGAGCCCCACTAGATGGCCGGTTGACAACACAATCATGATCGTCCCAGAGCATATCTGGAGTTCTGTCAGTTACGCAGATGCACGCGGCACCTTTCGCAACGAACCGCCGCTGGTCGGTACCGGACCTATGATTGTCTCGGAGTTCCAGCAAGGACAGTTCGCGGGTCTGACGCCAAACGCTCATTTCCGCAAAGGGCAGCCGAACATTGCCGGACTTATATTCTCGTTCTTCCCAAATGCAGACTCGATCGCGCAAGGGCTAAAGAGCGGGAACCTCGACTACGGTATGAACCTCACCTCAGCGCAATGGAGCGATTTGTCGAAGGACGAAGCGATCGTTGTCGGACAGGGACGGACCGAGGCCCGCAATTATCTCGCGTTCAACACTGCCCCCGGCAAGGGAGCGGGCAGCACCAAGGCTTTGCAGGACAAAGCGTTCCGCGATGCAATTGGTTACGCCATAGATCAGAAGGTGATTGCTGAAAGAGCCTTCAGAGGACATGCCGATCCCGGTGTAGGTCTGGTTATGCCGTCTGTATCCGATTACTATTCGGGCCTTGATGACATAAAGCGCCATTTCGATCTTGAAGAGGCAGCTCGCAGGCTTGATGCAGCAGGTTACAAGGATTCCGATGGTGACGGCGTTCGAGAGGATACAGACGGAAACAGATTGCAACTCGAATTGATTACCGGAACGGGCTCAGGCACCATCGAGACACCAGTGACTGCTGTCCAACTGGTAGCTGGTTGGCTGGGGCAGATCGGAATCCCGGTGTCGGTTATTCAACTGGATCCAGGAGCGCTAGAAGCACGCACGGCCTCACCGGACCAGGGTGGTGGGGCGTGGGATCTTCTGGTATATGGATCGTGGTTAACTCCCAGCGCCACGGACTTACTTGTCCTAGGAAAACGCGACCATACATCCAATAATGCTTATTGGCAAAACAGCGAGTTCGACCGGTTAGCTTCCGAAGTTGAAGGCACTGCGGACATCAAGAAAAGTCAAGCGTTGGTCGATAAAGCTGAGCGCCTCATCTATCAAGAGGCTCCCTACATCATTCTGGCTTATCCATTCATGCTCGATGCCCGCAGAAAGGACTGCTTTCAGGGTTGGGGAACAGAAGACATGTTCTCCATGTGGAGCTACTTTCCGTTTGATCGCTTGAAGGCGATGTGATGAGCGGGGGTGTACGCGGCCATAGTGGCCATCACATCGGGCAGGTCGTGTTCAGGGCGGTGATCACGCTTTTGATGGTCGCGATCCTCAACTTCCTGTTGTTTCGGGTTATTCCTGGAGACCCCGCCGCAATGTTGTTGGCGGGGGCTCGCAGCTCAGTCACGACCGAACAGATGCAGGCCCAGCGGCAGAGTTGGGGCCTAGACAAACCCCTCGTACCGGACCAACTGGTCAGCTATCTTTCAACGACGCTCCAGGGCGACTTCGGCTATAGCTTCAAGTTTAGGGGAAAACGCGTCGGCGAGTTGATCATGGAGCGCTTGCCGGCAACCCTTGCCTTGGCGGGACTGGCCCAGATAGTCGCGATCATCTTTGGGGTCTTCCTGGGGACCTATGCCGGTTGGCGGCGCGGTGGAGTCATCGACAATCTCACAACAGGCACTTCCCTGGCGCTTTATTCAACGCCGCCTTTTTGGCTCGGCATGTTGCTCGTCGTAGCCTTCAGTACCATGCTTGGCTGGTTGCCGGGCTACGGTTCATATTCGCCGGGCGCTGGCGCTGGCAGTTTTCTGACGGGGCTGATCGATCGTCTGCGCCATCTGACGCTCCCCGGGCTCGCTGTGGCATTGGGGCTAATCGGTCAATACGTCGTCGTTGCAAGAGCAGCAATGAGTGACGTTGTCACTGAAGACTACATGGTGACGGCGCGGGCCAAGGGACTAACCAACGGCCAAATGTTGATGCGGCATGCGTTCCGCAATGCTTTGCTTCCTGTCGTGACCCTGATCACGCTCAATCTCGGCTATGTTGTTGCTGGTGCAATCACCGTCGAGGCGGTTTTTGCCTGGCCGGGAATCGGCAGCTTGACCGTGGAGGCACTCAACGCGCGTGACTATCCCGTACTGCAGGGCATATTCCTTCTACTCGGTGCCTCGATTGTGTTTGCGAACCTCATTGCCGACCTGATCTACGGCCTCCTCGACCCGCGGGTGCGGTAATGACAGAGATCATGATGACTGAGACCATACCAGCTACTGAGAACCGCCGGAGGATCAGAGTGCGTGCGATCAAATCGTTTCTTCGCCAGTTCTTGGCCTACAGCGGAGCCAGGCTAGGGCTTTGCGCCTTGATCCTGTGCATTGCCATGGCGGCGATGCCGAACCTACTGGTCGGTCCCCTGCAAACCGCAGTGAACGCAACAGGCGACTTTCTCGTCTCACCCTCCCAAGTGAACCTGCTTGGTACTGACGAAGCGGGTCGCGATGTGCTGAACCTCATTGTGCACGGCGCACGTACATCGCTCGTAATCGCGCTGGTTTCGACGATTATCAGCCTCATGGTCGGAACCACTGTCGGAATGGCAGCGGGTTATTACGGACGTTGGGTCGACAACTGCTTGATGCGCATGACGGATTTCTTTTTCGTTATTCCATCCTTCGTTCTTGCCTTGGTGATCACGCCTGTGGTTTTGGAAACTATAGGGCGAAGTGGGAACATCCTGGGTTTTCGTCCGTCTCTGTTCGTCATCATCCTGGTCATTGGCTTGACCAGCTGGGCCTTCGTTGCTCGTATTGTTCGAAGCCAGACGCTGACGTTACGTGAGCGGCAATTCGTCGAACGCGCCAGGGTGCTTGGAACAAGCAATCTCAACATCATGCTGCGCCATCTTCTGCCAAACCTGGTGCCGCAAATTGCGGCCAACGGCGCCTTGGTTGTTGCGAATGCGATCTATACCGAAACTGCCCTGTCGTTCCTCGGGCTTGGCGACCCCTTGCAGCCCTCCTGGGGCACGCTGCTGGCCCTTGCCCAACGCGCAGGTGCCGCGAGCTCCGGTGCCTGGTGGTATCTCGGCGCTCCGGGTCTTTGTGTGGTCATCGTATCGCTGAGCTTCGTTTTGATAGGCAACGCCCTCGATGACACCTTTAATCCACGCAGGAGGGCCATCCCATGAACGCACCTCAAACGCCCGGCCAGCCGTTGCTTGAGGTAGTAGATCTTGCCGTCAACTATCAGTTGAAGGGCATCTCTTTGCCTGCCGTTCGCGATGTGAGCTTCGACCTGCGTGCAGGCGAAGCCGTTGCCCTGGTCGGTGAATCCGGAAGTGGCAAGACCACAACAGCAATGGCAGTTGCAGGTTTGTTGTCGCCTAATGCAGCAGTCACTGCAGGCGGGGTCCGCTACCGAGGCAGGCGCCTTCCGATCGATGATGACGATGCAATGCGACCTCACCGTTGGAACGATCTTTCGGTGGTGTTTCAAGGCGCAATGAATGCTCTCAACCCGGTGCAGCGGGTGTCAAAGCAGATTGCCGAACCGTGCATGCTCAAACTCGGGATGGCGCGTGATGAGGCCACGGAACGCGCAAGGGAGCTCCTGGAACTCGTCGGGATCTCGTCAGAGAGGGGAGCAGCGTTTCCGCACGAATTGTCTGGGGGCATGCGTCAGCGCGTGATGATTGCCATGGCACTTGCTTGCAATCCCTCCGTTGTCATTGGGGACGAGCCGACGACGGCACTCGACGTCATCACACAAGCCCAAATTCTGAAGCTACTCACAAAGCTAAGGAAAGAGCTTAATCTCGCGTTGATCCTGATTACTCACGATCTGTCCGTTGTGGCGGAATCGTGCGACCGGGTGATGATCATGTATGCCGGCCGCATCATAGAGGACGGCACTGTAGCTGGCATCTTCAACAATCCGAAGCACCCCTATACCAAGCTTCTGATCGATTCGATCCCGGATCCAAGCACCGGAAAGCGGATTTCTCGACCCATTCCAGGCGATCCGCCGACTTTGCAGAACCGCTTGTCCGGATGTGCTTTCCGCTCACGCTGTCCATCGGCCATGAGCATTTGCGCGCTCGACTTGCCCGAGCTTGGAGCGCACGAGCAAGGCCGCGTCGCGTGTCACCTTTATCCGGCTGCTGCAGAGCACACGAGGATTCCATCAAATGGGTGAAGTCACAAACATAATGGCGCTGGAAAATCTCCAAGTGCATTTTCCTGGCCGAGGCGGAATGCTCAGCAACCTGTTCGGGCGCCCGGCCGCGCACGTTCGCGCCATTGACGGGGTGGATCTGACTGTTCGCCGCGGAGAAATTCTTGCCGTTGTCGGCGAGTCAGGCAGCGGTAAATCAACTGTCGGCCGGGTGATCACCAAACTAGTCCAACCGACGGGAGGCAAACTGGTGTTTGATGGTAGGGACATGACCTCGGTCGAAGGGTTAGCCTTGCGTCCTTACCGTCACCGCGTCCAAATGATCTTCCAAGACGCTTATCAGGCACTCAATCCCAGGCATACCATCTTTGATATCGTCGCAGAGGGCGTGCGCTCTCTGCACTTGGTCAGTGGTCATGAGGCGATAATGCAGCGCGTTGCCAAATCGCTTGCAGCAGCCGGACTCAATGCGCCACAGGACTTCTTCGCTCGTTTCCCGCACGAATTGTCCGGCGGCCAACGTCAGCGCGTCGTGATAGCTGGGGCCCTTGCCGTGGAGCCGGAACTGATCGTTGCGGATGAGCCGGTGTCAATGCTTGACGTTTCGATACGGGCGCAAATCCTTCAGGTCCTGATCGATCTGCGTACGCAACGGAACATGGCGCTTCTATTCATCACGCATGATCTGCCGGTTGCGTGGTCGATCGCCGACCGGATAGCGGTTATGTACCTTGGACGCATCGTGGAAATCGGTAGCGCCGACGACATCACTTTCAATCCCAAGCACCCCTATACGGTTGCTCTCAGGGATGCCACTCCGAAGGTCCGGCCGATGATCAATGCCGATCCCCTTCCTGGGCTCAATGGTGAGGTGCCGAGTGCTGCACGCATCCCAACTGGCTGCCGGTTCCATCCCCGCTGCCCGCTTGCCATGGACCGCTGCCGGCAAGAAGAGCCGCCCGTCGTGGACGTTGGTCCACATCACCAGAGCGCATGTTGGCTGGCTGGTACAAGCCAGCACTCATGACTGCTAAAACGAGCCGACCATCGAACCGTCGGCAGGCGCCGCGGTCCCCCAAAATCATCAAGTTCCCTACTCAGGAAGTAAACAAGACGATGAAGTTGAGGGAATATGTCAATCACGACGCCACTGGTTTGGCTTCGCTGGTGGAATCCGGCGAAGTCACTGCAATCACGGCTGGGCGAAAAGTAGCTTGAGGATGACCATCGCAAACAGCCGTTGCCACTTCTCAAGGTCGTCAAACGCACTTGAGCCGACCAGCCACTTCCCGAGTTCCAAAAGGTTTCCTGTGCGGTACGTTATACCGCCCTTCTCGGGGAGCGCTGGATATCCTGTTGCGACGCAGCAACGAGGCTCGAAGGCCTGAAAGTCAGAGAGACATGCAGCACGTCGACCCCCATCAATCCGGTTCAGCAATCCTCGCTCCCCTCAGAAACGGAGTTTTTCGTTCGATCTGGACGGCCTCACAAATTTCCAGTCTCGGGTGGCTCGTGCAAACGGTTGCCATCAGTTGGCTGATGGCAACCATTTCGGCGTCCGATCTGATGGTTGCACTGGTCCAGGCTGCGTCGACGTTGCCGGTATTCTTCCTGTCGATCCTCGCCGGCGCCATCGCCGACAATTTCAGCCGCCGATGGGTTATGTTTGCAGGACACTGCCTTTTGGCGTTGGCGTCCACGACACTGGTGATTTCCGTGGGAATCGGATTTATAAGTCCCTGGCTCATTCTCGGACTGGGTTTCATCGCCGGCTGCGGCTTCGCCTTGAATGATCCAGCCTGGCACGCTTCCATCGGCGATATCCTGCACAAGCGCGACATTCCGGCCGCGGTGACGCTGACATCTGTCGGATACAACATCGTGCGTAGCGGCGGTCCGGCTTTGGGCGGCGTAATCCTGGCTTTCTTCGGACCGCTCACCGCTTTTGCCTTGGCCGCGCTGTGCGATCTGACGCCGCTTGGCGCTATTTGGCGCACCAAGTGGCACGTGCGCGCTTCGCCTCTACCGCGCGAGAAAATAACTACTGCGATTCATGACGGGCTGCGCTTCACGGCAATGTCCTTCGAGATCAGGTCAGCGGTCGCCCGAGCGACCCTGTTCGGTTTGGCAAGTATCTCTATCCTGGCGCTGCTGCCTATCGTCGTACGCGACCAGTTGGCAAGCGGGCCAATCGTCTACGGCATTCTGCTGGCCGGCTTCGGCAGCGGGGCTTTCGTCGCCGGCATGAGCAACAGCTTCCTTAGGCGGATCATGTCTCAAAATAAGCTGGTGGCGGTCGCCTCCGTTGCCTGTGCAGCATGCTGCCTTTCCCTCGCTCTGACGTCGTCGGTCACGGTGGCCGCCTTTGCGCTGGCACTTGGGGGTGCCGGCTGGCTCATCACCTGGACAGGCATCGACGTCTCGGTGCAGCTGGCCAGCCCAAGATGGGTTGTCGGTCGCACGCTCTCGATCTACTACGCCCTGAGCGCTGGCGGCATGGCTGCCGGCAGCTGGGTCTGGGGTACTGTCGCCCAGAATCACTCCCTGACCTGGGCTCTCGTGGGAGCGGCAGCGGCTCTGTTGCTGGTCGCGGCAGCGGGAATACTGTTTCCAGTGCGGCCATGGGAAGAAGCGGACCAGGAAAGTTCGGATTTCCATCCGCCCGAACTGGCACTTGCCCTGAAGCCCAGGAGTGGCCCGATCGGCGTCAAGATCGAGTATTCCATACCCGAAGAGAACATCGAGGCGTTTCTGGGCTGTATGCGCGCCAGGCGCCACGTTCAAAGCCGTGCCGGCGCCCGAAACTGGACCCTCCAGCGCAATCTGCAAATGCCGTCAGTCTGGATCGAGACATTCCGTACGCCAACCTGGATCGACTTTCTTCGCCTAAACCTTCGGCTCACTGCCGCTGACAAGGAGGTCGTCGAGCATCTCCAGGCCTTGCATGATGGTAAGCTTCCGCCGCAGACGGTGCTTTCGATCGAACGTACGACGGACGCAGCGCGCACCCGGCCCATCGAAGTCATTTCACGGCCCCTAGAGCGGTATGTATTTAAGCCCGTTCATATCCCGCCTCTTTGAAGTAGGCTGCGCATTCCTGTGGGGTGACGGCTTGGAGAATGTGGCGCAGTTCGTCATGGATTGCGTCGCGTGATCTGGCCTGTGCCTCACGCAACCAGTGCTTGATTTTGGCGAAGAGCTTTTCGATCGGATTGAGATCGGGGGAATATTTCGGCAGAAAGAACAGGCGGGCGCCGGCCTTACGGATGGCGGCGCGGATCTCCTGACCCTTATGGGAGCCGAGATTGTCCAGGATGACGATGTCGCCGGCTTTGAGTTCCGGCACCAGAACTTGCTGGACATAGATGCGGAAGCGTTCGCCATTGATCGGGCCATCGAGGATAAAGGGAGCGCTGACGCGGTCGGCCCTGAGTGCGGCGACAAAGGTCATGGTGTTCCAATGGCCGAAGGGGGCGTAGCCCACCAGTCGTTCGCCGCGAGGCGCCCAGCCCCGCAGCGGCGCCATGTTCGTCTTCGTCCAGGTCTCATCGATGAAAACGAGGCGGGCGGGATCAATTCCGGGGCAGTGCTTCAGCCATCGTGCCCGGTGGCGGGCGACGTCGGGCCGCTCCCGTTCGCTGGCGACCAGCGTCTTTTTTTATAACTCAACCCCTCTTCGTGCACGAAGGTCCAGACGGCGCGATAATCCACCTTCAGGCCGCGCTCGCTCAACTCGGCGACAAGTCCGTGCAGCGTGAAGTCGCGCTCGCGGCAGCGGCAAAGCAGCCAAGCCCGGTGCGGACCGGAAAGCTTGCGGGGCTTGTGCCCACCCATCTGGCCGGGTGCGGCGCTGCCCGTCTCGCGAAACCGCCGCACCCAATCGATCGCGGTGCTGATGCCGATGCCGAAGCGCTTGGCCGCTGCCCGGCACGATAGGCCCTCGCCCGTCACCGCATCGACAACGCGTTCCCGAAGATCATTCGAAAAAGGTCTCGCCATAAAGGCCGGCCTCCTTCACCGGCCTGAATGGTGAATCTGATTTGCGCAGAAAAAGGAATCCCCTTTCCGATTCCGCCTAAATGCATCCCGCTCTAAGGTGATGTCGGCATGAACCCATCACCGAACGAACAGCTGTGCTTTTGCAGTGTGATCTGAACCTTCAAACTGGACCGATTCTGGTTAGAGTTTTCCGGTGATTTCTCCTGACTGGGAAAGGAACGGAAGACGATGAAGGCATCGCAGTTTTCGGACGCAGCGAAGGCGTTCATTCTGAAGCAGGGTGATGGAGGTGTGCCGGTTGCGGAGTTCTGCCGCAAGGCGGGGATCAGCCGTAAGCGGCAAGGAGACCCCATCTGGCGTAGGGGGGTGGCGGTCGGATATCGGTAGCGCACGTTGTGAGCCGAAGTGAGCTTCTATGTCTGCGCCTAGTTCTGGAACTTCTCTATTCGGCGTCTTGAGGTCAAGCGCTATCGAGCCTTCCACTTTCACCGTTGGTTGACGTCATTCACGGAGCCTTGCTTCTCTTCGGGATCGGGCATTTGCCCCTCCCATTATGGGGTCAGTAGAATGAAGTTGAACAATCTAAAACGCGTCCTGGTCGGTGAAGCCGATCGGTACGAGTTCCATAGCGGACTCACTTCATTCATCGTCCCGTGAAGGACCTCTTTCCACCGGCGGTGGAATCTAGTCGTCTAAAATGGTCAGGCCTTCGCCGGTCCGGAGTCCTTTGACCACTGGAAGTCTGTACCATCACTCCACATGCGGTGCATGATCACAGCCAGTCGGCGTGCCAAGGCCACAATTGCCTTTTGGTGGCCGCGACGTTTGGCAATATTCATCGCCCACGCCTTAAGCCAGGACCATTTTCTGACCACCGTCAGCATGACTTGAGCCGCTTCACGGCATCATTATGTCACCACATAGGGAAATTCGGCCGACGCGATTGCTCTCACCAGATTGGTTCATCACTGGGGTCAGCCCTAACGCAGGGCCAACGGCTTTGGAATTTTTAAAGCGTCCAGGTATGTCGATCGTGCTGACAAAGCCCAAAGCGACAACCGGCCCAACGCCCGGAATGGTCATCAAGCGTCGGCAGGTCGCATCATTCCGAACGATGGATAACACCTTGCGGTGCAGAACTTCGAAGCTCTCGCGCAGCTGCTGTCTAGCTGAGAGTAACGGTTCGATGATTTCTGCCAAATCGACCATACCCTCAAGAAGTTCTCTTCTCCGCGCCACAAAGCCAATGCGTCCGATCAAGCCAACCTTGAGACCGAAATTACGCAGCAGTCCTCGGATATCATTCTCAATGTCCCTGATCTTATTCAATATCAGCTTGCGCGCTGTGAGGAGAGCGCGTCGCTGCTGGCTCGATATCGTCTTGACGTGCACAGGCCGAAACAGGTTAACCCGCATCATTTGCGCAATGCCACGTGCGTCGTTGCGATCTGTTTTGTTCACGGTCGCCTTCAGGAAGGCCTTGGTGTGACGGGTCTCAATGCAAACAACCGGCAAACCGGCATTCGAAAGGCCTTCGAAAAGCCACTGCGATAATGGTCCAGCTTCAAGACCGATACGCACAAGATGCCAGGCAGGATCATTCAGAACTTCGATGAGGTCATCCGGATGGCTGGAGACCTTAGCTCTCGGCAAATCCCGCCCGCTTCATCGACGATGCACAGTGAAGTCTCTTTCACAGAGACGTCCATTCCGACATAATGCTTCATGCTGCGCTTCCTTTCAAATGCTTGTGGCTGTTGCGATACAGACCACGTTTTATCACCCCTCGAAGCGCAGCACCCCGGCTACAATCCCAAATCACCCTGAAGATGAGGCGCCAAGCCGAATACCCCATCTAGAACCTTCCATATGATCGAAGCTGTTGCCGACCGCCTTGAGGGTGCGCCGCGGCAGCTTCGCCGGCGCTGGTCGGATGAGTTCAAGGCGCGGGCGGTGGCAGAGGCATTGGAGCCCGGCGCAAGCGTCTCGGCGATCGCCCATCGGATCGGCATTCATCCCTCTCAGCTCTTCGCCTGGCGTCGTAACGCTCGGACCGATGCCTCCCCGCAGCGTTCGGCTGGCGCAGGGGCCTCGGTGCGCGCGGCTGCCGCGGTGGTCGAGATTATCATTGGTGACATTGTCGTGCGCGCCGGCGCAGACGTCGCCGAGGCGCTCCGCTATGCGATCTCGCGTCGTGCCATGTTCGAGCGCTTCCTGACCGACGGTCGCATCGAGCTCGACTCCAACATCGTCGAACGCGCCATCAGGCCACAGGCGATCACGCGAAAGAACTCACTCTTCGCCGGCAGCGACGGCGGCGGAAGGACCTGGGCAACCATCGCAACGCTGCTGCAGACGGCAAAGATGAATAACGTCGATCCGCTTGCCTGGCTCATCCAGACTCTCGAGCGCATTGCCAACGGCTGGCCGAGTTCAGAAATCGAAGCGCTCATGCCGTGGAACTACGCCGCCTGAACGGCCTCAGCTTGTCGCTTACGATCAGCCAGGCGACCTACTTCAACTGGAAGAAGAAATATGCCGGTCTGTTGCCATCGGAGATGAGGAAGCTGAAGCAACTCGAGGACGAGAATGCGCGATTGAAGAAGATCGTTGCGTGCAAACTCCGAGGCAATCCGCCCCCTGATTCCGAAATGATCTCGCCCCCCCAATTCCGAGAAATAGTCGCCGCCTGATTCCGAGATGATGCCGCCCCCATCGGAAAGCATCTGGCGTGGGTGTTTTGCTGGTGTGAAGTTTCTTCCTTCGACGTGACGAGGAAGGAACGGGATGCCTGCGGAGAGACTGGAGATGCGGCGTGTCCGCGAGATATTGAGATATCGCTTCGAACAAGGACTTGGCCACAAGTCGATCGCGGTTCGGGTTGGAGCTGCGCCATCGACGGTGCGCGAGACGCTTCGGCGTGCGGCCATTGCGGAGCTATCGTGGCCGTTGGGTGACGACATCAGCGATGCAGTCCTGGAAGCGGCGCTTTACAAAGCAGGCGGGACGAAGACGGGTCATCGTCGGAGCCCTGAGCCGGACTGGACGCAGGTCCACCGCGAGCTGAAGCGCAAGCATATGACGCTGCAGATCCTTTGGGACGAATACATCAGCCGTTATCCGGAGGGCTATCGTTACAGTCGCTTCTGTGGCCTCTACCGCGGCTGGGCGATGAAGTTGCCTGTGACGATGCGGCAGGATCACGCGGCCGGCGACAAGCTGTTCGTCGACTACGCCGGCGACACGGTCACGGTTGCCATTGATCGGCTGTCCGGCAAGACACGGCAGGCGCACCTGTTCGTGGCGGTTCTGGGAGCATCCAGCCTTTCATATGCGCAGGCACGTTGGAGCGAGACGCTTCCCGACTGGATTGAATGCCATATCCTGGCGCTGGAGTTCTTTGGCGGTGCGCCAGCCTTGCTGGTTCCCGACAATGCCAAGGTAGCGATCATCAAGGCCTGCCACTTCGATCCCCAGGTAAACCGGACGTATTGCGGGATGGCGGCCCATTATGGCAGCGCCGTCTTGCCGACGCGGCCGCGACGCCCGCGGGACAAGGCGAAAGTGGAAGCTGCGGTTCGTATCGTCGAACGTTGGCTGTTGGGCCGGCTGCGCCATCGCATCTTCTATAGTTTGGCCGAGGTCAATGCGGCGATTGGCCAATTGCTCCATGATCTCAATGATAAGCGCGTTCTGCGCCGTGTCGGCGCCACGCGCCGCCAATTGTTCGAGGAGCTTGATCGCTGGCTTTGCGACCGCTGCCTGTCGAACGTTATGTCTTTGCCGAATGGCGTATCCGGCGTGCCGGGCTGGATTATCACGTCGAGATCGAGCGGCACTATTATTCCGTTCCCTATCGCTTTGCCCGCGAGCAGGTCGAGGCTCGTATCACCGCCAATACGATCGAGATCTTCCACAAGGGCGAGCGAATTGCCGCTCACCGGCGCTCCAGCGGCAACGGCAAGCACACGACGATCCCCGATCATATGCCCTCTGCGCATCGCCGCTTTGCCGACTGGACGATTGAACGGATTCAACGCGAAGCCTCTGCGATGGGGCCGGATGTTGCGCTGTTGTGCGAGCGCATTCTTGCCGACAGGCCTCATCCCGAGCAGGGCTTTCGAGCTTGCCTCGGCATCATCCGCCTCAACAAGAGCTTCGGCCGCGACAGGGTCAATGCCGCTTGCGGGCGTGCGTTGGAGATTGGCGCACGAACCTATGGCTCGGTGCGATCCATCCTCGACAATCACCTTGACCGGACGGCTGCCTCAAATGGAGCGGCGCCGCATGAACCGATCCATCACGCCAACATCCGCGTCCCCCGCTATTACCACTAAGGAGAACGAAAGATGCTTGCTCATCCAACACTGGATAAATTGAATGCCATGGGCCTGTCCGGCATGGCAAAGGCCTTCAGTGAACTCGTTGCCAACGGCGAAAGCGAACATCTCTCGCACGCCGAATGGCTCGGACTGCTGCTCGAACGGGAATGGAGCTCCCGTTACGATCGGAAGCTTGCGGCACGCCTCAGGTTTGCCAAGCTTCGCCACCAGGCCAACCCAAAAGATGTCGACTATCGCGCCGACCGCGGCCTCGACCGTGCTCTCTTCATGAGCTGCTCGGTGGCGACTGGATCAACGCCCATGACAATCTGGCCTCGGGTGTCGGAAAGAGTTGGTTGGCTTGCGCTCTCGGCCACAAGGCTTGCCGAGACGATCGCTCAGTTCTCTATCAGCGTGTCCCAAGGCTGTTTGCCCAGCTTGCGCTCGCGCGTGGTGATGGCCGCTACGCTCGCCTGCAACGGACCTTGGGCCATGTTCAGCTCCTGATACTGGATGATTGGGGGCTCGAGCCGCTCAACGAACAGGCCCGCCACGACCTGCTGGAAATCCTCGAAGATCGCTATGGACGCAAATCAACGATCATTACCAGCCAACTTCCCGTGTCCGCATGGCACGGCGTCATTGGCGACCCAACCTGCGCCGATGCCATACTCGACAGGTTGGTCCACAATGCCCACCGCATCGAATTGAGCGGCGATAGTCTGCACCGAAATCTACCGCGCAAAGCTTGACACCTCGCCTGAATGAACTGACAACAATCATCGCCTGCAGACCCCACTAAACAGGGGCGAGATCATCCCGGAAACCGGGGGCGCAATCATCTCGGAACAAAGGGGCGGCTTCATCGGAATCGGCACGTTGCGGACCTGACGCTGGACCGCGAGATGTTGCAGAATGTCATTCGGCGAAGCTTCAAGGCCTGCTCGGAAGCGGGAGGTGGTGAGGGGTATGTGCCGGGATTGGACGATCTCGATCCGGCGTGCTTGCGGCGCACGCGACTTTGATCGGTCGACCTACTGGAACGCCGTATCCGTGATATTTGCGAAACGCGCGCGAGACGGCTACCGCCGTGTGCATGTGCTGCTGGAACGCGAAGGGTGGAGCGCTAACATCAACCCATCGCAGATGGTATCGGACCGCGTTGGGTGTGATGCCCACGGCCTCGGCAATTTTCGAGAAGTTCATTCCTTCCGACCGAAGCCAATCGGCCGGGCTGGCGATTTGGAACGGCGCCGGGAGACCGCGAATGGAGTTCGCCTTCCGGTTAAACAACTCGCCAAGGCATCTGGCTTGAGCATTAGGCCGCCGCCTTTGACCCCCATCAGGACCTGGCAGCTGCTTCGATATCGACGGTGCGGTGCTGGGTGGCCATGCCGCCCGCTCCTCTTCGACCGGCTCCGCCGCTTCGATGTCGGCCTTTACCTTGCCGCGATAGGCCATCTGTTCGGCGGTGACCTGGCTTGTATGGGAAGCGCCAACATGCGGGCGAGCTCGTCGGCGCGCTCCGACGACACCGGCGGGGCTGGACGTTCAGCTTGGTCTGGATCCTGCTGCAGTTGACGCGGACGGCGATCGGCGACCAGACCTCGTCAATTGCCCAGAGATGCCGAGACCGGCAGGCAGTTTCCGCGATTTGGCGAGGTGGGCGAATTCCAGATGGTCGACACTTCGGCGACCCTGACAAAGCCCTTTCCGCCAACTCGATGGCGCGCTCGCGCTGGGAGACGCGCAGGTCCATGAGCCCATGACAACTGGGCAGCGTTCGGCTGACGGAGTCCTCGATCGCCCTAAGCGTTTCCTGCTTGCGAAACCGGTCCTCACGGATGAGACGGCATTCGGCATTGGCCAGGGCTGTAAGCTCGGCCGGCAGGGGAATGAAAGCCCTGTTGATGTTTTCGTATTCGCCGCCCGCTTCAGCTTCACATAGGCGGGGCGCAACCCGAAGACCGGCACGTTGCGGAGGGAAAGGCGGTATTCTTCGACCGGGTTTGCAGCAGTGATCGTTTCGGAGATCCGCATGCCGCCGCTCATGAGGCCTTCGATGCACTGGCCGATTTCGTCGGCCCGGCCGGGGCAAGCTGCTCAGTAAGAGCGGAAATCTCCTTCTGCGGTGTCCGAACGACCGAGATGCTTCAAACAACGAAGGAAACAAGGTGGCAGCTCAGCGTCAGATCGCGTTCTACGGCAAAGGGGATTCGGCAACGGCCGTGGCGGTACGTCCAAGCAAGCAACTGAAAAAAGACTTGACGCCTATCTTTGGCTCGCTGCCTGCTTGGCAGGAAAATCGGCCGCGTCCGGCGATCGATGGATTGAATGAAGGAATGAAATGTTAGTCCAGCGATGTCATGAGGAAAGATTCCTTCGCTGAAGCTTGATTTCGTTAACTTCAGGGTTCTCTAATGGGAGTGTGAAAATCGATTGTTTGGGAACAATCATCTGCGCTATGGATACCGCACATGCGTTTTAGGGGCCTAGATCTAAACCTCCTCGTCGCGCTCGACGCACTGATGACCGAGCGCAAGCTCACGGCCGCCGCACGCAGGGTCAAGCTCAGTCAACCGGCCATGAGCGCGGCTATCGCGCGCCTGCGCACCTATTTTGGCGACGAGCTGTTTTCGATGCAGGGCCGCGAACTTATCCCGACACCGCGTGCCGAGGCACTTGCCCCGGCCGTGCGCGACGCCTTACTGCACATTCAGCTCTCCGTCATTGCTTGGGATCCGATCAACCCAGCCCAGTCGGATCGCCGTTTCAGGATCATCCTTTCGGACTTCATGACACTCGTATTCTTTGAGAGGGTTGTGGAGCGCGTGGCTCGCGAGGCCCCCGGTGTCAGCTTCGAGTTGCTGCCGCTAGACGACGATCCCTATGAGCTTCTCCGGCGCGGTGATGTCGATTTTTTAGTTCTTCCGGACTTGTTCATGTCGAGTGCGCACCCCAAAGCGAAGCTGTTTGCCGAGGCACTCGTGTGCGTCGGCTGCCCGACGAATGAGCAGTTGCTAGGGGAACTCTCTTTCGAGAAATACATGTCGATGGGGCATGTTGCAGCCCAGTTCGGGCGTGCGTTGAAGCCATCCTTCGAGCAATGGCTATTACTGGAGCACGGGTTCAAGAGACGTGTCGAACTTGTCGTGCCAGGTTTTACCTTGATTCCGCCGTTGCTGCCGGGCACCAATCGTATAGCCATTATTCCATTGCGCCTGGTCAAGTATTTCGAACAAACGATACCCCTGCGGATCGTCAAACACCCGCTGCCACCCCTCTGGTTCACTGAGGCTGTCCAGTGGCCCGCCCTCCACAACAAGGATCCCGGAAATATCTGGATGCGGGAGATACTCCTGCAGGAAGCCTCGCGCAGCGAATTTCAGGGAGAAATGTCTTAGGCGTCCCCGAGCGACATTAACTGAGTTCTCGTCGAGACTGTACGTCACGGGATCAAAATGCATCCGCCGACAGGCTTGATCGTCAGGCCTTGTCATCTTCAAGGCCGGGCCAGAAGCGCCTACAAGCCGGTAAATGCCCGTACGGAGGAGGCCGCCTGGCAAGGGGCGCCACCGACGTGGGCCGGTTCTTCGGACATTAACATGGAGCACGCGAGATTCATGCTAGGGCAGGACTTCTTCCGTCGCTGCCAGAATGAGCTGATGCAGAAACAGAATTCACGCGTTCGAGAAGCCGGTTTCGACGCTTGCGCTCACTCTATAGTTCACTGAGCTTAATTTGATGCTCAAGGAGAGAGCTGCACGCGACTGCGAGAGCATCACGAGCAATAGCCGCGGTTGAGGCAAAATGCCCGGACAAGCAGAGGTCACACCTCGCCAAAAAAGGCGGCTGCCGAACAGGCTATTGATTCAAACAGCCTTGCGATGCCTTTGCTCAACACTACTAGGCCCGACCTTGCCGATCGCCCTTTCCTAGGAATCAAACGTCCTGCTTCACGACAGGGCAGCGCGTCCACCGGCGAGCTGGGACCTCATCGCGTGGCTTGAATTATCTGGTTCGCAGCCGCTTCACCGAACGTAAACTTTCCTTGGGAGGGAGCGGAATTCAGCCTCATTCTCCCAGGAGCATTCCGAAGTTCTAATTCTGTCACTGAGATATCGCTAGAGGAATAAGTGCGTCGATTTCACTGAACAAAATGTTCGTCGTAGGTAGAAATTGCCCGCCCGCTGCTCGGCGCCAATTTGAAGCGCCTACAAAATTTTTTGTCAACGCGGTCAGGCGCTTCGTCGGGGCATCAGGTCCCGCATTGAAGAGTCGCTTGACAGCGACATAATATGGCATACCATAAGATATAATCTAGAGAGGGCGCCGATGGCCGCTTGAATAAGCAGGGAAGTGCTGGACGTCTCAAGTCGACAGAACGGCCCTATCGTTGGCGACCCGCGGCGGCAAATGGTGAAACTGCCTGCAGAAGCCGTCTATGCGACGATGGCAGAATGGTTGGCGCGCAAGGAGGGATTGACATGAAGGCGGACGTTTTCGACCCGAGAGCTTTGCGCGAGGCGTTTGGAGCGTTTCCAACCGCAGTGACGGTCATCACCGCCAGCGATCCGGCGGGCAGACCGGTTGGTTTCGCTGCCAATTCCTTTACGTCTGTATCCTTGGACCCGCCGCTGCTGCTCGTTTGCCTTGCCAAGACTGCGCGCGACTACTCGACAATGACCGCAGCCGAGCACTTCGCGATCAACATATTGTCAGAGGCGCAAAAGGATGTGTCCATTAAATTTGCCCGCCCCGCCGAAGATCGCTTCGCTGCTGTCGACTGGGCGAGGGGTCCGAACGGCTGTCCGATATTCGCGCAGGTGGCGGCGTGGTTTGAATGTTCGATGCATGATGTTATCGAGGCGGGCGACCATGTCATGATGGTCGGTCGCGTGACAGCCTTCAAGAGCAGCGGCTTGAATGGCCTGGGCTATGCTCGCGGCGACTACTTCGCTCCGAAAGTCGCGGCAAAGGCCAATTCCTCTGCAGCGGGCGGAGAGGTCGGCGCCGTCGCGGTGTTGGAGCGCCACGGCGCGCTTTTTCCATTGGGCGACGATAATCTGTCCCTTCGGAGTTGCAGCGCCGGGGGCGGTGACCCAGCAAAGACGCTCGCATCCCACCTCGAACAATTGGGACTGAGCGTCCACGATTGGTTTTCTCTGCTCGATCTTTAGGGGCAAGCGGCGGGGTACAATCACAGACTCGGCCTGACCGAGGGTAACCTGTTCAGGTTGCACATCTAGAGCGTTTGCTCATCACTATGACACCCTAGCTCCGCACCGATTGCTCTACTATATGGAGTACTGTTCCGAGTTTCTATTGAACTGGTCGCGATGCCTCACAGCGCCGTTGACACTGCTCTAGAAGGTTCCGCTGCCGATAGACCAGCGCGAGAGAACGAATGACCCTCGTTTGTCCTTGGCGGGATGTTGGCCTAGGGTTTTGCTCGGCGGCCTTAGCAAGATAGTATCACTAACCTGCCAGTTAGCATGATCGGCCAAAACCTGCGCATATTGATGCCGGAACCCTACCGCCCGGAACACGACGGATATATGCAGCGCTATATGGGAAGCGGGGAAAAGCGCATTATCGGTATCGATCGCGTTGTCTCCGGGCAGCGGAAGGATGGATCGACGTTTTCGATGAAGCTCGCCGTGGGGGAGATGCGATCGAGCGGTGAGAGATTCTTGACCGGCTTCATCACAGACCTGACGGAGCGGGAGGAGTCTGCCGCAAGGCTCGAGCAGACACAAGCTGAACTTGCGCGCCTTGCCCGCCTAAATGAGATGGGCGAAATGGCGTCGACGCTTGCGCATGAGCTGAACCAGCCTTTGTCGGCGATCGCCAACTATTCGCACGGCTGTACGAGGCTCCTGCGTGACATGGACGATGCCGTTGCAGCACGAATGCGCGGTCGAAGAAATCGCGAGCCAATCGTTGCGGGCCGGTCAGATCATCAAACACCTGAGGGAGTTCGTCACCAAGGGCGAGACGGAAAAGGCTCCGGAAGATATACGCAAGCTGGTGGAGGAGGCCGCGGCCTTGGCTCTGGTCGGTTCGCGCGAGCAGGGCGTCCGCACCGTATTCGAGTATCTGCCCGGTGCCGAAATGGTATTGGTGGACCGTATCCAGGTGCAGCAGGTCCTCATCAATCTGATGCGCAACGCGATCGAGGCGATGCGCCACGTCGACCGCCGGGAACTGACGATCCGCACGATGCCGGCCGATCCGGGCGAGGTAGCAGTGGTCGTTGAAGACACCGGCGGAGGCATTCCGGAAGAAGTCGCCGGTCAGCTCTTCAAGCCGTTCGTCACGACCAAGGCAAGCGGAATGGGCATCGGGCTGTCCATTTCTAAGCGGATCGTCGAGGCGCACGGCGGAGAGATGACTGTTTCGAAAAATGAGGCCGGCGGAGCCACTTTCCGGTTCACGCTTCCCGCCTATCTAGATGAACGGATCGTTGCAAATGACTGATTATACGGTGCACATTGTTGATGACGAAGAGCCGGTCAGGAAGTCGCTGGCATTCATGCTGACAATGAACGGTTTCGCCGTGAAAATGCATCAATCGGCCGAGGCCTTTCTGGCTTTCGCGCCGGACGTCAGAAACGGGGTTCTCGTGACGGACCTGAGAATGCCGGACATGTCCGGCGTAGAGCTTCTGCGCAATCTCGGCGATCGCAAGATCAATCTACCGTCGATCGTGATTACCGGGCACGGCGACGTGCCCATGGCGGTGGAGGCGATGAAGGCGGGGGCGGTGGACTTCATAGAGAAGCCTTTCGAGGATACCGTGATCATCGAGGCAATCGAGAGGGCGTCTGAACATCTGGTGGCTGCGGAAGCCGATGTGGACGATGCCAACGATATCCGAGCCAGGCTCCAGACGCTGAGCGAGAGAGAACGCCAGGTGCTCTCGGCAGTCGTCGCGGGCCTTCCCAACAAGTCGATCGCCTATGATCTGGACATCAGTCCGCGTACCGTCGAGGTGCACCGCGCCAATGTAATGGCCAAGATGAAGGCGAAGAGCCTCCCCCATCTCGTTCGCATGGCTCTCGCTGCAGGTTTCGGTCCATTCTGATTTTCTGCTGATTTGATCTCGCGCAATGCAGTGCGTTGCCGCAAGCGGTCTAATACCGGCTCATTGCGGGGAGATGCACGTCACATTGCGCGGGACTGAAATTGTTGGATGCGAAAACCATCATCGTCATCGCAGCGGACCAGGGCCTCCGGCGGTCCGTGGCATTCGCGCTTGAGGTCGAAGGATATGCGACCCAGTCGTACGACACCTTGCGGGCAGCCGAAGATGCTTCCCGGCTGGCGCTCTGCGCGATTGTTGACGACGACATACTAAGATCCGAGCCTCAGGCCGCCGCGCAATTCCTTAGCAATCGGGGGGGCGGGGCCATACTGCTGGTTGATGGCCTGTCGGCCCTTCAGCGACGTGAGGACTACGCGACATTGACGAAGCCGTTCACCGGTGCCGACCTGCTCGGCGTGATCAACAGCCTGGTCGTGGCAGCTAAGTAGTTCCCCTTAGTGATCTAACCCAATTTCTCCAAATCACGCGAGTTGGCAATCTGTCCCCACATCGAACGGGGATAATCCATGTACGCCGCTGTAAAAGCCAAACCACAGTCCATCGAGGTCGAACACCTTGGACCGGCACCAATGTCTGGGCCGCATCTTGTAGCCACCTACAAGCCGGGGCGCGAGATCTATGCGCAGGGGGATCTGAACGACAAGTGCTATCAGGTTTCGACCGGAGCCGTGCGTATCTACCGCCTCCTTTCGGATGGACGCCGACAAGTCGTATCCTTTCATCTCCCAGGCGAAATGTTCGGGTTCGAAGCAGGATCCAACCATGCTTTCTTTGCCGAAGCCATCACGGAAACAACACTGGCCATTCTTGGCCGCCGGCATATGCAGGAGCGTTCGCGGGAGCTTCTCGCGCTCGCCTTGACCGGCATGGCACGGGCTCAGCAGCATCTTCTGGTAATCGGCAGGCAATGTGCCGTGGAACGGATTGCCGCATTCCTCGTCGATCTTTGCGAACGTCAGGGCGGAGGCAGGCAGCTACGCTTGCCCATGTCGCGACAGGATATCGCGGACTATCTCGGCCTGACGATCGAAACAGTGTCGCGCGTGGTGACAAAACTGAAGGCGCGTAGTGTCATCGCGCTCAGGGACGCAAGGACGATCGACATCATGAAGCCGGACGCGCTGCGCTCGCTTTGCAATTGAGGTTGTCCGAGGGGCCGCGAAAGCGGGCCCTCTCTTCGGCTTCCTGGCGGGCGCCCGTTACTCCAGAAACGGAGCGAGACATGTTCGTGAGGGTAATGTCTCGTGAGGAATGCCAAGGCGTCGCCGCCGCTGGAGATCTTGCGCGGCTGGCATGCTGTAGGGACGACCAGCCCTACATCGTGCCGATCACCTATGCGCAATCGGGCAACAGGCTCTACTGTTTCTCTATGCCCGGCCAGAAAATCGATTGGATGCGCAGCAACCCAAAGGTGTCGCTGCAGATTGCCGAGTTTGCCAGCAATCGCCAATGGAAGAGCGTGGTCGTGACGGGCAGGTACCAAGAACTACCGGCGACGCAAGGCTGCCACCAGAGCGTATTCACGCCTGGTACCTGCTCGAAAAGAAACCCAACTGGTGGGAACCAGGCGACCTCAAACCTGTGCCACAAGAGATCTGAGGGGCGTCTGCGCACATCTTCTTCTGCGTAAAGATGGACGAGATGACGGGCCGGGCAGCCTGCGCGGGTGAGTTATAGTCTCCCCCACGCGAAGGCGATCCCCTCCAACGGTCCTCCCGCCCTCAGCTTCCATTGCTTGTATTTTCCTGCTGCAGCTCGGGTGGTTCGGCCGATCCCAGAGCCCAAGCCGGCAGCCTTCCGGGCCCTTCGTGACGTCTTTGTCCGTACCGCTGTCCGGCCTCTTTTTGACCAACCTGCTAGCATGTGTCGCGAGTTCCAAAGCACTTGATCTGGATCAAGGTGCCCAAGGCTGGGCTCTGGCAATTCTCGCAACAGTTTGGCGCGTCGCGCACACGCCAGTCAGCGATTAGCGAGAGTTGGGACCCAACCATGAAACACACAGTCGAGATGGTCGTACTTGCCGTCGGCGCCTTCCTGGCGCTGGTCGGAGCCGGCCTCGCCCAGGACCGCCTTTTCGGCGCGCACATGTGGGTGCTGTTCTTCGTGCTGCTCGGCGGCACATTGGTGCTCCTGCGCCGTGTTGATTTCCGTCCGGCTGCCGCGGGTCGCCGGGCCGGAGAGACGGAATATTTCGACGAGGTCGTGAAGTACGGCGTCATCGCCACGGTATTCTGGGGCGTGGTCGGCTTTCTCGTCGGCGTCGTCGTCGCCCTTCAGCTTGCCTTTCCGGACCTCAACGTGGAGCCCTGGTTCAATTTCGGCCGCATGCGGCCGCTCCACACGTCGGCCGTGATCTTCGCGTTCGGCGGCAACGCACTGATCGCCACGTCCTTCTATGTGGTTCAGCGCACGAGTCGAGCGCGCCTCTTCGGCGGAGATCTCGGCTGGTTCGTTTTCTGGGGTTATCAGCTTTTCATCGTGCTTGCAGCGACCGGCTACCTGCTCGGCATTACCCAAAGCCGCGAATACGCGGAACCGGAATGGTACGTCGATCTTTGGCTGACGATCGTCTGGGTTGCCTACCTCGTCGCCTTCCTCGGCACGATCCTGATGCGCAAAGAACCGCACATCTACGTCGCGAACTGGTTCTATCTCGCCTTCATCGTGACGATCGCCATGCTGCACATCGTCAACAACCTGGCGGTGCCGGTATCGTTCCTGGGTTCCAAGAGCTATTCGGCCTTCGCCGGCGTCCAGGACGCGCTGACGCAATGGTGGTACGGCCACAACGCGGTCGGCTTCTTCCTGACCGCCGGCTTTCTGGCAATGATGTACTACTTCATCCCGAAGCAGGTGAATCGCCCCGTCTATTCCTACCGGTTGTCGATCATCCATTTCTGGGCGCTGATCTTCATGTACATCTGGGCAGGTCCCCACCACCTGCACTATACGGCATTGCCGGACTGGGCGCAGACGCTCGGCATGGTCTTCTCCATCATGCTCTGGATGCCCTCCTGGGGCGGCATGATCAACGGCTTGATGACGCTCTCCGGTGCCTGGGACAAGATCCGTACGGATCCGGTCGTCCGCATGATGGTGATGGCCGTTGCCTTCTACGGCATGGCGACCTTCGAGGGGCCCATGATGTCGATCAAGACCGTCAATTCGCTCAGCCACTACACCGACTGGACCATCGGTCACGTCCATTCCGGCGCCCTCGGATGGAACGGCCTGATCACCTTCGGTGCCGTTTACTATCTGGTCCCGAAGCTCTGGAACCGGGAGCGTCTTTACAGCCTGCAAATGGTCAACTGGCACTTTTGGCTCGCGACCCTAGGCATCGTCGTCTATGCCGCCACGATGTGGGTAGCGGGCATCCAGCAGGGGCTGATGTGGCGCGAATACGATGATCAGGGTTTCCTCGTCTACTCCTTTGCGGAGTCGGTGGCGGCGATGTTCCCGTACTACGTCATGCGTGCCGCGGGCGGTGCCCTGTTCCTCGCCGGCGCGCTCCTCATGGCCTTCAACGTAACAATGACCATCCACGGCCGCGTGCGCGATGAGGCCGCGGCCCTGGATGCCGCGCCGCTGCCGGCACCGGCGGAATAGGAGGGCAGATTATGTCCATTCTCGATAAACATGCGCTACTCGAACGGAACGCCACGTTGCTCCTCGTTGGCTCGCTGCTCGTCGTCTCCATCGGCGGCATCGTGGAAATCGCACCGCTCTTCTATCTCGAAAACACCATCGAGAAGGTCGAGGGCATGCGGCCGTATTCACCGCTGGAGCTCGCCGGACGCGACATTTACGTTCGCGAAGGCTGCTATGTCTGCCACAGCCAGATGATCCGCCCGTTCCGAGACGAGGTCGAGCGCTACGGCCACTATTCACTGGCGGCGGAGTCGATGTACGACCACCCGTTTCAGTGGGGATCGAAGCGGACGGGACCGGATCTCGCCCGCGTCGGCGACCGCTACTCCAATGAATGGCACGTGCAGCACATGATCGAACCTCGCTCGGTCGTGCCGGAATCGGTCATGCCGAGCTATGCCTTCCTGAAGGAAACTCCGCTCGAGGTGACGAATATTGCCATGAACCTCGAGGCGAACAGGGCGGTCGGCGTTCCCTACACTGATGAGATGATCGACAACGCGACGGCCGACCTAAAGGCCCAGGCGGATCCCGATGCCGATGCTTCCGGCGTGGAGGCACGCTACCCCAAAGCCAAGCTCGGCGACTTTGACGGCGATCCGCAGCGGCTGAGCGAGATGGATGCGCTCATCGCCTATCTCCAGATGCTCGGCACCCTCGTCGACTTCTCCACCTATGACGACACCACCGGTTATCGCTGAGAAGGAGGCAACATGGAAACCTACACGGCCATGCGCCATTTTGCCGACAGCTGGGGATTGCTCGCCATGGCGTTGTTCTTCCTCGGCGTCGTTTTTTTCATCTTCCGCCCAGGCGCCAAGAACGCTGCCGCTCAGGCGTCTGTCATCCCGTTAAAGGAGGACTGATCCATGGCCGACAAGCACAAGC
The DNA here is from genome assembly GCF_030064585.1 of Ensifer meliloti. NCBI lineage: Bacteria > Pseudomonadati > Pseudomonadota > Alphaproteobacteria > Hyphomicrobiales > Rhizobiaceae > Ensifer > Ensifer meliloti. The sequence goes on from NZ_CP120366.1 coordinate 1,236,097, forward strand.
ACGTCGACGAGGTCAGCGGCGTAGAAACCACCGGACACGAATGGGACGGCATCCGCGAACTCAATAATCCTCTGCCGCGTTGGTGGGTCTACAGCTTCTATGCCACGATCATCTGGGCGATCGGCTATGCGATCGCCTATCCCTCGTGGCCTATGCTGACGGAGGCGACCAAGGGCATGCTCGGCTATTCGAGCCGCGCCGAGGTCAGTGCGGAACTGGCCGAAGCGAAGGCAGCTCAGGCAGGTAACCTTGAGCGCATCGCTTCGAGTGCGGTCGAGGACATCATGGCCAACCCGGAACTGAAGCAGTTCGCGATCACGGCCGGTGCATCTGCCTTCAAGGTGAATTGCGCACAATGTCATGGGTCGGGTGCGGCCGGCGGGAAAGGTTTCCCGAACCTGAACGACGACGAGTGGCTCTGGGGGGGCAAGCCTGAGGAGATCTACCAAACGATTGCGCATGGCATCCGCTACAGCGGAGACGGAGAGACGCGCGTTTCGGAAATGCCGGCCTTTACCGACATGCTGGCGCCGCGCGAGGTACGGGCGACCGCAGCCTACGTGGCCAGCCTCACCGGAACACCCTCCAACCCGGCGCTCGTGGAACCCGGCAAGCAGCTCTTCGCCGAGAACTGCGCCTCGTGCCATGGAGCGGACGCGAAAGGAAACCGTGAGATGGGAGCACCCAACCTCGCCGATGCGATCTGGCTGAAAGGCGAGGGCGAGCAGGCGATCATCGATCAGATGAAATCGCCGAAGCATGGCGTCATGCCAGCCTGGTTGCAGCGCATCGGCGATCCGGTGGTGAAAGAGCTTGCGGTCTTCGTCCATTCGCTAGGCGGCGGCGAGTAGCGGATACGAGATCCCGTCGGCCGAACGAGAGCGGTGTGGCCGGCGCAGCGACTTCCCTCTGTGCAGTTGTTCACTGCCGCGGGCGGGTCAGTGGCTCCCTTCTTCCGAAGAGCTTTGGCTGACGAGCCGGGCACTTGGAGGCGGGTTTCGCCAGACGGATCTCAGCGTGCCCGGCGTTCACTGCGGTGCTTGCATCACGACCATCGAGACGGCGTTGTGGGAAAGAGCCAAGTCGAACAGTCGAACGGGCGCGCGTCAATCTCTCCACCCGCCGCGTCTCGATCGTCTGGAAACAGAGGTCGCTGGAAAGCGCAGCGACCGTGGAGAACTGGTGCGCGCGATCAGCGAGCGCGGCTACGAGACGCACATCTTCACGCACGGTGAGGGGGAAGGGGATGCCGTTCTGAAGCAGTTGATCCGTGCGGTCGCGGTGTCGGGCTTTTCTGCGGCCAACATCATGCTGCTTTCCGCGTCCGTCTGGTCGGGTGCGGACGCGGCCACACGCGATCTCTTCCACTGGGTCTCGGCCATGATCGCAGGGCCGACGCTGATCTACCGCCGGCCGCTTCTTCTATCAGTCCGCCTGGAATGCGCTCCGCCACGGGCGGACGAACATGGACGTGCCGATCGCACTTGCCGTCACTCTCTCCTATGCCATGTCGCTATACGAGACGATCGGCCATGGGGAGCATGCCTGGTTCGACGCGACCGTGACCCTTCTGTTCTTCCTGCTCATCGGCCGGACGCTCGACCATATGATGCGCGGCCGCGCACGATCCGCGATCGGGCCTCGCACGGTTATCGCCGCGTGGCGCGACAGTCCTGCATGCCGACGGCTCGCCGGAATATCGCGCCGTCAGTGAGATCGAACCCGGCGAGCGACTGATGATCGCTGCAGGCGAACGAATACCGGTCGACGGCTGCGTGGTATCCGGCACCAGCGACCTGGACCGCTCGGTCAACGGCGAGAGCGAGCCGATTTCGGTCGGCTCGGGTGACGCGGTCGAGGCCGGCACGCTCAACCTTACCGGCCCGCTGGTGCTCCGGGCGACGGCAAACGCGCGCAACTCCTTCCTTGCCGAGATCATGGGGCTGATGGAGGCGGCCGAAGGCGGGGAGGGCGCTAAGCGGGTGTCATCCACCGCGCGGATGAAGGTGATCCAAACAATCGATTTTACTAATCATCAAGTGTGCTCGATAGGAGACAAGGCGAAAGAATTCAAGTGAGTGCGGGCCCGTGCGCTAAAGACGCCGGGCATAGTCAAGGCGATGCAATAGTCAACATCGGGCAACCCCCTATCAACCATCAAAGACGTTCTGAGAGGAGACGATGACACGCACTCAAAAAGAGAAGATGCTCGCAGGCGAGATGTACAACGCAGCGGATCCAGAAATCCAAGCCGACTTGCTGGCCGCTGGGGCTTGGCTGAAGCGCTACAATAGTACTTTGGGCGACTCCGCCGAGCAGTGGCATTTGTTCCTCCGCGAACTGCTAGGCGAGGTTGGGCCTGGAGCGGTTATCCGTCCGCCCTTTCACTGCGATTACGGCTTCAACATCAGTATCGGAGCCCACGCCTATATGAACTTCAACTGCGTCATCCTCGACGTGGCAAAGGTGACGATTGGCGATGGGACCGCAATTGGGCCCGCTGTGCAGATCTATACCGCCGATCATCCGGATGACCCCGAGCAGCGGCAGGCGGGGCTGCAGCTCGGGCGACCTGTCCGCATTGGCAAGCACGTATGGATTGGTGGTGGCGCGATCATCCTCCCGGGCGTGAGCATTGGCGATCATGCGGTCGTTGGCGCGGGCAGCGTAGTCACGCGCGACGTCCCTGCGGGCGCAAAAGTAATGGGAAGCCCAGCTCGGGTAAGGGGCTGACCTTCGGCTCCTTGGTGGCGCGCTTGCCAGATGGCTCGAGCTCTCTAGGCGCTCAGCCGAAAGTATCCTGTGCTGAGGCCGCAACGCTTCCATGCGTACGTTCGGGGCGCAACAGAATCAGGACCAGCCACTGAAGGCACAGGAAATTGACCACCGTTAAAACTTGAATAACAACCAACATGCGAAGGGGATATCGATGCCGATAATTATGAGTGTTGTGGGATTTCTCATCCTTTCTATTGTGCCAGCTCATGCATATCTCGACCCCGGCACGGGCAGCATGCTCGTTCAGGGCTTGATCGGTGCGTTGGCGATCGGCGGAGCAGCTGTCTCCGGATACTGGAATAAGATCAGATGGGCTGTCAGATCTGTTTTAGGCCGGGAGAACAATGGCAAGAATGGCGGAAAGTAAGTTGGTCGCGGCCGCACCGAGACCCGGACGCGTCGCCGGTTCCTTTAGAGATCCCTCTGGTCAAGTCTTCCACTTCCAGGATCGCATTCTGCGGACAATGGATACGGCTGCTGCAATCGAGTTTGCCAGTGCTGAGAGAGTAATGCGACAGCTCGTGGATGAAGGGCGACTCGTCGACTTCTCAGACGCGGAGCCGAGCCTTCATCAGCTTTTTCAAGGGAGTATTGCCCGAGTTCTGCAGCATCCCCTCCTGGAGCAAATCACCTACCCATACGAGTGGTCGTTTGCTGGATTGAAGGCGGCGGCGCTTTTTCATCTTCAACTGCAGCTTGATCTACTTGATCAGGGTTTTTGCCTGTCGGATGCGACCGCTTATAACGTTCAGTTTGAAGGGTCACGACCAACTTTCATCGATCATCTGTCGATAAAGCCGTACCGCGATGGACAGCTTTGGTATGGACATAAGCAGTTTTGTGAGCAGTTCCTCGTTCCACTGTTACTACGATCCGTTTTCGACATCACGCATCACAGCTGGTATCGCGGCAATCTCGAAGGGGTGCCGAGTGCGGATTTCGTAAAGCTGCTGAGTACCCGACATTGGTTTTCCCACAAGTTGTTCATGCATATCATTTTGCCTGCAAAGCTGCAGTCATCTAGGACATCGCAGACCAAGGTAGACCTTGGAGACTCTCGTGCGAGACGGCTTCCCAAGGATGCCTTCCGCGCCATGCTCGCCCAACTTTACAGCTGGATTAGCGAACTGAAAGTTGATGTTGGAAAACAATCGGTTTGGCAAGGATACGCTGCGAACAACACGTACACAGCTACCCAGAGAAGCGATAAAGGGCAGTACGTCGCAGAGTTTGTCGCTCAACATAAGCCGCGGACTATAATCGACCTTGGCTGTAATACCGGTGACTTTAGCTACGTAGCTTTGGAGAATGGTGCAGAGAAGGCGATCGGCTTTGATTTCGACCCGCACGCGCTCGACGCCGCGTTCGACCGGTCAGTTCAGACATCACAGAACTTTCTTCCACTCTACCTTGATGCACGTAATCCATCGCCGAGCCAAGGGTGGGGCGAACGGGAGCGCCAAGGGTTCAGCTCAAGGTTTTCGGCAGATGCTGTTCTGGCGCTAGCCTTCGAACATCATTTGGCAATTGCTCACAACGTTCCTCTCGCCGAGGTTGTCGCATGGGTGACCCAAGTTGCACCAAAGGGCATTATCGAATTCGTTCCGAAGGAGGACGAGACTGTGCGACGCATGTTGGCGGGTCGAGAGGACATCTTCAGTGACTACAACGAAGAAACTTTTGCAAGCGCGCTCAGCCAGAAAGCCCGGGTGGTGAGCAAGCACTTGATACCTGGCAGCAAACGAACTTTGTACACGTTCGAAAGATCGGAGTAAGCAGAAATGAAGCGAATCGTCTTACTGCTATCACCTCTGGTAATCTTGCTTAGCCCGATCATTGACGCGTTTCAGGGAGTGTATATTGACCCCAGAAGCGATGCAGGGTACGCCGTCATCGCTTGTGTTGCCATAATTGGGCTCGCCCTGGGCATGATTGCAACCTTTTGCTATAAAAGGGGAGCTGTTGGCAACGTCGTAACAGCAGGCACCCTCGCCGTTACCCTTTTCCTTTTTGGCGATCTTTCATACGGTGTTTTCTGGAGACTAGCAGACCACATCGGAATGGAGGGCGCCGCCGCATTGGCGTTTGCTGGACTGGTTGTACTTATTCTTATCCTATTCAAACTCATGGCCGCTGTGCCCCGTATGATGGCCGCATTTGCCGTAGCCCTACTGGGCTCTACAGTTCTTGATCGCGGCTTGATTACTGAGGCGAGCGCCGAAGAGCCCGCGCCGGCCGTGATTTATATCGTAACTGATGAAATGATCGGCATTTCCGGGATCGACACAAGATTACCCCATGGAGCAGAAGCCAAAGCCGCATTGTCGCGGGTTTTCCAGAAACATGGGTTTCGGCTCCATTCCAAGGCTTTCAGTCGCCACATTCTGACTCAGGTTTCAGTACCAGCCGCCTTGAACATGGACTATTCTTATAATTTTCCCGGCGATAGATCGCATTATGCCTACCCGGGGGAGGTAACAAAGTTCAAGGAACTGTCGTTATTCAATCTGTGGCATCGACAAGGGTTATCCGTCAATGTCTTCCAGTCTGCTCATCTTGATTTCTGCAAAACTGAAGCACTAGTCGACTGTCACACCTTTGCATCATTTGACGGAAGTAGATTTATTCAACGGCAGCGGACCGAGGGCGGCCCATACCGGGACGTTCCACCCGCTTCCGCTTCGCTGGCGGATGTTAAGGCGCTGGTCGAGGGAAACAGGCAAAGCCTTGCAATGGCAGCCGTTGGCTTGGTGGCCTCCAACTTGCTGGAGACGAAGGAAACGGCACTACAAGAATGGCACCCGCGATCTTACGACCAACTAGCCTTCCCTTACTGGCTCGGACAGTTTCAGAACATGATTCTAGATAAAGGTCGTGGAAACGCCTTTTTTGCACATTTTCTATTTCCGCATAGTCCCTCGGTCTACAACAAAGATTGCAAACCAACGAACCGTTGGGTTGAGAGGTCCTATCTTACGGAAGTCCGCGGGTTGGCAGGTCAAGAGCTAGATGAAGCGCGGGTGAAAGAATATGGATTCTACTTCGCTCAGACGCTGTGTCTCGCCAAGCAACTAGATAAGTTCTTTAATGTGGTTCTCAGCGATAAGAGATTTCAGGACGCTACGATAGTCGTTCATGGCGACCACGGCTCACGTATTTCTGCGGGTAGAAATGTCGAGACTATGTCTCCGAGGGATTACGTCGACAATTATTCCGCTCTTTACGCGGTCAGAAAGCCGGGCGTGGCGACGGGTACGGACTACAAGCTACACTCGGTCCAGTGGTTAAACGCTTCTCTGTTCCGTGGCAATGTATCAGAGGTTGCCCCGACCGTAGTAGGATCTATGCAGGGTAAATCTGACGATCCAGCAGTGTACGCACCCATTACCGACCCAGACCACGTTGCTATAGTGCCGATGCATGACTTTGACGCATCCCATTGATCCCTCGCCTGCATCCGCGGACTCATCGCTTCAGCGGGCTCCCATTAGTATCCCCACGGCCCACACACTTTCTGCGCAGCCGAAATGGCTCCGCACCGCAACTCGCCGCTACGAATGCGCAACCCGAAACGGCTGGAGCGAAAATTGGATAAACTTGCGGGCAGGGTCAATCGCTCTCAGCTTGCGAAAGAGCTAATCTCCGCGCTATCGAACCTAGGGCAGCTTGCGCGCCTACAAGTAAACGTTGAAGAGTCAGGCCAATTGGCTCGCATCAGTCGATCAAGAGTAAGCGTGGCGTGATGACCGCCTACCGTATGCGACGTCCACGCCCCATTGATTTTTCAGTTGCGGCGATCTGAGGCCGATCCTCGGCGGTCAAATGAGCTCACCGAAGAGTACCTGACGAGCTCATTGTGAGGCCGTGATGCGGGCGGCATAGGCCCATGGCATCAGGGCATCGATGTCTTTGGCGAGGTGGCCGTTTGCGAGGCGGGTGAAGAGATCGCACAGATAGGCGTAGGGCTCAACGCCGTTCATTTTACAAGTGCCGATCAGGCTGGCAAACCGGGCCCAATTGCGGCCCCCTTCATCGTGCCCCGCAAAGAGCGCATTGCGGCGGTTCATGGCCGGTCGGCGGATCGCGTTTTCCACCAGGTTGGAGTCGATATCGACGTGGCCGTCGTCCAGGAACAGCCGGAACCCGTCCTGCCGCGTTAGCATATAGGCCAGGGCTTTTCCGAGGTCAGACTTGCGTGAGACGCGCTTGGCTTGCGCTGCCAGCCAGGCGAAGAACGCGTCCACCAGCGGGAGGGAGAGGTCCTGTCGAACTGCCCGGCGATGTTCGGGATCTGAGCCACGGATACTGTCTTCGATCTTGTAGAGCGCGGCGATCCGCACCAGCGCCTCGTCGACGATGGGCGATCCACTCTTTGGCGTGGCCTTGATCAGCTTTCTGCGCCCGTGCGCCCAACAGAAAGCCAGCCTCAAGGGATCGCCACCCACCCGGTCCGACGTGGCGAGGTGAGAGTAACCACCGTAGGCATCCACCTGGATTGTCCCGTTGAACCCGTCGAGGATTTCAGCGGCATATTCGCCTTTACGCCCAGGTCGATAATGGAACACCACGCCCGACGGCGCAGAGCCATTCCAGCCGCGATCGTCACGCAACACGGCCCATAGATAACCGGTCTTCGTCTTGCCTCGCCCCGGATCAAGCACCGGAGCCGTTGTCTCGTCGACATAAAGCCGCGTGCTTTCCCACAGCAGCCGTTTGGCCAGATGGTCGACCACCGGCGCGATCGCAGCACCCGTCCTGCCCATCCAATCGGCCAGGACGGTGCGGTCTATCGGCACCCCGTGTCGCGCCATGACCTCGGCCTGCCGGTTGAGCGGCATATGTTCGGAATGCTTGGAGACGGCAATCTCAGCCAGAAGGGCTTCGGTCGGCCAGCTCCCTTCCAGCAGATGCGCCGGCGCTCTGGCCTGGACGACGCCCGTTCGACCCTTGGGGCAGGCGTATTTCGGGCGGATCGTGACGATCACCTCGTAGCGCGCCGGAATCCGGTCGAGCCGTTCCGTCCGGTCTTCGCCGATCCGGACCATGTTGCCGCAACCACAGGGACAAACGATGCTCTCGGGCTCGATCACCCGCTCGACCCGCGGCAGGTGTTCGGGCAGTGCACGGGCCTTACGCTCCTTGCGAGGAGCGACCTTGTCCGGATCGGATGCGCTGGCTTCGATCTTTTTCTCGACGGCGGCAATCCGCGCCTGTGTTTCGGCAATTGCCGTTTCAAGGTCTTCCAGCGCCAGTTCCATCTGCGCCGGATCGAGCTTTTCCGATTTCGGCCCGAACTTCGTGCGCCGATAGTCGTGAACCTGACCTTCAAGCTTCTCGACCAGTTCCTTCAGCTCGGCGATGAAGGCGTCCTTTTCGGCAACCACAGCCTGCTCATGCTGACGTGCAGCACGCTCGACCGACAGTTCGAACTGCATCGCCGCAAACGCCTTCACCACCTCTGGCGGAAGGTCCGGAAACAGGCTGAGATCAAGGGGTGACGACATGCGGTCTTATAGCAAGGCAGCACAAAAAAGCCAAATAAAACAATGCAAAGGCAGCCGTATATTTACCCTGCCGCCGACGGCGCGGTCACCCGTTGCGCCATGACCCGTCGCCAATCAAGACCTTCGAACAAAGCTTCGTATTGCCCCCTGGAAAGACGCATCGTCCCATCCTGCACCTTGGGCCAGGCAAAGCTTCCATGTTCAAGAATTTTGTAGGTTAGCACCATGCCGGTGCCATCCCATACCAGGATTTTCAGACGATCACCGCGCTTCGACCGGAAGATCACCGTCACCCCGGAATGCGGGTCGAGCTTCAACTCGGTCTGCATCATCAGAGCCAGCGCCTGATGCCCACAGCGGAAGTCCACCGGCCGCGTTGCAATCAGGATCGGAAGTCGTTGGCCCGCGACGATCATGCCGTCCCTCGCATGGCTCGCACCAGAGCCACCACACGTTCAACCGGCACATCGCCGGGAACCCGCATCACAACGTCCGGCCCGATCTCCAGCGTTAAGACCGACGAAACCGCCTCCGACAGCGGCGGCGCCAAAACACTCACAGCCTCGCTCGGCTCTGCCGCAATCGCCAAAGGCACAAATGCAGGCTCGGCATCGCCGCTCTCCGACAGGCCCGGCATAGCCTCAAACGGCAGCGCCAGAATGCCCTCGCGCGCTTGTCGGCGCCAGAAGGAAAGCTGGTGCGGAACAACGTCATGACGGCGCGCGACATCAACAACACGAACACCAGGCTCAAGGCTTTCCGCGACGATCCGCGCCTTCACATCATCGGGCCAACGCCGGTTTCCGCGGCGCGGCTCGACAACTTCGTAGCGCCCAACAAATCCATCATCTGCCATGCAAATCTCCAGATAGTCCTGGAAACCTTTTCGCACGCCCAGCCAGCCTCAAAATACAGCCTGTCCAATGGGGCGGAGACGGCGCTTACCGCCTACCGGCGCTGCCGTGGAGTGGGATAGTGTGCACCAAGTGCTAAGTGGACACTATGGCGGTGATTGATGTCGGGAATGAGCGAAGCGGCGAAGCGCGGTCGACGAAACTGGTCGCTGGAAGACAAATGGCGAATTGTTGAAGAAGCGCAGCTTCCCGGAAACTCGGTAGCGGAGGTGGCGCGCCGGCGCGGGGTCAACAGCAACCTGCTTTTCGAAATGGGGCTTGGCGCCGTGTTCATCACTGGGGCCTGGCGAGACCGTCGAGCAACGCCATGTCGGTAGTCGTTAGTTCCGCCATCGTCTGTCGCTAGCAAGTTGGCGCGACACCGGACCGGTATGCAATCACGGAAGCGGGGGATCCCGCGTTTTTTGTTTTGAGCTACGATGTTAGTAGCCCGTCTAGCGGCAAATGTACATTGCCGCAAGACGGGCCGAGGCGACACTGCTTCAAAGAATGCTGACGTTCTCGGCTTTCGACTTGCCGGTCTTGCGGTCTTGTCCCAGCTCGTAGCTGACCTTCTGGCCATCCTGAAGAGAACCGCCAAAACCGAGCGCCGAGATGTGAACGAATACGTCTGGGCCGCCACTGTCAGGGGTAATGAAGCCAAAGCCCTTGTCTTGGGCGAAGAATTTTACGGTGCCAGTTGCCATCTTGTCCTCGTTGGTTGCTGAGCATCCCTCGCAATACCGGTCAATGCCCGGGACCGCAAGAGGTCTCAAGGCGAGCAAATCCTTCGATGACTTTTAGCTAGGTATTTTGCTCGAATGCCTGTTCCCCAATTCGGATGGCAGGAGGCGCCGACGTGCTTCAATGGCTCGAAATGGTATCGGCGTGAAGTTTTCCTTTTGTTAGGGATATTTGGCCAGAACATCAGAGGAGCGGCATGATGCCGTTCGGAGGCGCTGATGGGCTACGATTGGACCGGCAAGCAAACGCGCCGGCGGAAGATACTGCGCGGATGCGCGATCATCGTGTTTGCAAGCACGGCGTCCGCTTTCCTGGCGGCTGCGCTTCTACACTGATGGCGTGCACGCGAGGCCCCATGGGTGGCGGCCGCCAAATCGGCGGCCTCCAGGCTCGACTTGTGACCCTCTTTCTGATCCATTGCTCGGACGCAAGGACGGAGAACTCATGAAACATCTGCAGCGTGAACTTCGACGCGATGTTTTGTGTGGGTTCTATAATCGGTTCTCTGGCAAAGACATTTCTTTGATGACGCAGCACCCTAACTGGTGCGCCGCAATGAAAAAAGCGGATCGCTACCTCGCGAGACTTGCGCCCCATGCGAGCTCACTGTTGAAAGGTGGTGCCGCCCATCAGATCGGAGCAATCTGTTACCGGACCAACGAAACGGGCGCCGTTGAAGTCTTGTTGATCACAACCCGCGATTCCGGGCGGTGGACGATTCCGAAAGGTTGGCCCATTAAGAACCTGAAGCCACATCAGGCGGCAGAAAGAGAAGCGTGGGAGGAGGCTGGCGTAGCCGGAAAAGCGAAGAAGCGAGCTCTGGGCTATTTCACGTATCTAAAAACTCTCGGCGACGGACAAACAACGCCATCGGTCGTTGAGGTGTTCAGACTGAAGGTGGACGAACTGCACCTCGAGTTCCCGGAACGAGGAGAGAGGGAGGTGGCGTGGCTGTCTCCAGTCGAGGCCGCCAGGCGTGTGCAGGAGCCGGAATTGAAAGGGTTACTGATGCGCATGCTCAAACAATCGCTTCGATAGACCCGCCACTAGAAATCTGCTTCCGCAAAGCTCCTTGCTATCGTTTACCGGCAAGGCGTCAGGCGATCGAGCTCACGCGGCCCGGTGGTTCGGAATTTAGCGCCGCTCATCCGTTTCGTTCGAATACCATTTTACAAAGCGCCCGACTAAGTTACAGAGGGCCTCCCGGTCGGGAACGGGTGCGATGGTTGTGAAATGCTGCTGTCGGACGGGTCGGACGGCAATCTTAGGCCCGTCGCTGGTATGCGCCGCAAGCGCGCCAGCCGCCCGGTTTAGGCGACCGAGTCTTACGCTTTGACGGCAAGCTTTTTTACTCGGATGAATCAGATCTCTCTGAGCGCTGGCTATGCGGACCGCCTTGTTCAGATCTGCAATCGCAGTCGCCGAATGGCGGAAGAAACCAAGCTCGAGCGTTGACAAAGCCGTTAGAGGCTGGCGGTTGCCGCCGTCATAGCGTCGATCTGCTCGTCAGAGAGGCCGAGCGCGCCGCCTAAGCGCGCGATAGCGGATGCATGCGGTTCGCGAGAGCTTTGCACCTGCCGCGTGCTCAGCGCCGGGACATGTGCCGCCGGCTGGCACATCAGACGCGTGACCAGATCCCGTGGTCGATCTTGCCTTGCAGCTCCGGGTAATCCGCAGCGTGGAAAACCGGTGCGAGACCCTGCTTCCGCTGCTTGAAATAGTCCTTCGTCAATTTCGCGATGGTGCCTGAGAGGAGCAGGATCGCGATTAGATTGATCGTCGCCATCAGGCCCATCGAGGCATCGGCTGCGTCGAAAACGGTGGCAATGCTCTCGTAGGCGCCCCAGACCACCATTACTAGCGTGGCGCAGCGCATGATCGTCAGACCCAGGCGATTGCCGGCACCAAGAAAGGTCAACGCGTTTTCAGCGTAGGAGTAGTTGCCGATTATTGAAGTGAACGCGAAGAAGAATATCGCGATTGCGATGAAATAGGTTCCGGCGGCGCCAATGTGGACATTCATTGCGGCTTGCGTGAGCGTTCCGGTGATGTTGGAACCGGGGTCCAGCGTTCCCGAAAGCAGGATCATCACCGATGTCGCCGTGCAGATCAGAATCGTGTCGATGAAGACACCGAGAGACTGAACGAAGCCCTGCGAGGAAGGATGATGCGGCACAGGAGTGGCAACGGCCGCAATGTTTGGAGCCGAGCCCATGCCGGCCTCGTTGGAGAAAAGACCGCGCTTGACGCCGTTTAGCATCGCCGCTGCAATTCCACCTGTGACGCACCGGCTGCTTCCTGCAGGCCGAAGGCGCTCGAAACTATCGTCCAGAGAACGTGAGGCACCAGCGCCGCGTTGGCGATCAGCACATAAACCGCCATGAGCAGATACGCGACCGCCATGAAGGGCACGATGATTTCAGCAACACGGGCAATCTGCCGGATGCCCCCAAAGATAACGACGCCGGACAGCACCGCGAGCCCGAAACCGACTGTTAGCTTCGGAACGCCGAAGGCGCCTTGGACCGCATCGGCGATGGAGTTTGCCTGAACGGCATTGAAAACAAGACCAAAGGAGATGATGAGGCAGACGGAGAAGATTGCCGCCGCCCAAGGGGCATTGAGCCCGTGAGCGATGTAGAAGGCCGGGCCGCCACGGTACTGGCCATCTTCATTGCGCACCTTGTAGAGCTGCGCCAGCGCACTTTCCGCATAGGCCGTCGCCATGCCGACGAGTGCTACCATCCACATCCAGAAGGTCGCGCCCGGTCCGCCCAGATAGAGCGCGACAGCGACGCCGGCCAGATTGCCTGTGCCGACCCGCGAGGCGAGGCTGACCATCAAGGCCTGAAAGGGGCTGATGCCGGAGGTGTCCTTGGATCCGCCGCTGCTTAGCACTCGGAACATTTCGCCGAAGTGGATGATCTGAGGAAGGCCGAGGCGAATTGTAAAAAAAGGCCGACGGCTAGCAAACCATAGATGAGCACATAGCCCCAGAGGATGGTGTTCAGAAAGGCTATGATCGTATTCATGCGGTGCTCGCTCCTCGAATGCCGTCGATTTTGGAAATTGCGCCCGGGTCAAATTCCCGTTTGGATTGATGCGACGCACTGTGCGGCATTACGGCGCGAACTTGGCGCAGGTCAAGGTCTGGCGTTCAAGATCCAGCAGAACATGATCAGTGAGATATCCTGGGAACTTCGCATAGATGCATCCTCCGGTATCACTAAGCTGCCTCCGCAGGCCGGAGAGGTCGATTGCGCTTCGGCCGCGCTTCTCCGAGATCGGATACCGCCATAGTGTCCACTTAATCGTGGTGGCACTGTCCCACACCAGCATAGTCCAAGCGGTCACCACGCCACGCTTACGATCAAGAGATAATTGGCTTTGTTTCAGCTATTTAGGAACGAACACGCTACCTTAGAAGCGAGAAGCAAGTCTGTGTGGCCACGGTCCGTTCAACCGCGCAACTGTCGACGTCGACAAACTCGCCCTTGTTCTCCAAGGGTAGGGGAGGGAATGGACCACCGGCGGTCTCGGGTACGGAAATGATTAGACCGGACAGCGTGGTGTTGCCTGGAACGGACGCGCTTTGCGTCTCGTTCGGCATTTTCTCTTCGGCAAAGCTGGGTGTACAACCGCCCGCCAAAGGATCAAGGCTCTCGACTATCCTCTCGAACACGTCGTGAGCCGACGATACAACGTGGTTCCGAACGAAGGAGTAGCACTTCACTGAGTAGCAACCGCCGATTGATTGTTCAATGTACGCGCGGCACGAGACCTGCACGACGGTCGCGGTACGGCACTGCATTGCGGGATATGCCGTAGTTCGCCTTTCTCAATTTTTTTGTATGCTCGAAGGGTTCACGCGATGGCGCGATCATGGAGTGATCGAGGGGTCAAATGCGACTCCTCGAGATGGTGAGCACGCCCCGCGGCGGAACTTTGACATCATGAGCCTGGCTCAATGCGGTGATATCAAGCATCATAAATAGGTGCGGCCACGGCCCAGCAATTCGGACTTCACGAGTCCCGTTGCTACGCATCGGAAACATCGACGCGATAGTGATCGCGAGCAACTGGTCATGGCAGTTGCCTTAAGCGGGGCATCCAGGTTATATACTGGTACGCCATAATACGGCAGGGCGGACTCGTTCTCGTGCGGAGCTTATACCTGATTGGGCGGATTTAGACGAGGTGAGCCGATGAACGATGCACTGGCAGGGAATGCCATTCGGGTAGAGCGTCCGACAAAGACATTGCGGGAACTGGCGCTCGACAAGGTGCGGGACGCTATTGTAGACGGTTATTTCAGACCGGGTGATCGCCTTGTCGAGCGCGATCTGTGTGCGCAACTCGGTGTCAGTCGTACAATCGTCCGTGAGGTGCTGCGGCACCTCGAATCCGAGGGCCTCGTCGCGAACTTGCCTAACAAAGGGCCGATCGTCGCGCGTCTAGATCTGAATGAAGCGAAGCAGATCTACGAAATTCGCGGCGCCCTCGAAGGGATGGCCGCCCGACTTTGTGCGGAGCGAAAAGACTCGACCATTGTTGCAGCCCTTGAAGCGTCCTTGGAAGGCATCCGCCAGAGCTATGCTGCTAAGGATATGCCCGCGGTTCTCAATCACACCTCCGCTTTCTACCAGACGCTTTTCACCAAGGTCGATCGCCACGTTGCCTGGGGTGTCGTCAGCCTGCTGACCGTCCGGATCAACCATCTCCGTTCCATGACGATCAAGACTAGGAATCGTGACGTCGAAGGACCGGCACAGATGGAAAAGATCGTTGAGGCCATTCGAAAAGGCGACGGTGAAGCGGCTTACAAGGCTGCCCTTGATCATGTCGCCAGAGCTTCCGTCATCGCGGAGGCCGTACTCTCAGCGCAGCAGACGGGCGACTGACGAGGTTACGACTACGATCCGCGACGAAGGCTGCCTCAACCCACCTCACACTGGCTCTCAGATCTGCTCGTTGGCCGCCAGCGGACTGGCGCCTCCCTTCTTCTGATTGCACTCGTTGGGTAATCCGTAGCGTTTGTGCAGCATGATGTGGTTGGGTATTGCCCTATGGAACATCCTTCGGGTTGTGCCGCCGCCTGAACGCCATCCTCTGAACGCATGAGAATCGCCGCTTAACGTGGCCGCTGCTGACGTGCTCGGGTTTGCGCACGATGCGTCATCCCCCGCATTCCGCAGCAAAAAACCGACCGCGATCAAAGCGCTCGGTTTGCGTTCGCCCTCAATCGCAAATTTTTTCCTACCAAAATCGGGCACTTGGCCGGAATTCGGGCTTTGCGTTGAAGAGCCACTTGACTGTCCTATATGATGGCATACCATAAGATCAAATAGCTCACAGGAAGGATGTCCTATGCCCGTTCAGATCCGCAAGACGCTTCTCCAGATGGAAACGACCCTGATCGAGGGCGGGAAAGCCGCCCCTCAGCCGTTAAAGCTGTTTTCGGCGGTGGCGGTGGTGAAAAATCCGTGGGTTGGGCACGGCTTCGTCGAAGATCTGAGGCCGGAGATTCACAGGGCGGCACCGGTACTGGGCGAGCTTCTAACTAGGATGATCATCGATGCCGTTGGTTCCGCCGAGGCGGTTGAAGCTTATGGGAAAGCCGCCGTGGTCGGGATTGATGGCGAAATCGAGCATGCCTCGGCGCTCATCCATACCTTGCGTTTCGGCAATCATTATCGCCAAGCGGTTGGCGCCAAATCATACCTGGCCTTCTGCAATACGCGCGGCCCTGCCAATGCCCCCATCATGATCCCCCTGATGGACAAGAACGACGAGGGGCGCCGTTCGCACTACCTGACGATCCAGACCGCAGTACCCGATGCCCCAGCCGCCGATGAAATCGTGGTGGCTCTTGGCGCCTCGACTGGCGGACGTCCTCATCACCGGATCGGCGACCGTTACGAGGATTTGAAGGAGCTTGGGCAAGATGTCACCAATCCGGCCGGCGTCTGAGCGGCGGTGGACACCTCGATGCAAACGGTTACATCACACACATCCGGGGAGGGCGGCGCCTCCCTTCCGCGCAAGACCACTGCGCGCGGAACCGCCTATTTCGAAGCCGGCGATGGAGAGACGTTAATCCTCATTCACGGCGTCGGTATGCGCCTAGAGGCTTGGGCGCCACAAATCGAGGCTTTCGCAAAAACCCACCGGGTTTTCGCATTAGACATGCCGGGGCATGGCGCAAGCGAAAAAATCCCAGCGGGCAGCACGGTGCGGGACTACGTTGCTTGGTTTGGCTGCTTCCTGGAAGACCTCAGCATCGCACGGGCGAGTATCGCCGGACATTCGATGGGTGCACTTATTTCCGGAGGCGCGGTGGCAACATTTTCCGACCGGATCACTCGTGTCGCTTATCTCAACGGCGTTTATCGCCGCGACGCCGCGGCGAAAGCTGCAGTCCTGGCCCGCGCTGAAGCTATCCGTAAAAACGGGGTCGACGCGGAAGGGCCTTTGGAGCGGTGGTTCGGCGAGGATCCGGAGAGCCAACGTGCTCGAGAACTAACACGAACATGGTTGGAGATGGTCGATCCGGAAGGATACGCGATTGCCTATGCCGCCTTTGCGGGGGGCGATGAGATCTATGCAGACTGCTGGCCGTCCGTCGAATGCCCGGCTCTCTTCCTAACGGGCTCGGGAGATCCGAATTCGACACCGGAAATGGCCAAACAGATGGCGTCTGTGACGCCAAAGGGATGGGCACGCATTGTCGATGGTCACAGACACATGGTCAATCTAACCGCCCCCGAGGTCGTCAACGCGTTGATGTCCGAATGGCTGACTTCCAGGGAGAAACCGAGATGACTGCGGAAGTTTTCGACCCGAGAGCCTTGCGAGACGCGTTCGGCGCATTCGCAACCGGAGTGACGGTGGTGACGGCGAGCGATGCGGCAGGCAAGCCAATCGGCTTTACGGCCAATTCCTTTACGTCCGTCTCATTGGATCCGCCGCTGCTGCTCGTTTGCCTTGCCAAGAGCTCGCGCAATTATGAATCGATGACTTCGGCAGGGCGTTTCGCCATCAACGTCTTGTCCGAAACGCAAAAAGACGTCTCGAATACATTTGCCCGCCCCGTGGAGGATCGGTTTGCAGCGGTCGATTGGCGGCTTGGCCGGGACAGCTGCCCAATATTCTCAGATGTGGCGGCCTGGTTCGAGTGTTCGATGCAGGACATCATCGAGGCGGGCGATCATGTCATCATAATTGGTCGCGTTACCGCCTTCGAAAACAGCGGCCTCAATGGCCTGGGTTACGCCCGGGGGGGCTACTTCACGCCGAGGTTGGCAGGAAAGGCGGTTTCCGCTGCCGTTGAGGGAGAAATTCGTCTCGGTGCGGTGCTCGAACAGCAGGGCGCGGTATTTCTGGCAGGCAATGAAACCCTGTCGCTTCCGAATTGCACCGTCGAAGGCGGCGATCCTGCGCGAACGCTTGCCGCCTATCTCGAACAACTGACCGGACTGAACGTCACCATCGGATTTCTCTACTCGGTTTACGAGGACAAGAGCGATGGTCGTCAAAACATCGTTTACCACGCGCTTGCCAGCGACGGTGCACCACGACAAGGCCGGTTTCTCAGGCCGGCGGAGCTCGCTGCGGCCAAGTTCAGCAGCAGTGCGACCGCCGATATCATCAATCGTTTCGTACTCGAAAGCTCTATCGGCAATTTCGGCATGTATTTCGGCGACGAGACCGGCGGCACGGTCCATCCGATCGCGAAGAAGGACGCACACTCATGAAATTCTCGCTCTTCGTTCACATGGAGCGCCTGGATGCTTCGCAAGACCACAAGACGCTGTACGAAGAATTCATCAAGCTGTGCGAAATCGCCGACAAAGGCGGCATGCACGCGATCTGGACCGGTGAACACCATGGAATGGAGTTCACCATTGCGCCGAATCCCTTCGTAACGATTGCCGACCTTGCCCGTCGCACTAAGACCGCGCGGCTTGGAACCGGCACGGTGATCGCGCCCTTCTGGCATCCGATCAAGCTCGCGGGAGAAGCCGCAATGACGGATCTGATCTGCGAGGGTCGGCTTGACATCGGAATTGCCCGCGGCGCCTATTCCTTCGAGTACGAGCGGCTGCTGCCGGGCCTCGACGCCTGGAGCGCTGGGCAGCGCATGCGCGAACTCATTCCGGCGGTGAAGGGGATCTGGGCGGGTGATTACGCCCACGACGGCGAGTTCTTCAAGTTTCCGGCCACGACCTCGTCACCGAAGCCGCTGCAGAAGCCCCATCCGCCGATATGGGTTGCTGCGCGCGATCCCAACTCGCACGAGTTTGCCGTTGCGAACGGCTGCAATGTGCAGGTGACGCCACTCTGGCAGGACGACGAGGAGGTTCGGAGCCTGATGGCACGGTTCAACGACGCCTGCGCCAAGGATCCAGAGGTCCCGCGACCGAAGATCATGCTGCTGCGGCACACCTATGTCGGCTCCGACGAGGCGGATATCGCGCAGGCAGCTCATGAGATGAGCGTATACTACAATTATTTCTTTGCCTGGTTCAAGAACGAAAGACCGATCAGACAAGGCCTCATCGATCGGATTCCGGAAGAGGAAATTGCCGCCAATGCCATGCTCTCAGGCGAGGCAATGCGACGCAACAACGTCGTCGGCGCAGCCGACGAGGTCATCGCCCGCATCAAGAGCTACGAGGCAATGGGGTATGACGAATATTCCTTCTGGATCGACACAGGCATGACCTTCGAGCGCAAGAAGGCTTCGCTCGAACGCTTCATCGCCGATGTCATGCCAGCATTTGCGGAGTAGGGCACATGCAGCGCTTCCAGTGTTACATCAACGGTGAATTCGCAGACGGCGAAGCCCGCTTCGAAAGCATCGATCCCACCACCGGCCGTGCCTGGGCGGAGATGCCAGAGGCACGGGAAGCGGACGTCAATCGTGCCGTCGAGGCTGCACGTATCGCCCTTCACGACCAGCCATGGTCCACACTGACGGCCACGCAGAGAGGCAAGCTCCTCTACAAGCTTGCCGATCTCGTCGCTGAGAATGCCGGAAGACTTGCCGAGCTGGAGACCCGCGACACGGGCAAGATCATCCGCGAGACCTCGTCGCAGATCGCCTATGTCGCCGACTACTATCGCTACTACGCCGGGATCGCCGACAAGATTGAGGGCTCCTATCTGCCGATCGACAAGCCCGACATGGATGTCTGGCTGCGCCGCGAGCCGATCGGCGTCGTGGCCATGGTCGTGCCGTGGAATAGCCAGCTGTTCCTTTCGGCCGTGAAGATCGGTCCGGCACTGGCGGCCGGCTGCACCATGGTGGTGAAGGCCTCGGAGGACGGGCCGGCGCCGCTTCTCGAATTTGCCCGGCTGGTGCATGCGGCGGGTTTTCCCGCCGGTGTCGTCAACATCGTCACCGGCTTCGGCCCATCATGCGGCGCGGCGCTCAGCCGCCATCCGCAGGTCGATCACATAGCCTTCACTGGCGGGCCGGAGACGGCGCGCCATATAGTACGCAATTCAGCGGAAAATCTCGCCTCGACCTCGCTCGAGCTCGGCGGCAAATCGCCCTTCATCGTCTTTGCCGACGCTGATCTTGAAAGTGCGGCCAATGCCCAGATCGCTGGGATCTTTGCCGCGACCGGGCAGAGCTGCGTGGCCGGCTCACGGCTGATCGTCGAGAAAAGTGTCAAGGACCGCTTCTTGCAGATCCTGAAGTCCAAGGCAGAGACGATTCGCATCGGCAGCCCGCTCGAGATGTCGACGGAGGTGGGACCACTCGCGACGGAGCGCCAGTGCAACCACGTCAAGGCCCTTGTCGCACGCTCGCTGGCTGCTGGCGCGAAGCTGGTGACCGGAGGCACAGCGCCGGAGGGCGCCGGGTTCTATTATCGGCCGACCATTCTCGATTGCGACGGCAGCGCATCGCCGTCCCTCGAGAACGAATTCTTCGGTCCTGTGCTCTCGGTTCTGTCTTTCGAGACAGAAGCTGAAGCTCTCCATCTCGCCAACGACTCCCGCTTCGGCCTTGCAGCCGGGGTCTTCACCCAGAATCTCACCCGAGCGCACCGCCTCATGAAGGGAATTCGCGCGGGAATCGTCTGGGTCAATACCTATCGGGCGGTCTCCCCGGTCGCGCCCTTCGGCGGCTTCGGGCTCTCGGGTCACGGGCGTGAGGGCGGCCTGGAGGCGGCGCTCGACTATACCCGGAGCAAGACCGTTTGGCTCAGGACGTCGGACGATCCAATTCCTGATCCCTTCGTGATGCGGTGAGAGCGATGTTTTACGAGATCCGCACCTATCGGCTGAGGAATGGCGCGATCCCTACCTACCTGAAGGTGGTCGAGGAAGAAGGGATAGCCATCCAGAGGAAGCATCTCGGCGAACTTGTCGGCTACTTCTTCTCCGAAATCGGGCCGATCAACGAGATCGTCCATATCTGGGCTTATCCGAGCCTCGATGAGCGCGAGCGTCGGCGAGCCGCACTCATGAACGATGCGGCCTGGCGGGATTTTCTTCCCAAGATACGCGACCTGATAGAAGTCGCTGAAAATAAGATCATGAAGGCGGCGCGATTTTCGCCGACAGGTGCCGTCGCGTCTTAGAACAACCAAGCAAAACCGGAACACGGAGCAAGGGAACATGAATAGGATATTTGTTTTGGCGGCCACTGCCGCGACGATTGCTACAGCGATGCCGGCGACGGCTGCCGATCTCGTTTTCACGAGTTGGGGAGGGACCACGCAGGACGCGCAGAAGATCGCCTGGGCCGAGAAATTTACCGAAAAGACGGGCATTAACGTGCTGCAGGACGGGCCGACCGATTACGGCAAGCTGAAGGCTATGGTCGAGGCGAATGCCGTCACCTGGGACGTCGTCGACGTCGAGGGCGATTACGCCGCTCAGGCCGGCAAGAAGGGCCTCCTCGAGAGACTCGACTTCTCTGTCATCGACAAGTCCAAGCTCGATCCGCGCTTCGTCACCGACTATTCGGTTGGCAGCTTCTATTATTCCTTCGTCATCGGCTGCAACAAGGATGCGGTCGATGCCTGCCCCAAGACCTGGGCGGACCTCTTCGACGCCCAGAAATTCCCAGGGATGCGCGCCTTCTACAAGTGGTCCGCGCCGGGTGTCATCGAGGCCGCCCTGCTTGCCGACGGTGTATCGCCCGATAAACTCTATCCGCTCGATCTGGATCGCGCTTTCAAGAAGCTCGACACGATTAAGTCCGACATCATCTGGTGGTCAGGCGGCGCGCAGTCGCAACAGCTCCTCGCCTCCGCCGAAGCGCCTTTCGGTAGCGTCTGGAATGGCCGAATGACGGCGCTCGCGCAAAGCGGCATCAATGTCGAGACTTCCTGGGAACAGAACATCACCGCCGCCGACGCTCTCGTAGTCCCCAAGGGCTCGAAGAACAAGGAAGCGGCCATGCAGTTCATAGCGCTCGCCACATCGCCAGAAGCTCAGGCCGACCTTGCAAAGATCACAGGATACGCGCCGATCAACTTGGAGTCGCCTAAGATGATGGATCCGGAATTGGCGAAGACCCTGCCGGACGCGCAGACGGCAAGCCAAGTGAATGCGGACATGAACTACTGGGCCGAGAATCGCGATGCCATCGGCGAGCGCTGGTACGCCTGGCAGGCGAAGTAATCATTGGGAACGGCTGGAAGGACGTTGTGGCGTTCTTCCGGTCGCTCCGGCAGCCGGAAAGCGGCGCGCCTTGCGTTTAGGGAGGAGAAACAATGGTATCGCAGACCGAAACCGGGAGTGGGAGACCGTATTCGCCTGCACAGGTCCGGCGGCTGACCGACTTTGACCTGACATTGCCAGCCCTAGGACTGCTGATCCTGTTCTTCGTCCTGCCGGTCGCCATGCTGTTAACGCGCAGCGTCACAGAGCCGGTGCCGGGTCTCGGCAACTATGCCGAATTGCTGGGCTCATCAACCTACCTGCGAGTATTCGCAAACACCTTCATCGTTTCTAGCCTCGTCACACTTGTCTCGTTGCTGATCGGCTTTCCTGTCGCCTGGGCACTGGCCATCATGCCCAGCCGCGCGGCATCCATTGTGTTCGCCATTCTGCTTCTGTCCATGTGGACGAACCTTCTTGCGCGTACTTACGCGTGGATGGTGTTGCTTCAGCGCACAGGTGTCATCAACAAGATGCTGCTTGGAATGGGGCTCATCGATACGCCGCTTCCGCTCGTCAACAACCTGACGGGAGTGACGATCGGCATGACCTACATCATGTTGCCCTTCATCATCCTGCCGCTCTATGGCGTCATCCGGAAGATCGATCCTGCCATCCTGCAGGCGGCTGCTCTTTGTGGCGCCAATCGCTGGCAGTCGCTCGTGCGCGTGCTGCTGCCGCTCGCAATGCCGGGCATGGCGGCAGGTGCGCTTATGGTCTTCGTGATGTCGCTCGGCTACTTCGTTACGCCGGCGCTGCTCGGCGGTACTTCGAACATGATGCTCGCGGAGCTCATCGCACAGTTCGTGCAGTCTCTCGTCAACTGGGGCATGGGCGGCGCGGCGGCCCTGGTGCTTCTGGTCGTCACCCTGGCGCTGTACGCCGTGCAGCTTCGTTTCTTCGGCACAAACCGGATGGGAGGGCGCTGACATGCTCCTGAATTTCGACCGTCTGGGCTGGTGGAAGCTCGTTCTCATCGGCATCACGTTGCTGACAACTGCCTTCCTGCTCCTCCCCATCCTATTCATAGCGGCACTCTCCTTCGGTTCGTCGCAATGGCTGATATTCCCGCCGCCCGGTTGGACGCTCAGGTGGTACCAGGAGCTACTCGAAGATCCCCGTTGGCTGGACTCCGCCTGGACGAGCTTCCGCATCGCACTCATCGTTACGGTGCTGTCGGTCCTTCTCGGTCTAGTCACTTCTTTTGGTCTGAACCGCGGGCGGTTCTTGTTTCGGGAAGCGTTGAAGGCGCTATTCCTGACGCCGATGATCCTGCCCGTCGTCGTGCTAGCCGTGGCGCTATACGCCTTCTTCCTGCAGATAGGTCTCAATGGAACCCTCACCGGCTTCGTCATTTCCCATCTGGTGCTGGCACTGCCGTTCTCAATCCTGTCGATCACAAATGCGCTCGAGGGCTTTGATAAATCGATTGAGGATGCCGCCGTTCTGTGCGGCGCTTCGCCTTTCGAAGCCAAAATCCGTGTGACGCTGCCGGCCATCAGCCACGGCGTTTTCTCCGCGGCAATATTTTCCTTCCTCACCTCTTGGGACGAAGTGGTCGTCGCAATTTTCATGGCGAGCCCGACGCTTCAGACGCTTCCCGTCAAGGTTTGGTCGACCTTGCGGCAGGATTTAACGCCGGTCGTTGCCGCCGCCTCCACGCTTCTCATCCTCTTGACAGTACTTTTGATGGTGCTCGTCGCCATCGTCCGTAAAGGATTAAAATCATGAATAGACCCTTCCTACAGATCCGCGGCATCCGCAAGGAGTATGGCCCGGTGACGGCCGTGCAAGATGTTACTCTCGATGTTGCACAGGGGGAATTCCTGACCTTTCTTGGCCCTTCGGGATCCGGAAAAAGCACGACGCTTTACATCCTGGCCGGCTTTGAGAACCCGACGCGCGGCGACATCTTGCTAAATGGCGAAACGCTGCTGGCGACGCCTTCGCACAAACGCAATATCGGCATGGTGTTCCAGCGCTACACGCTGTTTCCGCATCTTTCCGTCGGCGAGAATATCGCCTTTCCGCTAAAGGTCAGGCGTCTTCCGAAGGCGGAGATCGACGCCAAGGTGCGCGCGATGCTGAAGCTCGTCCGGTTGGAAGGCTTTGAGGACCGTAAGCCCGCTCAGATGTCCGGCGGCCAGCAGCAGCGTGTGGCCTTGGCCCGCGCACTCGCCTATGACCCGCCAGTGCTGCTGATGGATGAGCCGCTTTCTGCCCTCGACAAAAAGCTGCGCGAGGAGATCCAGCACGAAATCCGCCGGATCCACCAGCAGACGGAAGTCACAATCCTGTATGTCACGCATGACCAGGAGGAGGCACTTCGTCTTTCCGATCGCATCGCCGTTTTCTCAAAGGGCGTGATCGATCAGATCGGCACAGGGCCGGAACTATACGCCAACCCGGCCACTCGGTTCGTGGCCGAGTTTATCGGCGACAGCGATTTTCTCCCTTGCGACGTGGTCTCTACGGTCAATGGCCGAGCCGAGATTGCTGTGTGCGGTTCCATGACCTTTTCGAACATTCCGCTTCATGGGACTGCCTCTTCGGGGAGCAAAGCGGCGCTTATGCTGAGGCCGGAGCGGCTACTGTTGTCAAAGACGAAGTCAGACATCGGGTTGCCGGTCACGGTCAGCGATATCACCTTCCTCGGCAACAACGTCCATGTGGCCACGAAAACCCGCAAAGGCAACGACCTGTCCGTCCGCCTTCCCTTCGGTCATGAAGCGATCTCGGGACTCAATCGGGGAGATGCCGTTTGGCTCAGATTCGATGCCGGGTCGGCGCACGTCTTCGGTCAGTGAAATAGCCGCTATTTCGGTGAGACGCCGGGCGATGGAACAGTAGCGGCCCGGAAACAAGGCGACGCACCAGGAGACCTACGCATGACGATTTCGGAAACACTTCTCGTCAAACTGAAGGATCCCAGCCTCGCTGTCGACAAGGGTTTGATCGGCGCCGAATGGCTTGACAGAAGCGACAGCGGCAAGACGTTCGATGTCAGCAATCCGGCGACCGGCGAGGTCATCGCCATCTTGCCCGACATGAGTCGGTCCGAAACCGCACGTGCGATCGATGCGGCCCACGCGGCGCAAAGGGCATGGGCGGAGAAGACGGGCAAGGAACGCGCCGCGGTGCTGCGCAACCTCTACGACCTCGTGGTTGCCAATGCCGACGACCTCGCCACCATCCTGACGATGGAAATGGGTAAGCCGCTTACGGAGGCGAAGGGCGAGATTCTCTACGGCGCGTCTTACGTCGAGTGGTTTGGCGAGGAGGCGAAGCGCGTCTACGGCGACACGATTCCGGGCCACCAGCCGGACAAGCGCATCATCGTCCTCAAACAGCCGATCGGGGTCGTGGCGGCGATCACGCCGTGGAATTTTCCAAATGCGATGCTCGCCCGAAAACTGGCGCCTGCCGCTGCCGCAGGCTGCGCAGTGGTTTCGAAGCCTGCCGCGGAGACGCCGCTGTCGGCGCTGGCGCTAGCCTTGCTCGCAGAACGCGCCGGCCTGCCTGCCGGAGTCTTCAACGTTATCCTGTCGACCGATTCCGCGGAAGTTGGCAAGGAAATGTGTGCCAATGACAAGGTTCGCAAGCTGACCTTCACCGGCTCCACCAACGTCGGCAAAATATTGATGCGCCAGGGCGCCGACCAGATCATGAAGCTGGGTCTGGAACTCGGAGGCAACGCGCCGTTCATCGTCTTTGACGACGCCGATCTCGACGCCGCTGTCGAAGGCGCCATGGTCGCCAAGTACCGCAACAACGGGCAGACCTGCGTCTGCGCCAATAGGCTTTTCGTGCAGGCCGGAATTTACGACGCCTTTGCCGCGAGGCTGACTGCCAAGGTTAGCGAGATGACGATCGGCGACGGGTTTGAGCCGAACGTCGACGCTGGCCCGCTGATCTCGGAAAAGGCTCTCGCCAAGGTCGAGGAACATATCCGGGACGCGGTGACGAAGGGTGCCGATCTGGTTCTGGGCGGCAATGCGCGGGGCGGTTTGTTTTTCGAGCCGACCGTCCTGACCGGAGCCACCATGGACATGAAGATTGCTGGCGAGGAGACGTTCGGCCCCGTCGCGCCGCTCTTCAAGTTCGAGACCGAGAATGAAGTTGTCAATATGGCCAACAAGACCGAGTTCGGCTTAGCATCCTATTTTTACTCCAAGGATGTGAGTAGGGTATTCCGCGTGGCGGAAGCGCTAGAATACGGCATAGTGGGCATCAATACAGGCCTGATCTCTACGGAAGTAGCTCCCTTCGGCGGTGTCAAGCAGTCGGGGCAAGGCCGCGAAGGCTCCAAATACGGCATCGATGACTATGTGGAAACCAAGTATCTTTGCCTCAGTATTTGAGCGCGCGACGAGCGAATTGCTGGTGAGGGTCCGGTACAACGTACTGGCGATGTTCCCGGTGTATGCTTCGAATGTCGCGTATCGCATCTATTGGAGGGATGACAGCGCCAGAACGCTTAAAGCAGCCTCAGGCTGTCTTGACTGCTTTGTATCGCTCGAAGGGCTGCCTCTGTCCGCGTGGTCTGCCATGTAGACGTGTCCGATAGTGCCTCTGCTCCAAGCGGCGATGATAAGGCATCATCAAAGCCTGGATCAAACACCCAAACATCAATTATCCGTAAAGCAGGATTCTAATAGTTGGGTTGACTCTGTGGAACACTCAGCCGAGAACATTCGGATGCTAAAGGAGGGAATTTCTGATGGTTGACGAAAGTAATGCAGGGCCAGTTGCTCCGGCTGTAGTGGCGGATGCAGAAGTGAAAGCACCAAGGGGTAAGAAGCGTAGCTCGTCACGGCCCCAGAAAGCGTCCCCCGAACCAGCTCAACCAAAGATGCCGGCCGCTAATCGCAGGGGATATAGCGAGCAAGAGAGGAGCGAGAAGCTCAGGCTGATTGAGACAAAAGTCAGCGAAGGCAATACTCTCAAGGACGCTATCAAGAGCGCCGGTATATCAGAGCAAACCTACTATCATTGGAAAGGTGCTGCTAAGTCAGCCGCGCGAGAGGACATTGAGAGAACTAGACCCTTATCGGCTGGCGATGAGTTCGCGGAGCTTGTCCAGCTTGAAGAGGAAAATCAGAGGCTCCGCAAGCAACTGGCGGAGAAGCTGCGAACGGAAAATACTGAACTGCGCAAGAGGCTCGGTTTGGACTGACGAGAAGCGGGAAGGCCCGGGAAGACGTTGCTTTGTCGTTCTCCGCGCTACGCGAGGGGCTCCCGATTTGGCATTTTCGCCCAGACGAAGCCCTGCTGTCCCAAATCTTGCCGGGTCCAGGGCCGGTGGCGCGTTGCGAAGCAATTGAAACACGCGAGGAAGGGCTATATTGGTGCGCCAGCAGAAATCCCGCGGGGCCATCAGTGTCGCGTCCGTTTTCACTTTGCTCGGGGTCGAAAGAGATGAAGAGGCCACAACAGACATTTGTTGTCGAAAAGAAGACAAAGCGGCGACAGCCAAACGCACAGACGAAGTCAATCTGGGGAGATACGGATCTTAAGGCTTTGGCACGCGAAGTGGAAGATTTGGCGTCGCATCCGTTCAATTCAAATGAGGGACGTGGAACCTTTGGCTCGCGTGAAACCAGGCTGGTCGATCCGATCAATGCAGAGCCGCTTAACGGCCGTGTCGAGGTTGCGCTGCCAGAGATACAACGTGCCAACGGCACGAAGGTTGAGATCTCGCAGCATCGCGTCGCCGACACTCCGACCGAGGCGGTTGCGCAGACAAAGGAGCGCCACACGCCATCGCAGCGTCTATCGACGTCGACCGGCACTGCTCGAAATCGCACGAAGCGCCTGCACGACTTGAAGATCGGGCACGAGGGTCGAAAAGCGCAGACCAGGACTGTCGACGATCCGATCTCCCTCGACGAGCTTGCCGCTCTGGGTGCGGACAACAAGCTCCTCAAGAGGTTGCTAGCTGAACTGCTTCTTGCACAGAACCTCTGGCTCAAGAAGATGCTCGAACGATTTGATGCCGAACGCGATGTGGCACCACTAGCGTCGGGCAGGAAAGCCCGTGAGCCCGAGTTTCGCGGATAGCCCCGGGAGAGGCTGCCCTACCTTGATGTCGCCTTTCGGATCTCGACGACGTGTCTGATGGAAATGAGAATCCGACATTGCTAAGTTGGCGAGGACTACCTGCGGGGGATGCAGCGCTCTCGAAATTCTCTGCCACTTCAAGCTGATCGTGCGGATGCTTGCAATCGAGCAACGTTGTGGCGATTGTTGCGCGGAGTCAGCCTTCGCGCAGATCGAGTTCGGCCGCTTGAGTGGATGCTCGGGCAGCTCGGTCAGGAGCGCGCTGTTGCCACGCTACCGTTCTGATTATCGGCGACTGGGTCGGCCCGTCGAATAGCTCAAGCGCCGGAAGGCCCCGGCATACATTTCAATACTAGCGTTCCACTTGCTTCGACCCT
Organism: Ensifer meliloti; assembly: GCF_030064585.1. Lineage (NCBI taxonomy): Bacteria > Pseudomonadati > Pseudomonadota > Alphaproteobacteria > Hyphomicrobiales > Rhizobiaceae > Ensifer > Ensifer meliloti. The sequence continues at coordinate 1,264,132 of NZ_CP120366.1, forward strand.
GCTGCAATCGGATCGATACTAGGCCCGCGTAAGGGCTACTGGTGTCGGCGGCGATGTGTATCATCGCGATCGCACCAGCGTCACGAACGCGCTGCACCCGGGGGATCCTTGGGAACTCATCAATATCAACAATCAAAAAACTCGGCAAATGCAACCGCGTGAGGAACCTGAGCGCGGTCGCTCGATGATGGGAACCCCTGATCCCGCTCAGGCAAATAATCTCATCCATGTCGCAACTCATGTCCGGTCAGTGTCGCCGGATATTTGCCTCGACTGTAACCGGCAGGCGAGTGTCCTGCGGAAGGTGGGGCAGGGCCAGGCGCCACCCGTTCCTCAGCAGTATCGAGCCGCCCCATAGGTCTTCATTCGCCACCGAAATGATCGGCTCCTCGAGGTCCTTCTTAGGGATATACGCCGACAAGGCGTCGCCGGTTATGCGGATTGTGACTTTCATGATCTGTCCGTTCTGCAAGACTGGTGGCAGTTTCAGTCATCCCGCGAGTGGAGGCTATTTCTACACATAGTTTGGTGGAGCCTCGCAAATTTCGCCCCTGTTCTCCTACAACCTCTTGCGGTTCCTCACTTTCTTTGTGCTGCAGGACCTTAAAATCGAAGTTCTGTCGGAACATATTGGTAGGAGCTCAGGCAGGGACGCAGGTGTTCGACACCGGACAGACCGATGCGCATTGCTGTGTGTCGAATCCTCCCTTGCATTCGTTGCATTTGGTCGGGTCAATCACGTATTTCTCGCCTTTGAAATTGACCGCCCCCCGCGGACATTCAAACTCGCAGGCGCCGCACTGAGTGCATTGAGATGCAATAATCTTGAAGGCCATTTTAAAACTCCTTATTCAGTCGGAGGGCAGCTCAAGCTGTCGCCGTCTTTACCGGTGGTTCGATGCCAAACTCGGCGGCGTAGAGCGCGCCGAGCGCACTCTCGATGTAGTCATGGCCATAAGCTTCCGTCGCTCGAAGCCCGGCCTGTGTCAGCTGTTTCCTTGGGTAATCTCCGATTTTGACGCAGAGCAGGATGTCTATTCCTTCAAGCGCAACGACGATGTGATCGAGGGTGGCGACCTCGCCCCAGCCGCCGAGGCAATACTGCTCAACCATGCGGCGGCCTGCCAGCTTGATCCCTCTCTGGGAGACGGTATAAACGTGAAATTCTTTCGCGTGTCCAAAATGTTCGTTGATCCGGCCCCCGCCTTTGGTCGCCACGGCAATGAGAAGCGATCCGCCATATTCCACCGACATTACCGTTCTGTTCGCCTCGTTCTTGGCCACTAGGTGGTCCCCGCGTTCGCGCGCGACCAACTGGCGATAGGCCTGTCGCTTGCTGGCATCGTAGGTTATCTCGTCGGGGATTTCAGCGAGCGTGAACTCGTGACCACGATCATCGCCGAGCAAGCCTATGGCATCGGCCCGGCAATGTCGACAATGACGCATCAGTTTGGTTCCTTCTAGACGGTCCTGAAGGGACTGCAGTTCGAAGGCCTCCGGGCCGCGCTGCCCTGTCAGTCCGTAATAGGTCCCGTGTACGCGGTTTGAAATTAGCGGCATTACGTTGTGCAGCAACGCGCCTCTTCCTTTCACAACTTTGTTGACTTCGATCAGGTGCTCATCATTGACGCCGGGGATCATTACCGAGTTGACCTTGGTGAGGATGCCGCGTTCGGCCAGCATCTCCAGGCCCAACATCTGCCGTTCGTGCAGGATTCTCGCAGCGTCGATACCAGTGTGGCGGCGCTGACCATAGTAAATCCAGGGGTAGATCTTTACGCCGACACGCGGATCGACCATGTTGATGGTGATCGTCACGTGATCGACGTTCATTTCGGCAAGCTCATCGACATGGTCCGGCAGCGAGAGCCCATTCGTGGAGATGCAGAGTCTTATGTCGGGAATTTCCCTAGCCACTCGTTCGAACGTCGCCCTTGTTTTTTTCCAGTCGTAACAGGCATCGCCAGGCCCAGCGATGCCAAGCACTGACAGCTGAGGCACTTCGTTGGCAACGGCAATCACCTTTCGCACCGCCTGGTCAGGTGTGAGCTTTTCCGAGGCAACACCGGGCCGACTTTCGTTGGCGCAATCGTATTTGCGATTGCAATAGTTACATTGGATGTTGCAGGCAGGCGCGACCGCCACGTGCATGCGCGCGAAATAGTGATGCGCCTCCTCTGAAAAACAGGGGTGATTCTTAATCTTGTCCCAAGTTCCAGGATCTATGTCGCCCGGCGTCGTCGATGGGGGTGAGCAGCCAACCGATTTAGCGTTCTCCAGCAACTGGTCAGAGAATGTAGTGCTGGTCCGGCTCTCACGCAAAATCATGGGTGTGGACATGAACAACTCCGGTGGAGGGTGATTTTGCAATTCAACCAGCAACAGCTATGCCAAATCCTTTTCGTCAATGGATTGGCGTCTTTGGATTCGGTCCTGTCTCTTTGCTCACAGGCTTGGCGGACGTCCGACAAGGGCAAAGTTGAATTGCATCCGGTCGTGTTTCGAAAGGACGGAGAAAAGAGGCGACGCTCGCGACGCCTTTATCTCACCGGCAGCTTAGAGCTTTCTCACGTCCACACCATGCCGACGTAAAGCATACCCGACCTGCCGGGGCGTTTTTTTGAGGATGCGAGCTGCCTTTGCCTGATTCCAACCGGCCTCCTCCAGCGCACTGATCAACCGGTCGCGCTCGATCAGATTGGATGCCACTCCTGCGGATCCGGGCTCTTTCGGCGGAACATCATTGGCTGGCGCTCCGAGCAACGGTGTTGTACCCGCGGGCGCATCGATCTCAATGTGGCCATGCGAACAGTGAACGCCTTTCCAGAGGCGAGAAGAAAAACACTGGTCCGTTTGGCAGGCGAAATCTGACGAAGTGATCGTCTTTGACCTGGCGAGAGTTGCAGTCCTCCGCACACAGTTTTCCAGCTCGCGAACGTTTCCAGGGAACTTGCACTTCGACAAGTGGTCAAGCGCAGACGGCGCGAAATGGAGATCACGACCGTTCTCTTCGTTGAACCGCTGAAGGAATGCTCTTGCAAGGAGCGGAATGTCACCGTCGCGGTGCCTAAGTGGCGGCAAAATGAGGGGCACCCCGCTGATGCGGTAGTAAAGGTCTTCCCTGAACTCCCCATTCTGGACCGCCATTTCGAGATCCTTATTTGTGGCGAATATGAGCCGGACGTCGACTTTCAGCGTCTTTGTGCCGCCGACTCGCTCAAATTCACCTTCCTGTATCACGCGTAGCAGTTTTGCTTGGAACGCCGGGGGAATCTCGCCGATTTCATCGAGCAGCAACGTTCCGCCATTCGCCGATTCGAAACGGCCTACTCGTTGAGCAATAGCCCCGGTGAACGCACCTTTCTCATGTCCAAACAGCTCTGATTCGAGAAGGCTTTCAGACAGCGCGGGGCAATTGAACTTGATGAAGGGCTTTTTTTGCCGAGTCGAATGCTGGTGGATTAGCTTCGCAAAGCATTCCTTGCCAGTTCCTGTTTCTCCCCTAAGGAGAACGATTGAATTGGTCTCTGCCATGACTTTGGCGGTATCTACCGCCGCCATGAGGGCGGTACTTTCCCCGATGATCCCGTCATTCTTGAGCAGCCGCTGGCGGGCGGAACTCTGGCTCTGCTCATCACGTGAATTTTGCTGTTCTTCCTGCTCTTCGGCAAATGTCCGCCCACGCCCGCTGATAGTGCGATGAAGCCGAATGGCCCTGCCCGCAAGAGCGGCGGCCACCGAAAGAAAGTGCACATCCTCCTCATAGTCATAACCGGACTCTTTGGCGCGCTCGAACCACAGCATTCCGCCCGTTTCATGATCGACCTCCACCGCCGCAGCGATAAAGGCCGTCGGACCAATTCCGTGCCATTTTATCTGATCCTTGAACAGCTCCGAGTTGCAAACGTCTGGTACGACCAGCCGCCCGGCAGTCATGATTTGGTCTATTGCGGCCTTTGGTACAGTATAGTCAGCGGCAGAAGGAGACCCGCTGTTGCGGGTAGCCGCTGTGATCTTTTTCTCTCCTTCCGACGCCGGAATCTCGAGTCCGCCGCGGCGCATGCGCAGAACCAAAGAGAGGGTATTCACGAAATTGTTCAGCGTGATCTCAAGACGAGTGGGGGCAAACAGAGCCTTTGATATGCTGTAAATTTCGGCGGACCGCTTGTCCTGTTTGCGCATGTCTCTTTGTGAAGGTACAGACAGGGCACTAACTCCCCTGAACGAATTGCGATGCGAGCACCTTAGTCATTTTCTCGCCCACTTAATATTAGGAGGTATGCGTATTGACAGTCGGAGAGCGATCAAGTTACGGAAAGTAAGTTGGTTTCCTTGTAAGGATCCCTGGCACTTCGTCCCCCTATTGAACGCCGATCTAGCTTGTAAATCGACCTTAGAGTGGCTCATCCGAACTTGAAGAGGACACCGAAGCCACCTCGTGGATAGCTCCACTCGACGTCACCGTTTACCTCGCACAACACTCTGCATGTGCCGCACTCCATGCAGCCATCGGCAGTGACGTCCACTTGCCCAGTTTCATTCAATTCGTAGCATTTGGCCGGGCAGACTCGCGTGAGCGCGAGCAGGTTTAAGCTTGGCGACCGGTGTGGCCGCACTGTAATGTGTGGACGCCCTGCGTCGACCAGATAGCGGTTCTGGTAAAGCTTGTCTTCGATACGCTCCGCGATTGCCGTCTTCATCTCATTTCTCCTTTAGCGCCAGGCGGAGGCAAGGCGAACCGCGTCACTGACGAGACCCCATCGGGATCGTGCCCTGAGAAAGGCGGCGGTGGTCGCAATTTCCCTCTCAATCTTAGGCGTGCCGTCCACGCGCACGAAGTTCTGCGCGGCATGCGATATCAGCTGCGGGTACGTCGTGAAGAAGTTTGGGGAATTGGTATGGAGCAGGGAAGGCATGTCCTTTTGTTTGCTCAGGTCCTCAACAACGAAGGACTTGTCTAGCATCGTTTTGTAGAGAGAGAGGCTCGCCTTATCCATCACCCCCCCGCGGCTCTTTATGACTGAAATCGCCTCTCCCGCCATCCTCCCAGATGCCATGGCAAGGTTAGACCCTTCGCGGTGCACGGCATTGTTAAGTTGCGCCGCGTCTCCAACGACGACCCAGCCGTTACCGCAGAGCCGCGGTATTGCGTTGAAACCGCCCTCCGGAATGAGATGGGCCGCATATTCCTTTACTTCCGACCCTGCTATTAGCGGCTGGATTGAAGGGTGGCGTTTAAAGGCGTCGAGAAGCGCGTAAGGTCTCTCCATGGTCTCGGCGAAGTTGGAGATGAGGCAGCCGATGCCGAGTGAGATTGACTCCTTATTGGTGTAGAGGAAGCCCAATCCTGCCATTCCGCGCGAAATTGTACCGCCCGCCTCAATCACGCATCCTTCATCGCCTGTCAGTCCGAAGCGCTCTGCGATCACCTCTTCGGGGAGGAAATGCAATTCCTTTACCGCGAGGGCTACGTTTTTCGACTTCGGCATCTCACGTAAGCCGGCGCGCGTGCCAAGGAGTCCGTTGACCCCTTCAGCGAGCACGACCACATCTGCAAGAACGACGTCGCCAGCGCGGTCAGTGCGGACGCCTATCGCCTTCCCGGCACTGTCCCATTCCAGTCCTGTAGCCGTTGTTTCACACAGGACCGTGCCGCCAGCCTCGCACACCTTGCGCGATAACCATTTATCGAATTGAGCGCGAATGATCGTGTAGCGGTTTGGCGTCACCTCATTGAAGTCGTCTGACCGGTAGTGCATCCCGGTGTGAGACGTATCGTCCATTATCCAGAATCGCTGCTCGACGAGATGCCGCTCGAGCGGTGCGTCATTCCGGAAATCTGGAATGATTGCCTCCAGCATGTTGGCGTACATTATAGCGCCTTGGACGTTCTTTGAACCCGGATACTCTCCGCGCTCCAACTGCAGCACCTTTAGCCCACGGCTAGCCATCGCGTAAGCCGCCGCATTCCCGGACATACCGGCACCAACGACGATGGCGTCAAATTTTTCCTTTGTCATTGGTCCTTGTCTCACTGCACAAACTTCTCAAGATTGCGTGGCTCCAACCGTTTAGTGAAGACTTCCGTCAGGGCAGGCAGAAAACTGATCGCATCGGCCACAACGCCGAGGTGGGCGAAATCGAAGATGGGCGCGTTCGGATCGGTGTTGATAGCAACAATGAGGTCAGATCCTTCGACGCCAACGCGGTGCTGAACGGCGCCCGAGATCCCAGCCGCTATATAGAGCTTTGGCCGGATCGTGTTGCCCGTTTGGCCGATCTGCCGGTCAAACGGCATCCACCCCTTTTGGACTAGCGGCCGCGAACACCCAAAATCCCCGCCGAGCGTTCGTGCGAGATCCTTCAAGAGCTGAAGGTTCTGCACTGCTCCAAGACCGAGTCCCGCGGCAACCACGACGTCGGCGTAGGCGAGATTGGCTATGGTCGAGTCGCAATCGGAAAAAAAGGCAAGGACTTTGGTCGCGATCTCCTCCTCAAGCATTTTCAGATCGTGCCGGATGATGCTTCCAGTTGGTCTATTCACGCGTTGCGGCGTGGCCATTACATTCGGCCGTACGGTTGCCATCTGCGGTCGACACTTGAGTGTATAGATCGTGCAGAGCAAGGAACCTCCGAAGGTTGGCCTGGTCGCAGCGAGGGAACCATCTGAATCAACATTTAGCTCAGTGCAGTCGGCCGTGAGTCCTGTCTTCAATGTCGTTGCCACCGATCCGGCGAGATCGCGGCCGAGCGTAGTCGCGCCGAGAAGCAGGATTTCCGGCTTGTTTGCCAAGACGAGATCCGTCAGGGCTTTGGTAAAAGGCTCGTTGCGATAGTGGGCGAGTAGCGGCGACTCGACGAGGTAGCTGAGGTCGGCGCCGTAAGAGAAGGCGTCCGCAATAGCATTTGCCGTGCCCTGTCCTCCCGGCGGCCCAATGACCACGCCCGCAAGATGGACACCCAGCTTGTCGGCGAGCTTGCGGCCTTCACCGAGTAGTTCGATGGAGACGGGATGCACCTGACCGTGCTCCAGTTCGATGAAGACCCATACGTTCCGATAGTCCTGGAATTGCTTGGGTAGCTCCTTCTTCATGGCGGCGCGTCCGGAGGGTTGGGAACTGGCTTCACGATTCTCGGTCGACATCTGGTGCTCCTTGCTGTCCCGTGCTGCCTGGGAAGCCGAGATCGTGTTTCAAGGCCGGCTGGTCGGCAAAGATTGCCGCGATCAGACCGTCCGCGATCTCACGCAGTGGCTTATTTGTGGTGTCGATCTGCCTTGCCTTTTGTTCGCGGGAAGTTGGGGCAAACACGCGCTTTACGACCGTCGGAGATCCTCGCAAGCCACAGTTGGCGGGTTCTGCAATGCCGGCGTCCGCCGCACTCCACTTGACGACCTTGGTGCGCGCGGCGCGAAGGGCGTCGTCGAGACGCCCGCGACGGATGGCGTCGGCGCCGTCCAGCATAGTGACAAGGCATGGTAGTCCGGTTCTCAGGATCTGCGAGCCGCCTTCCGCGCGCCGCTCAACAGTGATCTCGCGCGAAGCGGCATCAATGGAGAGAATCTTCGCCACGTAAGTGAGCTGCTGTAGGTCGAGGCGCTTGGCAATTCCAGGTCCAACTTGGGCAGTGTCGCCGTCGATCGTCTGCTTGCCGGTGAACACAACATCAGGCGTGCCGAAGGTCTCGCCGATCTCCGCGATTGCTTGAGCAAGGGCGAAGGAGGTCGCGAGCGTATCCGAGCCTGCAAAATGGCGGTCGGTTAAGAGAACGGCGCGGTGTGCGCCAAACGTGAGTGCCTTGCGCAGTGCGTCCTCGGCCATCTTAGGGCCCATGGTCACCACGGTAACCTCGCCTCCATACGTGTCGCACAACTTCAGTGCTTCTTCTAGGGCGGCCAGATCATGGGGGTTGATAATGGTCGGCACGCCCTGTCGCATGATCGTGTTGGTCACCGGATGGACGCGTATTTGCGCGGAATCCGGCACCTGCTTGATGCAGACTACAAGGTGCATGGTGTCTCTCCAGGCTCCAATCACATGTGTGCCAGCGTTTCCGTTGCTGGCAAGCGTTAGCAGCAACCGGAATGGTCCTCACTGTCTTGCTCGATATTGTGTCTTCTTACCGCTTCCTAGGGGGATGATCGTGCAAAAGTCGTGCCAGGTCGCAGACGTGACTGAAATAATGCTAATTGCTTTCTTTCAAATAGTTAGAGCGGGAAATTGGCCGCATGCTTGAAGGAACAATCTGTGTCGAGGAGCCGACAAAGGCGACGGACAATGTCATATGGCTGCGGCAATCATCCGCTCGACGGCGGGTTTCTTTGCGTATAGGACGCGGAGGTGATGAATGCCGCAGTTGCAATGGCGGGCATTTTTTGAGAGGGCGGCGCATGTCAACTCGCACGGGGATTGTCTGCGCGATCGGAAGGGAAGGCGCGTGCGGCGCCTTCCCAAGGCGCATGATCGTGCTCGTCACTGAAGCGACGTGAATTCGCGCAGAAATCCGGCACCTGCTTGATACAGACTACGAGGTGCATGCTATCTCTCCGGGCTCCAATCATATGTGTGCCAGCGTTTCTGTCTCTTCCAGCATCAACCGTGCCAACCACTGACGTCATCACAAAGCATTGATGTGATCGAGGTGTTTCCTTGGAGATTCCCACGTGTTGTATCCCAACACGTCCCGTGGAACCGGACATTTTGTCTGCGGCTGCTATGTTCGGGGACACCCCTGCGTCTGTTCGGACATGCATCATGCGCGCCTGCTCAAGAAGAAGCTCTCCAACCTGCAGGCGATGCTTCCTCCCGATCCTCAACGCCGTCGTCCAGACGGGCAAGTCGCTCCTCATTATCGCTGGCTGAAGACCATCGGAATAGCCAACCCGCTGCACGGCTCTGTCGCAGCAGGTGTTGATCGCTTGGAGAGAGACTTTGGTGATGGGGCGTCTTATATTTGCCGCGGGTGTGGTTGGTGCGAATGCACGAGCATGGCCTTATTGCAGGCCCCTTCGATCGTTTGGACCTTTACCGACCGGACGCGTGACGACCACGCATACGACAATGTTCGTCACCTTTGTCGGCTTAACGACACAAGTTGTACGTTCGACCATATCGTCAATTTCCAGACCTAACTATCTGAAAAAAGGCTCTAAGCTTTATTTGGTCACTCCTGCGGCCTGGCACGACTTTTGCAAGATCACCCAGTGTGGTGCCCCTGCTGTGCGCATTCATTTGTCCCGAACAACCGAACTAGTTTAAACAACAAAGGAAAGATGGCAGCTCTGCGTCAGATCGCGTTCGACGGTAAGGGGGATATCCGCAAGTCCACAATCTCCAAAATGCACTCGCCGTAAAACCGGGCACGGCTTCGGCAACATTGACGGGAGCATCGCGTTAGCATGGCCTTTCCCCCAGCCTTCATTTAAGACAGTCGCAGTCGCATTCGCTGACTATGACGCCGCAGCTGATGCAGGCAATCCAGCTGCTTCAGATAGATCATCTGGAACTCAGCGGTGCTCTCGGACGACGACATCGTCGACGTCCTCAAGAAGACAGGTGTCGATATCGCCAGGCGCACGGTCGCAAAATATCGCGAAACGATGAACATCCATCCTCTGTCCAAGGCCGCCGCGAGAAGCGTGCACTGGCGAGGGCCACCGGACTCGGAGGGATGCCGGCAACCCGCAAGTACGCTCGAGCAGGCGGGTCCGGTGGCTCCTGGAGCGAGATTGCGACATCAGCCGCCCGGTTTTTTGGGCCGCTCTCTTTTGTTCCCCCCGCGGCGGGAATGCACTCGCGTTCACAGCAGCTAAGCGTATGCGGCAGAAATTCTGTCGTTCCCGATCGCGAGGAAGGCGCAAAAAGAAGCCGCTACCCAGAGCAGCCCGTACAGCGTCATCGCCTCTCCAGCGGCCACTCGGCGTGTCGTCGCCCGGTCACAAGGGCTTCCACGCACGGCGGCAATTCGTTGAGCGATTTCTGACGCGTGACAACCGCCCATACGACACTATCCGTAGCCCTTGTCGGCTTAGCGACAAGAGTTGTTCGCTCAACCATATGGTCAATTTCCAGATCTAACTATCTGAAAGAAAGCCGAGTAGTTTATTTCAGACACTCCTGCGGCTGGCACGACTTTTGCACGATCAGCCCTGGGCGCGCATGCTGTTGCGCATTCATGTGTCCGAACAACCGAAATAGTTTAAACAACAAAGGAAGCAAGATGGCAGCTCTGCGTCAGATCGCGTTCTATGGTAAGGGAGGTATCGGCAAGTCCACGACCTCCCAAAATACACTCGCCGCGCTTGTCGACCTGGGGCAAAAGATCCTTATTGTCGGCTGCGATCCGAAAGCGGACTCCACGCGCCTCATCCTGAACGCAAAGGCACAGGACACCGTACTGCATCTTGCGGCAACCGAAGGTTCGGTCGAAGACCTCGAGCTCGAGGACGTGCTCAAAGTGGGTTACAGAGGCATCAAGTGCGTGGAGTCCGGTGGCCCAGAGCCGGGCGTCGGCTGCGCCGGACGCGGCGTTATCACCTCGATCAACTTCCTGGAAGAGAACGGCGCTTACAACGATGTCGATTACGTCTCATACGACGTGCTAGGGGACGTAGTATGCGGCGGCTTTGCGATGCCTATTCGCGAAAACAAGGCTCAGGAAATCTACATCGTCATGTCCGGTGAGATGATGGCGCTCTATGCCGCCAACAACATCGCGAAGGGTATCCTGAAGTACGCCCATGCCGGCGGCGTGCGCCTGGGGGGTTTGATTTGCAACGAGCGCCAGACCGATCGGGAGCTCGACCTCGCCGAGGCACTTGCCGCCCGCCTCAATTCCAAGCTCATCCACTTCGTGCCGCGCGACAATATCGTTCAGCACGCAGAGCTCAGAAAGATGACAGTGATCCAATATGCGCCGAACTCTAAGCAAGCCGGGGAATATCGCGCCCTGGCTGAAAAGATCCATGCAAATTCCGGCCGAGGCACCGTCCCTACACCGATCACTATGGAGGAACTGGAGGACATGCTGCTCGACTTTGGAATCATGAAGAGCGACGAGCAGATGCTTGCCGAACTCCACGCCAAGGAAGCCAAGGTAATAGCCCCCCACTGAATCGCCGCCGAGAGGGTGGCGCAGCTGGACGCGGCGTGCCATTCCACAAACGGCGCCATTGATGAGGTGTCACCTAGATCGTGAAATGGGCAGGCCCAAATGAGCCTCGACTATGAGAATGACGATGCTTTGCACGAGAAGCTTATCGAAGAAGTGCTATCGCACTATCCTGACAAGGCGGCGAAGCGCCGTAAAAAGCACCTGAGTGTCGCAAGGAACAAGCAGGAGACCGCCGAGGAAGGACAGGTGGTTTCCGAGTGCGACGTAAAGTCGAACATCAAGTCGATCCCGGGCGTAATGACGATCCGCGGCTGCGCCTATGCCGGTTCCAAAGGCGTTGTTTGGGGTCCGATAAAGGACATGGTGCACATTTCGCACGGCCCGGTCGGTTGCGGCCAATATTCCTGGTCACAGCGCCGCAACTATTACGTCGGTACGACGGGCATCGACGCCTTCGTGACGATGCAGTTTACCTCCGACTTTCAGGAGAAGGATATCGTCTTCGGTGGTGACAAGAAGCTAGAAAAGATCATCGACGAGATCGAGGAACTGTTTCCGCTGAACAACGGTGTTACCGTGCAGTCGGAATGTCCCATCGGCTTGATTGGTGACGACATCGAGGCGGTTTCGCGAAAGAAGGCTGAGGAGTACAACACAACAATCGTGCCGGTGCGTTGCGAAGGCTTCCGCGGTGTATCGCAGTCCCTCGGACATCACATTGCTAACGACGCGATACGTGATTGGGTTTTCGACACGACCGAGGTCGCGTACGAAGCTGGTCGATACGACGTTAACGTGATCGGTGACTACAATATCGGCGGTGACGCCTGGGCATCGCGCATCCTGCTAGAGGAGATCGGGCTGCACGTGGTCGGCAACTGGTCGGGGGACGCCACACTCGCGGAGATAGAGCGCGCGCCGACCGCAAAGCTAAATCTTATCCACTGCTACCGGTCGATGAATTACATCTGCCGGCACATGGAGGAAAAGTATGGTGTTCCTTGGATGGAGTACAATTTTTTCGGTCCATCCCAGATCGAAGCCTCGTTGCGCCAGATAGCGAAACATTTCGGGCCGGAAATCGAGGAAAGGGCTGAGAGGGTAATCGCGAAGTACAGTGGCTTGACCGATGCTGTGATCGACAAGTACTGGCCGCGCCTTCACGGCAAAAGGGTAATGCTTTACGTCGGCGGCTTGCGACCACGTCACGTTATTACTGCCTATGAGGACCTCGGCATGGAGATCGTAGGGACCGGTTACGAATTCGCCCACAACGACGATTATCAGCGCACTGGCCACTACGTGAAGGAGGGCACGCTGATCTATGACGATGTCACCGGCTATGAACTCGAAAAGTTCATCGAGAGGATTCGCCCCGATCTCGTCGGCTCCGGCATCAAAGAAAAATACTCGGTGCAAAAGATGGGCATCCCATTCCGCCAGATGCACTCCTGGGATTATTCCGGACCGTATCACGGCTATGACGGCTTCGCGATCTTCGCCCGCGACATGGACCTTGCGGTCAATAATCCGGTCTGGGACCTCTACGACGCGCCCTGGCAGAAGGTGACAATGCCTGCGGCATCAGGTGCCGCTGAATGAGAGTCTGATCTCTCCCCCGCGAGAGATCAGCAACGTCTCGAACGTCTCTGTGCCGCCGCAAGACGATGCCGATATGGAAGAGGTTACCACATGCCGCAATCCGCCGAGAAAGTGCTCGACCATGCTCCCCTTTTCCGCGAGCCGGAATATAGGAAAATGTTGGCCGAAAAGAAGCGAAACTTCGAACGACCATACCCGGATCGGACCGTCACTGATCAACGCGAATTCACTAAAACCTGGCATTATCGCGAAATAAATCTTGCCCGCGAAGCGCTCGTCGTGAACCCGGCCAAGGCCTGTCAGCCGCTTGGCGCGGTTTTTGCGGCGGCCGGGTTTGAGCGAACAATGTCGTTTGTGCATGGCAGTCAAGGGTGCGTTGCCTATTACCGTTCGCACCTGTCGCGCCATTTCAAGGAGCCGTCGTCGGCGGTCTCATCTTCGATGACAGAAGACGCTGCGGTATTTGGCGGCTTGAAGAACATGGTCGATGGCTTAGCCAATACTTATAAGCTCTACGATCCGAAGATGATCGCCGTGTCGACCACGTGCATGGCGGAGGTCATTGGTGACGACTTGCACGGCTTCATTGAAAATGCCAAGGACGAAGGCGCCGTCCCCCATGATTTCGATGTCCCTTTTGCGCACACGCCGGCATTCGTCGGCAGCCATGTCGATGGCTATGACAGCATGGTTAAAGGCGTGCTGGAGAATTTCTGGAAGGGCGAGCAGCGCACTGTAAACCCTGGCTCGATCAACATCATCCCGGGTTTCGATGGATTCTGCGTCGGGAACAATCGCGAGTTGAAGCGCCTGCTCAATTTGATGGGAGTTTCCTATACGTTCATCCAAGATGCCTCCGACCAATTTGATACGCCCTCGGATGGTGAGTTCCGCATGTATGACGGAGGCACCAAGATCGAGGACGTGAGAGCGGCATTGAATGCCGAGGCGACAGTGTCACTGCAGCAATACAATACTCGCAGAACCCTGGAATATTGCAAAGCGGCCGGACAGTCGACGGTGTCCTTTCACTATCCTCTCGGTGTCAAGGCGACAGACGAGTTCCTGGTGAAAGTATCGGAGATCTCCGGCAGGGAAATCCCCGAGGCAATCCGCCTGGAGCGCGGCCGGCTCGTCGACGCGATGGCGGACAGCCAGTCTTGGCTGCACGGTAAGAAATACGCGATCTACGGCGACCCCGACTTCGTATACGCCGTAGCGCGATTCATCATGGAGACTGGAGGGGAGCCAACCCACTGCCTCGCAACCAACGGCACCCCAGCCTGGGAAGCTGAGATGAAAAAGCTGCTCGCATCCTCGCCCCTGGGCAATGATGCACAGGTTTGGGCGAGCAAGGATCTCTGGGCAATGCGCTCACTCCTTTTCACCGAGCCGGTGGACCTGCTGATCGGCAATTCCTATGGCAAGTATCTGGAGCGCGATACCGGCACGCCGCTGATCCGGCTGATGTTTCCGATTTTCGACCGGCACCACCATCACCGTTTTCCCCTGATGGGCTATCAAGGTGGACTGCGTGTGTTGACGACGATCCTCGATAAGATCTTCGACCGACTCGATCGTGAGACGATGCAGGTGGGAGTGACGGACTATTCTTATGACCTTACTCGCTAGAGCAGCGGACGGCCAAAGCCGGCGACCTTCTGATTGCCACGGAGGCCAGCGCCATGCCCTCGCTCAGTGCTAAAAATCAGGACTTCTTCAACGAACCTGCCTGCGAAAGAAACCGCAGCAAGGACTTTAAGGTGCGAAAGAAGGGTTGTTCGCAGCCGCCGATGCCGGGCGCGGCAGCCGGCGGCTGCGCATTTGACGGGGCAAAGGTGGCACTGCAGCCGATCACCAACGTCGCACATCTGATCCATGCACCGCTCGCCTGTGAGGGCAACTCCTGGGACAATCGCGGCACGGCTTCTTCGAGTCACATGCTGTGGCGCACAAGCTTTACCACTGATGTTACCGAATTCGACGTGGTGATGGGGCATAGCGAGCGAAAGCTCTTCAAAGCAATCCGCGAGATCAACGAGGCGTATGCCCCGGCGGCGGTCTTCGTCTATGCGACCTGCGTTACGGCACTGATTGGCGACGACATAGACGCGGTGTGCAGGCGTGCGGCGGAAAAGTTCGGCTTGCCGGTCGTGCCGGTCAATGCGCCGGGCTTCGTCGGCTCAAAGAACCTGGGCAACAAACTGGCGGGGGAAGCCTTGCTCGATCATGTCATCGGGACCGTAGAGCCCGATGATGCCCGGTCTAGCGACATCAATATCCTTGGCGAATTCAACCTCTCCGGCGAATTCTGGCAGGTAAGGCCGCTGTTGGACAAGCTTGGTGTTCGCGTCCGCGCCTGTATTCCAGGCGACTCGCGCTATCTCGATATTGCCACAGCGCACCGAGCACGCGCAGCTATGATGGTGTGCTCAACGGCGCTCATCAATCTCGCACGCAAGATGCAGGAGCGCTGGGACATTCCCTTTTTCGAGGGCTCTTTCTATGGCATCACCGACACTTCGGAAGCACTCAGGCAGATCGCTGGACTGCTTGTAAAGCAAGGAGCCGGTCCGGACCTAATCAGTCGCACCGAAGCACTGATCGTAGAAGAAGAGGCAAGGGCGTGGAGGAGACTTGAGGTCTATCGACCTCGGCTGCAAGGCAAGCGCGTGCTTCTCAATACCGGGGGGGTAAAATCCTGGTCCGTCGCACATGCGCTGATGGAGATCGGATTGGAAATCGCGGGTACGTCAATTAAGAAATCGACAGACAATGATAAGGAGCGTCTTAAGCAGATGCTCACGAACGATAGTATGAGTGGGGCGACGACGCCGCGCGAGCTTTACTCGGCTCTATCGGATCATAAGGCTGATATCATGCTGTCGGGCGGACGCACCCAATTTATAGCGCTCAAGGCCAAAATGCCCTGGCTCGATATCAACCAGGAGCGCCAGCACTCCTACGCCGGCTACCACGGCGTAGTGGAACTCGCGCGCCAGATCGACCTATCAATCCACAACCCGATCTGGGCGCAGGTGCGCGAACCGGCGCCATGGGAGATGGCTCCTGCGCGAGGAGAGGAGATGTCCGAGGAGGAAGCGCTACTGTGATTTAGCTTAGCGGCAAGATCCCCCGCAACTTCGGTGAGCTTGTCGTCGCCTGAAGGAGGAAGGTCTGTGCCATATCGCCATCGATTTTCATCCGTCCATATCGTAGGTCCGGGGAATCACATTCAACGGTCCAGGAGGCACTAGAGTTTTTGTGCATGAAACTTGAGCAGGAAAAGGAGGCCAAGCTTCTGGGCGCGGCGGTATCTCCAGGCTGGACAGTCGCGGAAGCACTTGAAGCAATCTAGGAAATAAAGCGACGTGAACTACGTTAGTGCCCGTCCATAAACGCCTATTTTTCTGGTTTGTTAGAGGTTTGCCCGCTGCGCGTGTTTTCTGCGCGATACATCCGGCTTCACTCCGAACTTTCCAACTTCTTGCACTCCTCTCGCGACACCCACTAAATGCACTCTGTAGTCGGGGAATTGCCAAATGATCTCCATTCGTCGTCTCTCGCTCGTCAGCGATCAGTCCCAGAGAGAGATTTCGGACCGGCCGGTAGGCGCATTGCGCATTGCGATTGCTACTGAAGATATGAAAGGGCTGAACGCACATTTCGGGTCGGCCAAGCGTTTTGCCATCTACGACGTGACAGCTCACAAGTCGCAGTTCATGGAAGCCATTGAGTTCGGTGACGCTTCGGACGAGAGCGGAAGGCATCGCACTGAAGGTGACGGCCGCATCCGGTCGAGGGTGTCCGCGTTGAAGGGCTGCCAGCTTTTATTTTGTCTCGCCATCGGCGGTCCTTCGGCCGCCAAGGTAATTTCCGCAAAGATTCATCCGATCAAAGCACAGCAGGCTGTCTCCATGAGGCAAGTATTGTCGAGCGTCCAGACAATGCTCCAGACGGCTCCTCCACCTTGGCTGCGCAAAATGTTGGCGGATGCAGGTGCAGCTAAAAAGAGAGCCGACTTTGAGGACGAGGACTGAATGATGAGCCCGTTACTGATCCGGCGGGTCGCCCCTGCCGCCAATGATAGCAAGGCCCTTTCCGCTCCGCTCATCTGGCGGCCTCCTGGGCCGATCCATGCTCAGGATCCCTAAGCATCGTCGGAGCGCAAGTGCGGTGCCGAGCTACTGGTCAACTTCCCGTCATGAAGAACAGCGCCGCGCCATCCCGGTAATCGAGGGTTCCTGATCCGGCTGGCTGTGGAGGGCCCGTCGACCGCTCTATCGAGGAGGGAACGATCTCAATGATCTCGCCGGCGGAGAGTTCCGCCAGTGAGAGTTTAGGGCGAGTGCTATTTACGACCAAACGGCTCGTCGAGTGCTGAAGGCCCTTTGTGACGTGCACCGATTCACCTTTAACACGCTTTGAAGGTCGGCCAAGGCAGTACGGAGCTGGTCAACGATGCGGTCGCAGTGCGCGAACTCATCCATATTTGGGATGAAGGGGAAGAGATCATGTCAGATCTGAAGAACTGAGGAAACGGATGCGGAAACTGCAGTCGCGGGCCCGGAACTGCAATGATGGAATTGCACGACCTCGCCGAGGATCTTCCAAGTAAGTGGACCGAAATCATGGCAGTCGCGGAAAAAGCGTTTCGCGCTTTTGCTGAGTTGGACGCTGTGAAAAGAGAACTTGCTCAGTCGGAGAATGCACAATGATAAGCTCATTCGTGACGCGCGACGGATCCAGATGGATGCCAAAATATCTATCCGCCATCGACGGTGCGACCTGCATCGGCTGCGGTCGCTGCTTTAAAGTCTGCTCGCGCGAGGTTATGCACCTTCACGGCATAGATGATGTAGGTGAAATTCTCGGCCCATTCGATGGCGAAGAGGACGATTTCGGTGGTGAGCTCAATCGTATGATCATGGTCGTCGACTTCCGTGGCCGTTGCATCGGCTGCGGAGCATGCGCCCGCGTCTGCCCCAGGGACTGCCAGACTCATGTCGCGGCTGACATACTTGCCGCGTGATCGGACAGAAGAACCGGTAGAACGGCGATGTCATTCGAAACTCTCGAACCGATGGGCGTTCCTGTGCACCCTACGGCCGAATTGCGTTGACGGCGATCCTTCTATGTCGACCCTGACTACCACCATAGATTTGGAGCAAATCCATATCCTCGGCGATCACGCGATCCGCGCGCTACCCGAATTGACTGAGGTTACGACCAAGTGGCTCATCAACAAGGATCCGGTCGAGGGTTGCTCGACTATACGATCGAGGATCTCACGCATGTCTGGACGGAAACCAATGACCGGGACCGGCAGATCGTCGAGGAAAGTGCCTTTGGCATCCACTCTCCGGCCTACGAATCGGGCCCTTATTCGACTAAAGACGAGGGCGGCGTCATGCAATTTCGGGGAGTGGTATTCGAACTTCATGCTGGAGGGTCTTCAGGGCGGGCTGAAAACTCATGCTTATGACTATACACCGGGAGCATACCGGGATGTCGGCTTTGCATGATGGGGGCGGGCCGATAGCCACTATCAGTACACCGGAGCGCATCGGCGAAAAGCATGACCGGTTCGTAGACGAGGAGTGACTGATGATATCGTTAAGTGTTCCGACCGATGACCCCGATGACAGTGATGACGAGCCATTCATCAACTGCATCGCCGCTGACCCGAGCTCAAGATTTCTGCGGATCGTGGAAGCGGGGAGGCCCCGCCGAGCTTATGAGCCAACTTCGCCGTGACGCCGCTCTGACCCCGCCGCCGGCGACGCCGAATCGATTCTGCTGTGGAGACACAATATCTCTACGCGGAGGGCGGGCCTCCTAGCCAGGGAGCGCGCGAGCCTTCTGTTAACCTCCGATCGCGATCAGCCGTAGGACTCGGGCGAATGCTACTTACGCCCAAACGACTGTATGACGATTACCGGCTCAGCTTCAAATGATCCGCCGAAGATCCGCTAAGTTATACCTGGGTCACGGCAGTTATCTAAAAATGTTGGACACTATTGCTCAGTTGGACGCTGCCGAGGTTGCCGCATGATCCGATGGCAAACCAAGGAGAACGTCATTGTCCTTCAGATTCGTTTGTCTAATCCTATGGCTGCTCCTGTGCGCCAGTTCTCTCGCAATCTACTTTGCCCTGCAGCCCTGCCCCGGCTTCATCGTTACGACGCTGGCTTGCTTGCTGCTCTTCCAACTAGCTTATTTCGGAAGTGTGCTCTTGCTGGTCTGTCTAGCTGCAATAGCGCAGCTATCCGCGCGGCTGCGCATTTTTGGTATTTTCAGCGAGAACCGCAATCACAGCTCCAAGTAAAGACTTCAATGTCGACAGATCTGCGCATCAGGAGGCCCAGCACGGCGGAGTACCACTCCCACTCTGAACTGTCCGTCTCACAACTCGAACGTCAACTGGCTGAGGAGGCGGGTGCAGGCGGCGTTTCACCAGTTCGAGTGGATGCCATTGGCGTTCGCTGCTTCGCACCGACCAGCCGGTTATGCCTCCGGTGCGTAGCTCCGGCGACACCAGTCGGAAAGTCGGCGTGAAAGGCCTAGTCTATCTCGATCTGCTGAAAAGAGCGAAGAGAAACAATGCCGCATCCGTCAATGTCTAACGCCCAAGACACCCTGCGGTCTCGCGCGAAGCAGCAATTCGGGCGGCCTCATCCAAGAGAATTTCCCGCATCCAGATGCTTGCCTGATCCTTGTTGTGGAGAGCCGGCCACTGGACAGCCTCCGTGAACGAGAGGAGTGGCAGCGGATGCTTGACGATCCGCAAGGGTATGTTTTTCGCAAAGTGGTTGGCCAGCCGCAATGGGATAATGGCTATACGTTTGGTTCCCGAAAGCAGCGGCGGAATTAAATTGAAACCGGGCACGACGAGTTCGATACGTCTCTTGTATCCGTGTTCAAGTAATAGCCATTGTTCGACGGAAGGTTTCAGCGCACGTCCGAACTGGGCTGCAACATGCCCCATCGACATATATCTCTCGAACGAGAGATCCCCTAGCAGCTGTTCGTTCGTGAGGCAGCCGACGGAAACCAGTGTCTGGTCAAACAGTTTCGCTTTGGGATGTACGCTCGACATGAACACGTCCGGGAAAATCAGAAAATCGACTTCACCGCGCCGGAGAAGCTCGTCGGGATTGTCGTCGGGAGGCAGCAACTCGAAGCTGACGCCGGGAGCCTCCCGAGCCACGCGCTCCACGACCTTCTCAAAGAATACGAGTGTCATGAAGTCGGAAAGAATGATCCTGAAACATCGATCCGATTGGGCTGGGTTGAACATGTCCCAGGAAATGATGGAGAACTGTATGTGCAGCAGGGCGTCCCGGATCGCAGGGGCGAGCGCCTCCGCACGCGGTGTTGTGATAAGTTCGCGGCCTTGCATCCTAAAAAGCTCGTCCTGGAAATAGGAGCGTAGGCGAGCGATGGCCGAGCTCATTGCCGGTTGACTGAGGTTGATGCTGCGTGCCGCTGCGGTAACGCTTCGTTTGGTCATCAGTGCATCGAGTGCGACGAGGAGATTTAGATCAAGACCTTTGAAACGCATGTCTTCGTTTGTATCCATAGTTGAAAGGTCACCATCCGACCAATCAGTAAAGGCGAACATTTCGCCGGACGTCGTCAGCACGGCAGGACAGCTCTGTTCAATGCACTCGATGCAAGACCAACTAGCGCTCGGACATGCTAGTCTCAGGCGTCAGGCACCGAAGGAACACATACGCTTGTCGGCCGACGGACGAATGCACACGACCTTCTGAAGAGCTGGCCGAGCTCAAGGCCGCCGAAACCCAGCGAAGCGTCACTTCGTTGCGTGGAGCATTCCTGACATTTACCTACAATCGCCTTCCACGTGCGAACGGAATTGTCGTGCGAGCGCGGTGGGCAGAGCGCACCTTCTAGTGCCCCATTTCTTCCGCCAGGGGTGCCAGGCGGCCACCGGCTGCGAATCATCGATGAGTCAGCCCGAGCCGCCTCATGCAGACCCGCTTGGCCCTTTCCCTGTCGTTAAAGGTCAGCAGCCTCTTGGGCATACCAGTCAGATGTCACTGGTGCGCACCACTCGAATTTCGACGGCATGGCCGAGGACGAGGACGCCCCGGTCAACCTGTGCGCGGCGTTCGGAGCGAGACCATCTGCCGTGGCAGCGCCTTCTCTCCGGGAGTTTCCTGAGTACATCAATCGCGTCGCTCCGATAGTCAGATAAAGGATGGCCATATTAGTGGCCACCGGTCAGCCCACGCCATGCAAAGTGCGTATCCCATCATGCGCGCTGGGTATGGTTGAAGACTCATTGCCCCGAGATGCAAATCGACCGCATGGAAGACGTGATCTGCCACGGGTAATTTTCTCAGGACGGACGCATCGAAGAAGCAGAGATCTACGGAAGAGCAGATTATTGCATGCTGAAGGAGCAGGAGGCCGTGCGAAGGTGGCTGAGCTCTGCCGCAAGCACGGGGTTTCGGAAGCGACCTTTTACAACTGGAAAGCCAAACACGGCGGCATGGAGGTTTCCGAGGCGAAGCGCCTGAAAGCGCTCGAAGAGGAGAACGCCAAGCTGAAGAAGATGCTGTCCGGGCAGATGCTGGGTGCCGCCGCACTCCGCGAGCTTCTTCAATGTTACGGCCTGCCGCCAGGCGTGAAGCCGTCGCCCATCTGAAGACCGTCATGGGCCTCTCGGAGCGGCGGGCCTGCCAGATCATATCCGCTGATCGGAAGATGGTGCGCTATCGGTCTTGCCGACCGCCGGAGGTCGAACTGCGAGCGAGACTGCGAGAGCTCGCCAACGAGCGACGGCGCTTCGGCTATCGGCGGCTGTTCGTCCTGCTCAGGCGGGAGAAGAGCCGTCCGGGGTCAACCGCGTCTATCGGCTGTACCGCAAGGAAGCGCTTTCGGTTCGCAAACGGAAGCCAGACGGCGTGCCGGCGGCACGCGTGCGCCGATCCTCGTCAAGGCTAAAACCAATGCCCGCTGGTCGCTGGATTTCGTACACGACCAGTTCGCCTGCGGAAGGAGGTTCCGTGTGCTCTACATCGTCGATGACGTGACGCGCGAATGTCTGGCAGCGATCCCAGACACCTCGATCGCCCGGCGTCGTGTAGCACGGGAGGTGACGGCGCTCCTTGAACGGCGCGGGCGGGAAACCTGGCATGATCGTCTCCGATCATGGCATGGAGTTCACCTCGGAAGCCATCCTTGCCTGATCGAAGGCGCACAAGGTCGAGTGGCACTACATCGCACCGGGAAAGCCGATGTGAGACACGGCTATGTCGAGAGGTGCAACGGCCGCATGCGCGACGAGCTGCTGAACGAGAGTCTGTTCTTCGGTCTCAGCCATGCCAGCAGGGCCATTTCCAAATGGTCGACGACTGCAATACGTTCCGGCCGCACTCGTCGCTCGGATACCGCACCCCGGCAGCCTATCCTGGGATCATCGCCGCAACCGAGCCAGTTGGTGTATCGAAAACGGTCGAGGCTCTAATCGCCGCTGGATGAAAAGTTCAGTGGCAGGTCCGAAAGGCCACGTATTCGGAGCCAACCTCCTCTAGCGATCGCTCTCTCCTGAAAACTTGACAGGGCGTCCCCCGACCGCCTTGCCGAGGCGGGCGCGTGCCCGACGGCGGCCTCGACAGCAAGCCGGTCTCGACGGTCTTCCATCAGCGCTGCAGGCAATGGGCATTTGAAACCGTTTCAAGAGTCTCCTTAACAGAGCTCGCGCCGGGTGAAGACCCTGTATGATGGATAGTGAAGTGCAGGGGCGGCTGCTTACCGGCCGTTGAGTGAGGCTATGTATCCAAAACGTGGATGACAGTCATGCGAAAACGCGATTTCTCCTGTCTCGCCGAATGCCATTACAAGAACGTTAGATATAACCGGAGGGCAGAAGTGGGCAGCGAGATCAATTCCGACAGACTCCTTTGCAATGAAAGCATGATTTGCGACCAGGGCCTCAGATGTGTTGAGGCAGTTTTCTTCAGTAAGTTTCAGGCGGGGCCACTTTGGCGAGATCATTTTGCGGCTTGCTCGTTGGCACTGAAATATGATGTGAGCCGGCAGTTCCTCGAAAGCATTCTGGACCAGCGGGTCTTCGACACGCATCAGGCTAGGCCTGCGAGGCCCGGGGGGCGTCACAGCCAAGTACTTCTGATTAACGGAAAATCACGACGCTTCCCATTTGTCGGCGGGCCAGGAAAGTCTTTGGCACGCACACCCATATTGTGACGACCTGGATCTCCGGGATGTGGCGCGGGAACATTACCTGCCGAGGAGAATAGATCCATGGATCAGCCCACTTGGAAGCGGCCGCATAGGGCCAAATTTACCGGTGTCAGTGACGCCGCACAACAACGGCAAATGCCGAACCTTGCGTCCATCGACCTAAACCTACTGGTGGATCTTGAGGCTCTGCTGCAGTATCGGCACATTACTCAAGCGGCCCAGCACGTGGGCCGTAGCCAACCGGCGATGAGCAGAGCCTTGTCAAGGCTGCGCGGCATGTTAAAGGACGATCTTCTGGTTGCCGGCTCTAGAGGCTTGGTCCTGACGCCTCTGGCTGAATGCTTGACCCAGATGCTGCCTTCAGTACTAGACGCGATTCGCCAGATGATGAACCTCAGCTTGGCTCCGGCGCAACGGCGATGGAAGGTGACAATGGCTATGCCCGATCACCAAGCGGTGGTTCTGCTGCCACATCTGTTGCCGCGGTTACACGAGCGCGCCCCTCATCTCGACATTGTGACCGATCCGCTTTTGGGCGGCGCGCTGGGGTTACTTGAGCAAGGTGAGATCGACGTAGTCGTCGGGCAGATGGGCGCCGCTCCGCTCGGCTACTTGCGGCGCAGACTCTACGCCGACAGCTTCACCTGCGTGCTACGCCACAATCACCCGGCCTTGGCGCAGGAGTGGACGATCGAGGCTTTCGCGGCCTTGCGCCACGTCGCCATTGCCTCGGAACCTGGCGAGCTTTTCGGGCAGATCTATGACAGGTTAACCAAACTCGGACTGCAGCGTGGTGATCCGATGGTGGTTTCCACCGTACTGACCGCGGCGGTCTTGATCGCGGCGACTGACTCAGTGCTGGTTGTACCAAGCCGCGTGGCGACCCGTGTCGCCGCCATGCTGTCGCTCGCGGTGATTCCCCCGCCTGTGGAACTGAGACCATACGAAGTCGCGCTGATCTGGCACGAGCGGTGCCATCGAGACCCAGAGCATCGCTGGCTGCGTGGCGAAATCGCCGCCGCAGCGTCCACGGCCGGTTAGACGAAGACTAGCGAATAGGCGAGGATGGGTGAGCATAATGAATGACGACGGTTTGACGATTGAACTATCCCAGGGCGGTGGAGGACCCGGTCGATGCGCGATTTACCCTATGACTCACACCCGGGAGGGGGTGAGTCCGAGCGCGCCTACCACATGCGGCTGGGTCCAGACACCGCCGTTTTCGTCAACCGGCCGAAGTCGCAAGGGGGCACGAGCGAGGATCGAGTTGCAACGATGAGCGAGCGGTCATAGCGGCTGTGCACGCCCCAATCCCGGCGGGTTCGCGGCGTTGTGTCAAATGCTCCTCTCATCACTACCTCACTACCGATGACAATACGCGACCCTGCTCCGAACGTAGGTGTTCCGTCAGTCGCCCCACGTCGCCAGCGCGGACTGCGATCCGCTGAGACGGAACTATGCTTAGCCGCCGCATTCCGTCGCGGTGTGGGAAATTGCACGCGCAGCAGAGTCTTGACGATGCTAAAACCATGAGGAGCCCTAGGAGGCACCGGTCTTTTCAGAGGTGCTCTCTCTGCTGCGCGCCATCCATACTTTGGACGATCTGCACCGTCGAGAACGCAATAACGCTCCCTGGCTTCTGCCTAACGATACGGTCCGACCCGGCGTGAATCGACATGAGCTTAGCGTACCCATCGTCGCAAGTTGCATGCCCTAGTGACTTCAGGCATCGGTCCCTTTCCGTCCATCGCGTTTATTTGGTGCAAATTCCTAGGCGTACGCAATTCCGAATGGCAGCATCGGCATGCTGAATTGGAATATGCCGAGAATTTGTGCTGTCAAATCAGTTGTTAGCAAGCTCAAAGAACCTCGCGTAAGGTCCATTCGCGAAGTGAACCCGCAACTCATGAAAGTTCCGTACCGTTTGGTCCAACGGACGCGTCTCTTGACGCCGAAGAATACCGCGATCAGCAAGCTGTAGGGCAGGAGCGCCGAGGAAATCTAAGGCCTTTGCCACGCAAGGGAGGGGATCGCGAAGGAGCCTCTCGTACTCGATTAAACGTATCCTGCTTGAATCAAAGGCGTTCACCACTCGAGCGTGGAAATCGTCGGCAGCTTTGAAGTAGGCTTCGCAGGTGGCGAATGGCAACATCACCGGAGGTGGAGGAGCTGAACTGTCCGACTTGAACTTGAGCCACTGGCGGGTTTGCCTTGCCTGCACAAACGATCTTAGCGACTCTAATGTGTTTCTGCGAATCACAAGGATAACCTTAAGTCCAGGCCAAGCGGTCAGCTCGGCAAAAAAGCTCGGACGCTCCTGAAACTGAGGCTCGTTGATCTTGCAACCCACATGGGTCACCTTCTTGTCGCTTTGTGGGGGATAGCGCAAGAAGGCACGCTCAAGAAGCTCTCGATCGCTGAGTAGCAGGCGTTCTTTATCAGGCCAGTTCGTGTCGTACGTATTGAGCAATTCACCGTTACTCAATACATTCGGATGCTCGTTCACCAATTCTTCCAAGTAGTGTGTACCGGTCCTTGGCATTGCAAGGATTGCAAATGGCTGAGGCGGCAGCGTGGAATGGGTCATTCAGGCGTGTTTCCATTTAGCAGTTGTGGTGGTTTCAGCGGAGGATTATGTTCGCCCGCCGTCTTGCTTAGTCTGGGGAGCGCGCTGCTCTTAAGCGTTGATCACCTATGGTTAGCTTCCATTCATGACTCGATCAGAGCTCGACGTTTGCTAGTTTCGTGCTTCTATCGGCCGACACCTCAGCGCTGCTCACTCGCAATCCGGACTGCTTAGCGTTTTAATCGCAGTCGCCCAGATTGGTAAAATCGATTGTTTTTATGAGAGGGATCCAGCCTGTGAATATGAGAACGCCGAGCCGCAGAGGGGATGAGCGCAATGTAGCAGGGAGAAACATACTCGCGCCGGCAGACGATTTGATTGTTGTGATCTACGGCAGAGATGTGTCGTTGTGCTTGGTGCACTGGATAGCCGTCCACTAGTCACAGACATCCATTTCACGGATGGCCGACATCCAAACAATCGATTTTACCAATCCCACTGATATGTAGCACAAGCTGCCCACGATTGGGAGGCCAATGATGTTCTTCGTCATCGGAGGCTTCTGCACAGACCAGCCGGATGTCCGGCTCTGCGGGCATTAGGCTAAGCCAGTCGCGCACGCCTGATGATAATTTTCGTATCGGGCCGCCTCAGGAATTTGAGCCGCCGTGCGTCGAACACAAGCTAAAGGGAACAGAATGGTAGATCAACTCGAAAGCGAAATCATTGGCATCATCAAGAACCGTGTCGAATCGGAGGGCGGCGATGGAGAGACCGCGTTAATAGTCGGCGATTTAACGGCTGCCACTGAATTGACCGCGCTTGGTGTCGATTCTCTCGGATTGGCAGACATCATCTGGGACGTGGAACAGGCCTACGGTATCAGGATCGAGATGAACACGGCCGAGGCGTGGTCGGATCTCCAGAACGTCGGCGACATAGTGGGAGCCATCCGAGGCTTGCTCACTAAGGGGGCTTGAATGGACAGGCGCGTTGTCATCACCGGAATGGGCGGCCTATGCGGACTGGGCACCGACACCACCTCCATCTGGAAATGGATGCGCGAAGGCCGCTCCGCCATCGGGCCGCTTCTCAATACAGAGCTTCACGGCATGAAGGGCATAGTGGGCGCTGAGATCAAGGCGCTGCCTGACCACAACATCGACCGCAAGCAGCTCGTATCGATGGATCGCATTAGCGTGCTTGCCGTGATTGCAGCGCACGAAGCCATGCGCCAGGCCGGGCTTTCCTGCAATGAAGGAAATGCCCTTCGGTTCGGCGCGACCGTGGGCGTCGGCTTGGGAGGATGGGACGCTACCGAAAAAGCATACCGTACCCTCCTTGTCGACGGGGGGACCCGTACTGAAATCTTCACTGGTGTAAAGGCTATGCCGAGTGCCGCCGCCTGCCAGGTCAGCATGAGCCTCGGCCTGCGGGGCCCGGTCTTCGGCGTCACCTCCGCCTGTTCCTCGGCCAACCATGCGATCGCTTCGGCGGTAGACCAGATCAAGTGCGGCCGGGCCGACGTCATGCTCGCGGGGGGCAGCGACGCGCCACTAGTCTGGATTGTGCTGAAGGCATGGGAAGCTATGCGCGCACTCGCTCCGGATACTTGCCGACCCTTCTCCGCCGGCAGGAAAGGCGTGGTACTGGGCGAGGGTGCAGGCATGGCCGTGCTGGAAAGCTATGAACATGCCACCGCTCGCGGTGCAACAATACTCGCGGAGGTCGCCGGCGTCGGCCTTTCCGCCGATGCGTTCCATATCACAGCGCCGGCTGTCCATGGGCCGGAGTCGGCGATGCGCGCTTGCCTTGCCGATGCAGGACTGAATGCCGAGGACGTCGACTACCTCAACGCGCACGGCACCGGCACCAAGGCCAACGATCAAAACGAAACTACGGCTATCAAGCGCGTCTTCGGAGACCATGCTTATTCGATGTCCATATCTTCCACCAAGTCCACCCACGCGCACTGTATCGGCGCAGCGAGTGCGCTTGAAATGATCGCCTGTGTGATGGCGATCCAAGAAGGAGTCGTGCCGCCGACCGCCAACTATCGTGAGCCAGATCCCGATTGCGATCTAGACGTGACGCCAAACGTACCGCGTGAGCGTAAGGTGCGCGTTGCCATGAGCAACGCCTTCGCCATGGGTGGCACGAACGCAGTTCTGGCATTCAAGCAGGTATGAGCCTGTCAGTTGCTTCCTCGATGATCACCACTTGCAGGGCGGCATGAGACGCCCCCTGTGCCGTTGCATCAATGAAGTCCGTCAAGCGGGATCGGGCATGGCTCTCGTCAGGAGAAGGAGCGACTGGTCTGGGCAGCGTTTGACCCTAGGCCAGCGCTACGAGATCGCGTGATTGGCCGGCGTTCATGTAAGGCAGTTTTTCTGGTGGCGCGATGAAGTAATGCTGGTTGTTCTTGCGGCATTGCCGGCGTGTACCGGCATCAGCGTGAATGGATCGCAGCAAGCAAGTCGGAGCTTGCAAGGTGCTGTCTGACCTAGCGCCGTGTATCAGCCGCGAAGCCGGGCTCGCCGCTGTGCAATATTAAGGCGGAGCTGCGGCGCAAGGCGACGATCAGCCGCGGCAAGGAAGCCACGATGAACACGAAGACGGCTGGCGCGGTGACGTTAAAAGACACCATCACCAGCCTACACGATATGAGAAGAGGTTAAGACAATGTTCGAATTGACCGGGCGCAAGGCGCTCGTCACGGGCGCATCAGGAGCCATAGGAGGGGCTATCGCCCGCTTGCTGCATGCTCAGGGCGCTATCGTCGGACTGCACGGCACCCAAATTGAAAAACTGGAGACACTGGCAACTGAGCTTGGAGACCGGGTCAAGCTGTTCCCGGCTAATCTGGCCAATCGAGACGAAGTCAAGGCGCTTGGTCAGAGAGCGGAATCCGATCTTGAAGGCGTCGACATCCTGGTCAACAATGCTGGCATCACCAAGGATGGATTGTTCTTGCACATGGCAGACCCCGACTGGGACATTGTGCTGGAGGTCAACCTCACCGCCATGTTCCGACTGACCCGCGAGATCACCCAGCAGATGATACGCCGTCGAAATGGCCGCATCATCAATGTCACTTCGGTCGCCGGCGCCATCGGCAATCCAGGCCAGACCAATTACTGCGCCTCCAAGGCCGGTATGATCGGCTTTTCCAAGTCGCTGGCGCAAGAGATCGCTACGCGAAACATCACTGTCAACTGCGTCGCCCCGGGCTTCATCGAATCGGCAATGACCGATAAGCTCAATCACAAACAGAAGGAGAAAATCATGGTGGCGATCCCGATCCACCGCATGGGCACCGGTACCGAAGTCGCGTCCGCCGTTGCGTATCTCGCTTCCGATCACGCCGCCTATGTCACCGGACAGACCATTCACGTGAACGGCGGTATGGCAATGATTTGAGGGCGGTCGGGCCTACGGATGAGTGGGCTTGCATTTGCATACGCCAGCCTATCAGCGCAATGATGATAACGGCATAATGGCCATTGCACTTTCCGAAAGCTGAGGAAGGAAACCATTATGGATAGTGCACCTGTCAGCAATACTGAACGGTCTCAACGGAATAGCCTGCGATTGAGCGCTCCGGTCCCAGCAGCAATAGCTCGGCCCCATATGAAGACGCTATCTCGCTCGGCGCCGGCGCATCAGCGCGGAACGTCAGATAGCGCAAACGCTTTAGTGCGGCGTTGCTTAGCGCCATTACGTCGCGCCACCGTCTTGCTGCGGTGATCCCACGCATTGGGGATGCCTTGAGCGAGCTGAGCTGCCGAGGCGTAACCCGGATAGGTTTCCTGAACATAGAACAAGGCCACAAATGTCTCTTCCCCATCTTCGGCGGCTTGAAGCCGAAGCGATCCATGTCATTCGAGAAGTTGTTGCAACATTCTCCAACCCGGTCGCGCTTTACTCGATCGGCAAGGACTCCTCGGTACTGCTGCATCTGGCGATGAAGGCGTTCTACCCCGCCAAGCGGCCATTTCCATTCCTGCATGTAGATACCAGATGGAAGTTCCGGGAGATGATCGAGTTTCGCGACCGGATGGCGCGAGAGCTCGGCTTCGATCTCCTCGTCCACGTCAATCAGGACGGGATCGATCAGGGCATCGGCCCTTTCACGCATGGCTCCAACGTGCACACCCATGTCATGAAGACGATGGGGCTCCGGCAGGCGCTCGAGAAATACGGTTTCGACGCGGCGCTCGCAGGCGCGCGGCGCGACGAGGAGAAGTCGCGCGCCAAGGAACGCATCTTCTCGATTCGCAGCGCCCAGCACGGCTGGGATCCGCAGCGCCAGCGGCCCGAGATGTGGAAGACTTACAATACGCGGGTCGGACAAGGCGAGACGATGCGAGTCTTCCCGCTTTCCAACTGGACCGAATTCGACATCTGGCAGTACATCCTGCGCGAGGAAATTCCGATCGTGCCGCTTTATTTCGCGGCCAGGCGCCCGGTCGTCAAGCGAGAGGGTATGCTGATCATGGTCGACGACGACCGCATGCCCATCCAACCCGAAGAGGAGGTTACCGAACAGCTCGTGCGTTTCCGCACGCTTGGCTGCTATCCGCTGACCGGGGCGGTCGAGTCCGACGCTGTCACCGTTCCCGAGATATTGCGGGAAATGCTGACGGTGCGCACGTCCGAACGGCAGAGCCGGCTGATCGACACGGATGAAGTCGGGGCGATGGAGAAAAAGAAGCGGGAGGGCTACTTCTGATGTCGTATGTTCAATCTATACCGCCGCATGACATTGAAGCGCATCTGGCCGAGCACGACAACAAGTCGATCCTGAGATTCATCACTTGCGGCTCGGTCGACGACGGCAAATCGACCCTGATCGGGCGACTGCTTTACGATGCGAAGCTGGTCTTCGAAGACCAGCTCGCAAACCTCGGGCGTGTCGGCTCTCCCGGCGCCGCCAACGGCAAGGAGATCGATCTCGCCTTGCTTCTCGACGGGCTTGAGGCCGAGCGCGAGCAGGGCATCACCATCGACGTCGCCTATCGCTATTTCGCCACGTCCAAACGCAAGTTCATCGTCGCCGATACGCCTGGCCACGAGGAATATACGCGCAACATGGTGACCGGCGCTTCGACGGCGGATCTCGCCATCATCCTCATCGACAGCCGGCAGGGCATTCTCCAGCAGACCCGGCGCCACTCCTATATAGCCTCACTCCTCGGCATCCGCCATGTCGTGCTGGCCGTCAACAAGATCGATCTCGTCGATTTTCAACAACAGGTGTACGAGGAAATCGTCGCCGACTACATGGCTTTCGCCAAAGAGCTCGGTTTCGCCAGCATACGGCCAATCCCGATCTCGGCGCGAGATGGCGACAACGTCATCTCGGCTTCCGCCAATACCCCCTGGTACAGAGGGGCGGCGCTGCTCGAATATCTGGAAACGGTCGAACTCGATCCGACGGACCAGGCAAAGCCTTTCCGCTTCCCGGTTCAGATGGTCATGCGGCCGAACGCGGATTTTCGCGGCTATGCCGGGCAGATCTCCTGCGGGAGGATTTCCGTGGGCGATCCGGTCGTCGTCGCGAAGACTGGGCAGCGGACATCGGTCAAGGCGATTGTGACCTATGACGGGGAGCTTGCGACGGCAGGGGAAGGCGAAGCGGTGACGCTGGTCCTCTCCGACGAGGTGGATGCGTCTCGCGGCAATATGCTCGTCGCCCCAGGTGCCCGGCCCTTCGTGGCGGACCAGTTCCAGGCGCATGTGATCTGGTTCGATGCGAACCCGATGATGCCGGGACGAAGCTACATCCTGCGCACGGAGACCGACAGCGTCAGCGCGACGGTCACCACGCTCAAGCACCAGGTCAACATCAACAGCTTCATCCGTGAGGCGGCGAAGTCGCTGCAGATGAACGAAGTGGGTGTCTGCAACATCTCGACACAGGCGCCGATCGCCTTCGACGCCTACAAGGACAACCGGACGACGGGAAATTTCATCATCGTCGACCGGGTGACGAATGCCACGGTTGGTGCGGGGTTGATCGATTTTCCGCTCCGGCGCGCAGACAACGTCCACTGGCATGCGCTCGAGGTGAACAAGAGCGCGCGCAGCGCCATGAAAAATCAGCTCCCTGCCGTTCTCTGGTTCACCGGGCTTTCCGGCTCCGGAAAATCGACCATCGCTAACGAGCTCGACAGGATCCTCCACGCTCAGGGCAAGCATACCTACCTGCTCGACGGCGACAATGTGCGTCACGGTCTCAACCGGGACCTCGGCTTTACCGAGGAGGACCGGGTAGAGAACATCCGCCGCGTGGCGGAGGTGGCCAAGCTCATGGCCGATGCCGGTCTGATCGTTCTCGTCTCATTCATCTCGCCGTTCCGCGACGAGCGGCGGATGGCGCGGGAACTGATGGAGGAGGGCGAGTTCATCGAGATATTCGTCGACACGCCGCTCGACGAGTGTGCGCGCCGCGATCCGAAGGGTCTCTACGAGAAGGCGCTCGCCGGCAAGATCGCGAACTTCACCGGCGTATCCTCGTGCTATGAGGCCCCGGAAAATCCGGAACTCCATATACGCACCGTCGGCCATCAACCGACCGACCTGGCGCTCGCGATCGAGGAATTCCTTGACTGCAGGATTGGAGGACAAATGACGCCGCTTCAACGCCCAACATAGAGACGGACGGGTACGCATCCGAGGAGGGCCGCCTTGCTGAGAAGTGAGGCGAACTGGATGTTCTGTCTATATGGTCCCGGAGCTAGCCATTCCGCTTGTTGCGCCGACCAATTCTTTAACGCCAAAAAGTGGGCTTATGGAGGTTGTCAGCGCCAATGGTCGCCCGTGTGATCGTGGGACGCGATGTCGACGGTTGCATTGAACATATTGGGTAAATCTGATCGAATAGCTTCATGACTTCGAAGCCTGTGGATCTTCCTGCGGACCTTGCGAGCGCCTATCTGGCGCTTCCGAGCGTGAGATGTTACAGGCTGAACGTGATGTCGTTGTTGCCGAGCGCGATACCGTCGTCGCCGAGCGGGACATTGCGGTGGCGCAAGCCGCCAATGCGCAGGCCATGCTGTCGGACAGTGAGGCCTTGATTGCCAGTCTGGAGCTGGCGATCGAAAAGCTGAAGCGCGAGCTGCGCGGCCTTCGATCCGAGCGCACGGCGCTCCTGATCGACCAGATGGAATTGCAGCTCGAAGAACTGGTGATGGCGGCGACGGAGGATGAAGTCGCAGCGCAAGCGGCCGCCGCCAAGACCTCGAGCGTACGTTCGTTCACGCGAAAACGGCCGGTCCGAAAGCCGTGGCCGGAGGATATTGAGCGCGAGCGCGTGGTGATCGATCCCCCCGTCACCTGTGCATGCTGCGGCGGATCGCGGCTTTCCAAGCTGGGCGAAGACGTCACCGAGACGCTGAAAGAGATTCCGCGTCGGTTCAAAGTGATCGAGACGGTGCGGGAGAAATTTACTTGCCGTGACTGCGAGGCGATCAGCCAGCCGCCGGCGCCGTTCCATGCAACGCCGCGCGGCTTCATCGGTCCTCATCTGCTCGCGACCATCCCTCTTCGACAAGTATGGAATGCATATGCCGCTCACCCGCCAGAGCACCCGGTTCAAATGCGAGGGCCTCGAGCTTTCGACCTCGACGCTGGCCGACCGGGTCGGGTATGGAACGGCCGCGCTCCTGCCACGCGCGGCGCCCAAAATCCCGCCGCCCTGCTCGGATGGCTACCTTCCTTGGCATTGGTCCCCGCGACCACAACCTGCACTGAGGCTGAGTCAGCCTGATGGCCGCCGTCATCAACGTCTTCACCATCAACGATGGGGCCGAATGCTCAGCGAAGACCTGGAATTCCTCGAGGCGTTCGTCCGAAACTCCAACAATCGGGCCAATGGAAGTATCATCAGCGTCGTAACCAGTGCCGATGATCACCGCACTACCGGCCATGGCATCGATGAGCTTAGCGACATACTCTCAAATGCGCGCCGTTCGCTTAAAAGCCTGGATGGACTTTCTTCACTGCTTCGCAGATGGCGAAGAACTCGTCGCGCGCGTAAAGGCGAATCTCAACCGTAACGCCGTAACACTTGGCTGGTTACGATCGCCGTGGCGCGAGGGCCTTCTCATCGCTGTTTCCAAGCGTGAGATATTCGAGCAATGCTGGCTTGCCTCGGCCATGCCCGATCGATCGATGTTTCCGATTGATGACCCCGTAACGTGGCGCCGCATTTCCAATTAAGGCATCAGGCGTCGGCGGAGCAATGCAGTCGACAAGAAAAACGGGACTACTGCATAGCAGCAAAGAGCCCCGATATGCAGACCCACGTGGACCAGCGGGCTGCCGAGCATTATCGGACGGATGACATCAATCGAATGAGCCAGCGGCAAGATTCGTGTGACATGTTGAAAAGCGCCCGGCAGCTGGTTGACTGGAAAGACAGCGCCGGACAGGAACAGCATCGGTGTGATGACGAGCGTCTGATAAAATATGAAATATTCGTAGCTGGGTGCAAGCGCCGTGACGATCATGGCTAGACTCGCAAACGCTAAGCCCGTCAGGGCGATGACCGGCAGTGCATAAAGGAGTGACACCCATTCCGTGTAGCCCAGCGTAGCGGCGACG
The DNA here is from genome assembly GCF_030064585.1 of Ensifer meliloti. NCBI lineage: Bacteria > Pseudomonadati > Pseudomonadota > Alphaproteobacteria > Hyphomicrobiales > Rhizobiaceae > Ensifer > Ensifer meliloti. Next base: position 1,298,252 of record NZ_CP120366.1, read on the forward strand.
ACACCAATTCCTGTACCCGCAAGGGAAGCCTTGGTAGCTGCCCACGCCAATTCTCCGAGCACGATGTCGCCGATCGTGACCTGTGTGTGCAGGATCGCTTCCCAGGTGCGCTGAGCGCGCATGCGGGCGAAAGTCGCGTAGATCGTTTCGAAAGTCGACGCGGTCATTGCGCTTGTCGCGACCATCCCGGCAGACAAAAATGCAATGTACGACACACCGTCAACGCGCCCGACCATCATTCCTAAGCCGGCACCCAGACCGAACAGATATATTAAGGGGTCGGCCAGGTTACCGAGGATCGACGCCAGCGCGACCTTTTTCCACGCGAGATAATTGCGGCGCCACACGGCAATCCAGTTCCACCCGTTGGCGGGCAGAGCCGCCACATAAAGCTTCCACATGGTTCAGTCCTTCAGCTCCCGCCCGGTCAACCGTAAGAAAACGTCCTCGAGATTTGGTGGACGCTGCAGAAAGCGCACACCCGCGCGCCCATCCAGTTGGACTCGTACTTGCTCCGGGTCGGACGCATAACAGAAGACGGTCTCGCCGCTCACCTCGATGTGGCGGGCGTGCGGGCTTACCAACGCACTTAGCTCGTGTGGATCGCCCCCGTAGATCTCTATCACCTGGCAACCGATCTTCTCGTCTATTAGCATGTGAGGTCGGCCTTCGGCGATCTTGTGCCCTGCTTCGAGCACGCACAACCGGTCGCACAACCGCTCTGCCTCTTCCATAATATGGGTGGTCAGGAGAATCGTCTTGCCGCGTGCCAACAGCGACCGCAGCCGTTCCCAAATCAAGTGACGGGCGTGCGGGTCAAGTCCAGTGGTAGGCTCATCCAGTATCAGTAGTTGGGGATCGTTGATGAGGGCACGTGCCAGTGTCAGGCGCCGCTTCATGCCGCCAGACAGGTCCGAAACACGAGCGTCCGCCTTGTTTTCGAGGCGCGCAAACTCAAGCAGCGATGGGATTACTGCTTCTATCTCGCGCGTGCTCATCCGGAAGTAGCGCCCGAAGACCAACAGGTTTTCGCGTACAGTGAATTCCAAGTCTAGGTTGTCGAACTGCGGAACTACGCCAATCCTCATGCGTGCCAATCGAGCACGTGACGGAACCGGCACGCCGAGCACGGTGATCTCACCCGTACCAGGCGTCGTCATGCCGAGGATCATACGGGTGATCGTACTTTTGCCCGCACCGTTGGGGCCTAACAAACCGAAGCACTCACCCGCTGCAACAGTGAACGACAGTCCGTTGATTACAGGTTTGTCACCGTATGACTTTGTTACGCTGGCAACATCGATTGCCACGGTTGGTTTGGCGCCGGGTATTGCGGTCTTCACGGCTAGACCTGTTTGGTCCTTCCACTCGAACGGACTCGGCTCAAGCCACCGCGGAGCCTCTTGGGCCATCTCACGATCTGACAATTGATTTTCCGCTTCCTGTCTCAAAACTCGCCCGTTTCCAGTCATGCTACTGTCACTCGCCGCTGCAAGTGCAGTCAGGTGTCACTCGACCGGAGGTTTGAATTGGGGTCTGCTTTCCCCCGCTGACTGGTACTTCTGGCGCGGAGTAGCGTGACAGCCAGTCGCTATTGGACAATGTACACAACGCATAAGCTTTCAGCGGAAGTATGAGAAAGAGGTTGATGGGTGTGTGCAGAACGAAGCCAAGAAATCTAAGTTGGCGAGCATGCAATGCTACGACGCTGCAGCGTATAATGGTCATGCACGCAATAATCAAAATTGTCCACCATGGCACTGTGGCGGTCATTATGAGATGCGCAAGACCCGTCACCACCGACAGGGCGAGCAACAGTTGCCCGATATTCTGTCCGACCGCGTCAAATGCGAGAAAAGGGCTGAGGCCGCGCAACAGAGGGAGCGCTAGAAACGTGTCACGGAACGTGCTGCGTGCCCAACGCAGTTGTTGGCGCAGATATGGTTTCAGCGTATCCGGGACGACGGTTGCCACTATGGCGTCTGGAACGTACTCAGTTCGAAAGCCTGCCTTCAACATGAGAATCGTCAGATGGCGGTCCTCACCGAAGTCGCTTGGCTTACCGCGAAACAGTTGCGTTTCGTACTGGTCAAGCAGCGAAGCGAGCGCCGACCGACGGTACATAGCACAAGGGCCGCAGCAACACATAACAGCACCGAAGCGAGACTGTGCCGCGCGTTCTTCGTTACAGGCAAGCCAATACTCCATGTCGATCAATTTAGTCAGCCAAGTGTCACCCGAATTGCTAGCCGTGAGTTGACCCATAACCGCACCGACCTCTGGATCTCGCATCTTCGAGGCAAGCTTGGAGACCACATCGAAAGCGATCGTGCTGTCCGAGTCGACATTCAGCACCAAATCCCCAGAGGATTGGCCTATCGCGGCAATCTGCGCTTTCCGCTTTCCGACGTTCTCTGGGAGCAGAATGAAGCTGAACCTCGGATCGCGCGAATAGAAGGCGCGTACACGCACAATGGCCTCGCGGTTCCGAGAACCATCATCAACGACATAGACTCGCAATTCTCCAGGATAATCCTGGTCTGCAATGGACGCGAGGCACGCCGAGAGGATGCCTGGGTCCTCATTGAAGCTGGGGACGATAACATCCACGGCTGGCAGAGGGCGGGTCTCGACCGGTTCTGCCGACACTGCTGGACCGTCTATCGGCCGAGCATATAGGACTTGCATGCTCCTGTAGGCGGTCAAGAGCAGCGCGTAGATTGAGATAGCGGCGGTGCTGGTTGTGTCAAGCAGGTACATGGGTTCTCGTCTGTTCAGTGATGCGGAGGAAGTGGGCGAATTGCAAAACCACGCTCATGCAGCGCCGGGACGATACGGGAAAGCGCCATAAGCGTTTGGTCACGCAGACCCGTAAGCGCTCCCGATTCGTCGGGAGGGCACCCATCGTGCAACAGCACGATTGCACCGGGCCGAACCGAGTCCAGCACTGCATCAACAATCGCGTTGGCGCCTGGCCGAGACCAATCTCGCGGATCTGCCGACCAATGTATGGCCGTCAGCCCAGCGCTTGCCGATCTTGTCAGAGCTTCCTCGCTCCAGACACCATAAGGTGCTCGTATGTGTCGGACCGCGGCCTGAGGACAAGCGGCGATAATGGCCTCACTTGCCTCGACAATCTCACGTTCGACTTCGTGAGGTCCGCATGTTGACAGGTCCGGGTGGGTCATCGTGTGGTTAGCCACTTCGTGACCTTCCGCGACGATACGTCGAATGAGTTCCGGCTGGCTTTTCGCATAGGTGCCGATGACGAAGAAAGTCGCCGGCACGCCGTATTCAGCCAGCACATCGAGGATTTCCGGTGTGCAATGTGGATTCGGGCCGTCGTCAAACGTCAGGTATATACTACGATCTTCGGTCCCGTAATCGCAGTTGCTCGGCACCTCGTGTATGTAATCGAGGTGCTTCATAGCTCCGATCCGTTCCGTTCAATCAATGTACCTGGCGGCCATTCGTTCAACGGACGTCCAACCGGGAATATCACGACGAGTGGGTCCTCGGTGCGCGTGGAAGGGAGATCGGCGTTCACCTCTGCGATGCTCGACCGCACTCGAACCCCCGTCAAAATGCTAGCCATACCGTTTTGGCAATATCTCTCAACGTGGTTCCGCATGGCGTGCCGAACTGTCCCAAAGGCGAATGGGACACCAAGCTCCCGCAAAGTTGGAGTCAAAGCACCGACCGAGTGAGCGATGCCCATTCGCTCCAGATCGGGCCGCACCGCGTATAAGCCCAGTTCAGCCACAAGGAGATCAGTCTCACCAACCTTAATGAAACGGCGCAACACGCCCATGTGGCTTGCTATCCCGACCGAGTCGTAAGCAATTGCGCGGCGTTCCGGTCTCGCGCCGGCCCAACTGCGGCCACCCTCAAATGGTTTCGCGTGGAACGCTCCTGTGGGCCCATAGGATTTTCGAAAAAATTCTGAGAGCTCCTGGTGGTCTGCACGTTCCAGCTGATTTTCCCAGCATAGCTTCCACTGCACTTTTAAGGACATGTAAGAACTCCAGTGTGTTGTTTCTTCAAAGCACGATCGAGAGTGGTGTGTACCCGGCAAGTTACACCGGGGACGCCAACCGTAGCGCTGGACCGTTGGTCGAGCGCTTAGATGACGGCTCTAAATTCCGACCCATCCTGTACTTGTGAAACTTTTCTCGCGCCGCACCTTGATTTCATTAAGTTCAGGGTTCTCTAATAGGACTCTGCAAGATTGGTAAAATTGATTGTTTGGATAACGATCATCTGCGATATGGATGCCGCACATGCGTTTTAGGGGCCTAGATCTAAACCTCCTCGTCGCGCTCGACGCACTGATGACCGAGCGCAAGCTCACGGCCGCCGCACGCCGGATCAACCTCAGTCAACCGGCCATGAGTGCGGCTATCGCGCGCCTGCGCACGTATTTTGGCGACGAGCTGTTTTCGATGCAGGGCCGCGAACTTGTCCCTACACCCCGTGCGGAGGCGCTCGCCCCCGCGGTCCGCGACGCCCTGCTGCAAATTCAGCTTTCCGTCATTGCCTGGGATCCACTAAACCCGGCCCAGTCGGATCGCCGTTTCAGAATCATCCTTTCCGATTTCATGATACTTGTATTCTTTGCGAGGATCGTGGAACGCGTGGCTCGCGAGGCCCCCGGTGTCAGCTTCGAGTTGCTCCCTCTCGATGATGATCCCCATGAGCTTCTCCGGCGGGGGGATGTTGATTTTCTGATTTTTCCAGACGTGTTCATGTCGAGCGCGCATCCCAAAGCGAAATTGTTCGACGAGGCACTCGTGTGCGTCGGCTGCCCCACCAACAAGAAGCTACTGGGGAACATCTCGTTCGAGACCTATATGTCGATGGGGCATGTTGCAGCCCAGTTCGGACGAGAAATGAAGCCCTCCGTCGAGCAATGGCTATTGCTTGAGCACGGCTTCAATAGACGTATCGAGCTTGTTGTGCCAGGTTTTACCTTAATTCCACGCCTGTTGTCGGGTACTAACCGCATAGCAACTATACCATTGCGCTTGGTTAAATATTTCGAAAAAACAGTACCACTGCGCATTGTCACATGTCCGCTGCCACCCCTCTTTTTCACTGAAGCTGTCCAGTGGCCCGCCCTTCACAACACTGATCCCGGAAACATTTGGTTGCGGGAGATACTGTTGCAAGAGGCGTCGCGCATTGATCCTCAGTCGGACACCTGTTAAACGTTGCAAAGAGCATTAACTTGCATGTTGATCAAGAACTCCTCGCTTTTCTCCGGAGCTCCTGCGGTTCGAACCGTCCAATCAACCAAATTGGTGCGACATACCCGCCGCTCTTGATAGCGCCTTTGGGTATACTCTTGCGCTCCCCACTCGCGTACTGATTGCCGTACGTCCTGCTCCTAATAGCAGCCGCACCCTTCGAATCATGAACCTGTTCAGCCAGCCGCCTTTTCGGGTCGTGGCGACGCCCCGCCGCTTCCTTCAGGCACTTTGTTTCTCGGCATTCGTCTCAACGCAACTCAATCCATGTTACACTCGTCAGCGTATGAAGTACTCTCTTTGAGCTTATAGAGCCTCAGTGAACTACTGAACTACAGACGCAACCACGCAACGACACTGAAGAGAGGAACTTCGCATCAGCCACCCGCAAACGCGATCTTCGCGGCATTAATTCCCGGAATCGTTGGCCGCAATGGGTCGGGGAACCCTAACCGGTGTAGGGTTTGTGAGGTCCGCGACAGAGCTTGATTGGCTAAGTTCTTTAGCTCGTCTGAGGATAAGTAGCTGAAACAAACAACAAAGTGGTCTTTAGCTGAAGTTAACAAAATTGGCACGAGTTTTGAGATTCCCGGTCATAAAACGGCGACAACTGCCGATGCATGTCGTAGTCAGCGTATCAACCAGGGACTAAAAGAACCATGTCACGTTTGGGTGAGACCGCATTTTGCGGGAGAAGACGCTTCGGGGAGTTCTTCTCCCAAAGTACACACCGCCTCACTGCGTGCCGACCCAAGGGTTCTCACCGAGGTAACGCTCTCGATAGGAAATGCAACGGTGTGGATCAGAATGGAGGCGTAGCGACCGCTTCTAAACGGCAAGCCAACACTTCTCATCACCGACGGCACAAAGTTCTGGTCGGCCTAGATGTAGATCGGCACGAACGTCGTTGGCATGACGGTCAAGAAATCGGGGCTAACCCAGAGTTAGGCCATCAGGCAGATCATGAAGGTCGTGAGACCGAAGAAAGCTGATGGTCCGCATCCTTTCTCAGACTAAATGGGCAACGATCAACCCGCTGAAATCGTCGCAGCCGCTGGGTGGCGCCTTGGCCTTCCTTGGTGTCGGTGGTGCGATACCGCTATTCCATGGCAGTCAAGGTTGCACCAGCTTTGCACTGGTGCTTCTTGTTAGGCACTTCAAGGAAGCGATTCCCTTGCAAACCACCGCGATGGACGACGTGGCAATAGTCCTCGGCGGGGCGGGTCATTTGGAGCAGGCGATCCTCAATCTCAAAATTCGCGCAAAGCCAAAGCTGATCGGTATATGCACCACGGCGCTGGTGGAAACTCGTGGCGAAGATCTGGCGGGTGATCTCGCCAGTATCAAGCTGGAGCGCGCGGAAGAACTCACAGGTACCGACGTCGTGCTGGCCAATACACCGGATTTTGACGGCGCTATGGAGGAGGGTTGGGCCAAGGCTGTCACAGCAATGATCAAAGCGATTACACGAATCGGCGAGCAGGAGCGGCAGTCGAGAACTATAGCAATCCTCCCGGGGTGGAATCTCACTATAGCTGACATCGAGCAGTTGCGCGATATAGTAGAAAGCTTCGGGCTCAAGCCGATCATCCTGCCGGACCTCTCTGGCTCGCTTGATGGTATAGTGCCCGATGACCGCTGGGTGCCGACGACATACGGCGGCATCAGCGTCGAGGAGATACGCGAGCTTGGCACAGCAGCGCAGTGCATAGCGATTGGTGAGCATATGCGCGGTCCAGCAGAGGAGATGAAGACGCTGACCGGAGTTCCTTACGTGCTGTTTCAGTCGCTGACAGGATTAAATGCAGTCGACCGGTTTGTCTCGCTACTTTCCTCTATTTCCGGTCGGCCCGCGCCAGCGAAAGTCCGCCGGCGCCGCGCACAGCTGCAGGATGCCCTCCTGGACGGACATTTCCACTCGGCTGGCAAGAAGATTGCGATCGCAGCCGAGCCGGACCAGCTCTATCAACTCGCTACGTTCTTCATTTGCCTGGGTGCCGAGATTGTGGCAGCCGTTACCACGAAAGGTGCGTCGAAAATCCTCCACAAAGTCCCGGTGGAAATAATTCAGGTCGGTGATCTCGGCGACTTGGAAAGTCTTGCCACCCATGCTGATCTTCTCGTCACGCATTCGCACGGCCAGCACGCTTCAGCACGTCTCGGCACTCCGCTAATGCGCGTCGGGTTTCCTGTCTTCGACCAACTGGGCAGTCAGCACAAGCTCACAATTCTGTATCACGGAACGCGCGACTTGATCTTCGAAGTTTCCAACATCTTCCAATCCCATTCCCTTGCGCCGACGCACCGGGGGACGTGATCTGTTTCCTAGGAGTATTCGCGCTCCGATGGCGGGTGCATCCAGAACATCGGGATGCATGCACCTGCATCAAGCTGCCAGCGATACTCAACCGGCTTTTGGCCGGTCCTTGGGATTGAACTGGGCGATAGCGATCCAATTGGCAGTGAGTGCAGGTTTATTCTCGTTCTCGATCTCAACCGTCACGTTGTAGGCTGTCATTAGTATGCTGGCGCGGCGTAAGCGGCAATCCGAAAGCACGAAGCGACCATGCACACGGCTGCCGGTCCTGACCGGTGAGATGAAGCGGACGCGGTCGAAACCGTAATTGATGCCCATGGTTTGCTCGCGAAACTTCGGCATACCGCTGAAGTTCATCACCGACAGAAGCGCCAGCGTCAAGAATCCATGAGCGATCGTGCCGCCAAACGGACTCTCTGCCGCTGCGCGGTTCGGATCTACGTGGATGAATTGATGGTCATGGGTCGCATCGGCGAAGAGGTTGATCATCGCCTGATCGATGGTGATCCATTTGGATGTGCCGAGTTCCTGCCCAACCAAGCTCGACACGTCCGAAAGGGAAATCTCATGCACGCGACCTCACATAATTGTTGTCCCTAACTGATCCTGGCTTGTGAGAGCGCAAGCAGGAGTTTTAGTCTTATCGGACCCGTCGTGCTGAGCCGAAGCATTCGATCCAGTAGGAGAAGGCACCCAGCGCCTTACGCGCCCGGCGAAGGCATCAAGATAAGTCAGCACGACAGGCACAAAGACCAAACTGAGGAGGGTGGAGGATATCAACCCGCCGATGATTGCATGGGCCATTGGCGCGCGCTGCGCGCCGCCTTCGCCCAAGCCCAGGGCTGTTGGGAGCATACCGAAAATCATGGCGAGGGTCGTCATCACGATCGGCCGGAGTCTTACCGCTCCGGCATCTGCAAGGCTCTGACGCAGGCTTTTGCCTTCGCGAACGCCTAGATTGGAGTAGTCGACCAGAAGGATCGCGTTCTTTGTCACCAAACCCATCAGCATCATGATGCCGATCATCGAGAACATATTGAGTGTGGAGCCCGTAAACAGAAGGCCAAGCAGGACACCCATCAAGGATAGCGGCATTGTCATGATGATGGCGATTGGCTGGATGAAGGAGCCGAACTGAGAAGCCAAGATAATGTAGATGAAGATGACGGCCATCGCCAGCGACTGGAGTGCATAGGCGGTGCTCTCGGTCAGGTTCTCCGCATCGCCGCCGAATGAAATTCGAAACCCCACTGGGATATCCATCTTTGTCATCGCGGCCTTCAGATCGGCCACAACGTCGCCCAACGTCCTTCCTTCAATGTTGCTGGATATGCGAATGTCCCGGGACAGATCCTTGCGGGTGATCTGAGCAGGCGCGGTGCTCTCGACGACATCGGCTACCTGATCCAGTAAGACCATTATCGGCTTGCCATTGTCGTCCATACGAGCGGTGGCGATTGGAAGATTACGGAGCTGTGCGGCGTTCTCTCGGCCGGCGGCGGGGAGGCGCACCACGACATCGTGGGTTTCTCCGTCAGGGCTGTTCCATACAGATATTGCATCACCCGCGACTAGTGACCTGAGTGTATCGCCTATCGTTGCGATCGACACGCCGAGATCGCTCGCCGCCTCGCGGCGTACCCGAACAGCCAGCGTTGGTCGAAGCTTTTCGATTGAAGATTCGATCTCCGTAGCGCCCGGAATGGCCGCAAGCACCGAGGTGATGTGATCGGAGATCCGTCGCAACTCCTCGTCACCATCCCCGAGGATCGACAATTGTAACGGCTTTATCGATCCGACCACTTCCGAACGCTGTCCGACTGAGATTTCGAGGCCGGCGATCCTGGAAAGCCGCCGGCGGATAGGACCGAGGGTTTCCGCCGTCTTCAGCCTCCTTTGACTGCTGTGCACAAGTTGCACGGCCACCAGGGCCTTGTTGAAGCCACGCATTTCCCCGGAATTGATAGTGGAATACGTCGAGGAGACATAATTGAATTCTCGCAGTGCTCGTTCGATCTGACCGACTTTCGCGGCCATGTAATCGAGGGAAGCGCCTTCGTTGGCTTCCAGCGATATGCTCACTTCTCCCTGGTCGGGTGGCGGCAAAAACTCAGTTCCGATGCGCGGAACAAGCAGCAGGCTGACGACAAACATGCCTAGGACAATAGCAATTGTCGTTTTCCGGTAGTCGAATGTGAAGTAGATAACCGAGCGATAGCGGCTTGCAAGTCCCTCGAACCATTGATCGAACCGCTCAATCAGTTGCCCGAAGAAACCTCGCTTGGCAGTTTTTTGAGATTGGGGATCGCACCAAATGCTCGACAGCATCGGATCAAGAGTAAAGGACACAAAGAGCGAAATGACCACGGCCACGGCTACGGTAACGCCAAACTGAAGGAAAAAGCGACCGATCAGCCCGCCCATGAAGGCAACCGGCAGAAACACAGCGACGATGCACAGTGTTGTCGACAGCACTGCAAGGCCAATCTCGTTGGTTCCATCCAGGGCCGCCCTTACAGGATCCTTGCCCATTTGTAGATGGCGAGTGATGTTTTCACGTACGACTATCGCATCGTCAATCAGAATGCCGATGGACAAGGAGAGTGCCATAAGCGTCATGATGTTCAGCGTGAAGCCGAGAGCGTAAATTGCCGCGAATGTGCCAATAACTGAAATGGGGAGGGTAAGGCCGGTGATAACCGTGGATCGCCAGGAGTTCAAAAATATGAACACGATCAGCACTGACAGAACACCTCCTTCGACCAGCGTTCGCTGTACTTGGGAAACCTGGGAGGCAATGGGGCGGGAGTTGTCACGTGTGATGGTGAGTTGGACGTTGTCCTTTGTCAGTTCTGCGTTCAGCGCGGAAACTTCCCTGCGAACTGCGGACGCAACCTCGACCGTGTTGGCGCCTTGGACCTTAACGATGTGCAAACCGAGAGTTGTCTGGCCTTGGTAGTTTGCAAGGCTGGTAACTTCGGCGCCTGTGTCGAGAATGGTTGCCACTTCCGAAAGGTAGACGGGATAGCCGTTTCTTTGAGCGACGATGATGCGGTTGAAGCCTGAAGTATTCGCAATGCGTCCCTCGACCGTTACGATTCGCTGATTGATGCCGGATATAAGCGTTCCCGCCGCCCGATCCTGGTTTTCGCCTCGGATTGCTTCGATGACGGTGGAGACAGCGAGGCCGTAGGCCCCGAGACGATCAGGGTCCACAACAACGAGAACTTGCCGCTCGCTGCTGCCAATCAGTGAAACTTGGCCGACGCCCGATATAACGCTCAGGCGATTGTTGATCACGCGAGTGGCAAGCGTGGTGATTTCGGGCAGCGTCCGGCTCGTCGAGGACACTGCAACAGAGAGGATTGCCTGGCCTTCCGGCTTGTATCGCGTGACCTGAGGGGTCGCCACTCCGTCGGGAAACTTAGTTTCAAGACGCGCAACCCTGTCGCGCACCTCCTGTGCCGCGTCCTGTGAATCGACATCGACTTCGAACTGCACCACGACGATCGAACGCCCTTCGTAGGATTCCGAAGTGATGGTGTCGATTCCGCCGATAGTGTTGAGCGCCGCCTCAATCGGCCGTGAGATCTCGCTTTCGACCGATTCGGGCGATGCTCCGGTGTAGGTGGTCGCGACCACTACGACTGGCAGGTCGGTCTCGGGGTAGTGATCGACACCGAGTCGACCATATGAAAACAGACCAAGGACAAGGATCATCACCATCATCATGGTAGCGAAGACCGGATGGTTGATGCTGACACGTGTGAGGAACATCCCTCAGATGCCCTCGATGATCACTGGCGTATTGGCGACGAGATCGGGCAATGGGGCGGTTACGATAACATCGCCCTCACTCACTCCCGACACCTGAACAAGATCACGGTCGCTCCAACTCCTGCCGAGCCCGACAGGTCGTCTTTGCAAAACGCCCGCTTCCACCTTGAGAACGAAAAAACCATCTGCGTCGTGTCGGATTGAAGTCGCCGGTAGTGCGATGACATCCTTCTGGTCGTCTACTCTTAGATCGCCGATGGTGAACATTCCGCCTCTCAACAGGCCTTCCTCGTTGTCGACGGCGATGAACACTCGCACAGCACGGGATCCGGCGTCGGCGGTGGGCGAGATACGAGCGACCTCTCCGGAAAACGTCCGACCCGGAAAACCCTCTACCATCAGCTCTACGGACTGCTTGAGGCGAATGAGCGGGATGCGGCTTGTGGGAACACCGGCGTCAACTTCCAGCCGATTGAGCTCGACAATAGTCATCAGTTGGGTATTCAGCGGAACTGTCTGGCCCTCTTCAACCGAACGCGCAGCAATAACGCCACCGAACTCGGCTCGCACTTCTGCATGGGAGAGCGATCGTTCGGCGTCCGAAACCTCGGCCTGTTTCGATCTAAGCTGCGCGCGAAGATCAAGCACATCCGCCAGCGCAGCAAGCCTCGTGGCCTCCGATGCCGCGCCTCGTTCACCCAGTCGCGTGTTTCGCTGAAGCACTGCCTCGGCGAGTTCGGTCTGCGCGCTAAGGGCATCCGCCTCTGCTTTTCGCCCCGTCACCGCCGATTCGAGAGCTCCCCTTTCGAAACGGACGAGGAGATCGCCGGCATTGACCACGTCCCCGATCTGAACAGGTAGTTCAATAATCGTCGAGGACACGCGCGAGGTCAGTGTAGAACGTCGAATGGGCGTTAGAGAGCCGACTATACGAACTTCGTTTGCCATGTCTTGCCGGACGGCGGTGCTTACGTCGGCTTTGGCAAGCTCGATCGGGCTACCGTGTTTAACCTGCCCAATTGCCCGACCTTGCGAAAGAACGATGGTCACGGCCAGGGTTGTGGCGAACGCCAGTTTCTGGAGATTGCACTGAGCAGATATCGTCATCTTGAGCTCTATTCGACGTTTGCTTAAATACGAGGTGTGGTGCTTTACGACGGAGGAGCGTTGCCAACTATGAAAGTGGGGCCATCATTCGACCGTTACCGATTTCGCAAGGTTGCGCGGCTGGTCCACGTCGGTCCCCATGAAGACGGCCGTATGGTAGGCGAGAAGCTGAAGCGGCAATGAGAAGATCATCGGCGCGATGATCTCGTCGACCTCCGGCAGCACGATCGTGTGCATCGTATCGAGCTTCGACGCGGCTGCACCTTTCTCGTCGGTTATCAGGATGATACGGCCGCCGCGTGCGGCCACCTCCTGCATGTTCGATACCGTCTTGTCGAAGAAGCGGTCATGCGGCGCGATGACGATGACGGGCATGTTTTCGTCGATCAGGGCGATCGGTCCGTGCTTCAGTTCGCCCGCGGCGTAACCTTCGGCGTGGATATACGAAATCTCCTTGAGCTTCAGCGCCCCTTCCATTGCCAGCGGGAAACTGGTGCCGCGGCCGAGATAAAGGACGTCGTGGCATTTGGACAGTTCGCGCGACAGACTCTCGATCTTCGGCTGGATGCTGTTCAGCACCTGACCCATGATGCGCGGCATTTCGGCAAGGCTCTTTACGAGCGCTTGCTCCTCTTCGCCGCTGATCGTTCCGCGGGCCTTGCCCGCGCCGACCGCAAGGGCGGCCAAGACGGCAAGCTGGCAGGTAAAAGCCTTGGTCGAGGCGACGCCGATCTCAGGGCCCGCAAGAATCGGAAAGACCGCATCGGATTCCCGTGCGATGGTCGACTCGCGGGCATTGACCACCGCGCCGATCTTGAGGCCGTGCTCCTTGCAATATCTCAGCGAGGCCAGTGTGTCGGCGGTCTCGCCCGACTGGGAGATGAAAAGAGCCGCCGACTGCGGCGACAGCGGTATCTCGCGGTAGCGGAATTCGGACGCGACGTCGATTTCGACCGGCAGGCGGGCATAGCGCTCGAACCAATATTTGCCGATCAGGCCGGCGAGATAAGCTGTGCCGCAGGCAGAGATCGCCAGGCTCGGGACCTTGCCGAAATCGATGGCGTCGGAAATCGGAACGACACGGTTTTCTATGAAATTCACATAATGCCCGAGAGCATGGGCGATGACCTCCGGCTGCTCATAGATCTCCTTCTCCATGAAATGGCGATGGTTGCCCTTGTCCACCAGAAAGGCAGCAGCCGTCGAAATCTGGCGCGGACGTTCGACGACATTGCCGTCGAAATCGAAGATATGGACGCCGGTCTTGCCGATGACGGCCCAGTCACCATCGATGAGATAGGTGATTTCATTGGTGAAGGGAGCAAGCGCGATCGCGTCCGAACCCAGGAACATCTCGCCGTTGCCGTGGCCGATCGCCAGCGGCGGCCCGTTGCGTGCCGCCATGATGGTCGACGGATCGTCCTCGAAGAGAACGGCCAGTGCGTAGGCGCCCTTGACGCGCTTCAGCATGGCATGCATCGCCTCGCGCCGCCCCAGTCCATCGCGCCGGTATTTCGCCAGAAGATGCGCGACGACCTCGGTGTCCGTCTCCGTCTGGAATTCCGCTCCTCCTGCCGCCAGCTCGTCCTTGAGCTCGGCGAAATTCTCGATGATGCCGTTGTGAACCACGGCGACGCCTTCAGTGAAATGCGGGTGGGCGTTGCGTTCCGTGGGTGCTCCATGGGTTGCCCAGCGCGTGTGGGCGATGCCGATGGGGCCGGCCAGAGGCTCCTCTCTCAACCTGCTCTCGAGGTTGACCAGCTTGCCCTCGGCCCGCCGGCGCTGCAGCGTTCCCGCGTCGATCGTCGCGACGCCGGCCGAATCATAGCCGCGATACTCCAGGCGCTTCAATGCTTCGACCAGCCGCTCCGATACCGGCTGATTCCCCACGATGCCAACAATCCCGCACATGTTCTCTCCGAAATAATCTAGGCGCAACAGTAGGACTACGGACGACCGCCCGCCCGCCTTCATTCAGGGTGTCCTAAATAACATTCAGCAAGATTGGTAAAATCGATTATGAGGATAGCAATCATCCACCCTATGGATAAGAAAAGATGGGCTCGCAGCCGGTAGCTCGAACCCCTGCTAAAAAACTGGCGCCGGAGGCCGACCTTCACGAACAATGGGCGGCGGTAACCGCTATGGGTGTCCGAACAGAGCCGGCACGGTTCGTAACGATCAACGCCCCGCTACGCTGCCCATCGATACTTATGCGACGTACCAGAACCCAGTCGGCCGGCGAGGAGACCCATGGTTGATTCCATTCAAGGGGACAGACGATGCGCCGTACCGGGGAAAGTCGCGTCAACTTACGAAGCCGCTAGCCGCTACTTGATCTAGTTCCATGGCGGTTTGGCACACGTCCGAGGTCGTTGCCGGGCAGCGCATTGGCCGATCCAAACATAACAAAAAGGCATACTGCTACGTACAGGAGCATCGGCACCTACTCGCCTAAAAGCTGAGGTCGATGAGTGGATTACCATGTGCTAATATGCGCGAGAGTTCCTGGAGGCTACGGCTGCCTTTTCGCGCTCGGCTTGATCGCATGATAGCCGCTTTAGTCTCCCGTCCGGAGCCTTTCCGGTTCAGCCGACCTGCTCTACCGATAGTGTCCGAATGGGGAGCGGCCTGATCAGCGATTTCGCGGACACCGTTGGGTCGAGCCAGTCGGCCCAGGCGCTGCGCTCGAGAATGACGATCTGCCGGTCGTGGTATGGGGCAATGTCCGGCCCCGGCTCCATCGTCAGCATGGTGAAGGCTTGGCCGACCCCCGGCATTTCGCGCCAGATGCCGGCGATGCAGAAGATCGGCTCGTCCTTCTTGGTGAAGAGCCATTTGTCCTTCCGTTTCTTCTTGGGGTCCTTCGGTTCGGTGAACTCGTAGAAGCCGTCGGCGATGATCAGGCAGCGATTGGAATTGAACTCGCGCCCCTCAGATCGGAAATTATACACCGGCCGCTTGTTCGGCCCGGGCCAGCTCCAGCGCCGCTGCACGAGCTCGACCTCATCGGGGGCTCCGTCAAGCGTTCTGACGATGGGGCCGACATCGGTGATCTTGATGTCCTCGCGCGGTTCAAGATTCGGCGCGCCTTCGCCGAAACGGACCTTGATCTTCAGGTCGGCGAAGTCCTCGACGATCGAGGCGACATCCACCATCAGCCGATAATCATTGCACATGCATCCTCCGTCTCAGGTCTGATTGTGTGGGTGTTGTTCCTGCTATGTTCTAACTATGACGAGTGCGACCGTTTTCCAGTCCGACGCTCCGCTCGACGAGCGCCGGGTGATCATAAGGCGCCATGACGGCGATGTGGAGATGGTGGAATTGCCGTGGGGGCTGCGCCCGCGCGACGGCGATGCGCGCGCCGTGAACGTCGTTCGATCGGAAGGAAGGACGTTTCCGACCCACCGCTGCCTGGTGCCCGCTTCCGAGTTTCGCCACCGAACCTTCAGTTTCTCGCTCGCGAATGGTGACTGGTTCTATTTCGCGGGGATTTGGCGGCCGGCGATCAACGACTGGCCAGAGTCCTATGCCATCCTGACGATCGAGGCGAATGACGATCTTGCGCCGTTTCACGACCGGCAGATGGTGGTTCTGAGACGGGAGCAACGCATGGCCTGGTTCGACGGACTGGTACCCGAAGGCGAAATTCTTCGCCGGCTGCCGGCAGGGTCCGGGTTACGCGCCATTCAACCTCTCCTGTTCAGCCGATGCTGGCAGTCTAAAGCGCCAGCCGCAGCTGCGGTTCCGTTTGTAGCGTCTGCCGTTCCAACGATGACAGCGAAACGCCGAGCAGGCGGATTCCCCTTCGCGGCGGAAAGATTGGTGCGAGAAGCAAGCCGACCACCTCCTCGAGATCACCGATCGTTTGCAAAGGTGCCGCAACCGTCTTGCTCCGGGTGATCTGGAAAGTCGGCATATTTCACCTTGAGCGGCACGGTCTTGGCGCTGATCTCTTTGGCCTCGCAATAACTCCAGACTTTCTCGATCAGCGGCTGAAGACCTTCGCGAGCCGCCTCAAAGGAATGGATATCCTCGGAGGGACGTGTCTTCCGCGCCGACGGATTTTCGCACCCGGTCCGCCTTGATACCACGGGCAATACCGTAGAAACATGGCCCCGACTCCCCGAAATGCTCCACCAGAAACTCGAGCGTCTGCTCCTTGAGGTCTGCGCGTGTTTCTATCCCAAGCCGATGCATCTTTTCGGCTGTGGCGGGCCCGACGCCGTGAAACTTCTTGATCGGAAGCTGCTCGACAAGCCGGGCCGTTCTTCGGCGTGATGACGAACTGGCCGTCCGGCTTGTTCTGACCGGAAGCCATCTTCGCCAGGAACTTGTTGTAGGAGATGCCGGCGGAGGCGCTGAGCTCTGTCGTCGCTTTGATCTTTGCCCGGATTTCCTGGGCGATGACGGTGGCTATCTCCGTGCCCTTCAGGATTTCGGAAACATCGAGATAGGCCTCGTCGAGCGATAGCGGCTCGATCATCGGCGTGTACTCGGCGAATATCGCGCGGATCTGCAACGAGATGGCCTTGTAGCCTTCGAAACGTGGTTTGACGAAGATCAGATCGGGGCATTTGCGCTTCGCAATGACCGAAGCCATCGCCGAATGAACGCCGAACTTTCGCGCCTCGTAGCTGGCGGCCGCCACCACGCCGCGGGCGGCAGGATAGCCGACGGCGACCGGCAGGCCCCGCAGGTCGGGATTGTCGCGCTGTTCGACCGATGCGTAGAAGGCATCCATGTCCACATGCACGATTTTGCGCGGCCGCTCGCTGCCTTCGTCGTTTGTCATGGCCTCGCCTCCATCAGGACAATCTGTATCGCCCAGACATGGGAAGTGCGCGCCGCATTTTGTCACCCTACGGTGCTTGTATGGGCTCGCAGCCCATCGCCATGCGCCGGCGGATCACAGCGAAGGTCATGCCAGCGCCAAACGCTTTCACCAACAGCTTGCGCTCAAGCGCGCAGTGCCGATGACATGGGCACAGATGAATTCGACGATCGGCTTCCGGCGATTCTTCAGTTTCGGGGCCAGATCGTTCATAGGCTGCCGTGGGCGCATGCGAAAAATTCCCATTCCCGCCATCGATTTGAATCCGTTGGCGGAATTCTCCGATGGGCACTGTCGCTCAACTTCCGCGCGCCACATGCGCATTGACTCATGTCCGCTTTGAGAACAAATACAGAACATATTGCGCCATCTCAAGCCGAAAACGGGTTGCCGTAAAGGAGATCATGTCCGCAGCCGTCGCCACTTCGAACCCCGTCCTCCGCGAGTTGCGCGGGAAAATCGCCAGCTTGGAAGGGGCAGGCTCACGCAATCGGAGCATCTTACCGTTCGGGGTCCCCGAGCTCGACGCGCAACTGCCGGGAGGTGGGCTCGCCTTTGGCGCGCTGCACGAAGTGGCCGGTGGCGGAAACGGCGCGATCGATGGAGCCGCCGCGGCACTCTTCATCGGCGGCATCGCCGCCCGTACCACCGGCAAGGTGGTCTGGTGCCTGACACGCTTCGATCTGTTCTTTCCGGCGCTCGCCCAGGTCGGGCTTCATCCCGACCGCGTCATTTTCGTCGAGTGCGATAAGGAAGAGACGGTGCTCGCAAGCTTTGAAGAAGCTTTGCGTTACGGCGGCCTCGGCGCCGTGGTTGCCGAACTGGTGCGACTGCCGATGACGGCATCCCGCCGCTTGCAGCTCGCGGCGGAAAAGTCGGGGACATTGGGGCTGGTGATCCGCCGCTGGCGGCGCCAGACGGAAGCCTCGGACTTTGGCATGCCAACGGCTGCGGCAACGCGCTGGCGGATCTCGGTGCTGCCGTCCGAGCCGCTTCCCGTGCCGGGTGTTGGCCGGGCGCGATGGCTGGCGGAGCTTATGCGCGTGAGAGCTGGGGAGGGAGGCGAGTTCATCATCGGAGCATGTGATGGCCAGGGTCGTATCTGTCTTTCTTCCGAAACTGCCAACGGACCGGATCAGGCGGGCCGATCCTTCGCTATCGGTCGAAAAGCCGCTGGTGGTCATCGCCAGGAGCGGTTCGAAGCGATGGATTTCGGCAGCTGATACGGCGGCGACCAAGCTCGGCCTTCGGGTCGGCATGCCGGCCGCCAAGGCGCAGGCACTGGTCCAGGGTCTGGTGATGATCGATGCCGATACGGCAGCCGATCTCGCTGCCCTCGAACGGCTGGCGCTCTGGGCCTTGTCACAATATTCTCCGGTTGTCGCGATGGACCCTCCCGACGGTATCGTCATGGATACCGAAGGCGCCGATCATCTTCAGGGCGGCGAGGACTTGATGCTTTCCGGCCTCGTCAATCGCTTCCGCGGCCGGGGTCTCGCTGCCCGCGCGGCAATCGCCGATACCTGGGGTGCCGCGCATGCGCTTGCCCGGACCACAGATCGCGAGACGGTCATCGTCGGGCGCGGCGATGCCGCCAGGGCCGCGAACCGGCTGCCACTGTCGTCGCTGCGGCTGCCGGCCGAAACTGTTCAAAGCCTTCGAACCCTCGGCTTTACCACCGTCGGCGACTTGGCTGCCACACCGCGGGCACCGCTGACGCTGCGCTTCGGCCTGGAGGTCGGCCGCCGTCTCGATCAGATGTTCGGCCATATCGCTGAGCCGATAGATCCGATCCGGCCGGCGGAACTTGTCGAGGTCCAAAAATCTTTCGCTGAGCCCATCGGCGCGCCGGAAACGATCGAGAAATATGTGAGCCGCCTGGTGCGGCAGCTCTGTCTTGAGCTCGAGAAGCGCGGGCTTGGGGTCAGACGCGCCGACCTCATCGTCCATCGCGTCGATAACACCATTCAGGCACTGAGGGCGGGGACGGCGAAGCCGGTCCGTGACATCGCCTGGCTGACGAAACTCTTCCGCGACCGCATCGAGAGGATCGAACCAGGCTTCGGCATCGAGAAGCTCGGTCTTGCGGCCATCCTCGCCGAGCCGCTGATCGAGGCACAGTCAGCCTCGTCACTCATTGAAGAACAGGTAACCGATGTGACGCCGCTCATCGACGTGCTTGGCAATCGCGGTGGACAGCGGATATTCCGTGTGGCCCCGGTCGCAAGCGATGTCCCGGAACGTAGCGTCCGGCGGATCGCTCCGATCGCCGACGAGGACGGCGCCACCTGGCCGCTCAACTGGCCAAGACCGCCGCGGCTTCTGGCGCGTCCCGAACTGATCGAAGTGATCGCGCTTTTGCCCGATCATCCGCCCGTCTCGTTCACGTGGCGCAGCAAGCGGCGCAGAGTGAAGCGCGCCGACGGACCGGAGCGGATATTTGGGGAGTGGTGGAAACGCAGCTCAGAATGCGTTGCGGTCCGCGACTATTTCGTCGTCGAGGATGATAGGGGCGAGCGCTTCTGGATTTTCCGATCCGGCGACGGCGTCGATGCGGAAACAGGATCGCATAAGTGGTTCATGCACGGGATGTTTGCGTGATGCGCTACGCCGAGCTCCAGGTCACCACGCATTTCTCGTTCCTGAGGGGCGCAAGCTCGGCTGAGGAACTGTTTGCCACCGCAAAGCTGATGGGTATCGAAGCGCTCGGCGTCGTCGACCGCAACAGCCTGGCGGGCATCGTCCGGGCGCTGGAGGCGTCGCGCGCCACAGGCCTGCGGTTGGTCGTCGGCTGCCGGCTCGATCTGCAGGACGGCATGTCGATCCTCGTTTATCCGACCGATCGCGCTGCCTATTCGCGGCTGACGCGGCTGCTGACCTTGGGCAAGGGCCGGGGCGGGAAGGCAAACTGCATCATCCATTTCGACGATGTGGCGCTCTACGCCGAGGGCCTGATCGGCATCCTGGTGCCGGACTTGGCCGACGAGGTCTGCGCCGTGCAGCTCAGGAAGATAGCGGAGGTCTTCGGCGACCGCGCCTATGTCTCTCTTTGTCTTCGTCGTCGGCCCAACGATCAGCTGCGACTGCACGAGCTAACGAACCTGGCGGTCAAACACCGGGTAAAGACGATCGTCACCAATGATGTGCTGTTTCATGAGCACGGCCGCCGGCAGCTGCAGGATGTCGTCACCTGCATCCGCACCGGCATGACCATCGACGATGTCGGCTTTGAGCGCGAGCGGCACGCCGATCGTTACTTGAAGCGGCCGGAAGAAATGGCCCGTCTCTTTCCGGCTTACCCGGAAGCGCTGGCGCGAACCATGGAGATCGTCGAGCGCTGCAGGTTCTCCTTGGAAGAGCTCGTCTATCAATATCCCGAGGAAGCGCTGATCCTAGGCATGACGGCACAACAGTCGCTGCAGCACTACACCTGGGAGGGGGTCAGGGCGCGCTACCCCGAGGGATTGCCGGCTCATGTCGAGAAGACCATCCGCCATGAGCTGGCGCTGATCGAGACGATGAAATATGCGCCTTACTTCCTGACCGTCTTCTCGATCGTCCGCTATGCCCGGTCGCAGGGCATTTTATGTCAGGGCAGGGGATCGGCCGCCAATTCCACCGTTTGCTACGTGCTCGGCATCACCTCGATCGATCCCGAGACCAACGATCTCCTGTTCGAGCGCTTCGTCTCCCAAGAGCGCGACGAGCCGCCCGACATCGATGTCGACTTCGAGCACGAGCGGCGCGAGGAGGTGATCCAGTGGATCTACAAGACCTATGGCCACGACAAGGCGGCTCTCTGCTCGACCGTCACCCGCTATCGGGCCAAAGGCGCCATTCGCGATGTCGGCAAGGCCCTTGGTCTGCCGGAGGACCTGATCAAGACGCTCTCCTCCGGCATCTGGTCCTGGTCGGAGACCGTCGGCGAACGGCAGGTGCGTGAACTCGGCCTCAATCCGGACGATCGGCGTCTCACTTTGACTCTAAAACTTGCACAGCAGCTGATGGGTGCGCCGCGCCACCTCGGTCAGCATCCCGGCGGCTTCGTGCTCACCCATGACAGGCTCGATGATCTGGTGCCAATCGAGCCGGCGACCATGGCCGACCGGCAGGTAATCGAATGGGACAAGGACGACATCGAGGCGCTGAAATTCATGAAGGTCGACGTCTTGGCGCTCGGCATGCTGACCTGCATGGCCAAGGCATTCGCGCTGATCAGCGAGCACAAGCATGAGGATATCGATCTTGCCACCATCCCGCAGGAGGATCCGGCGACTTATGCGATGATTCGAAAGGCCGACACCCTAGGCACATTCCAAATCGAAAGCCGGGCGCAGATGTCCATGCTGCCACGCATGAAGCCGAGAACCTTCTACGACCTCGTCATCCAAGTGGCGATCGTCCGTCCCGGGCCCATCCAGGGCGACATGGTCCATCCCTATCTCCGCCGGCGCGAAGGCAAGGAGAAGGTCGAGTACCCGACGCCCGAATTGGAGGCGGTTCTCCACAAGACACTCGGCGTGCCACTGTTTCAGGAGTCGGCGATGAAGGTGGCCATGGTCTGTGCGGGGTTTACCGGCGGCGAAGCCGACCAGCTCCGGAAATCCATGGCGACCTTCAAGTTCACAGGTGGTGTTTCGCGATTCAAGGACAAGCTAGTGAACGGCATGACCCGAAACGGCTATACAAAGGAGTTTGCGGAAAAGACATTCTCACAGCTCGAAGGCTTTGGCTCCTATGGCTTCCCCGAGAGCCATGCTGCCTCTTTCGCACTGATTGCCTACGCCTCCAACTACATCAAATGCCATTTTCCGGATGTCTTCTGCGCGGCGCTGTTGAACTCGCAGCCCATGGGGTTCTATGCCCCCGCCCAGATCGTCCGGGATGCCCGCGAGCATGGTGTCGAAGTCCGGCCGATCTGCATCAACCGGTCACGCTGGGACTGCATGCTTGAGCCAATCGACGGCTCCGGCGGGCATGCGGTCCGGCTCGGCATGCGCTTGGTGCGCGGTCTGGCGACCGCCGACGCCGCGCGGATCGTAGCCGCCCGCGCCGACGAACCCTTCACATCGGTTGACGACATGTGGCGGCGATCGGGCGTGCCGGTCGCCTCGCTGGTCGAGCTGGCTGAGGCCGACGCCTTCCTGCCGTCTCTCAGTCTCGAGCGACGGGATGCCCTCTGGGCAATCAAGGCATTGCGCGACGAGCCGCTTCCGCTCTTCACCGCCGCCGCCGATCGCGAGGCTCGGGCAATTGCCGAACAGCAGGAGCCGGAAGTCGAGCTAAGACAGATGACCGACGGTCACAACGTCGTAGAGGACTACAGTCATACCGGCCTGACGCTCCGGGAGCATCCCTTGCGTTTCATGCGGGACGACCTCGCCAAGCGCCGGATCGTCACCTGTGCCCAGGCGATGAGGGCGCACGACGGGCAATGGCTGATGGCCGCCGGCCTGGTGCTGGTGCGTCAGCGGCCGGGATCGGCGAAGGGAGTGATGTTCATCACGATTGAGGACGAAACCGGTATCGCCAACATCGTCGTCTGGCCAAAGCTCTTCGAGCGGTCGCGCCGCGTGGTGCTCGGCGCCAGCATGATGGCCATCAACGGCAGGATCCAGCGCGAAGGCGAGGTGGTTCATCTCGTCGCCCAGCAGCTCTTTGATCTCTCGGCCGACCTGTCGAGCCTTGCCGAGCGCGATGGCGCATTTCGGCCGCCGACTGGCCGTGGCGACGAATTCGCCCATGGTTCGCCGGGCAGCGCGGATTCCCGCGGAAAGGCTCCTCGGGGCGTTCGCGCGAGGGACATACTCGTGCCGGATCTTCATATCGATACGCTGAAGATCAAGAGCCGGAATTTCCAGTAGCGCCGGAGCGCGGCTCCTGGTCGTCACCGACTAAGGTCAGCCGTCATTTAAGGCTTCGAGCGCCTGCTCGGCGAAACCAGGTGAAGTGAGCGCAAGCTTTCGATCAACTCCCATGTGGTCGGCGCCGGTAGCGCCTGCTTGAGCCGTGATCGCCTCGAGTACCTCCGTTGGATCTTTCGCGAGGATCTTCGAAAGCAATTCATCAGAGCTTATGGCAACGATGCCGTCGGAAAGGTTGCTGAAATCGCGCATGTCGAGGTCACGATGACAGTGGCTCGGCAGCGACTGCTGCCGCGACAACATTCCGATCCTTGGGACCGTTCCGCATGTCCGGCTCTATTTTTCCCATCCTTCCAGCCCGCATCAGGGAATGCCTCCTCCATGACACTTCGCATCCTTCTGCCGGGATAGGTCGATACCGTAGTCGCTGACGAGGTTGCGGGTCATTTCGTCGAGAAGCCGAAACGGAGGTTGAGCGGCAGAAGCGTCATAGCGCCCGCCTGATCGCCGTACGTGATCGATCCGCGAAGCCGGTGCCCCTCCCGCGCTGGCTAAAAACCTGACGTCGTCTAAGATTGTGCGTTCGTGTCGCCCCGCCAAAGGATATTTGTCGCTCATCCATTGCCTGCGAAACTCGTGCGCGGCATGATCTGCGGCATGCTTGACCCATTCGATCCAGACCGCTTCATTGTGCGCGCCGAGGTCCATATCCTCGGCATCGAGCCCAAGATCAGCCGCACTGTCGAATTGCCGATCACTCTCAACCTTGCCCAACTCCACGAGGTGCTGCAAGCGGCCTTTGGCTGGACCGACAGCCATCTGCATCAGTTCAATATTGGGGGCCTTATCTACGGAGCCCCGGAGTTCGATGAGGACGGTCTGTCCGACAGCCGCACCTTCGAGGCGACTGAGGTCAGGATGATCGACCTTCAATTTCCCTGCGATCCCGAGGAAAACCCTCTCACGATCCTCTACGAATACGACTTCGGCGATAATTGGCGTCATCTGCTGCGCCTGGAGCGCGTCGCCCGCCAGGAAGGTGTGAAATATCCCCGCTGTCTTGCCGGCAAACGATCCGGACCTCCAGAAGATGTCGGTGGCACTTCAGGCTATGCTGACTTCCTCGACGCGTGGCTTGATCCTGATCATGAGGAACATAAGGCCATGCGCCGGTGGGTAGGTCGCAAGTTCCACCCAGAAGCTTGCAATGTCGATGAAATCAACAAAGCGATTGGCAAAGCACTACGCGCATCTAAGGGCGACTATCGCTTCCGTCGAGAAAGCCATCGTGATTGACACCGTGCGGCTGCGCTTCAACGCCAAAAATACCCTGAAAAAACAAGGCGCAGGCAAAAAGATCTAAGAATCGACGTCATCCAGCTAACAGGACACTTGAAGACAACCCAAGAAATGCATCCGCTGGACGAGTTTCGCGGTTTGATGCAGCCGCGCGATCACGGTTCGACGAGGAAGAGATCGCCGCCCGCTTCAACATCTCGGTAGCGACGGTGAGGCAGCGCCTGCGGCTGACCTCCGTCTCGCCGCGCCTGCTCGAATTCTATGCCAATGACGAGAGCTCGGCCAGGCTTGGCATTTTCGACCACCAATGACCACCTCCGGCAGGAGCAGGTTTGGGACACGATCTCGCGGTCCCATAATCAGGACGCCTATTACAGCCGCCGGATGCTGACGAGACCGCGGTCTGGGCGTCCGATCGACGCGTCGTCTATGTCGGCATCGACGCCCTATGAGGCTGCCAGCCGTGTCGTCATGTGCGACCTGTTCGAGCAGGATAATGGCGAATGGCTGCAGGACCCCGGGAAGGGGCGGCTGCAGTCGGCCGGAGGAGGAAGAGAGGGGCCAGGGAGGGTTGAAGCCGGGCAATGGAGAGAGGGTTGTCCGGCCTGAACCCTGTCGCCTCTCTGGAGAGTACATCGATGTCGACATCCGTGATTGCACCCCAAAGCGCCACCATTGTCCCCGAAGCGAGTCGCCCGGAATTCCTGCCCACCCTGTTCGGTCGTTCACTCCTGATCGTCGCCGAGAATGCAGTCTATAGCTTGATGGAGCGGCTGAGCCCGCTCGACTATGGCGGTGGCTTCTGGGCTTTCTACGAACACGAAGGCAAGCCGCTCTTCCTGGCTCCGCAATCCAAATCGCGGTTTCGGATCACCGGCGAGATCACCGGATTTCAGGGGGAGGTGTCCGCCGAGGCCGCCGGCATCATCGCCACACTGTTCGCCTTCTCCCATCTCTCCTTCCAGTATCAGTCCGAACATCTCTCTGAAGGCTACGGCCGTCTCTACGCCTATTCGGCCGACCATCCAGAGGCTGTCGAGATATTCCAGGCGATCGATTGAAACCAACACGCGCCGCCCTCGGCGCGCCTGAGCGTCCCGCCCGCTTGCCGCGCCCGACAGACGCTTCGGCGAGCCGTCTTCCACCCCACCAGCCCGGTGTCGCGACAGCGATCAGCCGGGATTCTTCGTTTGAGGAGATTTGAGCATGAACACCATGATTTCCAGCCCGCGGCCGGTCTCGTCCGGCTTCAGGGTCGATATTTCCCGCGGCGAGCGCATCGGCCGCGTCTCATCCGAATGGTTCTCGCGCCCCGACGATGAGCGCTTCCTGTCGCTCTCCGATCTTCTTTGCGCGGTCAGCGCCAGAACCGATCGCGCCCGTGTTCGAACGGTTGAAAGCGCGGAGATCCGCGTGGAAGCCACCCGTGACAATGCCGAGCGTCTTGCGTTGATCGTTCCCGGCGGGCGTGAGCCGATTGCGCCGACGCATTGGAGTTACGGTCAGCTTTGCAGCCTGGCCGGTGCGCCCGCGAGCTATATGCGACAATTGCCTGCGCCATTGGCGGCGATCAATCTTCAGCACGGGCTTCTGAGCCACAAAGCCGAACTGGTCAAAACACTGGAGATGGATGACGGTCGCGTCGAGCTGCGGGCGGTGACTGGCCCTGAATACGGGCGCATCTGGGATAAAGATCTGGTTGCCGCCGTGATGAGCATCGCCGGCAACGGAACCGGCGACACGATCTGGAAGGTGCCGGGCATGCTCGACTGGTCAACCATGACCCACAATCCCTTCGTCGATGTCACGAAAGATACGACCACGCTCTACGCCAGTGACCGTGATGTGTTCCTATTCCTCGTCGACGACACGCACCCGATCGAGGCCGGTCGCCTACCGAACGGCGAGCCCGACCTCTACTTCCGCGGGTTCTATGCCTGGAACTCCGAAGTCGGGTCCAAGACGCTCGGCATCGCTTCGTTCTATCTGCGGGCGGTTTGTGCCAATCGTAATCTTTGGGGCACCGAAAATTTCGAGGAAATTACCATCCGGCACTCGAAGTTCGCGGCGCAACGTTTTGCCCATGAAGCCGCCCCGGCGTTGACGAACTTCGCCAATTCCTCGCCCGCGCCCTTCATTGCCGGCATCCGCGCCGCGCGTGAGCGGGTCGTTGCGCGGAATGACGAGGATCGCTCGGAGTTCCTGCGCAAGCGCGGCTTCTCCAAGGCCGAAACCGGCAAGATCATCGAGACGGTGCTTTCCGAAGAAGGGCGGCCACCCGAGAGCATCTTCGATTTTGTCCAGGGCATCACCGCGCTTGCCCGCGGAAAAGCCCATCAGGACACGCGGCTCGAACTGGAGGGCAAAGCGAGGAAGCTGCTGGAAAGCGCAGCCTGATTGCTGCCTCTTAAGCATGCACATCCTTATCAATCCTCTTCATCGCCCGGCCATTGTGCCGGGCGTTTCGCACTCAGAAAATCAATGCCATGACCAATATCGAAGCCAGCATCATCTGCCACCCGCCCATCCCTCTTGCCCACATCACGCCGCCCGAAACGCTGGTTCTGACCAATGCGCTCGAATGCAGCGAAATCGAAGCGAGCCTTGTCCCGTTCACCGATTTCGGAGCGATGCATCCGATCCGCGTGAGGCGACACGAACTGAACGAAGCCTTTCGCCCATCGGCGCCACACGTCGACAGTGCGCTCAACATCTTCATTGCCAGCCGCATCATTGCCCTTCTGCCCGCCCTGTCCGGCGACGCCGATACGGCAACGTCAGTCGACATCGACTTGAGCGAATTCCCGTGGCCGTTCGTGGTGCAGGGGCACCGTGGCGCGATCATTGAGCCTCCGAGGAGCGGTGGTGAGGCGACGCCGATTTTGGTCTCCACGGCGAACGGTTTTTTGAAGGCTTCACGAAGGTCCGATTGAATAAGACGGATAGTTGTCAATGCCACAGGTGTTCTTATCGTCTCGCCCGGTCAACGCCCCCGCAGCTCCGTGTTCCCGTATCAAGGCAGTCGCGGCATCTCGCCTTCGGCCACTCTCCAGATCCAAGGTGCGATCTCCGGTCTCGCGTCTATCATATTGGTGAGTGCCTGCTCGTATTCATCTCCGGCGCTTGCCGGCACAATGAACATCGCGACGGGGACGGGTTTCTGTTCGGGCAATGTTACTGACACGATCGGCGCATCGCGGGGTAGGTTGAAACGCAGCCCCTTGACGCTCTTTCGCTTGAGATGACTGAGCTTTTCCAAGAGCCGCAATTCGTGAGTGTCCTCGAATGGCAGCCAATGCTCGTTGACCACCATCAGGGCGACCTCGTCGACCGACGAGATGCCGGCGGTCGAGACGCCGAAGGTCGCGATGACGATCAGGTGCAACGCCTCGCTCGAGCGCCACAGTTCCAGTTCGGTCTCATAGCGCCCTGCGAGCCGCCGCCACGCGCCATCCTCGATCATCAGCGGGAAGGGCAGGTGCCGTACGACGATTCTGTGCCCTTCGCGGGCCGCGGCAAACTCCTTTACCTCGGCCACGATCATCATGAGCTTGCGCGTTCCCGAACCTGAAGTCTGGATACGCTTGAGCGCGGCGGCGCGTCGAGCAGCGATCCCGTCCTTGTCGTCAGGATGAAACACCTCAGGAACGAAGATCATGTCGCTCAACGGACCGCCCCTTGCGGTCATCTGCGAGGCGGCATTGATGAGGCTCGTACGCACCCGGCCCCAGCCGCGCCGGCCCGTCCACGTCGAGCGCCATTCCGTCAGTTCGCCGGCCTCCCAGAGATAATGCAGCATCGCCCTGAGCGACAGTTTCTTCGGCTCGCTGCGGATGCCCGGCTCCGCCGCCTCAGCCGACGCCCCCGGCGCCGATCGTGGCCCGCGTTTTGTCAGCGAAAAATCCAGCTTCAGGTCCGCCTTGCCGCTGGCACCGATCTGGATCGCATTGCCGATCAGGGGACCGAGACCGGAAAGCTCGTAGGGCGGCTCATAGGAGGGGCATGCAGGATCGTGGTCGCGCCCCGAAAGCGGCATGCGCTTGATGAGATACTGATCGTCCAGGCGCGCGATATACATTGGAACCGGAGGTTCCTTGCACATGCACATCGGGCGAAGCTTTTGCTCATAGGCGTGCGGAAGCAGCGCCCGAAACTCGGGCGAGGATTCGTCCACTGTCTGATCGCCGATCGCAAAGTTACGCACCTCTATTCTCCCCTTGCTTCGGCCGAAGGTACACGGACACCGTTTCAGTTACTATCAAAAATTTGATAGTAAAGGCTCTTGGCATCTGTCCTTTCAAGTGCCGAGGCGTCAGCATCAGACTGTCTGCGCATGTCTCCGAGGTAGCAGCCAGAGGAGAAAGGGGGCGGCGGGGGATGGCAGTTTAGCCCGGAGGAGAGGCTCTCGGTGGTCCGACCCGACGCCTCAGTCCTCACCCTGGCAATTCCACCTTCATCTTCCCCAACCAAGTCCGGCGCTCCGATAGGAGCACAGGGCCTTCGGCATTTTCAGGAGAGCATCATGACGATGTCCGCATTCAATAGGCACTGCGCCGCCGCGCCCGTTTTTCTGAACTTCCGCTCGGAGTCATTCAGCCCGTGTGCTTCGCCAGCCTATTGGGGCGGCCCGGGCGACACACTCTTCTCATTCAAGGATCGGGAAGCCTTCAAACGATAGCGCGCGACTGCCGAGCGCGATTTCCTCCATGTCCATCAGCTTAGCGCAGAGAGACCGCAACCTGGATCACCGCTGGGTGCAAGGCCGTTCTGCATGACTTGTCTGTCGCCGGCGTTGCGGCGTTCGTCGAACTGGAGCTCGCACCCGGCTGAAAGTCGCGTGCTGGCTGCCTAATCGCCCCGGAGGGAGAGAGGGGCCAGAGAGGGACGGCCTG
The DNA here is from genome assembly GCF_030064585.1 of Ensifer meliloti. Classification (NCBI taxonomy): domain Bacteria; kingdom Pseudomonadati; phylum Pseudomonadota; class Alphaproteobacteria; order Hyphomicrobiales; family Rhizobiaceae; genus Ensifer; species Ensifer meliloti. The sequence goes on from NZ_CP120366.1 coordinate 1,327,591, forward strand.
CTGGGGCTTGGAGAGCGTCCGGGCGGGCAGTTCCATCCCGCTCTCGACAGGGTTTTCCCATGAACGTGACCTCCTTTCGCGCCGCGAACGCGGCCGCCGTCCCGCTGGCTCCCTCCGTCCGTGCCGACCGTGCAGGAAAAAATCTTGTTGCAGGCCATCAGCTTTTGCCGTTTCTCGAACGCGGCCAGGCAATTGGCACCACCGATCTTCGCGCTACCCTAACCAATGTCGTCGGAGGATCGGACGCCGAAGGCTTTTCGGCGCGGAAGGACGCCTATGCGGCGACCGAGGTCGCGCAGATCCTGTTTCTGCGCAAACTGGGTGCAGCGATTTCCGCTCGCGCGAACGCGCCTCAGGCGGCGCTGGTCATGCTGAAGAAGGTCGTGGGCCCGATCCTGACCCACACACAGCGCTCCGAGGAAAGCCAACAGCTCCAGCAGTTTTCCACGCCGCTGCCGCTTGGCCTTGTCGCGGCTCACGCCGCCGGCGTCATCGCGAACGATACCGTGGATGAACCGTCCGCCGGTACCGGCTTCATGGCGATCGTACAGCCGCCGCGCTTCCGCATGATCGCCACCAACGTCAAGGCGGAACGGCGCTTCCTGTCAACAATTGCTCGGCGCCTCGACGCACTCGACGCGATTACCCGGGGTCAGCGCCAGACCGGCGGGCTTTCACGGCTTAGCCGGAATTTCGGGCTCGATCAGACGGAGGTCATCAACGCCGAACAGGTCTGGCGATCGCTTCTCGGCGGCTCCTCGGTCGTTGCCCTCGCCGGCGGTATGACGTTGCGCCGGGTTCGGTTGATGAACGACCGTCGTGTCGCACTCAGTGGCTTCACCGACGGGACGCGGGACAGGCTCAAATCCATGGGTCTGTTCTCCGAGACGATCGCCTGGAAGCTCAGGTTCTTCATTCCGACATCCGAGGAAGGATCGGCGATCCTCGCTCGCCTCGTCGAACGACATCCGATCGTCGATGTCACTGGACCGGTGTGATCGCCATGCTGTCCGCTTCTCAATTGGCCGATCGCCTCGCGCGCGACGCCGAGGCGGTCTGCCGTCATTACCTCTCCGCCGGTCATCGGGCCGGCAACTATTGGATCGTCGGCGACGTCGCGAACAGCAAGGGCAAGTCGCTCTATGTCCATCTCTCCGGCCCGCGTGCCGGACGGTGGACGGATGCAGCAACCTCTCAACATGGCGATCTTCTCGACCTCGTTCGAGAGACCTGCGGGTTGGTGGACTTCCGTGATGTCGCAGACGAGGTGCGGCGTTTCCTAAGCCTTCCCCATCCTGCGCCGTCCCACAGGGGCGACGCCCACACCGATCCGCCGGTCGATAGACCGGCAGGCGAACGCGCAAGACGCTTGTTCCGGATGACGAAGCCGCTCGCCGGCACACTAGCCGACAGCTATTTGCGCCAGCGGGGCATCCTCCGGGCAGCTCTGCACCAGGCGCTCCGCTTCCATCCCTCGTGCTTTTACCGGGACCTCGTGACCGGCAGGACGTTTAGCTATCCGGCGCTGATCGCAGCCGTGACCGATCCCTCCGGGGCGATCACCGGTGTGCATCGCACCTGGCTCGATCCGGGGGGCGACGGAAAGGCGAAGGTGGACGATCCCCGCCGCGCGCTCGGTGGGCTGCTCGGAAATGCCGTGCGCTTCCGGTTTCCCGCCCATGGCCCAGTGCCGGTCACGGCCGCGGGCGAAGGGCTCGAAAGCATCTTGTCAGTCGCGCACGTGATGCCCGGTATGCCGATGGCCGCGGCGCTGACCGCCAATCACCTTGCCGCCTTTCGGCTGCCCGATGGTTGCCGGCGCCTTTACATCGCAGCCGACGCCGACGCGGCCGGCCGGCATGGCGCCGAGCGGTTGAGCCGCCGCGCGCAGGCGCTCGGGATCCTACCGCTCGTGCTTGCCCCGGAGCTCGGCGACTTCAACGAGGACCTGCTCCGGCTCGGATCCGATCGGCTCACTGTGCACCTGAGAGCCCAGCTCGCGCCGGAAGACGCCGAGGCGTTCTTGCCCACCTGATGCTGCTGGACGGGAAGGCGGGGGGAGGGCGCGGCGTGGCAGAGAAGGCCGGACCCTGCTGATCGCGTACGGGTGGGCGGGCGCCCGCGGACCTGCCGAGAGACGACCCTTACCATACGGCAGGCGGGTCTTCAGCGGGTCAGTCAGGTTTCTTCCCCTGCCGGCCGCTTCGCAACCCGGCATTCCTCGCGGGACAAGAAACCCTCCCTCAGCCGCCCGGCGCTGCGCTGGGCCGCTTCGCTGCGCTCGCGGTTCCGGCCCGCCGCCGCATGGACAGGGATCGCCGTCAGGCCGCGAAAGCCGCGGCCCAAACCGACGGAGATCATCATGAGTCTTACCTTGTCCCTCGACGACGCCTTCGAGCCCCACCACGCGTCTTCCCCAACCGACCGCTTCATCTACGAGATGCAAATCTACGGCCATCGCCCTTTCCAGGACGAACCAGACCCGCGCCCACTTCCCGAGGAGCCGGTCGTCCAGTCGGCGCTGACTGCGATGTTCGGCGCCATGTTCGAGATGCTTGGCGACACGCGGCTGGAACCCGATCTCGAAGATCTGCTCTGGTCGACGGTCAATCTCTTCCACCGCGCCGGCGAGCGCATCCAGCGCGAGCTCCAGCGCAATGAGGACGCGCAGCGCGCGGGACAGAGCGAGCAGGACGGCTCGGAGGTGAAAAGCGTCGAGCTTGAACGCCTGATCGCCGAGGGCATCACGCTCCTCGAGCGCCGCAACGCCTTCGAGTTCATGCGCGACTATGCAGCCGATCTCTTCGAAGCTCAGACCGGATCCGCCTGGCGGCCGCGGACCGGCTCCAAGGTCAGCCATGCCAATATGACCGCGGCGATGATCGACAGCCGCGACTTTCTTTCCGCCCGCCGCCGCGCCGAGACCGAGGTGCTGATCCCGGCCGGCACCAAGATCGCCTTCGGCGGCGGCATCGACTACAACGATCACGAACGGATCTGGGCGAAACTCGATCAGGCCTTGGCGAAACATCCTGATATGGTTCTGCTGCATGGCGGCTCGCCGAAGGGAGCAGAGCGCATCGCCGCCTGCTGGGCCGAGGCGCGCAAGGTGACGCAGATCGCCTTCAAACCGAATTGGACGAAGCACGCCAAGGCGGCACCCTTCCGCCGCAACGACGACATGCTCTCGGTCATGCCATCAGGCGTCGTCATCTTTCCCGGCTCCGGCATCACCGAGAACCTCGCCGACAAGGCTCGCCGCCTTGGCATCCCGGTCTGGCAGGCTTCGGGAAGCGGCGCGTAAGCGCCGTTTTCTTGCAAATCTGGAAAAGATGGTTCTCACCAAGCACCAGAAACCCCGCTTCGTGCTGATGAGCTACGAATACTACGAGCAGATGCGCACCGGCGCGATCCGCGCAGCGTCCATCGCGCTTCCGAGATGCCGGAGGAGCATAGGGAGCTCTTCGCCGCGGAGATCGACCGGCTGGCGCGGCCGAAAGGTATGACGATGAGTCGTGAGTTCCTGCCCGGTCAGGTGATTGCTTATCCCTATCTCTGGGCGTGGCAACACGAGCGCGGCGAATGGCTCTCACGCATCTGGCGCTTCTCGCGTTCACAACCCAGCCGCCGCAGGCCGATAGGATCGCCTTGGAAGTTTCTGATATCGAGTGCCGGCGGGCAGGCCTTAGCGATCGCAAGCGCTGTGGGTCGTTGTCGACGAATACAATTACGATGTCGCCGAACGATCCTGGTACATCGGGCCGGACGAGCAGGCGCTTGGCCGGTTCAGCAAGGCCTTCATGATGAGGATTGCCGCAGCCTTTGGCGAGGCGCCGCGCAAATCGGGCCGACGCGTCAATCGGACGGAGTAAGTGAAAGCCGGAGCCACACTTTCCTAGGGCCCACGGATCGGAGCATGCGAGCGTCTGTCGAGGCGACAGCGATTGTGTCGGGACGTGACCGTGGCAAGATCGCCTTGGTCGATCTCCGCACCGGCCAGCGCATCGAGATATCGCGGTGCTGATGGCTGGCATGGTCACCGCGGTCGTCTCAACATGCAGGCGAGAAAGGCCGCGCCCTTCCGCCTCACGACAACATGTCCTCGTCATGCCGGCCGGGTCTCCGTCTCTCCACGCGGCTCGACAAGCTTTCATTTCTTGAAAAATGTGTACACATTTCCCACTGAAACGGAGCCTCGCCATGCCTCAATCCCGGCAGCAGACATCAACTCCCCGCCGCGTCGGCGTGCGGGAATTTCGCGGCAACCTGACGTCCTTCCTCAAGCAGGTCGAAGACGGGCAGAGGTTCGTCCTCACGTCCCATCATAAGGTCGTTGCGGAAATCGGACCGCCGTCGTCAGACGTCGTCATACGGAAACCAGGAGCATTGCGCGGAAAGATCAAAGTTGCCGATGACGTCACTTGCTCGGATCCTGTTGTCTCGTGATCTCCGACGGGCTTGGTTGCACTGCCCAAGCCGGCTCCGATCGCTCGGATGGCACGCTTGCCAGCGGCGATGTGCCTGGCGAAGACCGACGGCTCAGATGGCCGGGCGCGGAGGGACGAGTGGGGAAAGATCACTCGTCTGATGTCCACGCGATTAGCTTCATCCGGTACTGCCGCACGGTCTGCAGGCGCCATACCGTGGCCGCGTCGACCTCTCGGATCAACAAAGGGATGATATCGAAAGGGGTGCCCACCCGTTTGCTGTAGTTGGGAGCGGGCGAGGGTACGCAATTGACTGGCTTGCAGGCAAAACGTTCAAGGGATGCGGCCGATATCCCGCAGCGCTGGGTCGGGCGGCTATGGTGGTTTGTCGCGTCCTTCAGTCGCCCGAACCATTCCCGTTTTATGTCGCTCGTATAGACGACCGCCTGCTTTTGCGGCCAACCCCTAAAGGGGTAAGTCTCGAGCCGAAATTTTTGAAAAATTCGATTTCGGTTCTTTTTCTCTCGGCGGAAAATAGAATTTTGCAAAAATTTCGGCCGAGCTGACCGCAGCAGGTCGGCCGTCTCTTCGTGCGCCATCGGGAATGGTCCCGAGCAACCGAAGGAGACAGAACCATGGCCACCACGATCGCAACCCTGACGCAGAAGACCGACGGCATCCTCGAAGGCGTCTTCGCCACCATCCGGGTCAACGCCCCGATCGCCATCATCCCGAACGCAAGCAAGTCGAGCGAAGAAGCCCCCGATTACCGCGTCATCCACCGCAAGACCGGCTTCGAGATCGGAGCGGGTTGGAACCGCATCGCCCGCCAGACGGGCGAGGAATACCTCTCGGTGAAGCTGGAGGCCCCCGAGATCGGCGTGATCTTCGGCAACCTCGCACCGGCACCCGGCGGCGATCCCAGCAAGAAGGTGATCCTGTGGAACAATCCGGACTGACGAGCCAAGCGAGCGGCCCCGAGCAATCGGGGCCGCTTTCGCCGTTTCATCGTTTCGCGCAGCATCGGGAGCAAAAACGGGCATCGAGCCCGATTGTGCTCCTCCTGCCGTGCCACACGAGAGGAAAGCCTGTCTGCTCAGATAGCCAAGTCTGCCGTGAGCATCGCGCCGCCTCAAGGACTTCGCGGCCCCTCCAATTTTCAACCGCTGCCCTGAAGGGCACCGTCAGAAAATCGGTTCCTCCGCTCGCCGCCTCCGGCGGTCGCTGACGCGATCCTTGACCCGGCCCGATCCTCACGACTCCGGGCGTCATCTTTCACACTATCCAAGGAGATGACGACGATGACGATTGCACTTGAAATCCAGGTAGAAGAACTGCGCGCCGAGCTCAGGAACGCGGACGCCGCCGAACGCTGCCAGATCAAAGCGGAGCTGGAATTGGCTGAGGCCGAACTGGCCGCAGCGATCGCCGAACTGGAGGGCACCATTGACGCCGCGCCGCCCTTCTGAGGGCGGCGTTTGCCCTCTCGCTTGGGTCGATCTGGGCTTGCGGATAAACTCTCAGGAAACGGATAGTCTCCTGCCGAGGGAACCGGTCAGTCGACAGAGCCTCAAAGCGCTTAACGCGAAACCGACGCGACGAGCCGAAGCGGTACTTTCCTGCGCTTCGGTTCATCGTCGGGCCTCCGTTCGTGAGCGCCTTCGGCATCGTCAGAGCGGCGGTTTACAGCGCGTGGTATCTCGCCTTCCATATCCTTTGCATGCTTCGCCCAATCACAGTTTCATGATGCTATGGTCAAGGTGCCGATCTCGATCGTGGTATACGCCCGTCCCACGCGGGCCAATGGCATGTCCTTCTGGGCGTTCGATCTGACGGCGCTCGGGCTTGTTGCCCTTGCGATCGGCTACACGATTTTCCTCGACTGGTTCACTCCGCCCGGCGCGGAGGACCCGTTTGCGCGGCGGCGCCGTTCTGATCGATGGGGCTTCTCCCAACGTGACACTGGCGGCTCCTCAAGGGATCGCCTTGACGAAGCGATTGGCCTTCGCCGCCTCGTTCATGTCCTTCCGTCGGAAGTAGATCGCGCGCCCGCAGCGGATCGGGCTGTGGCCCTGGACGATGATGATCTGTTCGTCCTTTCGCATCGACTGGGTGATTTCGTGCGGCATGATCAGCGGCCGGCGCTGGTAATTGACGTTTTCCGATTTGCGCGATGCGCTGTTCTTCGTGTCCCACCCGATATTGCGGGAGCTTCCTTTTACCTCAACCGTCATTTCTCCGCATTGCGCGGAAATGTTGCGCGCCGTGTCCAGCGCCTTAACCGCGGCATAGGAGGCGAAGGCGCATCCGTCGATCCACGACACCGCACCGTCCCTCCCGAAATGCCGCTCCAGCTGCCCTAGGGATTGGTACAGCAGCATCATGCTGATGCCGTACTTGCGGCCGCGGTCGCGTGCCTCCTCGAGGAGGCGCATGTAGCCGAGGAGATCGACCTCATCCAACATGAACAACGCCCGGCGCTTGAATGAGCCATCGGCCTGGATCATGGCATTGATCAGCGAGCCGATGATGACGCGGCCGATGCCCGGATAGGAGCGCAGGATCGACGCGGGGATGTTCAGGAAAACGTCCTTCTTGCCCGAGACGATATCGCTCGACTTGAACGCGTTGCCGCAAACGAGTGCGGCGTAGCTGTCGAGCGACAGCCACTGCGTATCCTTCGACGCCGTAGAGTAGACGCCCGAAAAAGTCTGCTCGGTCATATTCGTGAAGACGCCGAGCGTTTCGCGGATGAAAGCGGACGCGGAATGCTCCTGAATGTCACGCAGCATCGCCAGCACCGACGGCTCTGGCTCGGATACGATCTGCCGGAGACTGCGTAAGGTTCGCCGTCCGGCATAGTCGGGCGACAGCATCACATGGGCGAGCAGGCCGGTCAGGAGATTGTGCGCCTGGTTCTGGAAGTAGGAGCCGGTCGAGCTTTCGAAGCGCACACTTTCTGACAGCAGCATGTGGGCAATGCCGACGATCTCCTCTTCCTTTTGCCGTGAGTGCTCGATCCCGTCGAGCACGTTGAAGCCCATGATCGGGTTCGTCGGATCAAGCACCATCACCTCGCGGCCGAGCACGCGGGTTCGGTGCTCGACCACCATGGGCGCGACCTCGGTCGACGGATCGAGGCAGATGAGCGGCCCGGTATAACGCAGGGCCGTCGGCACGACGTTGCTGGTCGTCTTGTATCCACCCGAGCCCGCAAAGAACAGCATATGGGTGGAATCGAAGTCCTGGCGGTAGGTCAGCAAAGGGGCCTTGCCGCCTTGGCCCCAAGTCGCCGGATCGTTTGGATCGAAGGGCAGTTCGTGGACAATGTCCTTGTCGACGCGGCAGCGCTCCCCGATGACGATCTCGCCGTCCGGCGGAAACAGCTTTCCCGCCGCCGCCATCGGCAGCCAGTCCGCGTCACCGAAGGTTCCGCGCTTAGCGCGCTTTACCGGTTCGGGCACGACGGTGGAGATGCGCGCGGAGACAGCGACGGCCATAAAGCCAACGACCGCGCCGACGACAGCGACCATGTCGAGGTAGGACAGCGCCCGGTCCCATGATAGCGCACCGCTTTCCACGGAGGGGGACAGCCGGCCGAATTCACGGAGCGCGTAGAAGCCCACGACCGTCAGAAAACAGGCGAGGCTCGCCATTGCGACTGGCCTTCGCCGGTGCAATGGCAAGGCCCAAACGGCCAACAGGCCGGCGAGCGGCCCGAACAGTAGCGCTGGCACGGGCGCCGCCCGCAGGAACCAATATGCCGTCTTCCCCGACATGCCGGCGGCGAGCCCCGGCCAGCGCCAGCCGACGACATAGACGGCAGCGGTGGTGACGGCGACGGGGAAGAGAATGACCAACAGGCTCGGATGCGGTTTTGCCTTCAGTGCCATTCCGCCGTCTCCCCGGTGCTAGGCGAACCGCCATCAAGCGCGGGAGCCTTGAAGGCTTCCTCGCCGATATCGCGCAGCCGCCGATGCTCGGCAGAGCCGGGCGTGACCCTCGCCAGTTCGATGAAGCCGCCGAGCAGAAACGCCCGGTCCGCCTTCGACAGTCCGGCCCTGACGACGATGCCGCCGAGCCGGAATTTCTCGCGGGCCTCGTTCTTGCGATCAGCCGTCATGAGAAACCTCCGCCGCCGTTCCAGTTGCGCCAGCTGCTGGCCGACGCGGCGAAGCAGTTGCGTGATCCACCCCCTTCTTCTCGTCTTTGCGAAATCGCGCGGCCATTTCTTCGAAGATCCGGTCAAGCTCCTCCTCCGTGATCTCCATCTCCGCCAAACCTGATTTTGTCGCGGCGCGCGCAAACCGTTCGGCGGATTTTACTATCAGCGATCGTCGGCGCGCACGCAGCTTTTCGATCTGGGCGTCGATGTCGGAGATCGAGGATTTTGCGGCCATTCGGATGTGTCCTTTCCGGTTCGAGCAATCTCTACGACACGGTTATACTATCTAGAACAATATAGTTAAATAGGCTAGCCTGCAACCGAGAAGCGGCATCGGTCCTTCGGTCCGATCGGTCTGAGGGCGCAATATACGTCGCTGGCGCGACGTGCTCGGAGAGGTCTGGAGACATCAGTGGCGATCATGTTCGTCAGAGCGCAGGTGATCGGCAGGGGAGCGGGACGCAGCATCGTCTCGGCCGCCGCCTATCGCCATCGCACCCGGATGATCGACGAGCAGGCCGGCACCTCGTTCAGCTATCGCGGCGGCGCCTCGGAGCTGGTGCATGAGGAGCTGGCGCTGCCGGACGATATCCCCGCCTGGCTGAAGGCGGCGATTGACGGGCGATCGGTCGCCAAGGCGAGCGAGGCGCTCTGGAATGCGGTTGAGGCTCACGAGACGCGGGCGGACGCGCAGCTGGCGCGCGAGCTGATCATCGCTTTGCCGGAAGAGCTGACGCGGGCGGAGAACATTGCCCTGGTGCGTGAGTTCGTCCGGGACAATTTGACGTCGAAAGGCATGGTCGCCGACTGGGTCTATCACGACAAGGACGGCAATCCGCACATCCATCTGATGACCGCGCTGCGTCCGCTGACGGAGGAGGGGTTCGGGCCGAAGAAGGTTCCGGTCCTGGGCGAAGACGGCGAGCCGCTGCGTGTCGTCACGCCGGACAGGCCGAACGGCAAGATCGTCTACAAGCTCTGGGCCGGCGACAAGGAAACGATCAAGGCCTGGAAGATCGCCTGGGCGGAAACCGCCAACCGGCATCTGGCGCTTGCCGGCCACGAGATCCGCCTCGACGGCCGCTCCTATGCCGAGCAGGGCCTCGACGGCATCGCACAGAAACATCTTGGGCCGGAAAAGGCGGCGCTCGCCCGCAAGGGCATCGCGATGTATTTTGCGCCGGCCGATCTCGCCCGCCGGCACGAAATGGCCGACCGGCTGCTGGCCGAGCCTGGGCTTCTGTTGAAACAGCTTGGCAACGAACGCTCCACCTTCGACGAGCGCGATATCGCCAGGGCGCTGCACCGCTATGTCGACGATCCCGTCGACTTCGCCAATATCCGGGCGCGGCTGATGGCGTCCGACGAGCTGGTGCTGCTGAAGCCGCAGCAGATCGATGCCGAGACCGGCAAGGCGAAGCAGCCGGCGGTGTTCACCACCCGGGAGATGCTGCGCCTCGAATATGCCATGGCGCGGTCGGCTGAGGTGCTGTCAAGGCGCAAGGGCTTCGGCGTCTCCGACGCGCGAGCCGCCGCAGCCGTCCGAAGCATCGAAACGGCTGATACCGAAAAGCCCTTCCGGCTCGATCTCGAGCAGGTCGATGCGGTCCGTCATGTTACGCGTGACAACGCCATCGCAGCCGTCGTCGGTCTTGCCGGGGCCGGCAAGTCGACGCTGCTGGCGGCGGCCCGCGTCGCCTGGGAAGGTGAAGGCCGGCGGGTGATCGGCGCAGCCTTGGCCGGCAAGGCGGCCGAGGGGCTGGAGGACAGTTCCGGCATCCGGTCGCGCACGCTGGCTTCCTGGGAACTGGCCTGGGAAAGCGGGCGCGATCTGCTCCAGCGTGGCGATGTGCTGGTGATCGACGAGGCCGGCATGGTGTCGTCGCAGCAGATGGCGCGGATCCTGAAGGCGGTGGAAGATGCCGGCGCGAAAGCCGTGCTGGTCGGCGACGCGATGCAGCTGCAGCCGATCGAGGCGGGTGCGGCGTTCCGGGCGATCACCGAACGGATCGGCTTTGCCGAACTTGCCGGCGTGCGCCGCCAGCGTGATGCGTGGGCGCGCGATGCCTCGCGTCTCTTTGCCCGCGGCAAGGTCGAAGAGGGTCTCGATGCCTATGCGCAGCAGGGCCGGATTGTCGAGACCGAAACCCGCGCCGAGATCGTCGACCGCATCGTTGCCGATTGGGCCAATGCCCGCCGTGACCTGCTTCAGAAATCCGCCGACGGCGAACATCCGGGCCGCCTTCGCGGCGACGAGCTGCTGGTTCTCGCCCACACCAACGACGACGTCCGGAAGCTGAACGAGGCCCTGCGCAACGTCATGATCGGCGAGGGCGCGCTTGCAGGGGCGCGGGAATTCCAGACGGCGCGTGGGCTTCGCGAGTTCGCCGCTGGCGACCGGATCATCTTCCTCGAAAACGCCCGCTTCATTGAGCCGCGGGCACGGCGGCTTGGACCGCAATACGTGAAGAACGGCATGCTCGGCACGGTCGTTTCCACCGGCGACAGACGCGGCGATACGCTGCTGTCGGTGCGTCTCGACAGTGGCCGCGAGGTCGTCATCAGCGAGGACAGCTATCGCAATGTCGATCACGGCTATGCCGCGACCATCCATAAGTCGCAAGGGTCGACCGTCGACCGCACCTTCGTGCTTGCCACCGGCATGATGGACCAGCATCTGACCTATGTGGCGATGACCCGCCATCGCGACCGCGCCGATCTTTACGCGGCGAAAGAGGACTTCGAGGCGAAGCCCAAATGGGGTCGTAAGCCGCGTGTCGACCATGCCGCCGGCGTCACCGGCGAACTGGTGAAAGAAGGGATGGCAAAGTTCCGGCCCAATGATGAGGATGCGGACGAGAGCCCCTATGCCGACATCAGGACCGACGACGGCACCGTCCAGCGGCTTTGGGGCGTCAGCCTGCCGAAGGCGCTTAAGGATGCTGGCGCCGCGGAAGGCGACACGATCACGTTGCGCAAAGACGGCGTGGAGCGGGTCAAGGTCCAGGTTCCGATTGTCGATGCGCAAACCGGTGAGAAGCGCTTCGAGGAACGGCAGGTCGATCGCAATGTCTGGAGCGCAAGCCAGCTGGAAACCGCCGCGGCCCGCCGGGAGCGGATCGAGCGCGAGAGCCATCGGCCGCAACTGTTCAAGCAGCTCGTCGAGCGCCTGTCGCGCTCCGGCGCCAAGACAACGACGCTCGATTTTGAGGATGAGGCCGGTTATCAGGCGCAGGCCCGCGACTTCGCCAGACGGCGCGGGCTTTATCATCTCTCGCTGGTCGCGGCCGGAATGGAAGCGGAGGTGTTGCGGCGTTGGGCCGGGATTGCCGAGAAGCGGGAGCAGGTGGCCAAGCTCTGGGAGCGGGCGAGCGTTGCGCTCGGCTTTGCGATCGAGCGGGAACGGCGTGTCGCCTACAACGAGGAACGGACCGAAACCCTCTCGACCGGAATTCCGTCGGATGGAAAATATCTGGTCCCGCCGACCACGACATTCTCCCGCAGCGTCGCGGAGGATGCACGTCTTGCGCAGCTCTCCTCGCAACGGTGGAAGGAGCGGGAGGCGATCGTGCATCCGGTGCTCGCGAAAATCTATCGCGATCCTGATGGCGCGCTGTCGGCGCTGAATGCGCTGGCATCGGACGCCGCCATCGAGCCGCGCAAGCTTGCCGAGGACCTTGGCCTTGCACCCGAGCGGCTTGGCCGCCTGCGCGGGTCCGAGCTCGTGGTCGACGGCCGCGCCGCGCGCGACGAGCGCACCGCGGCGACAGCCGCGCTGTCGGAATTGCTGCCTCTGGCACGCGCTCATGCGACCGAGTTCCGCAGAAACGCCGAGCGCTTCGGTATCCGCGAGCAGCAGCGGCGCGCGCATATGGCATTGTCGGTTCCGGCGCTCTCGAAAACGGCGATGGCGCGCCTGGTCGAGATCGAGGCGGTCCGCAAGCAAGGGGGAGACGACGCCTACAGGACCGCCTTTGCCTTTGCCGTCGAGGACCGCTTGCTGGTCCAGGAGGTCAAGGCCGTCAACGAGGCCTTGACCGCACGCTTCGGCTGGAGTGCCTTCACCGCGAAGGCGGATGTGATTGCCGAGCGCAACATCGCCGAGCGCATGCCGGAGGATATTGCCCCCGAGCGTCGCGAAAAACTGACGCGCCTGTTCGCCGTCATCAGGCGCTTTGCCGAAGAACAGCACCTTGCCGAGAGACAGGATCGGTCGAAGATCGTCGCCGGCGCCAGTGTCGAGTTGGGGAAGGAGACTTTTGCCGTGCTGCCGATGCTTGCGCCTGTCACCGAGTTCAAGACGACGGTGGACGAGGAAGCGAGGGAGCGAGCGCTCGCCGCTCCTCACTATGCACATCACCGCGCGGCCCTCGTTGAAACGGCAACACGCGTCTGGCGAGACCCAGCAGACGCGATCGGCAAGATCGAGGATCTGATCGTCAAGGGCTTTGCGGCCGAGCGCATCGCCGCGGCGGTGACCAACGATCCCGCCGCCTATGGGGCGCTGCGCGGTTCCGACCGCATCATGGACAAGTTGCTTGCGGTCGGCCGGGAAAGGAAGGGTGCACTTCAAGCTGTGCCGGAAGCGGCAAGCCGTATCCGTTCCCTCGGCGCGTCCTATGCCAGTGCCCTCGATGCCGAAACTAGAAGTATCACCGAAGAGCGCCGCCGGATGGCGGTTGCCATTCCCGGTTTGTCGCCAGCGGCCGAGGACGCGCTCAAGCGGCTGGCGGCGCAGATCAAGAACAAGGACGGCAAGCTCGACGTCGCCGCGGGCTCGCTCGATCCGCACATCGCCCGAGAGTTCGCCAAAGTCAGCCGCGCGCTCGATGAACGCTTCGGCCGCAACGCCATCCTGCGCGGCGAGACGGACGTCATCAATCGCGTCTCGCCGGCCCAGCGCCGCGCCTTCGAGGCGATGCGGGATCGGCTCCAGGTCTTGCAGCAGGCGGTTCGCATTCAAAGCAGCGAGAAGATCGTCTCCGAGCGGCAGCGGCGCGTCATCGATCGCGCTCGCGGCGTCACCCGATGAGTATATTGAAGAAAGCAGAAGGAGAGACGAATGCCTGAACGGGAAGCTCTTACGACGCGGTCATTCGCCCCGGGATCGCCATCGAGATCGTCAACCAGGCGCGCGATCGTCCCCGGCCGCGTCTACGAGCTTGAGGACAAGGATCCTCGGTGGCGCCAGAATTGCTCAAACGCGATTGGCGACCAGCGATTGACGTAGTTGCACAGATTTCCGCCATTCGGTGTCGATTTCTAAGGGCTGCAGTGGTGAACAGCCGAAGTGGATGCGAAGCTGCCGAACGGCAGCTTCGCATCCACTTCGCGACATATACCGGTGGCACTGCAAAGTCGTGTCTCGGATCCAAAGCAGCGGCTGTGTTTGACAAATTGTGCAGCTGCCGTCTTGAGCCGGATCCATATCCGTGAAGCGGCACAAGAACGATGGCGCCCATGCACTTTCACTCCCGCAGACCATGAACTACTCGGCGGCTGTCTCCCCCTTCTGCGCCGCGGCCACATTCCTCTTCGCGATTGCGTCGCGTGTCGCGGCGGCGGCCGCTGTCGCTTGCGCTTCATCACCGGCGACCTGAACGGTCGGCGAGGCAAAATGGATGCTGTTGGCCGCGAAGGCATCCTTGATCATGGCCTGGGCCCGGCGCCTGATCTGGGTCTGATGTCCGGGCTTCGTCGTCATGGCGAAACTCAAGGTGATGCCATAGTCCCCGAACTGCTCGACGCCCTTCATCTTCACCGTTTCTATGATCAGCGGCCCGAGTTCGGGATCGTCGAGGAGCGCGGCGCCTATGCCCTTGACGACCTTCTTCACCTTGGCAACGTCGGCATCGTACGCGACGTTGATCATGAACTTGTCGATAACCCAGTCGCGGCTCATGTTCTGGACAGCGCCGAGCGAGCCGAAAGGGACGGTGAACACCGGTCCGCGGTGATGCCGAAGCTTCACCGAACGGATGCTGAAGGATTCCACTGTGCCTTTGTAGCTGCCGCTTTGGATGTATTCGCCGACCCGAAAGGCATCGTCCATCATGTAGAAGACGCCACTGAGGATATCCTTGACCAGGGTCTGTGAGCCGAAGCCGATGGCGACACCAAAGACGCCGGCACCGGCGATCAGCGGGCCGACCTCGACGCCGAGGCCCGAAAGCACCATCATGCCGGCGACGACCGCGATGAAGGCCGCGAGAAAATTGCGCAGGATCGGCAGCAGCGTGCGCAACCGCATGCTGCGGGCGAGTTGCGCTGAGTCGGCAGCACCGTTGACGCTCGCCCGCCTCAGGTGCAGATCGATGAAACCCTTCGCCAGTTGCCAGATCAGATCTGCCGCAAGCAGAATAACTACGCCTGCAAGAAGACCGCGGAAGATCCGGTTGAAAACATCGTCCTGCATCATCGCACTGCCGTTGATACGGAAAACGACGGCGAGCCAGGCGGCCGCGAGCCCTATGATCGCGAACCGGGCACCGCGGTCAATCAGGACGTTGCGCATGACCCGGACGTTATCCGCCGCTTCGGCGTCCAGCATTGTCCTTGTAGTGGCGCTGGTGAAACGCAACAGCGGCGGCAGGCCGAGTACATAGATGCCGAGCCAGAACAGCACCTTCATGCCCGCCACCCAGACGAGCCACAGCAGCACAAGGAAGCCGATGAGCAGCGCATTGCGCATTATCCGCCGTCCGGCTGACATTTCCGCGACGGGTCGGCGCAACACGGTATCGATCGCCAGGCCCAGTACGACGAGGCCGAGGGCGGCAGCCGTAAGATCGCGGACGTCGGCCGGAAACGCGAGTGCCTGCATCACGTCGATGACGGCCCACAGGAAAGCAACGGAACAGGCAAACAGCACGAATCGTCTGTGCCAGAAATGCGCTGCTCCCGGCGTGAGAGATACGCCCCCCTCCAGCGCCCTGCCGTCCTCTGCGGGCTTGAACACGGCCGCAGCGATTGCAACCAGCAAGCGGGCGGCGATCCAGGCGATGAGCAGCGGTGCGACCGCCACCTCGAGCTGGCGTGGCCAGCCGGCTAACACGAAGGCCGCGATCGCTGCGATCGCAAAGACGACCAGCGGTGCGATGCGAAGAAGAGCGTCAAGACCAGGCCCGAACTGAGCCAAGCTTCGGCTTGCACTGCGCCGCAGGAGATAACGCAGCAGGAACTCGGCGCCGTAGCCGGCAAGGAGCAGAAAGGCGAAGCCGCGCAGGATCGGCATCGTTCCTTGGTGCATCTCGGCCGCGATGCGCTCTCTCGCCGCCATCCACTCGGGAACCACCCGCGGCACGGCGTTCCTGATGCCGCCAAGGTGCCTCCTGATTTCTGCGATCCATTGGGATGCGAGACCCGCCGGTGTCGTGGCGGCGGCCGGCGCCGCGGCCTGCTTGGCGGTCAGCCATTGCCGGACTTCCGGGTCGTCCAGCAATTCGATCAGTTGCTGGACCTTCGCGGGCGGCGCGGTAGCGGTCGCCGGCTCCTGTGCTGCCACCGTAGCGGCAAGCCCGAAAACGAGCTGGAGACACAGAACGATCGCGGCAAGGCCTCTATCACCATGCTTGAAGACTGCACTCATCTGCTTCCAGTCCTTTGCACCGGTTATCGACGGCTGCATACCCAGGCGGGCGGATACGTCGTTGCGCCGGCCCGTAGGCTTCCGGGACGAGCAAGAAGGCGCCGCCAGTCAAGGAATCCGGCGCCCCTCCCATTCAATGCCCTGTCAGTACAAGCGTCTGCACCGGCAGGAGCAGCGCTTGCAGCCGGAGGATCATGGCGTGTACCAGCCCCACGGCGTCCACCATGTGCAGGAACAGCCAGCGCGGTGTGCTAATGTCCGGCGAGTGCAATTCGTCGTGATTGCTGGTGTAGGCGTTGGCGATGCAACTGCTTCCGGGCGGGATGCCAGTGAACTGGCCGTCGAAAAGCGGTTCCAGGAAAGTGGTCAGCGTCCCAGGACGCGACATCTGTTCCACGTCGGCGAGCTGATCGGTCGGGCGAATCTGCCCGGTGGCGATAACGTTCTGGACCTCTGTTACCACCATCGGAATAATGGTGAAGGGTTTGCCGACGCAGGTCGCCTCGGCGATCATCCCCGGTTTCATCACCTGGGCCTCGATCTGGCCAAAGCCGGCGATCAGCCCAATCCGGCGATCATCAGGCACCAGGATGCCGGCGGAGCGGATCATCGGATTGACGATGTCGCCGGGCCGCAGAGCAAACTGCTGAAGCATACCGGCGGTGCCTGCACGCACAATGGTTTTGTCGAGTTCGACCTGGGCCTGGGCTAGCGCTGCCTCGGCGCTGGCCTTCTGCGCTGGCAGAAGGGAGGCGATTTTCGTCTGAAGGGTCTGCTTGTTGGAAACGGCGGCGGCAAGCGCACCTTTGCGGCCGTCCACGGCCACCTGACGCCTTTCGATTTCCCGCCTTGCCACTACGTCCGGGTTGCGACGATTGAGTTCAACCTGTGTGTTGAGTTCGTCCAGCGCTTGTTGGTACGCGCCCTGCGCTTGCGCGATCATGCCGTCCGCCGCGGCCAGCTCGGTCTGCGCGACTGCCTTCTCGGCGTCAATTTCGGCGACACGCCGGCGGGCCGTTTCAAGCGCCGCCTGCTGTTCCGTGTTGTCCAGGCGAAAGAGGGGAGCGCCCGCCGCGACTTTCTCGTTCGTGCCGACGAAGACCTCGGCCACGCGTCCGGTCGACTCCGGCAATATGGTGACCGTGCGGAAGACCGCGGTGACGTTCTTGGTTGCGGGATGGTAGTAGAAAATCAGGGTGATCAGCGAAAGCGTGAGAATGACACAGGCGGTGATACCCCAGCGCAGCTCGAACCACATCGAATAGAGATTGATGTCCTGGCCGATCTTCTTTCCTTGAACGTAGCGGCGGAAGAGGAAGTCCGGAAGAATCGTAAGCATCGAGCAGATCAGGAACTCAAGCATGGTTCATCCCCTCCGCTCTGATAGAGTGTCGTTCGCCGAAGGCTCCGGTTCAAACGGTGTCCGTTGGGACTCAGGCTGCGCTGGGTGCGGCTTTGTCGGTTTATCTTGGGGTTCCATCGGCGCGGTTTCCAGCGACCGATCGTCCCGATCGGCGATTTTCCGAAGCGAGTCGGCCATCGAGGTGATGGGAGACGAGAAATCCGGAAACTCGATCAGTGCAAGCAACAGCGCGGCGATCCAGAACAGATGATTGTGGGTGAACAGCGCGATCAGCGACAGCACGGCGACCAACTGTAGCTGTCCCTTGCTCGCGCCATGCGCCATGTGCTCCGGCAGCGCGTGCAGCCGTAGATAGAGAATGCCGATCAGGAAGATCAGCAGCAGCACGAACACCACCATGACGTTGAAGAGAATATCCGTGTCCCCCGGAGCGGTGATGAACACAGGGAGATGATCGACTGCGGCCGGATGCAATGTCTCTGCCATTTCTGCGACCCCTAGAATGCTGTTTTTATCTAGCCCTTGCGGGCCTGGCTGCTTCAGAGGTAAGCGGTTCAGTCGTTGATCACGTTCCAATTTTCGTCCGGATCGAAGCGGTCGATGAAGGGCACGATCTCCGCGGTGCTCGCTCCGAGGTCCCTTTCATAGACGATGCCCTGTTGGTTGACGACAAAAGTCTTCACGCCGGTTTCGGCATATGTGACCGGCCAGGCGATCAATCCGTAGCCGGCGATCATGTTGCCGTTGATGACGTAGTCGTGCCGACCGCCGGCTATGTTGTCCCCCTGTGAGGTCAGGATGCGGAAGCGATAACCGAAATAGCCTTCGCCGGCCTCAGCCTTTTCCAATGCGGCTTCGCTGATGGCGTCGCCGACAGGGCTTGCACCATCGCCCTGGTCGGCCGGCCAGTAGAGGCCGTCGGTCTGGCCCGGACTGCTGATCAGCTTCTGGGCATATTCGAAGACGCCGTCGGCATCGCGATCCCGTTCCGCATAGTCCTTCTGCGCCTCGACATAGGCCCGTACCGTCTCTATCGCCTCAAGCTCGTTCTCGCCGACGCGGCGGTTGACGATCTCTTCGAGCCCGACATAGGTGTCGAAGGCCCATTTGCCTTCCTCGCGCTCGGTGATCGGGAACGGCAGCGGCCACAGCCGGTCGCCGATCTCGAGGATCTTGCGATTGTCGAGATCGCGCACGACGACCTTGCGGGCCGCGCCCTCGCGGATGAGATTGAAGGTCTCCATCGCTCCTTCACCCGTCCTCAGCTTTGCGGCGTCAAGGCCAAGGAGTTCTGCAAGACCGTCGAAGTCATTGGTGGTCAGCGCCGACTTGAAGGCGTCGACCGCCTTCGATGGATCGCCGAAGGCGGGCGGGTCTTCTGCGGCGGCATAGTCATCGACGCTTACCGGCGGCTGCGCCTGCGCGATAGCCACATTGATCGGCGCATTGACGAGCGTGAGCGTAATTGCCGATCCGAGGAGAAGAGTATGCAAGAACTGTGTCATGGTCGTGCTTCCCCTTCGTTCAACGTCTGCGACCGCCACCGCCGCCACGCTTGATCGCCTTGTGCGATCCGCCGCCGCGATGGCCGCCGCCCATGCTTTCGCCGCCGCGACGCGACGACGCCACCTCCCGCCGCCCGGATGAAACATTGCCGAGGCCGGACGGCTTCTTCGGCCGGTTCTGCGCCTTGGCCGCCATCTTCGGCTTGCCCGCCGGGCGGTTGACCTGCGAGGGCTTCTTGCCCTTGGGACGGTTGACGCTGGGCTTCGAGCCACCGCCTTGCGCCTTCGCCACGGCCTGTCCGCTGCCAGGGCGTGCGTCTGGCCGCACCTCTGGTCGCGGTTGGGCTTTCAGGCCCTCGAGTGTGCTCCTGCGCACATCCTTGATCTGAGTGGCGCCCGCGCCCGGACGTGCGACCACCCGATCGCGATTGATTTCGGCGGCACGGTTGCGGATGTTGTTGTCGCCGTCGGCCTTGATGTTGTTCTTGATGTTCGTACGGTCGAACTTCTGGAACTGGTCGCGATCGATCTGAAGCTTGCTGCGGTCGACGTTTTTCCAGTCGATATCGTTCCACTTGATCTTGCCGTCAATATCGATGTTGTTGAAGCACTTATTGCAATCCACGTCGATGTCGCCGTTCCAGCGACCGCCCCAGACGCCCCAATCATCCCAGTCGACGACGGCGGCGAATGCCGCGCCTGTCACCGCTCCGGCGAAGAACGTCGCGGCCGGATAGTAGTAGGCGGGATAGGGATCCGGATAGTAGGCCACCGGAGCCGGCACGTAATCCGGCTCGTAGAGCATCTCCGGCGGATATTGCGGCACGTAGATTGTTTCAGGGCTCGCCGACTGAATGATGATGTTGTCACCCTCCTCGACCACCTTCACCTTGTCATCGGACTTGATGATATGCTTGGCGAGTGCCTCGTCGCGCAATTGCTGGATGGCGATCAGCACGTCCTTCTGCTGATAGGTGATCGCCTGGCCGAAGCTTTGCGTCCATTCGAGTTCCTCGCTCATCATCTTGACGATATCGGGATAGTTGAGCAGCGAGATCACGCTGCCGTCCCAGCCTTCCTTTGGCATCAGGTCAGGGTTCTTCTTGCGCGCCTCGAGAAACCGTTCCGCCTCAACGACCTGCAGGGGAAAAAGCGACGCGGCCGAGACCAGCGCGACCAACTCGTCCGCATAGAGCGCGATACGGGCGACGAGCACCTCGAGTTCATCCTCGGAGAGCGGTTCTGGGGCGGCTTGCTCCTGCCCGGAGGGGGTAGGCGCTTCTTGTGCAAGAGGTGCGGTCACCTGCAATGACAGCATGATCGTCATCGCGCTGCTCAGTGCAATGATCCTCGTCGGTATCATCGATTCACTCCTCCCCGAACCTGTGCGGAATGCTCACTGCACGTCCTTTCGCTATCGCTACGTCCCAGGTGCCGTGCATGTGCTGACAATCTGAGGGGACCGAAGCACGTCGGATCAATGCAACCGACACTCACAATAAGTGAATTTTAGTGGTAAGCTAGCGTCTAGAATATTGTCCTTTAGGGCAACCGACGAAGTAATCTTTCAAGGTCATTTCAGAAGCGTTCCTCGATAATTTCCAGCCACCTGGTGTCGCATGATTGCTCGGTCCCAGGCACGTTTCGGCAGAATCCGTGTGAGCCCCTCATGCCCGAACGCGTCCACCTTCATTTGTCTTCTGTTGGTCGTGATTTTCGCGGCGACCGGAATTTATTCTGTGCAAGGCGCAGGGCCGGTTCCACGTGTCCTGATCCTCTACCCCTATGATGAGCGCATTCCCGCTACGAATATCGTCGGTGAGGCCGCGAGAACTCGGCTCGTCGAGGCGACCTCCGGCAAGGTCGAGGTCTTCTCGGAGTTCCTCGATCTTTCAAGATTTCCGAAGAAACGCCACGTCGATCGCATAGCACGCTATCTCGCTGAGAAGTACAGCGATGGCCGACCGGACCTGGTCATCGCCCTGGGTGAGGAATCAACCCGTTTCATTGTTGCGAACCGAAATGCAATCGCGCCGGATGCGAAAATCGTCTTCGGCGGATTCGGCAGTGCCACTGCCGAGGAGTTGCGCTTGCCAAATGACGTCGTGGGCGCATTGACGGAATTCGAGATAAGGAAAACCGTCGAGATGGCGATCGGATTGCAGCCGGACGCCCGGCAAGTTGTGGTGATTGCGGGATCTGCCGAATTCGACAAAGCATGGGTCGCGGCGGCGCAGGAAGACCTGATCGGCCTGCCGAGCTATATTGAGACGACCTATCTCACCGGATTGTCCATCGAGGAGTTTGTCGAGCGCGTGGCAGCTCTTCCGCCAGACACAATTGTCGTCGTCTTGACCGTGCTAAGTGATCGCACCGGCCGGAACTTCGTCCCGCGCAATTCACTGGAAAAGATCGCGAAAGCGGCCAGCGCCCCGGTCTATGGTCCATATTCCACATATCTGGACCATGGCGTCGTCGGCGGCAATGCGGCGACTTTCGAATCCACCGGGACCGCCGTCGCCGGTCTTGCCATCGACGCCCTTGCCGGCAAGGCGATCACCGATATCACCGTACCGCAAAGCTACATGGCCGATTCACGGCAATTGCGGCGTTGGGGGCTTTCCGAAGCCGATCTTCCGCTTGGCACCGCCGTATTGTTCAAGGAAAGGTCGCTTTGGCAAGAATACTGGAAGGAGATCATAGCGATATCCGCCTTTGTCGCAGCTCAAAGTCTGGTTATCGTTTCGTTGGTCCTTGAACGCCGTCGCCGGGCAGCCGCGGAGTTTCAAGCGCGTCATCGTCTTCTCGAGGTTATCCATCTGAACCAATCGGCCACTGCCGGTGCACTGTCGGCCTCGATCGCCCATGAGCTCAATCAACCGCTCGGTGCCATCCGCATCAACGCCGAAACCGCAGCCCTGATGCTCGAGAGACCGAATCCCGACTTGAAGCTGATCCAGCAGATTCTCGCCGACATCCGCGACGACGACCAGCGCGCTGGCGACATCATTGACCGGATGAGGGGATTGCTGAGGAAGCGCAGCGAGATCGACTGGCAAGAATTCGACTTGAACGATGTCGTTCGGAGCGCGATTCACATTCTTCACCCGGAAGCTCAGCGACGAGATGTGACCGTCAGTTCCATTGCGTCCGCGCAAGGGCTGCCGGTTCGCGCCGATCGGGTGCATGTCCAGCAAGTCATTCTCAACCTGGCGATCAACGCGATGGACGCCATGCTCCAAGCACCGACCGCCGAGCGAAATCTGATGTTTCAAACGACGATGGTAGAGAGAAATGAAAAGGTTGAAGTGTCGATTTCCGACACCGGGAGCGGGATTCCAAGCGACAAGCTCAGCAACATCTTCGATGCTTTCTATACGACCAAGCCTACTGGCACCGGGCTTGGTCTTTCGATTGCTCGCGTCATAATAGAAATCTATGGTGGCAAGCTCTGGGCCGACAACCGCCCGCAGGGCGGTGCTGTCTTTCGCTTTGTCCTGCCCCTCGCGCGCCCGGGGTGATTCAGTGGGGCCGACCGTTCATATCGTCGATGACGACAAATCGTTCCGCGCAGCGGTGGGGCGAATGCTCGCGGCCTCGGGCTTCCAAATCGAGTCCTACTCATCGGGGGAAGAGTTACTGGCACGCCTGCCAAGGGGGTCCGGCTGCATTCTGCTCGACTTGCAGATGCCTGGCCTATCCGGCTTGGAGCTGCAGGCTCGTCTTGCCGATTTGGCACCTCTGCTGCCGATCGTCTTCCTCACCGGCCGCGGCGATATCGGGATTACTGTGCGGGCGATGAAGGCTGGCGCCCATGACTTTCTCGAAAAGCCGGCCTCGAGCGCGGCGGTGCTTGAAGCCGTTGAACGGGCGCTGCAGCTTTGTGAGACGAGACGCAAGGAGCACGATCGCGCCCAAGCGTTGCATACTCTTCTTGCCAGCCTGACACCACGGGAGTCACAAGTCTTCGACCTGATCGTTCGTGGCATGCGCAACAAGCAGGTCGCCTTTGAGCTCAACACATCCGAGCGGACCGTCAAGGCACACCGTCACAAGGTCATGGAAAAGCTGGGAGTCCGCTCTCTGGCCGAGGTCGTGTCGATGGCGGAACGACTGGGCTTGCTTGAAAAAACCACATGACTGACGCGCCGGCCTTCACATTCGTCTTCCCCTAAGGACAATAGGCGACACCGCAATTTTGCCTCCTAATGGCCTTCATGACCGCATTCCGCGGCCGACCAGCACTGGAAAGGCAGTACGTTGGGAACCCGACCGGTTGCTGTCGTGGAAGACAATCCGAGCATGCGGACGAGCGTAGAGCGGTTGCTGAACGCCTGTGGTTTGAGGACCGAGGGATACTCCTCGGCCGGAGCCTTTCTCAGCCACGCTACGCCGGCGAAGCTCGGCTGCGTCGTGCTCGACATGCACCTTGTGGACATGTCGGGCATGGAGTTGCGGCGCCGGCTGAAAACCGCTCATTGCCGGCTCCCGGTCATTTTCATCACGGCTATCGATGATGGCAACTGGAGGCGCGTAGGGTGGGTTGCCTCGCCTATCTCCAGAAGCCGTTTGCCGCTGCCTCGTTGATTGCTGCAGTCAAGGAGGCACTCGCTTGGGATGCAACGGATTGAGCGTCGGATCGGGGTCTACCCGCATACAGGAAGTGTCTTCCCCAAAGTACAATAGCGCCTGGTCATAAACTTCATAGAATTGCCACCAGAAAAACAGCGGAAGCGCCATCAAGGGGAGAGTGCCAGAAAATCCGACATCATTGAGGGAGGGTGTGTTCCGACCGAAGTGGCCGGACGCCCGCGGGTGTTAGTGCCACCATGCCTGCCTTCAAAGCAATCAGGGAGAAGAAAGATGAGCGATAAGCACGCAAATTCGCGCCGCCATCCAAGCCGGCGCGAGGTTCTGCTTGCGGGAGGATCTTTGCTGGCCGTAACGGCTTTGGGGTCTTTGACCGGCGCGGGCGCAAAAGCGCAAACGGCGGGCAAAAAGCCGAATATACTGGTTATCTTCGGCGACGATATCGGCTGGTGGAACACAAGCGCCTACAACCGCGGCCAGATGGGATACCAAACCCCCAACATCGACCGCATTGCCGACGAAGGGGCGATCTTTACCGACCTATACGCCCAACAATCCTGCACTGCGGGCCGAGCCGCGTTCATTACAGGGCAAAGCTGCTTCCGCACCGGGCTCCTCAAAGTTGGTCTTCCAGGCGCCAAGGAAGGCCTGTCGGACAAGGATCCAACGCTAGCTGAGCTGCTCAAGCCGCACGGCTACGCTACCGGTCAGTTCGGCAAGAATCATCTTGGCGACCGCAATGAATTCCTGCCGACCGTGCACGGATTTGATGAATTCTTCGGCAATCTCTATCACCTCAATGCAGAAGAGGAGCCGGAAAACCCCGACTACCCGAAAGACCCGCAGTTCCGCGCCAAATTCGGTCCGCGCGGCGTGCTTAGATGCGTCGCGAGCGACACGGATGACCCGACCGAAGACCCGCGCTTTGGCAGGGTAGGCAAGCAGAAAATTGAGGACACCGGACCTCTCGACAAAAGGCGCATGGAGACGGTCGATGGGGAATTCTTGGGCGCCGCGATGAATTTCATCGATAAGAACCAGAAGGCCGGAAAGCCGTTCTTCTGCTGGTTCAATGCGACCCGAATGCATATCTACACGCATCTGAAGCCGGAGTCACAAGGCAAGACCGGCCTCGGCTTGGTGGCCGACGGTATGACGGAATTCGACGGCATGGTTGGCCAGCTTCTAAAGCAACTGGACGACTTGGGCATCGCTGACAACACCATCGTGTTGTTTACAACCGACAACGGCGCAGAGGTCTTTTCATGGCCCGACGGTGGTTCCACGCCGTTTCACGGCGAGAAGAACACAAACTGGGAAGGCGGCTACCGAGTTCCGGGTGCGATGCGCTGGCCGGGCGTCATCAAGCCGGGCACGGAAATCAACGACGTCGTCTCCCATGAGGACTGGGTGCCAACCTTGGTCGCCGCCGCTGGCGAACCAAACGTCAAGGAGAAGCTTCTGGCGGGCTACGAGGCGGCAGGCAAGACATTCAAGGTCCATCTCGACGGTTACAATCAGCGGGAGCTCCTCGCCGGCACTGGGCCAAGTTCGCGCAAGGAATACTTTTATTGGACGGACGATGGTAATCTTGCCGGGCTGCGTTATGACCGCTGGAAGATCGTGTTCATGGAACAGCGGGCCGAAGGTCTCGATGTGTGGCAGGATCCGTTGATAACGCTGCGCTTCCCCAAGCTAATAGACCTACGTGCGGACCCCTTCGAGATGGCCCAGCATGTCGCCGGCGACTACGCCAGATGGCGCGTCGAGCACGCGTTTGCGCTCGTGCCGGCCCAGGCCTTTGTGGCCCGGCACCTGCAGACCTACGTCGATTTTCCGCCGCGGCAAAAGCCCGGAAGCTTCGCGCTGAACGAGGTGCTGGCGAAGCTGCAGGAGGGCGGAAGGCACTGACCCGATTATGAAATCATCGCAGGGTCGCGCAAGGCAAGCAGCCGGCGCGACCTTCAGCGCGAATGAAAGGCAGACTGATGACGATAGAGAAAGCCCGCCCGACTGCGACAATTGCCCAAAGAGCAAAGCGCGAGTTGAAGGAGTATGCCCTTTTGTCCGTGTATCTGTACGTCTGCTTCGGTGCGCTCGTCCTTTACAAGATGGCTATACTTGGCAGTCAGGGCGTGCACGTCTCTGCATTCGGCGTCCCGATTATCAAGGCGCTGATCCTCGGGAAGTTCATCCTTCTCGGCCATGCAATGAAATTGGGAGAACGATATGGAAGGCTGCGGCTCGTTTCCGTCATCGCCTACAAGGCCGGGCTCTACCTTCTTCGTGAGCGCAACGAATGGCCCACGGCTTTCATGATTGACGGATAGGTTTCTGGCGCTCGGTCAGAACTTCTGCTTTGCCCGCTTCGGCATAAAGTAGGTTCGGATATTGACGAGTGCTTCGGCGACGTCAGCAGCATCCTGGCTTGTCACTTTCCGTTTTGCCTCGCCGAGCTTGCGGATGGGTGCGATGATATCCCCAGTGACGGCATGACCACGAAGAACCGGCTGCCAAAGCCTCGGCGCGTATCCAGTTCCCAACAAAAAGCAGAGGTCCCAATCGAAGATATCAAAGGTCTGATCATCGATCCGGGTGAACCGGGGCCGGTGGTCTTTCGGTGTTTCGGAAAGGCTAGCCGAGATGCGGTTATATTCCGCAACAATGGTCTGTACGGCCCGATGCTCGGTCGTTTCCATCGGCAGGTTCAGGGCATCCGGACCGGTCAGTTCCGGGATCCATTTGCGTGGGTCGATGAACTTCGGTCCGATGATGAGAGCCGTAAGATAACCATCGAGACCGCTCATTGACCAGATTGGCGATGCTGGACGGCGTGCCCTGATAAACGCCTCGAACGCCTTGTCATCGAGCTTCGGTCGTGCCGTCGTCCCTTGGCTGTTCTGTGTCATGCCGCCCGTCGCTCCTGACGTGCAATGGCCTCGCGTTCGGCCTTCCAGGCCCATGGGAAGAGCGTATCCATCCGGTTCGCGGGCACCTTGCCCGAGATGATGCGCTCAAGCACATCGGCAAGCCAGACCTCGGGGTCAACACTATTGAGCTTTGCTGTGTTGACGAGCGATGCCAGGACCGCGAAGGACTTGCCACCGCGTTCGTTGCCCACGAACAACGAGTTCTTCCTCGTCAGAGCCACCGATTTCATTGAACGCTCGACCACATTGGAGTCCGCTTCGATCCGGCCATCCTCCAGGAAGGCTGCCAGCCCGTTCCAATGATTGAGCGCGTAGGAGACGGCCTTGCCCAGCGCCGATTTTGACGACACCTCTTCGCTCAGTTCGGTGAGCTGGACCTTCAGTTCTCGCATGATGGGTGCTGTCTCGCGACGCCGTACCCTGAGCCGGGTATCGGCACTTTCGCCGCGCAGTTTCGCCTCGATGCGATAGACCTCGGCGATCCTGGCCAGGATCGACAGCGCCTCCGAAGAGCCGGTCAGCTTGACGACATCGACGAACTTGCGTCGCGCGTGAGCAAGGCAGAACGCCAGCCGCATGGGGGCGATATTGCTCTTCCCCCGGCGCTTGGCCAAGGTTTTATAGGCCTGGTATCCATCGACCTGAAGTACGCCGGCAAACGACGACAGTTGCCCCTCGACCTCGCGAGCGCTGCGGCTTTCAGCAAAAGTATAGGCCACCGCCGGCGGCGCCGGACCATTCCATGGCCGGTCGTCGACCGCCTGCGCCCAGAGTTGACAAAGCTTGGTGCGTTTGCGTCCCGGATCGAGCCGCGGAAGCGGCGGGTGAGTAGGCCGGAGGGATTTCACCTGCCGGCCTCTCGTAGAACGGTGCGTGAACCTCTCGATTCACACCGCTCCCATCAGGCAAACAGGTTCGTTCCGAACGCCTGCCAGTGTACGAAGAGGCCCCGATTATCTCGAGCAAGTTGCCGCAGGAACTGCGAAGCCCGAGTTTTGTGGAACCGAAAGCGCTTGTACTTTCGCATAATCCAGGCCTTGAGCTTCCGATTGACGTAGTCAGCCAGAGAGAACAGGGCCGAACGACTGAACCGCCCATAATAGGCAATCCATCCCCGGAGGAGCGGATTGATCTGTTTGGCGATTTCAGCCAGCGTCCCCGGCGTTTGCCGCGGAATGTTCAAGCTCTTGATCGTGGCCCGCATCGACTTTAGCGCCGTCGGGCTGGCCGCCGGGGTGTAGCCGCAGAAGAACTCATCCTGCTGCGCCGTCGCCACCTGTCGCGGCCG
Organism: Ensifer meliloti; assembly: GCF_030064585.1. Lineage (NCBI taxonomy): Bacteria > Pseudomonadati > Pseudomonadota > Alphaproteobacteria > Hyphomicrobiales > Rhizobiaceae > Ensifer > Ensifer meliloti. Next base: position 1,355,447 of record NZ_CP120366.1, read on the forward strand.
GAATTGGTATCCAAGAAAGTCAAATTTGACGGTCGGATACCTTTTCCGACGCCGATTATCTTTGCAGTAGACGATCTGGGTCTTGATCGGATGCATCTGAAGTCCGCATGCTGCCAGCCGGGCTTGAAGCGCAGCCTTGAGGGCCTGTGCTTCTTGCTCGGTCCGGCAGTGCACGAGACCATCATCGGCATACCGACACCATGGAAGATCAGGGTGCGTCCGAGTCATCCAGACGTCGAACGCGTAATGCAGGAAGAGATTCGAGAGGATTGGGCTGACCACGCCCCCTTGCGGGGTACCACGTGTGCGCTCAATGACTGCTCCGTTCTTTTCCATGGGCGCGACCAGCCATCTTTCGATGTAGAGCAGAGCCCAGTTGCATTTGACGTGCTTTCTGACCGCCTTCAGCAAGAGATCATGCGGAAGATTGTCAAACAGCCCTTTGATGTCGAATTCCAGAACCCAATCGTACTTCCAGCACCGCTGACGCGTCACCCCAACGGCATCCAGCGCCGATTTTCCCGGCCTGTATCCGTAGGAGTCCGGAAGAAAGAGGGAATCCAAATCCGACTCAATCATCTGCTTGACCACCATCTGCGCGATCCGATCGCTGACCGTGGGCACACCCAAAACCCTTTCGCCACCAGTCTTCTTCGGAATGGAGACGGCGCGCACCGGTGGCGGAAAGTAGGTCCCGGACGACATCCGATTCCAGATCTTGTAGAGATTTCTCGCAAGGTCTTTCTCGAACATCTCCAAGGTCTCACCGTCCACTCCGGCTGCGCCATGGTTGGCTTTGACCGCTTTGTAAGCTTCGTACACTTGCCGCTTCTCAATTCGAAACGGCTTGTCTGTCGTATCTATCGAAGTCATCCTGTTTCCAGTTGTTCCAAGCATTACGACCACCTGATCCGACCCCTTTGCTCCGACCCCATTACAGGGCCCTCAACGCTCATACGGATCGGTCCGCCCCAGTCTCCTGCATCGGTACTCTCGCCTTGCGGTTTGCTCCGCTTGGGCTTCTCCCTTGGCATCAGGAGCCTGGTTCCTGCAGTTCCGCGTGAAAGCCTGTGTCCGACTCACGCCCCCTCTACGCCGGTCGCCGCCCGCCCAGTCATCAGGCGCCTGGCGGGCTTATCCCAGGATGACGAAACGGTCCTGGTTTCGACGACGCTTGAATTTCTTAACGACGCGTCTTCGGAGGGTTCACTTTCGTTCGTCTTTCGGACACGCACCTGCTCGGATCTCGTCCGAACTTTTCATCCGACGCTCACCACCACGGCTCTTTACCGCAGCAGCTCGGACTGGTTTGAGACCCGCTCCTGAAAGCCGATCCCGGAGGGCCATCCTCCATCATTCACACAGCTTTACGACACAGTGTCAGTTCATACTGAACTCCTTCCGTGCCTCTGCAGCACACTCTCGTCACAAAACACCCTTGGCTGGGAGCGGATGAAGGCGGTAAGCGCATCGTAGAGAAGCTCGAGCCACCAGGCGACCCGCGTCACCCAGGCGCCAAGCGTGCCGCGATCGATGATCACGCCGCAGGAGGCAAGCATCTGCGCCTGGCGATGCAGCGGCAGATGCCAGGCAAACTTCGAAACGGCGATATGGGCTGCAAACGCCGTAGTCACCATGCCGCCGTCCATCACGCGCGCCGGTGCGGGCGCTTGCACAATGACGCTTTCGCAGGCCCGGCATGCATAGCGCGGCCGGATCGTCCGCTTCACCCGGACAACCGCCGGCACGATGTCGAGCGCCTCACTGACGTCCGTGCCGATGCAATGAAGCTCGAACGAGCAGCACGGGCAAATCTTGCTCTCCGGCTCGATGAGCTCTTCATACCGTGGGAGGTGCTTGGGCAAACGGCCGATGTTGCGCGACGGCGATCGCCGCTCCTGTCTTGGCCCTTCAGCCACGGGTGCAACATCGTCATTGGCCGCCTCGGGAATGTCGCTGAGATCGCCAAGCTCGAGCGTCACCTGCGTCGGGTCGATCGCCGTCATCTTCTCCGATTTCGGCCCAAAGAGCTGACCCTCCAGGAAGGCAACGCGCGCCTTGAGGTCGGCATTCTCCGCATCGAGCGAGAGAATGATCCGGCTCAATTGGGCGGCATCCTGAGGTAAAGGGTCGGGTCGAAGCGGCATGGCTGACCCTAGCACATGATCCTGAATCTTCAAGCAAATCCAATAAGATCAGCCCACTTTCGTCGGCCGCTTTACGACGTTCCGTTTAACCCGAGTCCAGTCGATACCGGCCAGCAAAAGCGAGAACTCTTGGCTACTCATCTGCATCGCGCCATCGCGGATCGGTGGCCAAACGAACTTGCCCGCCTCAAGCCACTTCGTCGCTAGGATCATGCCCGACCCGTCCCAATAAATGCAGCGCAGGCGATCGCACCGCTTGGCGCGGAACACAAACACGTCACCACAGTAGGGATCAGCCGAAAGCGCTGACGCCACCAGCGCAACAAGGCCATTCATGCCGCGCCGGAAGTCGACAGGCTGCGTCGCCACCATGATCTTCACGCCATTCGGCCAAAGTCCGATCACCGGCGTGCTCGCAACGCTGCCACGATCGCCTGCGCCAACTCGGGCGCCACCGAGCCGATCACGGTCATGCGTGCTCCGGCAATCTCGATCTCAATTCGGCCGGAAGCAACGGAAGCGATATCCGACGACGCGCTCTGGGGAGGCGCTCGTTCTCCAACGACGGTCACCGGCACGAACATGGCCTGCTGCGCGCAGGCTTGCACGGATCGTCGAGCGGTCAGCCCGGCTTGGCGGCGCCAGACATTCAGCAAACCACGGTTGACGCCCCAACGCCGGGCAACAGCCGAGATGTTCACGTCGGGTTCTGCGCTTTCAGCAAGGATCCGCGCCTTCTCTTCGTCGGTCCAATTCCGCCGCTGTCGTCGACCGGTGATCACCTCGATCCGCCGGTAGACTCCATCATGCCTGGCTTCATCCATGGCTTCATCCATGACTCCAAGCATGGCACCAGCGCGATCTCCAACCATCCCGTTCCACTCCTGCAGATGAAGGAGCTTATCTCGCGGTCTCAATCAGCAAAGAAAAGGTGGGCTGTTCGTCGCGCTCACCCTTCTTCTGCTCATAGTCCTCTCCATCGTCGAGGAAGCGATCGTCGGGCTCAGCAACGGCAGAACGGTCGCCGCCACGCTTTCGGAAGTTGGAGGCGCCAAGCTACCAGAGCTTCTGGCAACAAGCATGGTCATGCTGCTGATACTCATCCCCTATCTAGCTTCGAGGGAATTTGCCGTTGCACTCGGTGAAGGCCGGCTTTGGGATCTGCTCTTGGAATATCGCGATGGCCTTGATCACGGCGGCCCGGCACATGTCGCGAAAGAGTGACGTAACCCATGGCATGCCTGCTGATGAGAACCGTGAGGAGATTGGGCAAGACCTATTCATTCGCGGTGCAAAGAGCTACCTGTTGCCAATCATTCTGCTGGTATTCGCTTCAACTGCCCAGCGTGCAGATGCGCTTTCCCTCCTGGAATGAAGGCGAAGCCAAGCAGTCGGTTGTCTCGTTCGTCGAGCGCCTAGCCGCTCAAGGTTCGGCGGATTTCGTACATGTGCCGGAGCGTATCGCCGTCTTGACAATGATGGCACCTTGTTGGCCGAGCAGCCGATGTACTTTCAACTCCTGTTCGCACTTGACCGTGTGGAGGTGCCCGCTCTTCAACATCCGGAATGGTCTTAGCAGTAGCCGCTTGCCTCACTGCTGAAGGGCGATGTGAAAGTGGCGCTCTCGGGTGGCGAACCTGCGGTTATGCAGATCGTCATGGCCCCGCTCAGGCATGACAACAGACGAGTTCGACCGGATCGTCCGCGCCTGGACTTCCGGCGCCAAGCATCCGAATACCGGACAGCTCTGTATGAAGATGGTCTACCAGCCGAGGTTGGAGTTGCTGGCCTATCATCAGAGCCAACGATTCCAAGACGTTCATTGCGTCCGGTGGGGCATCGATTCCATGCGCGTCTTCAGCGAAGAATGCATTCCGCCGGAACAGGTGATCGGCAGCAGCGAAAGACCTACTTCGAAATGCGCGACGGAACGCCCTTGCTGATGCGACTGGCAGAAGTCAACCTTATCGACGACAAGGCTGGCAAGCCCGTCGGCCATCCATCAGCCATCGGCCGCGACCGATCGCGGCGTTTGGCAACTCGGACGGCGACCTCCAGATGCTGCAGTGAACGTGCATGCCTCCTGACGAGCGGGCCCTGCCCACGCGCCCCACGCTGAAATCCCGAAGAAGACCGGCAACCGCTCCGAATGCGTTCAAGCTCGAAGTTTTTTCAACCATATTGGAGCAACGAGGACATACGCGGACGCTGCGGGTTCACTGCGCCGCGTCGCCTCCATGCATCCGGGCGCTGCACGCAGTCAGCGGATCCACTCGTTCCACCGCTGCAACATCATTGCAGCGTTGGCATTGATCCACTCTGCATCGGGAATGATGACGTAATCCCGAACGTCGTCACCTTGCGGCATCGTCTTGCGTGCCTCATCGGACATCATCGCGATCGCATCGCTGCTCGGGGGCGTACAGGAAAGAACTTCGCACGCTTTGGCTTGCGCCGCAGGAGAGTTTAGCCAGAAGGTAATCAACTTGAGCGCATTGTCGCGATGCGGCGCCCCCTTGAGGAGTGCTATCCGGTCGCCAACGAGGAATGCGGCCTTGTAAGACCAGGCGATCGGCAGTCCCTCGCTCTGCATTGCCTTGGCGCGCGTCAGCCAGATTTGCCCAAGTGAATACTCGCCATTACGAAATCCTTGCACGCTCTGATCGCCCGTCTTCCACCAAAGCGAGACAGAAGGCTTGATCTGGTCGAGCTTGGCCAACGCGCGATCGATGTCGAGCGGAAACAGTTCATCGCGCGTGACACCATCGGCGAGCAGCGCGGCCGCCATGACGCGCCAGGGATCATCGAAATTCGGAAAAGCGCGTTCGCCCGGAAATTTCCTCGTGTCCCACATATCGGCCCAAGTGGCGGGAACTGAATCCCCGTGTTTACCCGTTCTGTAGGCCAACAACGTAGCCGTGGACTGCAGCAGCGCCCCGCCAGCGGAGCAGGCATTGACGCTGAGATCCTCGCGATCGGCAAACTGCCGGCAGAACTCGGTCAGGTCCTCCGTGACCTTCCGATGCGGCTTGGACGCGGCCTGGATCTCGCCATCGAGATAGAGGTCCCAATTGACGTTTCCGGTTTTCACCATCGCCGCCGCCTTGGCCCGCATCTCGGAGTTCGTCGCCGCGACGGTGACTACCTCGATGCCCGTTGCCTTCGTGAATGGATCGAACCAGGCCTCCCTTAAGGCCTTGTCATAGGCACCGCCGGTCGATGCGATGATTACTTTCTCGGCGCCGAGTGCCGGCAGTGAAATGGGCAACAAGGACAGGAGCCCGGCAATCGCAGTCTTCAGGACTGTTGTGGAACGTGAAAGCGGAGAGATCATGAAAGAGCTTCCTTCGTCTGAAGTTCGTGATTAGGAGCGGGATTTACGGTTCATGAGATGAAGCGTGCCCATAAGCAGGAGGGAAGTCGCAACAAGCACCGTAGAGACCGCAGCAATCACAGGCGTTAGGTTGAAGTCGATGTCCTCGAACATCTTGCGCCCGATCGATTTGCCACCGATGTCCGATATGAAGAACGCAACGGTCGCTTCATCGAACGAGGCTAGAAAGGCGAACACCGCGGCGGCTGCGACACCCGGCACGATGTTCGGCAGCACGACCAGAAAGAATGCCTGCAGCCTATTGGCTCCGCAGTTCAATGCCGCCAGTTCGAGCGTCGGGTCGAAGCGTTGCAGCGACGCCGTGACGGTGATGATCACATAAGGAACTGCAAGCACGGTGTGTGCGACAAGAAAGCCGTAGAAGCTGCCGGTGAGCTGCAGTGGTGCAAAGGATAGATAGAGCGCCACGCCGAGGATGATGTGGGGTACGATCATCGGCCCGAGCGCCAGCGCCTGTAATGTGGATCTGAACGGAAGAGATCCTCGTACGATCGCGAGAGCTGCCATGGTACCCACGACAGTTGCCGTCGCGGTTGTCGCGAGTGCTATTTTTAGACTGAACCACGTCGCTGTCATCCAGTCCGGATCATTGAAATAGGCACTATACCATTTCAGCGTCAGGCCCTGGGGCGGGAACTCGATATAATCGGTTTCGCTGAGCGACATCGGTAGGACGATCAGTGTCGGCAGCAGGAGGAAGAAGAGAATGCATCCGATCCCCACGCCGATAGCGATGATCCCCATGGCTCTCGAATAGGCGCGGATCGTTGGCGAGGCGAAGATATCCATCAACGCAGGGACTCGGCCCGGCAGCTGTGCGTGATCAATAGACACTGTTCAATCCCTTGCTGAGCGATAGCGTTCTGCGGAACATCAGAACGAAGAGGAGCGTGACGGCGAGAAGCACGGTCGACAGTGCCGCGGCGAACGGCCAGTCGAGGAGCACCGTCGTCTGCTGGCCGATGAGCGTCGCCATCAGCATCGAGCTCGGACCACCCACCAGTGCCGGGGTGATGTAGAAGCCGAGCGCGAGCACGAAGCACATCACGCTGCCGGCAAAGATGCCGGGAAGACTGAGCGGCAGCGTTACGGTGACGAAGGCCCGGATGGGCCCGGCGCCGAGATTGCGGGCGGCACGCACGTAGTCTGGAGGCAATGCGCGCAGTGCCGAATATATCGGCAGGATCATGAAGGGCATCAGCACATGCGTCATGGCAAGGATGACCGCGCCCTGGGTGTAGATCAGCTTCAACGGCCCTTCTGTCACCCCCGTATCGGCGAGCAGCTTGTTGACGATGCCATTGCGCTGGAGAAGGACGACCCAAGCATAGGAGCGGATAAGCACTGAGGTCCACAAGGGGACGAAGACGCAGGCAGCGACTGCCATGGCCAAGCCCCTGCTCAGCCGCGCCATCAGGTAGGCGACGGGGAAACCCAATAGCAGGCCTGCGACCGTCACGACAAAGGCGACCTCGATCGTGCTGAAGAGAACTTCGAGATGAAGCGGCTCGGTGAAAATGCGCCGATAATGGCTGAATGTTCCGCCGGAAAAGCTTAGCGCGATCAGCCGCGCGACCGGATACAAGAAGCCGGCCAGCATGGCCGCGAGGAGGGGCGTGACCAATGCCATGGAGGCGATTGGCGAATAAAAGCGTGCGGAGCTCGAGCGGCGGAAGGACACCGAATGTGGGAGTGATGCCAGTGAACGCGTCATGCGGCGCACCTCTCTGCCACTGGAAAGACGTGCATTGCTGCACCGTCGAGGACGATGTCCACCTCGTCGTCCCTTTGGAATGGCAACAGTCCGTCAGCGGCGACCTGCACCTGCAGGCTTACTTCCGGGCGATCGGCCAGGCGGACGAGAAAGATGTATGTCGAACCGATGAACACTGCGGCATCGACAACGCCCGGCAATCCGTCCGCCCCGCCTTCGCCTCGCTTCGCAAGGCGCATGCGCTCCGGACGGATTGCCACACGCAGCGCCGTTCCGACATCATATTTGCGCGCTCGCTCGTTTGCTGCAGCACGGAGCCTAAGCACGGTTCTCTCCGAGAAACGGACAACCGTTTGCTCAGCCGTACAGTCAAGGCAATCGCCATCGAGAAAATTCATTCGGCCGATGAAGTCCGCGACGAACTCGGTCTTCGGCTGCCGGTAGAGCTCCGTCGGCGTGCCCACCTGTATCAGGCCGCCGTTGGACATGATGGCGACCCGATCCGACATCGTCATCGCTTCGTCCTGATCGTGGGTCACGTAGACGACCGTGGCGCCAAGTCGCTCCTGCAGCCGCTTTATCTCGAACTGCATCGCCTCTCGCAATTTGTTGTCGAGCGCTCCAAGCGGTTCGTCCATCAGGAGAACGGGCGGTTCAAAAGCCAGAGCCCGCGCGAGGGCGACGCGTTGCTGTTGACCGCCCGAGAGCTGGTTGGGATAGCGCTCTGCGTAACTGGAGAGTTGCACCAGATCCAGCATCTCCTCGACGCGTTGCGCGATCGCGGTCTTCTGCATGCGCCCGCGCATCCTGAGCGGGAATGCGACGTTCTGGCGGATCGTCAGGTGCGGAAAGAGTGCGTACTTCTGGAACACCATTCCGATGTTCCGGTGATTGGGCGCAAGAAAGGTTACGTCCCGGCCGCCGATGGCAATCTTGCCGGCATTTGGGCTTTCGAAGCCGGCAATCATCGTCAAGGCTGTCGTCTTGCCGGAGCCGGAGGGCCCCAGAAGGGAGACAAATTCCCCGGCTGCGATCTCGAGCGACAGCTCGCGAACCGCGAGGGCCTCACCGTATCGTTTTTGAAGTCCCGCAAGGGACAGAGATTGACCGATCAATTCCGCCTTTCCTTTCAGCTGCTGGACGCTCTTCGGCGCCTTTCCCTTGGTTTGGGCCGGGACCGCAATGAGGGGCCTTCTTCCGACCTTGAGGGCCAGGAATCATTTGCTTGTTGTTGGGTTCTGGCGCCGCGCGAGCCGTTGTTGCGGTCCGCGTGACGATGCATGAGAAAGCTGCTAGTAGTCGTTGATGCGACAAAAACTTTGCAAAACCTTCACACTCTGTTTTTGTTGCATCAAAAGTTCACAGTGTCAACCGAGTGAGAGAGGGAAATGGCGGACAATTCTAAGGAATCGCCAGCTCTTGAAAGAGCGCCGGAAAGATTGGGGGATGCCGCCTATCGGGAAATGAAAGAGCGCATCATCCGTGGCGTTTATAGGCCGGGCCACAAGTTGACGGTGCGGGCCATCGCCCAGGATCTCGAAGTAAGCACAACGCCTGCGCGTGACGCGATCAATCGGCTGACGAGCGAGGGCGCGCTTTTTTATGCCGGGCCGAAGACGGTTGTCGTTCCAGTGCTCGACGCGAGCGCCCTGCGAGAGATAACGCTCACGCGCCTTGCGCTGGAAGGGCTTGCATCGGAGCAGGCTGCCCAACACGGCACGCCTGCTGAGGTCGAGAAACTGAAGTCATTACAGAAACTTATAAATTCCGCCCTCGACGAAAAGCGCTACGCGGAAGCGCTGTGGCACAACAAGGAATTCCACTTTACGGTCTATCGTCTCGCGGGTCTTCCCCAGCTCGTTTCGATGATCGAAAGCCTATGGCTGAGGATCGGTCCGTCCTTGCACAATCTCTACCCAGAGTTTGCCGAGGAGAAATATGGTGTTCGCAACCACGAGATCGCAATGGAGGCTCTCGCAGAGCGCGACGCGGCAAGTCTCAGGGCGGCGATGGAGAATGATATTCGCGATGGATATCGCCGGTTGAAGCGGGCCAATCCAGAGAGGGATGCCGGCCAATCGTCATAAGATTTTGTTGCGTGGACTTGACGGGGCGCATTTTTGTTGCAACAAAAATGCGAAGCTCGTGCAAAGCGAGTGGTCGATTTCTCACTCAGGGAAGCAGAACTATGCTCGTTCAAGCAACAAACAGGCTGCGGCAGGCGTCAGCGCGCAGTAGGTCCAAGCATCTATTCGATCGCGCCAAGGGCGTATTTACAGATGGAACCACCCGCGCATCGGTCGAGAGGGATCCATTTCCGATCTATGCCCAACGTGGTGAGGGGGCCTATCTCGTCGACGTCGACGGGAACCGACTCCTCGATCTGAACAACAACTTCACAACGCTCATCCACGGCCACGGCTTCGCACACGTCTCCGAAGCTGTCGTCGATCTGCTGCGCTTGGGAACTTGTTTCGCCAACCCGACGGAGCATGAGATCGCGCTCGCGGAACTGTTGACCGCCCGCATTCCCGCAATGGAGCGGGTCCGCTTCGTCAACAGCGGAACGGAGGCGGTGATGTTCGCGATCAAGGCGGCGCGCGCCTTCACCGCCAGGCCTGCAATAGCACGCATCGAAGGAGCTTATCACGGCGCCTATGACTGGGCGGAGGCGGGACAGGGTGTTTCGCCTGGTAAAGACGGCTGGGATCCTATTCCGATCCCCACGCCAACCTATCGTGGCACTCCCTCGAGCGTCGCCGACGAGGTGCACCTGCTTCGCTTCAATGATGTCGAAGGGTTGGAAAGGCGCCTGAGCGCGGCGAGCGACCGCATTGCCTGCGTGCTGATCGATCCGATGCCCAGCCGGGCAGGCTTGCTGCACCCGGAGCCCACCTTCATAGAGGCTTTGTCGGAGACGGCACATAAGTACGGAATCCTGATCGTCGCCGACGAGGTGCTCAATCTTCGGCAGGGCTATGCCGGGGCCTCACCACGATACGGTCTCAAACCCGACCTTGTTACGGCCGGCAAAATCATAGGAGGCGGCTTTCCGATCGGTGCGATAGGTGGCCGCGAGGAAGTAATGCGCGTTTTCGGCACCGAAAATGCACAGCCATTGTTGCCGCAGGGGGGAACCTTTTCGGCAAATCCGGTTTCCATGGCGGCTGGCCTAGCGGCCATGGAAGCGATGACCCCAGATGCATTCGATCGCCTCGAAGCGATGGGCGAGAGGTTGCGCGCGGGCTTGAGGGCAAGCATTGCCAGCCGCGACGCGCGCTTCTCGGTTACCGGCGCTGCCTCGCTCTTTCGCATCCATCCGAAGCGCGTGGCACCGCTCGAATATCGCGATGCCCATTTGAGCGCCGAAGAGGCCTGGATCATGCGAACGATGAGCCGCTACTTCCTGGAAGCGGGCATTCTTCTACCCTATGGAGCCGCCGCCTGTCTTTCGACGCCAATGGTCCACAGCGACATCGACCGTATCCTCAGTGCATTTGACGAATTTCTTGAGGCCAAAATCGGACCCGGAAAGGAGCGCGCGAAATGACGCAACAGAATCCAAATGTAACCGTTGCGCAGCGTATAGCCAACATTCTTCGCCGCCACGGCGTCGAATTCATCTTCGGGCAAAGCCTGCCCTCGGCGGTCATCCTCGCAGCGGAAGCGATCGGCATTCGCCAAATCGCGTACCGTCAGGAGAACATGGGCGGGGCGATGGCTGACGGATATGCCCGTGTCTCCGGAAAAGTCGGTGTCGTGGCCGCGCAAAACGGCCCCGCGGCAACTTTGCTCGTGCCGCCGCTCGCCGAGGCTTTGAAGGCCAGTGTGCCGATCGTGGCGCTTGTGCAGGATGTCGAGCGAGACCAAACGGACCGAAATGCCTTTCAGGACCTTGATCAGATTGCTCTCTTCCAGTCCTGCACTAAATGGGTGCGGCGCGTCACCGTTCCGGAGCGGATCGACGACTATGTCGACGCGGCGTTTACGGCCGCGGCGTCGGGCCGTGCCGGCCCAGCCGCTCTGCTGCTTCCAGCCGATCTCCTGCGTGCAGAGGCGAAATCTCCGGCGGTCGTACGTTCAAAGCAGTTAGGTCATTGGCCCTTGGATCGCGTCCGCCCCTCTGATGATGCACTGGCCGAGGTCGCATCTCTTATCGCAGCGGCGCACGCTCCGGTCATTATCGCCGGCGGAGGCGTTCATTGCGGCGGGGCTACGCATGAACTTGCGGCGCTGCAGCAGGAAGCATGCCTGCCGGTCTTCACCACGAATATGGGGAAGGGGGCAGTCGATGAGTATCACCCGCTTTCCGCCGGCGTCCTTGGCTCGCTGGTCGGCCCGCGTTCGCTCGGTCGATACTCGTACGGTTTGGTTGAAGATGCCGATTTGGTCATTCTCATCGGAACGCGTACCAACCAGAACGGCACCGACACCTGGCGCCAAATTCCCTCCAGCGCGAGGGTGGTGCATATTGACGTCGATCCGGTGGAGATCGGACGGAACTACGAGGCCATTCGGCTCGTGGGCGATGCCCGGGAATCGCTTGCCGCCCTAAGAGCGGCGCTGACCCGCGTCGACCTCACGCGGCGGCATGGGGATCGCGCACGGCTGGAGGAATGCATTGCCCAATACTGGAAGGGGTTCGAGCTTGATCGCCACGACGTGGTGACATCGCGTTCCCGACCGATACGCCCCGAGCGAGTTATGGCTGAACTCCAGGACCTGCTAACCGACGATGTAACTGTCGTCGCCGACGCGAGCTACTCGTCCATGTGGGTTCTGGGTCAACTGAGAGCGCGAGCGAGCGGAATGCGCTTTATCACGCCACGCGGGCTTGCAGGGCTCGGTTGGGGTGTGCCGCTCGCAATCGGGGCCAAGGTTGCCCGACCGGGCAAGCCGGTCATTGCGATCGTCGGTGACGGCGGCTTTGCCCACAGCTGGGCCGAGCTTGAGACCATGGTGCGGATGAAGCTTCCTGTTACGATCGTCGTCCTCAACAATGGCATCCTCGGATTCCAGCGCGATGCGGAAACGGTGAAGTTCGGCACCTACACGACGGCATGCCACTTTGCCGAGGTCGATCACGCAAAACTGGCCGAAGCCTGCGGCTGCCCGGCCGTTCGTGTCGAAGACCCGGGTGAGCTTGCCTTTCACTTGCATCGTGGCATGGACCAGGGGCCGCTATTAATCGAAGTGATGACCGACCCGGCGGCGCATCCCCCTCTCTCACTCTTCGCAAAGATGGACGAAGCAGCATGAGTCGCGATTCCACGTCAACAATTGCCGTCGTCACCGGCGGCACTTCCGGAATTGGATTGGCAACCGCCCGTCACCTTCTGGAGCGTGGAAACCGGTGCGCCATCTTCGGGCAGAGGCCCATCAATGTTGAAAGCGCAGCCGAGGCGCTTTCGCAGGACTTCGGCTCCGAGCGTGTGTTCGCGCGCTCTATCGATTTGGCTGAACCGACGCAGATAACGTCCTTCTTTCGGGAATTGGACGAGCGCTGGGGCAGGGCGGAGATCCTCGTTTGCAATGCGGGCATATCGCCGAAGGGGCCTGACGGGCCGACCCCATTCCAGGAGATCACGCTCGAAGAGTGGAATGCCGTTCTTTCAGTCAACCTGACCGGGACAATGCTCTGCTGCCAGGCGGTCTTGCCCGGCATGGCCGCGCAAAACTTTGGCCGCGTTGTTCTTGTCGGGTCTATCGCCGGCCGAGCGCTGCCCAAAATTGCGGGAACAGCTTACGTCGCCTCTAAAGCCGCACTTGCGGGCTTCGCCCGCTCGCTAGTCGCGCGGTATGCCGGGAAAGGAATTACGGTGAATGTCGTTGCGCCAGGCAGGATTGCCACCGAGATGGCTGGTCCGCGTGACAGCGTAGTCAATCGTGCGGCGGTTGCCCGCATTCCCGCGGGCCGCATCGGTGAACCTGAAGAAGTAGCGGCGGCCATCGGTTTCCTCATCTCCGACAAAGCCGCCTTCATCAACGGCGCGATCATAGACGTCAATGGCGGAGAATTCGTGCCACTTTGAAGTTGGAGGCCGGGTGCGAAATGCATGCGGGTGTTCTGATATATACGTGCAACGCCGAGCTTTTTCTTCTGCTCGAGTACATTCTCGAGACCGAGGGATTTCCCGTCCGGCATTGCTCCAATGTGAGCGAACTGGTCGGTACAATCGGGGTCAGGAAGCCGCTCGCTGTCTTGGTTGATTGTTCCGATCGGCAACTGGAGGCGTATGGTCTTTGCCGCCGCATCAAGGCGACCAGCGATCGCCCGCCAGTCGCCGTCTTAACAAATGCACCGAGCAACAATCTGCGCAGTCTCGGAATCGACGTCGTCATATGCAGTCCTTACGATCCGCGACATCTGCTCGCGTTTCTCAAGGGCATTCAAATGAGCTTGCCCTGTAGCTCCCGCGCTGGCGTCTCGCGCGAGCAGATATTCCGGCACGCGGATATTGAGATGAATGTCACCAGAATTCGCGTAATGCGGAACGGACACGCGGTTAGCCTTTCCGCGCTACAGTTCAGACTGCTTCTACAATTCTTGAAGATGCCGGATGTGGTGCACAGCCGTGACGATCTCATCGCCGCCGGCTGGCCGCCTGAAGCCGAAGTCGAGCCCCGTACCGTCGATATCCATATCGGCCACATCAGGCGCGCGTTGAATCAATTTGGGCCTGATGTTATCCGCACCGTAAGATCCATTGGCTACTCGCTCGACGGGGTCGCTGCGCCCGGGGGGAAATTGAGCGTTTTCCATCCGGCCGGGTAGCGCCTTGCCGGATCAGCGCAAGGCGCACCCTCTGACCAGATGAACCGCTAGATCAAGCGGTCTCTGAGCCGTAGGAATACCTCAAACCAGAAGCCGTAATCGCTGTCTCGGCGCTCGGTCCAGGCCTCGAGCGCGCAATAGGCTGCCGCAGTTGCGGCCTCGCTGCCATAGAGACCGATCGCCGCCTCAACCACTACCTCCTGTTGGTGCTTCTGCCAGAAGCCATCTTTCCGGGGGCTTTGCTCCCCGACGGCGGGGTTGTCGAAAATCTTGGACACGCTGAACCTCCTGCTGTCCGGCGCAGGGGATCAATGGGTTTGCCGGACGTTGGAACTCAGCTTTTGTGAGCCACTGAACCCAGTCGGTTCTCTTCGTGCCGTCCCTGGCAAACATGTCCTGCTAAGGGAGAGTACAGGGGACAGTTTAATTCTGGCCTCTCTCCGCCTGCATGCGCAATTGCTCGACGTGTTGCTTACATATGATCTCCACTTGAGCGATTAAGTCGCTGACTTTTTCCGCGAGCCAGTCAAGTGCCTCTTGACTGATTTCGTAGTGATCCGAGTATCTAGCCTTCACATAGGCTTCGTTGATGATGTTGAACCAGGCGCTGTAGCGTTGCCGATCGCGCGGCCAAACAGCGACGAGACGTTCGTCCCTGTCCTCTGCTAACTGACGCAGGTGCTTCAAGTTATGCGAGGGAGGGGAGTAGTTAGTGAGTGTGAGGAGCAACGTCGCGTACGAATGCTCCATCGCTTGATGGAGGAGAAAAGCAGCGTCGTTGAGCATCGCCCGCTCAGCAGCGGCCATTTTCGCGAGCTTCAAGGAATTATTCGCCCTCTGGAGCCGGACGAAATGTCTCTTCGCGGTTTCATATTCGTCAGTAGGACTCAGCGGCCTTGGCGCCGCCAATGGTTCATCGTCCAATTCGTAGAGTATGACGCCTTCCTTGCGAATATCGACGAAGAAATATAGTCCTCCTCGCAGAGCGGTATTCACCTCGCGGCGTGAATGGACGACAAAATTCACCGGCGTTTCCACGCCTTGTAGCCGAAGCAGCCGATCCTGAGCCTTGTGCCAGTAAGCCGCAAAGTCCGTCAACTTACGGTTATTGACGACAATTAACAGGTCGTAGTCCGATTTATATCCCTTTTTCGTGTGCGGCTCGTCGACCCATGTTCCACGGGCGTAGGATCCGAAGAGGATGATCTTCAGAATGCGGCCACGCTTCTTGAAGTCGGCCGTTGCCTCCTTGAGGGCGTCCTCGAATTCCTCGTGCAAAACCTCGACGATGCGCGCGAGCTCGCGCTGCTTTCGCTGTGGAAGATGATCGAGGCTGGTCTTCATCGGTTCGGGCGCGTTCTCTGGGGTCATGATGCATGAATAGCGAACCCGGTTCGCTGAATCCACAGAGTGCTCAACTTACGGCGAAAATCAACAAAAATGTTGCAACAAAAACTGGCGATAAATGCGTTATTGGTAAGTATTTATGACGATTATGCACGAAACCCACAGAAATCTAGGGATTACGCGGAAGCGGTGCGCATACTATTTCCAATTTTTGTGACATCAAATATCGGGAAGAGAACGGCGATGAGGCAGCTTGGCCGCATGGAAAATCAGTACACCAAACCCTTGGTCTTGATTTGCTCGGGTAATGCAAACTTCTACGTGCTGCTTGCACATATCCTTGCGTCGGAAGGATTTCAGACGCTGTTGCTGGGCGAGGAAGAGGTAGTGGACCAAGCCGCGCTAAGGCCGATCACAGCGATCATACTGGATTCGGCACAGGATCCAGAGCTCACAGTGAGAACATGTGCTGCCATAAAGGCCAATGAAATAACCTCGCGCATCCCGACTATCGCGCTCGTTTCGTCGGGGAACGAGCGGTACTATTTGGCATTGTTGAGAGCGGGAATTGACGAAAACTTCGTGCGCCCTGTCTCTCCGGCAAGGCTGCTGGCCTATCTTGGTTCTTTGCCGCACAACGGTGCAAATGATAAGCAGCCGATAGATCCCGCTAGGGAAGAGGCGGCTGCGATCTTTGGCGCGTTAAGAATAGCGCCCGGACGCCGTCTCGTCAGGTATGGTGATGAAGAAGTTCAATTCGGCCCTATCGAATTCAACTTGTTGCGATGCCTGCTGGAAGCGCCAGGCCGGGTGCGCAGCCGTTTGGAACTGATCGAAGCGGCTTGGCCATCTAATCGCTACGTGCAGCCGCGCACCGTGGACGTGCATGTCGCGCGGTTGCGTCGGGAGCTCGAGCGCCTGACCGGCCGTCCTCTTATTCGCACAATACGGGCCACGGGCTATGCAATCGACATTGATGACGGTGCGATTGACTCTGCGTAAGCTTCACACTTCTCATGTTTGTTTCAAAATTTGTGGAAAGGAAATGCTACCTTTAATTTTTGTCGCGCATTTCGAAACTAAGCTTGAAAATATTTTGCAAATACTTCGTTGAGTTCGGCGGCAAACGAAATAAAGCTCCTGTACATTCATGTTCAAGTGTCGGGAGATTATCGAATGGAAGGAAAAGCGCTGGGGCAGGGAAGCATTGCTGGCAAAGGTGCTCCAAGGAATACCGCCAGCTTGATCCAATACGCCCAAAGCCATTTCGATGCGGCGCATTTTCAGGGCTTGATGGCGATTTACGGGCGTCCCCTGGCGGATCGTGCCGTGGCACTAACCCATGACCGTGGACGCCGAGTGGTTGACTTTGTGCGTTGCTCCTATCTCGGCTTGGACAACCATCCGCAGATTGTTGCGGGTGCCGTTGAAGCAATGAAAGAATACGGCACGCTTCATTGGTCATGCGCAAGAACGCGTCTCAATTTCTCGATTCTCGGTGACCTGGAGGCGGCGCTGTCGGAATTGTTCGATGCGCGAGTGATTACTTATACCACAGTGCTCGCGGCCAACATGGGCGCGCTGCCGCTGATTGCTTCCGGCCATCTCACCGGTGGCGTTAAGCCGCTGATGGTGTTCGATCGCTTGGCCCACGCGACACTTGCTTTTCACAAGGGAACCATTGCCGCCGAAACCCGTGTCGAGACCATCGCTCACAACGATCTCGAGGCGCTCGAGATGCTCTGCCGCACCAACGGATCCGTTGCCTTCGTTTGCGACGGCGTCTATTCAATGGGCGGGAGCGCCGATCTCGCGCGCCTAAGGCGCCTGCAGGAGCGCTACGGTCTCTTCCTCTATATCGATGACGCACACGGCGTATCGATCTTCGGCAAACACGGCGAAGGGTTTGCCAGATCGCAAATGAGCGGCCCATTGGGTGAGCGAACGATAGTTGCGGCTTCGCTCGGAAAGGGCTTCGGCGCCTCGGGCGGCTTGATCATGCTCGGAACGGCGCGGCAAGAGGAACTGTTTCGAAGGTTCGCGGTCGCTCATGCGTTTTCGGCGTCGCTTAATGTCGCGGCAATCGGCGCGGCGCGAGCATCGCAGCAACTGCATCTGACGGAAGAACTCACTGAGCTACAACAGAGGCTCCGGAGCAGAACCGCCTTGTTCGACAGCCTCGTTCCGACAGAGCAGCAAGGCTCGCCGTTGCCGATACGAACGGTTGAGATAGGTGATGAGATGACGGCCATCGGAGCCGCAAGAGCCTTGCTCGATCGCGGCTTTTATACATCGGCGATCTTCTTTCCCACGGTACCGCGAGGGAGGGCAGGGTTGCGGCTTTGCCCCACAGCCGGACATTCGGAAGATGACATCCGCGGGTTGGGCATCGCGATCCAAGACGTGCTGAAAGAAATATCGGCCAGATAAGCGCCTGCCGGTACACAGGACTCTCAGCCGAAAGTGAAGCAATAAGGAGCGGTCATGTACGAGCACCTCGCCGAGTGCTGCGTCTTCGTCGCAGGTAAAAGGAACATCATCGAGAGTGTTTTCCTCCGGGTCGCGGAGTTTTGCGTGTCGACTGTGGACAACGGAACGGAAAAGATCTTCCGGTTCATCGATGGAGAGGCCGTCGTGAGAGCCGTCGACGTAGGTATTCTGATGCGCGTCGGCGCGACAGACGTCATCTCTTACTATGGTATAAGAACGGCATTGGAGGGCAGTATCCTTGAGGTGGCGGCTTTGCCGCCAGAGGGATTGGCGTGGCACCCGGTCGGTCAAAGGCAATCTACGGCCACCGACCCGATAAACTCGCCCCTGAGCAGCGGCTCAAACTTGCAGTGAGTGGGCTAAGACGCGCCGAGGCGCCGTTTCAAGCGAGAACCCCCCGTTGGTCCGAAATCCACGTAATGCTCACGCACCAGGTCGAGCACCAGGTTGCGGAAATCCTCGCTATGGCGCCGGTTGCTCGGCCGGCCGCGCTTCTTCGAGACCAGCCCGTCGGCGCCGGCCTGGTCATAGGCCTGCAGCAGCCGGTGCACCTGACTGCGGCTAAGGCCGAGCAGTTCGGCCGCCTGGACGACGCTCAGGCTGCGGCCGCGAATCCGCTGGATCAGTTCAAGACGATGCAATTCCTTCTGCGACATGGTGATCAAACAAGACATGACGACTCCGAACGCTCATGGTCTCAGCCACGCTTCACGTCGCCAGTCTTCCTTCCAAACGTTGACGTTTGACCAGCATCCCAAGCGGCGACGACTGTCGCATCTCTAACTGGCTCATATGTCGCATCTCTAAACGGCCGCTACACAAGCTGTGGCGGCAAGGTTAAACTGTCCGCCGTTGGGCAAAGTTGAAATGTCACTTTGGGTGCGTCACCAACCATTTAGAAATACGACACGCGGCATCTCCACTGGCGCTGAGGCAAGCCCCCGACCGGACCGGCTGGGCCGGGTTGCAAGGGAAGGGAGGGGGCGGATGAGACGCACCCATCGGCTTTAGCTTTGACAGTTGCAGCAGCCAGTCATTCCGCCGCATCGAGCTCAGAGAGCGCTTGTCGCCGTCGGGCAATGACCGCTGGATCGTTGGTGAAATCCGTCCGCTTGCCCGGCTTGCGGCCACGCGGTCGGTAGCCGATCTTCTCGCTGTTGGTCTTCACCTTCGGCGCCGGCCGCTCGTCCTGGCGCGCCTTGATGTAGGCCAGGACATCACCGAGCCGCTTGTTCTCGGTGATCGCCGCATGCGTCACCCGCTGGTCCTTGTCGAATACCCGGTAGGGCAGGGAATGGCCTTTCCACCGCACATCGAGCCGGCCGTCGGCATAGGCGTAGGTCTCGACATAGCGACCGACCAGCCCGCGCGTCACCTCGGTCTCCTCAAGCATGATCCGCTGGCGCTCGAACGAAAACGTCAGCTGCGCACCGACGTAGCGCTGCTCGCGTTTGCACAGGATCTCCTTGAGCCGATCCGGGGCAAGATTCAGCGACCGGTGCAGGTCATCAGGTCGGGCAGGGGTAATGGCAAACTGCCGGTTATAGCCCTCCATGAACCGAGGCAGGAAGGCGTTGCCGTCGTCCATGCCACAGATGCCCTCCAGGCGCAGATCCTTAATCAAACGGTCCTGCAGCGTCCGGTTCATCCGCTCGACACGGCCCTTCGCCTGGCTCGAATTTGCACAAAGAATCTCAATGTTTAGCTCTGAAAGCGCACGCCCGAACTGGGTCATGCCCTGGCCGCCCTTGGCGTCTTTCTTCGCCACCCGGAACACGGAATGCTTGTCGGAATAGAAGGCGACCGGAGCACCATGATTTTTGAGATAAAGCTCCAGCGCCTCGAAATAGCTGAACGCACTTTCCGAGCGCACGAAACGCAACTGCATCAGCTTGCCGGTCGCATCATCGATGAACACCAGCAGCGAGCATGGATCACCGCGATCCTCGAACCAGCGGTGCTCCGATCCATCGATCTGCACCAGCTCGCCATAGGCCTCGCGTCGCAATCGTGGCTGGTGGAAGGTGCGCCGCTGCTTGCGCGACAGCCAAAGTCCGGCCT
This sequence comes from Ensifer meliloti, assembly GCF_030064585.1. NCBI lineage: Bacteria > Pseudomonadati > Pseudomonadota > Alphaproteobacteria > Hyphomicrobiales > Rhizobiaceae > Ensifer > Ensifer meliloti. The sequence goes on from NZ_CP120366.1 coordinate 1,375,375, forward strand.
CCGACATCCATTTGCGCAAGGTCTCGCGCGACACCCGCAAGCCATCGCGCTCGGCAAGCTTCTCTGCCGCTAGCGTCGGACCAAAGTCGGCATAGCGTTCGCGAACCAGCGTCACTGCATAATCCCGAACGCCGTCGCTGATCCGGTTGTTCGATGGCCGACCGATCGCCTTGTGCCGGATCGATGCGGCACCATCCGTCCGGATCCGCTCCAGCAGTCGACGCACCTGGCGCGTGCTTAACCCCAGAACATGAGCGGCCGTTACCAGCGTCATCCGACCATCGATGACCTTCGACAAAACCTCAATCCGCTGCAGATCACGCTCGCTCATCGCAATCAATCCCATCCGCAATCTCCCAGGTCATCTAAACCCGGGGAGAGTGACATTCTTACATTGCAGAAACAGGACACTTTAACTTTGCGGCTACACCAACTGATCAGATAATCAGCATTATGGAACAGGGAAGCGGTTTCCTCGAGCTGCATGAAGACCGGGTTGCCCGAAGCTACAAACGGCGACCGATGGAAAGCCAAATCCGCTTCCGAAAAGCTCTGCAGGGTATCGGCCTTCTCCTGGCGCGGAATGCATCCGTGATAACCAATATTTCGTGGTCCTTGGCGCGCAAGGCTGCCAATTCCGCCACGGCGGGCTCAATCGCCCGGCGCAGTTCCATCAGAGGCAGGCTCATCCGGGCCTTGAATGCAGGAGGCGCAGAGGATGACATTGTCCGAGTTGCCCGCGATGGCGAGCAACGCGGTTCAGCAGGCTCAGGAGGACATGGCGCTGATCGCCCCGGGGCGAGGAAAATCGACCTCCTCTGGCGTAGGCTTCGCGTTCTCCTCGATCAGGGGGCAACGGAGGGAAGCTATCTCCCGGCCGGCCCTGGCGGATTCCGGCGCCAAGGCTTAAAACCGCACCACCAAACCCAGGATCGGCCCCTGCTGAACGACGTCGAAGACAAACCCGTCATCGCTGTAGTCGACCCCAAGCGCGCGATATCCGGCGACGGCAGATATGGTGTCACTGAACCGGTAACCGATCGCGGCGGCCACGTCCCAATCGAGATCGGCACCGCCGGCGCCGACCAGTCCCCATCCCGTGAGGTAGATTTCCGGCGTGATCGAATAAGTTCCGCGAAAGCCGGCCAGCCCGTCCACCCAGGCCGCGTCGTCCTCTCTCGAAACCCCGTCGAGAATGCCGCCGCTGAAGGAGAGTTCAGTTTCGACGGACCAGACACGCAGGCCACCCACGACATCGAGCCGCAGGGAACTGTCGTGAAAGACTGTATAGCCGGCGCCGATCAAGCCGGCGAAAGTCTCCGTCGAGAGTTCGACGTCGGTTGCGAGAATGCCCCTGGGCGTGCCGCCCTGACCCGAAAGTTTAGTGTACAGCACGTCGCCGAAGATGCTATAGGGCCCATAGCGCGCCTCGCCGATCGCCATTGCAGCAAAGTCGAGGTGGTCGAACACATCGCTGAAGCTGGCATCACGTCGACGGCAGGCAGACCGAACTGCTGAATATCTCCTGAGAGCCCCGCCGCCCAGAAGTACGGCGCGAAGGAAAACGTCCAGCCGCTCTCGGTCGTGACCTGCTGGACCTCCGGCGTCACCGGAGAATAGATATCCGCGGCCGTTGCGCCGCCGGCAAGCAGGCAGCCTCCGATGGAGATCAGGGCCCGTACGAAGCGAGACGTCATCACATCCTCCAATCAATGCGCGCTGTTTGCGGCCGATTCCGGCCAATACTTAAATCCGTTCGAATCTCTAACGAGACACATTTTCGGCCCTCCCATTGCTTGTCAACGTCTCCTCGAGATTGACCTTCTTGGGCGGTGCGCCGCGGCCTTCGATGATGGTGACAGGCGCTGTAATCGTGGCGGCCGCGACGGTGCCGACATTCTTGGCCGTGCCGGCGACGACGGCGGTGATCCCCTCGCCCAAAGTGATCTCGGAGTCGGTCAGCGTCTGCCCCTTGATGATCCGCTGCCCGATCAGTTGCACGATCTCGGGGCTCTCAGCGAACTTGCCGTGGTGCAAGCCGTCATCCGTCTCGACCTTGGTGAGGTCGATCGCAGTAATGCCGGCTGTCTCTAGCTGCGTGCGATAGGGTTCGGCGCTGGGGTCGATCGCGCCGAGCCGCGAGACATCCCCCGAGATCAGTCGCGAAAGCGCCAGCGCCCGGTCGTCCTGCGAGACGAAGATCGTAAATTTCGGCCGTTCATCGCCCATATCGGTCCACTGCTTGGCGAAGACGTCGAGGTCGATGTCGGGCGAAGCGAGAATCACGTTCTCGATCTTCGGCGCGATCTTCCCGTCGCGAATTCCCATCTGGCGCAGCGCCTCCATCGTCAGCCAGGTTCCCATAGAATGGGCAAGGATGGTGACGTCCTTGACGTTCGGGGCATTTGCCAGCGTGCGCAGCGTATCCTCGAGCGCGGTGCGCGAATAGTTGGTGCTCTCCTTGTCGTAATTATAGTCGAACACCCGCGCACGCGACGGCCAGGTGAACAGCATAGGTGTCGCCTGCGCACCGGAATCATGGACAATCTGGGCCAGCCGGAAGACGCCGTCCTCATAGCGGTTGTTGAAGCCATGCACGAAAAGAAGCACATGGCCGTCCTTGTTATGGGCGCGGAACCAGGTGCGCGCCTCGTCTTCCGATGCCATTTCGCGCACGCGCGTGACGGCGAAATCGGTTTCCGGATTGGGTGGCAGCTTGCGCGGCCACTGCACCGTGCCCGGCGCGCGGCGCGAGTCCGGCGGGATCGAAACCCCCACCTCGGTCATCGAAAGCGTCGGGCTGCGCTCTCCCGAAAACAGGGTCGCCGGGTCGCCCGAGGGCTGGCGCGTGGTCGCCACCAGCATGTCGACCTGCGAGGTGTTCGACGGCTGCGCCAGCGCCACCGGAGTCATCACGCCTTTAGGGTGACCCCCGCAACCCGAAACAAGAGACAGCGCAACGAAGGCCACAGCGGCTCGCCGGCCAACCTTCGCAACAGAGGACACATTTTCTTGCAAGCGCACGTCCCTCAGCAACTGTCCTGTCCCCCACGATTCGGCGCTGCTGACACATTTGCCACCACATCAGTTGACTGGCAATTGTGGGGCCGGAGCACGAGGTCCATCAGCAAACTGCCGGGAGGGCACCTCCCGCGTTCAGAAGCTCCAGGAGACATGCAGCTTGCCCTCCCATATGTCGAGGTCGTCCTGGCCGAGGCTCAGATATCCTCCGGTCGCTTCGATCTGCAGGTTATTGTTCAACAGCATCCTGAAACCCGAGCGGAGTGAAAACACCCAGGGCGACGGCGTTGCTTCGTTAAGATCACCGGTGAGAATCTTGCCGTCGTTCGGCCGCTCGAATTCATATTGAGCGCCTAGCTCGGCGAAGACGAGGAACGGCTGTCCGTCGGGCAGGCGAAAGAACCGGCTGACCTCTGTCGACAGATCCAGGACCCCATAATTGTAGCTGTCGCCCGGAAGCGACACGCTCACCGGAAGATTGAGAATATTGCCCGAGAGATCGTAACCATCGCTGTCGACGTGTGAAAAGGTGACGGATGCCTTTGGGCGGATGAAATAGGCCCCGAACTTGTATTGACCATGTAGCGACACCTCGCCGGCGAAGCGCTCTGAATCGTAGTCGCCGCCGAGTACGCTCAGGTCGACATCGTTATTGTAGCGGCCGTAGGTCAGGGAAGCGTCGACCACCCAGTGCTTCGACAGGCGATAAGCCAAATAGGGGCCGAAGCTGAAGCCTTCGGTATCGATGTCCAGGGACCCGCTGAAGGCGTCCGTCGAACTGTCTTCCAACGAAAAGGACATGCCGAGGACAAGGTCGTCGGTAATACGGCGATCGAGGCCCATGTCCAGCGAGCGGGCAAGCGTGTCGCTGTCGCGCTCGTAGCGCTCGTCGGAGATGTCGGCGAACCGCGCATCCCACCAGAAATTCCACAGCGAGGGAGCAGGCAGATCACGGCCGGGCGTCAACGGCACCGCTGGCGACTGCGCGCTTCCCTGGGCGGCTGCCTCTTCGGGAACGAGCTCCGGGCAGATCGGCAGGTCGCGCCGCTGATTGGTGTCAACGGAGCGGGGGTCGATACAGGTCTGCGGCGTCCGGGCCGCGGTCACGCGGCCACCTCTAGCCGGGGTCGGGGTGGGCGGAGCGAACCCAGGAAAGACGGGCTGCGGGCCGACGTCAGGGCGGCCGTCAGGCAGGGAGAAATCCGGGAAGACGGGCTGCGGGCCGACGTCAGGGCGGCCGTCAGGCAGGGAGAAGTCCGGGAAGACGGGCTGCGGGCCGACGTCAGGGCGGCCGTCAGGCAGGGAGAAGTCCGGGAAGACGGGCTGCGGGCCGACGTCAGGGCGGCCGTCAGGCAGGGAGAAATCCGGGAAGACAGGCTGCGGGCCGACATCCGGTAGGCCCTGCGGCCAGGTGATGTCAGGACGCGGCCCGCGCTTCTGGTTCTGCGTGTCGAGCAGACAAGGCTTGCCGGCCGATGTGTCGTAGAGCTTGTGCGTCCCGCCGTTGCCGCTCGAAACGACCGGCGAAAGCGAGAGGTGGAGACCGCGTTTGCTTTTATTCCAGGTATCGACGGTTTCATTGCCCTGGGCCGCCTCGAGGCTGAAAGAGCCAGCACTGGTCCCCGAAAGCCAGACTGATCGCGTCGCCCCTTGCGTGTTTCCGAGATAGGCCAGGCCGCCGCGCGAGTTGCAGTTCGCAGCAAATGCTTCCCCGGTTGGACTAAGGCCCGGGATGCCCGCAATCAGAGCCCCACCGAGATACATGGATTGCGCCAGTCTTCCACAATGGTGGGCTTGGTCGCCAAGCATGCTCCGCACCCGTCGCATCATGGGGTCCGCCTCACGCAACGGAAACCAACGTGGCTTGTCGTCGTGTCGATCTCCTGGGCGTGCCGCGCCGCGGGACGGTACCGCCGGCAGTAGTTCGGCGCACAAAGGTGCGATCCGCCCTTGAGCACGCGCCGCACAACCTTCACCCTGGCCGCTGGATCGACGCTCGCATCGGCATTCGTGTTCAGCGGATTGCTCGGAATGCAGCAGGGCTTGGCGGCCGGCTCGACATGGCGCACGGACCAATAGTCCGAGGTCCACTCCCAGACATTGCCGATCATGTCATAGAGGCCATAGCCGTTCGGAGGATAAAATCTCACCGGCGACGTTCGCGCGAACCCGTCCTCCATCGCATTTTCGATTGGGAAGCTCCCCTGCCAGGTATTGGCCATGTGATTTCCGCCCGGCACAAGCTCGTCGCCGCAGGCGAACTCGGCGTCTTCAAGACCGCCACGCGCGGCGAGTTCCCATTCGGCCTCGGTCGGCAGCTCCTTGCCGACCCATTCGGCATAAGCCTTGGCATCGTCATAGGCGACATGGACGACCGGGTGATCCAGTATGGCTCCGATGCTGCTCTTGCGCCCCAGCGGGTGCCGCCAGTTGGCGCCGAGCGTGAAGATCCACCATTGCGATATGTCGTTCCCCTGCAGCGGGCGCTTCGGAGGCGTGAACACCAGCGAGCCGGCCCTCAGATTGGCAGGAGGGGCGCCCGGATAGTCTTCGGCGCGCGGCTTTCTTTCCGCAAAGGTCACATGCCCCGTCGAATTTACGAATTCGAGGAATTGCCGATTCGTCACCGGCGCCTCGTCGATCCAGAAGCCGTCGACGGTTACGGGATGAACGGGCGCTTCCTCGGGGTAATGGTCGTTCGATCCCATCATGAACGTCGCACCGGGAACCCAGACCATCTCCGCCGCCGGTCGATGCTCCAGTGCAGCAGACTTCATCGACGATCTCCCGAACACATTCGACATCGGTCCTCAGTCCTGGACGACTTCCCAGTCGTCGTTCGGATTGAACGTGCGGATCGCTGCTGCGGTCTTCTCCGTGTCCTCGCCGAGATCGGCCTCGTAGACGATGCCGTTGCGGTTGACCACGAAGGTGTTCACGCCGCTGACCCCGTATTTCACCGGCCAGGCCACCAGGCCGAAGCCGGCGATCATGTTGCCGTTGATGACGTAGTCGTATTTCCCGCCGGCAATATTCTCACCCTGGCTGGTCAGGATGCGGTAGCGATAGCCCTGAAAGCCTTCGCCGGCCTTCGCCCGGTCCAGAGCGGCACCCTCGGCAAGAGCCGCAGCCGCCGGGCTTTCCTCGCCGCCGAACTGCTCGGCCGGCCAATACATGCCATCCTGCGCGCCCTCGCTGCTGATCAGCTTCTGGGCGTATTCCATGACGCCGTCGCCGTCATGATCGTCGAGCGCGTATTCCTCCTGCGCCTCGACATAGGCGCGCATGGTGGCAAGCGTGGCGAGCTCGTTCTCGCCGACCCGGCGGTTGGCGATCTCTTCCAGGCCGACGAAGGTGTCGAACGCCCATTTGCCATCGTCCCCCTTCGCGATCGGGAAGGGAAAGGGCCAGAGTTCCTCGCCGATCTCGATGACCTTGCGGCCCTCAACGTCCTCCACGACGACCTTCTCCTTCACCCCTTCCTTGATCTCGGCATAGGTGTCCATCACGCCCTCGCTCGCCTTGGCCTTGGCTGCGTCGAGCCCGACGAGGGCGGCGAGCTTGTCGAAGTCGCCACCGGTGACCGTCGACTTGAACGCCTCCACCGCCGCTTCCGGCGTGTCGAAGACCGGCGGATCCTCGGCCGCCGCATATTCCGAAAGCGGCGTCTCATCGCCGGCTTCCTGCGCCAGGGCCGGCGTAAGCGCCACCGGCATAAGGGCGGTGCTGCCAAGTAGGATCATCCCGAGAAGCGGGAGCGCGATCCCTTCACGAATGGACTTCGTCATCGTAGCCTCCCGATCCGATTACCGGCGACGTCCACCGCCGCGCTTCACCATCTTGTGTCCGCCACCGCCACGATGGCCGCCGCCCATGGAATGACGTCCACGGTTGGACGATATATGCGTCTGCCGCTTGTGGCCGACTTTGCCAAGCGCGGAATGCTTGCCGCCGGAGCGGTGCTGCACATGCTCGCCGGGCTTCGGCCTCGTGACCTTGCGGTTGACATGCGGCCTGGAGGTGGCGTGTTTTACGGTGCTGGCGCGGGCGCGGTTCACGGCAGCTTCTCCACCCGCGCGCCGCTGAACGTTCGCCGCCCGCTCGCGTTCTGCCCGACCGCGGTTCGCGTCGACCCTGCTCTTGCGGATGTCGTCGACCGAAACCTTGCCCGGCCTGTGCGCGATCGTGTCCGCGCGGCCGCGACGGACCTCCTTCGCACGATTGGCGATGTTGTTGTTGCGGTTCGCCTTGAAGTCGTTCTTGAACTTGTCGCGATCGAGATTGGCGAACTGGTTCTTATCGAATTTGATCTTGGACCGGTCGACGTTCTTCCAGTCGACGTCGTTGATCTTGAACTTGTCGCGGTCGATGTCGATGTCGTTGAAGCAATTGTCGCAGTCGATATCGACATCGCCGTCCCAATGCCCACCCCAGACGCCCCAGTCGTCCCAATCCACCGCCGCCGCCCATATCGCGGCACCGGTGATCGCAGCCGCGAAGTACGGCGCCGAGGGATAATAATAGTTGGGATAGGGGTTCTCGTAATAGGCGATTGGCGCCGGCGCGTAGCCTGGCTCGTAGAGCATTTGCGGCTCGTACCGGGGAACATAGATTTTTTCCGGATCCGCCGCCTGGATGACGACATTGTCGCCCTCGTTGACGACCTTCACCTTGTCGTCCGTCTTGATCACGCCGTCCGCCACGGCCTTGTCGCGCAAGGTCTGGATGGCGACCAGCACATCCTTCTGCTGATAGGCGAGCGCGCCGCCGAGCGCCTGGGTCCAGTTGAGGTCGTCGCTCATCATCTTGACGATGTCGGGGTAGTTGAGAAGCGATATCACGCTGTCGTCCCAGCTATCCTTCGGCTGCAGGTCCTTGTTTGTCTTCTTCTGTTCGAGGAAGCGCTGCGCCTCGACGATCTGCAGTGGGTAGAGCGACGCGGTGCTGATGAGCGCGACCAACTCGTCCGGATAAAGCGCGATGCGCGCGACCATGACCTCGAGCTCGTCCTCGGACAAGAGATCGGGTTGGTCCTCGCTTGGCGCGCTCGCCTGGCCTGCAGCGGTCCCCTGAGCAAGGCTCCGAGGAATCAGCGTCGGACTGGCGGCTATCAGCATTGCCAGGCCCGCAACACCGATTGGACGTACGAACAATCTGAGCAACTCATTTGGCATAGCATTACTCCCCACGCTTTTGCCCTTCGAGGTTGCGGTTTCGGCGCGGTTGCCCGGTCCCGGTCTCATGCCTTCGTTCTGCGGCGACCTCGATCGGCGCAATGCGCCCTCCAACGAGTCTCGCTGCGCTTTAACTCACTTCGGGAACAGGAACGTGACGGCGACGCGTGCACCCCACCCCTGCGGACCATTGTCGGGCGCCGCCGCCCAGTAGCGGGCGCCGGCGGTAAAGCTCACCGGCTGTTCGCCGAATTTGACCAGCTTCGACACCTGGAAGTTGATCGGAACGGACCACTCGTCGCTCTCCCAATCATAGGTGCTTTCGGTGTTGACGGCGAAGGTCCAGGCGTCCGGCGTGGTGTAGGAAACGAAGGGCTGCAGGAAGGTCGAATTGACGTCCGCCCTGTCGTCATCGCCGGCGAAGGACCAGATGTGGTTCACGAGCGCGCCATATGTCCAAGGTCCGTCCTGCTTCAGCGCCACCACGGTTGGACCGATGCCCCATTTCTCGCCGCCGAGGAGATCGTCCGTTGCCGTCGGGATCAGAAAGACCGGACCGGCGCCCCAGATGATCCCGCCGGCCGTCGGCTCCTTGGGCGAGAAGAAGAAGCTCTGCACGGTGTCGCCGAGGCCGAACTGATCGCCCGAAGGGCCGGCAGTGTCGTCCTGCGAGATCACCGGCAGGATCGTTCGCGAAATCAGGTTCCAGTCCTCGTTGAGCGAGATCGGTATCACCGGCTGGATGTTCAGCGTGACCCGGTGACCGTCGTCCGGACCGTAGCCGCGATCGTAATTTAACTGGACGGGCACGCTGATCAGCGATGCGATCGGATTGGAGAGTTGTTTGGCGAGGTCCGCGCCGGACGAATCCTGTGCGTGGGCAGTGCCGGAGATGGCGGCAGTCACGACAAGGACTGGGAGCGGAAGCCTGAGTGTCACGGATCACTCTCCTGTCTTAGGTCACCGGTGGAGGGCGATGAATCGCGGAAAATCAAGACAATCCGTGACCGCCACCTTGCTTGCAACCGGCGAATTCGAGGGGCATTGCACCCCGGGCGGCGCGCGTCGCTCCGGGCTTGATGCAGTGCTTTCGTCCAATCCGTCGCGGGCGAAGGATGGCATAAAGTGACGCCTCCCCGGAACACTCGTTCGCCAAAGTACCTCGCTTCCAATGAATTACGACCAACAGGACACGACAAGTTGGCCTTTGGTCCAACTATCTCTCACCGGAAAAGGGCCGAATCATACTGCGGCCAGGCCGCGGGTGCGGGACTGAGCCCTGCACCGGCCTTGAATCGCATCCTCTCCCCACCGGCGCTGCACCAGAGGAGAAATCCTGATGAAAGACGAGACGACGATCAAAGACGCGCGCGACACCGTCGAGAGCGGCCCCCGCGAGCAGGCCAGCCTCACCCGGCGCAGCGTCCTGCTCGGCGGTACGGCCATCGCCGCCGCTTCCACCGTTCTCACCGGCAACGCACAGCCTGCCCGTGCCCAAGCCCAGACACAAACCCAGACCCAAGCGCCAGCCGCTGGCGCACCAGCCAACCGGCCGAACATTCTGGTCATCTGGGGCGATGACATCGGCACCTGGAACATCAGCCACAACAACCGCGGCATGATGGGCTACAGGACGCCGAACATCGACCGCATCGCTCAGGAAGGCTTGTCTTTCACCGATTACTATGGGCAGCAGAGCTGCACGGCCGGGCGCGCCGCCTTCATCGGCGGCAATGTGCCGGTGCGTACCGGGATGACCAAAGTAGGTCTCCCCGGCGCGACGGAAGGCTGGCAGGAAACCGACATCACTATGGCGACCGTTCTCAAGAGCCAAGGCTATGCGACGGGCCAGTTCGGCAAGAACCACCAGGGCGACCGCGACGAGCACCTGCCGACCAACCACGGCTTCGACGAGTTCTTCGGCAACCTTTATCACCTCAATGCGGAGGAAGAACCGGAGAACCGCGACTATCCCAGGGACGCGGAGTTCCGCCGGCGTTTCGGTCCGCGTGGTGTTATTCACTCCTTCGCCGATGGCAAGGTTGAGGATACGGGCGCGCTGACCAAAAAGCGGATGGAAACGATCGACGAGGAGACCCTCGCCGCGGCCAAGGATTTCATTACCCGTCAAAATCAGGCAGGCACGCCCTTCTTCGTCTGGTGGAACGGCACGCGCATGCATTTTCGCACGCATGTGAAGGCGGAACACACCGGCATATCGGGACCAAGCGGCGACGAGTATCACGACGGCATGGTCGAACATGACATGCATGTCGGCGAATTGCTGAAGCTCCTCGACGACCTCGGAATCGCCGAGAACACCCTCGTCATGTACTCGACCGACAACGGGCCGCATTACAACACCTGGCCCGATGCCGCCACGACCCAGTTCAGGAGCGAGAAGAATTCGAACTGGGAGGGCGCCTATCGAGTCCCCGCCTTTGTTCGCTGGCCGGCTCAATTTCCCGCAGGCAAGACCCTCAACGGCATCGTTGCGCACGAGGACTGGCTGCCGACCTTTGCGGCGATCGCCGGCGCAACGGACGTAAAGGAGAAGCTGGCGAACGGGGTCGAACTCAACGGTCGCCGCTATCGCAACTACATCGACGGCTACAATCAACTCGACTACCTCGCAGGCAAAGTCGACCAGTCGCCGCGTCACGAATTCTGGTACGTGAACGACGACGGACAGGTCGTCGCGGCCCGCTACGACGATTGGAAGGTCGTGTTCCTGGAGAACCGCGGTGAAGCCTTCGGCGTCTGGCGCGAGCCATTCACCGAATTGCGCGTGCCGCTGTTGTTCAATCTGCGGCGCGACCCGTTCGAGAAGGCGCAACACAATGCGAACACCTACAACGACTGGTTCCTCGAACGCGCCTTCGTCGTGGTTCCGATTCAGGGGATGGCGGCAAGATTCCTGCAGACGATGAAGGACTACCCGCCAAGTCAGACGCCGGGCTCGTTCAACCTCAGCAAAATAGAGGAGAGCCTGCGAGCCGGCATGAGGAATTGAGCCGGATTCGCACTCGAACGCGTGAGGACCGGCCCGTTGGCGTCGGTCCTCGGTTCCATGAACCGAGGCACAAACCGCTTCGTTCGTCCGCTCATTGCGGGGCACACAAGGTGCAGAAACCGACGCAAGGCGCTGCAGCTCACCAACGCTGCGGCAATCCTGAATTTGCAGGGAGTGAGAACATGTTCGAAGTCAACCGCCGCTCGGCCCTGAAGATAGCGGCGTTCGCAGTCGCGGCATCGTCCGTTGCACCCGCGCTCGCGGCCGACGCTGAGGTCCTCCCGTCATGGGTCGATGGAGAGGCAAAGTCACGGATCGTCGATTTCGTTGCCGCGACGACGACCGAGGGAGGCGCCGATTTCGTCGAGCCGGCGGATCGTGTGGCGGTCTTCGACAACGACGGAACGCTCTGGGGCGAGCAGCCGATGTATGTCCAGCTTGCGTTCGTCCTCGACCGCGTGAAGCAGCTGGCGCCGCAACATCCGGAATGGCAGACGAAGGAGCCGTTCAAATCCGTGCTTTCCGGCGACATGGCGGGCGTTGCGGCCAGCGGCCAGAAGGGATTGGTGGAACTCCTTGCGGCCACCCATGCCGGCATGTCCACCGAGGAATTCGAAAAGATCGTTTCCGACTGGACCGCTTCCGCCCGGCACCCGGTATCGGGTAAACCCTATACCGCCCACATCTTTCAGCCAATGGTCGAATTGATCGATTACCTGAAGGCCAAGGAGTTCAAGGTCTTCATCGTCTCGGGCGGCGGCGTGGAATTCATGCGCCCGTGGACCGAGCGGGTTTACGGTATCCCCCCGGAGAACGTCGTCGGCTCCAGCATCAAGACGAAGTACGAGCCGCGCAACGGCGTGCCGGCGATCCTACGCCTGCCGGAAATCGACTTCATCGACGACGGTCCAGGCAAGCCTGTCGGCATCCACAAGTTCATCGGCCGGCGGCCGATCGCCGCCTTCGGCAATTCGGACGGCGATTTCGAGATGCTTGAATGGACGACGTCCGGACCTGGGCGCCGTTTCGGCCTGATCGTCCATCACGATGATGCGGAGCGCGAAAACGCCTACGACCGGGACTCCCATTTCGGCCGGCTTGCCCGTGGTCTGGACGAGGCGCCCGCGCGCGGCTGGACGATCGTCAGCATGAAGGACGACTGGAAGGTCATCTATCCGAAGTAAGCCAAGCACCGGCCGCGCCAGACCTCTCCGCGCCCGCAGAGGCTGCGACCGCAGCATCAAGCGAGCTCGGTCACTACAGCGCCGTGCGTCTTATCGGACGCGCAGCAATCACTGTAGCAATTTTGTTTTGCTACATGTTTTTGGCCTTTGATCGGATCCGATTAAAGGCAGCATGCAGTAGGCTCCTCGTGCCGTTCCGTGCAGCAGGCGGATAACCGGCCTCATTCTTGACGCCGGCTCGACCTGGCGTTGCGATCTTCCTGCACGGCTGCGATCGCCGAAGACAGCGTGTCGCGGGAGAGCGGCTTGTTGAGGAAGCCCGCGGCGCCGGCACGCATGCAGCTCTCACGCAGGCCATCTTCGTCCGCACCGGTTATCACGATAACGGCCGGCATCGACTGTCGTGCCCTGAGCTCGTGCAATACGTCGAGGCCGTTCAGGCTCGGCATGTGAAAGTCCAAGAGGACGCAGGACGGCGAAGTCTGATCGAGCGCTTTCAGAAACGACTCACCGGAGGCGAACGCTACCGGCGTGAAGGACAATGACAGCACCAGGCGACAAAGGGCGCGACGGACTAGCTCGTCGTCGTCTACAATCGCGATGATGGTCTGTTGTCCGCTCATCCATCATTCATAGCTCATTGCCTTCTCTGATCGTAGTTGGACTTGGGCCCAATGCCGCGTCTGGCGGGCCTGAGACGACGAGGCGAACGAGGTCGGCGACCGTTCGCACCCCCAGTTTCGCCATCACGCGGCCACGGTGGACCTTGATGGTTTTCTCCATAATGCCGAGATCGGCGGCTATCTGCTTGTTCAGCCGGCCGGCGACGACCAGATGCATCACCTGCGCTTCACGCGCCGTGAGGCTGTCGAGCCGCCTCACGACGCTTGCCTTTTTCTCCTCGACTTCACGCAACGCGCAGGCACGCTGGCGCGCCATGTTGACGGCGGCAAGCAGGGTCTCGGCCTCGACCGGTTTTGTCAGGAAGTCCACGGCGCCGGCCCTCATCGCCCGCACGCTTGCCGGAATATCTCCCCGACCCGTCAGGAAGACGATCGACTGGCCTCCCCCGGCGGCAGCAAGCGTCTCCTGGACGTGAAGACCGTCGGAGTCTGGCAGGCCGAGATCCAGGATGATGCAATCGGCCGTTTCGGTTTCGCCGGAGTCCAGCAGTGCTCGGGCGCTCTGGAAAGAGAGCACATGATAGCCCGAGGCGCCGAGCAACCTTCCGAGCGACCGCAATATGCTTTCGTCGTCGTCGACGAGCAGTACTTTGCCGGTGCTTTCCCTCATGGCACACCTCTAGGCTGAAGGCAGTATGACGACGGCCCGTGCTCCGCGCGTCACACCGTCGTCGAAAAACAGCGTCCCACCCTGGGACTCGATGATGGTCCGGCAGATCGCAAGGCCGAGACCAAGGCCGGTCTTCTTCGAGCTGACGAACGGTTTAAAGACCTCGGTTCGCAATTCGGGCGGAATTCCCGGCCCTCTGTCGGCGACAGTCAGTTCACAGTCACCATTTTCGCGCTTGCCGAGTGTGATTTCAACCCTGCGTCGCTTTGGCGGGATGGCCGCCATGGCATCGGCTGCATTCAGAAGCAGGTTGAGGATCACCTGTTGCAACTGCACGAGGTTTGCCTTCACGGAAAGGGGCGCGATCTGCTCGATGACCTCCACCTCGGTTCGGCGCGCAAGCAGCTCGGCGCGCGCCAAGGCGACGGTCGAGTGCACCGCTTCGTTTAGGTCGAGAACTTCCCGCGAAGCTTCGCCCTTCAGCATCATGCTGCGCAGTTGCGTAATGACCGCGGCGGCCCGCTTGTCGTCGGCGACGATGTCATCGAAAATCGCGCGGATCTCGTCGATCTCCGGAGCTTCATCCGTTGCGAGCCTCTGCCCCGCCTCTGCATTGGCAAGGATCGAGGTCAGCGGCTGGGTGAGTTCATGCGCCAGGGCTCCTGAGAGTTCCCCGAGCTGAGACCTCCTGGAGAGATGAGCAAGCTCCAGGCGCTCGGAGACGAGCGTCGCTTCGAGCTTGCGGCTGCGCCGGTTCTGGTAGGTGAGCGCGGCGATGGTCAGCATCTGCGCGACGATCACCAGAAGGGCAGCGATGATGGCCAGGCGGTAGCGCTCCCAAGCGGTTGGCTCGTCGTTCAGAATCTCGGCGCCTTCCGGTATCAGGAGGTCATCTATCCCCCATCGCCGAACCTCACGCCAATCGACAAGCGCGACTTCCCGCGCGGGCGTCGTCGGAGGTGCCGAAAGGTCGCCCTTGATGATGTCCAACGACAGTGCGGCCATCTGCGCTCCGATCGACTGGAACGTGCCTACGTAGCCGGCGGCGACGTGCGAACCGAAATAGGAGCTGTACACGCTGTAGACCGGCACGCTCGACGCTGCCGCGATCCTGGTGGCCGCTTCGCGCGGCACGAACTTCGTGCCCTCCGCATCCTGGAAGACGGTGAGTATCACGAGAACCGAATCGGAAGGCAGCTCGGCGGCTTTGCTTCGGAAGCCGGCGAGCGAGAGGCCGGACACATATTCGACATCGAGGCCGGCGTAACGCTCGCCCAGGACGCGGCGCGCCGTCGCATCCCAGCTCCGGTCAAAATCCGCCGAACCGGACATGATCACGACCCTTCGCGCCCTCGGCTGAAGGCGGCTGGCCAATTGTACCGTTCTGCCCAGGTCGAAGCGGCTGACAATGCCCTTGACGTCCGGCGGCAGGTCGTCGCCGATGGAGTTCTCCGTGACCGCGCCGAAGACGACGGGTACGCCCTCGGCCAGACGGTCTCGGTTCTTTAGGACGAAGCGCAGAGCGCCAGGACCGCCGGCCATGACGACGTCCAGATGGAGCTGCCGGTATTTCGCTTCGAGAAAGGCCACGAGGCGGCTTGCATGGTCGGGCGACGGAAAGCGGACGGTGTCGAGATATTCCGTATAGAACTCGATGTGCTCGGACGAATTCGCCTCCATATGCTGGCGAATTCCGGCCGCCACCTGTACGGCTGCGTAGAGCGTGCTTTCGTTCTCATAAACGATGAGTACCCGCTTTGGCGCCGCAGTTTGCCCTTCGATGGCCGTCGCTGGGAAGGCCAACAAGACAAGGACAAATACCAACGGGCGAATTTGGAGTCTCATGCGTTGTGCTGTCGGCCTCCGTGCCTCGTCAACGGGCACCACGCAGATATGATGGGTAACTCATGACAAACCCGTGACAATTCATCGTTGTGCGATTTGCTCGCCGGAATTGCAAGCCGTCAAGTTTTAGGGGTAGCCGCGCCGGCAGTTTACACCCGCAGCTGTCCGACGACGAGTGGTTCGACAAGCTGAAGTTGGCCCTTGGTCCATCTATCGTTCATCCGAAAAATCGCGGATGGATACACTCGGGGCTCACCAGCACATGCGCGTGCCCGGGGCGCCCATCGTTGAAATAGGCTATGGTGGTCACAAGCGTGAACGATATTGCGCATCCGCCGGCGGGCAACCACGCGGGAGAAAAGGCATCCTCTGCCGCCCTCGTCGACTTTCGCGCATCGCACGGCGGACCGTTTTTCGAACTTCAACATCGCTTGAAGCTCCTTCGGGAGAATACGCTGCGCTCGGGAACACGAGCCGTCCTGTTCGTCGCGCTGGCCTGGGGCGTGCCCTTTCTCCTCGGTATCCCGCGCAGCCTCTCACTCGATCATGGACAGGGGGCCTATCTTGCGGATCCGGGCGTATGGGCGAAGTTCCTGGTCGCGATCGGCGCCTTCGTCCTTGCCGAAGGACAGATCGAGCGCGGCCTCAGGGCCCGGTTGGCGCAATTCGTGCGCGCCCCGATCATCGCTCCAGCGGCAGTCCCGCAAGCCACGCAGGAGGTCACCGAGGCGCTGCGCCAGCGCGATTCTCACGCGGCGGAACTGGTTTGCCTTGTGCTTGCGATCGTTGCCGGGCTCTTTTCCTACCTCAACTTTCACACGGTCGACGCTTCTTCCTGGGCGGTCGAGCATCGGCCCGAAGGCAACAGGATTACTGCCGCCGGCTGGTGGTCGATTTGCTTCAGTCTGCCGCTTTTCGTTTTCCTCTTTCTGCGCGGCATCTGGCGACACCTCGTCTGGGCGCAGCTCCTGCGCCGCATCGCGAGATTAGATCTCCGGCTCGTGGCCGCGCATCCCGACGGCAAGGGCGGGCTCGCGTTCCTGGCGCAATATCCGAACGCCTATGCGTTGTTCGTCTTCGGCATGAGCTCGGCCATTGCCGCGGCAATCGCCAAGAACCTCCTGCAGGACACTCTGTCGATGACGACCTTCAGCATGGTCATGAGCGGATGGCTGGCGATCGTGATCCTCTTCTTCGCCTACCCGCTTTCGGCCTTCACGCCCCCGCTCGCGCGCCTGAAGGAAGAGGGCCTCGCATTGCTCGGCGCGCAGGCGACGCGCTACCATCGGGCCGTCGAACGAAAATCCATTGGCCGCAACGTCTTTGACAATCCCACGCCCGAGCCGGAGGACGATATTCCCGATCCGAGCAAGCTGTTCGAGGCGACGCGCAAGCTTTCGACGATCCTGGTCAGCCGAACCGCGGTGCTGCCTGTCGCTGCGGCCGCGCTCATCCCCTTTGCCGTCGCCGGCGCTACGAAGCTGCCCTACAAGGAGGTCTTTTCGGTGTTGAAGAAGCTGCTCCTCCTATGAGCGGCGAAGTCCGGGCTGGGCGCAAGGGTCCAAGACGCCGAGCCGACCCCGGCCCTGCAGATTTGAGTGTAGTCGTTCATTGGTTCTCGTTTAAATCGCCAAAGCGTGGAATTCCCGTTTCTCACACGGTCTTTCGAGGGGGCATCAGTGACATTCATCCAGTCTCTTCTGCACCAGTCTCCCGAAATCGCGCTGTTCCTGGCGCTCGCGGGTGGGTATTGGATCGGCAAGTTCCAGTTCGGCAAGTTCCAGCTTGGCGGCGTGGCCGGTTCGCTCCTCGTCGCAGTCCTGATCAGCCAGATCGGCGTGACCATAGACAATGGCGTCAAAGCCGTCCTGTTCGCGCTCTTCATTTATGCCGTAGGCTTCGAAAGCGGGCCGCAATTCTTCCGTTCTCTCGGCCGGCAGTCGATACGCGAGATCATCATGGCCGCGGTGCTGGCGATCACCGGCCTCGTCACCGTCGTCGTCCTTGCCCGCCTGTTCGGGCTCGATAAGGGGCTGGCGGCGGGGATTGCCGCCGGCGGCTTGACCCAGTCCGCGATCATCGGCACTGCCGGCGCGGCCATCGGGAAGCTCGGCCTTGCGGCCGAGGAGGCGCAGAGGCTGCAGGCCAATGTCGCCATCGGCTATGCCGTCACTTACATCTTCGGCTCCTTCGGCGCGATCATCGTCTGCGTCAACATTCTCGAATGGTTCATGGGCCGCAGCATCCGCGACGACGCGATCAAGGCGGAAGCCGAGATGCTGGCCGGCGCCAGCGTCTACGGCATAGGCGAGCAACCGGCGCTGCCCATGCTGGTCGGGCGCCTTTTCAGCGTCGACAAGGCCGCCGGCCGAACGATCTTGGAACTCGAGGGACAGGGGCCGGCCGCAACGATCTCGATCGAACGCGTCAAACGCGGCGGCAAGCTCATCGGCAACGATCCGGGGCTGAAGCTTGAAACCGGCGACATCGTGCTTGTCGTCGGACGGCGTGACGCCGTTGTTTCGGCGGCGCCAATGCTCGGAAGCGAGCTTCAATCCTCCGAAGGGATGGACGTCATCGTCGTCACGCGCGACGTCGTGATCTCCAGTCGCGATTTCGTCGGCCATACGGTGGCGGACATCCGCGAGAAGACCAGTCGGGAACTGAAGCACGGAATCTTCGTGATCGAGGTCAAGCGCGGCGGGCAGAAACTTGCCCTCGCCAAGGACACGCTGATCGCAGCCGGCGACGTGGTAACCCTTTACGGCACGACCGACGACGTCGCACGCGTCGCAAATCGCGTAGGGACCACCATCGTCCCGAGCGACAAGACCGATTTCGTCTATCACGGACTGGGGCTGGTCTTCGGCCTTCTCGTTGGTCTGATCGTGGTCCGCCTTGGCTCGATACCGCTGACGCTTGGAAGCGGCGGCGGCGCACTTTTGTCGGGCCTCTTCTTCGGTTGGCTGAGGACGCGGAACATGGCGGTCGGCAACATGCCGACCGGCGCTTCGACGCTTCTGCGGGATCTGGGTCTTGCCGGCTTCGTGGCGGTGGTCGGCCTGCAGTCGGGGCAGCAGGCCGTGACGACGATCGCCGAGCACGGCCTCTCGATCTTCCTGATCGGCGTGGTGGTCACTATCTTTCCGCTGCTCGTCACCATGGCGGTCGGCAGATATCTGCTGCGCTACGACAATGCGGCCATCTTTGCCGGCGCCCTTTCCGGTTCCCGCAGTGCCAATCCGGCTTTCGGCGAAATTCTCGACAAGGCCGGCAATTCCGTTCCGACCGTTCCCTTCGCAATCACCTATGCCCTGGCGAATGTCTTCTTGACATTGCTCGGGCCGCTGGTCGTCGCTTTTGCCTGATCTCGCTCATGCAGGGAGAACCCCGATGAAGACAGACTATAGCCGCTATGCAAAACTGAGCCCGTTCGAGCTGAAGGACGAACTGATCAAGCTCGCCTCGGCCAAACAGAACCGCCTGATGCTGAATGCCGGCCGCGGCAATCCGAATTTTCTGGCGACGCTTCCTCGCCGCGCTTTCTTTCAGCTTGGCCTCTTTGCGACCGCCGAGTCGGAGCTTTCCTTCTCCTACCTCCAGAAGGGTATCGGAGGATTGCCCAACATAGAGGGCATCGAGTCCCGGTTCGAGCGCTTCGCCTCTGAAAACCACCTTATGGAGGGCGTTGCCTTTCTGGCGCGCGCGCTGAGCTATGTGCGCGACCAGCTTGGGCTTTCCGCCTCCGAGTTCCTGCATGAAATGGTCGAAGGCATTATCGGCTGCAACTATCCGGTTCCGCCGCGAATGCTCAGGATAGGCGAGGAAATCGCCAAGCACTACATCGTCAAGGAGATGGTTGGCGGCTTTCTGCCGCCGAACAGCATCGATCTGTTCGCCGTCGAAGGCGGAACGGCGGCAATGACCTACATCTTCAACACCCTCAAGCAGAACCACCTCGTGAAGAAAGGCGACAGGGTTGCGATCGGCATGCCGGTCTTCACGCCCTACATCGAAATCCCGGAACTCGATGAATACGCACTTGAGGAGGTGGCGCTGAACGCGGATCCGGCCAATGGCTGGCAATATTCCGACGAAGAGCTCGACAAGCTGAAAGATCCCGCGATCAAGGTCTTCTTCTGCATAAATCCCAGCAATCCCCCATCGGTGAAACTTGACGACAGAAGCCTGAAGCGGATCGCCGACATCGTCGCCAACGACCGCCCGGATCTCATCATTCTGACGGATGACGTCTACGGCACATTTGCGGATGATTTCCGGTCGCTCTTCGCGATATGCCCGCAGAACACTATCCTCGTCTATTCCTATTCGAAATATTTCGGTGCGACCGGATGGCGGCTCGGGGTGGTCGCGACGCATCGGCAGAACGTCCTCGACCAGAGGCTCGCCGATCTTCCCGAGGAAGCAAAGGAGGCGCTCGACCGCCGCTATGGTTCGCTGTTGCCGGATGTGCGCTCGCTGAAGTTCATCGACCGGCTCGTCGCCGACAGCCGAACGGTGGCCCTCAACCACACCGCCGGCCTCTCGACCCCGCAGCAGGTACAACTCGTCCTCTTCTCGCTGTTCGCGCTGATGGACGAGGCAGACAGCTACAAGACATCGCTCAAAAACATCATCCGCAAGCGCGAGGCGGCGCTCTATCGCGAACTCGGCCTGTCCCTGGAGGCCGATCCGAATGCCGTCGACTACTACACCCTGCTGGACCTCGAGGATCTCGCCCGCAAGCTTTACGGCAAGGAATTCGCCAAATGGGTGACGAAAAAGTTCAACGGCCGTGAACTGCTGTTCCGCATAGCCGACGAGACGGGCATCGTGCTTCTGCCGGGAACGGGCTTCGGTACGCAGAAACCGGCTGGCCGCGCCTCCCTCGCCAATCTCAACGAATACGAATATGCCGCGATCGGGCAGGCCCTCAAGCGAATGGCAGACGAATTCCACGAGGAATACGAGAAGCGCTGATTTCGCTCTCGTGCGGGCGGCGATGTCGCCCGCACGAGACTGGAACTCCATCGACCTTTTGATGCGCAACGGACTTTTCCATGTCGTTTCTGACCGACCCTGTCATAGCCCTCTTCATATCGCTCGCGCTTGGCTATCTCATCGGTCGGCTGAAGGTCGGCCCCGTGCAACTCGGCGGGGTTTGCGGAACGCTTTTCGTCGCGCTCGCCCTAGGACAGCTTGGAGTGCGGATAAGCCCGGATCTCAAGGATGCCGCTTTCGCCCTCTTCATCTACGCGCTCGGCTTCTCGGCCGGACCGCAGTTCTTCGCCAATATCCGCGGCGGATGGCGATACGGGATCTTTTCGATCATCGAGGTTGTTTGCGTCCTCCTGCTCCTGGCGGTATCGATCCTCGTCTTTCGCCTCGACGTGGGCACGGCCGCGGGGCTCTTTGCCGGTTCGGCGACCGAGTCCGCCGTCCTCGGAACCGCATCGGAAGCGATTTCGCACCTGCCTTTGCCGCCCGGGGACATCGAGCTCCTGCAAGCGAATGTCGCGACCGCCTATAGCCTCACCTATCTCTTCGGCCTCATCGCCATCGTCATCTTCACGACCCAGATCGCCCCGTTGATCCTGAAGGCCGATCTCAGAAAGGAGGCGCAGGAGCTCGCGCGCAAGCTCGGCTCGACCGATGAAGAGGACGACCAGGCGGAAGGCCTTCCCATATTCGTCGGCCGCGCCTTCCGAGCCGGCCCTGCAGCGGGCCAGACCGTCGGCGAATTCGAGAAAAGCCGGAACTTTGCCGTCGCTCTCGAACGCGTGCAGCGCCACGGCGAAATTCTCGAAACGACGGGCGATTTCCTGCTGGAGCCGGACGACATCGCGTTCGTGCGCGGACGCCGCAACGCTGTGATCGCGGTTCGCGACCGGCTGGGCGACGAAGTGCCGGTTCCCCAGGAGACGAGTTTCGCCCTGACGACACGCGACGTCGTGCTCGTGCGCAAGGAGGCCTTCGGCCGCCAGATACGGCAGTTGAGGCAGATGGCGGCGCCCGAATTGCAGCGCGGCATATTCATCTCGAGCGTCCGTCGCATGGGACAGCACATTCCCGCGCTCTCCGGGACGATCCTCCAGCAAGGCGATATCGTTACGCTCTACGGTCCAGAGCAGGCGGTTGCCGGGGCTGCGGCCGAACTCGGCAAGACGCTGCCACCGGGCGAGAGGACCGATTTCATCTTTCTCGGGCTCGGCATCGTCGTCGGTCTCCTGATCGGCCACTTCAGTCTCACGATCGGCGCGCTGGAACTGACGCTGGGCTCGGGCGGCGGTGCTTTGATCTCCGGGCTTGCCTTCAGCTGGCTCAACATGCGCAGCCCGGCACGCGCCAACCTGCCGGTCGCCGCAGCGGACTTCGCCAAGGAGTTCGGTCTGGCAGCGTTCATCGCGGCGATCGGCCTCAGCGCCGGACCCGACGCGATCGACCTGGTCATGCAATACGGGCTGATCCTGCCTGTCCTGGGCCTGCTCGTCTCTTTCATCCCGGCTTTCGTCTCTTTGCTGGTCGGCTCGAAGCTGATGAAGATCGAAACGCCTATTCTCCTGGGCGTGATCGCCGGGCAGCATTGCAGCACGCCGACGATAAGCGCGCTCGTCTCCCAGGCCGGGAATTCCATTCCCGTGATCGGATATACGGTTACCTACGCGATCTCGAACGTATTGCTGCCGCTCATGGGGCCTGTGGTGGTCGCCCTGGCCATGATGCTGGCAAGTTAACGCGTGCCAGGGGAGCTTCATAACCCCGGCGCGTATCTTGATGCAGCCTTCAGGTGCACGGCGCAGTGCACCGAAACCGAAATGCTCGAATGCGTAAATGGACAGAGGGGAACGCGATGGGAAACCGGGAAGACATCCAAGCACTCGGCAAAAGGATCGGGCAATCGATCATCGGCCAGGAAGCCATGATCGAGCGTCTCCTACTCGGCCTGCTCGGCAACGGCCACCTTCTTGTCGAGGGTCTGCCCGGGCTTGCCAAGACCCGGGCGATCAAGAGCCTCGCCAAGAACCTCGAAGCGAGCCTGTCGCGCATCCAGTTCACCCCCGACCTGCTGCCCTCCGACATCACCGGCTCCGAAGTCTATTTCAGCGAAGCCGGCAAGGGCGAGTTCAAGTTCCAGGAGGGGCCGGTCTTCGCCAATCTGATCCTCGCCGACGAGATCAACCGCGCCCCGGCAAAGGTGCAGTCCGCATTGCTCGAGGCGATGGAGGAAAGGCAGGTCACGGTCGGCGGCCAGAGCCACCCGCTGCCAGCCCTCTTCCTCGTCATGGCTACGCAGAACCCGATCGAGCAGGAGGGCACCTATCCCCTGCCCGAGGCTCAGCTCGATCGGTTCCTGATGCATGTCCGCGTCGACTATCCGGATGCGAATTCGGAAGTCGCAATCATGGAACTCGTCCGTTCCGAGGAAAAGGAGCCGCACGCCAAGAGCGCCGAGGAGCAGAAGCTCGCCGCCGACGTGGTGCTCGCCGCGCGAAGGGAGATATCGGAGGTTGCCGTCTCCAAGGCGGTCGAGGACTATATCGTCGCGCTCGTCATGGCGACGCGCTATCCTGACAAGATCGATCCGGAGCTCGCCAAGTGGATCCAGGTCGGCGCCAGTCCGCGCGGCGTGATCGGGCTCGACAAGGTCTCGCGTGCTCACGCCTGGTTGAAGGGTCGCGATTTCGTGACGCCGGACGACGTCCAGGCGATCGTCCACGATGTATTCCGCCACAGGCTCGTGCTCTCCTACGAAGCCCATGCCGGCGGAATCACCGCGGACCAGGCCGTGGACCGTATCGTGGAGAAAGTGGCAACCGCCTGATCGGGAGGCCTTGCGATGGCAATTTCTCTGCCCGCATTCGGAAGAACGAAGGAGATCCTACGCCGGGCCGCTGGCGATACGGATGGCGCCTACGTTTCCGTCGACAATCTCGTGGCCCTGGAATCGATCGCCTCCGACCTGACGTTCCTGCGCAAGGCCCCCGTTCGCCGCTTCCTCGCCGGGCGCCATGAGTCGCGCATGCGCGGTCGTGGCCTCAGCTTCGAGGAACTTCGAACCTATATGCCGGGGGACGATATCCGCACGATCGACTGGCGCGTCACCGCCCGCACCGGGCAGCCTTTCGTGCGTGTCTATAACGAAGAGAAGGACCGCCCCGCCCTCATCATCGTCGACCAGCGCACCAACATGTTCTTCGGAAGCCGCCGGTCGATGAAATCGGTAGCCGCCGCCGAGGTCGCGGCGCTTTGCGCATGGCGCGTGACGGCGCTCGGCGACCGCGTCGGTGGCGTGGTCTTCAACGACTTGAAGCAGGAATCCATCCGGCCGCACCGGAGCCGTGGGGCCGTCATCCGTTTGGCCGAAACGATTTCGGTTCAGAACAATGCGCTCAGTGCAGGCTCGGATATCGAGAGATCGCCCGGTCAGCTGAATGCCGTCCTCGGCAAGGTCGCAGCCCTCGCCCGGCACGACCATCTGATCATCGTCGTTAGCGATTTCGACGGGCATGGGCCGGCGACACGCGACCTTCTTCTGCGAATGTCCGTCGCAAACGACGTCATCGCCGTTCTCGTCTACGATCCCTTCCTCCTCGATCTTCCGCACCAGGGCGAGATGGTCGTGAGCGGCGGCGCGCTCCAGGCCGAGTTGCAGTTCGGCCGCGGCAATGTTCGCGATGCGGTAGGCAGTTTTGCGCGCAACAGAGGCCGCGAACTGCTTTCGTGGCAGGAAGAGATGGGGCTGCCCATGCTGCCGGTCTCCGCGGCTGAAGAAGTGGCACCGCAATTGCGCACGCTCCTCGGCCAGCTCGCCTGGCGACAAAGGAGGCGGTAGATGGATCCTACCCCCGCGCCCGACCCGATGCTCGACGCCACCCTAAGGCAGATGGCCGATATCGCCTTGCCGCCGCCCGTATCGATGATGCCGGCCACTTGGGGCTGGGCGGCGCTCATGGCGGCGGTCGCGCTCGTCCTCGCCGCGGTCCTCTGCAATTGGCTCCGCCGACGCGCACGGAACCGTTACCGCCGGGAAGCGCTCGCGGAACTCTCCCATCTGGAAAAAGCCATCGACACGCCGGCCGGGCGCAGGCACGCCTTGCAAAGCCTGCCGATGCTTCTCAAGCGCACCGCGCTCGCGGCCTGGCAAAGGGAAACGGTCGCCTCTCTCAGCGGCGAAGGCTGGTCCGATTTCCTGCGCGCATATGCCGGCACGGCAAGGATAGACGATGAAGCCCATCGCTTCTTCGCCGAGAGCGAATACCGCCCGTCGGCGCTAGCCTCGACGGACGAGGCTAAGGCGCGCCAGACCCTCGCGGCGGCTCGCCAATGGATCGAGGCCCACGATGTACGTCCTTGACCATCCCTGGCTCCTCATGCTCCTGCCCGCGCCGCTTCTCGTCTGGTGGCTGCTGCCGCCGTACCGGGAGCAGACGCCGGCAGTGCGCATTCCCTTCTTCGAGGACATCACCAAAGCCGCAGGCATCGGCCCGACGGAAGGCTCGGTCGTGCCGCGTGCCAACCTGCTGCAGAAGATCATCGCCCCGGTCTGCTGGCTTCTGGTGCTGACGGCGCTCGCCCGCCCGCAGTTCGTCGAGCCGCCGATCGAGAAGACCGAGCCTCAGCGCGATCTCATGCTCGCCCTCGACCTTTCCCAATCGATGGACACGCGCGACTTCAGCGATCCGCAGGGCAATCTCGAGGCGCGGGTCGATGCGGTGAAGGCCGTGGTGGCGGACTTCGTCGAGCGCCGCCCGCATGATCGGCTGGGCTTGATCGCCTTCGGCGACGCTCCCTACCCGCTCGTTCCCTTTACCATGGATCATACGACCGTCCGATCCATGCTGACGGGCGCCTTGCCCGGAATGGCCGGCCCGCGAACCGCGCTGGGCGACGCGATCGGGCTGTCGATCAAGCTGTTCGAGGAGAGCCAGGCGCCCGACAAAGTGCTGGTGGTCCTGACCGACGGCAACGACACCGCAAGCAAGATGCCGCCCGACAAGGCAGCCGAGATCGCGGGTCAGAACAACATCCGCATCCATGCGATCGGGATCGGCGATCCAAATGCCGAAGGGGAGGAGAAGCTCGACACGGCGGTTCTGCAGAAGATCGCTTCGGCGACGGGAGGGCGATATTTCTTCGGCCAGGACCAGCAGGCGCTTGCAGATATCTACGCGCTGCTCGACAGCATAACGCCGGCGAACCAGAAGACGCTGAGCTGGCGTCCGCGCATCGAGCTGTTCCACTACCCGCTGGGTGCCGCCGTTCTCCTCGTGCTCGGCTATCACGGCCTGATGTGGCTTCGGTCGATCCGCGCCGCCCGCAGGCGTAACAGCGAGGCAGAAGCATGATCGCCGATTTCCATTTCCTTCGCCCGTGGTGGCTGCTTGCTGTCCTGGCGGCGGGACTGCTCGTATGGCTCATGCGCCGGCAATCGGATATGCGCTCCCGCTGGAAGCACCTGATCGCTCCCAATCTGCTCGACCACCTCCTCATCGACCACGGCAAGGTCCGCGGGTTTCGGCCCGTCTATCTGGTGGCCGGCCTCATTGCCCTCTCGGGCCTTGCCGCGGCCGGCCCGACCTGGGAACGCGAGCGTCCGCCCTTCGTGGAAGACACGGCGCCGCTCGCCATCGCGGTCGACCTTGGCCAGACGATGAATGCGACCGACATCTCGCCGACGCGGCTCGAGCGCGCCAAGCTCAAGGTGCGCGACATCATGGCCAGACGGAAAGGCGCCCGGACGGCATTGTTCGCCTATGCCGGCTCGGCCCACATGGTGCTGCCCCTGACCGAGGACGCGTCGCTCGTCGCCACCTATCTCGCAGCGCTGTCGCCAGCGCTAATGCCCGTCGAAGGCAAGGATACCGACATGGCGCTCGAAGCCGCAGAGGCGGCCCTGGCCGCCGAGCCGGCGCCGGGCACGATCCTGTTTCTGACCGATGGGGTCGAGCAGGGCGCATCTGCCGCTTTCTCGCGATATAAGGGCCGCAACGACCTGATGGTGCTGGGCATCGGCACCGAAGAAGGCGGCCCCGTGAAGATCGGAAGCGGCGCGTATCTGACCGACGGCACCGGCGCTCGCGTTCAGGCGCGACTCGACGTCGACGCCTTGAAGGAACTTCAGTCCGCCTCCCCTGCGCAGGTGGCGACGGTCACCCTCGATGATGGCGACGTCGACTGGATCGTCCGGCGTATACAGACGTCCTTCGCACAAAGAACGGAGGAGGGTCTTACCCGTTGGCGCGATATGGGTTGGTACCTGACCATCGCGGTCGCGATCCTGGTCGCGTTCACCTTCCGCCGGGGCCAGAGCGTCCGTTGGCTCGGGGCTATCGTGGTGCTCCTGTCGTTCGCCATCTCCGGGCGGGCGGAGGCGGCGGATCTCGCGGACATGTGGCTGACGCCCGACCAGCAGGGACAACGCGCTTTCTCCCGCGGCGACTATGCCGCCGCGGCAGAACACTTCGCCGAGGCGCAATGGCGCGGTGTTTCGTTCTATCGCGCCGGCCGTTACCAGGACGCGATCGACGCCTTTGCCCAGTCCACGGCACCGGAGAGCTATTTCAATCAAGGCAACGCCCTGATGCATCTGGACAAGCCCGACGAAGCGATCGCCGCCTACCGGCAGGCTCTCAGGCAGCGCGCCGATTGGGCCGAGGCAAAGACCAATCTGGCGCTGGCGGAACGGCGCAGGAAAGAGAAGGACAAGCAGGAAGAGGAAAAGCAGCAGGAGGCCGCCGGACTGGATCCGGACGACGTCCAGTTCGACGACAAGGCCAAGCACGGCAAGGAAGGTCAGGTTCAGGCGGGCGCGCAGACGGCGGAGATGTGGATGCGCAACATCCAGGTTTCGCCGGCCGCCCTTCTGGCACGCAAGTTCGCGATCGAGGCATCGGAAGGGAACCGGCAATGATGACGCGAGCGTCACGTTTGTACCGGCTTATTGCAGCGCTGTTCTGCTGGATCGCTGCCGCAGGCCCGGCCCTATCCGCCGATCCGCTCGCCCGGGCTTCACTGCAGTCGAAGGGAACGCTCTATGCCGGCCAGCAAATTCTCATAGACGTCGACGTGCTCGTCCCGAACTACTTCCTGCAACCGCCGCAGTTCCCTGCGATCGACCTGCCGGGCGCGATCGTGACGCTTGACGACGGGCGGGCGCTCAACCTCAACGAAACGATCGACGGGACCTCTTACTCCGGCATTCGCCGCACCTATATCGTCACGCCCCAGTCGCCGGGCGATTTCACCTTGCCTCCTGCCGTGATCACTTTCGGCTATGCGGCAGTACCTCCTCAGGCCACCCGCGGTGAAGTTACGCTTCCACCGCTTCGCTTCACCGTTCGGGAAGCGCCGGCGAGTGCCGGAGAACGTCCCGGTGTGGTTGCCGCAAAGGTCAGCATCCGCCAGGAGCTGGATCGGGATCCGGCAGCTTTGAAGGCGGGTGACACACTGGTCCGGACGGTCACCGTGCGCGCCGTAGGACTTCGCGCCATGATGATCCCCGAGCCGGATTTTTCAGCACCGGAGGGGGTGCGCCTCTACCGGCAGGATCCCGCACTTTCGGAAGAAACGGACCGCAACGGCCAGCCGGTTGCCGGCGTGCGCAAGGACGTTGCGGGCTACCTCTTCCAGAATTCCGGGACTTTCCTGCTCCCGGCAATCGACCTCAGCTGGTTCGATCCGACGACGGCGATGACGCAGTCGGCAAGCGCGCCTGCTGTGAGCGTGTCGGTTGCGGCTGCTCCCGCGTCGTCCACAGCGATAGCACCGCCAATGCCCGGAGCCGAGCCCGCGCCTTTCGATTGGTCGCTTGCTGGCGCCATCGCGGCCGCCGCTTCAGCGACCGGCGTTGCAATCTGGTTCCTCGCCCGCGGCCTGTCGTGGCTGGAAAGTCGTTGGGAAAAGCGTCAATCGGCTCGCCGGGAATCCGAAGCGGCCTATTTCCGGCGCTTCGAACATGCCTGCCACGACGGCTCTACAGCCGAGATGGCGAAGGCGCTCGACGCCTGGTCGCGCAGGGCAGGGCTTGTCCCCTTTGGGCGCTGGCTTGATCGCTTTGCCGACATCAAGACGCGCAACGCCTACGACGCCTATCAAAGAGCACAATATGGCTTTTCGGATAAGTCCTTGCCGGAAGCGCCCATGAAACCGCTTCTTCCCGGCATCCGAAAGGCGCGGAAGCTCTGGATGGTGAGAGGCGACGAGGCATGGGGTGGCCGCCGAGCCGCGCTGCCCCCGCTCAATCCCGCCATGATCGGAGCGGACGCCACCCGCGAGGGCAGCGGCGATCGACCGTGATGCTTATTAATCGCATCCGAGCTAGGCCAAAAAATGCGGTAAATCAAAGTGCTACAGCACCTTTGCGCGTCTGACAAAACGCGCGGCGCTGTAGGATTGGCAAGGTTCGGGATCCTGCAAACCTACAACAGGAAAAGCGGGAGGCGCGAGAAATCTCGCCTCCCGCTTTTGGGCTAGCGAGGAGCCAGGCGCTCCAGCTCGCCAAGCCGCTTGAGCGC
The DNA here is from genome assembly GCF_030064585.1 of Ensifer meliloti. Classification (NCBI taxonomy): domain Bacteria; kingdom Pseudomonadati; phylum Pseudomonadota; class Alphaproteobacteria; order Hyphomicrobiales; family Rhizobiaceae; genus Ensifer; species Ensifer meliloti. The sequence continues at coordinate 1,404,419 of NZ_CP120366.1, forward strand.
GGCCTGCTGCTGCAACAGGTTGTAGTTTATGCCGCTAGCGTTAAGCGTGCTGCCGGGCTGGTAGGGGTACTGGTCGAAATCCTGGAAGAACTCCTTGATCTTGCTCTGGATCGGCACGAGGAGCCACATGTTTCGGGCTATGAACTCCATGGCGCCTCCGCCTTCTTTCGTCCCCCGTTCATAGGGGTCCATTCGAAGATTGGCGATGTTCGCCCAACTTGGCGTCTCACGGGTGGCTGTGGCGATGTTGCCCTCGCTGTTGACGGCAAAGCTGAGCTTCCAGTCATTCCACCGGATGGCATTCAGGTTGCCGCCCTGATCGAAATAGTAGACCGCTTCGCGGGGCGGCTCCTTAGCCTCGCCCTTCAGGAGGGCGGTGAGGTCGTAGCCGTCGAGATGGACCTTGAAGGTCTTGTCGCCGGACTTGAAGCCCGTCTTCATCTGCTCCTTGACATCAGCGATGCCGGCCGCGGCCGCGAAGGTCGGCATCCAGTCCATCAGCGTCACGGGATCGTTAATCTGCGTGCCCGGCTTCACCACGCCCGGCCAGCGCACCATCATGGGAATGCGAAAGCCTCCTTCCCACGTCGTTCCTTTTTCGCCATGGAACATGGTCATCGCGCCATCCGGCCACAAAGCGAGCTCGGCGCCGTTGTCGGTCGTGTAGAGCACGATCGTGTTCTCGGTGATGCCGAGGTCGTCGAGCTGCTGCAGCAGCTGGCCGACATGGCCATCATGCTCCACCATGCCGTCGGCGTGGATGCCCTTGCCGGTCTTGCCCATGGATTCCGGTTTCAGGTGGGTAAACACGTGCATGCGGGTCGAGTTGAACCAGCAGAAGAACGGCTTGTCGGCCTTCGTTTGGCGATCGATGAAATCCTTCGCGGCCGCGAGGAACTCTTCGTCGACGGTCTCCATGCGCTTGGTGTTGAGTGCTCCGGTATCCTCGATCTTTCCATCCGCGCTCGATTTGATGACACCGCGCGGCCCGAAGTTTTTCCGGAATTCCTCGTCCTTCGGATAGAAGTAGCCTTCCGGCTCCTCTTCGGCATTCAGGTGGTAGAGGTTGCCGAAGAATTCGTCGAAGCCGTGGTTTGTCGGCAGATGCTCGTCGCGGTCGCCCAGGTGATTCTTGCCGAACTGGCCGGTCGCATAACCCTTGGACTTCATGACGTCGGCGATGGTCGGCATCCAGTCCTGAATGCCGTGTGGGTCGCCGGGCATGCCGATCGTCAGCAGCCCCGTGCGAAACGGTTCCTGGCCGAGAATGAAGGAAGCGCGCCCTGCGGTGCAGCTCTGCTGCCCATAGGCATCGGTGAAGATCGCACCCTCGGCGGCAATACGATCGATGTTCGGTGTACGATAACCCATCAGGCCCATGGTGTAGGCGCTGATTTGTGGAATGCCTATGTCGTCGCCGAAGATGACGAGGACGTTCGGCGGCTTGCTGGTGCTTGCCGCCGGTTGCTCCTGGGCCTGTGCGGTACGAACTGCCGCAGCACCGCTTGCCGCAGCGGCAGCCGCAAGGACCGTACCGCCCAGAAGGAGGCTTCGACGATCTATCGTGAAGGAATCTTGCGCGTTTCCGCGCTTTTCGGCATCTGGACGGCTCATGCTCTACTCCTCGATCAATATTGATTAAATCCGAAATGCATACGGTGTACCCTTATCGGCACGCCACGGCCGGTACGGCAGTGATTGCAAGCCGGAGTCGCTCTCGCCGGTATATCCTCCCCTGCGGGCCTATCGCTTGTGCTGGAAGCTAATCCCCCAGCCAAAGGGCAGCACGCATCTTGAGAGCCGGCCTGATTATCGGTCGAAGGATGATCGAAGAGAAGTTGGACCAAGGGGCAACAGCGGCCAAAGGACTGAAGTCGATGTCGTCAAGAATTGGCCTGGGTGGGGATGCCCTGGATATTGACAAGCGGCAGCTCCGCGTCGGCTTCAGCCGCTGATTTGCAAGCGGCCGCTCGTCGGCCCAAAAGCTGTCGTTCGTTTAAGACGCAGCGAATGACCGCATCCCACCCTATTGAGAAGTTCAGCGTTCACGCCGCGGCCCGAATTCCCCGGAGGCGTTTTCCAGCCGCGCCGGCATAGCCGGCACGAGCGGCCGCAGCGAGCATCAGTGAGCGAAGCAGCCGAAGGGAACCCGCGCCCGCGCCGGAGGCTTGTGGGAAACGCCGGCACCAGAGGTGGAAGACCAAATGAACCGTTGCCAGGTGCAGTCGGTCCCGGTTTCCGCCCTTAGGGCGGGGCTATGCTAAACTTCCTGCGGCTGCCCTTTTAACCGGTCAAGCGGTGCGCGAACTGGCTTCGGCCGCGCCTTCGCCTAGTATGCTCATTGTCTGCTTCGGAGGGGAAAGAGGGCTCTGCCCGCCTCTCCCCTGCAAGGGAAAATCGGTCTTCCCGTCCTTCCTCCGCTCGCCCTCGGCTCGCTCCGTGCAGGATCGACGCGGATCCGCTCCAGGCGGATTTTGCGTCGCCCCTTCGGCTCCGCCTCGGGCGGGTGTTCCCCCTGGTTAAGACCGGGTAGATTATCGGCAGATTAGAGCGGAATGATTGTCGACAGGTTAGATTGGCATCGAAGGGAGACCTTTTGATGCCGTTTTAACGAGACTTGTCGGATGGAAGAACGGGTTCGGATGCTTGCGGAGTATGACAGCGGGAACTGGAGCGTTTCGGAGCTTTGCCGTCGATACGGCGTCTGCCGCGATACGTTTTACGCGTGGCGCAGTCGGCGCGACAGCGGAGCTGCGGACTGGTTCATGGATCCCTCGCACGCGCCACTACACTGCCCGCACCGGACCGCGGAGGCGCTGAACGAAGAGATCGTCGCAATGCGGCAACGTTTTCCCGATCTGGGACCGCGCAAGCTGTTGGCAAAGCTTAGGCGTCAGACGCCGGAGGTAACCTGGCCTGCGGCGTCGACGATTGGAGACATCCTCAAGCAGGCCGGACTGGTTGCGCCGGTGAAGCGCCGCCGTCGGCCCATCGACCAGCGGCGGCCGTATGCAGCGGTAACGTCAGTGAACGACGAATGGAGTACCGACTTCAAGGGCTGGTTTCGCACCGCGGATTGCCCGCCAGAAGCTGCCGTCCGGATACCGAATCAAGTTCGGCGGAGACGCCGAAGATCTGGGCAAGGCGGCGACCAGCATGCTGAAGCCGCTGGTCATGGCGGTCATCTTCATCTATGTCGTGCTGGCGTCGCAATTTGGAAGCTTCAGCCAGCCGGCCGCCATCATGGCAGCGCTCCCTCTCTCCTTGGTCGGCGTGCTTGCCGGATTGCTGATCGCCGGAAGCACGATCAACATGTGTTCGATGATCGGCTTCATCATGCTGATGGGGCTCGTGACCAAGAATGGCATTCTGCTGGTCGATTTCGCCAACCGGGAACGCCGGCGCGGACTGCCGCTGTCGCAAGCGCTGGAAAATGCCGCTATGGTGCGGTTGCGCCCGATCGTCATGACGACACTTGCGATGATCTTCGGCATGCTCCCGCTTGCCATGACAGCCGCAGGTGCCGGCGCACAGCGGGCACCCATGGCGCACGCCGTGATCGAAGGCCTCATCAGTTCGACCATCCTGACGCTCGTCGTCGTTCCTGCCGCCCTCTCCTTGATCGACAGCGTAAGGCTGCGGGTCACGCGCCGCTCACGCGCTTTGCCGCAGCATCCCGATGCCACGCAGGCGAGATAGACCGATGGCGGCAAGAAGAGATTTCTACCGCGCCTGCTCGGCCGGGTATTGCTTTCGGCGCTGATGTTCGCAGCGCTGCTTGGCGGTCCGATCGTCATGCTGATCATTATTTCCGGGCGGATGCTTCAATAGCAGCAAGCAGGCGAGACCGCTTACTTCGCTCGCCAGCGTCGCCCGCAGTGAGTCCACCGCCGCGGTGCCGCCGTTCGGTACCGTCTCCAGGCGGCGTTTCGAAGTTGTAATGTAGCGGCAACTCTCCTCCCCCACTCTTCCAGCGCAAACCGCTTGCTTGCGGCTTCTGCGCAGTCAAAACTGGAGATATCCAAGTGACCACAGAGAAACGACTTCGCCATGAAACAGCGAGGTCCGAAGCCTTCGCGCGTGTCCCCTTCGTCTCAATGCGTGAGGGAACGAGGGCCAATATTGCGTTCGCAGCGATCGGGATGGCTTGGATGCTGTCTCCGGCCGCCGCGCTCGCCGCCGACTTCAATACCGGGGAAGCCGACATCCCCATCGCGAGCGAGGAGGAGGAACGCGTCGGCGGCATTCGCGGAAAGCTTCACGACTGGAAAGTGACCGCCGGCTTCGGCGCAGTCTATCTTCCCGAGTATGAAGGGTCGGACGAATATGAGGTCCAGCCTTTCCCGCTCATCTCCGCGCACTTCGGCGACCGCGTCTTCCTCGATACGGACGGGCTGAAGGTCGACGTTTGGAAGCAGAGCGGTTTCAGGTTCGCCATCACCGGTGGCGCAGACATGGGCCGAAAGGAGGACGATTCCTATTACCTTCGCGGTCTGGGCGACATCGATCCGGGCGGCGTGGTCGGAGGCCTGGTGAGCTTCGAGACCGGGCCTTTCGAGTTCTATGCTGCGCTCGACAAGACGATCGGCGGCAGCGAGGGGCTGACGGGCACCGTCGGAACGAAAGCCTCCTATCAATACGAACGGTTCATCTTCTCGGCCGATCTCTCCGGCACCTGGGCCGACGACAAGCACATGGAATCCTATTTCGGGATCAACGCGGCCCAGTCGGCGCGCTCCGGTCCCGCCGAGTACGGTTTCAAACGCGTCGATATCAAGGGAACGACTACTTATCTGTGGACCGAGCACTGGATGGTCACCGGGGCCGCGGGCGCGGCTTTCTGCTGGGGGATGCCAAAGACAGTCCGATTGTCAAGGAGGATGTCCAGCCCTTCGCCCCCTCGGCGTCGGCTACCGGTTCTAAGGCGCCGACCAAAAGACATCGCGGCAAGCCAATCGCCGCGATGTTGGCTTAACATCGCAACCGGCTCTGCCGACCGGCAGCGCCTTTCATCGGATCTTTCAATGCAATCATTGCGCGAACCAGGACCGATCGCCGTCCTCCTTTATGCCAAACAACCGGACATTGCCGTCCGCATGGGCGAACTGCTGACGTCTCACGGCATGGTCGTCACGACGGCCGTCACGGTGTCTGAACTCCAGGCCGCGGCGGGGATCGGCCGCTTCGACGTGGCGGCGACATACACGGCCGGCATTCAGACGATACGCCAGATCACCGCGCTTCCCGTGGTCAATATCGACGCCTTCGTCTTCCAGAACACCACACGGGCCGATGACACGAAAGCCGCAAGCCGTTTCGACACGGCTGCGTTCATAAAGCGGCTCTTCGACGTCGCCAGTCCGAAAAAGACCAGACGGTCCTCTACCGAAGACGAGGCTCGCACTGTCCTGATCGATCCGAAGGGGCCTGAGTGGTGAGATCCGTCTCTATGGACAAGGACAACATGAAACATCAAATTAAGAGCCAAGGACACTTTACCATTTACCTTGCGGTAAACGCGGAACTCGCCGAGGAGCTTGCTTTCTGCGCCGGTGGCCCGCGGCTCGCCCCTCACAGCGGCTGGGGTTTGCTTGGGATCTGTTCCGCACGTCCTGTCAAAACGCCGTCGCCGGCTTTTCGGCGCATCGCACAGATGCCGAGGTGCTAGATTTGGTCCGCAGCGCACTCGACGCCTTGTCGATGATCCTTCGGCTGAACAGACTTTTCGGCGGGCGACCCAGCGGTCGCATGCTTTAAGGCTACGATCGACGAACCGTACCGCATCCTGGCCTGGTGGTGCATTCTCTTCGAGGTCCCTCGCCACAAATGCACCCTTGTGTTTGAATTTCTGGCGCTTGCGCCGCTGCAGGACAGTCCTGCGACGCGCTGGTCGACGTGCGCGCGGGATATCTCGGAAGGCGGCCGCACGATCCGTCCCGGCGGCTGCTTCGGCCCGATCCCTATCCGAGCCTTATCGGTGCTCTATTGTGCAGGCAAGGACCGGGCCTTGCAACTCGACGGCTTCATGCAGCGGTGGTACCCGGCCATGAGCGACGCTCATTGGAACGAGAGCCATCTGTCGAGATACGACGAGTATTTCGGCTACTGGTGTTTCTGCCGCGGCGGTCGCCAAACTTCTCGACATTCTCGACGATCAATCACAAGGACCATCCGAACTATCCCTACGATGCCAGACACGGAATGGCGACGCCGGTGCATCCTGGAGCGATAATGCGCACATAAGTTCCTTCGTCTCTTGTAATGCTGCCGCAATCCTAGCCGTTGAGAAGGCAGCGAGAGAAAGCGGTGCAACGATGAGACTTCTTTTGATCGAGGACGAGAAGGAACTGGCCGCGGCACTCGCCGTCGCGCTGAGCAAGCATGGCATCGTCACCGATCAAACGGCGCGCCTTGCCGATGCCTTCGAACTGACGCTACAGAACGACTACGATGCCATCCTCCTCGATCGTCGTCTGCCCGACGGCGAGGGGCTGACGCTCATTCCGATGTTGCGGCGCTCAGGGCGAGATACTCCTATTATCGTGATGACGGCCAGAAACGAGCCATTGGAACGCGTCAAGGGTCTGGACATCGGCGCCGACGACTATCTCGGCAAACCGTTTCTTGTCGAGGAACTGATGGCGCGCGTCAGGGCGGTGCTCCGCCGCCCGACGAACCTTGCCGAACCTGTCTTGACCGTCGGGCGCATGAGCATTGATCCGCTCAACTTGAGCGTCGCGATCGATGCCGCTCCGTTCGATCTTCCAAGGCGTGAACTTCTCGTTCTCGTCGCACTGGCCAAGCGCAAAGACAAGACGGTCCTGCGCTCGACGCTGGAGGCCGCCGTCTACAACTACGAGGAAGAGATCCAGTCCAACGCGCTCGACGCGCATATTTCGAGGCTGCGCAAGCGATTGCTCGATGCGGGCGCTGGCATCGCCATCCATAACATCCGCGGGGTCGGATATCTGCTGAAGGACGAATGAAACGCGTGGCGAAAACATCGAACCCGTCTCTGTGGTGGCGGCTGAGCTGGCAACTCAGCCTGGTGATCGTCGCCGTGGTTGCCGCGGTGATCATCGGGCTTTGCGTATGGGCAACCACGATCATGTCTCCGAACATGGCGATGGAGGAAACAGTCGGCGCGGTCATCGGCGAAGCTGCGGCACGCGACCATCAGGGACGCTTCCTGCTGCGGGAAACGCCGGGGCTTCAGGTGCTGAAACAGCAGAACGCCACGCTCTGGTTCGTCGCGGCCACCACAGACGGTGCCCACGTCTCCTATGGAACCATCCCGCCGGCCTACGCCCAATTGGCGGGGCTGGTGCATTTGTTCGATGATGCCGACATCCGTGGCTCGGCCGTCACCAGGGAGATCGCGACGATAGACAGTGCAGAAACGGCGATCGGTGAGGTCAGAATACTTTCCGGCGGCGCAAGCAGCAAAGGTTGGCCGGTCCTCGCGTTGTTGCTGCGAGCCTATCCGATTTACGTGTCGTTGATTGCGATCACGCTGCCAGCGATTTTTGTTGCCGTTCCGCAGATCGTCAGACGCGAACTTGCAAGGGTAAGCGATGTCGCGCAGAAAGCCTCGGAGATCGAGCCACACCGACCGGATACGCGCCTGCCCGTCGAGGGGGTTGCGCGGGAAGTCGCTCCCCTTGTCATCGCGTTCAATGGTGCACTCGAGCGACTTGAGAGCGAATTTCGAAAGCGCCAGCGCTTCTTGATCGATGCTGCCCATGAGCTCAGGACGCCGATCGCCATCATGCAGACCCGCATCGACGGAATGCCGGAGGGCATGGAACGCGGACGAATGCTCAAGGACGTCGCACGCCTGGCCGACACGGCCGAGCAGCTTCTTGCTTTCGAACGAAACGACCAAGCGACCGAACTTCATGAGACAGTCGATCTCGTCGCGATTGCCCAGACGGTGGTGGCCGATCTCGCCCCGCTGGCGATCGGGGCCGGCTATCAGATTTCCCTGCAAAGCGCCATCGAACATCTCGTGCGCCAGGGGAGCCCCTCTGCCCTGGAACGCGCAATCAGCAACCTGGTCCGCAATGCGATCGAATATGGCGGCAACACCGGCGCAATCACCATCTCGGTGTCTGCAGACGGCCGGATCGGCGTGACCGACGAGGGAAGCGGCATTCCCGACGATCAGCAGGAACTGGTGTTTGAGCCATTCTACCGGGTTTCTCCCAGCAGCAAGGGCGCCGGCTTGGGTCTCAGCCTCGTCAAGCAGATCGTCGAAAATCACGGCGGTGGTGTCAGCCTGAAGAGCGGCCCGACGGGAACCGAAGTCACGTTCTGGCTTTGACGGACGGGCCCTCGCCTGTGTTGGCTTGGACATTCGTTGCTGCCGCGGCGCCTCTTCCTGTGCCCGGTGCGGCAAGCCCCGCCCCGTCGATGTCTGTAATGCTGCGGCAATTGTTGCTGACCACTGTCCTTAGCACAGTCAACGACGGAGGCCCGTGAGCGTGCGCAGCAATTCCAGCAAATCTCGCCTGTCATTTCCCTTTTCGATCAAACATTTATTCTCGTCGTCGATCGTGCTGCTTCTGACCGCCGTGGCTGCCGGATGCACGTCCGTGCCAATTAAACAGGCCGGAACGCTCGGCTCCTACAGCAAGCTCAGTCCTCCCAAAGGGACGCTGGCAAAAAAGCAGATCTACGTCGACGGCCGCCATCTGGCGCAGGTGAAGACCGTTCGGATCCTGCCGACCACATTCTCTTTCAGTGCAGCGTCCAAGATCAAGTCCGACGCAGACCGTTTTCTAGTGACGAATGCACTCGATCGTGCGTTGTGCGTCGCGCTCAGCGACAAGTATCAGATGGTTCCGGCCGATCAGCCGGCGGACTTGACCGTTCATTCGACCGTCGCCGACATCGTTCCGACCAACAAGGCGATGGCGGGTGTTGCTACGGCGGTCAGCGTCGGCTCCGGTTTCGCGCTGCCTATCAGCATTCCGCGCCTGCCGTTCGGATTGGGCGGACTTGCGGTTGAGGCTGAAGCAGTAGACAGGGCTGGAATCCAAAGCGCGGCGATGCTCTGGGCGCGGGGCGCAAACTCGATCCAGGACAATCCTCGTGTGTCGCAGGTCGGGGACGCCTACGGTCTGGCGACGAAGTTCGCAAGCGACTTATCGCGGCTGCTGATCACTGGCAAGGAGCCGAAGGGGTTGAACCTGTCGATACCTTCGCGGCAGCGCGTCAAGTCGTGGTTCGGCGGAAAGCCGAAATATGCAGCCTGCGAAACGTTCGGCCGTGCTCCGGGACTGCTGGGCGTCGTTGCCTCAAAATACGGTGCTCCGCCGCAATGGGTCGACAAGAAGTCGAAGCTGGCCATGACGCCCTGATTGCCGCGACGGGAAACGCGGAAATCGACGTGCTGCCGGCCTTGCGCCTGCGGCACCGCTCCGCAGTGTACTGCTGACGCCCGCTTTCATCAGGTGATTTTGTTCTGGCGTCAGCGACCCTCGTGCTAGGCTGCGGTTGCAATGTGCATCTACATTGCTTCCCGAGGACGTAGCGATGGCACGTTTGATGCCGATGGGGAGCGCTATTCGATGTTGCGTTCATGATCATGAGCGCAGCCTTGAGCCTGCGATCGTTATGGGTCAACACGCCTGAGTTCGGCCTGACACGGCGCTGCCAGATCGATCGGAGGCAGATCGCGAGGCTTTTATGAGGATTTAGCCCGATGGCCGAGCGAAACCTTTGATGCATATTGGAGTTTGCACCCCCGGGCGGCCCGGTGCCAACTCCTCTTTCAGTCTGAAGGCTGATTTGTCTCACCGGAGCGCCCGAAGTCGTTTGGATCACTGGCGGCTGAGTCCCTGGTAGTATTCACCTTCACCGCCCTTCACGACCCGTAGAACCGGTTTCGCCGTGCTTGGAAAGCCATAGGTGGCGGCATTTGTCCTGATGCCACCGGTGGCGCCGCCGCCGGGTTTCTTGACGGCCGAAGCGGCGCCGCGCTTCGCATTGATGTCGACGCCTTCATAGTAGTCGAAGTTGGCGAGCGCCGGTGCGACGCTCGCAAGTACAACAAACCACGTAAGAGCGGCTGCGATGTAATGCTTGATTGTCATGGAATTCTCCTTTGTCCGTTGTTCCATCGCGCCCCGGTTCGGGAGGTATCGGGGCGCGATGGCGACGACGTCACGACTGGTGCGAGAACGCACGGCCTCGGACGGGAGAACCCTAGGCGTGATTTGTCGCACGGGTATGCGACGCGATGCGCGGTTTGTGACCAAGTGTAACAAGGTTGCGGCGGGGTAGGTGCCTTGCGCTGCCCTCAATTATACCTCTCGGCCATGCTGCAGCGCAAATATGGGTATGCGGTAGAATGCCGTGGCCACCGATAGAAGTTTCGCAACTGATACCGTTTGATACACTTTTTTCAATGCGGCGCCTCAGCGGTGGCGGTATGTGTTTCTAAGGACAACTCCACCCCGGGCGGACCCATATGCAATCGACCCCTCACATTGCCGTTGTGGATGATCATCGCGATATTCGCGACCTGGTAGGAAAATATCTGACACAACAGGGTTACCGCGTTTCCCTCGCGGAAAGCGGCGAAGCGCTTCGACGTCTTCTGGAAAAAGGCGCCCCAGATCTCGTCGTGCTGGACATCATGATGCCCGGCGAGGATGGATTGACCGTTTGCCGTCAGTTGCGCACGACAACGGAGCTTCCGGTCATCTTTCTGACAGCGATGGCGGACGGGACGGACCGGATCGTCGGCCTGGAACTCGGCGCCGACGATTACATCACCAAGCCGTTCAACCCGCGCGAACTCCTGGCAAGAATCCGGGCGGTGCTGCGGCGTGTCAACAGCCTTCCTCCCCAGCGCGGGAGGATCAAGGCCAAGACCATCCGCTTCGATATCTGGGAACTCGACACCGGACGCCGGGAGCTCGTCGGACGCGATGGCGTCAGCGTGGCGTTGAGCACGGCGGAGTTCCGGCTGCTCAATGCCTTCCTGGAACACCCCGGTATGGTCTTGAGCCGTGACCAGCTACTTGATCTGACCGCAGGGCGAGCCGCCGAGAGCTTCGATCGCAGCATTGACAACCAGGTCAGTCGGTTGCGCAAGAAGATCGAGAGCGACCCGAAAAATCCATCTTTGATCAAGACGCACTGGGGTGGAGGATACAGCTTCGTGGCGGAGGTAGAAGCCTACTGATGCGATGGTGGAGGAAGAGCCTCGCGGCTCAGTTCATCTGTTTTCTGTTGATGGCGCTTGTGTTGTCGCAAGTGATCGGGTTTCTGATCTCCTGGGACGAACGCGACAAGGCTTTGCGTGCGGCATCGAAGGGTGAATTCTTGAGCCGCACGGCGTCGCTTGCAACTCTGCTCGAGTCCATTCCTCCAGGTTTCCATACCGATGTCCTGCGGGCAAGCGGAACAACGTATACACGCTTTTGGATGTCGGGACAGGATCCCGTCGATACGCTCGCCTGGCGAAAACAGGCAGTCGCGCAACTGGAGGAGCCGCTACCCAACCTGCTCCCAGCCTATCGCCCGCCTGAGCTAACCTCGGCTGCGCCAGCCAAGACGCCGTCAGGCAAGGGTCTCCAGCTTTTCGAGAGGGCAATTGCCTCCGAGGGCTGGACGCGCCTTTCGTCCGACATATGGACCCTGCCCCGATTTGCCAAGTTTCTGCCGCTCGGCGATTCCCACGGCATGGGGCTTGCGGTCCAACTCAGCGACGGGCGTTGGCTGAACTCCGTCTATCGCAAGACGATGCCGAATCCTTTCTGGAACACGCAGTCCCTCGTCTCGCTCGCTGTCACCGCCACAACGCTTGCGTTGATCGGTGTCTTCGTAGCTAACCGCATGGCAAGACCCATGCGCCGGCTGGCCGGCGCCGCGGAGGCGCTCGGCAGAGGCCAATCCGTCGAGCCACTGCCTGAAACCGGCCCCGATGATATCCGCAGGACGACGGAGGCCTTCAACCGGATGCAGGCGCGACTTACGCGCTTCGTCGAGGATAGGACGCGCATGCTCGCCGCGATCAGTCACGATCTTCGCACACCGCTGACTTCGCTGCGTCTGCGGGCTGAATTTGTGACGGATAGCGACGCTCAGCAGAAAATGATGGCGACGATCGAAGAGATCCAGACGATGACCGAGGCAGCGCTTGCCTTTGCGCGCGAGGAGGCGGTGACGGAGGCAACACGCACCGTCAATTTGACCGCTCTGATCGAAAGCCTCTGTGACGACCTTGCTGACCTCGGGCAAAATGTAACATTTCTCGATAGCCCCAAGATCACCTATCGCTGTCGTCCGGACGGGCTCAGACGCGCCGTCCGCAACCTGATCGAAAACGCCGTGCGCTACGGCAACGAGGCTCGCGTCCAGCTCAATGAGACGCCCTCCTCCGTTCGAATCGCAATTGAGGATAAGGGGCCCGGGATTCCCGAAGCAGATTTCGAGCGTGTTTTTGAGCCATTCTTCCGACTGGAGTCCTCGCGAAATCGCGAAACAGGCGGGGTTGGCCTAGGCCTGTCGATCGCCCGGGCAACCGTTCGCCACCACGGCGGGGACATCACCCTGTCGCGACTGAAGAATGGCCTGAGCGCGACGATAACGCTTCCCAAGTCGGATCGGGGCGCTTGAAGCGCTGCTATCTTGGCTGTGGATAGGCGTTCCGGCGGCCCCCTGCGCCGATAACGGCAACCCTACCGTCCAGATCGGCGTCGAGCGCATACGGCATCCCGGCGGTGCAATGGCGATGCGTGCGGCCGCGCCCTCCCTTGGTTGGCGGGCGACGCCCACGTCGGCTTTCAGCTTGTGTGCTGCAATGAAGCTTGCGCGCCGTAGACCTGAGCCGGGGCCGGCTTCAGGCACGGCGCTTGTTTTTCGACACTTGCGGTCTGAGCCGTGCAGGTCTCTTCGATAAGGTCAGCCGCCGGAACAATCATCGCGGCGCAGAGGATCGAAGCTGCGCTCAGAAGTAAACCCGCTAGTACATTCGCCGCTGGCCGCGCAACAGCTTCACGGCGATCACGAACATACCCAGGCTCACTCTCGGCGAGTTTACGTTTCATGCTCCAGGACTTCCTTGCGGGATGAATTGATGGTCGAAGCTTAGCCGCAACTTGTCGCAATATTTTCCCAGGTTCGATGGTAATTTGTATCAGGATATGCCGGGTGGCTTGGTTTAAGGAGCCGGAAATATAAATTCAAAGCCGCGTGGCGGCCCGAGCATGCGGCATATAAAACTCAGCAGGGCCGAATATTCATCCGGGGCACTTCCGCCGGGACAGCTCGCGCAGGCGGAGCAAACCTTGAGGGGCCAAACCTATCGCCGAGGCGTGGGAACTCGATCGCCCTGCGTCTGTGGCAGGCGGCCAGCCTGTTTGGCGCGCGGCTTATCCAGCATGCTTCTGAGATAATTCGTTACAACTCAGCCGTTCCCGCGGCAAATCTCTGCGACAAATGACGACTACCGTTGGTTCTCGAAGCGATCTCCATCGGAGGCATTCCGCCCTCCCTGCAGCCGCCCGTTCGGAGGACCATTATGAAGAACAAGCATCTGATCTCCGCCTGCATTCTCGGCATCCTGCTCTGTCCCGACGCGAGTCTGGCACAGGAACCGGCCGCTGCCGAGGGCGAGAGGCTTTTCCGCAGCCGTTGCGGCTCCTGCCACAGTGTGGACCCAGGCGAAAATCGCGCCGCCCCGCATCTCTCCGAGCTTTTCGGGCGTGCTGCCGGCAGTGTCGCAGACGCTCGCTACTCGAAGGCGCTCAGCGCCTCCGGCTTCGTCTGGGATGAGGAACGCCTCCACGCCTACTTGAACAATCCTCGCCAGGCCGTGCCGGGTACGACCATGAGCGTGAGCGTTCGCGATCAGGCGCAACGCTCGGCCATCATCACCTATCTGCAAAATCTTTCGACAGGGCCGGTCCACTAGGCATTCCCCCGGTCGGTTCAACGCGAATGCCGGCGGTGCGCCGCCGTCGTTCTCCTCGCTAACGATAGGATCATGTCATGGCTCGATTGACCATAAACGGCCGAACAAGGGATATCGAAGTGGATCCGGAGACGCCACTTCTCTGGGTGCTCCGTGAACAGGCGGGCCTCACCGGCACGAAATTCGGCTGCGGGGTTGCGCAATGTGGCGCCTGCACCGTGCTTATCGACGGCGTGGCGACGCGTTCCTGCACCATGCCGGCAAGCGCGATCGCGCAGGATCAACAGATCGTCACGATCGAGGGCTTGTCCGAGGACGGCTCTCATCCGGTCCAGCAAGCCTGGCTTGCGCTCGACGTTCCGCAATGCGGCTACTGTCAGGCCGGCATGATCATGGCGGCTGCCGCCCTGCTCAACAGCACACCAACCCCAAGCGACGACGATATCAGCGCGGAAATCACCAATATCTGCCGCTGTGGCACCTATAACCGCGTCCGTGCGGCGATCAAGCTCGCGGCGGAAACCATGAGCACGTCCCAGAAAGGATGAGGGCCAGACC